>CAWHJD010000033.1:0-24064 GCA_963829585.1 Ilumatobacteraceae bacterium | reverse complement strand
CCTGACGTGACGCCGTCGGTTTCGGGGTGACCCGGCGGTCCGGTCCGAACCGCCACTGCGAACCGAAGTAGCTTCGGCCGGGCACGACACAGCTCAAGGAGAAGCGCCATGGAATCGAAGCCCGTGACCGACTGGACCACCGACTACGACATCCTCGATCCCGACTACGTCGCCGATCCGTATCCGGTGTGGGACGACCTCCGTGAGCAGTGCCCGATCGCCCACAGCGACCGCTGGGGCGGCTCGTGGCTTCCCACCAGGTATTCCGACGTCCAGCGAATCGCCCAGGACCACGCGCACTTCAGCTCGAGCGACGTCGGCGTACTCAGCTTCACCCCGGAGGAACGGCCGCCGCGGCCGATCGAGATCCCGGTGCCGCCGATCGATCAGGACCAGCCCGTGCACACCTGGACCCGTCGGCTCCTGCTGCCGTGGTTCTCCCACAGCCGGGTCGCGGAGTACGAGCCGTACACCAGGGATCTCTGCAACCGGTTGATCGACGGGTTCATCGAGTCGGGATCGGCAGACGCTGCCGGCGAATACGCCCGCCAGATTCCCGTGCGAGTGATCGCACTGCTCCTCGGCGTCCCCGAGGAGATGTCCGACACATTCACCGGCTGGGTGCAGGACGTGTTGGAGTTCGCCCACGACGAGAAGCGCAGCGGCGCGGCCACCGACGCCCTGACCGAGTACCTGCTTGCACGGCTCGAGGAGCGCCGCACCGAGCCGGGCGACGATCTGATCAGCGCGTTGTTGCAGGCCGATGTCGAGGGAGAACCCGTCGACGACCTGATCATCCTCGGGATGGCGGCGCTCACGCTCATCGCCGGTGTCGACACCACGTGGTCGAGCATCGGTTCCGCGATGCTGCACCTCGCAACCCACCCCGACGACGTGGAACGCCTGATCGACGAGCCCGAGATCATGCCGCTCGCGATCGAGGAACTGCTGCGCGCCTATTCACCCGTCACGATGGCTCGCATCACCGTCGAGGACATCGAGGTCGCCGGGTGCCCGATGAAGGCCGGCGACAAGGTGCTGATGAACTTCCCGGGCGCCAACCGTGACCCCGAGGTGTTCGAGAACCCGGACGACGTGATCCTCGATCGGGCGCAGAACCGCCATGTCGCCTTCGGCGCGGGTATCCACCGGTGTGCCGGGTCGAACCTCGCCCGCATGGAGCTGCGCGTGGCGGTCGAGGAGTGGATCAGGCGGATCCCCTCGTTCCGTCTGGCCGACGACGCCGACGTCACCTGGGCCGGCGGTCAGGTCCGCGGACCACGCCAGGTCCCGGTCGTCTTCTGACCCGCGCTTCGCTCCTGACACTGCGGTCTGCAACACTGTTCCAATTCGTCCTGGCTGCGAGGCCCGAGTTGGAGGTTCCCCAGTGAGCAACGACACATCGACCGGTGCCCCCGTCACGCCCCCGGTGACCGACTGGGCCAGCGACTACGACATCTTCGATCCGCAGTACGTCGCGGACCCCTACGGCATCTGGGACGAACTGCGCGAGTCGTGCCCCATGGCGCACAGCAACCGTTGGGGCGGGTCGTGGCTGCCCACGCGCTACGCCGACGTCTATGCCATCGCGCATGACATCGAGAAGTTCCCGTCGGGCAACGGCATCAGCGTCGTGCCCATGGTCGACATCGCCCCGGACGGCACGAACGCACCGGCCCCGACGGCGCCGGTGCTCACCTCCGGGGTCCCGCCGATCAGCGCCGATCCGCCGCTGCACACATGGACCCGACGATTGGTGCTGCCGACGATGAGTCCGGCTCGCGTCGCCGAGTACGAGGTGTTCACGCGCGAACTCTGCGGCCGCCTCGTCGACGACGTCATCGCTCGCGGCGAGGGCGACGCTGCGGCGGAGTACGCCCAGCAGATCCCCGTGCGCGTGATCGGCCACATCCTCGGGGTGCCCGAGTCGATGGCCGGCACCTTCACCGAGTGGGTGCGTGACGTGCTCGAGTTCGCCCACGACCCCGAGCGGCGTCGACGCGGCATCGTCGGGATCATCGGCTACCTCCAGGAAGCCATCGCCGAGCGCGAGGCCGTGCCGACGGACGACTTCATCAGCGAACTGCTCAACTCCGAGCACGACGGCGAACCGATCACCCGTGACGTCGTGATGGGCATGTGCGCACTGCTGCTCATTGCCGGCATCGACACGACGTGGTCGTCGATCGGCTCCACGATGTGGCACCTCGCGGCACACCCCGACGACCGGCGCCGGCTCATCGCTGAACCCGATCTGATGCCGACGGCGATCGAGGAGTTCCTTCGCGCATACGCGCCGGTCACCATGGCACGACGCCTCGTCGAGGACACCGACTACAACGGCTGTCCGATCAAGGCGGGCGAGCGCATCCTGATGAATTTTCCCGGCGCGAACCGTGATCCCGAGGTGTTCCCCGACGCCGACAAGGTCATCCTCGACCGTCAGCAGAACCGCCACCTCGCATTCGGCGCCGGCATCCACCGCTGCGCCGGGTCGAACCTCGCACGCATGGAGTTGCGTGTGGCCGTCGAGGAGTGGCTGGAACGGATCCCCGAGTTCGAACTCGTGGATCCGGCGCTGGTCACCTGGGCCGGCGGCCAGGTCCGCGGTCCGAGGTCGATTCCCGTCCGTATCGGCTGAGAGTGCCGCCGCTCGGCGGGCGCGTGTCGGTAACGTCGAACCGATGACCGCTCGGGCCACACCACTGCTGCTCGCGGCATCCCTGGTGGTGTTCGCGGCCTGCAGCGCAACGGCCCAGACCGCGGGTGACGAACTCGGCGACGTCGCCGATTCGACCACCCCGACGACCGAGATCGTCGAGACCACGGTGCCGCCCGCGCCGACCACGACCGAACCGTCGCTCGACGTCTACGACCCCCTGTGTGTGGTCCAGGTCGCACCCGGCGAATCGCTCAGCCTGATCGCCGATCGGTTCGACGACGACACCGTCCGCGTCGACACGATCCAGGCCGAGAACGACCTTGTCGACGACACCATCCAGCCGGACCAGCTGCTCGACGTGTGCGTCGACAACGGCCTCGACGACCGCACCGGCGAAGCCCGCGAACCCAACGCGGCATTGGTCGCCGAGGCGACGATGGCGAACGTCGAGATCCAGCAGGCGAAGCTCAACGAACTGTTCGCCGGGTACGGCATGGCAGATCTCCCGATCGACGGGGTGTCGGGCTCGGTGACGAGACAGCGTCTGTGTGCCGCGCGGCTCGGCCTCGGCCTGCCGCCGAGCACGCTCGACATGGCGGCCGGCAGCGAGGAGGAACAGGTCCTGATGGCTGCGACGCAGCTCAACATCCCCTTCTCGGCGCCGGTCGAAGAAGAGCGCTGGGCGTTGGTCGACCAGACGTGTCAGGTCATGTTCGTCGGTGCCGGCAGCCAACAGCTCCAGTTCATCTTCCCGACCTCCACCGGCTCTCCCGGATTCGAGACGCGCCTGCAGGACCGATCGAAGGTGTACCGCTACGACCCGGCGTTCGACAACGGCGGCTGGCACGACAGCACCGAATTCCCCGTTCCGGAGGACAACCCGATCAACGGGAACATGTACAAGCCGCTCTATTTCGACGGCGGCCTCGCCATCCACGGAGCGAACAACGTCCCGACGAATCCGCAGAGCAAGGGGTGTGCACGCCTGCGCCTCGAGAACCACGACATGCTGCTCGACTGGCTCGGCATCGGGGCCGTGACGACGCCCATCGGTGGCTCGAACTTCAATCTGACCGTGCGCATCGAGGGCGCGTTCGTCCCTCCGGCCTGAGATCCTCCGGCCTGAACCCGAGATCGAGTACTCCGACCCTGGCGCACTTCACGTCGCGCGGCGATCATGGAGTCATGGCCACCAACGACGACTTCCTGCCAGCCCCTGATGTCGACGCGGATGCCGAACGTTTCGTCGATCCCGACGACGAGGAACTCGAAGTACCCACGAGGCTCGACCATCCGACCGAGGGTTCCGTCGCGGACGTGCTCGACCAGCATCGCGCCGTGCCCATCGACGACGACGTGGACTGAGCCAAGGACTAGTCGAGGTCGCGGTACACCGGAGTCCAGCTCACGCGCTCGATCCGTGCAGCGATCTCGTCGTCGGTCATCCGCGCGGCAAGACCCTGGTCGACTGCCGCCCTGGCCACCGAGAACGCGACGTGTCGCGCCACGCGAGAGCTCTCGGTGATCGGCGGGAGAATGCCTCCGTCGTGGTTCTCGGCCGCGAGCTGCCCGATCGCCGTCGCAGCGGCCGTGAACATCTCGTCTGACACTGCACGCGCTCGAACCGCCACGACAGCGAGGCCGACGCCAGGGAAGACGTGCACGTTGTTGACCTGTGCGATCGGGACCGAGCGGCCGCCCACGGTGACGGGGTCGAACGGGCTCCCTGTTCCGACGAGCGCGGCGCCGTCGGTCCACGCCAGCACGTCGGCGGGGATCGCCTCGGCCCGAGGCGTGGGGTTCGACAGCGGCAGCACGATCGGCCGCTCGACGTGTGCGGCCTGGGCCCTGACGACCGCCTCGGTGAAGATGCCAGGCTGCCCCGTGACACCGACGAGCGCGTGCGGGCCGACCCGCCTCACGACGTCGAGCAGGTCGACGACACCGTCGCCGTCGTCATCCCAGTGGCCGATCTCGGTCCAGGGCCGGGCGAACGGCTGCTGAAAGGACGCGAGGCCCTGCATCCGGTCGTGCAGCAAGCCATCACGATCCACCAGCCAGCAGCGGCGCAGGGCTTCTTCCTCCGACAACCCGCCCGCCACCATTGCCCGCACGGCCTGGCCGGCGATGCCGGTGCCGGCCGAGCCGGCGCCGACCACCACGAGCCGCAGTGCGGAGATCGGCGTGCCGACGGTGGTGAGCCCGGCGATGATCGCCGCCACGCTGACCGCGGCGGTTCCCTGGATGTCGTCGTTGAACGAACAGATGCGGTCGCGATGGCGCGCCAGGAGCCGATTCGCGTGGAGTTGGGCGAAGTCTTCCCATTGCAGCAACGCGTTCGGGAACCGCTTCGACAACGCCTCCACGAACGCATCGACCAGCTCGTCGTAGTCGGCCCCGCGCACTCGCTGGTGCCTCCACCCGAGGTAGAGCGGATCGGACAGCAGGGCATCGTTGTCGGTTCCCACGTCGAGCATGACCGGCAACGTCCGCGCCGGGTTCAGGCCGCCGCCGGCGGTGTAGAGCGCCAGCTTGCCGACGGGGATGCCCATCCCGCCGATACCGAGATCCCCCAGACCCAGGACCCGTTCTCCGTCGGTCACGACGACGACGTCGATCTCGGCGTCACCGACCGCATTGTCGAGCAGTTCCTCGACGCGGTCACGCTGCGGCCACGACAGGAAGAGCCCACGCTCGCGGCGATAGATCCGCGACCACTGCTGGCAGGCCAACCCGACCGTGGGCGTGTACACGATCGGCAACAACTCGGCCAGGTGCTGTTGGAGGAACGCGTAGAACAGCACCGAATTGCGGTCCTGCAGCGCTCGGAGGAAGACATGCCTTCCGAGATCGGTCATCTTGGACCGGAACTCCACCTCCACACGCTGCAGCTGCGTCTCGAGGTCCTCGATCACCGGTGGGAGCAGCCCGTCGAGGCCCAAGCGGCGACGCTCCTGCGCGGAGAAGGCCGTCCCCTTGTTCACGTACCGGTCGGCGAGGATCGCTCGTCCGCGCGTTGTCATCGCGACTCATCGTACGACGAACGACGACATTGCTGTCTTCGATGACGTGCAGCCGTCGCCCAGCGGCAAACATGCATGCGACAACGGCACGACGAACAGGAGACGCTGATGGCGTGGGACTTCTCAACCGAACCCGAATTCCAGGAGAAGCTCGATTGGGTCGAGAACTTCTGCAAGGAAGAGGTCGAACCGCTGCACTACGTGTTCCCGTACGCGGTGCGATCGCCCGACCCCAAGGTCAAAGAGCTGGTCCGCAGCCTTCAGCAACAGGTCAAGGACCAGGGGCTCTGGGCGATCTTCCTCGACGAGGAACTCGGCGGCCCCGGCTTCGGCCAGCTCAAGCTCGGCCTGCTCAACGAGATCCTCGGGCGCTACCCCGCCGCGCCGCAGCTGTTCGGCGCCGCAGCCCCGGACACGGGCAACATGGAGATGCTGGCCGCCTACGGCACCGAGGAGCAGAAGGAGCGCTGGCTCACCCCGTTGCTCAACCAGGAGATGTTCTCGGCCTACTCGATGACCGAACCGCAGGGCGGCTCCGACCCCAACCTCTTCAAGACCACGGCTGTCCGTGACGGCGAGGAGTGGGTCATCAACGGCGAGAAGTGGTTCACCAGCGCCGGGCGGGTCGCCGACATCCTGTTCGTGATGTGCACGAACGGCATGTTCGTGGTGCCCCGCACCGCTCCGGGCGTCGAGATCATGCCGGAGCCACGCAACCACAACTACATCAAGTACCACGACGTGCGCGTGCCGCTCGACCATCTGCTCGGGCCGGAGGACGGCGCCAAGGTCCTCGCGCAGCGCCGTCTCGGCGGCGGACGGATCCACCACGCGATGCGCACCATCGCGCAGTGCAAACTCGCCTTCGACATGATGTGCGAGCGGGCACTCTCACGCGAGTCGCACGGCAAGATCATCGGCGAGCACCAGATGGTGCAGGAGAAGATCGCCGAGAGCTACGCCCAGCTGCGGATGCTGCGTCTGTTCGTGCTCGAGACGGCGTGGAAGATCGACAACACCTCCACCCAGGAGGCCCGCACCGACATCGCCGCCGTGAAGTTCACGATGGCCAAGGTGCTGCGGGAGATCTCGTTCAACGCCCTGCACATCCACGGCTCGCTCGGCACCACCGACCTCACGCCGCTGCAGGACATGTACGCGTCCGCGCCCACGATGGGCCTCGCCGACGGCGCCGACGAGGTGCACAAGTCGACGGTCGCTCGTCGCGTGCTCAAGGATTACCGGCCACACGAGGGCTACTTCCCCCGCGAGTACATCCCGTACAAGCGCGAGGAGGCGTGGGAGAAGTTCCAGCCGAAGTTCGCCGCGGATCCCGAGTTGCTGGCCTCTGCCGAGCAGTACAAGAAGTACTTCGCGGGACGGCGATAGCACGTACGTCGACGAACGCTCATCGAGGTCAGGACGTCGGGGCGCCATCGACGTCGCGCGTGTCGGGGCCCTCGTGCTGGTCGTACTCGGTCACCTCTCGCTCGCAGTCATCGACCACGGACCCGACGGCGCGATCCGCGGGGCCAATGCGATCGCACTGAATCCTGGGCTGGCCTGGCTCGCGATGCTGGCACCGATGCCCGTGTTCTTCGCGGCGGCCGGTTGGGCCAACGCCACGTCGACACCGAGATCGGCCGCACCCCGGCTGCGCACCCTGGTCGGGCTCGGCGCCGTCGTCGTCGTCCTGTGGTCGATGATGAGCATCGTCGAGATCCTGGTCCGCGGCGAAGGCGGCGTCGTGGCCGACGGTGCGCGCATCGCCACCCAACCGTTGTGGTTCCTCGCCGTGTACGTGCCCTTGGCCGCTCTGGGTTCGGACATCGCCACGCTGGCACAGCACCCCGTGGCAGCGGTCGGCGCCTGTCTTGGCGTCCTCGCCGCGCTCGACCTCGCTCGATTCGGATTCGGAGCACCGGAAGTCGATCGGTTGGCCCGGCTTCTTCCTGGCGTGGGGAGTGCCATGGCTGATGGGCGCGTGGTGGAGACTGCGATGGCAGACCGGGTGGCAGCACGAGCGCCGCGCCGGTGCGATGCTCGTGGTGATCGCGTCGGTGTGCGCACTCGTATTGGTGCACGTCGGCGGATATCACCCGGCCCTGATCGATGCCGTCGAGGGCCAACGGTCGAACACCACCCCGCCCGGACTGTTCACCGCCGCGGCCGGCATGGTGCAGGTCGGTGCGCTGATGGTGGTCGCGGGTGGGTTGGATCGGCTCGCCGCGCGCTGGCGAGGGTTCGTCGACCGGGCGGGGGAAGCGTCGGTCGCGGTGTACGCGTGGCATCTGTCGGCACTGGCGTTGTGCGCCGCTGCGCTCGCTGCCGGCCTGTGGGCGCCGGTCCGCTTCTCCACGGGGTGGTGGCTCACCCGTCCGATGTGGTTCGCCGCCGTGCTCGGTGTCACCGGGTTGCTGGCGGCGGCGACGGCGTGGGTCCGTCGTCGGATCCACCGCGAGACCGAAGGTGAGTCGACGAACATCCGCATCGGCGTCGGCCTGGTCTGCGCCACGGTCGGTGCCGGTGTCATCGGGCTTCTCGGCCCCCGCACCCTGCCGTCGGCCACCTTCGCCATGGCCGCGTTCCTCGCCGGCTGGTGGTGTCTGCGACCGCCCGCTGCTGTGCGTCACACGGGTTGATCGGAGCGATCACCGCGTCTACGCTTCGTAGTGATCACTACAACCCGAGGAGCCGACCATGACCACCACTGCCACCGGAACTGTCGAGGCGTTTCTGACGGCATTTGCCGCCATGGATTTCGACGCTGCATTGACCCATCTCTCCGACGACTGCGAATACACCAACATCCCGATGGGAACGGTGCACGGCCACACCGGAGTCCGCGAGGTGCTCGGGCCGTTCTTCGAACCGATCCACGAGAACGAGTTCCTCCTCTTGCGCACGGCCGCAGACGGTCCGGTCGTCTTCGTCGAACGACTCGACCGGCACCGCCTCGACCACGGCTGGCGTGAACTCCCCGTCAACAGCGTCTTCGAGGTCCATGACGGGCTGATCACGGTGTGGCGCGACTACTTCGATCTGATGACCGCAGCGAAGATCAACGACCCCAACGCCGACTGAACCGAGCCGGACCGGTCAGGATTGCCGGACCTCGGCGAGCATCGGAGCCACCATCTCGGCGACGAAGCGCTCGCTGAGTCCTGGTGCGAGATGAACGCCGTCGGGCCTGCCGTCGGGTCCCTCCAGGCCTTCGGACGCCAACCATCCGGGGAAGTCGACCTGCGTCACACCGAGGTCGGTGATGATCTGGCGGATGGCGTCCCATCGCACCGGGTCGTTGACCGGGTCGTCGAACTCACCCCAGCCGAGGTGCGTGTCGGCGGGGGTCACCCAGACGACCTTCCCGCCCGCCGCTTCGACGTCCGCGGCGAACCGGCCATAGGCGTCGGCAACCAGCCGGCGACCGGTCTCGTCGGCGACCGACACCACCCGGCCGTCCTCCAAGTGCATGTCCAAGGCGTCCCACGGCCCGATGTCGACCAGCACGACATCGATCGCCTCGTCTCGGACGCGGGGCGGGATCGAACTCCACTGCGAGACGCACCCACTGATGTCGAGCAGCTCGCGCTCGCCGCCGGCGTTGGTGAACTCGTGGAGGCGGCCGTCGGTTGCCGCCGAGAGGCCGCAGCCGCCGAACGCCGCGCTGCCCGCCACGATCTCGTCCGGGCGGTCGGCTGCGAACTCCATCATGGCCTCCGACAGCTGTACGCCCATGCTGTCACCGGTCACGAGCACACGCACCGGCCCCGCCGCGGCAACGGCAGGTGGTGTGCTCGGCGCGTTGGTCGGGCTCGGAACCTCTCCGCCGGCCACGGTGGCTGACGGCGTGGACGGCGACGCCGGCGCGGACGGGGTGGGCGGCGCGGTGCCGGCCGTCTCGGCCGCCGGCGGCAGGGTGACGACCGAAGCGTCCGAGGTCGACGCCGGAGGCGGAACCACCATGACCAGCAGCAGCGTGAGCAGGATCAGTGACGACGCGGCCGCGATCGGCGCCTGCCGTCCGTGCAATCGGCGGCGACGTCTGATCGGTGTCTCGAGCCAGCGGTACGACGCTTCCGCGAGAGCGACCGCAACGGCGACTCGCACCACGTCCAACAGTGCCCTCGAGAGCCCGGAATCGGCGAGACCGACGCGGGACGCGGAAAGCAGGAGGAACACCGGCCAGTGCCACAGGTAGATCCCGTAGCTCCGGTCACCGACCCACTTCATGGGCCGCGACCCCAAGGTCGCCTCGGCGGCACCGTCGGCCACCGCCACGACGACGACCACCATCGCCACAGCGAAGAGTGGGAACCCCCAGCGGAACAGCCAGGTGGAGCGCTCCGACGAGGCAAACATGATCGCCAGCGCGACGACGACCCCGATCGGCGCCGTCCGCTGGGCGGCCCGACCGAAGCGCAGGTGGCCGTCCGCCAGCACCGTGGTCAATGCGCCGGCCGCGGCTCCGATCATCAGCGTGTGTGCCCGTGCGAACGTGTTCATGTAGGTCGCCGTCGGGTCGATCGGGTCGAACATCACGTTCATCAGCACGATCGACGCTGCGGCCCCGGCGATGCTGAACAGCGCCACCCCGTGACGGACCGAACGCCTCGAGGCAATGATCGCCAGCAACACGAGCGGCCACACGAGATAGAACTGCTGCTCGATCGCGAGCGACCAGAAGTGCGTCACGGGCGACGGTTCGCCGAACCGGGCCCAGTAGTCGGCGCCCCCGGAAATGGTTCCCCAGTTCGACAGCCCCACGGCTGCCCACGCGATGTCCCGACGCAGCGACGGCACGTCGATGCCGGCAAGCGGCCAGACCACGGCGATCGCGAACAACACTGCCATGCTCGCCGGCATCAGCCGACGCAACCGAGCGGCCCAGAACCTCCTCGAATCGACGGTGCCGCTGCGATCGACATCCGACAGCAGCTTCCACGTGATCAACCAGCCGGACACCACGAAGAACGCGTCGACGCCGAGGTTGCCACCGGGCAGGCGATCGAGATGGAACAGCAGCACTGCGGTGACCGCCAGGGCTCGAATTCCGTCGAGCCCACGCCGGTATCCCCGATCGGGCGCACCGACCCTGTCCCCGACGGCATCCATGACGGCACTCACGACGGCCTCACCTCCCCCGCAGCAGATCCAACGCTTCGTCGAGTGTCGTCACGCCGCGCACCACCAGTTCGGTGGTGTCGGCCTGGGTCACTTCGCTCGCCGGCACGAGCAGCAGCTGTGCGCCCGCGTCCTCGGCCGCGATCGACTTCTCCTGCACGCCGCCCACCGCGCCGACCACACCGTCGGCTCCGATCGTTCCGGTCGCGGCGATGGCTCGTGATCGGGTGAGGTCGTCGGAGTCGAGCATGTCGGCGATCGCGACGGCGTACGTGAGCCCCGCCGAGGGCCCGCCGATGTCCGGCCGGTCGTCGAACGTGATCGAGAACGGCACGTCGACCCGGAGATCCCTCGTGCGCGCCACGATGCCGAGCCCGACGCCACCGGCGATGGTGGGCAGGGCGACGGTCCGAGTGGACACCTCGACGTTTCGTCCCGCCCGTTCGATGCCGAGCCGCACAGGCTCGCCGGCCCGTCGACCCGAAAGAGCCTCGCGAAGATCCGCTGCCGTTCCGACGCCCACACCGTCGACGGCTGTGATCACGTCATCCGCCTGCAACACGTCGGCGGCGGGTGCCGAATCGACGATGCCGACGACCTCGGCACCGGTCCCCTCGATCGTCGCGTCGTAGCCGGCGGCCTCGGCGGCTGCTGCGGTGGCCATCTGCTGGCTGTCGAGGAAGAGATCGTGCTGGAAGGTCTCGGCCTCGTCGGTGGGCACGCCTTGCGGGGCCACGTCCGCGAGGGCGATGATCTCACGATCGGTGCGCGTGGCAGCGGACAACAGCCCCAGCAGGTTGGGCTGTCGCAGCCGTACGGATGTCAGCATGATCGGGCCGGACGGCTCATCGGTCGGCACCCCTTCGATGGTGATGTCGTCTCGGATGTCGAACGACGCCCCAGGCTCGATCACCACGTACGGCGGGTGGTAGAGGACGGCGACACCGACGAGCACGATCAGCAGACTCACCAGCGCGGCGAGGAACACACCTTGCTGCCGAGGCATGCGAGTGACCTCCGGTGGGGCGTTCTGCAGCACACGCGACAGATCGCTCGCCGACACCAGCCCGATCACCCTGCCGCTCGAGGGCGCCTCGCGTACGAGAGCGCGACCGGGTTCTCGAGTCAGCACTTCGAGAACGGAGCTCATCGGGTCGTCCGGCCCGACGATCGGCACCTCCGAGATGGGCAGCATTGCGTCGGCGACGGTCACGCGGTCGCGATCGGACCTCGGAATGGCTCCGGTGCGATGCAGGCGCATCAACCCGACCAACTCGCCGCGGTCGTTGGTCACCGGGTACGCGCCGTGAGGGCTGCGACGGGCCACGCCGGCGAGGAAGTCACCGATCGTCGTCGTCGCCACCACGGAGACCGGGTCGCGAGCCATCACGTCGCGGACGCGCAATCCGGTGATGACACGTTCCACGAGACCTCCGACGGCCTCCTGGTTCGCTGCTTGCATCAGGAACCACCCGAGGAACACGAACCAGATCGCGGTGAGCCCCACGCCGACGAACAATCCGAACAGACCGAGACCGATCAACAAGAAGGCGAACGCTCGTCCTGCGCCTGCGGCCGAGAGCGTCGCCGCGGCCCGGTCTCCCGAGCGCCGCCACAACCAGGCGTGCAGCAGGCGCCCTCCGTCGAGCGGAAGGGCCGGCACCAGGTTGAACACCAAGAGGAGCAGGTTGATGGTTGCGAGATAGCTCGCGACTCCGACCACCGTGTTCGAGATGCCGGCGGAGCGCCCGAGCAGGGCCACGATCCAGAACGTGACGGCGAGCACGGCCGACGCCGCGGGTCCGGCGGCGATCACACGAAATTCGGCACCGGGTGTCGGCATCGGTTCCTCGGAGCGCGAGACGCCGCCGAACAGCCACAGCGTGATCTCGCGGACCTTGATCCCCTCCCGCAGGGAGCGCAGCGTGTGGCTGAGTTCGTGGACGAGGATCGAACCGAAGAACAGCGCACTCGCCACGACCGCCATGAGGAGGTACGTCGCATCGGAGTACCCCGGGTACTCGGTCGGAAACACAGCTGCCGCCAACGACCACACGAGCAGCACGAACACGAGCAGCCAGGTCCAGTTGATCCCCACCGGAACCCCTCGTACCGTGAAAAGCCGCAACGACGAGTGAAGCATGCCGACCTCTCACACGTCGACGCCGGGCTCACTGGTCGGTGGAAGAGCTGAGGATGCCATCGGGCCTCCGATGTCCGGCAGGCACACCATTCGTTGTCTGTGACATCGAACCTACGACCGCAGTGCCATCGAGGGAAGGGCCATTCGGCATGGCCGGTGACGTTGGACCCTGCCGTGGTAGGCGGGGAGCGGGTTGAGTCGAAATGGGCGAGCTTCGTCGGCCCGTCAGGACCCACGACCGAAGGGGTGAGAATGACGACGGAGAATGGTGCCGCGGTGGGTGTCGCGGAGACCCACATCTCCTGGGTGTTCTTCACCCCCGACAGGGCGTTCAAGCTGCTGAAGCCGGTGACGATGCCATTCCTCGACCACAGCGATCCGCGGACACGAATCGCCGCCACTGATCGTGAATTCGAACTGAACCAGGCCATTGCACCCGATGTGTACCTCGGGCTCGCAGATGTGCGCGAGGGCGACGAACTGGTCGATCGGATGATCGTGATGCGTCGGCTTCCGGCTGATCGAAAGCTCTCCGCGCTGGTCGATGACGACCGATTCACCACCTGTCTGCGCGCCGTCGGTCGGGCCGTCGCAGTCCTTCACGCTCGACAGGAACCCGTGATTCCTGCGCCGATGGCGACCGCCGGGGCTGTCCGTTCGTACTGGGATGAGAACTTCGCCGCGATCGAGCCCCACGTCGGAACCGTCGTCGACCGTGACGAGTACCGGCGGGTTCGTTCTCTGGTCGACGCCTATCTCACCGGACGCGAGTCGCTCTTCGATGCACGAATCCGTGACGGATTCGTCCGTGCCGGGCACGGTGACCTGATCGCGGACGACATCTTCTGTCTCGACGACGGACCGCGAATCGTCGACTGTCTCGCGTTCAACGACAACTGGCGCATCGGCGACGTGCTCTGGGACATCGCCTTCCTGGTGATGGACATCCATCGCCTCGCCGGCGAATCAGCCGCCACCGCCTTGCTCGCCTGGTACGAGGAGTTCAGCAGCCTTCACCATCCATCCTCGCTCGCACATCACTACATCGCCTACCGGGCACACGTGCGTACCAAGATCGCCTGCCTGCGACACGCGCAGGGGGATGCAGCCAGCGCAGACATGGCCCGAGAGCTGCATCGGTTGACGCTCCATCACCTCGAGCGGGCACGACTTCGGCTCATCCTCATCGGCGGAGGGCCCGGCGTCGGGAAGTCCACACTTGCCCGTGACGTGGCAGACCACCTCGATTGCGCCGTCATCGCGACCGACGAGATCCGCAAGGACCTCACCGACACGCCGCACGACGAGCATCGATTCGCCGAGCCGGGCGGAGGGATCTACGACGTCACGACCGTCGATGCGGTCTACGCCGAGCAACTCCGTGAGGCGCGTCTCCTGCTCGACGCCGGACGAGCGGTCGTCCTGGACGCGTCATGGGCCCGAGCGGCCCACCGTGACGCGGCGCGAGCGGTCGCACGGGAGTGCCGGGTCGAATTGGTCGAGATCGACTGCGAACTCGAGCCCGCCATCGCGAAGGAGCGAGTCGCTCGCCGACTCGGGGATCTCTGGAACCCGTCCGATGCAACGCCCGACATCGTCGACGCCTTGAATGCGGCTCGCGAACCGTGGCCGACCTCGATGAAAGTGTCGACGCAGCAGAGCACGAGGGAGGTGCTCGCCGACACGATCGCCCGAATCGAACGGCAACCGGTTGTCGTCGAATGAGGCCGTTCTGTTCCGAGGACACATGGTCGACCAGGGAGGAAACACAACAAGTGCGGGTGCCGGAGCGCTGCAGTTCGAGCGCGATGAACGACGTGACGGTCCTCGAGCGCGAGCAGCGGCGGCTCTCGTCGGCCAGACCGCCGCTGTGGCAACCGAGGCCCGGTCCGATCATTGCCGGAGGGCTCTTCGTTGCGTTCGCGCGGGGCGAGCAGGGGCCCGGGCGCGCCGGCGATCGAGCGCACGTCGGCGCGGCGGCGACCCGCGACACGACCGAACTCGCGCGGGTCACCGTCGAAGGCCGCGCCGGTGCCGCGTACGTACCCGGCCTGCTCGCCGCGCGCGAGGGTGCGATGCTCGAAGCCGGGATTCGAGCGCTACAGGCCGAGGGCCTGACGCTCGACGTGCTCTTGATCGACGCAACGGGTCGCGACCATCCGCGAGGCGTCGGGCTGGCCCTCCACCTCGGTGCAGTCCTCGACATCCCGACGGTCGGCGTGACCCACCGGCCGCTCCTCGCGTCGGGACCCGAGCCGAACGACCGGGCAGGGGCATCGACCGATCTCGTGCTCGACGGTGTGGTGGTGGGCCGATGGCTGCGGACCCAGCAAGGGGTGCGGCCCGTCGCAGTGCACGCCGCTTGGCGCACCGATGATCAGCACGGCCGTCGAGGTCGTACGGCGCGTGACGGCGACGGCGAGGACCCCGGAGCCCCTTCGCCTGGCCCGCATGGCAGCACGAGAGGCCCGCTCCGCTGCCACCCTCCGCCCCGATCGGACACACGCGTCGGACCGCTGAGCTCGTCGCCGAGGCGAGCATTTCGAGTCCTTCGGCTCTGCTCCCACGGAATCACCGGGCGCAGGATGGCTGACGGGCAAACGAGGAGGCCACATGCAGTTCAACGCGATCCACAGCTATGAACATCCTGCCGACGAGGTGTTCGCCGCACTGACCGACTTCGAGGCGGTGAAGGCGAAATACGAGGCGATCGGTCAGAGCGACATACGGCTCGTTCGACGTGACGGCGGCGACGACGGTTCGGTCACCCTGGTCACCACTCGAATCGTGCCGCTCGAGCTCCCCGGGTTCGCGAAGAAGGTGCTGTCGCCCAAGCAGCAGGTCACCCAGACCGACGTCTGGGCCCCTGCAGACAGCAAGGGTCGGCGCACCGGTACGTTCGTCGTGGAGGCGAAGGGCACTCCCGTCCGGCTACACGGCACACTCGAGCTCGTTCCCCGCGGAGCGAAGGGATGCACCAATACCACCGACGTCAGCGTCGAGTGCAAGGTGCCGCTGATCGGCGGCAAGATCGCCGACCTCGTGGCCAACGACACTCGTCGAGCACTCGACCACGAACAGACGTGGATGGCCGCGCACCTCGAATCCTCCTGAATCGCACAGGGCGCAACCCCGGGCGCAGTCGGACGGTCAGCGCTCGAAACGCAGGCCGATCGCGTCGCCGACCCGTTCGGCGAACACGCGAAGCAAGCGATGGAGTTCGTTTTCGGGAAGGTCGGCCTCGGACGGCGGCAGAGTGATCCGCACGGACGCCACCCCTGGCTCGCTCGGCTGAATCTCCGCACCGAACGCCCGGAGCCCGTCGAGCAGCTCCCGATTCTCCCACATGACGCTGGCGGTGAAGGTGGAGATGCCGTTGTGGCGAGCCTCTTCGGCGAGCCTCAGCAGCAGCGCCGTCGCGATTCCCCGGCTCTGATACGCGTCGAGCACCGTGACCGCCGCTTCGGCGCAGGTCGGGTCCTCGCGGCTGCGTGCGTAGCGGGCGATTCCGACACCCGGTGTGCCGACGTCGTCGATCGCGAACGCGACGAGAGCGCAGCGGTCGGCCCCGTCGACGTCGACGAGGTAGTCGAGGAGTCGGGTGGTGAGGTGATCCGGGGCGTTGAAGAATCGCAGCCGGCGCGCTTCCGGCGACAGCTCGAGGTAGCGCGCGGCCAGTTCTTCGCGATCGGTGGGCAGGAGCCCGCGGATCAGCACCCGGCCCCCGTCCGGGAGCGAGACCACTTCCCCCACCAGGTCTCGGTCCGGTTCCCGGGCCTGAGCGGGTGACTCCGTGATCTCAGCCATGTCCTGCCGAGACTACTCAGCCGCCGTAGATCGAATCGATGACGCTCTGGTAGCGGCGCTGCACGACCACTCTGCGCACCTTGAGCGTCGGCGTGAGTTCGTCGGCCTCGATCGTGAAGTCGTGGGGAAGGATCGAGAACTCACGGATCGATTCGGCTCGGGAAACCGAGAGATTCGCCTCGTCCACGGCGACGCGAACAGCGGCGCGGAGTTCGGCGGTCTCGGCCGCTTCGGCGACCGTGCCGGCGCTGACCCCGGCCTCCACCGCCCAGTCGGCGAACGCTTCGTCGTCGATCGTCACCAACGCAGCAACGAACGGGCGCTGGTCCCCCACCACGACCGCCTGGCTGATCAGCGGGTGCGCGCGCAAACGGTCCTCCAGAGGAGCCGGGGCCACGTTCTTGCCGGCCGCGGTCACGATGAGTTCCTTCTTCCGCCCGGTGATCCACAGGAAGCCGTCGTCGTCCAGTTCGCCGATGTCGCCGGTGTGGAACCAGCCGTCGTCGTCGATCACCTCCCGGGTGGCATCGGGATTCCCCCAGTAGCCGGCGAACACCTGCGGACCCTTCGCCAACACTTCGCCGTCGTCCGCGATGCGGATCGTGGTGCCGGCCACCGGTCGGCCGACCGACCCGGGACGCCAGGCCCCCGGACTGTTGATGGTGAGAGTGGGACTCGTCTCGGTGAGCCCGTACCCCTCGAAGATGCGAACGCCGGCCCCGTCGAAGAAGTGGGTGAGCCGCTCCCCGAGCGGACCGCCCCCGCTGAACGCGAGTCGCATTCCCCCACCGAGGGCCTGGCGCAGCTTGCCGTACACCAGCCGCTCGAACAGGCCGTGTTCCAGTGCGGTCCACGGCCGGACGTTGCCGGCGTGATGCTCCTTCGACCACCTCACGGCCACCGACGCGGCGCGGTCGAAGATCGGTCCCTTGCGCGTGGAGTGCGCGGTGTGTTGGGCGGAGTTGTAGACCTTCTCGAAGATTCGCGGGACCGCAGCGATCACGGACGCGCGCACCATCCCCAGTTCCTCGGGGAGGTGGGCGATGTCGGAGGCGAAGCCGGTCCGCACGCCCATCTCGAGGCTGAACAACAGGTTGCCCTTGGTCAGCGAGTGGGCCAGCGGCAGGAAGAGGAGCCCGACGTCGTCGGGACGGATCTCCGAGCCGATCGCGTCGATCGTCTGGGCGACGTTGGCGCTGAGGTTGCGGTGGGTGAGCACGCACCCCTTCGGCCGCCCCGTCGTGCCGGAGGTGTAGATGACGGTGGCCGTGTCATCCGGCCGGAGTGCGGCGACCCGACGATCGATCTCGTCGTCGCCGACGTCGGCGCCGAGCGTTTCCAGCTGTTCGAGGCCGGGAACATCACCGACGGCCTCGATCGTGAACACCTGGACGCAGGCGGGAGCCTGGTCGCGAACGGTGTCGTACAGATCACGCATCTCCTGCGGTCTCCACGATCGCAACGACCGCACCGCTGTCCTCGAGGATCCATGCGAGCTGCTCGGCCGAGGACGTGTCGTACACCGGGACGGTCACGGCGCCGGCCGACATGATCGCCATGTCGACGATCATCCACTCGAAGCGCGTGTGGGACATGAGCGCCACGCGCTCCCCCGGCGCGACACCACACGCCACCAGGCCTTTCGCCACGGCCCGAACCCGATCGGCGATCTGAGCGGCGGTCCGGTCGACGAACTCGTCGCCCTGGCGGACCATCGCGATCACCCGATCGCCATCCTGTTCGACCAAGCGCTGCAACGGTTGCAGCAGATTCACATCGGGACCGACACCCCCGAAGGGCGATCCACTCGCTTCTGTCTTCATCTGTACCTCCCCAATCGACCGGCGTCTTCTCCCACCATCGGATGCATTGCGACGGGCCGCAGCACCAGAGCCCAACGTCCAGAATCTGCCCAAAAGATCGGCGACGCCACCCACCGCTATCGTGCGTCGGTGATGGAGGAGCGAACGACATGTCGACCAATCTGACCAACGAGGTGTCGCCACCCGACGCCGTGGTGGCTCGACTGTCGTTGCTGGATCGTTTCCTGCCGGTGTGGATCGGGCTCGCGATGGTCACGGGGATCGTGTTGGGCAAGGTCTTCACCGGGCTCGACGACACCCTCGACGCCGTGAAGATCGACACCGTTTCGCTGCCGATCGCCGTCGGACTGTTCGCGATGATGTACCCGGTTCTGGCCAAGGTGAAGTACCGCTCGATCGGCAGCGTGATCGACCGCCGATCGCTGGTGATGTCGCTGGTGTTGAACTGGGTGATCGGCCCACTGCTGATGTTCACCCTTGCGTGGTTGCTCTTGCCCGATCTGCCGGAGTACCGCACCGGGCTGATCATCGTCGGGCTGGCTCGCTGCATCGCGATGGTGCTGATCTGGAACGACTTGGCGTGCGGGAGTCGGGAACTCGCAGCGGTCCTGGTGGCGATCAACAGCCTGTTCCAGATCGTGGCGTATTCGCTGCTCGGCTACTTCTACCTCGAACTCCTGCCGGGCTGGTTGGGGCTCGACTCGGATGGAATCGACGTCACGATCTGGGGGATCACCAAGTCGGTGCTGATCTTCCTCGGCATCCCACTGCTGGCAGGGTTCCTCACCCGACTCGTCCTCGAAGGCCGAAACGGCACCGAGTGGTACGAGGGGAAGTTCCTGCCCCGCATCGGCCCGATCGCGCTCTACGGGTTGTTGTTCACGATCGTCGTCCTGTTCGCACTCCAGGGCGACGCGATCACCGAGAACCCGTGGGACGTGGCCCGGATCGCGATCCCACTCGTCGTTCTACTTCGCCATCATGTGGACCGGCTCGTTCGCCGCCGGGCTGAGGATGGGATTCCCCTACGAACGCAACACCTCCATTGCATTCACGGCGGCCGGCAACAACTTCGAACTCGCCATCGCCGTTGCCATCGGGGTGTTCGGCGTGTCGTCGGGCCAGGCACTCGCCGGCGTGGTCGGACCGTTGATCGAGGTCCCCGTGCTCGTCGGTCTCGTGTACGTGTCGCTGTGGGCGCGACGGCGCTACTACCCCGCCGACCGCGCGTCCGCGCTCGCCCCGTCATAGCCCCACTGCCACACCGGCCACCGGCGCGTGTCGGTCTCGAGGGCCATTGGCCTCTGGAACAACGGTGCCTCCCGGCACCAAGATGGCGTCACCACGCGGACGAGACATCGTCCGCGGACATCCAGCACCAGCCAGGGGGCACTCATGTCTTCATCTCCCATCGTCATCCTCTCCGGGGCCCGCACGCCGATCGGCAAGCTGTCGGGGTCCCTCGCCTCGTTCTCTGCCGTCCAGCTGGGCGGTGTCGCTATCGGTGCCGCACTCGACAAAGCCGGCCTGTCCGGTGAGCAGATCGACTACGTCTACATGGGTCACGTGTTGCAGGCCGGTGCGGGACAGATCACCGCCCGCCAGGCTGCCGCGAACGGCGGGATCCCCATGTCGGTGCCGGCGACGACGGTGAACAAGGTGTGCCTGTCGGGCATGGATGCCATCTACCAGGCGGACCGCCGCATCCGA
This sequence comes from Ilumatobacteraceae bacterium, assembly GCA_963829585.1. Taxonomy (GTDB): domain Bacteria; phylum Actinomycetota; class Acidimicrobiia; order Acidimicrobiales; family Ilumatobacteraceae; genus Sva-07. The sequence continues at coordinate 3,772 of CAWHJD010000033.1, read as the reverse complement.
TCCGGTGACGCCGACATCGTCGTCGCGGGCGGCATGGAGTCGATGACCAACGCCCCACATCTGCTGCCAGGAGCCCGCTCCGGGTATCGCATCGGCGACGGCGTGCTCGTCGACTCGATGATGTACGACGGGCTCTACTGTGCGTTCGACCAGTGCGCGATGGGTGAGGGCACCGAGAAGTACGCCCAGGCCCACGGTTTGATCCGCGAGCACATGGACGCAATGGCCGCCGAATCGCACCGCCGGGCCGACGCCGCCCAACAGAGCGGCCTGTTCGCCGACGAGATCGTGACGGTCACGATCCCGCAACGACGAGGCGACGCACTCGTCGTCGGCCACGATGAGGGCGTCCGCGGTGAGACCACCATCGAGTCGCTCGCCGGGCTCCGCCCCGCATTCGACACCCACGGACACATCACCGCCGGAAATGCCAGCCAGATCAGCGACGGAGCATCCGCGATGGTCGTCACCACCGCGGAGGTCGCCGACCGGCTCGGGGTCACCCCGCTCGCCGAGATCATCGGGTACGGGCAGGTCGCGGGACCCGACGCCTCGCTGCTGCACCAACCCTCGAATGCGATCAAGGCGGCCCTCGACCGCGCCGGGCTCGGTGTCGGCGACGTCGATCTGTTCGAGATCAACGAGGCCTTCGCCGCGGTCGGCGTGGCCTCGGCCGACGACCTCGGCATCTCCATGGACATCGTCAACGTCAACGGCGGGGCGATCGCTGTCGGCCATCCGCTCGGCATGTCCGGTAACCGCATCGCGCTGCACCTCGCCCTCGAACTCGCCCGGCGCGGCGGCGGCATCGGCGCGGCCGCCCTGTGCGGCGGTGGCGGTCAAGGTGACGCCATCTTGCTGCGTGTGACAACCTGACGCCGTGTCGCCAGGGGCCGCCTTGATCATCCCGTCGTTCAACGAGGCCCGGCGTTTCGAAATCGAACAGATCTGCCGGCTCATCGGCGCCGACGACACGGTGGTCGTGCTCGTCGACGACGGTTCGACCGACGGCACGCCGATCGTTCTCGAAGAGGCGCGCGCCCGGTGGCCTGACCGCGTGACCGTGCTGACACTCGCAGAGCGCAGCGGCAAGGGCGAGGCCGTACGCGCAGGGCTCGTGGCAGCGGTCGAACTGGGCGCAGACATCGTCGGCTACTGCGACGCCGACTTCGCGACACCAGCGGCCGAGGTGAACCGGCTGGTCGACGCGCTCCGCCGACGACCGGAGCTCCGGGCTGCGATCGGCTCGCGCGTCGACCTCCTCGGCCACGAGGTCCACCGGCCGCGCTCACGCACCGTCGGCAACCGCGTCTACTCCACGATCGGGAGCCGCCTCCTCGGCGCCAGGATCCGAGACACCCAATGCGGAGCCAAGGTCTTTCGCGTAGGACCCGAACTCGAGGATGCACTCTCGGCACCGTTCGGTGACCCGTGGGGCTTCGACGTCGAGTTGCTCGGGCGCTTGCTGCTCGGTCGACCGCCGCACGCCGGTATCGCCCCGGACACGATCACCGAGATTCCCCTCGAACGCTGGCGCCACGTGACCGGTTCCAAGCTCCGCCCGTCGGACGGGCTGTACTCCCTGGCACGCCTCTCGCTGGTTCGTCGACGGATCCGCCGCTGGCGGACCGGCGAACTCGACCGAGCGGTGAACCGGTGACGTCGAAACCGCCATGTTCCTGAGCCTGGCCATCGTCGTGCTGATCGTCCTGATCGGCACGGGGCTCACGAGCTGGATGTCCGATCACCTGCGTTTCGAGGAGCGAATGGCGATCGGTGCGGCTGCGGGCGCCCTCGTCGTCTCGGTCGTCGCACTCGTGGCGTTCATGGTGATCGGCATGGGCTGGGGATCGGTCGCGATCGGGCTCGCCGTCCCCGGCGTCGCAGCGGTGGTGGGCGTTCGTCGGCGGTCCGCAACGCTGCGGACGGAGTTCCGCTCGACGTGGCGACGTCTCGGCCGACCGATCGCACATCCGTCCAGTCTCCGACCGTTCGCCCTGTTCACCGTCGCGTCGGGTGCCGTGGCCACACGTGTCCTCTCGCTCTCCTACCAGACCACGGCGGAAGGTGTGAGCGCCGGAAGTCTGGCCGTGTGGGGCGACTGGTCCGCCCATCTCGCGTACGCCGGCTCGTTCGCCTACGGCGACAACCGGGGGTTCGACCTCCCGATCGCCGCGGGACACGGCTTCCGTTACCACTTCCTCGCGGACTTCTTCGGGTCGCTGTTCACCGTGAGCGGTGCGACCCTCCCGCAGGCTCTCGTCGTGTCGGAATGGTTGCTGGCCGTGGCCCTCCCACCTCTGCTGTGGTGTGCGGTCATCCGGCTGACCCGCTCGCGTCTGACGGCAGGATTGACCATCGTGCTGTTCACGCTGAGCGGCGGGATCGGCCTCTGGTACTTCGCCGCCGATGTCGAGCGCGACGGCTGGTCGATCATCTCGGCGTTGCCGCGCACCTACGCCCGGATTCCCGAACAGCACCTGTGGGTCGACAACGTCATCTCCGCGTCGCTGTACGCGCAGCGATCCACGTTGCTCGGTCTGAGCGTCGGGTTCGCGGCGATCATCCTCATCCTCGTGTCGCGCCCGAGGAGGGCTCGCAACGGCTTCCTGGCGGCGGGTCTCCTGATCGGTCTCCTCGGTATCGCTCACGGCCACACGCTCCTCACGGCACTTGCGCTCGCAGCCCTCGCCCTCATCGCCGACCGGGACCGGATCTGGTGGTGGTTCATCACGCCGGCCGCCGTCATCGGGCTGCCGTTGGCCGCCGCGATCCTGCCCGAGACGAGTTCGATCCGCTGGATGGTCGGGTGGATGGCACCCGATTCGGGGCAGGCCTGGCCGTGGTTCTGGTTCCGCAATGTCGGCCTGATGTTGCCGCTGTTCGCCTGGCTGTCGCTCATGGGGGGCGTGAGTCATCGGCTCCGTCGGCTCACGGCACCTCTCTGGCTGTGGTTCATCGTCCCCAACCTGGTTGCCTTCCACCCGTCGGAGTGGAACAACACGAAGTACTTCCTCTACTGGCAGTTGGCGGGCTCGCTCGTCATCGCGAGTTGGATGAGCGGCCTCCTGAGGCGCTTCCGGCACAGCCGGACAGGTCGACGCATCCCGGTCCATTTCGCCGTGCTGGTCACCGTGCTCGTCATGATCTCGGCGGGTGCGCTGGACACCGTGCGGGCGATGCAGCGCTCCGCAGCGATCACGTGGGTGTCGACCGACGATCTGGCCGCCGCCGAGTGGTTACGCGATCACACCCGCCCCGACGACGTGATCGCGTACGGGATGACGAACACCTCGGCCGCGGCTGCTCTCGGCGGGCGGCGAGCGATCAGCGGCTACGTCGGCTGGACCTACGACCTCGGCTTCGCCGACTGGGATGAGAGATGGGCGGCGACGCGTACGATCCTCAGCGGCGGCGACGGCGCCTCGGAGGATGTCGAGCGGTACGGAGTCGACTACGTCGTGATCGGACCGTCGGAACGGCTCGAACACGAGGCGTCCGACCGGTACTGGGCGAGCGCCGGTCGACTGGTGTTCAGCGCCGGCGACCACCGGATCTACGCGGTGAACTGACTCGTTCGGCTCGCTCAGCCGGCGTCGTTGCGACGAACGCTCAACCCGGCGACGACGAGCAGCGCCATGCCGCCGAGCAATGCGAGGACGCCGAGCACCGTGATCAGGCCCGGACCACCACCGGTGTCGGGAAGATCACCCCAGACGGGGATCGTCGTGGTCGGCGTTGCGGCGCCGGAACCGGAACCGTTCGATGTGGT
>CAWHJD010000032.1:0-67570 GCA_963829585.1 Ilumatobacteraceae bacterium | reverse complement strand
GCACCGAGCCTCAACCTTGACGGCAGGGATCGGACCCTCGGCGCCGGCGACCATGCGCCGTGCCGAGGCGCATGAGGTCAGTCGGAGACCGGGTCTGGCTGTCGAGCACTCCTCACCGCGGCCTCGAACGCCCGGCCCAGCACGACGCTGCCGTTCAGCGTCGGCTCCCCCGCCGCCCTTGCCAGGAACGCACCGTCGATCAGCGCCAACGCCACTGCGGCCAACTCCTCGGCCGCCCGCCGGTCGATCCCGTCGAACTCCACGAAACGGTCGGCCAGATCGGCCAGCGCCCGCCGGCGAATCTCGAGGAACCTGGTCCTCGCGGTCAGGTCCTGGTCGTGGCGCTCGAGGATGACGAGGTGGCCGAAACGGAGGAACGCGGGGAAGGTGGCGAGGCTGTCGTGCAACCGCACGAGAACCTCCTCGGCATCGGCCGAACTGCCTTCGTTGCGGGTCTGGAAGTCGGCCCGCCACTGCTCGTAGCTGTCTTCGATGACGGCCGCGAACAGCGCGTCCTTGTCGGCGAAGTGCCAGTAGATCGAGCTGTGCGGCAGCCCCGACCGCTTCGAGACCTCGCTGATGCTGGTGCCGCCATAGCCGCGTTCCCCTGCGATCTCGGCCGCTGCGTCGAGGATCCGTCGGCGTGAAGCGGCCCCGTGGGCCCGTGTGCTCTTCGATGCCATCGGACGATTCTCCTTGTCTGCCGGGTGGTTCATCGTTACTGTAACGTTCGGTACATTCTGGAATGATCGTTCCACCAGCTCGCGAAGAGGACTCCATGACCGACACTTCCACGATCGCCCCGAGTGCAGCCATGCGCGCCCGGGTGTCAGCCGCACTCGGCGCCATCGCCGCCAACGCCGATCGGGCCGAACGCGAACGCCGCGTTCCCGACGAGAACATCGAAGCTCTTCGTGACGCGGGCTTCTTCGCGTCACTGCAGCCGGCGAGGTACGGCGGCACGCCGATCGGCGCGGACGAGTACACGCCCGCCGTCGTCGACATCGCCCGCGCGTGCGCCTCCACCGCCTGGGCGGCGGGACTGCTCGCCCAGCACTCGCACCTGCTGGCGCTGATGTCCGAGGAGCTGCAGGACGAGGTCTGGGGCGACGACCCGGGCGCGCTCGCCTCCTCGTCGGTCGCCGCGCTCAACACCGGCGAGGAGGCCTCGGGTGGCGTGCGCCTCTCCGGGCGCTGGGGATGGAGCAGCGGCTGCGATCACGCCACCTGGGCGATCCTCGGCTTCAAGCGTGCGGCGCCCGAACTGGGCGGGATGGTGATCCCGCACTTCGCGGTCGTCCCCCGCCGTGACTACGCGATCCACGACGACTGGTTCACCGCCGCACTGCGCGGCACCGGCTCGAAGACGCTCGTGCTCGACGACGTCCACGTGCCGAACCACCGCATCGAATCGATCCTCGCCCTCATGACGGGAGGCACCCGAGGCTTCGGCGTCCATGGCGGCATCTTCCACGCCCCGTTCACGCCCTGGTTCTCGCTCGGGTTCTCGGCGGTGTCGCTCGGCATCTCGCTGCGCTTCATGGAGCTCTACACCGAGAAGGTGAAGACCCGAACACGCGCCTACACCGGTGCCGCCGAGATCAACAGCGCGGCGCCGGCGATGCGACTCGCCGAGTCGTTCCACCAACTCACTGCCACGCGGGCCACGCTCGAGCGCGACTGGGCCTCGATGACGTCGACGGCACTCGCCGGGCAGATGCCGAGCGCCGACGTGGAGGTGCACTGGCGGGCGAACCAGTCGTACGCGACCAAGATGTCGATCGAGGCCCTCGACCGGCTGTGGTCGGCGTCCGGCGGCACAGCGTTCTTCGAGGACAACGAGATGCAGCGGTTGTGGCGCGACTCGAAGATGACCGGCTCGCACGCCTATTCCGACTACGACATCGCCCGGCAGCGCCACGGCCGGTTCCTGCTCGGCCTCGATCCCGACATGTCGTTGTTCTGAGGAGGACGACCGTGCGCTACAGCAGCTTCATCACCGACGGCACCGCGACCTGGGGGGTGGTCACGACAGACGGAACCCTCGTCGACGCCCGGACCATTCCCGGTGCACCAGCCACACTCGACTCGCACATCGATGGACCGGATCCGGCGGTCGTCGAACGTCTCCGCGACGCCACCACCACGACCGGCGGGATCGACACCACGACGGTCATCTGGCTGCCGCCGGTTCGCCGGCCCGGCAAGATCCTCGGCGTCGCGATCAACAACGTCATCGGCCAGCGGCTCGCGTTCCGCCCGTTCGCCAACCCGGCGTTCTTCTTCAAGCCGACCTCGTCGCTCATCGGCCACGGACAGCCGGTGGTGGTGCACGAGTCCTACGGGATCACCCACCCCGAGCCCGAACTCGCCGTCGTCGTCGGACGCGGCGGCCGGGACATCGCCGAGTCCGATGCGCTCGCCCACGTCTTCGGGTACACGGTGATCAACGACATCACCTCGCCCGGCCTGAAGGAGGAGGACAGCATCGAGATCGTGGTCCCACCCGGCTCCGGCGGTGGCGCCTACGGCAAGCTGCTCGCCTGGCGCAACGTGCGCGACGACGACCATGCCCGCTCGACCTATCTCACCTATCACGCCCGCTCGAAGGGCACCGACACGTTCGGCCCGATCGGGCCGTGGATCGTCACCGGCGACGAGATCTCCGACCCGAACCGGCTGGCGGTCACCTCGTACGACGGCGACACCCCGGTCTTCGTCGACTCGACCGCCAACCTCGTCTTCTCCGTTTCGCGGATCATCGCCCACGCGTCGGCATACATGACGCTCACGCCGGGCGACATCATCCACTGCGGTACGTCGATGCGGCCAGCCGACGGCGGACCGTATCGCGGCATCACCGACTGGGACATCCGCCGAGTTGCCGGACGCCCCATGCGCATCGACATCGAAGGCATCGGGTCGCTCTCCAACCCCGTCCAGCTGGTACAGGACCGATGAGCACCACACGTCAGGCGATGCTCGTCACCGCCTCGCACTCACCGATCATCGAGTTTCCCGAGCTCGAGACCGACGCCTACCACCGAGTGGTCGCCGCACTCGACGAAGTCCAGGCGGAGGTGACGGCGTTCGATCCCGAACTCGTCGTCATCTTCGGTGTCGACCACTACGGCGGGCACCACATGAGCTGCATGCCCGCGTTCTGCGTCGGGGTCGAAGCGACCGCGCTCGCCGACGTCGGCGGCACCCCGGGCCCGCTCGATGTGCCGCGTGACGTCGCCGTCGGCGCCGTCGATCACCTCCGTCGGGCGGGGGTCGACACGGCGGTGAGCTACGCGATGGACGTGGACCACGGTTTCACTCAGGCGCTCGTCAGGCTCACCGGCGGCATCGACCGCTACCCGGTGCTGCCGATCTTCGTCTCGTGCATCCAGCCCCCGTTTGTCCCCTTCTCCCGCGCCCGCGCGCTCGGCCGCGCCGCAGCCGGCTACCTGGCGACGCTCGACATCGGACGCGTGCTCGTCATCGGCACGGGTGGCCTCAGCCACAATCCGCGCATGCTCTTCCCGCCGATCGACGAGGTCGGCCCCGAGTGGCGGCCCTATCACCTGCACGGGAGGGCCCAGCAGGAGGTCTCGCAGCAGGCGTGGATCGACTACGAGATCGAGGCGCACAAGGTTGCCGCGGCGTTCCTCGCCAGCCCCGACATTCCCGACGAGGCGTTCGGTCTGCACGAGGACTGGGACCGGGCATTCCTCGCCACGTACTGCGCCGGCGACATGTCCGCCTTCGACTCATGGGATCCGACCACGGTGGTCGACGCCGCCGGCATCGGCGCGATGGAGGTGCTCTCGTGGGTGGCTGCCGGCGAGGCGATGACGGCGCTCACCGACCTGCCTCCCAGGCAGCGGCTCCAGCAGGTGTGCCGCGTGATCGGCATCGGCTACGGCATCACGAGCGCCGGCCCCGCACCGATCGTGACGGCGCCGTAGTACCCGGCGGAGGGTGGTAGTCGCCGGGAGTTGCGCATCCCGGCACGAATCATCGGGCCGTCCGGATCCTCCGGATCGTCGGCTCGTGCGGCTGTGTACGGTTCGTCGCGATGGCCACGTCAGACGACAAAGAACTCGAGCCAGCGGTGGCATCGGTGCTCATCACCGGTGGCGGATCCGGGATAGGTGCGGCGCTCGCCCTCGAGCTCGCGAATCGAGAGTGTCGCGTGCTGATCTCCGGTCGCCGTCCGCAATCCCTGGCTGAGGTCGCCCAATCGTCGAAGCGGATCTCGGTCTGTGTCGGCGACGTCACCGACCACTCTCATCGGGGCGCTCTGGCGACAGCGCTCGCAGGCCTTCCCGGACCTCGTGCGATCGTCCACGCAGCGGGCCACTTCCAGACGGGGTTGCTCGACGTGTTGTCGCTCGAGCAGTGGCGGCGTTCGTTCGAGGTCAACGTCGAGGCCCGATGGCTGCTCTCCTGCGACTGTGCTGAATTGCTGGACGGCGGTCGGGTGTTGTTCATCGGGAGCGATGCCGGGGGCTCGCCCCGGGCGGGAGCGGCCGCCTACTCGATCGCGCAGGCTGCCTCCGAAACCCTCCGACGAGCGTTGCAGGCAGAGTGGGCGGACAGCGGCACCGCCGTCGGCGCCTTCAAGCCGGGGCTGGTCGACACCGACATGGTTCGCGGCTTCATGAGCCTCTCACCGGCGGAGTTCCCTGCGCTCGCTGCCTACGAGGACTACGTGGCGAAGGGTCTGGTCGCGTCGCCACGTGATGTCGCTCGGTTCGCTGCCTGGCTCCTGCTCGACGTATCCGTGCGTCGGTTCGCGACGACCGAGTGGGACGTTCGTGACGTCGAGCACCACGTCGAATGGTGTGACGGCCCGCTCTACCCGCCGCGCCGCACCAGCCGCTCGTCAAGATCGTCGTTGAGACGCGCTACCACTCGCGGCCGCCGACCACGCCGTCACCCGTCGCCGCCGGACTCCACGGCATCCGAGAGGCGTCTCGTGAGCCGAAGCATGACGACGCATGCGACCTAACGTCTCGAACGACTTCGGGCAGTCTTGACCTCGTCGTCGTGCTTCCTGGGACGAAGTGGACGGTCGTGGGTATCGATGACGTTCTCGCGCCTCTTGGTGGCCCTCTGCCGACGAGGTGCCTGCAAACTGCTGACATCTGCCCGTCCCGCCAACGCCAGAGGCCCTCCCCGGTTTCCGGAAAGGGCCTCTGAGCTGGTTCTTTACTTGGTGGCGGGGGCAGGATTTGAACCTGCGACCTTCGGGTTATGAGCCCGACGAGCTACCGAACTGCTCCACCCCGCGTCGAAGTGAAACGTCAAGATACCCAGCCCAGGGGCCGATCGCAACCGGCCGACGCCCTCTTCGGCCACCGCACCCCCCGCCGTTCACCTATTGTTCATCTCCTCGTCGCCGGAGACCAACCATGGGGGTCGGTCCGTCACAGCACGAGAAGGTAAGGCTGGCGACATGGACACCTCGACGTGGGATCCACCGGGGCCCGGACCCTGGCAGCAGGACAGCGCGCACAATCCGGTCTCGCAGACGGCGCTGATGCAGGAGATCTACCCCGCCGGCTTCAACAAGGGATTCACCGAGGCGTTCGCCGGTTACGGCTTGCTGCTCGACCGGTTGGCCATGGGCGTCGTCAACGGATTCACCTACCACCAGCCCCAACCATTCGACATGCCCGGACCCGACGGACCGAAGGACCCCGACTGGGTCGGCGCCGAGATCGGCCGACGAAGCGAGATCGCCGCCGCGGGCGATGGACGACCGGATCTGGCGCGACGAGATTCGGCTGTGGGATGCCGAGGTCAAGCCAACCGCTCAGGCCCGCCATCGCGAGCTCGGCGGGATCGATCTGGGCGCCCTCGACGACGCGGGCCTGTTGACGCACCTGCAGACCTGCCTCGCTCACGTCACGGCCATGGTCTACCAACACCACCGCTACAACTGCCACGCGCTCGTACCGGTCGGCGACTTCGTCCTCCACACCGCAGGATGGACGCACCGTCCGCCGATGTCGCTCTACGGGGTTCTCGACGGTTTCTCGCCGGTGTCGAACGTCTCGTCGCCCGAGATCCAGAATTCCGTCGCGGCGCTGCGGGCCGACCAGGACGCACTCGATCTGCTCCACTCGGGTGGCGACCCCGCAGCGGTACTCGCCGAGCTGCGATCCCGAGTCCCCGAGGTCGACGACTACGTCGCCAACGTCCACTTCCGCCTCATCGAGGGATTCGACATCGTCAACCCGACGACCGGCGAGCATCCCGATGTCATCATCGGCCGCCTCGCCGCCGCTACGGCGACGACGGGCAACCCGTCGATCGAACGGGCAGACGCTCTCGCGGCTTCACTACGCGCCGAGGTACCGGCCGAGCACCAGGCGAGCTTCGACGACCTGCTGGCTGAGGCACGCCTCGTCTACCGGTTGCGCGACGAGCGCGGCATCTACAGCGAGATCGCAGCCATCGGACTCCTGCGGCTGCGCCTCCTCGAGATCGGTCGACGGCTGGTTGCCGCCGGCCGGATGTCCGACGTGGAGCACACGTTCGAGCTGCACTCCGCAGAACTCGAACCGATCCTCGCGGGCTCGACGGGGCCGAGTTCCGAGGAACTCCAGCAGCGACGAGAGCTTCGACTCCAACTGACCCTCGACGGTCCACCTCGCCATCTCGGACCTCCTCCACCTCCTCCACCGCCGCTGGAGATGCTCCCGCCCGCAGCGGCGCGGGTGATGGCTGCCGTTGGCTTCTCGATCGAGGGAATCCTCGGGCAACTCGACGAACCTGCGGGCACGGCGACCTCGATCATCGGCATCGCCGGCGCTGCCGGGGTCTACGAGGGGACGGCGCGTCTGGTCCGCTCGATCGACGATCTGCTGCTGCTGGAACCTGGAGACGTGCTCGTCGCTCCGACGACCGGTGAGGCGTTCAACTCGATGCTCCACCTCGTCGGCGCGATCGTCACCGATCACGGGAGCTTCGCGTCCCACGCCGCGATCGTGTCGCGCGAGATGGGCATCCCATCCGTCGTCGGCACCGTCAACGGCACGACGCGAATCCATGACGGCGCACGCGTACGCGTCGACGGCACCGCCGGCACGGTCGACATCCTCTGATGCCCCAGGAGGGCCCGGGCGCGTCGACATTCACCATCGTCGGTATCGCTCTCGCCTCGACGCTCGTACCGCTCAACTCGACGATGATCGCCGTCGCGCTCCCGACGCTCGCCGACGAGTTCGACATCACCAAGGGTCACGCCGGTGTGCTCATCACCATCTACCTCGTCGCGATGCTGGTCGGACAACCGACCGCCGGCCGCATCGCCGACCACATCGGTGCCCGACGACTCGCCATCATCGCCGTCACCGGTTTCGGGATCTGTTCCGCCGCTGCCATGTTCGCCACGACGTTCGCGATGCTCGTCGCGATCCGCGCCGGTCAGGCCGTGTTCGCCTCCGCCCTGACACCGAGCGTGCAGGCGTTGGTACGAAAGGTCACCGACCCGGAGACCCGCGGCCGCGCGTTCGGGCTCCAGGGGTCGGTGATCGGTGCCGGCGCCGGCCTGGGTCCCGTCGTCGGTGGGCTCCTGCTCGCAGCGTTCGGGTGGCGGGCGATCTTCGCGATCAACGTGCCGATCGTGATCATCGTGCTCATCGTCCTGCGACGGTCGGTGCCCGCCACGGTCGACGAGCCGGTACCGCACACCGACGAGAGCCCGGCGACAGGGCCGAGCGTCGTTCGACCGCCCATCGCCAACGCGACGTTCGTCGCAGCCTTCTCCACTCAGGCGCTGTCCGTCTTCGCGCAGTACGCCCTGCTGCTCGTCTCTCCGATACTTCTCGACGATCGCGGATGGGGCACCGGCACGATCGGTCTCGCACTCTCGGCACTGACCCTCGGCATGATCGTGATGAGCCCGACCGGGGGTCGACTCGGCGACGAGTGGGGACGACGCCGACCCGTCGTACTCGGCCTGCTGGTCTCCACCATCGCAGTCGCGACCAGTGCCGCGTTCGGAACTGCAGTCGCTTCGGCGGTCCTGATCGCCACGCTGCTCGCCTTCGGTCTGGGGTACGGCGTGGCATCACCGAGCATCCTGACCGCGGGAATCGAAGCCGCTCCCGAGGAGCGGATCGGCCTCGCGGCGGGCCTGTTGTCGATGAGCCGCTACGTCGGAAGCATCGTGGCCAGCATCCTGCTGACGATCATCGTGACGGATGACGCCAGCGGTGTGGGCACCATCCTGGTGCTGTCGACAGTGGCCCTCGGAGCCTCGCTGCTGACTGCATCGCGCCTGCCCAGCGCTCCGGTCGAACCGGAGCGCGTCGTCGCCGTCGGCTGAGCCGCCGCGTTCACTGCACCGCGGTCACTGCACCGCGGTCACTGCACCGGCTGCTTCCAGCGGTTGAGGTACGTGACGTCGACGGCCGGACGCCGCGGGGCCGGGCTGAACGAGTCGCCGGTGTAGTAGCCGACCGCGAGGAGACACACCTGGGTGACCGTCGGCGGGATGCCGAGCAGCTCGGCGACCTCGGCTTCGTGTTCGAGGTGGAACGTGGTCCACGCCGAGCCGATCCCGCGCGATCGTGCGGCGAGCTGGAAGCTCCACACCCCGGGGAGCACCGAGCCGTAGTAGCCGGCGTACGCGCCGGTCGACGAGCCGTCCGGCACCCGGTCGAGCCGCATCGCCAACACGAGCGCCGGCACCTCGTGGAGGTGGTCGACCAGGAACGTCGCCGAATCGATCACCTTCGTGCTGCGATCGTCGGCTCGCACCTCCGAGTTCATCGCCAGGTACGGCCGGCCGACGGCGGCGAAGTACTCGGAGATCGCAGCCTTCGTGTCCGGGTCGTCGATGATCATCCACCGATTGCGTTCGAGGTTGCCGCCCATCGGCGCGTGGCTGGCGATGTCGATGCATTCCAGCAGTTCCTCGTACGGCACCGAGCGCGTCAGATCGAGACGCTTGCGAACCTGTTTGGTCGTCTTCAGGAGGTGGTCCGTCTGATCGAGATCGAAGCCGGTGGTCGGGTGCAGTGCCATGGGCCCACAATGGCATCATCGCCCGCGTCGCCCGCTACGTTGCGCGCGTGACCGCCACACCCGCCGAGACGTCGACAGCGGCAGCCGCCGAGGCCAAGGACCTGTCGCGTGGGCTCATCGGCGCCGGCATCGCGGTGTGCGCCTGGTCGACCGGCACCATCCTCGCCAAGTACATCGAGATGGGCAGCCTGGCAATCGGGTTCTACCGGTTCCTGTTCTTCGCGTTGATGATCATCGTGTGGATGTACGCGAAGGGCACACCGTTCCGATTGCGCGTGATGCGCGATTCGTTCTGGGGAGGCATGGCACTCGGCGCCGACATCGCCCTGTTCTTCTCGGCGGTGAAGCTCACCAGCGTCGTCAACGCCACGATCATCGGATCGATGCAGCCCATCGTCGTCGGCGTGATCGCCGCCCGGTTCTTCGGTGAGAAGATCGGCATCCGCAACGTGATGTGGTCGTTCGTCGCGCTCGTCGGAACCATCGTCGTCGTCGCATCGTCGGCCGGCGACGCCGGCAACGACTGGCTCGGTGACCTCCTCGCGCTGGCCGCGATGCTCTCGTGGAGCGCCTACTTCATCACGTCGAAGAACTCGAAGAAGACGATGACGCCGACCGAGTTCACCGCCGGCACGGCACTGTGGACGATGCTCATCTGCGCCCCGCTCGGCCTCGCATTCGGACAGGACATGTCATGGCCGTCGCTGTCGAACTGGGGGCTCCTCATCGTCATGGCAGTCAGCTCGGGCCTCATCGGCCACGCGATGATGAACTGGTCGCTCGTGCGCATCCCACTCTGGGTCGGCTCGACGTTCACCCTCCTGATCCCCGTCTTCTCGGCGATCATGGCGTGGGCGTTCCTCGGAGAGGCCGTGTCGGCGACCCAGGCAGCGGCGATGGCCGTCGTGATCGGGGCACTGGCGATCGTGGTGCACAGCCAGGCGATGCCGGCGCCCGCCATTCCGGTCGCGACGGTCGACCAGCACCGCGACACCGCTCACTGACCTCGCCGCAACTCCGAAGACCTTGCATCAGGGGTCTGACCCCTGATGCAAGGTCGAGCGGGGTCAGGCGATGACGGGGACGCTCGCCATGGCCTCGGCGATGACGGAGTCGGGCAGGTCGTAGTCGACCATCTCGCCCGACAGGTACTTCTCGTAGCTCGCCAGGTCGAGGTGCCCGTGGCCGCACAGCGCGGTGAGGATGACCTTGTCCTCACCCGACTCCTTGCACGCCAACGCCTCGCGGATCGCGGCGGCGATCGCATGGGTCGGCTCCGGAGCCGGCACGATCCCCTCGGTGCGGGCGAACTGCAGTGCAGCGGCGAAGCACTCGCGCTGCGGGATGGCGATCGCTTCGACGAGACCCTCGTTGTAGACGTGTGACACCAGCGGGCTCATGCCGTGGTACCGCAGGCCGCCGGCGTGGATCGGCTCGGGGATGAACGTGTGGCCGAGGGTGTGCATCTTCATCAACGGCGTCATGCCGGCGGTGTCGCCGAAGTCGTAGCGGTACTCGCCCTTCGTGAGCGTCGGGCACGCCGCGGGCTCGACGCAGCGGATCGTCGGGTTCATCTTGCCCGCCATCTTCTCGCGCAGGAACGGGAAGGCCAGACCACCGAAGTTCGAGCCGCCGCCGGTGCAGCCGACGAGCACATCGGGCACCTCGTCGACCTTGGCCAACTGCAGCAGCGCCTCCTCGCCGATGATCGTCTGGTGCATCAGCACGTGGTTGAGCACCGACCCCAACGCGTAGCGGGCGTTCGGGTCGGCGACGCACATCGCCACCGCTTCGGAGATCGCGATCCCGAGCGAACCCGGATGATCCGGGTCCTCGGCGAGCAGCGACCGCCCGAACTCGGTCAGCGGCGACGGGCTCGAATGCACGGTCGCGCCCCAGATCTCCATCATCGTCTTGCGGTACGGCTTCTGGCGGTACGACGCCGCCACCTGCCAGACCTCGCACTCCATCCCGTACTGAGCCGTCGCGAACGCCAGCGCGGTGCCCCACTGGCCCGCACCCGTCTCGGTCGTCAGCTTCGTGATGCCTTCCTGGTGGTTGTAGTACGCCTGCGGCACGGCCGTGTTCGGCTTGTGCGAGCCCGCCGGGCTGACGCCTTCGTACTTGTAGTAGATGCGTGCCGGGGTGTCGAGCAGCTCCTCGAGACGACGCGCCCGGAAGAGCGGGCTCGGCCGCCACAGGCGATACACGTCGAGCACACCGCCGGGAATGTCGACGTAGCGCTGCGACGTCATCTCCTGCTCGATCAACGCCATCGGGAACAGCGGAGCGAAGTCGTCCGGGCCTGCGGGCTGGTGGGTGCCGGGGTGCAGCGGAGGTGGCGGCGCCGTCGGGAGATCGGCGATCAGGTTGTACCACTGGGTCGGCATCTCCGATTCGGAGAGGTGGATCTGGTGCGCAACGGAGGAAGCCATGATTCCCAAACCGTAGTCGGGTACGTTGCGTGCACGCCCGAGCGAACGAAGGACGAATGGGACTGTTCAGGAAGAAGACCAAGGACGACTCCCGCAAGGCCGCCGAGAAGGTGCCCGAGGTCGACGTCCACGCGGAACTCGATGCCGTCAAGGAGCGCCTCGCCGCGAGCGAACAGGCCAGAGTCGACCTCGAGGCCCGACTCCGCCTGCTCGACGACTTCAACTCCGCGCTCGACAGCCGGATCGCCAGACTCGACGGGGCGAACGCACAGCTCGACACGCGTCTCGGCGCGCTCGATCAGGGCGTCGCGCTCATGGGCGAGCAACTCGGCACGCTGTCGTCGTCGACGGCTCGCCTCGACCGGCGACTCGTGGCCGTCGACGACCTCGACGTTCGTCTGCGTGAACTGACCGACCGACTGAACACGCCGATGTCCGCGCCGCCCCCGTCGCCGGCGCCCCCACCGCCACCCTCGGTGAGCACCTCGCCTCCCCCTCCCCCGCCCACCGCAGCCGAACCGGACGAACGCCTCGACGAGCTGGCACTGCAACTCGACGCGCTCGCTGCGGCGGTCGCGGCGCACACCGAACAGATGAGCGCTGCGCAGATCCGCCTCGCCGAGATCGACGAACTGAAGGCGTTGACCGAGGCCGACGACGAGCCGACGACGAGACCACGACGGCCGAGATCGCCTCGCTACGCGAGAAGCTCACCACGATCACCGAGCAGATGTCGACGATCGACGGGCGGGTCACGAGCGTGTCGACCGAACTCGCGAACCAGTTGACCGAGCTGAGTCGTGACATCGACGAACTCAACCGACGCAGCGCCGAGGAGCGCACGGGCGACGTGTCCGCCGACGCCGACACCGCCGAGATCGAAGCCCGCCTCACCGAACGGCTCGACGCGGCGATCGACGACGTGCTCGACACGACCGAGAAGCTCGCCGCCGAGCAGGCCCGCTACGAGATCCAGTTCCGCGCCGACCTCGCAGAACTCGCCGAACGCCTCCGCCGACCCAGCGCATCCTGACGCGTCACCCGAAACGTCACGTTTGACCCGGCACCGTGTGACGCCGGGGTGGGGTCAGGGTTGATCGGTGGCGAGGATGGCGACGGCGTCCTCGATGAGCTGACGGGCCTCGTCGATCTTCTCCTGGTAGAGACCGAGGTCACCGGCAGCGAGCGCCTCGTCGGCTTCGACGAACAGGGCGTCGGCCTCGGCGAGCAGTGCGGCCGGATCCTCGCTCGCGGAACCTTCCGTCCCGGTCGTGTCGGGCTCGGACTCCGTCGTCGGTTCGGACGGCTCGGTGATCTCCTCGCCGAGGTCTCCCTTGAATCCGGGGAACAACCGCACCAGGGCCTGGGTGATGGTCGGCTCCAGAACCGAGCGGTCGTTGTACGACACGATCACCGCGCGGTACTCGGTGACCGATCCGACATCGGCGGAGTTCTGCGGCACCGACACGTAGTACGGGCGCACGTAGATCAGCCCGTCGCCGACCGGGATCATCTGGAGGTCGCCGAAGCTGACCTGCGTGCCGCCGGCGCCGACGTTGTCGAGTGAGATCCGCCGCGAGATCGCCTCGGTCGATTCGGCCTGGGCGGCGACTCGAATCGGACCATCGGGAAGATTTCCCGACGGGTCCTCGACGATGTAGGTCGTGAGCTTGCCGTAGCTGTCGGGGTCGCTCGACGCCGTCATGTACGCCTGCAGCTCGGTACGAGCGTCGTTCGACGAGAACGGCACGAACGGCCGCAGCATCACGAACTCCTCGTCGACCGGTGTGCCGGGCGACGCGGTGTCGAACATCGAGTAGTACGGGATGAACCGGTTGGTGTTGGCCTCGGTGGCGAACGTGCTCTCGGCCGCCGTTTCGGTGCCATCGGCGGCCGCAACCGGCCCGGCACCGGCCACCGTGATCTGCGACGGCTCCGTGCTCGGCGCCTGCGCCACCGACCATGCATTGCCGTCGCGCTGGAAGAACAGGGCCGGATCGATGCGGTACTTCGAGTAGACGTCGGTCTGGATGCGGAACAGGTCCTCGGGGTAACGCAGGTGCTGGCGCAGTTCCTCGGGCATCTCGGTGACCGGTGTGAACAGGTCCGGGAAGGCGCCACGCCAGGCCCTCAACACGGGATCCTCGTCGTCGATCACGTAGAAGGTGACCTCACCGGTGTACGCGTCGACGACCGCCTTGACGCTGTTGCGGACGTAGTTGTCGCCGTCGGACAGACCCGACTCGCTCGAGCGCTGCACGTCACCGATCCGCTGACCGTACGGATAGCGCGTCGAGGTGGTGTAGGCATCGGTCACCCAGACCGCACGGCCGTCGACGGCCACCGGATACGGATCGGCGTCGTAGGAGAGGAACGGAGCCAGCTTCTCGAGTCGATCGTTGACGCCACGAACCCACAGCATCTGCGAGTCGTCGTTGACCGCCCCGGCGCCCAGGACGTTGTAGTCGAGGAATGCGAGTGCGAACGCCGCGCGACGGGTGAAGGAGTTCATGGCGACACCGTTGGTGCCCTCGTAGGAGTGGGGCTCGGAACACTCCCGCTCGGACGAGTCGGTGTTCGCGATCGCGTAGCCGGTGAGCGTCGGGCTGAAGTACAGCTCGGGCCGATCGAGGTCGACGGTGCGGTAGTCGGGCCGCTGGTTCTCCAGCACGCGACCGGTCGGCGCCAACACGAGGCCACACCCGCGTGTGTTGATCAGGTGCAGGCCCTGCCAGCTCTTGTTGGTGACGCCGCTGAGCTGCAGCTCGCGGGCGGCGATGAGCACCTGTTCGGGGGTGTCACCGTCGAGGACGTAACGGTCGACGTCGAGATCGTCGATGGTGAGCCCCGCGACCTCGCCGCGATCGACCACGAATCGGGTCTCCATCTGCGCCGGGTTCAGCAGGCGAGCGTTCTCCAACGGTCGGAGGTTCGCCTCGACGTCGGCGGGAGTCAGCGGCTGGAAGTCGACGGTACGCACTTCGACGTCGGTGATCCCGAGCGCGTCGCGCGTGGCGATGACGTTGCGTTCGATGTACGGCTCCTCGCGGACTTCCTGGTTCGGATTCACCACGAGCGCCTGCACGACGGCGGGGTAGATGAGGCCGCCCACGATCGCCACCACGAGCCACAGCCCCGACGCGATCAACGGGAGCCGGAACGAACCGCTGCGCACGACCGACAGGTAGAGCCCCGCGGTCAGCAGCGCGATCAGGATCAGGAGCATGATCGCCGGGAGTTGGGCCTTGACGACCGAGTAGGTGGCGCCCTGGACGATGCCGCGCTCGGTGTTGGTGATGGCGTAGCGATCGAGCCAGTAGTCGCCCGCCTTCACCACGGCGAGCACGGCGAGCAACACGGCGAGGTGGGCCTTGGTCGACTGACGCACGACCGGAACCGGCGACACGAAGACGACGCCGCCATTGAGGATGTGCGCAGCTGCAGTGAGCAGCAGCACGACGATCAGCGACGCGAACAACCAGTTGAGCACGAACGACAGGAACGGCAGCTGGAAGATGTAGAACCCGACGTCGGCGCCGAACTGGGCGTCCGCGATGCCGAACTCGCGGGCGTTGCGGAACAGCAGCCAGTCCTGCCACAGCGCCACGGCGGGAAGCGCCAGCAGGAGCGCGAACAGGAACGCGATGCCGTAGCGCACGAGGCGCAGGCGGTGGCCGAACACGTCGTGGAACCGCTCGACGTAGGGGTGCACGTTCGCCGGGAACGACACGGGTGCCACTCGATCGGCGATCCACAGGTTCAGTCCCGCGATGAGGGCGAAGACGAGGAAGAACGCCGCGAACAGGGTGACCTTGGCCTGCAGCACACCCCAGAACACGTCCTCACGGCCGAGCGACTCGTGCCAGAGGTAGTCGACGTAGAACCTGGCGATCGCCCGTCCGAAGACGAGCACGAACAGGAACAACGCGCCGACGACGATGATGACACCGCGCCCGGTGATACGGCGTCGAGGCCGATCGACAGAAACCTCAGAACTGCGCCGCATTGGCGCCTGACACTAACGGCCGGCGGGAAGCAAGATGCATCGGCACCCGATGTGCGCCGGAGCGCACAGATGCCCCGTGGGGAACGCCTCGCCGGCCTTGATGGAGCCGGCCAGCGAGTTGTCGTCGCAGTCGGAGCATCCGTGGCGGGTGTCGTCGCACACCCAGACCACGTCGGTCCCCTTGCCGATCGCCGCGAGGACGCCGCGCCCGTGGGCAGTGCGGATCACGTCGTCGAGCTGTTCGTCGATGTGCTGGGTCTTCCACTCGCGGTACACGGCCCGAACCCGCTTGCCGATGCCCGCATTGTCGCCGTCGCCGTCGAGCACGCACCGCTCGAGACGTTCGCGCAACGGCACGACCAGCCACTCGCCGAGCACGGCCTCGGCCGCGTCCGTCGCCGCAGTGGTCTCGGCCTTGCGCAACGGACCGGAGCCCGTCGGAGCGACCATCGCGGCACCCGCGTGGGCTGCGGCCACGAGGTCGTCGGAGATGGCGCCGCTGTAGCGGGCAACATGGTCGCTCAACGGCGGCAACAGCGCATCGAGTGCACGCACCGGTTCGTTGCGTCGCAACGCCTCCAGCACCTCGTTCTGTTCGTCGGCGAGCACACGCTTGAGTTTGCGCGCCGATCCGACGATGAGCGGCGTGAGGTCGGCATCGCGCTGCTCGAACGGCGTCGGCTCGACCGTCTCGTCGGTCGCGATCGCCTCATCGGGGTCGGCCCCGAGCTCGACGGCACTCACCGCCACAGCAACCTGCACATCGTCGTCCGACTCGATGTCGTCGTCGGACTCGGTGTCGTCGTCGGATTCGATCGTGACGGCCTCGGCACGCAACCGTGCGAACAGATCGACCACGACGTCGTCGTCATCGTCGTTCCCGGCTGCCTCGACCTCTTCTTCGACCCCTTCGAGCTCGGCCTCTTCGACTTCGGCCGTGTCGACCTCGGCCTCTCCGACCTCGGCCTCCTCGACCTCGGCCTCCTCGATGTCGACCGCTTCGATGTCGTCCGCTTCGACTGTGTCGAGTGCGGCGGTCTCGACTGCTTCGACCTCGGCGTTCGACCTCGGCAGTGTCGACCTCGGCAGTGTCGACCTCGACCGCTTCGACCTGGGCATCGCCGACGAGAGCGACGTCATCTTCGGGCGACGTCTCGTCGGGCGTCACCTCCTCTGCGTGCGAGTCGGGCACGGCGGCGAGCACGTCGCGGGCCGGATGGGTGTCGGCCATTGTCGGACGTGGCGAGTTCGGCAACATCACCGGTACCGGCCCCGTCGTGGGTGCCAGGTTCACGTACTCGTCGGGCTCCCCGAGCGGCTGCAACTCGGCGACCACGTCGATGGCCACGAGGCGGGCCCGCTCGAACGACGCCAGCAGGCGGTCGCGGCCGTGCAACAGCTGCTCGATCTGCTCACGGGCCAGTTCCCGGCGGCGGGCCAGTTCGCTGAGCACACGCTCGCGGTACGCACGCGCCTCGTTGACCATCTCACGGCCCTGCTGCTTGGCCATCGACAACTCGGCCTCGGCGTCGGATGCCGCGTCGGCGCGCCGACGTGACGCCTCGATCTCGGCTTCCTCCCGCATGCGGGCAGCCTCGTCGCCGGCCTCGCTCAGCATCTGCGCGGCGGCCTGCTCGGCCTTCTGGCGGATCTCGATCGCACTCTCGCGAGCGGTCGTCAATACCCGGGCGGTCTCCTCGCCGAGCAACCGCGTCAACGCGGCATCGTCGAGTTGTGCCGATTCGAGGTCGGGATTGGTCTGAGCGGTCCGCAGCTCACGTTCGAGGAAACGCTCGCGCTCCTGCAGGCGCCCGAGTTCGGCGGCGATCATGCGCAGGAAGTCGCGGACCTCAGCCTGGTCGAACCCGCGTCGGCTGGTACTGAAGCCGGCATCGGCGACCGACGCCGGCGACGACGGGTCGGGGCGGGAGAGGGACATGGCCATGCGCCAACGCTACGCAGCGCGCAGCTTCAGATGGTGGCAATCAGCGCGCGCATCGCGCGAATTGGCTCACGACACGGCGACGAGTGGGTCGCCGCCCAGCTCCTCGAGTGCGGCGAGCGCCTCGTCGAGCGTCGCTACGGGGATGATCTCGACCTCGCCGCGTCCCGCGTCCTCGAGACGCTGCCGGCCTGCGGCGGTCTCGAGTTCCGACTGGGAGGCAGGTACCAGGAAGACCCGGACCCCACGCTGATGAACCGCCGACACCTTCTGCGGCAACCCACCGATCGCGCCGACCTCACCGTTCAGACCGATGGTCCCCGTCACGGCGACGTTCTGGCCACCGGTGAGCGCGCCCGGCGACAACTCGTCGATCAACGCCAGGGTGAACGCCAGCCCCGCCGACGGCCCGCCGATG
The DNA here is from genome assembly GCA_963829585.1 of Ilumatobacteraceae bacterium. GTDB lineage: Bacteria > Actinomycetota > Acidimicrobiia > Acidimicrobiales > Ilumatobacteraceae > Sva-07. The sequence continues at coordinate 49,742 of CAWHJD010000032.1, read as the reverse complement.
TCGCCCGTGTCGATGTCGACCTCGAACGGCAGATCGATCGCCCTGGTGTCGAACGGCACGAAGCCGATGATGGTGCGATCAGGGTCGTCGGGCGATGCCGAGAGCTCCACCGTGACGCTCTCCTCGCCGTCACCCGGACGCTCGATCACCAGGTCGATCTCGTCGCCCGGCTGCTTGTCGGCCAGGACTGCCGTGAGGTCGTCGACCGACTCGAGCACCACCCCTTCCGCTTCGATGATCCGATCGGCAGGGTCGATCTGCTCGTCGGACGGGAACCACTCGTCGCAGTCACCGCCGTCGTCGGACGGAACCTTGCACAGCACGTCCTGGACGATGACGTCGCCGGGGCTGATCTCCACGTCGAAGCCCAGTTTCGTGAGCGCCACGTACTGCGCTTCCTGCTCGGCAGTCCGCATCATCTGGAGGTTGAACTCGCGACGTTGGCTGGGTGTCCGGGCGCCGAACTTGTCCTCCTCGGTGAGGAAGTCGACCGCCGGATCGTCACGACCGGCGAACCACGACAGCGCAGACTGGTTCGGGGCCGTGACCGTCACGAACACGAAGTTGTGTTCGGGGTCGTAACGGGTGACGTCGTCGGGCAGGTCGCCGAAGACGATCCGGTCGTTGACGGGATCCGCCGATGCCGGCGTGAGCGCATAGGGGGTCGGTTCCGCCTCGCCCGTGCGTTCGTTCTCCTTGTCGGACACCAGGCTCGACGGCACCAGCGACGCCACCCCGATCAGCGCGAGTGTGCAGAGTCCGACGGCGGCCAACGCCCATGCCCACCACCGATTCCTGGGGTGGTTCACTACGATGTCGGTTGTCGTGTCGGTCACGGATCTCACTACTTCGGCTGCATGGATGGCCGGCCTGGCCATCGCGGCGCTCGTCTTCGCCGGGTGGCGAAAGAATGCCAGAGCGACGACCCGAACACCACGCGGGGAACCATCCGATCGATGGGAACCGATCCCCATCGCCGAGGCGACGACATCGCTCTACAAGCGTCCGAGCCTGTTGCGGCGGCTGATGGCAGCGGTAGCGGGCTCCGCGATCGCGATCGTCATCGGCGCCGTCGCCGCGGTGGTCATCGCCTTCACCGCCGGCTGGCTCGTGATGACCATGACAGATCTGCTGAAGAGGTGACGGGCCCCGACCGGCGCAGCGTCACGATCGCCGGCCACACCGGCGACACCGCCACTGCCCGCGATGGCCTGACGGCACTGGACGGCAGCGTGCGCGCCGCTGCCATCGGCGCACTCGAACGGCTGGGCGCGCTCACCGACGACGATCTGACCGCAGCACTCGCCGACCCCGACGTGGCCGTTCGTCGACGCGCCTGCGAGGTTGCCGCGCGCCATCCCGACGTCGATCTCGTGCCCGCGTTGGGCGACGACGATCCGCGGGTGGTGGAGGTCGCGGCATGGGCGTGCGGCGAGCACGAGTCGAATCGCGACATCGTGATCGACACGCTCATCGCTCTCGCATCGAGCGCCGACGACGCCCTCGTGCGCGAAGCGGCAGTCGCGTCGCTCGGAGCGATCGGCGACGAACGGGCGGTGGCGACGGTGATCGCTGCGTGCTCCGACAAGCCGGCGGTGCGTCGGCGTGCCGTGCTCGCGCTGGCCCCGTTCGAGGGCGACGACGTGGAGGCCGCCATCGACCGGGCCCTCGAGGACCGTGACTGGCAGGTCCGCCAAGCGGCCGAGGACCTCCGCCGCGCCCAGTCCTGAACGCGGCGGCGGGGCCGTCCACGAGGTTCTGCGTCAGCCACAACGTCAAGAACGCACGTTGTTGCTGACGCTGACTTCAGATTCCATTGCGTCACTCACATCGGCGCCGTCAGGTCCGACCTCCGCCGCGCCCAGTCCTGAACTGCGCGCCGTCAGAACGTGTAGCGGTAGACGTTCGTGTCGCGGGCCTGGAATCCGATGCGTTGGTACAGACGGTTGGCGGACTCGCGTGACGGTCGGCTGGTGAGGCTGACGTCCTTGGCGCCGCGGGCCTTCGCCTCGGCGAGCGCCGCGAGACTCAGCTCGGCGCCCAGGCCACTGCCGCGCGCGTCGCCGTCGACGACCACGTCCTCGATCCACGCCTTGAGCCCGGTCGGGATGCGGTAGAAGGCCAACGTCAGGCTGCCGAGGATCCGGCCGTCGACGCGTGCGAGGAACAACACCGTGTCGGGGCTCGACACGATCTCGCCGAGCTGTTCGGCCGACGGCGCCGGCGACGACGACGACAACTGCGGGATCAGCCGCTCGAACGCAGCGACGAGTTCGTCGTCGACACGCTCGGCGCGCTCGATACGGACGGATGAAGCTGGTTCACGCGGGGTCTCGCTCACGACCCGCTGACGCTAGCGGCTGGCACCGATAGCGTGGTCGCCGTGGGAACCGAGCACGTCCGTTGGCTGGCAGAGCCCAACCTCAATCGTCCCGTGCTCGTGGCCGCGTTCACCGGCTGGAACGACGCCGGCGACGCCGCGTCGAGCGCGTTGCGGACGATGATCGAGTCGTGGGGAGCCCAGCCGCTGGCCGAGATCGACCCCGAGCCCTTCACCGACTTCGCCACCGTGCGACCGTCGGTCAGACTCGACGACGATCACCATCGCACGATCGTGTGGCCCACGGTCGGCGTGTGGTCCGCGTCGCTGCCGGGCACCGACGTGATCCTCGTCCTCGGCCCGGAGCCGGCGTTGCGGTGGCGGCTGTTCTGTGAGCAGATCGACGGCATCGCGCACCGCTTCGCCGTCAACATGGCGATCTCGCTCGGCGCGCTGCTCGCCGATGTCCCCCACTCCCGTCCGGTCCCCTTGATCGGTACGGCCACCGACGACCAGTTGATCGAGCGTTTCGAACTCCGCCGCTCCCAGTACGAGGGCCCGACCGGCATCGTCGGCGTCCTCCACGACCATCTCAATCGCTCCGGCATGGCCACCGCCTCGCTCTGGGCAGCAGTACCCGGGTACGCGTCGCAGATCCCGTCGCCGAAGGCCGCTCTCGCGCTCGTCGAGCGGGCGTGTTCGATGATCGGCACCCCCGCCCCACTCGCTCGGCTCGCCCTGGAGGCATCCGAGTACGACGCCCGTGTCGCAGCGATGATCGGCGACGACGACGACATGATCGAATATCTGTCGAGGCTCGAACAGCTGAGTGACGACGAGCCCGACGACGACATGACGAGCGACTCACCCGTCGACCCCGACGCCCTGGTGGAGGAAGTCGAACAGTTCCTCCGCGACCGCGACCCCGAGTAACGCCGAACTCCTCGCGGTCTTTCCGGACCCGACCCCGAAAGACCGGGCTACTCGGTGCGCCAGACGGGTGAACGGACCGGGTCGAAGGTGGCCGGTGATTCGGCGCCGTCGATCGCGGCGAACGCCATCGGCCCCCACCACTGCGCTCCCGCGGTCGCTTCCGGAAGCGCGTCGGCGGCGAACCAGCCGACATCGGCGGTTTCCAGCGGGTGAGGATTCAGCTCGCCGCCCGTGGCGACGCAGTGGAACAGCAGCATGTACATCCCGAACCGGCTGAAGCCCATGCGCTGACCGTCGACCACACCGAGCAGCCGCACCGGCTCGCACTCGATGCCGGTCTCCTCGCTCACTTCCTTGACCGCCACTTCGGCAGGCGAGTAACCGACGTCGGCCCAGCCGGTCGGATACAACCAGATCCCCGAGTCCTTGCGCTGGACGAGCAGGATCTCGCCCGCCTCGTTGCCGACGATCGCACCGATGGCCACCTTCGGCGTGACGTAACCCGGCACTCCTTCGCCGATCGACTCCATCCATTCCTGCACGAAGTGATCGGTCTCACGCTCCACGGCGACCTCGTCGTCGAGTTCGCGGGCACAGGCCTTGATGTCGGCAGCGACGTGCAGCACCTCCTCGAAGCGCTCACGCTCGTAGAGATTCTCGGTGAACCCCATGCCCGTGCGGGCGATTGCCGCCAACGTCTCGCTCCATCGCGCCAGATCGCGCCCACTCACCGTCACGGCGTTCACGCTACGGCATCGGGGTACCGTCACGCGACCGCGTGGAGCAACGCCCGCTCGATCTCCTTGCGATGAGCAGGATCGGTCACGAGTGCATCGTTGGCACGCACGTAGAACGTGTCGACGACCTCCATTCCCATCGTCTGCACCGTGGCATGGCGGATGTCGAGGCCGAGTTCGCCGAGCGCCTTGGAGATGCGGTGGAGGATGCCGACCCTCGTCGTGGCGCGCACGACGATCACCGTGGCGTTGCTCGACGCCTCGTCGTCGAACACGACCGACGGTGGCCCGGGTGCCGCCGCCTGCGTGCGACGACGTCGACGGTAGGTCTGCGGCGCGTTCGGCCAACCGGGCTTCGATCGCGAGCTGGTGGGCCAGTGCCCGGCCGAGATCGGCCTTCACCGCCCGCCAGTTCAGCCCACTGTCGGGCACCACGACACGGAACTGTGATGCGGCGATACCGCCCTCGTCGGAGTGGGCCTGGGCGCTCACCACGTCGAGGCCGTGCAACGAGAGCACCCCGGCGATGCGACTGAAGTTGCCGGTCGCGTCGGGGCTCACGACGGTGATCACATCGTCTCGTCGGGAGATGTCGAGTTCGCCGATCGCCATCGCGGCCAGCGTCTCGGCGTCGGGGAAGAGCCGCCACGTCACCTCGGCCACGTCACCCCCACCGAGCACATGACGAACCCGGGCGACGAGTTCGGCGACCAGCCCTTCCTTCCAGTCGCCCCACGCCGACGGACCGGTGGCCAGCGAGTCGGCCTCGGTGAGCGCGTGGAGCAGGTCGAGCACTTCGACCGTCTTCACCGCTTCGGCGACGTGGCGGATCGTGGCCGGGTCGGTGAGGTCACGACGCATCGCCACGTCGGGCAACAGCAGGTGCTGCTCGATGAGCGTCACGAGGATCTCGACGTCGGCGTGCACCAGCCCGAGCTTCGGGCCGATCGAGCGGATCAACTCCATTCCCACGACCGTGTGATCGCCCGGGTACCCCTTGCCCAGATCGTGGAACAGGCCCCCGAGCACGAGCAGGTCCGGGCGCGTCACGCGACCGACGAGATCGGCAGCGTTGGCGGCAGCCTCCCAGAGGTGCCGGTCGACGGTGAAGCGGTGGTAGGCGTTGCGCTGCGGCTTCGACCGCACCGGCTCCCATTCGGGAAGCAGCCGGGACACGAGATTGCGTTGATCGAGCGACTCGAGCACAGGCACGGCCCGATGCCCTTCGAGCAGCAGCGCGATCAGGTCGTCGGTGGCGCCCACCGGCCACGGGCCGGGCCAGCCGACCGCCTCGTCACTCAGGCGATCGAGCGTCGAGCGGCCGATGCGTGCTCCGTGTCGGGCGGCGGCGACCGCCGTCTGCAGCACCAGCGTGCTGTCGGACGCGGGATCGGCCGACGCGGCCAACTCGACCTCGCCGTTGCGCAGGACGACACCCGGAGCGACGGCCCGCTCGACCGGAGCCGGGGCGACGACGACCCGGCCCCAGTTCTCGTCGCACAACCACGCAACGGTCCGACCCGCCGCGGCGACGTCGGTCATCATGTGGTCGGCGTCGTTCCAGCCTCCCGCCGCAGCCGCCGCGTCCTGGTCCTCGAGACGTAGTACGTCACCGGCCCGTTCGGTCGAGCGGTGCAACGCCACCCGGGCGCGCAACAACACGTCGTAACAGTGACCGAGATCGATCTCGTCCTCGGCGCGGAGATGGAGGCCGGCTTCCTGCGCCCACCACAGCGACTGCACGTCGCGCAGGCCGCCGTGTCCGTCCTTCAGGTCGGGTTCGAGCCGGTACGCCACGTCACCGGCCAACTCCGCTCGTTCGAGTACCCGGGCGCGCAGCTCGCCGAGGAACTTCGACGAGTTCGACCGCCACAGAGCACGCCCCTTCGCCACGACCTCGTCCGCGAGTTCGTCGTCGCCGGCGAGGGGCCGGGCGGTGATGAGGGCGGTGGCCGAATCGAGGTCGGTGCGAGCCAGTTCGAGTTGCTCGTCGATCCGACGCACGGCATGGCCGAGCTTCACACCGGAATCCCAGAGCGGGTACCACAGGGCGCTCGCTGTCGGTTCCAGGTCCTTGGCGACCTTCTTGGGCTTGACGTCGTGGACCAGCAGGATGTCGAGGTCGCTGCCCGGTGCGAGTTCGCCGCGCCCGTAGCCGCCGATCGCCAGGATGGCCACGCGGCCCGACCCTGGCGGGTTCGTCCGCATGGCCTCCTCGAACAGCTCGACCACCCAGTCGTCGGTGAGTTCGGCCAGAACCCGGCAGTACTCACGGCCGAATCGGCCGACTCGTGCCTCTGCTGCGATCAGACGCTCCGACCGTGGTGTGGTGGCCCGCTCGAGCTTGTTCACGTCTCCGGTGGCATCGATGTCGAGAGCATACGAGGTACCGGACTGGTGCCCCTTGCCCACGTCGAGCCGGCCACCTCTTCTACGCTGCATCGTCGTGACCCGTGCCCGCCTCATCGCCGTCGTCCTGGCGGCCGGGCTCGGCGCAGCCGCCTGTTCGAGCGGAGGCGAGACGGCCACCAGCACCCCGGTTGCCACGACGACCACCACGATCGCACCCCGCGCCGAGAGCGACGGACGCCTCGTGGTCGGCATCCTGCTCCCGACGGGCGACACCGTCGTGGGCGCCCCCATGGTGACAGCAGCCGAAGTGGCGGTCGAGCGGATCAACGCGTCCGGTGGCGTCATGGGCATGCCGGTTCGTTCGGTGGTCGCCGACGAAGGCAGCACCACCAGCTCGGCGAGCGCGGCGATCCAATCGCTGCTCGCCCGCGACGTCGACGTCATCGTGGGTCCCGGCTCCTCGACGATCGCGCTCAGCACGCTCGACGAGATCGTGTCGTCGGGCACCTTGGCGTGCTCACCGACCGCAAGTGCGCTCGCCCTCGACGGGTTTCCCGACGGCGGGCTGTTCTTCCGCACGGTACCGAGCGACTCACTCCAGGCGCGAGCGATCGCCGACGTCGCCGACCAGACCGGCGCGCTCCAGGCCGCGATCGTCCACATCGACGACTCCTACGGTCGGGATCTCGCCGACAGCGTCGAGGCGGCCATGGCGGGCGGTTCCGTCTCGGTCACCGAGAAGATCACGTTCACCGATCGCGACGACGACCTCACCGACGAGGCCCGTCAGCTCCTCGACTCGGGCGCGCAGGTGGCGATCCTGTTGGCAGGCGACGACGACGGCACCCGTTTCCTGGAGACCCTCGGGGAGTTCGACACCAGCGAGCTGGGAACCGTCGTGGTCAACGACGCCATGCGGAACCCGGCGACACCGCAACGGATCGCCGGACTCGACGGCGACCTGCGCGACAAGATCGTCGGCTTGGCACCGCAGGCAGAGTCGGCCGACCCCGAAGCTCCGTTGGATCCGCCGGGGCTGTTCGCCGCCAATGCCTTCGACTGCGTCAATCTCGTCGCGTTGGCCGCGGTCCGCGCCGACAGCGACGCCCCGGGCGACATCGCCGCCCAGATCGCATCGGTGAGTTCCGGCGGGTCGGTGTGTCGGGCGTTCGCGGACTGTGTCGCCGCCATCGATGCCGGCCTGCAGATCGACTACAACGGGCCGACGGGTCTCACCGAGATCGCCCGCACGGGCGATCCCGCTCGTGCGCTCTTCGACCGTTTTCGCTACGACGCGGACGGCCGCGACGTGCTCGATCGCGTCGTCACCGTGGGTTCGTGACGCCCGTCGACGGCCGTCGTCAGAGAACGTTCTCGACGAAGTCGAGGTAGCCGACGTAGAACGCCCCGAACTCGCCGTAGAGCGCCGAGCCCTGATCGAAGCGCATCGTGTACACGACGTCCTTGATCACGTCGGGGCTCGCCGCGAACAGGGTGACACCCCACTCGTAGTCGTCGAGCCCGGTGGATCCGGTGACGAGCTGGGCGACGCGGCCGGCGAACGTGCGCCCGCTCTTGCCGTGCTCCATCATCATCTCGTTGCGCTCGTCGTAGGGCGTGGCGAACCAGTTGGCGTGCGCCTCGCGCTTCTTGCTCATGGGATAGAAGCAGAACGCGTTGAGCCCCTCGGGCGGGATCTGGGGATGCAGTCGTGCCTGGAGCATGTGCTCAGGCATGCCCTTGGCGTATTCGCTGACCTCGGTGATCGAGACGTAACTGTCGACGATGTCGACGCCGGCGTGCTGCAGGGCGGTCTGCAACGTGCGGAGCGTGCGCCAGTCGGGGGCCAACGCCATGAACGCGACGTCGGCCTTGTGGCCGAGCATCGCCGCCGTGATCACCTGACAGTCGTCGGCTTCGGCAGCCTTGATGGCCGCGACCACGGCCTCACGATCGAGTGACGGTGTCGGCTTGCCGAACAGGTGGACGACGGCCAGACCAGCTTCCATGCGCATGCCCTCAGGCTAGGCGCATGGAAGCCGGACGGGGATCAGAAGTCCATGTCGCCGCCAGGCATGCCGCCCGCGGCCTTCTCCGGCTTGTCGACGATGACGACTTCGGTCGTGAGGAACAGCGCGGCGATCGACGCGGCATTCTGCAGCGCCGAACGCGTGACCTTGGCGGCGTCGATGACACCGACCTTCACGAGGTCTTCGTACACATCGGTCGCAGCGTTGTAGCCCTCGTTGCCCGACATCTCGAGCACCTTGGCGATGACCACGCCACCGTTGACGCCGGCATTCTCGGCGATCTGCTTGATCGGCCCGACGAGCGACGCTGCCACCAGGCGGGCGCCCGTGGCTTCGTCACCTTCGAGGCTGTCGGCCACCTTGTCGACGGCTGCGACGGCCCGCAGCAGCGTGACGCCACCACCGGCGACGACGCCCTCTTCGATCGCGGCCTTCGTGGTCGACACGGCATCTTCGATGCGGTGCTTCTTCTCCTTGAGCTCGACCTCGGTTGCCGCGCCGACCTTGAGGACGGCGACGCCGCCGGTCAGCTTGGCGAGACGCTCCTGGAGCTTCTCGCGGTCGTAGTCGGAGTCGGTGTTCTCGATCTCGGCCTTGATCTGGTTGATCCGGCCCTTGATGTCGTCCTGCGAACCCGCACCTTCGACGATGGTGGTCTCGTCCTTGGTGATGACGATGCGCTTGGCCTCACCGAGGAGGTCGAGTGTGACGTTCTCGAGCTTGAGCCCGACCTCTTCGCTGATGACCTGACCACCGGTGATGGTCGCCATGTCCTGCAGCATCGCCTTGCGGCGCTCGCCGAAGCCGGGAGCCTTGACGGCAGCCGACTTGAAGGTGCCGCGGATCTTGTTGACGACGATCGTGGCGAGTGCTTCACCGTCGACGTCCTCGGCGATGATCACGAGCGGGCGGCCCGTCTGCATGATCTTCTCGAGGATCGGGATGAGGTCGCGAATCGTGGAGATCTTGGACGACACGAACAGCAGGTACGGGTCGTCGAACGACGCCTCCATGCGCTCGGTGTCGGTGACCATGTACGGCGACAGGTAGCCCTTGTCGAAGCGCATGCCCTCGACGAGGTCCATCTCCATGCCGAAGGTCTGGCCTTCCTCGACGGTGATGACGCCGTCCTTGCCGACCTTGTCGATCGCCTCGGCGATCATCTCACCGATCTCGGGATCGGCCGACGAGATGCCGGCGACCTGGGCGATCTGCGACGTGGAGTCGACTTCGATCGACATCTCCTTGATCGACTCGACAGCGGCGGCGACACCGGCCTCGATGCCCCGCTTGAGGCCCATCGGGTTGGCGCCCGCAGCGAGGTTGCGCAGGCCGCCGCGGACCATGGTCCACGCGAGCACGGTGGCGGTGGTGGTGCCGTCACCGGCGACGTCGTCGGTCTTCTTGGCGACTTCCTTGACCAGTTCGGCGCCGATGCGCTCGTAGGGATCCTTGAGCTCGATGTCCTTGGCGATCGAGACGCCGTCGTTCGTGATGGTGGGGGCGCCCCATTTCTTGTCGAGCACGACGTTGCGACCCTTGGGGCCGAGCGTGACGCGCACGGCGTCGGCCAACTGGTTCATCCCGGCTTCGAGTGCTCGGCGAGCCTCGGAGTCGAATGCGATCATCTTCGCCATCTTGTGTGTCCTCCGTTGGACGTGTTCGATGTGTCGTTGCACCGCCGGAAGGCCCAGTCGATGCCGGTTAGCACTCTACGACGGCGACTGCTAATCCCGCAACCAACCCACCCCGCAAGCCGCCCCCCACCGGGTTTGCGTGACAGTTCGGTTGGGATGGGTCAATGGAACTGCAACACAAACCCTCTCTCCCTCTCCCCTTCCCGTTTGCGTTGCGGTTCGGTTGGGATGGGTCAATGGAACTGCAACGCAAACCGTCAATCGTCGGCGCGCCGGCCGTGGCGACCCGCGCCGTCGGCGAAGCGCTGGGCCCCGGCTCGGGTCTCACCGGAGGCGATGGTGGCGCGTCCGAGTCGGGTCTCGTTCGTGAGCGCCGCGCCCAGGTCGAGCGACCACTGGTCGTAGCTCGACCGACGATCGGAGCGCAGGCAGATCTGCGGCAGCTCGGCGATGTCGCCGGCGAGTTCGATGGCGGCGGCGAGCGCATGCCCCGGCTCGACCACGCGATTGGCCAGGCCGATACGTTCCGCCTCGACCCCGTCGACGCCTCGTCCGGTGAGCATCAGGTCGAGGGCGCGGGAGTGACCGATCAGCCGGGTCAGCCGGATGGTGCCACCGTCGACGAGCGGCACGCCCCACCGCCGGCAGTACACGCCGAAGACGGCGTCGGACGCCGCGACGCGCAGGTCGGCCCAACACGCGAGTTCCAGTCCGCCCGCGACGGCGTGCCCCTCGACGGCCGCGATCACCGGCTTGTCGAGCAGCAGTCGGGTCGGCCCCATGGGACCGAGCGACCCGACGATCTCATCAGCGGGGTCGTCGTTGACCGAGTTGCCGCGGCCTGTGGAGATCGCCTTGAGGTCGGCCCCTGCACAAAAGGTGCCGGCGCTGCCGGTCAGTACGGCGACCGCGGCGGAGTCGTCGCCGTCGAAGTCGACGAACACGTCGTACAGCAGATTCGCCGTCGGCCCGTCGACGGCATTGCGCACCTCCGGCCGGTCGATCGTGACCACCCGCACCGCTCCGACATCCTCCACACGCACCGTCATCGCGCAAGCCTGACAGACCACACCCGACACCCGATCACCCGGTTGCCCAGCCAGTCAGCCGGTTGCGCATCACCCGTGGTTTGCGTTGCACTTCTGTTGGGACGGCCCAGCGGAACTGTCACGCAGACCCGATCAGCCGCTCACCCGGTGGTTTGCGTTGCAGTTCGGTTGGGACGGCCCAACCGAACTGTCACGCAAACCGATATTGGATGCGGATGCGGGTGCGGGTGGCGGGTCAGCCGCCGGCGACGGCGGGGATGATCGAGACGGTGATGCCGTCGGGGACCTCGGTGTCGAGTCCGTCGAGGTACCGCACGTCGTCGTCGTCGACGAAGATGTTCACGAACTTGCGCAGCGCACCGTCTTCGTCGACCAGACGGTCGGCGAGACCGGGATGCGCTGCTTCGAGGGCGGCAACGACGTCGGCGAGCGTGCCCGGCTCGACGGACACCTGCTTGTCGCCACCCGTCAGGGGGCGCATGGTGGTGGGGATGCGAACGGTCACTGCCATCCGGGCGATGCTATCGGCTTGATTCCCGAGCGAGATGGTCGACAATCGGCTGACCGGAGCGTCGAGCGGCGACCGTTTGCGTTGCAGTTCGGTTGGGACGGGCCAACAGAGCTGCAACACAAACCAGCAATGGTCGGCGGCCACTAGCGTCGAGGTGGTGTCCGCCCGCCGTCCGATCCGACGAGTCGTCGCCGCGCCGGACAAGTTCAAGGGGACGGCGAGTGCCCGCGACGTCGCCGCGGCGATCGGCCACGCCTGCTGGGAACTCGGCGTCGACTGCGTCGAAGTGCCGATGGCCGACGGAGGCGACGGCCTGCTCGACGCGTTCGGCGGGCCGAACCGCACCACCGTGGTCACCGGCCCCTTGGGCGATCCCGTCGAGGCGGGATGGCGACTCTCGCAGAACACCGCCGTCATCGAGATGGCCCGAGCCAGCGGCCTCGCCCTCGTCGGCGGGGCTGCGGGCAACGACCCGATGGACGCCACCACCACGGGCACCGGCGAACTCATCGACCACGCACTCGACGCCGGAGCACGGCGCATCATCGTCGGGCTCGGCGGATCGGCCACGACCGACGGGGGCTTCGGGGCGATCCGGGCGATCAGCGCCATCGCCAGGTTGAAGCGCGTCGAGCTGCTCGTCGCCTGTGACGTCACCACCACGTTCACCGACGCCGCCAGGGTCTTCGGCCCACAGAAGGGTGCGTCGCCGGCCCAGGTCGAGATGCTGACCCGACGTCTCGAACGACTCGTGCAGATGTTCCGTGACGACTTCGACGTGGACGTGAGTTCGGTCCCCGGCGGCGGCGCGGCAGGCGGGCTCGGCGGCGCGCTGGCGGCGCTCGGCGGTCGGCTGATGCCGGGGTTCGAGCTGGTCGCCGACGAACTCGACCTCTACGACCATCTGGAGGGAGCCGACCTCGTGGTCACCGGCGAGGGTCAGCTCGACGCGACGAGCTTCCACGGCAAGGTCGTGGGCGGCGTGGCCGCGATCGCGGCCGAGATGGGCATCGAGGTGCTCGCCGTCGTGGGTTCGGTCGCCCCGGGCACCGACGTCCACGATCTCGAGGTGCTGTCGCTCGTCGATCTCGTCGGTGAGGAGACCGCGCTCCGCCAGCCGAAGCAGGCGGTCGAGCGAGCCGTCGCCGACTGGATCACATCCAATCGGTGAGGCCGGCCGACACGCAACCGGTGAAGGCCAACCGGTGAGGGCCGGCCGGAGCGGTCAGCCGGTGGTGGTGCCAGTCGTGGTGGCGGTCGTGTCGGTGGCACCCGCGACGGGCGGCGCCGTCACCGTCGGCGTGCTGGTCGGCGACAACTGCACGAGGGTCTTGTCGGCCTGTTCCGTACCGAGCATCACGACGACGCCCGCGTCGCCGAGGGTCTCGCCCTCGACGGGTGGCGGTGACGGCACGGTCTCGACAGCGAGGCCGCCCATCAACTGGGCGACCGATGTCGCGACGGCCTGGGCCGCGGCGATGTTCGGGTCGTAGTAGACCACCGACTGCTCCAGCGCCGAGGTGGCGTTGGTGGGCTCGGCCATCGTGAAGCCGGCTCCGGCGAGTTCGGCCGACATGCGCCCCGCCGAACCCGGTACGCCGCTCGCGTTGGCGACGACCACGGTGGCGCCCTGAGTGACGAGCTGCGGGACCGTGGTGGTCGTCTCCGCGGCGATCGTGGTGTCCACGGTGATCGCGACGGTCGTGTCGACCGACGAACTCCCGTCGGAGCTGCCGCTGTCGTCGGTGATGTTGTTGAGGATCAGGAAGCCGACGACCACGGCCACCACCGCGAGCACGATGCTGAGCGTCGAACCCATCGGTGAGCCGCCGACACCCTGGCGGGGTGAACGGCGACCGGGCGCCGGAGCGCCCTGGGTCGGTGCGTTGGGATCTTCGTTGGTCATGCGTGCGCTCCCTCTCCTGCCCCGGTGGACGCGATGCCGTCGAGACGAGCCTTGCGGGCCCGAAGACGCAGCCTCTTGAGTCGACGCACCACGAGCGGGTCGTGATCCATCGCGGCTGGGTCGTCGAGCACCCTGGTCAGTTCCGCATGGTATTCCTCCGGCGAACACTGGAAACGCGCGCGGATGACCTGGTCACGCGGTTCGTCGTGATTCCACCAGGCCCGTTCGAAATCGAGCATGGCGGCGGAGCGTTCGTCGAGCATCACTGCACAGGTTGGCCGCAACGCGAGGCAAATTACAAGCATCCCCTCGACGGGCGGCTCATTCGGGCGCCGCACGCGGTGCTCGGATGGGGCCGCGAGTCGGACCGCGGATCGGTGGCGGGGTGCGCCGCTCGCTCGAACCGGCCTAACGTGCTCGGCGTGCAGCGCCGGCCGTTCATGATCGGAATCGCCGGGGGGAGCAGCTCCGGCAAGACCACCGTCACCGAACGCCTGGCCGCGCTGACCGGCGCCGACCACCTCTCGCTGATCGAACTCGACTCCTACTACCTGGATCTCGGCGACGCGCCCATCGAGCAGCGCAAGGCCGTGAACTACGACCATCCGGACGCGTTCGACTGGGCCCTGCTCAACGATCACCTGGCCGCGCTGGCCAATGGTGCGTCGGTCCCCGTGCCGGTCTACGACTACGCGGAACACAATCGCAGCGATCAGGTGCGCATCGTGGAGCCCGCTCGCATCATCGTCGTCGACGGCATCCTCGTCTTCTGGGACCGGGCCCTTCGTGAACGCTTCGACTTGAAGATCTTCGTCGACACCGCCGCCGACATCCGCCTGATCCGTCGACTCCGCCGTGACGTCGCCGAGCGCGGGCGAACCGCCGACTTCGTCATCGAGCAGTACCTCAGCACGGTGCGTCCGGCGCACGAGCGGTTCATCGAACCGAGCAAACGTCACGCCGACGTGATCATCCCCGAGGGTGGCCTCAACCGTCCGGCACTCGAGGTGTTGCTCGCCCGCGTCCGGGAGATCACCCTCGACGACGAATGACCCTGGCTCTGCTGCACGCGGGTTTGATATCCCGACTCATCGGGTACAGGGGGTCATGATCATTCTCGGACTCATCCTGCTGGTCCTGGGCTTCGTGCTCGCCATTCCGCTCCTGTGGACGATCGGCATCATCCTGATGATCATCGGTCTCGTGCTGCTGATCGCCGGACAGACCGGGCGTCAGGTCGGCGGACGCCCCCACTACTGGTGATCCGAGGAGCTCGGCGTCGATGACGTCGGCAAGCGGCGTCATCGGCCGCTCACTGGAGCCGGGTGCGAGGATCGAACTCGCCACCTCATGATTACAAATCAAGTGCTCTACCAACTGAGCTAACCCGGCGGGGTCGCGTCAGGATACCGACCGACTCGCTGTCGACTGCTCAGCCGAGGTCTTCCCAGCCGACCAATTCGAACGTCGAGATCAACCGGTACTCGAGGCTGGTCGGCAGGCGGTCGAGCCTCGAGCACGACACGAGCGAGATCGTCTCGCCACCGATGCGCCGCGTCTGCGCGAGGATGTCGTCCGAGTACTTGCTCGACACCACGTCGGACACCATACGGAAGGTGTATCGACGGCCATCCGATGTGGTGACGTAGGCGAGGTCGCCACCCTGCAGGATGTGCTGGTAGCGGTACGGGCCGCCATGTTCGGTCCGGTGACCGAACATCACGCTGTCGGCGCCCTGGCCGACCAGTCCCGTCCCGGTCCAGTGCCACGTGTGGCCGGCGTCGACGGTCCGCTTGGCGTCACCGTCGAAGACCCACCGACTGAGGCCGAGGCGCGGCACCTGCACCACCCACGGGAGCGGACCCCCTTGCGGAGGCGGATTGACCGGCGGCGCCATGTTGGCGCGCAACGGTGTCCCGGTGTACCACCCCATCACGTCGCAGATGACGTGACCGGTGCCGTACGAATAACAGGCCACACCGCGGTCGCTGATCCGGGTGATCGCATGGTTGGCGATGGTCTGTCCCGGACCGGTGACGTTCAGATTGGAGACCTCGTACCTCGGGGTCTGCGCCGCGAACAGCGTGAAGTAACCGGCATTCGCGGTCGCCGTGGTGGTGAGGTTCATCGCGATGGCCTGCGCCTGCGTGTTGATCGGCGCCGGGAGCTCGAACTGGGTCGTCCAGCCGTCCCACGAACGAAGCTTCTGGCGCCGGGTGTCCATCATCCGCGTGGGGGTGATCGGAACGAACAAGCCGACTGATTCCTGTTTGCTTCCCGGCCCGGTCATGTAGCCGACCACGTCGAAGAGCAGGTGCGCCCCGGCGAAGTTGTAGAGATCGACACCGAGCCGACCACCGGATGTCCCGAGTTTCGTGATCACGCCGACGGCGCGGGTCTCGCCGGGGCCGACATTCACGTTCGACGTGTCGGGGACCCCGCTCCCACGCGGGAAGGCCGTGACATAGCCGGGCGCTGCGGCGTCCACTGCGGTCAGGGTTCCGACCACGGCGATCGCGTCGGCCGGAATGCCGAGCCCGTCGAGCACGACGTTGGAGATCTCGCCGACGCCGGGCTGCCGACCCGAGCGGCGCGTGTCGAGGGCCCGAACGGCCGACGAGAATGCCATCAGCCTCCCGGCGCTCACCGGCGATGCCGTCGGCACGTAGACCCCGACGAGGTCGACGATCAGATCACAGTCGACGAACGACGAGAGGTCGACTGCGCCGGCTCCGAGCTTGATCGTGACGAGGTTCGCGACGGCGCCGTCGAGAGCCGACAGGTTGAGACTCGAGGTGTTCGGAATCGGCTCACCGGCCGGGTACACGGTGACGTAGTTCCAGCCCTTCCCACGGCTCACTGCCGTGACGGTGAGCACGGCTGCCACGGCGTCGCCCGGCACCCCCGGTTGATTGGTGATCCCGACGCGGATCTCCCGTCCCCCGAGCCACTCGTATCCGAACCCGACGGGCAGGCCCGGACGCGCCCGCGTGTCGCACAGGCGCCGCTGGTCGACGACCTGGTAGTAGCTCGCACCCGGCTCGACGGCGTCGGCACTGCCGGACAGCAGGCTGGCTCCCGCGATCGCTCCGGCGGTTCCGGCGATGAAGGCGCGGCGACCGAGCTGCATCGGAGACGCGTCGTCGGTGCGATCGTGCGCTGCGACCATCGGGCTCCGCTCGCCACTCATCGGCAACAAGCTACGGCGTTTTCAGACGCAGGCGCGACACTTCGTACAACGCGACCGCGGCCGCAGCGGACACGTTGAGCGAGCTGACGTGCCCGGCCATCGGGATGCCCACGATCGAATCGCAGCGTTCACGGACCAGCCGCGACAGTCCTGCGCCCTCGGCGCCCAGAACGAGGCAGATCGGCTCGGTGGCGAGCGATCCCATGTCGTAGAGCCCCCGATCGGCGCCGTCGTCGAGGCCGACGATCCAGATGCCGTGTTCGGTGAGCTGACGCAGCGCGGCCGGAAGACCGGGCACGAGCGCCATCGGCACGTACTCGACGGCACCGGCAGCCGACTTCGCGACGGTCGGGGTGACGTGGACGGCCCGGTGCTTGGGCAGCAGCACACCGGTCACGCCGGCCGCATCGCACGTGCGGATGATGGCACCGAGATTGCCGGGGTCGGTGACACCGTCGACAGCGACGAGGAACGGACTGACCGCACGGCCCTGAGCGGATCGTCGGGCTCCGATCAGGTCACCCAGGTCGGCCTCGGGGATCTCGGCGGCGTGGGCGAGCACACCCTGGGGTGCCTCGCTGCGCGCTTCACGCTCCAATTTCGCCCTGGCCACGTGCAGGAGCGGGATCCGGCGCGCCGCCGCGATCTCGACGATGTCGGCGACGCCGGCATCACCTTCGAGTTCGGCGCTGATCCACACCTCGTGCACCTTGCGACGCTCGGCCATGAGCAACTCACGAACTGCCTGGCGCCCTTCGACCTGGCGCCCACCGAGCCCCTTCGCCGCACCGGCGCCGCCGCTCGACTGGCGAGCGGCCGGCGGACGACCACCCGACGATCGCCCCGGTGGGCGGGTTCCCGTTCCTCGTGGTGCGCCCGATCGTCCCGGGCCGGCCTTGCCGCCCGACCCCTTGGCACCCGCGCCCTTGCCGCTCGGAACCCTGCCGCTCGAACCCTTGCCGCTCGAACCCTTGCCGCTCGAACCCTTGCCGGCCTGACCGCGGCCCGACGATCGACCCGTGCTCACGACGGGTCCGACGTGCGATGGATCAATGCCGACGCGAAACAGGCCACACCCTCGCCACGCCCGATCGCACCGAGCTGCTCGGCGCGGTTGCCCTTCACCGTGACCGGCCCGGCGACGGCAGTCGACAGATTCCGCTGCATCTCGTCGCGCATCGGCGCCAGCTTCGGACGCTCGCACACCACGGCGCAATCGATGTTCGACACCCGCCACCCGTCCTCGGCGAGCATCGCCGCGACGTGGCGCAGCAGGACCATCGAATCGGCGTCCTCCCACCGCGAATCGGTGTCGGGGAAGTGCATGCCGATGTCGCCGAGCCCCGCAGCGCCGAGGAGCGCATCGGCGCAGGCGTGCGCGACGGCGTCGGCATCACTGTGTCCAACGAGGCCGGGTTCGCCGTCGAAGTGACATCCGCCGAGCACCAGGATGCGATTCGGATCGCTGCTGAATCGGTGGATGTCGAAGCCCTGACCGACTCGGAAATCGGGAACGGGGTACGTCATGAGGTGGATCCTCTCGGATCGGTGGCCTCGAGCCGGCGGCGGGCCCATTCGAGGTCGTCGGGGTGGGTGATCTTGCGATTGTCCGGCTCGCCGGCGACCACGACCACGTGGCCGCCGATCTGCTCGACCAGCGCGGCGTCGTCGGTGGACGCGTCACCGCTGTCGTGCGCGCGCCGCAGGACCTCGGCCCGGAACGCCTGCGGGGTCTGGACGGCGACGAGCGACGAACGATCCGGGGTCGACACCACCGCGCCGTCCGCGACGATCTTGATGGTGTCGGTGACGGCGACGGCGGGGACTGCTCCGTCGGCGCCGGCGGCGACAGCGTCGATGACCCGACCGAAGAGTTCCGGCGTGGCGAACGGCCGTGCCGCATCGTGCACGCAGATGATCGTGGCATCGGCGGGGACGGCCGCGAGCCCGGCGCGGACCGACTCGCTGCGGGTCGCACCGCCCGCCACGGCACGTTCGCGGTCGGCATCGTCGGCGGGGACGACGACCACGACGCCGTCGCAGGTCGCCTCGGCAACGGCGCGGGCGTGATCGATCACGCGACGCTCCCCGAGGCGCTCGTACTGTTTCAGGGTTCCGAACCGCTGACCGCTGCCGCCGCCGACCACGATCGTCCAGATGTGCTCAGCGCCGGTCACAACCGCGCAGGGTAGTACCGTGACCGAAGTCATGGCTCACGAAGACACTCTCGCCCGCACCGACTTCTTCGCCGACGCAGCACCCGACGCGTTGCGGCGCGTTGCCGAGGCGGGCCACGAGCTGCACCTCATTCGTGGCGACGTGCTGTTCAACGAGGGCGATCCTCCCGAGGCGCTCTACCTCGTCCTGCGGGGTCGGATCGCGATCGCACTGGCGAATCCGATCGACCGGCGCGAGAGCGTGGTCGCGCTCATGGAGGCCAACGACTTGTTCGGCGAGATGGGCATGCTCGACGACGGTCCGCGCTCGGCCATGGCCCGCGCGCTCGAACCGACGACGCTGCTGTCGATCCCCTACGGGCCCGTGTTCGAGATGTTCGAGGAGAGCCCGCGGCTGCTGTGGAACGTCACACGCATGCTGGCTCAACGGATCCGGGTGACCGACGAGGCGCTCGCCGACTCGGTGTTCCTCGACGTCACGGGCCGCACGGCCAAGCGCCTGCTGGAGTTGGGGGACGGCACCGACGAGTTCACGCTGCCGGTCACCCAGGAGGAACTCGCCGGCATGGTCGGCGCGTCGCGCGAACGGGTCAACAAGGCCATCGCCAGCTTCATCCGTCTCGGCTGGCTCGAGCAGCACGACCGCACCTACCGCATCATCCAGCGCGACCGCCTCGAACTCCGCTCCCGCTGACCGTCACATCAGGGGTCAGACCCCGATGTCACACCCTCAGGTGGAGCGCCTCAGGTGGAGCGGCTCAGGTGGTGAGCCAGGTGTGCGCGCGTTGGAAGGCGTCGGCGGCATCGTCCGGGCGATGGGCCGGCCGCTCGGGGGCATGGGCGAACCCGTGCTCGGCGTCGGGGTACCGCACGACGGTCACGCCTGAGGTTTCGAGCGCGACGACGTCGTCGGGCGGCGTGTACGGGTCGAGCTCGCCGATGATCGCCAGCACTCGATCGGGATGACCGGCGGCGAGATGATCCAGCGGCTCACCCTGGCCCGGGCCCTTCCAGGCGTCGGGGAGACGGATCATGCCGTAGAAGCTGGCGATCCTCGCGAAGCGGTCGCTGCGCGCCGCCTTGAAGCAGTACATCCCGCCCATGCAGAACCCGAGCAGTCCCACCCGATCACAGCCGGTGGCGTCGGCTGCCTCCTCCAGGTCACGCAGGTGCACGGCATCGTCGAGACCCGCCATCGCGGCCATCCGGGGTTCGACGTCGGGGCCGAGATCCCGGCCGGGGAACGGTTCGACGGCGATCACCGTCATCGACCACTCCGACGACAACCGAGCGACCATGTCGTCGAACAGTGGGCGCAACCCGAAGATGTCGGGGGTGATGACCAACCCCATGGTCGCCGTGCCGACGTCAGCCGGCTCGGCGATCTCTGCCTCGGTTCCAGATGGCAACGTGATCCGCATCGCCAAACCCTAGGCAACGCTCAGCGGGCGAACGTGTCGATCATGAGGTGCACGTCGTCGGCGAGGGGATACAGGATCGGGCACGTACAGCCCGACGCCACGTACTCGTCGACCTTGGCGCGCACCTCGTCGGGCGTGCCCGATGCGGTGATCATCTGCACGATGTCGTCGGGGACGAGCTTGCTCGCGGCGACCACCTGATCGTGCGTGGCCGGCCACGTGAGCACCTTGCCGATCTCGTCGAGCAGTTCCTGGGGTACACCGGACGCCTTCATGATGTGCGGCTGCTGGCCGAGGTACTGGGTGACCAGCAGGCGGGCGCCGTCGAGCGCGGCCTGACGATCGTCGTCGACCGAGCAGACGATCAGCTGCGGCCGGTCGATGTCGTCGAGCGTCCGTCCGGCCTTGGCCGCACCCCGCGCCAGCGCCTCGAGTGCGCCGACGTTGTAGCTCGGCGACACCAGGTAGTTGAGGACCGCCCCGTCGGCGATCTCGCCGGTCAGCTCCATCATCTGCATACCGGTCGCCCCGATGTAGATCGGCACGTCCTTCGGTCGGCGCTCCTGGTACACGTAGTCGAGCTCCACGCCGTCGAGATGCACGTGGTAGCCGTCCATCGTGACGGTCTCGTTGTTGAGCAGGCCGCGCACGGCCTCCACGACTTCGCGCATCACCTTCAGCGGACGGCTGCGGTCGATGCCGACCTTCGCGGCGAGCGGATCCCACCAGGCGCCGAGCCCGCAGATCATCCGGCCCGGCGCCAGATCGTCGAGTGTCGAGAACGTCGAGGCGAGGCGCGCAGGGTTGCGGGTCCAGCAATCGATGACGCCCGAGCCGATCTTGATCCGGTCGGTCGTGGCGGCGAAGGCCGCCATCGGGACGACGGCGTCACGCACGAGGCGGCTGTCGGCCTGCCACACGGCGTCGAAGCCCTTCGACTCGGCGTAGCGCACGAGCTCGATGCCCTGACGGATGTCGTGGGCGTCCTGGAGGTACAGCGCAACCGGATAGCTCATCGGCGCAGCTTCCCACGGCCGTCGCCTCCCTGCCAACGATGTCGATCGCGGGCGGTTCGCTCGGCGACTCGGTAGCGTCCTGCGTCGAGGTCCCCCACGATGTTTCTCGCTTTCAAGGAGATGGCCCGCGCCAAGGTGCGCTTCATCCTCCTCATCGCCGCGATTGCGCTCCTGGTGTTCCTCATCCTGTTCCAGCAGTCGCTGCAGAACGGTCTGATCACCGGCTTCATCGGCGCGATACGAGAACAGAGCGCCCCGGTGCTCGTCTACAGCGTCGACGGACAGCGAGTCATCCAGGGCAGTGTCATCACGCCCGAGATGGATGCCCTGGTGCGCGCCGCTCCCGGCGCGGGCGAGGTCGGCCCGATCGGTCAGGGCACGTTCACGGGGCTGCCGAGCGGCAACGCCGACGGCGAGACGTTCGACACCACGATCATCGGGTACGAACTCGGCCCGGACGGCAACGGCATCGGGGCACCGACGACGCTCATCGAGGGCACGCTGCCCACTGCCGACAACGAGGCGGTCGTGAGCGACGCCGACGTACAGCTCGGCTACGGCATCGGCGACACGGTCACGTTGTTGCCCGGTGGCAAGGAGATCACCATCGTCGGCATCGCCGAGAACGCGCAGCTCAACGTGTCGCCCACGCTCTTCGTCTCGTACGACACCTACCTCGACGCGGTCAGGAGCGTGAACCCCGACGCCGGCACGCCGCTGCCGAACGTCCTCGGAGTCGTCCCCGCCGACGGCTTCACCCCGGAACGAAGCCGTGGCGTCGATCAACGAGCAGTCGCTCGACCTCGACGCGTTGACGAAGCAGGACGCCGCCGCGGAGACCCCCGGCGTCGCGCAGGTGCAGCAGTCGTTCAACATCATCTTCCTGCTGTACGGGCTCGTCGTGCCGTGCGTGACCGGTCTGTTCTTCCTGATCGTCACCTTCCAGAAGGCGAACTCGCTCACGCTGCTGCGCGCCATCGGTGCACCTGCGGGTCGACTCGTGTCGTCGTTGTTGATCCAGGTGATCGTCATCATCGGGCTCGGGCTGCTGATCGGCACGCTGCTCTACTACCCCGTGTCGCAGCAGGACCTCGGCGGCATCGCGCTGAACTTCGAGACCACGGCGGTGGCGTTCTGGTCGGTGCTGCTGTTGTCGCTCGGCGTGCTGAGCTCGCTCTTCGCCGCGCGCCGCGTGCTGCAGATCGATCCGATCGAGGCGACCACCGGGCAAGGGGTCGGCTCGTGAGACTCGCCCTCAAGGAGCTGCGTCGGCGCCCCGGCCGTTTCGCCACCGCGACGATCATCCTCACGCTGATCGCGATCCTGCTGATGTTCCTCGGCGGGCTGCTCGACGGGCTCATCGCCTCGTCGACCGGCGCGATCCGCGCCCAGAACGCCGACGCCATCGTCTACTCCGGGACCGCCCAGGCGTCGTTCGTCCGCAGCCGTATCGACCCCGAGCTGCGCGCGCAGGTCGAGGCCGTCGACGGCGTGGTCGAGGTGGGTGGGATCGGCAACGTGCAACTCGGCGCCCGCGTGCCCGGCAACGGCCCGCGCGATCTCGCGAGCGTGGCCCTGTTCGGCTACGAACTCGCACCGAACGGCGTGCCCGATGCCCCGGCGTACGGCCAGGCCTGGGCCGACGAGACGATCAAGGCGAGCGGCGTGGAGGAGGGCATGGTCATCGAGCTCGGCCCGGCGCGGTCGCCGATCGAGATCATCGGCTTCGTCGAGGACACGAACTACAACGGCCAGTCGAGCCTGTGGGCGTCGCCCGACACGTGGCGCGACGTGCTCAGCGCGAACCGCCCCGACGCGCAGCTCGGCCCCGACGTGTTCCAGGCCCTCGTCGTGCGCGGTGACGGCGGCGACCTGCCCGACGCGATCGACACCGCCACCGACGGTGCCACCGACTCGTACACGATCGACGAAGCCGTCGCCGCGATTCCCGGCATCACCGAGCAGCAGAACACGTTCAACCAGATCATCGGGGTGACGGTCGTGATCGCGCTCGTCGTGATCGGGCTGTTCTTCGCACTGCTCACGGTCGAGCGCACGAGCCTGTACGGGGTGCTCAAGGCACTCGGCGCGAAGTCGTCGACGATCTTCGCCGGCCTCGTCGCCCAGGCGGTGGTCGTGACGGCCATCGCCGCGCTCGTGGCCGGCGCGCTCGTCGTCGTGCTCGACCTGCTGATCCCGCCCGGGTCCATTCCGTTGCTGGTCACCCCCACCCGCATCATCCTGAGCGTCGGGCTCCTGCTCGTCGCTGCCGTCCTCGGCTGTTCGTTCTCGCTGCGCCGCGTGTTGCGCATCGATCCCGCCTCTGCGATCGGAACCACCTCATGAACACTCCATCCTCCAGCACGTCGACCGCTGTCGGAACGGCGCTCGAGATGTCCGCCGTGCGCAAGGTGTACACGATGGGCGACGGCTCCGAGGTCGTCGCGCTCGACCACGCGACACTCACACTCGCCAGCGACGAGATCGTCGCGCTCGTCGGCCCCTCGGGGTCGGGCAAGACCACCCTGTGTTCCATCGCCGGCGGAATCCTGTCGGCCACCGAGGGCAGCATCGTGGTGGGCGACGAGGACATCTCCGGCCACAGCGCGAAGGAGCTCACGAAGTTCCGCCAGGAGAAGGTCGGCTTCGTGTTCCAGTCGGTCAACCTGGTGCCGTTCCTCAACGCTCGCGAGAACCTGCTCGTGGTCGACGAACTCGGCAGGCGCACGGGTGCTCCGGCCCGGGCGCGCGCCGATCAGCTGCTCGAGGAACTCGGCCTCGCCGATCGAGCGAAGAACCTGCCGTCGCAGCTGTCGGGCGGACAGCGTCAACGCGTGGCGATCGGTCGGGCGCTGATGAACGATCCCGCGTTGGTGCTCTTCGACGAGCCCACCTCGGCGCTCGACACCAAGCTCGGCGAACAGGTGATGGAGCTGATC
The DNA here is from genome assembly GCA_963829585.1 of Ilumatobacteraceae bacterium. GTDB lineage: Bacteria > Actinomycetota > Acidimicrobiia > Acidimicrobiales > Ilumatobacteraceae > Sva-07. Next base: position 25,524 of record CAWHJD010000032.1, on the reverse strand, counting down.
CGCAACGAGATGAAGTCACGCGGCACGGCAGCCATCGTGGTCACCCACGACGAGCGCATCACCCACTACTGCGACCGCAGCGTCCACATCATCGACGGCCGCCTCGAAGCCTGACCCCTCTCCTCACCCCCCTCCTCAGCGTTCTCGTGAACAAGACGCGCACAGGGGCGGCAACTTGTTCACGAGAACGTCGCTAGCTTCGACCGGATGTCGACCAGTGAGTTCGAGGGACGTATCGGAACCACGATCAAGGACTCGACACCGTGGTGGCCGAAGCCGCCGACGCCACCGCGACGCACCAACGTGCTGCTCGTCGTGCTCGACGACGTCGGGTTCGCCGACTTCGGCTGCTACGGCTCCGAGATCGCCACACCGACCATCGACCGGCTCGCCGCCGAAGGGCTGCGCTACACCGGGTTCCACACCACCGCGATGTGCTCCACCACGCGGGCGGCGTTGCTGACCGGCCGCAACCACCACTCGGTCGGCATGGGTTGCCTGGCCAACTTCGACAGCGGGTTCCCGGGCTATCGCGGCAAGATCGCCGCCGACGTGCCGACCCTTGCCGAGCTCCTGCGGCCGCACGGCTTCCGCAACTACCTCGTCGGCAAGTGGCACGTCACGAGGCTCACCGAGACCGGCCCGACCGGGCCCTTCGACGGGTGGCCGCTCGGGCGCGGCTTCGACCGCTACTACGGGTTCCTCGACGCCGAGACCGACCAGTACTCCCCCGAGCTGGTGCGGGACAACACCCACGTCACCGCCCCGGGCGACCACTCGACCGGCTACCACCTGACCTCCGATCTGATCGACGAGGCGATCGGCTACCTCGCCGGCCACGAAGCGGCGATCCCCGACGATCCCTGGTTCCTCATGGTCGCGCCCGGTGCCTGCCATGCACCCCACCAGGCACCGCGCGAACTCATCGACCACTACGCCGAGGTGTTCGCCAAGGGCTGGGACCGGACCCGCGACGATCGCCTGGCCCGCCAGATCGAACTCGGGATCGTGCCGGCCGGAACGGAGCTGCCGCCACGCAACCTCGGCGTGCGCGGCTGGGACGAGCACGACGCCGACGAGCAGCGGCTCTTCTCCCGGCTCGCCGGCGCCTACGGCGCGATGCTCCACCACTTCGACCAGCACCTGGGGCGGCTCATCGAGTTCCTCGAGGCAACCGGCGAGCTCGACGACACGATCGTCATGGTGCTGTCCGACAACGGCGCCAGCCAGGAGGGCGGACCGCTCGGGTTCGTCAACGCGATGGGTCCGTTCAACATGATCGCCGAGCCGATGGAGGACAAGCTCGCCCGCATCGACGACATCGGCGGACCCGACACGCACTCCAACTTCCCGCACGGCTGGGCGATGGCGGCCAACACGCCGCTCAAGCGCTACAAGCAGAACACCCACGGCGGCGGCATCCGTGACCCGCTCGTGGTGCGGGCGCCGGGCCGGGTGCCCGACGCCGGGGGGCTGCGCCACCAGTTCTGCCACGCGTCCGACCTCGCGCCCACGCTCCTGCAGATGCTCGACCTCGACGTCGACCCGGAGATGGAGGGCGTGAGCTTCGAGGCCACGCTGGACGACGCGGACGCCGTGACCGCCAAGACCACGCAGTACTTCGAGATGTTCGGTCACCGCGGCATCTGGCACGAGGGGTACAAGGCGGTCGCGTACCACATGCCGACGTCGTCGTTCGACGACGACGTGTGGGAGCTGTACGACCTCACCACCGACTTCAACGAGAACGTCGACCTGGCCGCTGAGCAGCCCGAGCGGCTCGCCGACCTGCAGCGGCGCTGGTGGATCGAGGCCGAGGCGAACCAGGTGCTCCCGCTCGACGACCGGTTCGGGGAACGCTTCGCCGAGAACGCCGCCCGCTTCCACGCCGGTCGCACCCACTACACGTTCTGGGCCGGCATGGGCCACGTCCCCACCGACGTCGCCCCCGATCTCCGCAGCCGCAGCTACACCATCACCGCCCACGTCGAGCTGCCCGACGACCCGTCGGCGGCCAACGGTGTGCTGATCGCCCACGGCGACGCCACCAGCGGCTACTCGCTGTTCCTGCGCGACGGCCACCTCGTCCACGACCTCAACATCGGCGGCACCCATCAGCTCGTCACCTCCGACCGTCGCGTCGGCCCGGGCGCGCACACGCTCGGGTTCCGGATGGTCCGCTCGCCGGGTACCGGGCCCGTTCCCGCACGGGATCGGCACGTTGCTGATCGACGGCGAGCCCGCCGGATCGATGGAGACCGACCAGATCTTCTGGCTCATGATCTCGTTCTCCGGCCTCGACATCGGCCTCGACCGGGGCACGACCGTTGCGGACTACGACCTCACCGGACGCTTCGTCGGGCCGTACGCGTTCGGCGGCACGATGATCAAGGTGACGGTCGATCTCGACACCGACCAGGACGTCGACCACGAAGCCGCCGGCGAGACCCAGGTGGGTCGCGAATGAGTCCGGCGATCGAGACCCGCGACCTGCGCAAGTCCTTCGGCGACAACCACGCGGTCGCCGGCATCGACCTCGCCGTCGACCCCGGTGAGATCTACGGCTTCCTGGGCCCGAACGGCGCCGGCAAGTCCACCACGGTCAAGATGCTCTGCACGCTGATCGCGCCGACGTCGGGAGACGCGAGGGTCGCCGGATTCGACGCGATGACCCAGGCCGGAGACATCCGGCTGCGGATCGGGGTGGCCCTGCAGGACTCCTCGATCGACGGCAAGCAGACCGGTCGGGAGATGCTGCACCTGCAGGGCCGCCTGTACGGCCTGAGCAAGGCGGACATCGCGATGCGGATGGACGACGTGATCGGGCTCGTCGACATCGGCGCGGCGATCGACGATCGCGTCGATTCGTACTCCGGCGGCATGAAGCGGCGGCTGGACCTCGCCATGTCGTTGATCCATCGCCCCCAGATCCTGTTCCTCGACGAGCCGACCACCGGCCTCGATCCGGCCAGCCGCTCGGCGGTGTGGACGGAGGTGCGCCGGCTCAACGAGCAGTTCGGCATGACGATCTTCCTGACCACGCAGTACCTCGAGGAAGCCGACGAACTCGCCGACCGGGTCGGCATCATCTCCGACGGGTTGATCAAAGCCGAAGGATCGCCGGCCGACCTGAAACGCGCGATCGGCGCCGACCTCATCGTGGCCGAGGTGGCGGGCGACGCGGAGACCGCCGCCGACGCGCTACGCGCCATCGACGGGATCGACAAGGTGCAGACGCACGGCAACGAACTCGAGATCGCGACGACCGACGGCGCCGGCCTCATCGCGAAGGTCGCGGTCGCCCTCAACGGTTGCGGCGTGCCCGTGCGATCGCTGACGCTTCGCACGCCGACCCTCGACGACGTGTTCCTCGACGTCACCGGGTCCCACTTCGCCGCCGACGCGGCCGAGCGCACTACCGCCACCAGCACCACTTCCAGCGGCCAGGAGGCCGATTCATGAGCACCTCGACGGAGACGACTGCGACGGAACACACCTACGTCCCGCTCGCCCGGCGGGCATCGGCGTGGCACGACTTCGTCACGATCGCCCACCGAGCGATCCGCGGAATGTTCCGCGAGCCGGAGTTCTTCATCCCCGCCCTCATCACGCCGGTGTTCTTCTTCGTCGTCCAGGTGGGAGCGTTGCAGGACTTCGCCGAGGGCAGCGGCACGGTCGTGGACTTCAAGGCGTTCCAGTTGCCGGTGGCGATCATCTTCGCCGTGACCGGTGTGTCGCGGGCGAGCGCCATCGTGACCGACATCCAGAGCGGCTACTTCGATCGGTTGCTGCTCACCCCGGTCCGCCGCCAGATGCTGCTGCTCGGCTTGATGGCCGCGGACTTCCTCGCAGTGATCCTGCTGACGATCCCCGTCCTGCTGCTCGGCCTGGTCCTCGGCGTGAGCTTCGAGACCGGAATCCTGGGCATGATCGTCTTCCTGCTCTACGGCGCGATGTGGGGTCTGGCCTTCGCCGGATTCCCCTACGCGATCGCCCTCAAGACCGGGAACCCGGCCGCGGTCAACGCCAGCTTCATCCTCTTCTTCCCGTTCGCGTTCCTGACGACGAGCTTCCTCCCCCAAGAGGCGCTCACCGGCTGGCTGTCGACCGTGGCCACGTACAACCCGGTCACCTACGTGTTGGACGGTCTGCGCAGCGTCGTGAGCACCGGCTGGCAGATGGACCGGCTGCTCCAGGGATTCGGAGCATCGATCGCCCTGATGGTGATCTCGTTCGGTCTGGCCAGCCTCGCGATGGCAGGGCGGATCAAACGAGGCTAGATTTCCTGAGTCAGAGCTTGTCAACTTTGGTGATGCGGGGTAGTCTGTTTCCTGCAAGTCGAACACTCATCTTCTCCCCTGGAGGTATCACCGATGCTCTTGCAGAACTCTCCTTTCCGTGAACTCGATGCGTTGTTCAACCAGCGCACGCCGAACCGCTCGCCCTGGGTCACCGGCCGTCCGATGCCGATGGATGCCTACCGGCGCGGCGACAACGTCTGGGTCCACCTCGACCTCCCCGGCGTAGCGGCCGACTCGATCGACATCTCCGTCGAGCGCAACGTGCTCACGGTGTCCGCCGAGCGCAACTACCAGAGCGAAGAGGGCGACCGCGTCTACTTCGACGAGCGCCACGAGGGAACCTTCCGCCGCCAGGTCAGCCTGGGTGAGGGTCTCGACGCCGACGGCATCGAGGCCGACTACACCGATGGCGTCCTGACGCTGCGGATCCCCGTCGTACCGCAGGCCCAGCCCCGCAAGATCAGCGTGGGCACCGGCCAACTCGCGGTCGACGCCACCGCCACCGACGCCGGCTGACCCCCGTTCGTTCTGTTTGCGTTGCAGTTCCGTGGGCACGGCCCAACGGAACTGCAACGCAAACACGACCCAGCGCTCGCTCCTGAAAAGCCACGCATGGGTCTGACCGGTCCTGGGTAGCGTCGCGAGCCTGTGGATGGGGTCACCGACAGCGCATCGACGAGCGCACGGGCGGAGCTCGACCCGAAGCGGCTCGGTCCGAACTACTTCAAGCTCTTCTGGGCCAGCACGATCTCGAACCTCGGCGACGGCATCGGGATCATCGCCTACCCGTGGTTGGCGTCCGCCATCACCCGCGACCCGCTGCTGATCTCGCTCGTGGTGGTCGTGCAACGGTTGCCGTGGCTGCTGTTCAGCCTGCCGGCGGGCGTGATCACCGACCGTCACGACCGCCGTCGGCTCATGGTGACGTCGAACGCGGTCCGCGCCGTCCTGACGGTCGGCATCGCGACCATCGTCCTCGCCCGCCAGGACGCGCTGCCGAGCCCTGACGTGGTGTCCGACGCCGCCACGGTGATCACGACCGACACGGCGCTCTACCTCCTCATCCTCGCGTCGACCCTCCTGCTGGGGATCGCCGAGGTGCTGTACGACAACTCGGCGCAGACCTTCCTGCCGGCGATCGTCCACGCCGACAACCTCGAGAAGGCGAACGGCCGCATGTGGAGTGCCGAACTGGTCGCCAACACCTTCGCCGGTCCACCGCTCGCCGCACTGCTCATCGCCGTGTCGTTCGCGCTGCCGTTCTACGCCGACGCCGCCACCTTCGCCGCGTCGGCGGTGCTGATCGCGTTCATCCGCCCGGCCGGTCGATCTCGATCGGCCGTCGCTCCCACGGCGCCACCGCCGACGACGACGTGGCGAACCGAACTCGCCGAGGGCTTCCGCTGGCTGTGGCGGCACGACCTGCTGCGCGCCCTCGCCGTCACGCTCGGCCTGCTCAACCTGATCGGCACGCTGTCGACGGCCACGTTCGTCCTGTACGGCCAGGAGGTACTCGACACGAGCCCGACGGAGTTCGCCATCCTCGGCACGGGCGGGGCCGTCGGCGGGATCATCGGCGGGTGGACCGCCTCCGGCGTGGCCAGGCGCATCGGTGCGGGCCCGTCGCTGGCACTCACGCTCGTGGGCGGCGGCATCCTCTCGATCGCCATCGGGCTGATGAGTTGGTGGCCCACGGTCTGGCTGCTCCTGGCCGCGTTCCTGTTCGTCGGCACGTTGTGGAACGTGATCACGGTCAGCTTCCGCCAGTCCGTGATCCCCGACCACCTCCTCGGCCGGGTGAACAGCGTGTACCGGTTCTTCGCGTGGGGCATGATGCCGATCGGAGCGGTACTGGGCGGCCTGATCGTCATGACCGTCGACCAGTTCGCCTCGCGAGAGGTGGCGTTGCGGATGCCATGGCTCATCGCCGGCGTGATGTCGTTGCTGCTGTTCGTCGTGGCCGGGCCCCGCTTGACGACGGCGAAGTTCGCGGCGGCCCGAGCTGCTGCCGTCGCCGAGGGCCTCGACGACGTGGGATGATCATCGGCGGGGGCTGACGCACGGTCGGTTCGCGCTCACCGGGGGGACGTCATGGTTGCTGCACTCGAGGTCGGTCCGACGACCACACCGCTGCTCGACGAGACGATCGGGCAGAACCTGGCGAGGACGGTCGCGGCCCACGGTGGTCGCGACGCCGTCATCTCGCGCCATCAGGCCATCCGCTGGAGCTACGACGACTTCGCCGCGCGGGTCGAGTTGCTCGCACAGGGGCTGGCCGCCGCCGGGCTCGAGCGTGGCGATCGGGTCGGGATGTGGAGCCCGAACTACGCCGAATGGGTGTTGGTCCAGTACGCCACGGCCGAGATCGGCGTGATCCTCGTCAACCTCAACCCGGCCTATCGCACCCACGAACTCGCCTACGCACTGCAGCACTCCGGCTGCCGGATGGTGATCGCCGCGCCCGAGTTCAAGACGTCGAACTACCGCGAGATGCTCGCCGAGGTCGCCGGTCAGTGCCCCGATCTGGAGCGATCGATCTTCCTCTGGGATCCCGCCTGGTTCGAACTGACTGCCGGCGACGGCACCGTCGACCTCGATGCTCGTCGTGCGATGCTCGACCCGGACGACCCCATCAACATCCAGTACACCTCGGGCACGACCGGCTACCCGAAGGGCGCCACGCTGTCGCATCGCAACATCCTCAACAACGGTCGGTTCACGTCGGTGCTGCAGACGATGACCGAGCACGACCGGGTGTGCATCCCGGTGCCCTTCTACCACTGCTTCGGCATGGTGATCGGCAACCTCGGCTGCACGACGCACGGTGCGGCGATCGTGATCCCGAGCGACGCGTTCGACCCGCTGGCGGTGCTCGAGGCGGTCGAGGCCGAACGGTGCACGGCGCTGTACGGCGTGCCGACGATGTTCATCGCCGAGCTGGCGCACGAACGATTCGAGGAGTTCGACCTGTCGAGCCTGCGCACCGGCGTGATGGCCGGCTCGCCGTGCCCGGTCGAGGTGATGAAGGCGTGCATCGACGAGATGAACATGGTCGACGTGACCATCTGTTACGGCATGACCGAGACGTCGCCGGTGTCGACGCAGACACTGCCGGGCGACACGCTCGAGCACCAGACGGCCACGGTCGGCAAGGTGCACCCGCACGTGGAGATCCGCATCGCCGATCCGACCACCGGCGAGACCCTCGAACGCAACGTGCCCGGCGAGTTCTGCACCCGCGGGTACTCGGTGATGACCGGCTACTGGAACGACGCCGAGCGCACCGCCGCCGCGATCGACGCCGACGGGTGGATGCACACCGGCGACCTGGCCGTGATGGACGACGACGGCTACGTCGAGATCGTCGGGCGGATCAAGGACATGGTGATCCGCGGCGGCGAGAACATCTACCCGCGCGAGATCGAGGAGTTCCTGCACACCCATCCCGACGTCGAGGACGTGCAGGTGATCGGCGTGCCCGACCAGAAGTACGGCGAAGAGCTCGTCGCGTGGATCAAGCCGCGCCCGGGGGCGGCGCTGACCGACGAGATCGTGCGCGAGTACTGCCGTGGGACGATCGCCCACTACAAGGTGCCGCGCTACGTGAAGTTCGTCGACGAGTTCCCGATGACCGTGACCGGCAAGGTGCGCAAGGTCGAGATGCGCGAGCAGTCGATCGCCGAACTCGGCCTCGCCTGATCCGGGAACACGCCCGGTGGCGACGGCGTTGATCCGACCATGCAGATCTCCGAGGCACTCGACTTCATCCGCGACAAGCGCAACGGCATCCTCATCGCACTGAAATCCGACGGCCGGCCGCAATCGTCGAACATCGCGTACGCGGTCGGTGACGACGACGTGATCCGGATCTCGGTGACCGAGGGACGCGCGAAGACCGCCAACCTGCGCCGTGACCCACGGGCGTCGCTGCACGTGAACCGTGACGACTTCTGGTCCTACGCCGTGATCGAAGCCGACGTGACGATGACGCCGGTCGCTGCCTCACCCGATGACGCCACGGTCGACGCACTCGTGGAGTACTACCGATCGCTGGTCGGCGAACACGACGACTGGGCCGAGTACCGCCAGGCGATGGTCGACGACCGCCGCCTCCTGCTCGAACTCCACCCGACCCACGCCTACGGCATGCTCGACCACTGAACGAGACGCGGGGTCGACCCGCGTCTCGTTCAGGCGTTCTTGGGGAGTTCGGAGAACGGGACGACCTTGTCCTGGTTCGGCTCCTTGGGCAGGCCCAGCACGCGCTCGCCGATGATGTTCTTCTGGACCTGGTCGGTGCCGCCGTAGATCGGCGGGGCCTGGGCGAACAGCGCCATCTCGGTGACGAAGCCGAGGAACGGATTGCCCGTCGCCGCGTCGAGCGCCTTGCGGCTCTCCGAGTCGTAGGCGTGCAGCATGCCCTGCGGGCCGACGATGCGCAGGCCGAGGTCACGCTGCAGGCGCACCATGTCGCTCATCGACAGCTTGGCGATGTTGCCCATGCCGGCGATCTCCACGCCCCTGGCCTTGGCGGCCTTGACGCGCAGGTTGTTGATGCGGCCGAGTTGGCTGAGCGTGTACAGCCGCACGAGGTCCTGGCGGATGGTGGGATCGTTCGCCTTGCCGGCGCCCTGGGCGAGGCTGATCATCATCTTCGAGGTGTCGCGGAAGGCCGCGCCACCACTCGCCGCCGGCGCGCCGGAGGCACGGACGTAGTCGCCGGCGCGGGTGCCGAGATGGCCGCCGACGGTGCCGGGGATCGCGGCGCTGGCCGAACTGCTGCCGCCACCGGAACCGAGGCCGGCGCGCTCGTGGGCGAGTGTGGTGTTGGCGACCGCCCAGCCGTTGTTGAGCCCGCCGATCACGGCGTCGGCAGGGACCCGAGCGTCCGACATGAAGACCTCGTTGAAGAGGGCGCGGCCGGTGAGTTCGCGCAGCGGACGCACGTCGACGCCCGGCTGGTGCATGTCCATCGCGAAGTAGGTGATGCCCTGGTGCTTGGGCACGTCGGAGTTGGTGCGGGCGATCAGCATGCCCATGTCGGCATAGTGGCCACCGGAGGTCCAGACCTTCTGGCCGTTGACGATGTACTCCTCGCCGTCGAGCATCGCCTTGGCCTGGAGACCGGCGAGGTCGGAGCCGGCGCCGGGCTCGCTGAAGAGCTGACACCACGCCTTCTGCCCGGTGACGATGTCGCGGACGTAGCGCTCGACCTGCTCGGGCGTGCCGTGCGTCGCGATGGTCGGGGCGGCGAGCAGCAGGCCGAGCCCACCGGGTGCTCCCGAGCGCACCGAATTCGGCGATCGCGTTCTGCACCAGCACGGCATCGCCACGCGAGAGCCCACGGCCGTACGCGTTCGTGGGAAGCGTCGGTGCCGACCAGCCGGCGAGCCCGAGGCGTTCCCACCACTGCGCGACGGTGAGGTCGGGATCCCAGTTCTCCTCGAGCCAGGCACGGACCTCGTCGACGACGTCGGTGTTCTCTCGTTCGATCGTTGTGTCGCTCATCGTTCCCAGCATCGCCGATCGGAACCCCTCCCATCATCATCGAACCCGGTTTGCGTGACCCTCCCACCCGGTTTGCGTGACCCTCCCACCCGGTTTGCGTGACACTTCCACCCGGTTTGCGTGACGCTTCGGTTGGCCCGCCCCAACCGAAGTGTCACGCAAACCAGCGAATGGAGGTTGTATCGGTAACGATGTATCGCTATAGTACCGATACATCGTTACCGATAGTGATACTCAAGGAAGAGGCACATGAGAGAATCCACACCGTTCACCACATCCACCGATCAAGCGAGCCCGTCACCGGACACGTCCGGACGACCCGGCCGTCGCTCCAGGCGCCGACGAGGAGCACACATGCAGTTCCACGACCACATCCACCACGCCGAACACGACCGGGGCGGCCGAGGCCGAGGAGGTGGCGGCGGCGGCGGACGTCATCGGGCCCGGCGCGGTGCCGTCCCGCTGGCGATCTTCACGCTGCTCGAGGAACGCCCGATGCACGGCTACGAGATCATCACCGAGCTCGAGGCCCGCAGCGACGGTCGCTGGCGGCCGAGCCCGGGCTCGATCTATCCGACCCTCGACCGGCTCGAGGATCGCGGCGTGCTCACCTCGACCGAGGTCGACGGCAAGCGCCAGTTCGCACTCACCGACCGGGGCCGGCAGCTGCTCGCCGAGATCCGAGACGCCCAGGGCGACGACGAACCCGCCCCGTGGAACCAGTCGGGCACCGGCGGCCGCGGTGATCTGCGACGCCTGATGTCGGAACTCGGCGGCCAGGTCCGCCAGATCGCGAGGTTCGGCACGTCCGAACAACGCGACGCCGCCACCAAGGTGCTCGAGGAGACCAAGCGCAACCTCTACGCCATCCTCGCCCGACCCTCCACCGACACCCCCGACACTCCCGACACCGACCAGTAACCGCCCAGCAACCGCCCAGTGAAGGTTTGCGTGACACTTCGGTTGGCCCGCCCCAACCGGAGTGTCACGCAAACCGGCGAATCAGTCGCGTTGGGTGCGGCCGTTGAGGAAATCGATCGAACGCTCGACGGTGGCGGCGACGAACCGCTCCAGCTTGGGCGCCTCGATGAACCGGGCGGTCGCGTCGAGCGGCAACGACGATCCGGCGTGCAGCGCCTCGATCGACGCCGCCCGGCTCATCTTCACCGCATGGGCGTGGACGATGAACGCCGTCGTCCCGTCGAGCAGCGACTGCCGCTGGAGTTCGTCGCCGTAGGCGGCGAGATCCGCAGCGAGGGGCTCGATCTCGTGGCGCTCGCCGACCCCGGTGTGCCACTCGTGGCGACCTGTCCACTGGGCGAGGAACGTCGTGAACAGCACGAGGCGCAACAGATCGGCTGTCGTCGCGCCCTCGCGTTCGACGGCCCGACGATGATGCCACCGCGCCGCATTCGCATAGGTGAGACCGTGCGTGATGTCGAGCCAACCGAAGTCGTCGGCGAAATCGAATTCTCCGGCGACGTCGTAGCGCAGCATCCGCTCGCTGACCGCCCGCACGACGACGTCGAGGACGTCGTCGACGCCGGCGCCCTGGCGAAGCGCTGCCACCGTCGCATCCACCGGCGCGGTTCGCTCGTCACCCAGTAGGGCCGCGAGCAGGCTGCCGTCGTCGGCCCAACCGTCGACGACCCGGGTGGATGCGAGCGCAGCGAGGTCGACGGCACCCAGCGACTTCATGAAGGGCCGCATGTACGGCAGCTTGTCCTCGCGGGTGCCGTAGACGAGCGTGGGCACGAGATACGGCAACACGGTCGACGCGCGATCCCAGCCGATCATGTCGAGGAGCTCGAACGCCTTCTGGGTGTAGATCGCCCCGTGGCCGTACGAGAGATGATGGTCGCAGACCACCGAGCTGAACCACGGCCGCAACTCGTCGGCACCATCGCCCCGCTCGATCGCGCCGAGCACGTACGACTGTGCCTCGGCGGTGTGCTCCGCCTCGACCGCAGCGCGGAAAGCTGCTGGCGTCGCCTCGGCCGAGGGCGCGGGCGCGGGGAGCGGATTGACCGGGCGGTCACGTTCGCTCTCGGCGATTCCCATGATCCCCTGCACGATCGGCAGCGCCCGCTGGTCGCCTTCGTAGAGGTCGACCATGGAGAGGCAGTCGGTGGCCGATGCGACGGAGTGGCCCCAGCCGAACTCGGCGCGCGGCGCCCCGTGGGCGATCGCCTCCCAGATCAACTCGCCGGGATTCGAGTCGGCCTTCAGCAGGCGAACCACGTCGCGCGCGACCTGTCCCGTGTAGTCGTGCTCGATGCCGCTGCGGAGACTGGCCAGCAGCTGCGGACGCAACGTCGCAGGATCGGGCCGGTTGATCGTCACCCGAACCGCTCCGTCGTCGGCCACGTCGACGTCGTGCACCCGCACGGCCTCCTCACCCTGCACGCACACACCGTCGGTCACCCGGAACTTCCAGTTGTGCCACGCGCACGTGACGAGGTCGCCGTCGAGCTCGCCCTGCGTGAGGCCGTAGCCCTCGTGCGGGCACGCATGATCGATGGCGTGCAGGCCGTCGCTCGTGCGAACCAGACACACCCGGTGGCCGTCGACCTTGATCATCTTCATCGTGCCGATCGGCAGGTCGTCGATCGACAGGCCGGTTCGGGTGAGGAGGTTTGCGTCCATGGCGACACAACGTAAGACTTCAACAATGGTTGAAGTCAAGAGGAGAACCCTCACGGTCGGCGAGGTCGCGACACGAGCCGGAGTGGCGACGTCGGCGCTGCGCTTCTACGAGGCGAACGGGCTGATCGTGAGCGACCGCACCGACAGCGGCCACCGCCGGTACCACGCCGACGTGCTCCGCCGCGTGGGGTTCATCAAGGTGGCGCAGCGCGTCGGGCTCAGCCTCGACGAGATCAGGACCGCGCTGGACTCGCTCCCCGACCGGCGCACGCCGAACCGGAAGGACTGGGCCAGACTCGCCGCGTCGTGGCAACCGATCCTCGACGAGCGCATCGCCCTGCTCGAAGCGATGAAGGACAAACTCGACGGCTGCATCGGCTGCGGGTGCCTCAGCCTCGACACGTGCGCCCTCTACAACCCCGCCGACATCGCCGCCACCGGCGGCGCCGGCCCCCGTTTCCTCCTCGGCGACCCGCCCGCCGGCTGACCCACCCTCCGCCTGCCGGCCTTGCCCGCCGCCCGCCTTCCCGTTTGCGTGACACTTCGGTTGGCCCGCCCCAACCGGAGTGTCACGCAAACCCACCCGCCCGCCGGCCTTCCTGTTTGCGTTGCAGTTCTGTTGGGCCGTCCCAACCAGAACGTGACGCAAACGGGGTGGGTGGGCGGTGGGGTCGGGGTCGGGGGGCGGGTCAGCGGCGCATGGGGAGGGTGTTGCGCCATTGGCCGTCGACGGCGTGGAGGGCGGCGGCGACGGCGGGCGCGGTCGGCACGAGGCCGATCTCGCCGACGCCCTTGATGCCGAACGGCGAGCGGGGCTGGGGCACCTCGACGAGTTGCACCTCGATCTCGGGGACGTCCTTGGCGCGCAGGATGCCGAGCGAGCGCAGGGTCATGTTCGTCGGGAAGCCCGTCTCGGGATCGGTCGGGAACTCCTCGGTCAGCGCGTAGCCCGAGGCCCATGTGCACGCTGCCCTCGACCTGGCCCTCGACGAGCGTCGGGTTGACCGCCTTGCCGACGTCGTGCACGGCGACCACCTTCTCGATGGCGCCCGTCTCCGGGTCGGCGATCACCATCTGCGCGGCGTAGCTGAACACGGCGTGGATCGTCGGGTGCTTCACCTTCGGGTCGCCGAGCTTCTGGGTCCAGTCGACGACGTACTCGCCCTCGTAGTCGACCCCGACCTCACAGCCGCCGGCCAGCGCGGCGGCCGCCGCGTCGCTCACCGAGCCGGCCACCATCAGCGTGCCGCGCGAGCCGGTGGTCTGGCCGAAGCCGAGTTCGCGGGTGGTGTCGACGATCACGTCGATGCGTTCCGGCGCCACACCGAGTTCCTGCGCCGCCACCTGCAGCGCCACGGTGTGGACGCCCTGGCCCATCTCGGTCCAGCCGTGGCGCACCTCGATCCGACCGGGCGCGTCGCCGTCCGGCTCGAGGAACCGGATGACCGCCTTGGACACCTCGCGGAATCCGTTGCCGAGGCCGGAGTTCTTCAGCCCGAGTCCGAGGCCGACCGCCTTGCCCGACGCGATCGCCGCGTCGTACGACGCCTTGATCCGGTCGAGGCACGCCTCGGCACCGCCGGCGCCGTCGTCCATGATCTGGCCCGGGCCCCACTCGTCGCCCGGCTTGATCACGTTGCGCTTGCGGATCTCCCAGCCCGAGATCCCGACCTGCTCGGCGAGCCGGTCGAGGACGCCCTCCATCGCGAACTGCGCCTGGTTGGCACCGAAGCCACGGAACGCGCCGCACACCAGGTTGTTGGTGCGCACGGCGATGGTCTCGATGTCGAGCGACTGCCAGCGATACGGCCCGCACGCGTGCCCCGCGGCTCGTTCCAGCACCTTCATGCCGACGCTGGCGTACGCACCCGAGTCGCCGATGCCGCGAACCTTCAGCGCAGTGAGCCGACCCTCGGCGTCGCACCCCGCCCAGTACTCGAGTTCGATCGGATGGCGCTTGGCGTGCATCCGGAAGCTCTCCTCGCGCGACAGCGTGCACTTCACCGGGCGGCCGAGCTTCCACGCGGCGAGCGCCGTCTGCGCCTGGTTGCTCATGTCCTCCTTGCCGCCGAACGCGCCGCCGTTGGACACGAGCTCGACCGTCACCCGCGAGGCGTCGACGTCGAGCACCGCGGCGATGTCGTTGCGGTCGTCCCACACGCCTTGGCCACCCGAGTACACGTGGAGGGTCCGGCCACCGTCGTCACCGGCCGGGAACCGCAACGGTCGACTCGGGCTCGAGGAACGCATGCTCGATGCGCTGCGTCCGGAACGTCTCGTGCACCGTGAACGCACTCGCGGCGAACGCCCGGTCGAAGTCGGCGCCGCGGGTGTAGGCGCTCGTCGACAGGACGTTCGAATCGGTGCCCCACACCGACAGTGGCGCCGTGTCACGCAGCGCCGCGCGGGCGTCGGTGTTCGGGCGGTGCACCTCGTAGGTGACCTCGATCAGTTCGGCCGCGGCACGAGCGTGATCACGGGTGTCGGCGACCACGACGGCGAGCACGTCACCCGCGTACGAGGTGCGCCCGCCGACCGGGATCATGATCGGCCAGTCCTTGTAGATGATGCCGACGCGCAGCTCGCCCGGGATGTCGTCGGCGGTGAACACGGCCTCGACGCCGGGGGCCGCCAGCGCCGCGGAGGTGTCGATCGCCTCGATGTCGGCGCGGGCATGGTCGGTGAGGCGGAGTGCGGCGTGCAACATGCCCGGCACACGGATGTCGTCGATGTAGCCGCGGTCGCCGAGCGCGAGCGGCGCCGCTTCGTACTTCGCTCCCCCGCCGCCGACGGTCGCCGACAGTGCCGGCGTGCACACGGTGCCCTGCGCGACGGCCTCGATGGCGTCGAGCACCTTGACGTATCCGGTGCACCGGCAGAGGTGGGCACCGAGGTGCGGCGCCATGCCCTCCCGCGTGAGGGCCGCTCCCTTCTTGTCGATCTGCGACTTGGCCCGCATCACGATGCCGGGGATGCAGAAGCCGCACTGCAGTCCGCCACAGGCCGCGAACGCGTCGGCGAACATCTGCCGCTCGGCCTCGTCGACGCCTTCGAGGGTGACGACGGAGGATCCCTCGACCTTGTCCATGTCGCACTGGCAGGCGACGATCGCCTTGCCGTCGACGAAGACGGTGCAGCACCCGCACTGCCCCGACGGCGAGCAGCCGTCCTTCGGCGAGGTGATGTCGAGTTCCTCGCGCAGTGCGGCGAGCAGGTGGGGGTGCGAACGCCGAACGGTGACCGCCGTGCCGTTCACCGTGAATGCCACCCGCCCGTCGAGGTCGTCGTTCGTGGGCGCGTCGGCAAGCTCGGTCACGTTTTACAGTTTGTCAAAGCCCCCGCCCCGATGAAAGGCGCGTTCGTGAACACTCCGTGACGAGCCGCCACCAAGGCCGCGGCTGACGGCGCGGCCGCTACCGGCAGGCGGGGCAGCGGACCGAGAGCGCGAAGTGGCCGAGCGAGAGGCGCAGGCCGTACTGCTCGTCGAGCCGCGCCGCGATCGCGTCGAGTTCGTCCGCGGGGATGTCGGTCACGAACCCGCACTCGTCGCACACGGCGGCGATCGTGCGCGCGCCGGCCCATCGATAGGCGGCGGGGCCGTGGCCGAGGTGCACGTGTTCGATCACCCCGACCTCTTCGAAGTGCGCGAGGGAGCGGTACACCGTGGCGAGGTCGATGTCGTCGTGGCGTTCGGCCAGTTCCTCCGCGGTGACCCGTCCACCGACCGCGTACAGGTCTTCCAGCAGGACCCGCCGGGCACGGGTGATCCGACCGCCGTCGCCGCGTACACGTTCGAGCGCGTCCTCGAACGCCACCGTCGTGGCGTGTTGCGAGCGGGGGGTCGTCACGCCGTCAGGGTAGACCGCGGACTGTCGTCAGCCAGCGGCGATGGGGCCGTAGAGCTCGGGGCGGCGGTACTTGGCGAAGTCGAACAGCGTGCCCGTGTACTGCTTGCACCAGTCGAGGTCGCACTCGGCGACGATCACCTCGTCGTCGTTCGTCCGGGCCTTGGCGAGCAGTTCGCCCGACGGCGCGAAGATCGACGACTCGGCGAGCGAGTCGACGCCCTCCTCCACGCCACCCTTGGCGACGCCGACGACGAACGTGCCGTTCTGGTAGGCGCCGGCCGACATGACGAGGCCGTTGTGGAATCCCTGCAGCGGATCCTGGGTCGGGTCGGGTGCGTAGTGCAGCGGCGTGTTGTAGCCGCACAGGATCAGCTCCACACCCTGCAGGCCCATCAACCGGTACGACTCGGGCCAGCGCCGGTCGTTGCAGATCATCATCCCGACCCGCCCGTCGAAGGCGTCCCACACGCCGAAGCCGTCGGGCGACGGTTCGAAGTAGTACCGCTCGAGGTGCTGGAAGGGGCGGTCGGGTTCGTTGCCGGCGTGGCCGGGGATGTGCACCTTCTTGAACGTGCCGACGATCGAGCCGTCACGCTCGACGAGCGTCTGCACGTTCCAGCGGTGGCGGGTGCCGTCGGCCGCTTCCTCCAGCAGTGCGTACCCGAGGCAGAACCCGATCTCCAGGCGCTTCGCCTCGTCGAACAGCGGCTGGGTCGCCGCGTTCGGCATGGAGCGTTCGTAGAAGTGGTCGACGGTCGTGATGTCGTCGACGAACCAGCGCGGGAAGAACGTGGTGAGGGCGAGCTCGGGGAACACGACGAGGTCGGCGCCCTGGCTGGCTGCCTCCTGGAGGAGGACGATCATCCGCTCGACGACCGAGGCGCGGTCGTCGGCGAGTTGCACCGGCCCGAGTTGGGCGCCGGCCACGGTGACGATGCGAGTCATGTCGGCATTCTGTCAGCGACCTGCACGAGACGGTGCCCTTGCGCGTCGACGAGCCAGCCGAGGCCGGGTCGTGGCCGGATCACCGATCGTCGGGGCAGCGATGCGCCGAGCAGTTCGCCGTCGACCTCGCCGAGCGACGTCATGATCAGCCCGCACCGGCTGCGCGTGACCTCACGCACCCAGTGCCCGTACGCGACGCGCACTGCCTCGAGCCGCGCGGCGGCGATGACCGTCACGCCGCGCCGACGACCGGAGACGATCGCGGCGAGGTGCCCGGCGACGTCGTCCACGCGGTCGGCGTCGTCGACCGTCACCAGTACGGGTGGCGCGCCCGGTTCACCGAGTGCGTCGAACACCGCCGGATCGAGCGGGTGATCCCGGTCGACGCGCACGACCGTGCCCGTCGGGTTGCGTTGCGCCCAGGCCCAGCCGAGCTGGCGGAGTGCGGTCGACTTGCCGGTGCCGGCCGCCCCACCGATGAACACGTGGTCGCCGACCGGCACGTGGAGCACGGCGGTCAGCAGATCGTCGGCCGCCGTCCCGACGACCAGCCCGTCCGCGCTCGGGGCGAGTTGGTCGGGATCGACGTGCGCCGGAAGCGTCTCGACGGTCGGCGGGCCCGAACCGTGGGATCGGCTCGGCACGGATCGACGCGGCAGGCCGGCGAGCGGGTCGGGGTCGAACACGACCTGCGCAGCGAGGCCCGAATCGACGACGCACAGCCGGCCGGGGACTGCCGGCGGCGGCACCGACCGCAGCCCGGCGGCCCGAGCGATCGCCGCATCGACGTGCATGACCCATCGCTCACCGGTCATCGTCGCGAGCACCGCCGGCGAACTCCCGTCGGTGGTCGCGCACGTCACGATGCCGGCCGACGGGCCCTCCTGCACCACGCGGTCGAACCGCGAGGCCGACTCCGATCGATCGATCGTGGCCAACGACGTGCGCACGGCTTCGAGCCCGTCGACGACCAGCACCACCTCGGGCCGACGTGCGCCGGTGAGCCCGCGTCGATCGAGTTCGTCGGTCAGGCGGCGCAGCAACCGGTCGATCCGTTCCGACTCGGTGATGCGGATCACGGCGCCGCACTGGGCGATGTCATCGAACGCATCGAGCGCAGAGTCGCCCCGCCCGTCGATCACGTAGAGATGCACGTCGTCGTCAGCGCGGAGTCGGGCCGCTGCTGCCACGACGGCTGTCGACGTCGTCCCCGAGCCGACCGCTCCGACGAGCAGCAGGTTGCCGCGGTCCCAACGCAACGGTCGGCGGGCCTGTCGGGCGGGGTCGTCGATCACCCCGATCGTCGACGGGTCCGTCGGGAGGAGCGCACGATCGAGCACCTCCGGCAGTGGGTCGAGCCACGGGCGGTGCGCCCCGTCGATTCCTGCGATGCCCGCGGCACGCTCGATCGCGTCGACGAGTTCCTCCAGTTCGGTGGGTCCGTCGGAGCAGGTGGCGCCGTCGGCGCTCGGCCGTTCGACGGTGAGCCGGGTGCGCGGTGGACGAACCGGCCCGGTGCACGAGGCGGTCTGGAACACCACGAGTTCGTCGGGCCCGAGCCGCAGCGCGGCCCGACCGGGCACACCGCGCGGGAACGTCGCCGGGAGTTCGTCGCCGACCACGTCGAGCCCGTCGCTGCGGTCGTGCAGCCGCAGCGCGAGGCGCAGGTTGGTGTTGGCACGGATGTCGTCGGTCACCACGCCCGCCGGGCGTTGCGTCGCGAGGAGCAGGTGGACGCCGAGGCTGCGGCCCCGCTGGGCGATCGCGACGAGCGACGAGAGGAACTCGGGCAGCTCCTTCGCGAGCGCGGCGAACTCGTCGACCACGACGACCAGCCGAGGGAGCGTCTCGGTGGCGTTGCGCCGGTACACGGTGAGGTCGTCGGCTCGAACGGCTCGCAGCAGACGTTCGCGTCGTCGGATCTCGGCGTCGAGGCTCAGGAGCACCCGCTCCGCGAGCCCGTCGTCGAGATCGGTCACGACCCCGACGGTGTGCGGCAGCCGCGTGCAGGTGTCGAACGTGGCGCCACCCTTGAAGTCGACGAGCACGAACGACAGATGCTCGGGGCTCACCGCCGCGGCGAGCGACACGACCAGGGTGCGCAGCAGTTCGCTCTTGCCGGCGCCCGTGGTTCCGGCGATGAGGCCGTGGGGGCCGTCGCGGACCAGGTCGATCTCGACCGTTCCGTCGGCCGAGCGTCCGATCGTGGCCGCGAGCGCCGGGTCGGGTCCCGACCGCATCCATCGGCGGGCGATGTCGGCGGCGTCGGCCGAACCCATGTCGCCGAGGCGCACGTCGCGAGGGGCACCCGTCGATCCGCCGGCGATGTCCTCCGGATCGATGAGCGCCGCGAGGCGCCGAGCCGACGTCTCCGCCGTGGATCGGGAGATGCCGGCGAGGTGGATGCACGACTCGCCGAGGACGTCGCTGTCGCGCCAGTGGCCGAGACCGTGGGCACCGAGTTCCAGCACGCTGGTGCAGACGGCGGGGACCGTCACGGCCGGCGGGGTGACGACGATGCACGCGGCCGATGTGGTGTCGAGGAAGCGGCGCAACGCTCCGGTGCGCACGGCGAGCTGGGCCGGGCGCATCGGTGACGACGAGCGTCGCCTTGGTGGCGTCGGTGGCCACCTCCCCGATCTCGTCGACCCTCACGACGACCGACGAACCCGGCGCCGCGTGCGGCAACCAGTCGGCCCACGACCATTCGTCGGCGCGCGCCAGTGACGACCACGAGCTGCCAGTCCGCGGGCCCGTCGGTCGTGACGAGTTGCACGATGATCGACCGTGCCAGCGCGGTCGCCGCGTCGAGATCGCCGTGCACACCGAGCACACATCCGGGTGGCAGATCGAGCGGCACGGCGACGTCGGTGAGCTGCTCGCACCGCTCGACGGCGACGAGCAGGTCGGACGGGAGGGCGCGTCGTTCGTCGCCACCGATCGGTGCCACCCACCGCACCGTCCCCTGTCCGAGTGTGACGCGCAACCGACCGCTTCGCCGCTCCCACACCCGGCGTTCCCACCCGGCGATGTGCGTGGTGTCCGTGCTGACCACGGTCTCCACCACCGAGCGGTGGGCCACCCGATGGCGCCGGTCCGCTTCGACGTGCGCAGCATCCAGTGCGGTGACGAACGCGTCGACCTGACGTCGATGGAGTGCGGCGGCACGGCTCGCGCTCCGCCTGGCGCCGACCGCACCGACCGCCCACGTGGCGAGTGACGCCACCGCGCCGATGGCTGCGAACAACGCGAACATCGCCTGGCCGAGGACCGCTGCCATCAGTCCGGCGCCGGCCACCGCGACCGCGGCCCCGACGAGACCGACGAGCGGCGGAGCCCGGTGCTCGCGAACGGGTTCGGGCACGGCGATGGTGATCGCCACGGGATCCGGCGCTCGGCTCGGACCCCGGCGCACGACACGGCGCCACGGGTCGTGGTCGGCGTCGGCAATGCTCCCGGCGCCGGGTGGCGCCGCTGCGTCGAGTCCCGTCGGCGGGCGACGGAAGCACAAGCGGCTCGCTCCGATCTGGAGCGACTGGCCGAACGCCACACGTGTGGACGCGCACGGCACCCCGTCGAGGCGCGCCGGGACGCGGCCGGTCAGCTGCGTGAACGTGATCGAGCCGTCGGTACCGACGTCGACGACCCCGTGGTGGAGTTCGAGCGCCGGATCGTCGAGCCGGAGCCGGGCCGTCGGTGACCGCCCGATGCAGTGCCGACCGGCGGGGAGCGGACGCCACCCGTCGCAGGAGGGTCCCGTGATCACGGCCACCTCGACGGGCGATCCCGCACACTCACTCGTCGGATCCGGGCCACCGACGATGGCGACCTCGGAGCCGACGTGCAGTCCACATGCGGTCAGCAACTCGCTCGCCGCGACGAGCTCCCCCGTCGATCCACAGCCCGGCATCGGGTTCGCTGTCGAGCGCCCGAGCGAGGTCGGCGATCGTGTCGGTGGCCGCGAGCGGGCGCATCGTGGCGCGCCGCCCGTCGACGATCACGTCACAGGTGGGAATCGGGTCGGATGGTGGTGTCGGGTTCGATCTCACACCCGGCAGTGGGCGGCGACGACCGCCGTGAGGCACCACATTTCCGATCGGGACCGGGCCGTCGAAAACCGGTCCTGAGCTGGCGCTGTGAGGCGTCACACGGGGGATCTCCATGACCGATTCGGCGAGTTCTGCGAGCAGTGCGGGTTCCTGTGAGACCAGCGGTGAGGGGTGATCGTCAGGGTGCTGCCCATGACCGTTCAACCTCGCACCGCTCCACCGCACTCGCACCTCGTGCTTCTCGTTCCGGCTCGACGCCGAGTGGGCACGCATTCGCACCGCCCGGCGGTGCCTGGTCGCAGCTCGCCGCTGGGCCGACGACGACCCCGCCCACCCGTTGGCCGTGCTCGTCGCCGACGCCACCGACCTCGATGTCGTGATCCGCGCAACGCAGCGTGGCGTGTCGCCCGCCGACTCCGACGACGTGATCCTGCTGCGTCTCGTCGAGCTCGCCCGCCACGACGAACTCGCCGGAAGGCTGCTGATCCAGCGCCTGCTGCCCGGCCTGATCAGCCAGGCGGTCGCCCGTCGTGACTTCTACGAGACGATCGATCCCATCGAGCTGGTGGTCCCGGCGGCGTGGCTCGCACTGCGCACGTTCGACACCGAGCGGCGCCGGCACCACGTCGCGGCGTCACTGATCTCCGACGCGGTGTTCGCCGCGTTCCGGGCTCCGCTGCGACGCAGGTCGTCGAGCGAGGAGGTCCGATCACCCGACCGCTTCGCCGAGGATGCATGCGCGTTCGCTCCGCCCTCCGCGCTGGAGGAGTTGGCCGGTGTCGTTCGTGACGCCCGGTGCGCCGGCGTACCGGCGGGCGACATCGAGCTGCTCCGGCGCCTCGCCCAGGTCGAGTCGCCGAGCATGGTCGCCCGCGAACGCGACGTGACGCCGCGGACGATCCGCAACCACCGCGACCGCGCCGTCGAGCGCGTCCGCCTCGCCCTGGCCATCGCGGCCTGAGCGTTACCGGATGTAATGGTCAGGGGCGCTGCGTGAAGTTGGGGTGGCGCTTCTCGAGGAAGGCGTTGAAGCCCTCCTGGGCGTCGGTGATCATCGCGGCGTTGGCCATCGCGTCGATGGCGACCTCGTAGGCGTCGGCCTGGTCGAGGCCGGCCTGGGCGTAGAAGGTGCGCTTGCCGAGCGCCTTCGACAACGCGCTGCCCCGGGTGGCCCTCCCGATCAGGTCGGCCACCGCCGCGTCGAGTTCGTCGTCGGGAACGGCCCGGTTGATCAGGCCCCAGTCGGCCGCCGTGGCCGCATCGATCGTGTCGCCGGTCAGCGCCATCTCGAGGGCGCGCTTGCGGCCGATGTTGCGCGACACGGCGACGAGCGGCGTGTGGCAGAACAGCCCGCCCTTGCCGCCGGGGATCGCGAACCCCGCCGACTCGGCGGCGATCGCCAGGTCGCACGTCGCCACCAGCTGACAGCCCGCCGCCGTGGCGAGCGCGTGGACTCGTGCGATCACCGGCTGGGGGATGCCCTGGACGGTGTCCATCATGTCGGTGCACACCTCGAAGAGCCGCTGGGCGTCGTCGAGACTGGCGCCGGCCATGTCGCCGAAGTTGTGGCCGGCCGAGAACACCGGTCCGTTCGCGGCGAGGACCACACCGAGCGCATCGGTGGCGCCGACCTCCTGCAGCGTCTCGGTCAATTCGACCATCACGTCGAGCGCCAGGGCATTGCGCTTCTCCGGACGGTTCAACGTGATCGTCGTGATGTCGCCCTCGCGGGTGACCAGCAGGTGCTCCTTCGTCATGCCGGTACGGTACGCCAATGGCAATGGACACCAACCCCGCCCAACTCGAGCGGGCTGCGCTCTGCGAACTCTTCACCGATGTCGGCCCTGATGCACCGACCCTCTGCGGCGACTGGACCACCCGTGACCTCGCAGCACACCTGGTGGTGCGCGAGCGTCGCCCCGACGCCGCCATCGGCATCGTCGTGTCGAAGGCCGCGGGGTACACCGACAAGGTGCAGGCAGGTGTGGCGGCCAGCGAGTGGGACGACCTGATCGACACCGTCCGCTCCGGCCCGCCGATCTGGTCGCCGACGAAGATCGCCGCGATCGACAAGCTGGCCAACACCGTGGAGTTCTTCGTGCACCACGAAGACGTCCGTCGTGCCGCCGGCGTTTCGGAGCCCCGCGAACTCGACGCCGGCCTGACCGCGGCGCTCGACTCGATGCTCCGCAAGATGGCCAAACGGCTCGTGAAGTCGTCACCGGTCGGCATCGTCCTCGCGCCCGACGACGGGAGCGCGACGATCGTCGCCAAGCAGGCCGAACCGTCGGTCACCGTGAGCGGAGCGATCGGCGAGCTGGTCATGTTCGTGTACGGACGCCAGGCCTACAGCCGGGTCGAGATCACCGGCGACGAGGCTTCCATCGCAGCAGTGCAGAGCGCTTCGTTCGGCATCTAGGGTCGGCCGATGGCCGATCGTGAACTCGCCGGAGCCGTCGTCGCAGTGGTCGGCGCGACGGGTGGGCTCGGCCGCGAGATCGTCGCGTGCGCTCGAGACCCGCGGTGCCACGGTCGTACGCGCCGGTCGAAGCGGTGCAATCGACGTGGAAGTCGATCTGCGCGACAGCACGGCCGGCGACGCGCTCGTCGAGTACTGCCTGACCACCTACGGACGCCTCGACGGCGTGATCGGCGCCGCGGGGATCGTGGCGTTCGGAGACCTCGTCGACACCGACGACGTGGTGATGGAGGAGCTGTTCCTGACGAACGCCCTCGGCCCGATGTGGTTGGCCAAACGGGTGGCGCCTGCGCTGAACGACTCGCAGGGCTTCTTCGCCAACATCTCCGGGGTGGTGGCGGAGTCGCCGATGCCGGGCATGGCCGCCTACTCGGCGTCGAAGGCCGCGGTGGCCGCAGCGATGGAGTCGATTCGCCGCGAGTTCCGTCGAGCCAAGGTGCAGGTGATCGACATCCGACCTCCGCACACCGAGACGGGCCTGGCCACCCGCCCGCTCGCCGGGACGGCCCCGAAGCTGCCCGAGGGTCTGGCGCCGAGTGCGGTCGCCGAACGGATCGTCGTGGCGGTCGAACGCGGCGAGGCCGTGGTCGGACCGGGCGAGTTCAGTTCGTAGACGCCGCCGCAGCGGCCGCGTCGAGATGGGCGTGCACGTGGCGCGTCAGCACCCAGGTCATGCCGTCGTTGGTCATGCCCTGGTGCCGGTTGAGGAACTCGAGTGCCTCGAACTGGAACATGCACGTCGAGCGCCGTCACGACGAGCTCGCGCTCGGACGCCGCGACCTGATCGAGTTCGGGAGCGAACTGGTTCGACGAGTTGCGCTGCGGAGGAACGCGCCGCACGTTGTCGAACTCGACCGACACGACCGGCTCGGTGAGGCTGCGCCGGACGGCGAGCCGGGTGAGTGGTGCGAGTTCGCGGTAGGCGTCGAGGCGTGACGAGATGAACCGGCTGATGCGCCCGTCGAGGCGGCCCTCCCGAGCTCGTTCGATGTCGAAGATCGGCCGGACGTCGCCCATCACCCGGGCGATGGCTGCGAGCATCAGCTCGGTGCGATCGTCGAAGTAGCGATAGACGGACCGGTAGGACACGCCCGCCCGGTCGGCGATCACCTCGACTGCAGGCTCCTCGTCGCTCTCGCGGGTGAGCTCGATCATCGGCGTCGAGAACGGCGTCACGATTGCGGTTTCGCCGAGCCGTGCGCCCGTCGGTGACTGCAGCTGTCTTCACTGGGCCGCTATCGAGAGGGCCGTCGAATCGCATCCCCGAGCGGTGTCGCGAACTCGACCGAACTCGACCGTCGGTGCTCCGGGACATGGGCTTCGTCGAACTCGGCCACTACGTCCAGCTCGCATGGCCTGGCCGCGGCGACGGCCCGGTCGAGATAGCCGTCACCAATCAACCGAAACAGTGTCACCCATCAGCTGAGGCTCCCATGGGAAGCATCAGCCGAAGTAACACATTCTTCGGTGCCTCCCCAGGGGCTCGAACCCTGAACCAATGGATTAAAAGTCCACTGCTCTACCATTGAGCTAGAGAGGCGGGACCGGCGCGATTCGCGGGAGAAAACCCCGTTGAACCGTCCGCGCCGGATTGCGGTTGGCCATCGTAGGGCCCGCAACCGGGCGCGCCGACTTCCGATCGGCGTGTCCAACACCGCCAGAGGAAATTCGCCGAGTTCGGAGCGCGTTCGAAGGCCGGTCCCTCAATGATGCGAAGCCACAGTGCGTTGTTGGTTGGACGCCTCCGC
>CAWHJD010000031.1:0-8977 GCA_963829585.1 Ilumatobacteraceae bacterium | reverse complement strand
CCGTCAGTGACTTGGACTGCATTCACTGGAATTCAGTGTAGAAGTTGGCCGAACCGCATCCCCGAGTCGGGGCGCGAGGCTCGACCGTACAACGACTGTCGATGCCTCTGAAGGACTTCGGTGCCTCCCCAGGGGCTCGAACCCTGAACCAATGGATTAAAAGTCCACTGCTCTACCATTGAGCTAGAGAGGCGGGACCGGCGCGATTCGCGGGAGAAAACCCCGTTGAACCGTCCGCGCCGGATTGCGGTTGGTCATCGTAGGGCCCGCAACCGGGCGCGCCGACTTCCGATCGGCGTGTCCAACACCGCCAGAGGAAATTCGCCGAGTTCGGAGCGCGTTCGAAGGCCGGTCCCTCAATGATGCGAAGCCGCAGTGCGTTGTTGGTTGGACGCCTCCGCCCGCTGCACGCTGAACGGCCATGTACGGTTGATCATGCGCTTCGGGATTCTTGCCCTGCCAAGCGACCGAGCCTCGCTCGTCGAGACGGCATCGCTCGGCGAACAACTCGGTTACGACACGCTGTACGCCGCCGATCACCTCTTTGCTTTCTTCCATCCCGAATACCCGTTCCTCGACGGGTGGGCAACGCTGGGCGGCTGGGCCACGCTGACGACACGCATCAGGATCGGTGCGCTCGTTGCCAACCTGTCGTGGCGCGATCCTGTGCAGATGGCGCGGCAGCGTGATCGCGCTTGACCAGTACACGGGGGGTCGCTTCGAGCTGGGGGTCGGCGCCGGCCGGTTCGCGGACCAGGTGATGGCGGGAATGCACGACATGCCGGGCAGCGAGCGGATTGCCCGGCTCGATGAGGGACTCGTGGTGCTCGACCGGCTCCTACGCGCCGATCACGAGCCGTTCGCCGGACAGTTCACCAGGTACGACGGTGCGCAGACAGCGCCCGGGTGCATCCAGCGCCCGCGTCCCCCGCTGATCGTCGCCGCACACGGCCCGCAGGCGCTGGGTGTCGCTGCGCGCCGCGCCGACGTATGGAGCAGCTACGGCGGTCTCGGTGGCCTCGGGTTCGACGACCTGATCGCGGTCACCCGCGAGCGCGGCGACACCCTCAGCGCCGCATGCGAATCGATCGGTCGCGACCCGGCCACGATCGGACGCTCGCTGCTGGTGCCGGACAGCGCAGTCGACCCTTGGGGCGATCCGGGGCTACTCAGCCGGCTCGTGGACGAACTGCGCGCGATGAGCTTCGACGAGATCGTGTTCTACTGGCCCCAACCCAACCGTCGCGCCGAATTCGAACGAACCTCGGTCGACGTTCTGCCGCAACTGCGCTGACCATTTCGGTTCGACGCGGCGAAGGCCACCAGCGGTAACCGCGCTCACGTGTCGGTCGATTCGTCGAGCAACTGCCAGTGGATCGGGATCGTGTGCGAAGTCGACGATCTCCACGAGATCGTCGTCGGTAAGCACTCCGACGGTAACGCATCCCTGGCGTGGTGCAGGTGAGAGCGGCAGTCGCCGAACCGTTCCCGCCGAACGGTCAACGCGAGTCAATCTGGGCACGAACCTCGACGATGGCGTCGCGCAGTGTCGCCACGATCGTGTCGACGTCGGACTCGTCGATGATCAGCGGCGGTGACATCACGTTGAGGTTCACCATCGGCCGCACGATCAGTCCCCGGGGTTCGCAGGCGTTGGCGACCAGTTTCCCGACGTCGAGCTCCTCCGGGTACAGCTCCTTGGTCGCCTGGTCGGCGACGAACTCGACACAGGCCATCAGGTGCGAGCCGCGGACGTCGCCGACCATCGGGAGGTCGCGGAGCTCCTGCAGACGCTCCATGAAGTACGGGCCGATCCGCTTGACGTGGTCGAGCAGACCCTCGCGTTCGATGATCTCGATGTTCTTGAGCCCGGCCGCACACGACACCGGATGCCCGGAGTAGGTGTATCCCACGGCGAAGTAGCGGCCGTGTCCCTCCTCGGCGATGACGTCGAAGATGGCGTCGCTGAAGATCGATGCACCGAGTGGCAGGTAGCCCGACGTCAGGCCCTTGGCGACGGTGATCACGTCGGGCTGGATGCCGAACATCGAGTCCGACGCGAACCACTCGCCGAGCCGGCCGAACGCCGTGACGACCTCGTCGGAGACGTACAGGATGTCGTTGTCGCGGCAGAGCTGCCAGATCCGCTGGAGGTAGTCCGCCGGCGGGACGATCACCCCGCCCGACCCCATGATCGGTTCGGCGAAGAACGCCGCCACCCTGTCGGGCCCGCCCATCCGGTCGATCGCCGACTCGAACTCGGCGACGAGGTCGTCGGCGAACTCCTGCTCGCTACGTCCGGCACCGAAGCGGTAGTGGTTCGGCGACGAGAGGTGGTGGATCCGGTCGTCGAGGTAGTCGAACCCGGGGATCCGGTCTCCCGGCTTGCCGCCGATGGAGACCGCGGCGAACGTGGTGCCGTGGTAGGCGTCGATCCTGCTCAGGATCCCCCGCTTCTCGGGTCGCCCGAGTGCATGTTGGTAGAACTGCACGAGCCGGAATGTGGCGTCGATCGCCGTCGAGCCACCGCACGTGAAGAACACATGGTTCAGGTCGCCGGGAGCGAGTTCGGCGAGGCGGGCGGCGAGTTGCACCGACGGCACGTTGGTCATGTCGACGAACGGGTTCGCGTACGCGAGATCGCGCACCTGGGCGGCGATCGCGTCGGCCATCTCGTCGCGCCCGAGCCCGATGTTCGTGCACCACATGCCGCCGACCGCGTCGAGATACTCTCGCCCGTCGTTGTCGACGAGCCGGGCACCCGACCCACGCGTGATCGGCAACACGTCGTCGGTCCGGAAGGTGTCGAAGCCCTGATACGGGTGGAGCAGGTGACGGCGGTCGAGCTCGACGATCGAGCTGGTATCGAGATCGGACATGCGCCGACTCTACGACTGGCCCCTCACCGGTGGTTGACCACCTTCACTCCGTCGGTCGGCAATGTGAGTCATGCTCGAACTGGTGCTCGTGCGGGCCCCGGAGGACCGGCGACGGTTCGTCCTCCCCGGTGTCGGACTCCTATCAGAACGGCCGAGCCCCGCCGGCAGACCCACACGACTTCCCGGCGTGTCCCGGACAATCCGTGACACGCGCCCGATGCGCCCGGGACATTCGGGGGCGCATCGTGGGACGGAACACCACCACCGTCCGAAAGGAATGTCATGCGCAGTCTGATCCTCACCACCGCCATCGTCTCGTCACTCGTCATCGCCGGCTGCGGCAGCGACAACGACAATGCGTCGGCCGCGACCATCGAAGCCTCGGCGACGACTCCGGCACCCGCTGCGACCGGCTCCGACCTCGACGCCTACTGCGCGGACTTGCAGGCCGCGTTCGAGGGTGCGCAGGACCCCGGGTTCGAGCAGTTCTTCGCCGACCACCCCGAGCCCACGCTCGAGGACTGGGCGGCGTTCCTTCCCGCGCCGATCGCCTCGCTGACGTCGTCGCTCGACAACCTCGACGCCCTCGATCCGCCGGCCGAAGTCGCCGACCAGCACGCCGCCGTCGTGAACGCCGTGACCGCCGTTCGCGACTCGTTCCAGGTGTCGCTCGACGCCGCCGAGTCGGGCGACCAGGCCGCCTTCGATGCGAACGGGCAGGCGCCCGGCGACGAGATGGAAGCGGCGATCACCACCCTCGGAGCGACCTGTGGTATCGAGGAGTGACACCGGCTCCGGCACGGTCTACTGTTCGCCGCGATGACCGGGGACGGCATGGTTGCCCGTCGCGTACTGGCTGCAGTGCTGACGATCTCGGTCGCCATCGCGGCGGCAGGGGTCGCAGCGACGGCGGACGGTCCGGGGACCGACAACCCGTACGCCACGAAGCAGTTCGTCCTCGGTCTGGTCTGCGTGCTCGTCGGAGGATTCATCGCCTGGCAACGGCCCCGGCACCCGATCGGCTGGCTGCTGATCGTCGCCGGCGACGGGGCGTGGCTGAGCTTCGCCGTGTCCGTCGGCATCGGCTGGATCTTCGTGCACCATCCGGAGCAGGAGACGCTCGGCCGGGTCATCCTCCACCTCGGTGTGGCGGGCTGGATCCTGTCCCGCGGCGTGCTCACCACCCTCGTGCCACAGGCCTTCCCCGACGGCTTCTCGGCCCAGCGTGGTCGGCGATGGCTGCGGTGGGCGTCGATCGCGTCGATCGCCGTGACCGTCGTCGCCCACTCACGCCTCTGGACCTTCGAGTACTTCGAGGGCCAGCCGGCCACCGGCACCGGAGTGCTCGCCGAGCGCGTGCTGCCGTGGGGACACCGGGCGATCCTCGTGTGTGCCGCGCTGTCGCTGATCGACCTGATCGTGCGCACCGTCCGTCTCGACGCGGACGTCAGACGCCAGCAGCAGTGGTTCGTCGGGGCGTTGGCCATCGTGATCGTCCCGCTGCAGATCGGACTGGTCCAGGCGTTCCACCCCATCGAGATCGATCTCGGCGATCTCGAACTGTGGTCGGCGATCGCCGTGCCGATCGTCCTGCTCGCGAGCATCGTGCGTTACCGCCTCTTCGACATCCGGGTGCTCGTCCGTCGGGCGACCGTCTTCGGCGCCGTGACGGCGATCCTGGCCGTCGTCTACCTGGTCAGCGTCTGGGTGGCCACCACCCTCACGCCGGAGGGTTCGAACGCTCCCCCGGTGATCGCGGCCGGTGTCGTGGCGATCTCGCTGGCCCACGTTCGTGCCGGCGTCCAGAGCCTCGTGTCGCGACGCCTGTTCGGCGGGCGCGACGACCCGTACACGACGCTGGTCGCGTTCGGATCGAAGCTCGAAGCGACCGCGGTCGACGACGAGGCGCTGCAAACCGTCACCGACACGATCCGTGACTCGCTGCGCCTGCCGTGGTGTGCGATCGACCTCGCCGTCGACGAGCAGACCGTGCGCGCGGCCGAGAGCGGCACACCGGCCGACACGTTCGAACGCCTGCCGCTGATCCACCGCGGCACCGAGGTCGGCGCGCTGCTGGTCGGGCATCGCACACCCGGCGAGCGGTTCACCGGCGCCGAGCACGACCTCCTGCGCGACCTGGCGCGCCAGGTGAGCGTGCTGGCCAGCAACGTCGCGCTCACCGACGCGCTCAGGCGCTCGAGAACCGTGCTCGTCAAGGCGCGCGAGGAGGAGCGCCGCCGCATCCGCGCCGACCTCCACGACGGACTCGGCCCGACACTGGCCACCGTGGCGCTCGGCCTCGGCGCGGCGACGGAGCGACTGAGCGACGGCCAGCTGCGCTCGCTGCTGACCGACCTCGAACGCGAGGTCCAGACGGCGATCTCCGACGTCCGCACCCTGGCCTACGGGCTGCGCCCGGCGGCGCTCGACGACCTGGGTCTCGTCTCCGCGTTGCGTGAGTATGCCGGCGGGCTCGCGCGCCGGACCGCGGACGGCAGCCGTCCCCTCAGCGTCGACGTCGACGCGCCGTCCCAGATGGCACCGATGCCGGCGGCGGTCGAGGTGGCGGCGTACCGCATCGCTCTCGAGGCGCTGACCAACGTCGCCCGCCACGCCGGCGCGACCCACTGCTCGGTCCGCCTCGGCGTCGACGACGGTCTCGAACTGACGATCACCGACGACGGCGTCGGGATGGGCGACGGCACGCCCGCCGGCGTCGGGATGTCGTCGATGCGCGAGCGGGTCGCCGAGCTGGGCGGCCGGTTCCAGTTGCTCGCCAACCATCCGACCGGCACGACCGTGTCGGCGTGGTTCCCGATCCAGGCGGCGGTGGCGCCGTGACCGTCATCCGAGTTCTGGTCGCCGACGATCATCCAAGCTTCGTGCGTGCCCTCACGATGCTGCTCGACGGGGAGGACGACATCGAGGTGGTCGCCACCGCGCACGACGGCGAGGCGGCGGTCGCCGCGGCGATCGAGAACAGACCCGACGTCGTGCTGATGGACCTGAACATGCCCGGCACGAACGGCATCGAGGCGACCAAGGAGATCACCGAGGCGGTCCCGCACGCGGCGGTGCTGCTGCTCACCATGTTCGACGACGACGACAGCGTGATCTCGGCGATGCGCAACGGCGCGCGCGGCTACCTGCTCAAGGGTGCCCGGCAGGACGAGATCCGCCGAGCAGTCCGGTCGGCACATGCCGGCGAGGCGATCTTCGGGCCAGCGGTCGCGCGCCGGCTGTCCGGCTTCTTCGAACCCACCAGATCGCTCGATCGACCGTTCCCGCAGCTGACCAACCGGGAGCTGGCCGTGCTCGAGGAAGTGGCCGAGGGCACCGACAACGGCACGATCGCCCGCCGGCTCCACCTCAGCGAGAAGACCGTCAGGAACTACCTGTCGACCATCCTGACCAAGATCGGCGCGACCACACGCGCCGAAGCCATCGTGATGGCCCACAAGGCGGGGCTCGGCTCGGCCGCGGACACCTAGCGTTCGGTCATCGGCACGTTCACAACCCGCGAGGAGCCGCTCAGCTCAGCGCTTGTTCGGCGATCACCGTTGCGCTCGGGCGCACGACCCGGGCACGGTCGATCAGGCCGAACGACACGTCGTAGCCGTGCAGCCATTCGTAGTTGTCGACCGCGGTCCAGTGGAAGAACCCGCGAATGTCGACACCACGTTCGATCGCCTGGTTGGTGATCTCCAGGCCACGGCGCAGGTAGTCGGCACGGAGCCCATCGTCGGAGGTGCCGACACCGTATTCGGCGACCAGCAACGGCGTGGTCGGCAGACGCTCGTGCAATCGGTCGATCACGAGGGCGAGCCCGTCGGCCCAGATGGCGTAACCGAGCGGTGACACCGGCGCCCCGTCCGGGTAGGGGACCACCTCGCCGCCGCGCACACCGATGGTCGAATAGAACGAGAACCCGATCATGTCGAACGAGCCCGCCAGGTCGGGCCGCTCGACGGGATCGCGCAGCGGAACCCGCAACACGCCGTCGCGGAACAGATCGAGGCCGGCATTCCAGTTGACGGCGTCGTAGCGATCGGTCACCGCTCGGGTGGCCGGATCGTCGTCGAGCGCGACCATGGTCGACAGGCCGAAGATCGACGCGACCGGCGCCCCGGTCTGCTTCAGACGCACCGCCGCCTCGGCAGTCGCCAGCTGCATCGCTTCGCCGACGAGCGCACTCTCGGCGATGTCGTCGTGACCCGGCGGCCAGCCATGACCGCGATAGGCGGCCAACGTGTAGTAGTTCGTCTCGTTCACCGGCTGCCATCCGGCGACCAAGTCACCGAACGTCTCGGCCATGAAGTCGACGTGCCGACTCCAGGCCCCGGTCCGGTTCGCCTCGACGAGGAAGCCACCGGCGCGGGTGAACCAGACCGGAAGGCTGAAGTGATGCAGGCACACCCACGGCTCGACCCCGGCGGCACGCGCCGCGGTGAGGATCTGCCGATAGCGCTCGATCTCTCGTTGGTCGCGCGCTCCTTCGATCGGTTCGATCCGCGCCCACTCGATCGACAACCGATGGTGCCGGAGGCCCAGCGCCGCGAGCAGCGCGAAGTCGTCCTCGTAGCGTTCGGCGAATCCGTTCCCGTCGCCGGACAACGGGGCGCGACCCATCCGTTCCCACTCGTACCAGTCGCCTGCGGGCGCCGCACCTTCGGTCTGCGTCGAGGACGCTCCGGTCCCCCACATGAAACCGGCCGGCCACCTCACCGCGGCAAACCTAACCCGCCGAGATCGACGGTGCGGGCGGCGTCGGCCCGCTCGTCCATGCAAATGAACGTCGAGGATCTCGACTGGCTCCCGGCATCTCGATCGCGACAGACTCCGGCCGAACGAAGACGCAGGCGGTGTCAGCTGCCGGAGGCCGGATGGATCCTCAGGTCGGTGTGTCGTGCCAATGCCGTGAAGTCGGTGTCGGCGTGGAGGACCTCAGCCCCGGCGCGAACGGCGACCGCGCCGATCAGGCAGTCGATGAGCTTGCGGACGGTCTCGCCGCTCGCTCGACACGTGCGGTACATCGATGCCGCTGCTTCGTAGTCGGCCGGCGTCGTGGGCAGCATCGTTGCTCTGCCCAGCAGTCCACGTAGTTGGATCAGGTGTCGCTCGCTGCGAGCGCCTGCGAGGACCTCCATCGACACGGCGTCGCAGATCGCGATGTCGGTGTCGAGCGATCGGTCGACCGCGGCGCACACCTCGGAGCCGGTATCTCGAAGGAACTCGATCCACGCCGAGGTGTCGACGAGGATCACGTTCTGCTCGAGCGCATCTCGTCGAGGTCGCCGTCCCACCCGGTTCCGCGCATCGAACGAGCCTCATCCAGACCAAGGGGCTCGCCGGCCATGTGGCGAAGGGCGAGGTTGACCGCTTCGCGGCTTCGTGCTGAGGTGATAACGCTCCATCACACGGCGGCAGAGTTCCTCATCGATGTCGATGTTGGTGCGAGCCATACACCAACTATGCACCTCGGTGTCACCTGCAGACCCACGGTGGGATCAGGCGCCCAGATCGAGTACCAGTCCGAGACCGGCCTCGATCTGAGCGAGCGTGTCGTGATCGAGCGCTCCCACGCGCTCGCCGAGTTGCCGCTTGTCGAGGGTGACGATCTGGGAGACGTTGACGACCGAGTCCTTCGGCAATCCCGATCGACCGGCTGGTACGGCGACGTTGCCCGGCGCCGCGGCGAGGTCGAGGTTGCTACTGATCGCCACGACGACCACGGTGCCGATCCGGCTGAGGTTGAACGAGTCGGCCGACACGACAAGGACTGGGCGACGTTTGCCAGGTCCCGATCCCGTCGGCGAGGCAAGCTCCGCCCACCAGACCTCCCCGCGCGCGATCACCAGTCCTCGTCGATGGCGAGGCTCTGGAGCGCGGCGAGACCGGAGTCCAGCTCGGACGGTGCGTCGGCGTAGACGCCGTCGAGCCGCTCCATGACCCGACTGGACTCGTCGTCGTCGATCAGCCGCGTCAGGGCTTGGGCGTACAGCTCCGAGCGCGAGATGCGCCGCCGCCGGGCGAGCCGGTCGGCCGCCTCGAAAATCGGGTCGGGTATTGACACGGCGGTCTTCACGCCCGCTGAGTAT
>CAWHJD010000030.1:0-175395 GCA_963829585.1 Ilumatobacteraceae bacterium | reverse complement strand
ATTGAGAATGCCGCGCCGGGCCACGAGTCACGGATCGTCGACCTGGGGGCGTTTGGGGGGCGCATCCGGCTTGTGACCCTGTATCGCCGACAGCTGCCGGGTGCGGTGAGGTCGATTGCGTCCAGCGAGAACTCAGTTCTCTCGTGATGATCACGCGGACGAGACTGACGAAGTGGAAGCGGTCATACGACGAGTCCGGCCCAACGAGGGTGGCGTGCTCAAGGCGGTCCGCCTCGCGGCGCTGGCCGACTCGCCGTCGGCGTTCGGGTCGACGTTCGCCGCGGAGGCCGACCAAGCCGACGATTACTGGGAGGAGCGAGCGGTGCTGGGTGCTGCCGGCGAGCGCAGTGTCACCTTCTTTGCACTTGTTGCGCGGTCGGTCGTCGGGTTGGTCGCTGCCTACCGACCGGATGCGGCGGGGCCCTTGGTCGAACTGGTCTCGATGTGGGTTTCGCCGGCTCATCGACGAGCAGGTATTGCCGCCGAGTTGGTCGATGCCGTCGTGGGGTGGGCTCGCGAGACCGACGCGACCACCGTGGAACTGTGGGTCACACGCGGGAACGATGCAGCCATCCGCTTGTACGAGACGAACGGCTTCCGCCTGACCGGGAACCATCAGTCACTGCCGTCGGATCCGTGCAAGGACGAACTACGAATGCGGCATACCGTCGGCTGACCGGTCCGGCACGGATCACGACGTGTCCCATGGGGGAACGTCGTTCCGAGATCGTCGAAGCGTCCTGCCCGAGCGGTCAGCTCACGCTGCGGTCGTGGCCTTCCCAGTACGGCGCACGGAGATCCTTCTTCAGCACCTTGCCCGAGAGGTTGCGGGGGATCTCGTCGATGAAATCGACCGACGACGGTTGCTTGAAGCCACCGAGGTTGGCCCGGCAATGTGCTCGTACGTCGGCCTCGGTCAGTGTCACGCCATCTTTGACCTGGATCACCGCCTTGACGGCTTCACCCCACTTCTCGTCGGGTACACCGATGACGGCCGCGTCGGCCACGCCGGAAAGCCGGAACAACACGTCCTCGATCTCGCGGGTAGATGTTCTCACCACCGGAGATGATCATGTCCTTGACGCGATCCGATACGTAGAGGT
Source organism: Ilumatobacteraceae bacterium (assembly GCA_963829585.1). Taxonomy (GTDB): domain Bacteria; phylum Actinomycetota; class Acidimicrobiia; order Acidimicrobiales; family Ilumatobacteraceae; genus Sva-07. The sequence continues at coordinate 174,292 of CAWHJD010000030.1, read as the reverse complement.
ACCCCTCGTCATCGATCGAGCCGGCGTCACCGGTGTGCATCCACCCGTCGACCAGCGCCTCTGCGGTCGCGTCGGGTCGATTGTGGTAGCCGTCCATCACCTGCGGGCCGCGGACGATGATCTCGCCGACCTCACCTGCCGGCAGGTCGTTGCCGTCATCGTCGACGATTTTCACCTCGGTCGCGAGAAGTGGGCGTCCCGCACTCAGCAACAGGTGTTCTTCTCCTGCCAGCGCCCGATCGTGGTCTTCGGGGTACAGCGCCGTCGCGACCGCGGTGAGTTCCGTCATGCCGTACACCTGCGCGAACTTGCAGCCGAATGCGGCCATGGCGGCACGCAGTGTCTCGGCGGCGATCGGCGACGCTCCGTACGCGATGGAATCGAGCCTGGGGAACTCCCGCTCCGCGAGGTCGGGCACCATCACGAGCAGCGCCTGGATCATCGCGGGGACGAAAGTCACCGTCGTGATGCCCTCTTCCTCGAGGACGCGAGCCACCTCCGGGGGAATGAAGTCGGTCATCGTGTACACGGATCCGCCCTGCGCGATCGCGTTCACTCCGGTGATCACTCCAGACGCGTGGTACATCGGCACCGTCGTCAGAGTGCGCGGGTCGTCGACCACCCCCAACATCGCGGAGAGCTGAGCGAGATGGGCGACGAGGGCGCGTTGACTGATCATCGCTCCCTTGGGCAACCCGGTCGTTCCCGACGTGTACATCTGGTAGACGAGATCATCAGGTGAGCCGCGACGGTCGAGCGGCCTGTCGCCCATCGTGCTGACAGCGTCGTCGAACGAGCGCCAGCCCTCGATCGCACCGTCAAAGCCGAAGTAGTGCGCAGGAGCCTCGAGCTCGTCGCGCACCGTGTCGAGCCCGGCAGCGAACTCGATGTCGGCGATCACCAGCTCCGCAGCTGCGTCCTCGATGATGAAGCGCCACTCGCGCGGTGCCAGTCGATAGTTGACCGGGACCGGAACCGTGCCCGACCGGCTCGCCCCGAAATAGCACGCCAGATAGTCGAAGCTGTTCTTGCCGATGATCGCGAACCGCGCTCCCGGTTCGATCAGGTCGGCCAGCAACCGCCCGATCCGGTGTGATCGGGCTGAGAACTCGGCCCGGGTGAGTTCCTGCTTGCCGTCGGTGATCAGCACCCGCTCCGGATCACGCAGCGTCCAGTAGTCGAGATAGTCGTGAATCAGCACCTTCGGCCCCCTGCCCCACTTGTGACGACAGCGTCGTCGGACGACGATCGTACAACAGCCCTGGGCACCCCCTGGGAAACGACCTCGGAGGCCTGTTTGGCCGATTGGATCGGCAGCTTCTGCGCCTCAATGACTTTGGCGGAGAATCCTGTACACCGACGATGTTCCGCGCAGAACTGCACATCAAATTCAACGGCGAACTGACAACTCAACAGCCGTGAAGATCCGCGATGCGTCCTCCATGACGGCTCACGAGGCCATGTGACGACGGCCCAGACGTGTCGATCAGCGGCGCACTCGACATCTCCGCCCCGTGACGCGGCAACGCCGCAGGAACTCGCTCGGCCGCGTGCTCACATTCGCCTGGTCGCCCGAACCCTGGCGGCTTCAGTGACGTCTCCCCACACGGCCGCGAGGACCTGCTCGACTGCGGCCCCCGACGAGGCGAGGTCGACCAATGTTCGATCGGTCACCAAGCGGCGCACGAGGGCGGCGGTTTCTGGCTCGCCGAGTTCGTGGGCAGCAAGGGCCTGGCTGTTGACCGGCTGCCAGAATGCGAACAGGTGTTGAGCGAACGTCATGCCGAGCACCGCCCACTCGCCGTCGTGAGGTTCGTGGTGGAGGGGCCATCGGCGCTCGACAAAAGCATTGAGCGCCGGCAGTCCTTCGACGCCGTCCCACAACGGGTCCGGAGCCAAGAACCGGATCTCACCAACACTCGACAACAGCGCCGACGACAGACACATGAGGCACGGCTCGAGGCTGCTCCACAACGTGCAATCGTTGAGTGCAACACCGCTCGGCACCCGTGCCAGCGCATTCATCTCAGCGTGTGCGAGCGCCGTTCCCTCCAGGGGATACTCCCCGCTCGGCTCATTGAAGACGCGATTTCGTCCCTCCGCTACCACGTTCCCGTGGGGGTCGGTGATGACCGCGCCGCAGGCAAACGTGCCCGACGAGCAACTCTCCCACGCCAGCTCGACACATCGCCGGAACGGTCCCGCCAGTTCAGACCACGCCGTGCTCCACGGTTCGGCGCCGGGCGGAGCGTCAACTTCCATGACCGGCCACGCTACGACATTGCACCTGCACGTCTGGGCCAACGTCGGCCGCCGAGACCGACTCCGTCACGGCTGGGTCTTTCGCCGTCACGTTTCTGAAGCAACCCGATGCGCTGCGCGTGGACGGGCGACCTCCCACACAGCGCCCTGTTTCGCCCGGTCTGAGATGTCGGTGTTCGGTCGGATGGAATACGCTCCGGAGCGTCGCAATTCGCCAGCTCACACGGTGAGTCGCAGTCCGGAGTGGTCGCCGCCCGGCACCGACGGAGAAGGAGTCGCCGGATGACTGTTGCGAAGTGGTGGACGGGGGCCCTGACGGTGGCGATCGTCGTGGTCTATGCCGTGGGGTCGAGTCTCTGGGTCACGAGCGGTGGTGAGTGGTATCGCTCTCTTCGCCAGCCCTCGTGGCAACCGCCCGACGCTGTGTTCGGAGTCGCCTGGTCGTACAACTTCGTCGTCATCATCGTGTCTGGATTCGTCGTGTCGCTGCACGGTTCGGACCGAGCGAAGACGTCCTGGATCGCTGCGCTCGCCATCAGCGTCGCCGCAGCGCTGCTGTGGGCGTGGTTGTTCTATGCGCGACATGCGCTCTGGGCATCGTCTCTCGCGTTGCTGACCGCCACGTCGGTGACGGTGGTCGTGGTCGCGGCAGCGTGGTCGACTCGATGGTGGGCCGGAGCCCTCCTGGTCCCGTACATCGGATGGTTGGCAGTGGCGACGTCGCTGGCGATGGGCTATGCCCATTACAACCCGGATTGATCACTCCCGCCCTCGAAGCGCGTCGCAAGAAAAGGGTCTCGCCGGCCACGCGGCACGTCCTGCCCCCGAGCCTCGAGTTCCGGCGTGTCGTGTGGGCCGCTGGCTGTCGATGCCTTGGTCTCGCTCGGTCATCATGGACCCGTGGGAACGCGACGCATCACGGTCGGAGAACGACGTGCTCGGTTGGCGCGTCGGCATCGTCTGGTTCCCTCGACGCGAACCGATGACGTCGCGGCGATTGCGGATTCGGTCGTGGCGCTGCATTCCTCGGATCCGGTGTCGGTGTTCCTCTCGGCGCTGGCCCGGATGCGTCACCCGTCGATCGCAGCGGTGGAGGCCGCGCTCTACGAGGCCCATAGCGTGATCCGGTTCCACGCGATGCGGCGCACCCTCTGGGTCGCGACGCCATCGGTGGCGCGGATCGCCCACGCATCCTCGACGACGAAGCTCTTGGGGCCCGAGCACCGCAGGTTCGTGAAGCTGCTCGCCGACAACGGCATCTCCGATCACGGAGACGACTGGATCGCGTCGGCGAAGGAGCAGGTTCTCGCTGCGCTGCACCGCGCCGGTGAGGCATCGACGCGTCAGCTCGGCGAGGCTGTGCCCGCCTTGCGGCAACCGATCGAGCTGTCGCCGGGCAAGACCGTACGCCGCGACCCAACACGCACACGTGCGCATCATGTTGCACCTCGGCTTCGAGGGTGTCGTGGTGCGGAGCCGCCCGATGGGCTCCTGGGTCAACAGCCAGTACCGCTGGGCCGCAATGGACGACTGGGTGCCCGGGGGCATCGTCGGCATGGATCCACGTGAGGCCTCCGCCGAGCTGGTCCGACGTTGGCTGCACGCGTTCGGCCCCGCAACGACCGCTGATGTGCAGTGGTGGACCGGCTGGACATCTGCGCGACACCCGGCGCGCCCTGGACGACGTGGGCGCGGTCGTGGTCGCGATGGAGACCGCCGACGGTGACATCGACGCGTGGCTCGCACCCGACGACCTCGAGGCGGTGCCTGGATCGTCGAAGTGGGTCGCGCTCTTGCCGGGCCTCGATCCGACGACGATGGGATGGAAGGACCGGAGCTGGTACCTCGACGCCGGGGTCGCGTCGCACGTCGTCGACCGCAACGGCAACGCCGGACCCACGATCTGGGTCGATGGCCGCGTCGTGGGCAGTTGGGTCCAACGCAAGGACGGCACCATCGCGCTCGGGTGGCTGACCGACGTGCCCCCGGCTCGCCGTGCTCAGGTCGAGGCGACCGCGCGCGTGCTGGAGCACGAGTTGGGCGACACCCGCTTCACGATGCGGTTCCCCGCTCCGATCCAAGCCGAGCTGCTCTCGTCCTGACCGCTCTCGAACTCCCGGCGCTGACCGGTTGGCGTCACAGATCAGATGTCACCCGACGGTCACGCCCCGGGCATGCGGTGGATGTGTGAGACTCGGGTCTTCACCTTGGGGTCTTCGGGTAGGGGAGGTGTCGGATGCGTACCGACAACCTGATCATCATCGGACTTGCGCTGGTCGCGGTGGCCTTTTCCGCTGTGGCGATCCTGCGATGGGGTCGGCTCCCGATCCGGACATCCGCACCTTCAGGCAGCGGTACCGATGGCCGATGGCCGTCCAGGCTCGCCAGTTCGCTCCGAGCGCTCGGTCCGGTGTGCTCGGCGGGGATCATCTGCGGTGCGCTCGTCGCGGGGTTCCTCGGCCGGTTCGTGATGCGGGTGTTGGCTGCCACATCAGGCGATGGCGCCCAAGGCCTGCTCACCGATGCGGAGGAGGTCGTGGGCGAGATCACCCTCTCCGGGACCATCGCCTTCATCGCCTTCGTCGGCTTGGGCGCCGGCGCGGTCGCCGCCATCGTGCTCCTGGTTGCGCGTCCCTGGTTACACGTCAGCGGCGCTGCGGCCGGGGTCATGGCTGGGCTGGTGCCCTTGGTCCTGTTCGGGGCCAAGGACTTCTCATCGGAGAATCTGGACTTCTCGATCTTGTCGCCGACCTGGCTTGCGGTGGGTCTGATCGTGGGTGGAACCGCCTTGTTCGGGGCCGCCCTCGGCTCGGTGGCTGCTCGGCTCCAGCAGACAGCGGAGGGCGACAGCCGGTTCCGGAACGTGCCGATCTTGGGTGTGGTTCCCTTCGCCCTGGTGCCGCCGTTCTTCGTCGGCCTGACGCTCTACGTCATCGGACGCACCGCCCTTCCGGGCCGCCTGTCCGCCGTGCTCGAGCAACGCCCCATCCAGTTGGCGGGAAGGGTCGTCGTGGCGGTGCTCGTCGGATTCAGCCTGTTGCTGACCGTTCGGTCTTCGGTGGACATCCTCAGCATCTGAGGCAGTGCGGTGAAGAGTCCTGCGACTGGCGCTTGAATCGATGCGTCGACCTTGCCGGCCGACACCGCCGCGCTGTCATTCCAGGCCGCAACTGACTCGATCTCGCCGGCCACGGTAGTGACCGAGATCGAGCCGAGGGCAGGGTGAAATCCTCGAGAGCGATTCGCTGCAATGCGAAGATGCGTCGCTGGTGTTCCGAACGATCCATGGTCCACCGTGTCCACGGGTGCCTGCGAATGCGTCCTGGAGCGGACGGCCGGCTGACGTCGACCTGGCGGCAGACGCCGTGACTGGAGTCGTGGTTGCTCGACCCGGTGGGAGACTGCGGGTGTGACGTACGACGACATCGCCGCAATCTTCCTCGCGCCGCTCGCGGAGCCGATCCCGGAACCGGACGTCCTCCCGACGCCGGCACGTCGGCTTCGCGATGCGTTGGAGCCGATCGCGACGCAGGGCTGGTGGTCCCGGCCCGCTGGAGAGGGGCTGACCGCCCTCGGGGTCGACTTCTTCCCCGGCTACGTCTGGGGCCGTGCGGCAGCGCTCGGCACGCCGACGGCATCGGTGGTCGCGGCGACGTTCGGTGTGTTCGAGCCGGGAATGATCGTGGCCGCCTGGGAAGCCGGCGCCGCCAGTGCCTCTCGTGAAGACATCCTGCGGGTTCGCGCCGCCGGCGCAGCGGCGAGCCTGGACTCGATCGCGGACCCCGACGAGTGTGCGGCCGTCGCCGATCCGCTGCTGCGGGCGTTGGAGGTTCTGGACGGCCTCGGTCGGCCGCTGTTCAGCGGGCTTCGCTCTCTGCCGCTTCCGTCATCGCCGGGAGGGCGACTGTGGCGGGCCGCCGAACTCGTCCGCGAGCATCGTGGTGACGTTCACCTGGCTGCGCTCGTGGCGGCGGGGCTCGATGCCGTCGAGGCCAACGTCCTCACCGAACGGTGGCTGGGTTTCGCGCTGGGTGAGTACAGCGCGACGCGGGGGTTCGGGACCGACGCGTTGAACGGTGGCGTGAGCCGCCTGGAGCGCCGTGGCTGGATGCAGGGCACCGAGCTGACCGACGCCGGCCGCGCGGCGCGGGTGGCGATCGAGGCGTCGACCGATGCAGGCCAACAGGCGCTCGTCGATGCCTGCGGTGACGACCTCGATCGGGTGATCGCGCTGGCAGCCGAGATCTCGACGCGATTGGTGGAGGCCCGGGCGTTCCCTGCCGATCCCCGCAAGCGCGCTGGCGGCTGAGGGCGCGCGGGGTCAGAACATCCCGACGCTCTTGGTCGACTGTTGGGATCGTCGGTTCCATCGCCGACGTATGATGACGGCGCCAGAGGAAAGGCGGAGCCCCATGAGTGTCGGATTGATCGTCGTCATCGTCTTGGCCGCGCTGCTCGTGGTCATCGTGTGGAAATCGTTCCACGCGATCGGCGCCGCCGAGGTCGGGCTCGTCGCCAAGCGCTTCGCGTTCCGCAAGCTCGGCGAGGACAACCCGATCGCCTTCCGGGGCGAGGCCGGATACCAGGCCACGCTGTTGATGCCGGGTCTGCGCTTCAAGCTCTGGCCGATGTTCTACGTCAAGAAGTTCCCGTGGGTGCAGGTCCCGGCCGGTGAGATCGGCGTGGTCATCGCGCAGGTGGGCGACCCCCTCCCCATCGGCGCGAAGAGCGCGGTGTACAAGCCCGAGCTCGCGAACTTCTCGGACATCGCCAGCTTCGTGCAGCACGGCGGCCAGAAGGGTGTGCAGCGGCCGGTTCTGCCGCCTGGCACCCTCGTGCCCATCCACCCGGTCGCGTTCCTCGTGCTCACGCCGCAGACGGTGTACGGCCTGCCCGTGTCACCGGATCTCGCCGACAAGGCCGGCGACGGTGTGCTGATCCCTGAGTCGTTCGGACTGTCGCCCGAACAGCTGCGCGTGATGGTCATTGCGCCCGACTCCGCGCTCGACCTTGTCGGTGTCGTCACGGCACTGGAGGGTGAACCGCTCCCGTCGGGCGACATCGCCAGTCGGCTCGGCGGCTTCGCCGACGTTGCGGCAATCGAGGAGTCGAACGCTGGTGGAAGCACGACCACGACCGATGCCGAACTCATCGACCTCCTGCTCGGCAGCAAGAACAACTTGCACAACAACTACCAGGACTTCCAGGCCTTCCTCGATGCCGGCGGCAAGATCGGACTGCAGCACGACCCGTTGCTCTACGGCGCGTACCTGCTGAACCCGTTCCTCGTACGCGTCGATCTCGTGCCGATGCTCGTGGTGAACCAGGGCGAGGTCGCCGTGATCAAGGGATTCGTCGGACTGCCCACCGCCGACACGTCCGGCGAGGAGTTCAAGTTCGGATCGATCGTGCGCCCCGGGCATCGCGGCATCTGGACCGAACCGCTTCGCACGGGCAAGTACGCGATCAACCCGCGTGTGTACGCCGCGGAGATCGTGCCCACGTTCATCCTCACCCTCAACTGGGCCGAGGCGAGTTCCGAGGCCCACGACCTCGACGCGCACCTGTCGTCGATCCTGGCCAAGAGCCGCGAGGGCTTCGTCTTCCAGATCGACCTGCAGGTCCAGATCCACGTCCCCGACACGCGCGCACCCAAGGTGATCTCGATGGTCGGCACGATGCAGAACCTCGTGAGCGAGGTGCTGCAGAGCGCGGTCGGCAACCACTTCCGCAACACATTGCAGGCCCTCGAGGCGGTGCGGTTCATCGAGACGCGCCAGGCCGTGCAGAGCGCGGCGTTCGAGGCGATCACCGGGTATCTCGGCCAGTACCAGGTGGAGACGAAGGGCGTCTACATCCAAGACGTCGTGTTCCCGGCCGAACTCGTGCGCGTGCTCACCGAGCGCGAGATCGCGAACCAGGAGAAGGCCACCTTCGTGGAGCAGCAGCGCGCGGAGACCGCACGTATCGAGATGGAGCAGGCGAAGGGCACTGCGAACATGCAGTCGCAACTCGCGGGCGCGCAGGTCGGCGTCCAGATCAAGACCAACGAGGCGCAGGCCCGGGAGGCCGAGGCGCGGGGCGAGGCTGCGTACGTGCGGCTCACCGGTGAAGCAGAGGCCGCGCGCACCCAGGCGATCGGGCTCGCCGAGGCGAAGGCCACCGAGGCGCTCGGGCTCGCGAGGGCCGTCGGGTTCGAGGCGCAGACCGAAGCACTCGGTGCTCCGGCGACCGCATTGGTGGCGGTGGCCAACGCGGTGGCCGACGGTCACGTCACGGTGGTCCCCGAGGTGCTCGTCACCGGCGGTGGCGGATCGCTCGATGGTCTGGCTGCCACCCTCATGCGCTCGCTCACCGCTGGTACAGGCGCCGAGCCCGGCGACAACGCCGACCGGACCGTCACTCTCGTGGACGCCACCGATGAGGAACCGTCAGCTGTCGTCGTCCTCAGCGCCGAGGTATCGGACCCGACAGGCCCGACCGATCCGGTCGTCAGTTCCGACGGATGACGTTGACCTCGGTGGGGTTGGCCAGCATGTCGAACACTGCCGAGTACTTCGCACCCGCGGCGAGCAGCGCGTCCTTCTGTTCGTCGTCACAGTCGGCATCGATGTCGAATTCGATGTCGACGTTGCTGAAACCCTTGCGAACATCGGGGTCGACCCCCAGAACGCCTCGGACGTCGATGTCGGCGCTCACGGTGGACGACACCTTGTTCAGCTGAATGTTGCGTGCCGCTGCGCCGGTTGCGATACCGGCGGTGATGCATGCTGCGAGTGCGTGGAGCACGTACTCCTGTGGTGTCGGGCCGTGACCGTGGCCCAGCGTCGGGTGGTCGGCCTCGAACGTGAACTGCTGCACGTGCTCGTGCTCGCCTCCCATGCCGTACCACTCGTGGATCGTCGACTGGCTCGCCGTTCCCTCGACCCACTCGTTCTTCGCCGAGAACCGGAACTGCGCGAGTTCGCCGTTCTCGCGTGTCTTCGCGATCGCCGCGAACATCTTGTCGCACGGTACGCCGTTGACTTCCTCAGCCATGATTTCAGAACCCCCTTGGATCAGCACGCCCCCGCGGATGGCCGAACCCCTCGGCCGTCCGGAATCACAGTACGCCTCGTCGGTGAAACTGTCGAGGGTCGACAGCAACACCGACGAGTCCTACGATCGTCCCCGGGGGCCGAGAGGGGTATGTCATGTCGTGGGAGATGGTCGATGAAGGTTGGGGGCGTCGCGCCGTCGACTTCGCGACATTGAGCGAACCATCCGCCTGCCGCGAGTACGTCGCGGTGCATCATCGACTCGACGTCGGGGCCGGCGACCGTCTCCTCGATGTGGCGTGCGGCTCGGGGCTCGCCATCGAACTCGCAAGCGCCCGCGGCGCCGTCTGCTCGGGCATCGACGCGTCGCCGCGTCTCGTGGCAGTCGCGAAGGATCGCAACCCTGACAGCGACATCCGGGTGGGCGACATGGGGGCCCTGCCGTGGGACGGCGAGACGTTCGACGTCGTGACCAGCTTCCGTGGCATCTGGGGGACGACTCCCTCCGCCGTGGGCGAGGCGCACCGCGTGCTCGTGCCCGGTGGCCGGCTTGCGATCACCGTGTGGGGCAACGTCGGCAAGTCGCCGGGAGCGTGGATGATGGCACCGTTCCGGTGGGCGACCGACGAGAAGGTTCAGCATCAGGCCGACATGGTCTCGCTGGGGCGGCCCGGCGTGGGGGAGGCCTTTCTCGAGGAATGTGGCTTCGACGTCGGCGAGCGATTCGAGATCCCCTTCGTGTTCGAGTACCCCGACCCGGAGACATTCGCCCGTGGTCTTGCGTCCACCGGCCCCGCCTACGAGGCGATACAGAGCATCGGCGAGGACGAGTTCGTCGCCCGGGCCACCGAACTCGCCGCTGCACACGTGCGTGAGGGCCTCGCGTTGCGCGGCGAGGTCCAGCTGTTCGGTTACATCGGCACGAAGCGTTGATCAGCCGGCGAGATGGCCGACGAGGTGGTCGGCCAGATCCCTCGTGTCGTCGACCGAACCGTGCAGGAAGCTGGACCTGCGTCGGCGCAGGAACGAGGCGCCGAGGAAGTAGACGCCGGGAGCATCCACCACGCCGCCGTCGTGGCGGAGATGGCCGGCAGCGTCGAACACCGGCAGCTCGAGCCAGGAGAGGTCGGGACGGAATCCCGTCGCCCAGACGATCGTCGTGATCTCCCCGCCGCGCAGATCCAGCGTGAGCGGGGCACCTCGGCTGACCCGAGTCGGCTCGTAGCGCTCGACGGGCCCGACATCACCGTCGAGTCCCTGTCCGGCAATCCACCCGTCGATGTCGTCGAGCAGGCGGCCGAGCTTCTGGTCGGCCAACGCACAGTGGTTCCGCAACCCGCCCGAGAACATCGCCACGCCGTCGCGGATGGCACCGAGTCGCCCTCGGAGCTGCACGCCGGTGTCGGTGACGGAATTGAGATCGAGGGTTCGGCGCTCGGGTGTGCCGACGAGTTGCGGGGACGCCACCTTGCGGGCCTTCACGACGTCCTCGACCTCGTCGTAGCGCTCGTCGAGTCGCCCGATGGCCTCCATCCAGTACTGGATGTCGGCCCCCCGATAGGTCCTCGGCATGCGAACATGCTCACCGACCGACAGCATGACGGGCCGACCCGATGCATGGATCTCCTCCGCGAGCTGGAGACCGGTTGCGGCAGCCCCGACCACGAGGACACCACCGTCGGCGAGCTGATCCGGATTCCGGTACTCGAGCGGATTGACCTGGTCGACTCCCGCCGGCACCGCCGCAGCGCATTCCGGAGTGGTGGGCAGATTGCAGGCACCCCCGGCCAACACCACACACCGGCAGCGCCACGTGCCCTGATCGGTGACGACCTCGTAGCCGTCGTCGGTCGGTCGAACGGACGTCACGGTGGTGCCGGCTTCGATCGGTGCCCCGATCACGTCGGCATAGGTCTGGATGAAGCCGACGATCTCGGCCGCGGTCATGAATCCATCCGGATCCGTGCCGTCGTACACCTGACCCGGCAGCCTGGCCTGCCAGTTCGGAGTCAGCATCGTGAACGAGTCCCATCGCTGGCTCCGCCACGAGTTCGCCAACTCGTTGCGCTCCAGCACGACGTGATCGATGCCCTGATCCGACAGACGCTTGCTCATCGCCAGTCCGTTGTGTCCACCGCCCACCACCACGACCGTGACCCGACGTTGTGCCGACATCCGTCCAGTTTTCCAGATCTCAGACCGACGGGGTGCGTGTTGTGCGGTGGGCGAGGAAGGCGTAGCCGTAGACCTCGAACGACCGCGCGTTCGCTTCACCGGTGGCGCCGCCGAAGGTGTCGACCGCTGGTCCGATGGTGACGTGTTCGAATCCGGATTCCTCGAGCATCTGTTGCCAGCCCGCACGGGGCAGCCCGCCGGCGATTCAACCGGTCCACAGGTCGACGTCGCGAACCGCCTCGATCGGGACGGGACGCCCGTTGGCGATGTCGGCGAACTGCAGCGTGCCGCCCGGACGCAGTACTCGGAAGATCTCGGCGAACACCGCCTGCTTGTCGGCGCACAGGTTGATGACGCCGTTGGAGATGACCACGTCGGCCCATCCGTCGTCGACGGGCATGCTCTCGGCCAGGCCTTCGCGGAACTCGACGTGATCGAAGCCGAGGTGTTCGGCCGTCGCGCGGGACTTTGCCAGCATCTCCGGTGTCATGTCGATGCCGACCACCCGACCGGACGGACCGGCCTGTGCGGCGGCGACGAACGAGTCGAACCCTGCACCCGAGCCGACGTCGACGACCTTGGAGCCTGCGTCGATGGGCTTCAGCGAGAACGGGTTGCCGACGCCGGCAAAGGACTCGACGGCTCGATCGGGGAGATCGTCGACGAGCGCGTCGTCGTAGCCGAGTCGCCTCGCCAGGGGCCGCCCCGTGTGGAAGTGGTGGGAGCCGTGCGGATCGATCGCAACGTCGCGGTACTTCTCGCGCACCTGGCCGCGCAGCGTCTCGACATCGACAAGCAGTTGGTCCGACATGATGTGCCCCCATCCCGGTGGACGACGCCACCAAGTAGCTCCTCCACTATTCAAGGTACGCCTTGAATATGAGGTTGGCAAGATCAGTTCGGATGGGTCTCGTACATCCGCACCGCCACGCTGATGCCGGAGACCGCGGTGAGTGCCGCGACGGCGTAGATGGCCGCGGGAACCGAGACGAGGTCGGCGAGGATCCCGGCGAGGAGCGCACCGACGGCGAAGCCACTGTCGCGCCACAGCCGGTAGATGCCGACCGATCGGGCGCGCCATTCCGGATGGGCGACGTCGCCGATGGCGGCGAGCAGGGTCGGATACACCATCGCCGTACCGGCGCCGAGCACCATGGCCCCGAGTGCCCAGGCGGCGAAGCCGTCGGTGGCGGCGATCCATGCGATGGCCGCGGCCTGCGTGAGCATGCCGCCCACGATGAGCGGCTTGCGCCCGATGCGGTCCGACAGCGCACCGGTGTACAGCTGGCCGAGGCCCCACACTGCCGGGTAGAGGGCTGCCAACACACCGATGCGCCCGACAGAGAGGCCGGAGGCGGCGAAGAAGATCGGGAACAGGCCCCAGGCCAGTCCGTCGTTGAGGTTGTTGACGAGCCCGGCCTGCGAGCACGACGACAGCGCCTTGTCGCTGAACGACGTGAGGCGGAAGATCTCGCCGGTGGTGAGGTCCGCGTGGTGCGCCTCGCTCGAGGCGATGTGCGTGGCGGCCTCGTGACGGGCGTGCCCCTGTGTCTCGCGGACGGCGAACACCGACAGCCCGAGGCCGAGTCCGGCGTAGGCGAGGCCGAGGAAGAACGGCTCGGGACGAAGGCCCCATCGTTCGGCGATGTATCCGGTCGCGAGGGCGGTGACGGCGACGGCGCCGTAACCGGCTGCTTCGTTGAAGCCCATCGCGAACCCTCGCCGGGCAGGTCCGACGAGGTCGATCTTCATGACGACCGTGGTCGACCAGGTGAGTCCCTGGTTGACGCCCAGCAGCACGTTGGCGAAGACGACCCACCCCCAGGTCGGTGCCCACATGAGCAGCAGCGGGATCGGTAGCGCGATGATCCACCCGGCGACCAGCACGGGTTTGCGGCCGAATCGGTCCGAGAGGGTGCCGGCGAAGAAGTTCGTGGCCGCCTTCACGGCGCCGAAGGCAACGATGAACGTGAGCGTTGCGGTGAAGGCGGTGAGACCGAACTCGGCCTTGGCGAGCAGCGGGAGGACGGTGCGTTCCTGGCCGATCATGCCCCCGACGAGGGCGTTGACGCCGACGAGCAACGCGAACTGACCGAGGTTCTCCCTCAGCCCGAGCGTGACTGGGGCGTGCCCGCCTGCCGCTCGCCTCGCATCGTCGGACAAGTGCTCGAGTAGAGGTGATCGGATACCCTCTTGTCAAGTGATTCCTTGAGGATGTAGGAGATCGGGTGGGTGACAGAGTCGCCAAAGACGCGCTGTTCGACGGGTTCGCCGACATTGCCAAGGCGCTCGCCAACGGGCGGCGCGCCGAGCTGATCGACGTCCTCGTCCAAGGCGAGCGACACGTCGAGGAACTCGCCGCCGAGATCGGGCAGAGCGTCGCCAACACCTCGTTCCATCTGCGCACGCTCGCCGCGGCGGGCCTGGTCGTCACCCGACGCGACAAGACCCGCATCTACTACCGCTGCTCCTCGGACCGCGTCATCGACCTGTGGGTTGCCCTGCGCGACGTTGCCGCAGCCCATCATGCGGAGCTCGAACAGCTCGCCGCTGCCTACCTCGGGCATCGGGACGAGATGGATCAGGTGACCCGAGCCGAACTCATGGCCCGTCTCGACGCCGGCGACGTGGTGGTGGTCGATGTGCGCCCGGCACCCGAGTATGCGGCAGGCCACATCGCCGGTGCGCGGTCGATCCCCGCCGACCGTCTCGCCCGAGAACTGCGCAATCTGCCCGCCGACGTCGAGGTGGTCGCGTACTGCCGTGGCCCGTACTGCGTGTTCGCCGACGAGGCGATCAGGTTGTTGCGCCGCCGGGGCCGGCAGGCGCGCCGCCTCGAGGACGGCTTCCCCGAGTGGCGCCGCGCCAACCTGCCCGTCGAGACCCGGTGACCGCCGTCGATCCCCTGGGCACCGTCGAGCCGCTGTCTCGCTGGACCACGCCGGCGCGGGTCCCCGAGCCGGCGACCCACTGACGCGGCGAGTGTCCTGTGAGCGCAGGGGTTCCATCCGGCAGACTGTGGGCACCATGTCGGACCCCCTCGCCACGATTTCGGACCTGCTCGAACCGGTCTTCGCCGGGCTGAACGGTGGCGAGCCGGCGGATCCGACGGTGCGGCCGTCGGATCGGGCCGACGCCCAGATCAATGGCGCGCTGGGCCTCGCGAAGAAGATCGGCGGCAATCCGCGCGACATCGCGCAGGCGATCGTCGAGTCGGGCGTGCTCGACGGCGCGGTCAGCGAACTGGAGATCGCCGGGCCGGGGTTCGTGAACGTCACGTTCTCTGCCGAGTTCATCGCCGCGCAACTGACGAGCGTCGCTGCCGACGGCCGGCTCGGGGTGTCGACGGCGTCGCCGGTGAAGACCGTGGTCGTCGACTACTCGGCGCCCAATGTCGCCAAGGAGATGCATGTCGGCCACCTGCGCACGACCGTGATCGGTGACGCCCTGGTGCGGATGATGGAGTTCCTGGGCCACCGCGTGATCCGTGAGAACCACATCGGCGACTGGGGGACGCCGTTCGGCATGCTCATCGAACACCTCGTCGACCTGGGCGAGGAGCAGGCGGCCGAACACCTGTCGCTCGGCGATCTCGACGGCTTCTACAAAGAGGCCCGGGTGAAGTTCGACGGATCCGAGGAGTTCCAGGTCCGCGCCCGCGAACGCGTCGTGTTGCTCCAAGCCGGCGACGACGACACCACGCGGCTGTGGGGGCTGCTCGTCGCGTTGTCGAACCAGCACTTCAACACGGTGTACGAGATGCTCGGCGTTCGACTCACCGACGACGACCTCGCCGGTGAGAGCACGTACCAACCGCTCATGCCCGAGGTGATCGGACGACTTCGCGCGGCCGGCCTGTTGACCGAATCCGACGGCGCCGACGTGGTGTTCCCACCGGGGTTCACGAATCGTGACGGCGACCCGCTCCCGCTCATCGTGCAGAAGGGAGCCGGCGGTTTCAACTACGCCACGAGTGACCTCGCCTGCGTGATCGACCGTGTCGAGCGGCTCGACGCCGACCTGATGCTGTACGTCATCGGCGCGCCCCAGCAGCAGCACCTGCAGATGGTCTTCGCCGTCGCGGAGATGGCCGGGTGGCTCCGCCCGCCGCGCGAGGCGGTCCACGTGGCGTTCGGCAACGTGCTCGGGACCGACCGCAAGATCCTGAAGAGCCGCAGTGGCGAACCGATGAAGTTCGCCGCGCTCCTCCACGAGGCGATCGAACGGGCGGCCGACGCCGTTGCCGAGAAGAACCCCGACCTCAGCGCTGATGAACGAGCAGACGTCGCCCACATGATCGGCATCGGTGCCGTGAAGTACGCGGAACTGTCGACCGACCGGGTCAAGGATTACGTGTTCGACTGGGACCGGATGCTGTCGTTCGACGGCAACACGGGCCCGTACCTCCAGTACGCGCACGCCCGGATCTGCTCGATCTTCCGGCGTGCCGGCATCGAGAGGGCATCGGTGCGGGGAGCGACGATGCTGCTCGACACGCCACAGGAGCGTGCGCTCGCGTTGCGGTTGCTGGCGTATCCCACGGCGATCGACGTCACGCTCCAGACCTACAGCCCGCACAAGCTGTGCACCTACGTGTACGACCTCGCCTCGGACTTCACGGCGTTCTACGAGCACTGTCCGGTGCTGAAGGCCGACGAGCCCCTTCGTTCGAGTCGTCTCGCCCTCTGTGACATCACGGCGCGCACACTCCAGCACGCCCTGGACCTCCTCGGCATCGACGCCCCGGAGCAGATGTGAGCGCCCCCCAACCCCACCCCCAACCCCACCCGCAACCAGGTTTGCGTCACACTTCCATTGGGATGGGCCAACAGAACTGTCACGCAAACCGGGTGGAGATGGTGGGGGAGGGGCGATGACGGCGATCTCGCGGAGGCTGCTGCCCGACACGGCAGCGATCGGGCACGACGGGATGCTCGAGATCGGCGGATGCTCGGTCGAGCAACTCGTCGAGGAGTTCGGCACGCCGTTGTTCGTGTACGACGAGGCCCACCTGCGTGCGCGATGCCGCGAAGCCGTCGCAGCGTTCGGGCCCGAGCGTGTGATCTACGCGACGAAGGCCTTCCTGTGTCGGGCGATGGCGCGACTCGCGTACGACGAAGGTCTGCTGCTCGACGTCGCGACCGGCGGGGAACTGCACGTGGCGCTCGCGGCGGGTGTACCGGCGAGCGCCTGCACCTTGCACGGCAACAACAAGTCGGGCGCCGAACTCCGCGAGGCGATCGAGGCCGAGGTTCGCTACATCGTCGTCGATTCGTTCGACGAGCTCGACCGGCTCGACGTCCTCGCAGCCACCGGTGTCGGCCCGACGCCGAGGGTCGTCCTGCGGATCACGCCAGGTGTGCACGCCCACACGCACGAGTTCATCGCCACCGGGCAGGACGACTCGAAGTTCGGCTTCAACCTCGCCAACGGCGATGCGCTCCATGCCGTCGACCGCGCCCGACGGTCCGACTCGGTCGATCTCGTCGGTGTGCACTGCCACATCGGATCGAATGTGTTCGAGGCATCGTCGTTCGCCAAGGCCGCCGAGGTGATGGCCGACTTCGCCGTGCCACTCGACCTGCCCGAACTGATCCTCGGTGGAGGCCTCGGCGTGGCGTACCTCGAGGCGGAGGAAGCGCCGACGATCACCCAGTGGGGGAACGTGCTCCTCGATGCCTGCGAGTCGCTCGGCGTACGCTCTCGGGTGAGTGTCGAACCCGGCCGAGCCATCGTTGCGGCCGCAGCGATGACCATCTACACGGTCGGCACCATCAAGGAGATCCCCGGTGTGCGTACGTACGTCGCCGTCGACGGAGGCATGAGCGACAATCCGCGGCCCGTGCTCTACGGGTCGGGCTACGAGTCGTTCCTGCCCCGTGAACTCGACGGCGAGCGGGGGCTCACCGTGCGTCTCGTCGGCAAGCACTGCGAGTCCGGCGACGTGCTGGCCTTCGCCGCGCAGGTGCCGTCCGACATCGCCGTCGGCGACCTGCTCGCGATGCCGGTGACGGGCGCGTACGGCCACTCGATGGGCTCCAACTACAACAAGATCACACGGCCGCCCGTGGTGTTCGCCGCCGATGGCGATGCCCGGCTCGTGGTCCGCCGCGAGACCTACGACGACCTGCTCGCCACCGACGTCGGCTGAGGTCTCCCCGCGATTCGACCAGCCGCGATGAGCGAAGCGACCGCATGCCGGTTCGTTCGCTCATCGCCTACCGGGGTTCACGTCGGTCAGGGCGTCGAGGTCATCACCTCGTCGATCGGGTCGGCCAGCAGGTCGGCCAGCGCAGTGCCCGTCGCTCCGTCCGCCTCGACCACCAGGTACACGCCGTACTCGTCATCGAGATCGAGCCATGGCGTCGAACCGTAGGCCCCGGGGTCGCTCAGCCGGCCGGTGTCCCGATTGATCCACCATCCCATCCCGTAGCCCATCGTGCCGACCGACCCGCCGTAGACCTGGCCGATCCGGTCGGCATGCATCCGGTCGATCGCCTCCGACGAGAGCACCTGTCGGTCGCCGCATCGGCCCCCGCGAAGGTGCATCAGGAGCAACTCCGCGTAGTCGGGCGCCGTGATGTACGCACCGCCCTCCATGTTGGGGTTCTCGGTCGGAGCGAGCGTGGTCGGGTCGGCGTCGAACGCACGCGGGTAGGTGAATCCCATCCGTCCGAACTGGGTCCACTGGTTGTTGAACCCGAGCGACTCGACGCCGCACGGTTCGATGTAGACGTCCTCGACGAGTTGCGCCCACGACCTGCCCGACGCGGCCTGCGCCACCGCACCGGCAACCTGCCACTGCCCGCCGCCGTAGCGGAATTCGGTGTCCGGGGGAACGATGTCGGCGTCGTCGAGGTCGGTGGTGAAGATCGTCTCGGCACAGTCGGCCAATGTTCCCTGTGGCAGGTACTGGCAGATGTACGGCGCGTAGGCGGCGTCGGGGGCCAGACCGACCAGACCGGAACTGTTCGACAACAGCTGCGCGGGAGTGATCGCGGGATTCGCGGCACCCCACTCGACGACGTCGGCGACCGGGGCGTCGACGTCGAGGAGACCCTGGTCGTCGAGGGCCATGAGCACACCGGCGACGATCATCTTGCTCGACGAGGCGATCAGCGAGACGCGGTTGCCGCTGAACACGCCCCAGTACTCCTCGTGGACGATGCCGTCCTGCTCGTCGACGACGACCAATCCGGCGCCCTCGAGTCCACGTTCGTCGACGAACTCCTGCACCACCGGCGAGATCGCCGAGAAGTCGTAGGAACGCGGAGGGGCGGGTGCTGTCGTATCGATCGGCGTCACCTCGACCGGTGTCGTCGAAGCGCTCGGGGCAACGAGATCGCTGCCACTGTTGCCCGGGGCGGGAGGTGTCGGCGCAGCGCCGTCGGATGCATCGGAGGCGCATGCTGCGGCTGCGAGCGCCACGACGGCGAGCGTCGCGGTGATGCGGGTGATCCTCATCGAGCCGATCGCCGCCGGGGGCCGGTCTGCTGGGAAACGGTCATGGGACGTCCGTAACCGTCATGGGGCGAAGGTATCCGATCCCGTAGCCTCCACGGTCGTGACGAGCAACGTACAGACGGTCCGAATCGGTGTTCTCGGGTGCGGCAACGTCGGGGCAGCGTTCGTGCAGCTCGTCGAAGCGCAACGCGAGTTCGTCGAACGTCGTACCGGGCTGCGCCTGGAGGTGACCCGTGTCGCCGTGCGGAATCTGTCGGCGCCTCGCGATGTCGAACTCGCCGATGGTGTGCTCACCCGCGACTCGCACAGCGTCGTGGACGACCCCGACGTCGACATCGTGGTCGAGGCCATCGGTGGCATCGAGCCGGCCCGCGAGCTGATCCTGGCCGCCCTGGCCAACGGCAAGCCGGTCGTCACGGCCAACAAGGAGTTGCTCGCCAACGTCGGCGCCGAGCTCTACGCCGCTGCCGACGCGGCGGGACGCGACCTCCTCTTCGAAGCTGCCGTCGCCGGAGGCATCCCGATCGTCCGAGCGCTGCGCGAGAGCCTGCACGGCGAACCGATCCGTCGTGTGCTCGGCATCATCAACGGCACCACCAACTTCATCCTCACGAAGATGACCGATGCGGTCGCCGCCGGTGGCGAGGCCGACTACGCGACAGCGCTGGCCGAGGCGCAGCGGCTGGGCTTCGCCGAGCGTGACCCGACCGCCGACGTCGAAGGCTTCGACGCCGGGGCCAAGGCGGCGATCATCGCCACGGTCGCGTTCGGTGCGAAGGTCGTCGCCGGCGACGTGTACCACGAGGGCATCAGCCGGATCACCGGTGCGGAGATCGCCATCGCGCACCGTCTGGGCTATGTCGTCAAGCTGCTCGGAATCGTCGAACGCGATTCCGACACCGGCGAGATCAGCGTCCGCGTGCACCCGACCATGGTGCCGCTGCACCATCCGCTGGCATCGGTACGCGACAGCTTCAACGCCGTGTTCGTCGAAGGTGACTTCGTCGACTCGCTGATGTTCTACGGCCGCGGCGCGGGCGGCGCGCCCACGGCGAGCGCCGTGTTCGGTGACGTGGTCGACGCAGCGATCAATCTGCGCAGCGGCACCCACGGTTCGCTCGGTGTGCTCGAGCCCGCCACGGTGCGCGCCATCGACGAGACCTCGGCCGAGTATCTGCTGGGCCTCGACGTTGCCGACCGCCCCGGCGTGTTGCACGCCGTGACCGGTGTGTTCGCGCAGCACGGTGTGAGCATCCGCGCCGCCGAGCAGGAGGGCAACGGACCCGACGCTCGTCTCGTGTTCATCACCCACGAGGCTCGCGAGTCCGATGTCCAGGCAACGGTGAGGGCGTTGCGCGAACTCGATGTGGTTCGCAAGGTCGGCGGCCTGTTGCGCGTGATCGGGGACTGACGTGCGCTACGTCTCGACTCGTGGACGGGCCCCAGAGCTCGGCTTTGCCGACGTCCTGCTCGCCGGGCTGGCGAACGATGGCGGGCTGTACGTCCCCGAGCGGTGGCCGACGCTCGCGCCGAGTTCGGCAGTCACCTACGTCGAGCGCGCCGTCGAGGTGATGTTGCCGTTCGTCGAACCCGATCTCGACGAGCTCACCCTGACCCGGTTGTGCACCGAGGCCTACGCCACGTTCCGCCACCCGGCCGTGGTGCCACTCGTGCAACTCGACCATCGGCAGTGGGTGCAGGAGTTGTTCCACGGCCCGACGCTCGCGTTCAAGGACATCGCGCTGCAGCTCGTCGGTCGGATGTTCGACCACGTCCTGGCCCAGCGGGGTCGGCGAGTGACGATCGTCGGCGCCACGAGCGGCGACACCGGGTCGGCCGCGATCGACGGGGTTGCCGGGTGCGAACACGTCGACATCGTGATCCTCTACCCGCTCGGTCGCACGAGTGATGTGCAGCGCCGACAGATGACGACGGTCGATCAACCCAACGCCCACGCTGTTGCCGTGGAGGGCACGTTCGACGACTGCCAGGACCTCGTCAAGGCGATGTTCAACGACGCGGCGTTCCGTGAGCGCAACCAGCTGTCCGCGGTCAACTCGATCAACTGGGCGCGCGTGATGGCGCAGACCGTCTACTACGTGACGGCGGCCGAGACGTTCGCCGATCCCGTCACGTTCAGCGTGCCGACCGGGAACTTCGGCAATGTGCTCGCCGGGTGGATCGCCCGTGAGATGGGGGCGCCGATCCGCGACTTCATCGTGGCGTCGAACACGAATGACATCCTGGCGCGCTTCGTCAACGACGCCGACATGACGACGCGCGACGTGGTGCCGACCCTGAGCCCGTCCATGGACATCCAGGTGTCGTCGAACTTCGAGCGGTTGTTGTTCGAGATGAACGGTCGCGACGGCGGGTTGACCGCGGAACAGCTGACCCGCTTCCGCTCGACGGGACGTCTCGAGGTCGAGCCCGACCAGCGTGAGCGGTTCATCTCGGGTCATTTCCGGGCGGCGGCGTTCGACGACGATGCCACGATGACCGAGATCGCTCGCATCCACCGGGAGACCGGGATGCTGCTCGATCCGCATTCGGCGACCGGCACCGCGGCGGCTGCACTCCTCACCGGGCTCGACGGGCCGGACCATCCGGTCGTGACGATGGCCACCGCGCACCCGGCCAAGTTCCCCGACGCCGTCGAGCGCGCCACCGGCCGGCGTCCGGCGCTTCCGGAGCATCTCGCCGATCTCTTCGATCTCCCCGAGCGCACCCAGACGGTCGCCAACGACCTGGCCGCCGTCCAAGCCCTCGTCGAACACCTCACCCACCGCTGACTCACCCACCGCTGACTCACCTCCGAAATTCTCCTGCGGGTGCGCGCTCAGCGCGCACTCCCAGGAGAATTTCAGGGGTGGGGATGCGTGCTGCGAGGAGTTTTGGCTGGTATGTTGACGCTTGCTCGGTTCGTCCGGGCCGCACCCCGAGACCTCGGTCGTGTGCGAATCCTGCCAGGGGAACACCGTCTGTCGGCGCGATGTGCGCCACCACACACCCCCTCCCTCTGGTGCTCCAACACTCGTGCCGTCGTCCCGGCGCACGAGAAGAGAGGAACCCTCGTGGCCGCAGCGGCACTCGAACAGTCCATGCTCGAATCCAAGGACAAGGACACCCTTCTGGAGATGGCCAAGGCGCTGGGCGTCAAGGTCAACGCTCGACTCAAGAAGTCGGACATCATCGACAAGATCCTCGACACGACCGGATCCAGCAGCGCGCCCGCTGCTCCCGTCGCGACAGCACCCGTCGCGCCGAGCGCGGCGCCGAGCCCGGCGACGGACTCGGCGCGCAGCACCTCCGACTCCGACGGTGCCCCCGAGATCGTGCTCGGACCCGACGGCGAGCCCCTCGCCGATTGGGAGATCGAGCTGGCACGAAAGGGCGCTCCTGGCGATGTCGACGACACCTCGGCCACGGCTGACGTGGCCCCGCGTGCCGACCGCAACCGCGGCGACCAACCACGCGGTGACCGCAACCGCGGCGACCAACCGCGCGGCGATCAACCACGCGATGACCGCAACCGCGGCGACCAGCAGCGCGGCGATCAGCAGCGCGGCGACGGCCAGCGCGGCGATCAGCCGGCCGGCGGCCAGCAGCGCGACGGCCAGCCAGGCGCTGCCCGCAACCGCAGCAACGACCAGGCAGGCAATCGCAGCGGCGACCAGGCCGGCAACCGCAACCGGATGGACAGCGACACGGGCGACGGCAACAAGCGTCGTCGTCGTCGCCGGAAGGGCCGTGGCGGACATGAAGGTCCCCAAGGCGAAGACGTCGAGCTGATCGAACTGGATCACGGCTTCGAGAGCAATGAGCCGTTCGACGTCGAGGGCTACCTCGACATTCGCGACGAGGGCTACGGCTTCCTCCGCGTCAGCGGCTACCTGCCGACCAAGGCCGACGCCTACATCCCGCTGAAGCTGGCCCGCCAGTACGACCTGCGCAAGGGTGACCACATCACCGGCAAGGCCCGTCCGGCCGGCCGCAACGAGAAGAACCCCGGCCTGATCGAGGTGTACACCGTGAACGGTGGCAACCCCGAGAACGCCAAGAAGCGGCCGCATTTCGAGAGCCTCACGGCGCTGTTCCCCGATCAGCGCCTGACGTTGGAGGACCCGAACGATCCGACGAACATGACGGCGCGGATCATCGACCTCGTGTCGCCGATCGGCAAGGGCCAACGCGGCATCATCGTGTCGCCGCCGAAGGCCGGCAAGACCACGATCATGAAGACGATCGCCAAGTCGATCGAACTCAACAACCCCGACGTGCACCTGATGGTGCTGCTCATCGACGAGCGACCCGAGGAAGTGACCGACATGCGTCGCAGCGTCAAGGGTGAGGTGATCTCCTCGACGTTCGACCGTCCGAGCGAGGAGCACACCCACGTCGCCGAGATGACGATCGCCAAGGCGCGTCGCATGGTCGAGGCCGGCAAGGACGTCGTCATCATGCTCGACGGCATCACGCGCCTCAGTCGGGCCTACAACCTCGCTGCTCCTGCGAGCGGCAAGATCCTGTCCGGCGGTATCGACGCCGGTGCGCTGTACCCACCGAAGAAGTTCTTCGGTTCGGCCCGAAACGTCGAGGAAGGCGGCTCGCTGACCATCCTCGCGACGGCGCTCGTCGACACCAACAGCCGCATGGACGAGGCGATCTTCGAGGAGTTCAAGGGCACCGGCAACATGGAGCTGCGTCTCGACCGCAAGGTCGCCGAACGGCGCATCTACCCGGCCATCGATGTCGATGCGTCGTCGACCCGCCACGAAGAACTCCTCTTCGACCGCAAGCAGCTCCAGCAGGTCTGGAAGCTTCGTCGCGTGTTGTCGGGTCTCGCCCAGGACGGCAGCGCGGCGGCCGGCCTCGAGTTGCTCATCGACCGGCTCAAGACATTCCGCACCAACGACGAGTTCCTCGCCGAAATCGCCAAGCAGCCCTGATCCGGTCGTCACACGGTGCCGGGTCAAACGTGACGCACCGTCACGTTTGACCCGGCACCGTGTGACGCTAGGTTTGACTGCCGATCTGGATGACGATCGGGGGCACAGGGCCCACCCGATCAGCCATCCCCGGAAGGATCCGACATGAAGGCCGACATCCACCCCAACTACACCGACACGACGATTCGTTGTTCGTGCGGCAACACGTTCACGACCAAGTCGACCGTCGGACGTGACCTCACCGTCGAGTTGTGCAACGAGTGCCACCCGTTCTTCACGGGCAAGCAGAAGCTCGTCGACTCCGGTGGACGTGTCGAGCGCTTCAACAAGCGCTACGGGCAGCGCAAGAACGCGCCGGCCACCCCCGAAGCGGACTGATCTCGAACGCGCCCCGGCGCGTCACGAAATCTCTCGAAAATTGATCCTCAAGTCGGCGGGGTGTCGGACCGATACAGGTCCCACATGGCAGAGCCTGCGCTGAACGAGGCGAACGTCCGACACCTGCTGCGTCGAACCGAGTTCGTCGACCGCAACGACCGAGTGGCCGACCTGCTCGCCCTCGGGTCGATCGGCGACGCTGTCCGCGACGTGCTCGACGTGTCCGCGGCGCCCCCGACGGTCAGTTTCACCGCAACCGCGGACTGGGAGCGCGGCGCCGAACTGACACACTTCTGGCTCGACCAGATGGCCGGTGGCTCCGCCCGCCCGTTCCAGGAACGGATGGCGTTCTTCTGGCACAGCCACTTCTGCAGCGACCTCGGCAAGGTCGGATCAGCGGTGCTGATGCGCGAGCAGATCGACCTGTGGCGCCGGGAGGGTCTCGGCAACATCCGGTCGCTCGCCACCACGATGGCGACACAGGTGGCGATGATCCGCTACCTCGACAACAACCAGAACAAGTCGTCGTCGCCCAACCAGAATTTCGCTCGCGAACTCATGGAGCTGTTCCTGCTCGGTGTCGGCAACTACACCGAAGCCGACGTCGAGTCGTCCGCTGCTGCGTGGACGGGGCACTCCGATCAGTGGAATGACTACGTCAGCCCGTATCGGTGGCGCGCCGAATGGCACGACAGCCGTCCCAAGACGTACCTGGGCCGCACCATCAACACGAACTCGGCGCCTTCGGCGTGGCCGCTGCACGGACCCGAGACGATCGAGGTCGTGCTCGGTAACGGCACCGTTCCTGCGGGCGCCGACAACGTCGCCAACCGTGGTCGTGCGACCCGTGACGTCGCGGCGGAGTTCCTGTCACGCAAGCTCTGGAACGGATTCGCCACCAGCGGTGTCCCGCCGACCGACGTGCTCGATGCGATGCGTACCGCACTGGTGACGAACGACTTCGACGTCCGCCCGTGGGTGACAGCGATGCTCACGCATCCCGCGTTCTACACCGAACAGGTCAAGACGGGTCTGGTCCGAACACCGGTCGACTACAGCGTCGCTCTGCTCTCCGCGATCGGCAAGCCATCGGCGTTCGTCAACGCCCTCTGGTTGATGGATTCGATGGGCCAACGACCGCTGTATCCGCCGAACGTGTCGGGATGGCGGCCGAACGGCTACTGGGTCAACGCCAGCGCCATGGAGGGTCGCGCCCGCACCGCCCAGATGTTCGTCTGGGCAGCCACGCGCACCTACTGGCAGACGGGCGGTGCCGGCGTGATCTCGCTTCGCCATGGAAGTCTCACCAACACCCAGGTGACCTCCAGGACTGCAGGTGCGCCGACGCTGTCGAATGCCGACTACGTCAGTCTGCTCGAGCAGTACATGGGCCTCCGGTTGAGCGACGCCACCCGGGCCGAGATCGTGCGCTACGCCGACGGCGCCACCGTCTGGGAACGCAACGACGCGGTGCTGTTACTCATGCTCGTCCCGGAAATGCACGTGGCCTGACGTGCTGGATCCCGACATCTCGACCGCAGATGCGCTTCGACATCTCAGCGTCGCCGAGACCGACCCGTTCGCGATCGATCGCCGTCGATTCCTGAAGCTGATCGGCATGGGCGTGGGTGCCGGCGTCATCGCGAGCAACGGCGGCTCGCTGTTGAACCTCGACCTTCCCGGCCTCGATCCGTCGGTGTGGGCAGCCGGTCCGATCGGAGCGAACGACGGCATCCTCATCGTGCTCGGCATGTTCGGCGGCAACGACGGCCTCAACACGGTCGTGCCGTTCAACGACGGCAACTACCGCACCCAGCACGGCTCGTTGGCGATTCCCGGGTCGTCGACGTTGCTGCTCGACGCCGACACCGGTCTCAATCCGGCACTCACCGAACTCAAGCGGTTCTGGGATGCCGGACAGCTGGCCATCGTCGAAGGCGTCGGCTACCCGGACCCTGACCTGAGCCACTTCAGCTCGATGGCCAAGTGGATGGCGGGACGGCCCACCGGGATTCCGTCGACGGGATGGATCGGACGCTGGCTCGATGGTCGGCTGGCGGGTAGCAAGGACCTGTTCGCTGCCGCGGAGATCGGTCAATCGGTTCCGCTCCACCTGATCGGCCAGCAGCAGCAGGGCACCGCCGTCCCTGCCGGACGACCGGGTTTCGGCGCGAGCACCGACGTTCGGAGCCAGAAGATCTACACGGCGGTGCGCCGTCTCGGTGCAGGCGATCTGTCGACGTGGCGCGGTCGTGTCGGACAGGCGATGATCGATCAGCTCGACGTCGCCCGCACGCTCGCACCCCTGATCCCCCCGGACGACCAGATGTCCGACACCGAACTGGTCGCCGACATGGAGGTCATGGCCCGGCTGGTCAACGCCAACCTCGGCTTTCGGGTACTCACTGCCGGGTGGGGAGACTTCGACAGTCACGCGGGTCAGCCCGATCAGCACGCCGACGCGCATGCAGGAGTTGAATGCGGCGATCGGCCGGTTCTTCCAGGTGCTCGATCCGGCGTGGGCGACGCGCGTGACGATCATGACCTTCTCCGAGTTCGGTCGTACCAGCTGGAGCAACGACGGCTCCGGTACGGACCATGGCACGTCGGCCCCGCACTTCGTGCTGGGGGCCAATGTCCGTGGGGGCTTCCGAGGCCAGCGCCCGTCGCTCGCAGGTCTGCGCCGGTGGGATCGCATGCCGTTCCACGTCGACTTCCGCGACTACTACGGCAGCATCATCGATGGATGGCTCGGCGGTGGTGGAAGCGAGGTGCTGGGCCGACCGGTCCAGGATCTCTCGTTGTTCGCCCGTGGGCCGGGTGTCGCCGCCATGACCGTGCCGACGGCGGTACCGGTCGTCGTGCCCCCCGCCGCCGGCGGTGCCGGTGGCGCGATCGCGACGACGGGCCAGTTCGTCGCGTTGTCGCCCGTCCGGATCTGTGACACCCGCAACGGCGTCGACGGGCGCCGCACCCCGCTCGGACCCGGCGAGACCATGGCCGTGCAGATCGCCGGCGTGGGCGGAGTGCCCGTCGACGGTGTCGTGGCGGTCGCCGTCAACGTCACCTCGGTCAATGCGACACAGCCCACGTTCCTGACGGTCTTCCCGAGCGGCACACCACTTCCCTCCTCGTCGACGCTGAATCCGGTTCCCGGCCGTGCCGTGGCGAACACGACCATGGTGGGAGTCGGCGCCGACGGACGGATTGCCATCTTCAACCCGTTCGGCGCACTCGACTGCATCGTCGACGTGATGGGTTACTTCCGGCCGGAACCATCGACGCGCCTCGTCCCACTCGTGCCCTCGCGGCTCCTCGACACGCGCAACGCGATCGGCGCGCCCCTCGGACGCGTGCGTGGGCCCGGGACGATCGACCTGCAGGTGACCGGGCGCGGTGGTGTGCCTGACGTCGGCGCACAGGCCGTGGTGTTGAACGTCACCGCGGTCCAGCCGGTCTCGAGGGGATACGTGTCGGTGTGGCCGAGCGGTGAAGCGCAGCCCGTCATCTCCAACCTCAACTACGACGCCGCACGCAACGTGGCCAACCTCGTGGTCTGCAAAGTGGGCGCGGGCGGGCGCGTCAGCCTGTTCGTCGACTCCGGCGACCTCGACCTGCTCGCCGACGTCGTGGGATTCTTCGCACCGGATGGAGCAAGCTTCGTGGCAGTCGCCCCGGCGCGTCTTCTCGACACGCGCAACGCGATCGGCGCACCGAGGAACGTGGTCGGACCCGGGTCGGAGATCGCACTCGCCGTCGCCGGGGTGGGTGGCGTGGCGCCGACCGCACGAGCGGTGGTGCTGAACGTCACCGCGACGAACGCCACGACCGACACGTTCGTGACCGTGTACCCCGACGGCGTGGTGCGGCCCGAGGCGTCGAGCCTCAATGTGTCGGCGGGTGGCGCGATCGCCAATCTCGTGGTCGCCAAGCTCGGTGACAACGGCCAGGTCCGACTGTTCAACGGCACCGGCTCTCTCGATCTGATCGCCGACGTGACGGGCTACTTCATCTGATCCGGGACGTCTCGGTAGCGTTCGTGGCGTGACCGACATGTCCGAGCGCCATGCCCGACTCCTCGGGATCAAGCTGCGCGCACTCGTGGCCGAACACCTCGGCCGCGTGCTGGACGCCGACACCTCGTCGTTTCCCAACGGCGCCGCGCTCGTCGTCGACGATGGCGCATGGGTACTGATCGAGGGCGATGCATCCCGGGCGCTGGGCGGGGCGCTCGCCTGGGCGCTGCGTCACGGCGCAGCATCGCTCGATGTCGTGGCCGAGACCGACACCGGCCTGCTCGCACGGCGAGCCGCACATCTCGACTTCCCCGTCACGGTGTGGTTCGTCGAGGGTCGGACGTTGTTGCCGGCAGTCCCCGAGCCGCTCGCCGAACCGGCTCCACCGACACCTGAACATCTGGCGCTGACCGACATGATCGAGGCCGCCGGCGCGACCGCGAACGTCGAGCACGGCGTGGTCTTCGGCGAGGTCTGCGGGTTGGAGGTCTGCCGTGTGGTCGACGAGCCGACGATCGGCCACATCGCGGAGTTGGGCGACATCGACCCGTCCCTGTTCGCGTCGACCGACGGAGTGTTCCTCGAGGTCGGTGTCGGCGCCAACGATCGCGAGGCGTTCCGGCTGATCCACGGCGACATCCCCACGATCGAGGCGCTGGCGTCCGTGGTCGAGGCCGTTGCCGCCTATCGCTCGCCCGACGCACCGCAGCATCCGCTCAATCGCCTCGGCCAGGAGCGGTATCTCCGTTGGCGCCTCGAACAGGCGCCGGGACTGGTCGACATGAAGAGCGTCGCGTCGGCGCAGCCGCCGTTGCCCCGTCCGAACCTCAAGGATCCGATCCCCTGTGTGGCGAGCGCGGTGGCCCCCGACGGACGAGCGCACACCGTCGTGTGCTCGGTGGGCGTCGACGTCGACCTCGTCGGGTTCGTGGCCGATGTGCAGTCGATGTCGGACCATCCGGTGATCGTCGCCCTGA
Source organism: Ilumatobacteraceae bacterium (assembly GCA_963829585.1). Classification (GTDB taxonomy): domain Bacteria; phylum Actinomycetota; class Acidimicrobiia; order Acidimicrobiales; family Ilumatobacteraceae; genus Sva-07. Next base: position 145,034 of record CAWHJD010000030.1, on the reverse strand, counting down.
AGGAACGTGACCTGTTGCCCATCACGCAGGAGCTGCTCGGCCTGCTCGCGGAGCCGGTCGAGATCCACACCGTCTGATCGCCGTCGACCAAGGCGTGGTGCATTCGGCCAGTAACCTCGACTCGCCATGTTCGACCGCCTCGCCCACGTCGTCGAGGAGTACGAGACCCTCGAAGACCAACTCTCCGATCCGGAGGTGTTGGCCGATTCGGGCCAGTTACGTCGCTTGTCGATGAGGTACACCGAACTCGGCCCGGTCGTCGAGGCCTACCGGCGCCGCGAGGCGCGTCGCGCCGACGCCGACGCCGCCCGGGAAATGCTCAGCGGTGCCACGGGCGACGAGCGCGAGATGCTCGTCGACGAGATCGACACCGCGACCGCCGAGGTCGCAGCCCTCGAGGACCAACTCCGTGAACTGATGCTTCCGTCCGATCCGCACGACGGCAAGAACGTGATCATGGAGATCCGCGGTGCCGAGGGCGGAGAGGAGGCCAACCTCTTCGCACGGGACCTGTACGAGATGTACCACGCCTATGCAGTGGCGAACGGATGGAAGATGACGACGCTGTCGTCGTCGCCCAGCGACATGGGAGGCTTCAACGACATCACCGTCGAGGTCAGCGGAGCGACCGCCTGGCGCAACCTCAAGTACGAAGGCGGCCCTCACCGTGTGCAGCGAGTGCCGGCCACCGAGAGCCAGGGACGTGTCCACACGTCGTCTGCGACGGTGACGGTGCTCCCCGAGGTCGACGAGGTCGACGTCCAGATCGACGATCGCGACCTCGACATCGACGTGTTCCGCGCCAGCGGGCCCGGCGGCCAGAGCGTCAACACCACCGATTCCGCTGTTCGCATCACGCATCGTCCGACCGGGGTCGTCGTGTCGATGCAGGACGAACGATCGCAGCTCCAGAACAAGGCTCGGGCGATGCTCGTGCTGCGGGCACGGCTGTTCGAACTCGCCGAGCGCGAACGCAGCGACGAGCTCTCGGCCGAACGCCGGTCGCAGGTCGGTGGCGGCGGTCGCAGCGAGAAGATCCGTACGTACAACTACAAGGAGAACCGCGTGACCGACCATCGCATCGGCTTCACCGTCTATCGCCTCGCCGCGATCCTGGCCGGCGATCTCCAAGTGGTCGTCGATGCGCTGGCTGCAGAGGAACGGGCCCGACTCCTCGCCGACGGTGACTGACATGGCGTCCGACGCAGTGTCCGGTGATGGTGACACGGTCACGTGGCGCGAGCTGTGGGCCGAGACCGCGGCGTCGGTCGGTGACCGGGCCCGAGCGCGGTGGCTGTGCGAGGTTGCGTCGGGATCCGTCGACGGCGACGAGTTCCTCGCCCGACTCGACGAACCGGCGACCGTGCGCATGGTCGCCCATCTCGACGCGATGATCGCCAGATTGCGGACGGGTGAACCACTGCAGTACGTGCTGGGTGAGTGGAGCTTCCGTCGGATCACCCTGGCGGTCGACCGGCGGGTGCTGATCCCCCGACCGGAGACCGAACTGGTCGCCGAAGTCGCCCTGGCGAAGGCCACGGAGATCGGTCCGACACGTGTCGTCGCAGACCTCGGGACGGGCTCTGGGGCGATCGGCCTGTCGCTCGCCCACGAACTCCCGCTCGACGGCACGACGGTCTGGATCACCGATGCAGACGCGGATGCCCTCGACGTTGCCAGGGCGAACATCGCGGGCCTCGGCCGTGCGGGCGTCAACGTGCGCGTTGCACGAGGTTCCTGGTTCGACGCCCTGCCCGACGACGTCGGCTTCGACGTGATCGTCTCGAATCCGCCGTACGTCGCCACGGACTCACCCGATCTCGAAGCGATCGTGGGCGACTGGGAGCCGCACGTCGCCCTGTTCGCCGGCCCCGATGGTCTCGACGACATCCGCCGGATCATCGCCGGCGCGCCGGAGCGGCTTCGTGCCGGTGGCTGGCTGGTTCTCGAGATCGGTGCCGACCAGGGTGCTGCCGTTGCCGGTCTGCTCGCCGCGGCGGGCTTCGAGGAAGTGGTGGTCCTTCCCGACCTCGCCGGCCTCGACCGCATCGCTCTCGGCCGGCGGCCCTGAGCGGGCTCAGGCGAAGCGCACGGCGACCTCGGCGAGGATGGTGCCCTCGTCGGGGGTGAGGTCGTTGTCGACGCCTGCGATGTCGCGGGCGGCGGAGAACAGCGCCGATCGCAGCACCCGGCTGCTGATGCGCGCATCGATCGCGTCGAGGAACTCCTCCACCCGCTCGTTCTCGATCGCGCGGCGTGCCTCCTCGATGGCGGGGCGGACGTACTCCTCGAACGTCGCACCCTCCTCGCGCCACTCGGTGCTGATCTCGCGGAGCAGCTCGACCTCGTCGTCGCTGATGGCATGGTCGGCGAGCATCACGAGCGCGAGCAGCTCGAGCGCAGCGCGATGTTCGAGATCGGCGGTGGCGTGCACGGCAACGCCCTGGTAGAGGTCGAGGAGTCGGCGGTTCATGATGGGTCCTGTTCGTGCACGTTAGGTGACGGGGCCGCGGGCGCGGCAGCCAGGGTGGCCGCGAGGGAGCGACGAAGGAAGTCGAGCTGGTGGAGCAGCAGGTTCTCCGCCACGGTCTCCTGCGGCGTCATGTGGGTGACCCCGACGAGTGGGAGGACCTCGTGCGGGCGGCCCGCTGCGAGGAGCGCCGACGACAGCTGGAGGGTGTGCGCGGCCACCACGTTGTCGTCGGCCAGGCCGTGGATCAGCAGCAGGGGGCGGGTGAGTCGGGGCGCCAACGGCAGCAGCGAGCTCGCGTCGTAGACGTCCGCGCGATGGGCCGGATCGCCCAGGTAGCGCTCGGTGTAGTGCGTGTCGTAGAGCCGCCATTCGGTGACCGGCGCACCGGCGATCGCGGCGTGGAACACGTCCGGTCGGCGGAGCACCGCGAGTGCAGCGAGGTAGCCACCGAAACTCCAGCCACGGATCGCCACCCGGTCGAGGTCGAGTCCCCCGACTTCTCGTGCGACCGCGTGGAGTGCCTCGATCTGGTCGTCGAGCGGATGGGTGGCGAGGTCGCCGTGCACCGCTCGTTCCCACTCGCTGCCGCGCCCCGGCGTGCCTCGTCCATCGGTCACGATGACGGCGAACCCCTGGTCGGCGAACCACTGCGAGGTGAGGTGGGCGTTGTGCGACTGGGTGACGCGCAGGGCGTGCGGCCCCCCGTACGGGTCGAGGAGCACCGGAAGTGGCGTGCCGTCGTGATCGTGGGGGAACAGCACGGCCGTCGCCAGACGCCGTTCGCCCACGTGCAGGATCTCGACGTTCGGCGTCACGAGCGGCCGTTCGGCGAGTGACTCGATCGTGATCGGTTCGCGGTCGGATGCGCTGACCACGGTGATGGAGCCCGGTGCGTCGATCGTGGCCGTGCGGACCACGGTCGTCGCGCCGCCGACCGCGGCGGTGTGCACGCCGGGCACGTCGGTGACCGATCGGAGCCCCGTGCCGTCCCACCGCCAGACGTGCATCTGGGTCGCGTCGTCGATCGGGTTGGCCGAAAAGAGCACGCTGTCATCGGTCGTCGCCAGGACGCTGCGGACCTGGAGTTCGACCGGCGTGACCGGTTCGTCGTCGATCGTGAGTCGTCGAGCGCCGTCGCGATCGGCCGCGTGGACGAGGCGTCCGTCCGCGAGCAGCGCCGGTGTGCCGGGCACCAGCTCGACCCACGCGTCGTCGTAGTCGTGTGCCAGCACGGTCGTCGTGCCGCGGCTGGGTCCGTCACCCACGTCGACGCGGAGCACCATCGAGCCCTGCTGGTCGCGTGACTGCACGAGCATCACGAGCCCGGCCGACGTCCAGGTCACCGACGCGAGGTAGGGGAAGAAGTCGCGGTCCCAGTCGACGGCGGTGCGCGCGCCGTCGAGGCCGATGAGGTGGAGGGTCACGTCGGCGTTCGACGTGCCGGCGGCGGGATAGCGGACGGTGGTGGCCGCTCGATCCGGGTGAGCCGGGTCGGCGATGACCCATTCGGCGACAGGAGCGGTGTCGACCCGACACACGGCGAGGGTGTCACCGTCCGGGCTCCACCAGTAGCCACGAAAGCGCCCCATCTCCTCGGCGGCGATGAAGTCGGCGCTGCCCCAGGTGACGGTGTCGGGCTCGCCGTCACCGACGAGCACTCGGGACGACCCGTCGAGTTCCCCGAGGCGGAGCGTCGCACCGCTCACGTAGGCGACGCGTCGGGCGAGCGGGTCGGGGCGGGGGTCGAACACCGGTCCGCTGACGTCGAGCGCCCGGGCCTTCCCCGACAGCAGCCCGCCGGCGAACAGCCGACCACCGAGTGCGAATGCAACGACGCTGGTCGACGCGTCCGTCGCATAGGACGTGATGCCGCCCGCGCCTTCGCGGGTGCGTTCGCGGCGGGCGCGCTCCTCAGCGGGCTGGTCGTCGGCGGGCTGGTCGTCGGCGGGCTGTTCGTCGTCGCTGTGGGCTGCCGACAACGCACGCGGATCGGCCACGAGACGCTCGTCGCCGCTCCCGGTGTCGAGAACCCACAGCGAGTTCACCGGATCGCCGCCGCTCGAGCTGCGCAGGAAGACGACCCGTCGGCCGTCGGGTGACACCGTCACGTTGCGCGGCTCGCCCAGCGTGAGTCGCTGCGTCCGGGCGTACTGGCGGGGGAAGGTGTCGGTCACCCCACCACTGTAGGAAAGGCGCCGAGCCGCGAGGACGCCGATCAGCGGGAGAAGTGGGCGACGGCGTCGGTCAGGAGTTCGAACCCGGCCTCCGCGTCGACCGCGGTCAGTACCTCGCAGTTCGCCGATGCACGCTCGATGATGTGGCGGTGGTCGATGACGGTCATCCCGCGTGTGAACCGGCCGCGGGTCTCGATGGCGACGTGGCGGTCGATGCGGTCGAACAGCTGTGGATGTGTGACCGCGAGCACCGCGAGCGGATCGTGCACAGCGGCGCCCTCGAGGACTCCCGGGTCGTGGCGGGCGAGATAGTTGCCGCTGAAGAAGCTGAGCAGGTCGGCGAGCACAGCGGCGAGCACTCCGGGAAGTGCGGCGATCCGGGCGATGCGCTCCGGTGTTGCCTGGAACTGGTGTGTCACGTCGAGGCCCGCCATCACCAGTCGACCGCCGTAGCCGAAGACGATGGCTGCCGCTTCGGGGTCCGCCCAGATGTTGAACTCGCCGGTGGCGGTTCGGTTCCCGAAGGTGCCGCCTCCCATCAGGGAGATGCCGGCGATCCGCGCCGCGATGTCGGGGGCGGCCCGCAGTGCCAACGCAATGTTGGTGAGTGGGCCGACCGGCACGAGCCAGATGTCGTCGACCACGCGACAGGTGTCGATGATGAACGCGACGGCGTCGGTGCCGTCGAGCGGGGTCGTGGGTGCCGGGAGGTCGGCACCGTCGAGTCCGCTGTCGCCGTGCACGAATGCGGCGAATCGCGGCTCGGCGACGAGCGGCCGGGCGCTTCCGGAGTGCACTGGCACGTCGAGGCCCAGCAGATCCCGCATCACGCATGCGTTGTACGTGGTGCGTTCGAGCGGCGCGTTGCCGGCAACGGTGGTGATGCCGGCCAGGTCGGCGTACCGGGCCGCGGTGACGATCGCCATCGCGTCGTCGTGGCCGGGATCGCAGTCCAGGATGATCCGGGGCCGCGAAGCAGAGGGTTCGTCGGACATGGCGCCGAGCATGCCATCTCGGCGGCCACACTGTTCTCATGGTGCTCGCTCGCACGACGGCCCCGTTCTGGTCCGTCGTGTTGTCGACCGGCGTGCTCCTGCTGGCGGCTGGATGCAGCGGGTCGAGCGGCGCGTCGACGTCGCCGGACAGCCAGGCGCCTCCCTCGGCATCGGCACCGGGCGTCGGTTCGACGGTGCTCGACGCAGCGCCCGCCATGTCCGAGCCATCGTCTCCATTGGCCACGGTGCCCGACGAACCGGTACCGGGGCTCGACAGCGGCGATCCGTTCTGTCGGGCGTGGAGCCGGTTCGCCGGCTCGTTCCAGGCAGTGGCGTTGGCGTCGAGTGTCGGCACCGATCCGGGCAACGCGCTCCGCCTCGAAGTCGCTGCCTCCGGTGCCGTGCTGGGCGCAGTTGGCGATCTGGATGACTCGCTGCCGGTGGCGATCGACGACGAGCGCGAGGCATTCATCGACGGGCTGCTCGGACCGTTCACCAGCCGCGCGCGCATCGCCGGCGATGCGTTGCTCGCGGCAGGGCTGACCGTCGCAGAGGTCGACGAACTCGGCGAACTCTGGCTCGCCGCGCTCGCAGGTGCAGGGTCGCAGGATCCCGATCTCGTGCTCGTGGTGCCGCCCGGCTACCAGCCGGCGTTCGACGATGCCGTCGCATCGTTCTCGGCCGACGTCGTGCCGATCAGCGAGGATCCGAGCCTGGTCACCGACGTCGCTGTCCCGCAGACGCTCGCCCACATCGTGAGCACCTGTCCCGATCAGGGCATCCTCGCCGGCAACGACGTCATCGCCGACTGACAGTCCGCCGACCCACCTGCGATGAGTCTCGGCGCGCACAGGTCGCGCTGAGACTCATCGCACGTGGTGATCCCGGCGGTGCGATGAGTCCCGGCGCGCACGGGTCGCGCTCGAGACTCATCGCACGTGGTGGTCCCGGCGGTGGTGGGGGTGGTGGGCGGCGCGGTCAGATGGCGAGCAGGGTGCCGTCGGCCGACAATGTGACCTCGGTGCCGACCCACTCGCCGTCGCACATCGCTGTGGCGAGGTCGAGGTCCGGCGACATGCCCCACGCGCGTCGACCGTCGGCGAGCAGGCACGACGCAATCGCCTGCTCGGGGATGCCCTCGCGTGAGAACATCACGGTGTAGGCCTCCACCGTCGCCGGACCCGCTGCGTCGGCGGGCAGGGCGAGATCGCGGCGCGGCAGCGCATCGATGCGCGCCTGGGGCTTGTCGTGTCGGAAGTTCGGTGTCGGTGTCGTCGAGTACACACCGAACGCGTGCTTGGTCGCGTAGCCGCCGTTGCCCCACACGAGTCCGAACTCGCCGGGACGTTCCCGCAGCTCGGTGACGACGGTGGCGATGGCGTGCATCACGTAGTTGTTCCACGGACCACCGGCGAACGACATCCCGCCGGTGCGTGACCACTGGCGGTGAAGGTCGATGCCGAGCGACTGCGCTCCGAGCTGGACGGCGGCCGGGAAGCACGAGTACAGATCGATGATCGAGACGTCGTCGATGCCGATCCCGGCGAGTTCGAGTGCCAAGCGGCCGCCGATCTCGATGGCCGGCGTCCGGGCGAACGTCGCTCGGTGGGAGACGTAGTTGTGCTCGTGGCAGTCGGTACCGGAGTGGACGAACACCCACCGGTCTTCGGAGACACCGAGGCGACGGGCAGCTTCGACCGAGCACATGATCACTGCGGCGCCCATGTCGACCTGGTTGTTCGAGTTCATCAGCTTCGGATAGGGCAGTCCGATCATCCGGTTCTCGTCGGTGACCGTCGTGATCTCGGCCGGCGTCCTGGCCTCCTGGATCCAGGCGTACGGATTGCGTGCGGCCACCTGACTCAGGCCCGACCAGAGACGACCGAGATGGTCGCGGTGCTCGTCGACGGTGCGGCCCGAGGCCGCCCTGATCGCCGTCTCGAACATCGGATAGATCTGCACCGGCATGTACAGGCCGCGCGAGGTCTCGGCCTCGAGATTCATCTGGAGGTCGTCGCCGACGATCCGCGGTTCGTCGCCGGGCTCGGCCTTCGGCCAGTCGAACTCGATGCCGGCCTTGCGCGCCCGGTGGCGGCTCCTCGTCGCTTCACCGCCGGCGAGGACGGCGATGTCGATCTCGCCCGCCTGGATGTCGACGGCCGTCGCGTTGACCAGCGACTGGGGGCTGTTGCCGCCCATGGTGGTGTAGTCGAGGTGTTGGGGTGTGAGGCCGAGGCGGGCGGCGAGGAATCGCGGGGTGTTGCCGTACCGCCACGAGAGCTGGCCGACGACGCGCACGGCGTCGGCCATCGGCGGCCCGTCGAGCCCGGCATCGGTCGATGCGGCGAGCACGGCTCGTTCCATCAGGGCGACCGGTTCCATCGCGTCGTCGAGCGACGTCGCCCGGTTGACGAACTGCCCGACACCGATGATCACCGGTGTCCGAGGGTCGGGTTGACGTGGAACAGGTCGGGGGCTCACCGCCCGCACCATAGACAGCCACCCTCATCAGCTTCGTGTCGCACCCCCACCACCCGCTGCTGTCGCGGTGTTTGCGTTGCAGTTCGGTGGGCCCGTCCCAACCGAACTGCAACGCAAACCGGATTGGGTGGGCGTGGTGGGGGAGTTCGACGCAAACGGGGTGGGGGAGCGTGAGGCTCTACACTCGGCTGACATGGACGAAGTTGGCGACGGCAGTTCGACGCGGCGTATCGCGATCGGCTCCGACCACGCCGGATACGACCTGAAGCAACATCTCGTCACGATGTTGCTCGGCGAGGGCTACGAGGTCGACGACCACGGCACGTCCAACTCCACCGAATCGGTCGACTACCCGGCGTTCTGCGCTGCTGTGGGTCGAACCGTGCGTGACGGCGGTGCCGACCTGGGCATCGTGCTCGGCGGGAGCGGGCAGGGCGAACAACTCGCGGCGAACAAGGTGCGCGGTGTCCGAGCCGCGCTGTGCAACTGTCTCTACACCGCCCGCATGGCGCGTTCGCACAACGACGCGAACGTGCTGTCGATCGGCGCGCGCGTCGTCGGCGAGGGCCTGGCCGAGGAGATCGTCCACACGTTCCTCGACACGCCGTTCGAAGGTGGACGCCACGCCCGCCGGGTCGCGCAGATCGCCGACCTGGAAGCGCAGTTCTGAACACGACCGCCAGAGACCACGACCGACAACCCCGACCGACAAACCAGATCGACAAAGTATCCCGAGAGGTGCCCCCATGCCGTTCCCGTCCGACACCGATCCCGACCTCGAGGTCATCGGCCTCATCGAGCGTGAGATCGAACGCCAGACCACCGGCATCCAGCTGATCGCGAGCGAGAACTTCACCTCGCCGGCAGTGATGGAAGCGGTGGGTTCGGTGCTCACCAACAAGTACTCGGAGGGGTACCCGGGGAAGCGCTACTACGGCGGCAACGCCATCGTCGACAGCATCGAACAGCTCGCCATCGACCGCGTGAAGGAACTCTTCGGGGCCGACCACGCCAACGTGCAGCCGCACTCCGGCGCCAACGCCAACATGTGCGTGTACCAGGCGCTGCTGAATCCCGGCGACACTGTGCTCGGCCTGAGCCTCGACCACGGTGGTCACCTCACGCACGGCTCACCGGTCAACGCCAGCGGCCTGCTCTACAACTTCGTCTCGTACGGCACCGGCGCCGAGGACCGCATCGACATGGACGAGGTGCGAGCACTCGCCCTCGAGCACCGCCCGAAGATGATCGTCGCCGGGACGACCGCGTACCCGCGCCGCCTCGATCCCGAACCATTCAAGAAGATCGCCGACGAGGTCGGGGCGCTCCTGCTGTTCGACATCGCCCACCTGGCGGGTCTCGTCGCCGGCGGTGCGCACCCGAACCCCGTGCCCTACGCCGACGTGGTCACGTTCACCACCCACAAGACCCTGCGGGGTCCCCGCGGCGGCTGCATCCTCTGCAAGGAGGAGTACGCCAAGGCGATCGACAAGGCCGTGTTCCCCGGCTGGCAGGGCGGCCCGTTGGAACACGTCATCGCCGGCAAGGCAGTGGCGTTCCGCGAAGCGATGGATCCGTCGTTCACCGAGTACGCCCACCAAGTGGTCAAGAACGCGTCGGCCCTCGCCGACGCCCTCGTCCAGGAGGGCTTCCGCCTCGTGTCCGGCGGCACCGACATCCACCTCATGGTCGTCGATCTCACGCCGTTCGATGCCGAGCTGACCGGGAAGGAGGCGCAGGCCAAGCTCGACGAGGCCGGCATCACGCTCAACAAGAACACGATCCCCGACGATCCGCGCAGCCCGTTCGTCACGAGCGGAGTCCGTATCGGCACGCCGTCGGTGACCACGCAGGGCATGACCGAGGCCGAGATGCCGCTGATCGCCGGCTTCATCTCCCGCGCGCTCCGTCACCGCAACGACCCCACCGAACTCGAACTCGTGCGCAAGGACGTCGCCGAACTCTGCTCGCGATTCCCCGCCTACCCGACGTCGTAGACTGAACGATCGTGCCCGACTTCGGTTCCTTTCTCCTGATCGGAGCCGTCGCCGCCGCCGTCACCTTCATCACGACGCCGCTGGTCGGCATGCTGGCGCGACGCCAGGGATGGGTCTACCTCCCCAACGACCGAACGGTCCACCAGACGCCCCTGCCGGACGTGGGTGGCCTGGCCATGTTCGTCGGCTTCCTGGCTGCGATGTCGACGGCCTGGTTCGTCGGCGCGTTCGACGTGCTGTTCGAGAACAACTCCGAACCACTGGGGGTGATGATCGCCGCCACGATCATCTTCGCGGTCGGGTTCATCGACGACATCCGTGAGGTGTCGGCACCGGCAAAGGTCGCCGGAACGGTGCTCGCCGGGATCGTGCTCGTGCAGTTCGGCGTCGTGATGTACTCGTTCCGACTGCCGTTCTACGACGGCCCGATCGTCCTCGCCGACCTCGCGCCCCTCGTCACCGTGTTGTGGTTGGTGGGCATGACGCAGGCGATCAACCTGATCGACGGGCTCGACGGCCTCGCGGCGGGCATCGTCGCCATCGCTGCGTTCGCGTTCTTCCTCTACAGCCAGGAACTCACCGACAGCGACCTGCTCGACGTGCGCAACATCGGTCCGCTGCTGGCCATCATCGCCGTGGGTGTGTGCGTCGGGTTCCTTCCCCACAACTTCAACCCGGCGCGCATCATGATGGGTGATGGCGGGGCGCTGTTCCTGGGGCTGCTGCTGGCCGTGTCGACGAGTGTGGTCGGAGGTCGTGCCGACTCCTTCAGCCAGGAGTTCATCGGCCAGACCTACTTCTTCCTCGCGCCGCTCGCGATCCCGCTGCTGATCCTGGGTGTTCCATTGTTCGACATGGCGTTCGCCATCGTTCGCCGCGTGTCGAGCCGCAAGTCCTTCGCTGTTGCCGACAAGGGGCACCTCCACCACCGCCTCATGAAGCTCGGTCACGGACACCGGCGCAGCGTGGTGATCCTGTGGGGGTGGACCGCGTTGCTGTCGGCCTTCGTGCTGTACCCGACGTTGACCGGACGAAATCCGGCGTACCTGCCGTTCGGCGTCATCGCCGCGGCGATCGTGCTGTACACCGTGCTGCATCCGAGTGTGCGGGCTCGACGCCGCGAGAACGCCTCGACCGAGCCCGCTGTGATCCCCGGCGCGCCTCCTGCCGACGATTCCGGCGATTCCGGCGATTCCGGCGAGCCCGCCGGGCAAACCGTGCCGTCCGAGTTGCCTTCGGCCATCGGTGACCACTAGGTTGTGCTCGCGTTCACAAGCACGACGATCATGCACTCCGCCGATCGACTGCCGTGAACCGCCACCTGGATCAATGAAGCTCCTCCCCAAGCAGCAACCACGCGTCAACACCGAGGATTCGGTCGGCCTCGGCATCGAAGCCGCGGTCATCATCGCGCTGTTCCTCGGACTCGGCTACGTGCTCGACCGGATCTTCGGCACCACCCCGATCTTCATGATCGTCATGACACTCCTCGGCGCCGTGGGGCTCTTCGCCAAACTGAAGTATCGGTACGACGGTCGCATGGAGGAACTCGAAGCCGAACGCCGCGCCTCGCTCCAGAACAAGCGGAAGGCGGCCTGACGTGAACACGCCCGCCGCCGGCGCCGACGCCTTCACCACACGATTCGACGGCCCCGCACCCGAGGTCGCGGTCTCCAAGGACATGATCAAGCGCGGGCTCATCGCGGCCCCGGCGCTGATCGCCGCCTGTGCCGTCATCTGGGGCGCCGACGGCGCCTTCTCGAGCGCCTACGCCATTGCCATCGTGCTCACCAACTTCGCGCTCGCCGCCGCGCTGATCGCCGGGTCGGCGCGAATCTCGCTCGGCCTGATGATGGGAGCCGTGCTCTTCGGCTACCTGATCCGCCTCGGGTTGATCTTCCTCGCCGTCTGGTTGGTCAAGGACACGGCGTGGATTTCATTTCCGGCCCTCGGATCGACCATCATCATCACGCACCTCGGACTGCTCTTCTGGGAGATGAAGTTCGTCGCCCTGTCGCTCGCGGCGCCGGGGCTCAAACCGACCGGGTCGAACCCTGCGACCTGACCGCATCTGACATCGCTCACCACCACCGCCCACACTCACGACTGAAACGGACACCACGTGCTCGGACTCGAGTTTCCGCCGATCAACGAAATCCTTCGTTGGCAGGACGTCTTCCCGACGTTCAACAAGATCGCCCTCATCGCCGTTGCTGCTGCGCTGATCGGCATCGTCATGTTCCTGATCGCGGCACGGCGCGACCCGATGGTCGCCCCGACCGGCGTGCGCAACCTCGCCGAGGTCACGATCGACTTCATCGAGGAGAGCGTCGTGATGCAGACGCTCGGCAAGTCCGGTCTCAAGTGGACCCCCTTCCTGCTGAGCCTGTTCATCTTCATCTTCCTGTGCAACATCCCCGGCGTGATCCCGATCATCCAGATGCCGGCCACGGCCCGTATCGCCATCCCCTTGTCGTTGGCGCTGCTCGTCTGGGTGATCTACATCGGGACCGGCATCAAGCACCAGGGTCTCGGATACTTCGGCCACCTGCTGTGGCCCCCGGGGGTGCCGACGGCGCTGAAGCCGCTCGTCGGACTGATCGAGTTCATCTCGACCATCCTCGTGACGCCGTTCTCCCTCACGGTCCGTCTCATGGCCAACATGCTCGCCGGCCACATCCTGCTCGTGACCTTCAGCCTCTTGACGAGTGCGCTGTTCAACGCCGAGACGAGCCAGATCTTCCTGGTGCCGATGAGCATCCTGCCGTTCGGCATGCTCATCTTCCTCACTGCGTTCGAGATCCTCGTGGCCTTCCTGCAGGCCTACATCTTCGCCATCCTCGCCGCGGTCTACATCAACAACTCGACCGTCGGCCACGCCGAGGATCACTGAGCGAACCCGCTCACCACTGATCATCCCGATCTCCCCTCTACCGAAAGCACAACAGGAGACAACATCCCATGGAAGCATTCAGCGCTCTGGTTGCCCAGATCGACGACCCGGCCGACGCGAAGAACATTGCGGCGGCATCAGGAGCCGGCTACGCATACGGCCTCGCCGCCATCGGCCCCGGTATCGGCATCGGTTACCTCGTCGGCAAGTCCGTCGAGGCAATGGCCCGCCAGCCCGAGGCCGCCGGCATGGTCCGCACGACCATGTTCCTCGGTATCGCCTTCACCGAAGCACTCGCCCTCATCGGCTTCGTGGTCTTCATCCTGCTCAAGTTCGCCTGACCTGCGAGCGTCCCGTCCAACGGTCAAGATCGTGAAGGAGATGACGTGCTGACAGCCGTCGTGACGTCCTCCGGCTCGACGATCGAGGTCACCCTGCTGGGTGCTTCGTTCGTCACTGCCGAAGAGGGCGAGGAAGCAGCGGGTCCCGAGAGTGATCTCAACCCGATTGCGCCCGAACTGAAAGAAGTCGTCTGGGGTTTCGGTGCCTTCGTGGTGCTGGCGCTCGCCATGCGTCTGTTCCTGTTCCGCAAGGTGCGAGACGGGATGTCGTCGCGCTACGACAGCATCGAGGGCGACCTCGAGCAGGCGGAGGCCCTCACCGCGTCGGCTCGAGGTGACGTCGCCGAGTACGACGCCCAGGTCGCAGCCGTGCGCGCCGAGGCCCAGACCCGCGTCGAGGCCGCCCGCGCCACGCTCGAAGCCGAGCGGGCCGAGAAGCTGGCCGCGACCAACGCCCGCATCGCCGACAAGCGCGGCGCAGCCGCGGCCGAGGTCGATGCAGCGAAGCAGGCGGCCAGGGGACAGGTCGAGTCGGCAGTCGCCGACGTGTCGGCTCGCCTCGGCGAACTCGCCACCGGTCGCCGTCCGGCCGACGACGTGGTCCGTGTCGCCGTCGCCCAGGCGATGGGACAGGAGGTGTCGGCATGAGCCTGTACACCGCCGCCACCCTCGCGGCCGGCCGACTGCTCCCCTCCGCGGAGGAGATCCCGTTCGACGACAAGGGCTACACGACCGAGAACTGGCTCCTGCCGCCGTGGAAGGAACTCGTCCCCGGCTCGATCGCCTCGATCATCGTCTTCACGCTGCTGTACAAGTACGCCGGGCCGATCATCAAGAAGAGCTTCGCCGACCGCACCGCCGGCATCCAGAAGCAACTCGACGATTCGGCAGCAGCCAAGGTCGCAGCCGAGTCCGAGGCTGCCCGTATCCGTGAGGCGCAGGGCGACATCAACGCCGAGCGCGCCCGGTTGTTCGCCGAGGCCGACGCTCAGGCCGAGGCGCTGCTCGCCGACGGTCGTGTCCGTCTCGAGGCCGAGATGGCCGAACTCGAAGCTCGCGCCGAGAGCGACATCGCCGCTGCCGCAGGACGCGGCAGCGACGAACTCCGATCGGAGATCGCCCGCTACTCGGGCGAGGCTGTCGACCGCATCGTCAACGACACGCTCGACGACGCCGCCCAGCAGGACCTCATCGAAGGCTTCATCGCCCGAGTCGGAGCAGGAGTTGCATCATGAGTGACGCACTGATCGAGGGCTACGCACGGGCGCTGTTCGAGATCGCCCGCGCCGAGGGCACCCTCGACGAGGTCGAGGACGAGTTGTTCCGATTCGCCCGCTCGTACGAGTCGAGCGACGCGCTGCGCAACGCCCTCACGGACGAACACGTCCCCGCCGAGAAGCGTCAGGCCATCGTCGAGGATCTCCTCGACGGCAAGGCCACGACCACCACGGTCCAGCTCGTCTCGATGGTGGTCGGCTCCGGCCGCAGCCGTGACCTGCCCGCCATCGTCGACAGCCTCGTGCAGCGTGCATCGAGCGCCAAGCAGCTCGACCTCGCCGAGGTCCGCACCGCTGTCGAGCTGACCGACGACCAGCAGGCCCGCTTGAAGGCGGCGTTGGAGAACGCCACCGGCAAGAGCCTGAACCTCAAGACGATCGTCGACCCCACCGTGCTCGGCGGCGTCGTCGCCACCATCGGTGACGTCGTCATCGACGACACCGTTCGCACCCGCATCGACCAGCTGAAGAGCCGGCTCTGAGCGCCCGCTCACACTGCTCATTAAGGAAACAGACCACACCATGGCTGAGCTGACCATTTCTGCCGCCGACATCGCGTCGGCGCTCAAGTCCAACCTCGAAGGCTTCGAGCCCTCGGTCGAGGCCCGCACCGTGGGGCGCGTCGCGTCCGTCGGCGACGGCATTGCCCGAGTCAGCGGTTTGCCCGACGCGGCCGTGAACGAACTCCTCGAGTTCGAGGACGGATCCGTGGGTCTCGCGCTGAACCTCGACGAGTTCTCGATCGGCGCCGTCGTCCTCGGCAACGTCGACAAGATCGAGGAAGGCCAGACGGTCCGTTCCACCGGCAGCATCTTGTCGATGCCCGTCGGTGACGGCATGCTCGGCCGCGTCGTCAACGCCCTCGGCCACCCGATCGACGGTCACGGCGACCTCATCGGCACCGAGCAGCGCCGCATGGAGATCCAGGCACCCGGCATCATGGGCCGCAAGCCCGTGCACGAGCCGTTGCAGACCGGCATCAAGGCGATCGACGCCATGACGCCGATCGGCCGTGGCCAGCGGGAGCTGATCATCGGCGACCGCAAGACCGGCAAGACGGCGATCGCCATCGACACGATCCTGAACCAGCGCGGCCTCGGCGTGAAGTGCATCTACGTCGCCATCGGCCAGAAGAGCTCGACCGTGTCGCAGACCGTCGACACGCTCCGCCAGGCCGGCGCCATGGAGTACACCGTCGTCGTCGTCGCCTCGGCGTCCGACCCGGCACCGTTCAAGTACCTCGCCCCGTACGCCGGCTGCGCCATCGGCCAGCACTGGATGGACAGCGGCGAGCACGCCCTCGTGGTGTACGACGACCTCTCGAAGCAGGCCGAGGCCTACCGTCAGCTGTCGTTGCTGCTGCGTCGCCCGCCGGGCCGCGAGGCCTACCCCGGCGACGTCTTCTACCTGCACAGCCGTCTGCTCGAGCGCGCCGCCAAGTTGTCCGACGAACTCGGTGCCGGGTCGCTCACGGCGCTGCCGATCATCGAGACGAAGGCCGGCGACGTCGCCGCCTTCATCCCGACCAACGTGATCTCCATCACCGACGGTCAGGTCTACCTGCAGGACAACCTGTTCAAGTCGGGTATCCGCCCCGCCGTCGACGTGGGCATCTCGGTGTCACGAGTGGGCAGCGCCGCGCAGATCAAGTCGATGAAGGCCGTGGCCGGCACGCTGAAGGGCGACCTCGCCCAGTTCCGCGAGCTCGAAGCCTTCGCGACCTTCGGTTCCGAACTCGACGCCGTGTCGGCCGCGCAGCTCGAGCGTGGCTACCGCCTGGTGGAGCTGCTCAAGCAGCCGCTCAACAGCCCGATGCCGGTCGAGGAGCAGGTCGTGTCGATCTTCGCCGGAACCAAGGGCTACCTCGACGACGTACCCGTCAGCGACGTCGTGCGGTTCGAGAAGGAACTGCTCGAGTACGTGCGCACGACGCACAGCAGCCTGCTCGCCGACATCAAGACCGCCGGCGTCCCCGACGGTCTCGCCGGGGCCATCGAGGCGTTCAAGGCGTCGTTCGCGCCGTCGACCAACGAGTACGCGGTCGACCCGACCGCCCTCGACGTCGACGAGGTCGGCGCCGCCAAGTCCAACAAGACCCTCGCCACGGAGTGATCTAGATGGCTGGTGGTCAGGAGCGAATCCTCAAGGAACGCATTCGCAGCGTTCGGGCGACGAAGAAGATCACGCGCGCCATGGAGCTCATCGCGGCGTCGCGCATCGTCAAGGCCCAGGCTCGCGTCGCTGCCGCCGTGCCGTACTCCGAGCAGATCACCGAGGTGGTCAAGGACCTCGCCGCCGGTGGCGCTTCGTCCGACTCGCCACTGTTGTCCGGTCGTCAGGAGATCAAGCACACGTGCTACGTGGTGATCACCGCCGACCGTGGCCTCTGCGGGGGCTACAACTCCGGGGTGCAGCGCGCCGCGGAGGGTGAGGTCAAAGCCGACATCCTCGCCGGCGAGGACTACACCATCATCCCGGTCGGCAAGAAGGCCGAGGGATACTTCCGCTTCCGTGGCTACACGCTCGGCAAGGCGTTCAGCGGATTCTCGGCCCAGCCGAGCTACGAGGACGCACGAGAGATCGGCGAGCACGTCATCGACCTGTTCGTGTCGGGCCAGGTCGACCGCGTCGAGCTCGTCTACACGCGCTTCATCTCGGCGGGCAGCCAGGAGGTCGTCCTGCGTCCGCTGGTTCCGCTGAGTGCCGACACCGTCGCGGGCGGCGACGGCAAGGCGGGCGGCACCGATGGCGCGGGCGGTGGCGACTACGAATTCGAACCCGATCCCGAGACGATCCTCGACACCTTGCTCCCGCGATATGTCGAGGCGCGTGTCTATGCCGCACTGCTCAACGCAGCCGCGTCCGAACACGCCTATCGTCAGCGGGCGATGAAGTCGGCCACCGACAACGCCGACGAACTGATCAAGTCGCTGAGCCGCATCATGAACCGGGCCCGACAGGACTCGATCACCACCGAGATCATGGAGATCGTCGGCGGTGCCGAAGCTCTCGACTCCGACGACGTCAAGGTTCCGTACCTCGATCTCGGCGATGCCATCTACGAACAACTCACACAGGCCGACTCCGGCGCCACCCTCTGAGCGCATTGCGATCCCAGGAGAACAACAGTCATGACCATGACCGAATCAAGCACTGACCTCAAGGACGGCCGCATCGTCGGCATCGCGGGCCCTGTCGTCGACGTCGAGTTCCCTCGCGGCGCGTTGCCCGAGTTGAACTCCGCTGTCGAGTTCGACATCTCGCTCGAAGGTGAGACCATCACGGTGATGGCCGAAGTCGCCCAGCAGCTCGGCGAGGGCCGTGTTCGCGCCGTCTGTCTCAAGCCGACCGACGGTCTCGTGCGCGGCACGCCCGTGCGCAACCTCGGCCACGGCATCACCGTGCCGGTGGGCGACAAGGTGCTCGGCCACATCTGGAACGTGTGGGGCCAGCCGCTCGACGAGGCGCCCGAGGGTTTCGCCGAGATGGAGCGGTGGGAGATCCACCGTGACGCCCCCGACTTCGACGCCCTCGAGCCGTCGGCTCGCATGTTCGAGACGGGCATCAAGGTCATCGACCTGCTCACCCCCTACGTCGCCGGTGGCAAGATCGGCCTCTTCGGCGGTGCCGGCGTCGGCAAGACCGTGCTCATCACCGAGATGATCAACCGTGTCGCCTCGCAGCACGGTGGTGTGTCGGTGTTCGCCGGTGTCGGCGAGCGCACCCGTGAGGGCACCGACCTCCGTCTGGAGATGATGGAGTCGGGCGTGTTCGAGAAGGCTGCCCTCGTGTTCGGCCAGATGGACGAGCCGCCGGGCGTGCGCCTGCGCGTCGCGCTGTCGGCGCTGACCATGGCGGAGTACTTCCGTGACGTCCAGAACCAGGACGTGCTGCTGTTCGTCGACAACATCTTCCGCTTCGTCCAGGCGGGTTCCGAGGTGTCGACGCTGCTCGGCCGTATGCCTGCCGCCGTGGGCTACCAGCCGACGCTGGCCGACGAGATGGGTCAGCTCCAGGAGCGCATCACCTCGACCCGGGGCCGTTCGATCACGTCGCTGCAGGCCGTCTACGTGCCTGCCGACGACTACACCGACCCGGCGCCGTTCACGACCTTCACGCACCTCGACGCAACAACCGAGCTGTCGCGTCAGGTGGCCGCACTCGGCATCTACCCGGCCGTGGACCCGCTCGCTTCGACGTCGACGATCCTGTCGCCCGAAGTCGTCGGCGACCATCACTACAGCATCGCCCGTCGCGTGCAGGAGACCCTGCAGCGCTACAAGGAGCTGCAGGACATCATCGCCATCCTCGGTCTCGACGAGCTGTCCGAAGAGGACCGCCTCATCGTCAACCGGGCCCGCAAGGTCGAGCGCTTCCTGTCGCAGCCGTTCTACGTCGCCGAGGTCTTCACCGGTCTCACCGGCGAGTACGTGCCGGTCGCCGAGACCGTCGAATCGTTCGAGGCCATCATCAACGGCGAGCTCGACGAAGTGCCCGAGCAGGCGTTCCTCAACGTGGGCGGTGTCGAGCAGGTGCTCGCCAAGGCCAAGAAGCTCCAGGAGTCCTGATGACGTGGGCGCTGGCAACTGTGCACGGCGTCGAGGGAAGCGCCAGCGACGAGACGCATCCGAGTGAGGAGAACCGTCGGGCCGACGAGCGAGGAGACCAGCAATGGCAGAGCCGTTGATTGTCGAAGTGGTGTCGCCGGAGGCGGTGCTGTACACGGGTGAGGCCGACATGGTCATCACCCGGACGCTCGGCGGCGGCGAAGTCGCGTTCCAGGCCGGGCACGCGCCATTCCTGGGGGCACTGGTCGAGAACCACACCCGCGTGTTCCAGATCGACGGCACGGTCCAGGACATCGCGATCCATCGTGGGTTCGTCGAGGTCAGCGGCAATCCGACCAAGGTCTCGATCCTGTCGGACACGGCGGAACTCGCCCAGGACATCGACGTCGCCCGGGCGAAGGAAGCCCTCGAGCGTCACCAGCACACGCTGCGTGACCAGAACATGGACGCCACGATGATCGAAGTGGCGACGGCCGGCCGTGACCGCGCCCAGGCCCGCCTGCGCGCCTCCGGCACCACCTTCACCGCCTGACCTGAAACGGTGGGGTCAGACCCCGGAGTTCAGGTTGCTCCGTGGCGTCGTGCAAATTCCATCGATGGAATATGACGATTGTTACGGATGTGTGACGGTTGTGGTCTATCCTCTCGTGCGGCGGCTGAGCGTGTGGACCCCACGCCCAGATGATTCTCATCGAAAGGCTCTCATCCACGTGAAGATTTCCTCAGCGCGCGTCCGACGGCTCGGTCTCGCCGGATTCGCTCTCGCACTCGCAAGTGCGTTCATTCCCGTCCACGTCGAGGCTGCCGCAACGGTCGACGGGCAGTTCGCCGAACTCGGCATCCGCGGTGCTGGTGTGACGACGGTGTTGGCGGTTGCCAATCGTGGTGGTGTGCCGGGGAATGCGACGGCGGTGACGTTGAATGTGACGTCGACGGGGAGTGTGGGTGGGGGGTTCGTGACGGTGTATCCGTGTGGGACGCCTCGTCCGAACACGTCGAATGTGAACTTTGCGGCGGGGGCGACGGTTGCGAATGCGGTCACGTCGAAGGTGGGTGCCGATGGTTCGGTGTGCATCTACAACGAGGCGGCCACGCATCTGCTCGTCGATGTCAACGGCTATTACGCGTCGACGGCGAGCTACGGTGCGCTCGATCCCGTGCGGCTGCTCGACACACGCAGTGGGGCCATCCCGGGTGCTGGTGCGACGACGGTGTTGGCGGTTGCCAATCGTGGTGGTGTGCCGGGGAATGCGACGGCGGTGACGTTGAATGTGACGTCGACGGGGAGTGTGGGTGGGGGGTTCGTGACGGTGTATCCGTGTGGGACGCCTCGTCCGAACACGTCGAATGTGAACTTTGCGGCGGGGGCGACGGTTGCGAATGCGGTCACGTCGAAGGTGGGTGCCGATGGTTCGGTGTGCATCTACAACGAGGCGGCCACGCATCTGCTCGTCGATGTCAACGGCTATCTACGCGTCGACGGCGAGCTACGGTGCGCTCGATCCCGTGCGGCTGCTCGACACACGCAGTGGGGCCATCCCGGGTGCTGGTGCGACGACGGTGTTGGCGGTTGCCAATCGTGGTGGTGTGCCGGGGAATGCGACGGCGGTGACGTTGAATGTGACGTCGACGGGGAGTGTGGGTGGGGGGTTCGTGACGGTGTATCCGTGTGGGACGCCTCGTCCGAACACGTCGAATGTGAACTTTGCGGCGGGGGCGACGGTTGCGAATGCGGTCACGTCGAAGGTGGGTGCCGATGGTTCGGTGTGCATCTACAACGAGGCGGCCACGCATCTGATCGTCGACGTCAACGGCTACTACCCCCCGACGGCGAACTACGGCGCGCTCGCCCCCGCCCGCCTGCTCGACACCCGGCGATCGTCACCGGCCGCCGCCGCGGAGGACGTTGCACTGGTCCTGGTCAACCAGTTGCGGGCATCGCTCGGTCTGGGCGCCGTCACGCCCGATCCCACGATGACAACGTTCGCCAGGAACTGGTCGGTCACCATGTCGCAGTCGGGGTTCCGTCACAGCGGTGGGCCGTACGCGGAGAACATCGGATGGTCCAGCGCGGCTTCGTTGTCGCCGGAGGCGGCGGCGCTCGGGCTGCACAACGCGTTCGTGGCCAGTCCGCCCCACTTCGCCAACATGACCAATCCGGCGTGGACGACGGTGGGCGTCGGTGTCCACAACGACGGTGCGGCCTGGTACATCACCCTCGAGTTCCGCTGAACCGCAACCTGAAACGGTGGGGTCAGACCCCGGCGTTTCAGGTTGGTCGGTAGCGTCTCGGGGCATGTCGAGCTATCCGTTCACGTCAGCCTTGATCACCGGCGCATCGTCGGGGATCGGCGCGGAGATGGCACGCCTCCTCGGCGAGGCCGGCGTGCCGACCGTGCTCGTTGCCCGTCGTGGCGACCGGCTGCGCGAGATCGCCGACCGCTACGACGGCTTCGAGGTGCTCGAAGCGGACCTCGCGACACCCAAGGGCCAACGAGCGACGGTGAGGCGCATCGGTTCGACGAGCGACCCGATCGACCTCGTCGTGAACAACGCCGGCTTCGGCACGAGCGGCGTCTTCCACGAACTCGATGTCGACCGCCTGGCCGGTGAGGTCGAACTCAACGTCAAGGCGCTCACGGTGCTGAGCCATGCAGCACTGGCCACCATGGTGCCCCGGGGACGTGGGTACCTGCTGAACGTGTCGAGCGTGGCCAGCTTCCAGGCCTCCCCTGGCCTCGGGGTGTACGCGGCCACCAAGGCCTACGTCACGAGCCTGACCGAAGCACTCCACGCCGAGGTGAAGTCGTCGGGCGTCCACGTGACCGCACTCTGCCCCGGTCTCACCAAGACCGAGTTCCAGGATCACAGCAACACGAGCGGGCTCGCCACGAGGGTGCCGGACCTGGCGTGGACGACCGTCGAGCAGGTGGCGTCGACCGGGCTGAACGACGTCGCGAGCAACAAGACGATCTCGGTGCCCGGCGTGCTGTACAAGACCGCGGTGACCGTTCAGCGACATCATGCCCCGATCGATCAGCCGCTGGGTCAGCGGCAACATCACCCGCTGACCTGAAACGCTGGGGTCCGACCCCAGCGTTTCAGGTCAGTAGTCGATGGCGGAGAACTCGCGGAGTTTGGCGACTCGGTGGTGGGCGTCGATCAGTCGAACGGTGCCGCTCCGTGAACGCATCACCAGGCTCTGCGTGTGAGCGCCCGTCGAGTCGAATCGAACGCCCCGCAGCAGGGCGCCGTCGGTCAGGCCGGTCGCCGCGAAGAAGCAGTTGTCGCTCTTGATCAGGTCGTCCTGGCCGAAAACCCGGGACAGATCGAAACCCGCCTCGATCATGGCGTCGCGCTCCGCGTCGCTCTGCGGTGCGAACTGCGCCTGGATCTCGCCGCCCATCGCCTTCATCGCCGCCGCCGAGATGACGCATTCGGGTGTGCCGCCGATGCCGAACAGTGCGTCGGCGCCGGCGTCGGGCCAGCAGGTGGCCACGGAGCCGTAGACGTCACCGTCGGTGATCAGGCGGATCCGGCAGCCGCTGGCGCGGATCTCGCCGATCAGGTCGACGTGGCGCGGACGGTCGAGGATCACCACGGTGAGGTCGCGTACCTCCTCGCCCTTGGCCTTGGCGATCCAGCGCAGGTTCTGAGTGGCCGTGGCCGTGATGTCGATGGCGCCCACGGCCGCCGGACCCACGGCGATCTTGTCCATGTAGAACGACGGCCCCGGATCGAGCATCGATCCCCGGTCGGAGACGGCGATCACCGAGAGTGCGTTGGTCTTGCCCTGCGCGGTCAGCGTGGTGCCGTCGATCGGGTCGACGGCGACGTCGACCGCCGGAGAGCTGCCGTCGCCGACGTGCTCGCCGTTGTAGAGCATCGGGGCATCGTCCTTCTCGCCCTCGCCGATGACGACGATGCCGTCCATCGACACGGTCGACAGCGACAGCCGCATGGCTTCGACAGCGGCATGGTCGGCGCTGTTCTTGTCGCCGCGCCCGACCCATCGGGCAGAGGCGAGGCAGGCCGATTCGGTGGCGCGGACCAACTCCATGGCGAGGTTGCGATCGGGTTGCTGGCGTGACGACGTTGTCATGGCTCCAACGTATCTCGGCCGGTCGGACGGGGTGGCCTCGCCGCCGTACAGTCGGACCGTGGAGATCCCCCTCGAGCTCGTGCTGTCGGGACGCGAGCTGACCGAACCGCGGTTGTCGCCGGACGCCCGTCGGGTCGCCTACGTCGAGCAGTGGCGGGGCGCGACCGCGATCCTCGTCGTCGACATCGACACATCCGAGCCGGCCCGGGCCCTCGCCTACGGACCCGACCCGGCGCCCGGGCGGGGGATGGGTGGGGGCTGTTACTCGTGGCTGACGGACTCGACCGGCGTCGTGTACGCCGCGGTCGACGGCGAGCTGTGGTGTGTGAGCGGGCTCGAACTCCGGCGGGTGACCGACCACGGTCGCAACGCTCGTGCCCCGTGGGTGGGTGGGCGGTTCGTCGTGTATGTCCTCGACGAGGCCGAGGTCTGGCTCACCGAGTTCGGTACGGGAGAGAGCCGACGGCTCGACGACGGCCGCCACGAGTTCTGTTTCGACCCGGCCGTGTCGCCCGACGAGGCGATCGTGTCGTGGCAGGGATGGTCGCCCCCGGCGATGCCGTGGGACGGCGCCGAACGCGTCGACTGCCGTGATCCTTCGGGGGCATCGGAACTCTCGACGTGGCGGCCGGCGCTCGGGGCGGTTCAGCAGCCGCGCTTCGCCCCGGACGGTACGCCGACCTGTGTGCACGACGGCTCGGGCTGGCTGAACGTGTACCTCGGCGATCGGGCCGCGGTTGCCGAGCCCGTCGAACACGCCGGGCCGACGTGGGGTATGGGACAGCGCTCCTTCGTCGTGCGTCGCGACGGTTCGTGCGTCGTGGCGCGCAACCGTGCCGGATTCGGGACGCTGTCGATCGTCGACCCGACCGGTGGGGTCCGCGATCTGGCGACCGGCGCCACCGGCACCGCAGCCGTGCACGGCCAGCTGTCGGTGGCCGACGATCGGCTCGTGGCGCTGCGGTCCGGTCCGACGACACCGCCCGAGGTCGTGCTCGTCGACCTCGCGGCGCCCGAACGTCCCGCACACGTCATCGCCGCCGCCGGTGCCACCGCATGGCGCGACGTGGAGCAGGCGGCACCAGTGGCCATCACGGCCGAGCACGACGGCGCGGTGCTCCACGCCCGCCGCTACGTGGCGGGGGCGGGCCGCATGCTGTGCTGGGTCCACGGCGGGCCGACCGATCAGTGGCAGGTCGACTTCCGTCCGCGGGTCGCCTACTGGTGCAGTCGAGGGTGGGATGTCCTCGTGGTCGATCCTCGCGGGAGCACCGGGCACGGGCGGGAGTACCGCGAGGCCCTGAACGGTGAATGGGGCCGACTCGACGTCGACGACACTGCGGCGCTGATCCGTCGAGCCCACACCCAGGGCTGGGCCACGCCGGCGACGACCGTGATGATCGGAGGATCCTCCGGCGGACTCACGGTGTTGGGGATGCTCGCGGATCATGGTGATCTCGTTGCGGGGGCGGTGGTGTCGTATCCGGTGAGCGATCTCGCAGCCTTGGCGGACGCGACCCACCGGTTCGAAGCGCACTACACCGACACGCTCGTGGGGCGGGCCGGTGAGCCCGGCCTGGACGACCGGTTCCACTCACTGTCGCCGATCCACCGGGCCGAACGGATCGACTCGCCGTTGCTGGTGTTCCACGGAAGCGACGACCCGGTCGTTCCGGTGGCCCACAGCATGACGTTGACCGATCGGATCCGCGACGCCGGCGGCGACGTCGAGCTCGTCGTGTACGAGGGAGAGGGACACGGCTTCCGCAACCCGGTCAACCAGCGCGACGAGTACACCCGAACGGAACGGTTCCTGCAGCGAATTCTCGGCGCGAACTGACCGCACGACTTCAGGCACCCCCGAGCTACCGGTAGCGTTTCCCCGTGGCATTCGTGAACAAGGGCGAGGACAGTCAGGAATCGACCGGCACCTCGGGTCAGCCGATCGACTTCGATCCGTTCGATCCCGACGTCGTCAAGGTGCACTACGACATGTCGGTGTGGACGTTCGAGCAACGCGCCGAGTTGTCCGAGGCACTGGCCGATGCCGAGTTCCCGCACTTCTGGGACGGGGACGAGTTGGTCGTTCCCGAGGAGGTCGAGGCCGCCGTCGACGCGGTGTTCGAGCGACTCGAGGCCCTGTTCGGCCCGTTCCCGATCATTCTCGAGGGCGATGCCGAATCGACCGAGTTCGGCCTCGACGAGTGGACCGACGCCGACCGCAAGGTGCTGACCGAGGCGCTGATCGACGCCGAGATCCCGCATCGCTGGGAAGGCGCCACGGTGATCGTCGCGGCCGACGCCGAGCACGCAGTCGATGATCTCCTCGACGCGATCGAGTCGGGCGAGCTGCTCGGGGGTGGCGGCGACGAGGGAGCTGCGCCACCCGAGGGTGCACTGAGCACCATGTTCCTCGCGGCCGACCGGCTGGCCAAGGACCCGCTCGATGCGAGCGCCCGGAGCACGCTGATCGATCTGCAGGGTCGGATCGACGTCAAGCAGCCGCCGTACGGCCTGGCGCACAGGACGTGGGCCGCCGGTGTCGAGGGTGTCGACCGGATCGTCGCGCTGGTCGGGGCGCAGGCAGCCGCGGATTCCGGCGACGATCACGACTCCGAGGTCATCGGCGCCGCCCAGGAGCTGCGTTCGCTGCTTCGGCCCTACGTCTGAGCCGCGCCGTGCTGCTCGCCGAGCTCGAGATCTGGCACACCCGCCCAGCGGTCCCGACGCGCCGCGTCGCGCTCGGCCACATGGTGCTCCCGGTCGACCCGGCGCCCGGGTTCGGTGGCCTGTTGCTCGGTGCGATCATCGCCGAGCACCTCTACGGGGTCGACGAAGAGCTCGTTCCCGACGTGCACCGCCTCATCACGGAGATCGAGACCGGTGGGCGGGTCGTGCAGCCCCGCTTGCGTCACCGCTTCCAGGTCGACCGGCACGGGCTGGCCAAGAGCCACCACACGATGGTCGGCAACGGCGACGACCTCTCGTTCGACTTCCGTTCGCAGGGCACCGATCTGGTCCAGGTGTTGGGTGCGATCTACGCCGTCGAGCGGCTGGCCCCCGAGCACCGTCGTCGGCTCGCGCCGGTGCTCCAGAAGGCGGCACGCTGGCGTGGACCGATCGGCCCGTCGATGATCGCGTATCTCGCTGGTTCGCAGACGCTCGCGCTGGAAGCGCTCGCCGATCCTCGGGCATGGGCGATGGGCATCCTCGGGTTCGATCTCGGTGGCAAGGCGCCGTCGAAGCGTGACGTGACGGCAAGGTTCCGTGAGCAGATGCGCAACGTGCATCCCGACCACGGTGGCGACAGCGTCGACGCCGCCAAGGCGATGAGTGATCTCGCCGAGGCCCGCCGGGTGCTCAGCGCCGCGCCGGACTGAGGACGGACGAACGCTGATGGCAAAGCCCACGGTGATGCTGTACCCGGGCGCCGGGTCCGGCCGTGACCATTCGAGTCTGGTGGCCATCGAGCAGCGTCTCGGCCGGTCGGCAGCGGTGGAGCGCATCGACTTCCCGTATCGACGCGAGGGCCGGCGCGCACCGGACCGTGCCCCGAAACTCATGGCCTCGATCCGGCACGATCTCGCCGGTTTCAGTCGTCGCCGGGGGCCGATCGTGATGGGCGGCCGTTCGATGGGCGGGCGGATGACGTCGATGGTCGCTGCCGACGTCGACGGTGGGGGAGCGGTGGCGAGGCTCGCCGGACTCGTGCTGATCTGCTATCCGTTGCATCCGCCGGGGAAGCCGGAGAACCTCCGCGTCGAGCATCTCGCGTGCATCTCGGTGCCGTGTCTGTTCATCTCGGGCACGAACGACCCGTTCGGCTCGCCCGATGAGCTGACCGCATGGACCTCCACGATGCAGGCACCGGTCGAGCACGTGTGGATCGAGGGCGGACGCCACGACCTGAAGGGTGCCGACGCCACGATCGCCGACGCCGTCGCCGAGTTCGTCGACCGTCACACGGTGCCGGGCCCAACGTGACGCCCGTCGCGCCCAGGCGATGAGCGAGGCGACCGACGTCCGGTCACTTCGCTCATCGCGGGGTGGTGTGTTCAGCGGTCGGTGGGTTCCGGGGCGGGCGGTGACTGGGCGTCGAGGTGGTGCAGGTCGATCGGGGCGTCTTCCGGGTTGAGTGCCTCCAGCTCGAGGTGGGCGGTCTCGGGGTAGGCGACGACGACGAGCACGGTGACGATCAGTTGGCCGATCGCGAGGGTCGCCAACACGCCGGCGTACGACCAGTCGGCATCCAGTAGTGCGCCCATGGAGAGCAGCCCGACGATGCCGCCGATGAGTGCCGCTGCCGTGACGAGGCCGGTCGCCCGACTGCGGTTGCCGGTGGGGAACAGCTCGGTGCGGTAGACCGCGAGGGCGGGGTAGGCCGCGCTGAGCAGCAGGCCGCCGACGAGCGAGAGGACCCACAGCGGCACGCCTCCCACGGCGAACGCACCGACGACCCCGGCCGTGCCCAGCGGCACCGTGACGGCGATCAGACGCCGGCGACCACGGGTGTCGGCGATCCGCCCACCGACGATCAGACCGATGCCTGCGGGCGTTCCGACCACGATGGAGAACACGGCGATCGTGCCGCCGGAGAACCCCCGGACGTCGGTGAGGTAGTTGTTCTGGAAGAGGCTCGCCGGTGCCACGAAGATGTTCCCGGCGAACGCGACCGCGCTGAGCAGCAGCAGGCGTCGACGGTTCATCCGCGGGGGTCGGATGCGGGCCACGATGTGGGCGGCGGTGAAGCGGCGGGTCTCCGGCAGGCGGCGTGCGAGGTCGAGTGCAACGATGCACCAGATGGCCGCGAGCAGATAGATGAAGCGCCAGCCTCCGGGCCCGAGGTCGGCGAGGCTCAGCGCGATCACGGCGATGCCGGCGCCGAGGCCGGCGGCCATCGCGAGGATGCTCACGGCGTACGTCCGGCTGTTGCGGGGCATCTCCTCGGACGCAACGACCCCGACGAGGAACGCGAGGGCGATCCCCATCGGGCGGGCCACGGTCTGCGTTGCCACGAGCACGGCGAACGAGGGCGCAAAGGCACCCAGCACCGACAGCAGCGGACCGAGCCACGCCACCGCCACGATCACGCGCCGGCGACCGATGCGATCGGCGATGACCGCCGCCGGGATCGCCAGGACGATCCCGGCCCTCACCACGGCGCCGGCGACCCCGATCGCCGTGTCGCTCGCGCCGAAGTCCTCGGCGGCGAAGTTGACGGTCTGCGTGAACAGCGTGTTGACGAACGCAGCGCTCATCGACGCCGCGGCGAGCAGGCCGACGACGAGAATCTGGGTCGCATCGAGTCGGTCGGGTGGGGCCCACCAGCTGTTCGCTGACCCCTTTCGGGCAACGACGCGGCCGACCGGCCAGCGGAAGAGCCAGCCGAACCACGGAATCGTCAGCCGATACGACGTGGTTTCGACCAGTTCGTCGTCGACGACCTCGACAGTGCGCTCGTACCGCGTGAACGGGCCGTCCTCCTGGACGAATCGCACGGACAGCGTCTGTTCCGGTCGTTGTGCCCCGTCGGCCGTGCGTGATTCGAGCAGCAGGTCGTCACGCGGTTCGACCAAGCGCTGGCGCTCGTCGGGGGTGTCGGGCCGGCGACGGATGAGTATGCGCCCGCCTGGCTCCACGGCGGGAGCATACTGGTGGGCCATGAATCCGATCTCCGAGGCGCTCACCGACGCGCCCGCGATCGTCGTGCGGGGCAATGGACCGCTCGCCGGCACGGTCGTGGTCCCCGGTGCGAAGAACTCGGTGCTCAAGCTGATGGCCGCCACGCTCCTGTGCGACGGCACCTTCGAACTGACGAATGTGCCCGACATCGTCGATGTCACCATCATGGGAGATCTGCTCGAGGCGATCGGTGTGTCGATCGAGCGGCCGACTCCCGATCGTCTGCTCGTGACCGACCACGGTGACCTCACACCCGTGGCGCCGTACGAACTCGTCGAGCGGATCCGGGCATCGATCAACGTGCTCGGGCCGCTGCTCGCGCGGTGTGGTCACCTGCGCCTGTCGATGCCGGGTGGCGACGACTTCGGATCGCGTCCGATCGACATGCACGTCGCCGGGCTCGAAGCGATGGGGGCCACCTTCAAGTTCAGCCACGGATACCTCGAGGCCTCCGCCGACCGGCTGCACGGTGCGGACATCACGTTCGACTTCCCGAGCGTGGGAGCAACCGAGAACCTGATGACTGCCGCGGTGTTCGCCGATGGCCGAACCACGATCAACAATGCCGCCCGTGAACCAGAGATCGCCGACCTGTGCGAGTTCCTGATCGCGATGGGTGCGCACATCTCGGGGGTCGGCACCTCGACGCTCGTGATCGAGGGTGTCGAACGCGGGTCGTTGCACGCGGTGTCGCACCACACGGTCCCGGATCGGATCCAGGCGGCCACCTACCTCGCAGCCGTGGCCGTGGCGGGTGGCGAACTCATCGTCGAAGGGGCGCGTCCCGAGCACATGACGATGCTGCTCGACCGGTTCGCGGACATGGGCCTCGAGATCACGATCCTGAACGAGCGTGGACACGGCACGGGGATGCGGGTCACCGCGCCGGATCGGCTGCGTTCGATCGATGTGGCGACGTTGCCGTATCCGGGGATCGCCACCGACTACAAGCCGCTGATCATCACCATGCTCGCGGTGGCCGACGGCGTCGGGATCGTGACGGAGAACCTCTATCCGGGACGGTTCCGCTACGTCGAGGAGTTGCAGCGGCTCGGAGCCGATGTGCGAACGAGCGGACACCATGCCGTCGTGCGTGGCGTGCGCCGACTCTCCGGTGCGCCGGTGCGAGCGCACGACATCCGGGCGGGAGCGGCCATGGTCGTTGCCGGCCTGGCTGCCGAAGGTGAGACCGAGATCACCGGGATCCACCACATCGATCGCGGCTACGACGACCTGGTCGGCCGTCTGTCGGCCGTCGGCGCCCACATCGAACGCCGCTGAACGTCATACGGTGCCGGGTCAAACGTGACGGTCGGTGTCGGATTCCGTCACGTTTGACCCGGCACCGTGTGACGGTTGGTGGGCGGCGTCGACCCGGCGTTTGGCGAGCCAGAGCAGGCCGATGATGATGAGGATCGGGGCCCCGATGAGCAGTGCTTCGTCCCAGCCACCCTCGTGGGCGAGGAGCGCGGGTGCCGAGACGACGGCGAAGACTGCGGCCACGTCTACCGATCGTACGGGCTCGGCTGATTGAATGGCCTGGTCATGCGTGAACAGGTCGAAGCCACCATCGAGGTCATCCGCCCGGCGTTGCAGGCCGACGGCGGCGACATCATCCTCCACGACGTCGACGAGAGCACCGGCATCGTCTCGGTCGAACTCATCGGTGCCTGCGTGGGATGTCCGGCGTCGACGCAGACCCTGAAGGCCGGGATCGAACGCATCATGCGCGACCGTGTCGACGGTGTCACCGAAGTGGTGAACATCGCCGAAGAGGCGGCGTGAGGCCAGCCTCGTGAGCCGACGTCATCGCCCCGCGCCCGAACTGTTCCAGGCCGCCTGCGACGGCGACCGCAGCGCGCTCGCCCGTCTCCTGTCGCTCATCGAGCGAGGCGACGACGACGCCCGCACCATCGGCCGGCTCGCCTATCCGCTGAGCGGATCGGGCTACACGGTCGGACTCACGGGCGCTCCCGGTGCGGGCAAGAGCACGCTGACGAGTTCGATCATCGGAAACCTGCGGGCGCAGGATCTCGAGATCGCCGTGCTCGCCATCGATCCCTCGTCGCCGTTCACCGGGGGAGCGATCCTGGGCGACCGGGTACGCATGCAGGACCACGCAACCGACCCCGGTGTCTTCATCCGCTCGATGGCCACGCGCGGTCACCTCGGAGGGCTGTCGCTGGCGACGCCGGAGGCCGTCAGGCTGCTCCACGCGATCGGGCGGCACTGGATCCTCGTGGAAACCGTGGGCGTCGGCCAGGTCGAGGTCGAGGTCGCCGGAAAGGCCGACACGACGGTCGTCGTCGTCAACCCGGGGTGGGGCGACAGCGTGCAGGCGAACAAGGCCGGACTGATGGAGATCGCCGACGTGTTCGTGATCAACAAGGCCGATCGCAAGGGCGTCGAGGAGACGAGCCGCGACCTGATGCAGATGCTGGATCTGTCCGATCTGCCCCACGACACGTGGCGTCCGCCGATCGTGCCGACCGTCGGATCCACCGGCCAGGGTGTGCCGGAGCTGTGGGATGCGGTCCTGGCCCATCGGGCCTACGCCGAATCGTCGGGCCAACTGGCCGAGCGGAGAGCGTTCCGGCTGCGCGAGGAGTTGCGCGAGATCGTGGCCACCCGACTCGGGCGACGCGCTCGCGAGATCTGTTCGGGCCAACGATGGGACGAACTCACCGACGCCGTGGTCGAACGTTCCACCGACCCGTGGACCGCCGCCGACGAGATGCTCGCAGCCGTCGACGCCTGACCCCAACCCGAACCCCGGCCCCAACCTGTTTGGGTGACAATTCGGTTGGCCCGTCCCAATGGAACTCTCACGCAAACCGGGTGTGCCGCCCGGAACCCCCGCCCCAACCGGTTGTTCCGACCGGATCGGGTGAGGGTCAGGGCCATCGGCAAGACTCGCTGCATGGCCGACCACGAACTGCTCACCCTCGACCGACGCGACGACGGCGTCGCGGTCATCACCCTCGCCAACGGCAAGGTCAACGCGTTGTCACAGGAGTTGCTCGCCGAGATCCGCAACGCGGTGGCCGAACTCGCCGCTGATCTCCCGGGCGCGGTGGTGGTCACGGGCGGGGACCGACTCCTGGCTGCCGGCGCCGACATCTCGCAGTTCGGAGGACCGGCCGAGGCCGCCACCATCGCCGAGGGCTTCCACTCGACGCTCGATGCGCTGGCCGCACTGCCGCGGTTCGTGATCGCAGCCGTCAGCGGATACGCGCTCGGTGGGGGATGTGAGCTGGCCCTCGCCTGTGACTACCGGATCGCCTCGGAGAAGGCCGTGTTCGGCCAGCCCGAGATCCTGCTCGGCATCATTCCCGGCGGCGGCGGCACGCAGCGGCTGCCACGCACGATCGGCGCGAGCCGGGCCAAGGAGATGTGCATCACCGGCCGTCAGGTGCGCGCCGAGGAGGCGCTGCGGATCGGGCTCGTCGACGAGGTCGTCGCGCCCGACGAACTGCACGAGCGGGCGTTGTCGCTCGCTGCAGAGGTCGCCCGTGGTGCCCTGACTGCACAGGCGATCGCGAAACGCGTGATCGACGGCGGGCTCTCGACGTCGTTGACCGATGGGCTCGCGCAGGAGCGAGCGGCGTTCGTGGAGGTGTTCTCGACTGACGACTCGCAGATCGGCGTCGCCAGCTTCCTCGAACACGGACCCGGCAAGGCAGAGTTCACCGGCCACTGACCCGCTCGCGAGCGTTCCGCTCCGGGTGTTGCGACGCCGGCGTCTCGCGTTCGGTCAGTCGGGCTGGAGCACGACCCAGCCCCGGCGTTGCAGCTCGGCCGCAAGAACCTCGGCCGGGACGTCGTCGAGCGCGATCGACGGGTCCGCCATCTGGCGGCGGGGTGTGATCTTCGACGTCGACGCACGAGGCGCGCTGGTGGTCGGCGGGGTCTCCGTACCAGCCGGTGGCGCCTCGCCGTACAGCTCCGACTCGAGGCGCTCGATGAAGTGGTCGGCTTCGTCGCGGGTGAACTTGCCGGCCGCCTGACGCTGCGTGAACCCCATCGGGCCTCGCGCATCGCGGAAGTCGGTGTGACCGGCAGCCGCCAGCAGCTCGAGGAGCTCGCGTAGCTGCTGACCCGTTGCCGGTGGACCCGACGACTGACCGAACGCCATGCCCAACCCTGCCACACCTCGTCGGCCCGGTGCAGCGCCCGAACCCGAGACCTGGCGGACTCAGGAGTCGGGGAAGGCGAGGCGGTACAGGAGTCCGGTGAGGGAGAGACCGTCGCGGACGCGGCCGGCCTCGATCTCGGAACGCACGGTGTCCCACGGGAGCCACTCGACGCGTTCGGCTTCGTCGGGGTCGGCCGGCTCGCCGACATGGGTGGCCGAGGTGGCGAGGAAGACGTTGAAGGCTGCGTCGGTCGTGCCGTTGTTCGGGAAGTAGCGGGTGAGGGCCGTCAGCGGGCCGGGGTTCCAGCCCGACTCCTCCAGCGTCTCCCGAGCCGCCGCATCGACGCTCGACTCGCCTTCGTCGACGCGCCCGGCCGGAATCTCCCACCCCCACGTGTCGGTGATGAAGCGATGACGCCACAGCAGCAGCACGCCGCGGGCAGGGTCGTCGACGACGACACCGGCAGCTTCGGCGGGCATCCGCAGCACGTGGTGCTCGAAGCGGGGGCCACTCGGCAGCTCGACGTCGACGAGCGCGAGGCGCATCCATTCGCTGTCGTACAACGTCCGCTCGCCGTGCACCGTCCACTCCATGCGGCCAGCGTACGGAGAGCGCGCAGGTCACGGGGCCGCGTCGAGGAGACGCGTCGGCGAACGAGGTGGACAGGTGACGGCGACCGGTCTGGCGTGATCAGCCGGTGGACGGGACGGCTGCGGGTTCCGGACCGACGGGATCGTCGACGTGCAGCGGACGCGTGAGCGACCAGGCCGATCGGGCCAGCCACGCGCCGGCGGCCACCAGCACGAGCATCACCCCGCCGCACACGGCGTAGGCGACGGTCCGGCCGAAATGGTCGTACAGGGCACCGGTGACGACCGCCATGATCCCCGCGGCCAGCGCCTGGGCTCCGCCCAGTACCCCTTGTGCCCCGGCCTGACGGTCCTCCGGCACCGTCATACCGACGGCCACGCCGGTGCTCGACACCGTCAGGCCGTCGCTCACCGAATGCAGCATGGCCACGGCGAAGATCAGTCCACCTGTCGGCATGACGCCGTACAGCGACATGAAGAATGCACCGGCGACGAGGCCCCCCACGGCCACCTTGAACGGGCCGTACACCTGCGCCCATCGTCCCCCGATCGGGCCGAGGATGATGAGCGGCAACGCGAACAGGGTGATCCCGAGGTTCGCCAACCACTTCGTGGTCCCGAGGTCGGCATGGACGACGGCCCAGAGCGAATCGAACGAGCCGATCATCACGAAGACTGCGGCGCCGAGCACGACGGCTCCGGCGAACGGCCGGATTCGCAGCAGGTCGACGGCAAGACGTCGATGCGCAGTCGGGCCGCTCTCGCTGACGGCCACCCGGGCGACGAACGGCAGGAGGATCATCGTGGCCGCGGCGACCACGATGAACGGCGCCGGGATGCCGAAGGGACCGACGAGCACGGCGGAGACCGCCGGGCCGAGCGCGAAGCCGAACACCTCGGCGGCGAGGAGGCGCCCGAGGTTCTGGCCGAGATGGTTGGGATCGGCGAGGATCACGATGCGGCGGGCGGCCGGCACGGCGGCGCCGATGCCGACACCCGAGATGAATCGGCCGATGAGAATCGGGGTGAGCGTGGTGCTGAACCCCATCAGGAGGAGTCCGACCACGTTGACAGCCACGCCGAACAGCACCACCGTGCGGGCGTGGCCGCGGTCGGCGAGCGGCGCGATGAGCACCTGCGAGAGGAACGCGGCGACGAACCCGATCCCGATGACCACACCGATCGACGTTTCGCTGATCCCGTACTCGTCGCGATAGTCGTCGACGATGGTGAACAGCACGCCGTACCCCGCGGCGAGGCTGGCCATGAGCCCGCCGAACGCGATGAACAACATCCGGGGCGACGGCGCAGTGCGCTGAGCGATCGCTTCGGTGGTCACCGGAGCAGGCTAACGAAGGCCACTGCTGCAGCAGCGGTCGATTCGCGGTCAGTCGGTGGTGACCAGTCCGGTGTCGGAGAGGTTCGTGAGCAACGGGTGCGTCGGCATGGCTCGTACGGTGACGCCCCATCGTCCGGCTTCGCCGGGCGTGAAGCTCGACGCGAATCGACCGTCGCCCTGGGCCGTCATGTCGGTCACGGTCATCCGCTGCTCGTCGAACGACCCGTCGGCGGTGACCGGTCCGTGAACCAGCTGCACGCTCAGGTCTCCCTCGGTGATCGCGCCCGGATCCAGGTGGGCGACGACGCGTCGCTCGTCGGTCGCGGTACCGGCCTCGAGGCTCGACGCGTCGGGGTCGATCGTGACCCGAACGCTGGGCCAGGCCTCTCTGACGCGCCGTTTCCACGCCGCCAGTTCTCGCGCCCGGACACCGCCGTCGGCGACGATCGAGTCGGAGCTGGCCGCGGCGGGCTCGTAGTACTCGGACACGTAGTCGCGCACCATCCGGCTGGCGATGACGCGCCAGCCGAGCGTCGCCCAGTTGGTGGTGATCCGGTCGAGCCAGTCGTGGGGGAGTCCGTCGTCGCCGCGTCCGTAGAACGACGGGACGATCTGGTTCTCGATCACGTCGAACGCAGCCGACGCCTCGCGTCGATCGCGTCGGTCGTAGTCGGGATCGTCGTTGAACGACGTGATGTCGAAGCCGTTGCGATCGGCGGACATCTCGTCCCACCAGCCGTCGCGGATCGAACAGTTCAGCACACCGTTCAGAGCGGCTTTCATACCGCTCGTCCCGCAGGCCTCCATCGGGCGACGTGGCGTGTTGAGCCACACGTCGCACCCGTGGTACATGGTGCGAGCGATACCGATGTCGTAGTCCGCGATGAACACGAACCGGTGGCCGACGTTTGCCGAGCGGGCGAGTCGGTCGATCTCGCGGATCATGTTCTTGCCCGGCTCGTCGGCAGGGTGGGCCTTGCCGGCGAACACGAACTGCACCGGTCGGTCGGCGTCGAGGAGCAACGCCTCGAGCCGCTCCATCTGGCCCAGCAGCAGCGTGGAACGCTTGTAGGTGGCGAACCGCCTGGCGAACCCGATCGTGAGCACGTTCGGGTCGAGCACGTCCTCACCGGTCCGATGTCGCACCATGTCCACCAGCTCGCGCCGACCCTGATTGCGCACGTCCCAGATGTCGTGATGGTCGAGGTTCTTGACGTGCGACCACTGGTGCTCGTCGGCGAGATGCCATTCGTCGCCGATCGACCGCCCGAACAGTTCGTCGACCCGGTCGCTCACCCACGACCGTGCATGGACACCGTTGGTGACGTGGCCGATCGGGACCTCCCTGACGGGCAGGTCCGGCCAGAGGCCACCGAACATGTGGCGCGACACCTCGCCATGGAGACGGGCGACGCCGTTGGCCCGCGCCGCGAGACGCAGACCCATCAGGGCCATGTTGAACTTGCCGTGATCCGAGCCGCCCTGCCCGAGTTCGGCGAGTTCGGCGAACGTCGTGCCGCAGTGTTCTGCGAACGACGCGAAGTACTGCTCGAAGAGCTCGAGGGGGAACTGGTCGATGCCCGCGGGCACGGGGGTGTGCGTCGTGAACACGCTGCCGGCGCGGACTGCCTCGATCGCCTCGGTGAACGACAGGCCCTGATCGACCCATTCACGGATCCGCTCGAGGCCGAGGAAGCCGGCGTGGCCCTCGTTGGTGTGGAACACCTGCGGCCGGATGCCGAGCGCCCGCAGCGCCCGCACACCGCCGATGCCGAGGATGATCTCCTGGCGCAGCCGGTGCTGCTCGTCACCGCCGTACAGCCGGTCGGTGACGGCGACCACCTCGGGCGGGTTGGTCGCGACATTCGTGTCGAGCAGGTACAGCGGGATCCGTCCGACATCGACGCGCCACACCCGAACGGTCACGTCGACGCCTGCGAGGTCGACGTGCACCTCCACACCGGTTGGCTGGATCCCCAGAGCGTCCGGGTCGATGCGTTCGTTGCGTTCGCGCTGCCACCCGTCGACGTCGAGTTCCTGGTGGAAGTAGCCCTCGGCGTACAGCAAGCCGACGCCGACGAGCGGCACGCCGAGGTCGGAGCTGGCCTTCAGGTGATCGCCCGCGAGCACGCCGAGTCCGCCCGAGTACTGCGGGAGAGCTTCGGTGATGCCGAACTCGGGCGAGAAGTAGGCAACGAGGTCGAGCGGGGTCTCACCGTCGGCGTGGCGCCGACCGAACCAGCTCGAGCCGACGAGGGACTCGTCGAGATGTTGGCGGCCCCGTGCGACCTGTTCGACGTACTGCTCGTCGGCGGCGAGCGCCTCCCAACATGCCGGTGAGGTCCGATGGACCAGATCGACAGGATGTTGGCCGGTCTCGCGCCACCAACGGCCGGTCGGTGAGCCGTCGAGTCGATCGAAGAGCTGAGCGAGCTGGCGGCTCCAGGCCCACTGCAGGTTGGCAGCGATCGTCTCGAGCGCCTCCAACGAGGCCGGTACGTTGCTGGTGACAGTGAACTGGTGGAGCGGTCGCATCGGCGCAGACGTTAGCGAGTCGTCGGCACGGTCTGGTCCGGTCGGATCGAGCGTTCATCGAGCCGTCATCGGGGCCGAGGTGTACACCTCGGCCGTCGCGCGGGCGATGGCACCCCACGCGTACTTGCGTTCCACGAGGTCACGGGCGTTGGCGACGAGGATCGTGGCGAGTTCGTCGTTCGTCAGCACCTGTTCGATCGCGTCGGCGAGGTCGTCGGGATTGCCGGGCTCGAACGTGACGCCGGCGTTGGTACCGACCACGAGTTCGGCGAGCCCACCGGTTCTCGCCACGATCAACGGGGCGCCGGCGGCGAGCGCTTCGAGCGCGACGATGCCGAACGGCTCGTAGAGCGACGGGATCACGACGCATCCGGCGCGATGCACGAGATTGCGCAGGTCGGAGTCGGCCAGGAACCCGGGCAGTTCGATGAGGTCGCTCACGCCTTCGACGTCGATCTGTGTCTGCAGTTCGGGGAGGTAGCTGCCCCTCCCGGCGATGACGCCGTGGACGTCGGGGATCCGGCTGCGGAGCGTGTGGATCGCCCGCGCCAGGACCTGGAACCCCTTCTCGTACTGGACGCGTCCCCACGAGACCACCAGCGGATCGCGTGGGCCGTGCGGTGCCACGGCCGCGCCGACGGGACGCCACAGCGACGGGTCGATGCCATTGGGGATGTGCGCGATGTGATCGACGTCGAGTTCGAATCCGATCACCAGTTGCTCGACGATGAAGCGGGTCGGAGCGATCATGCGGTCCGCCTGGAACGCCAGCCACCACTCGATCGAGTTGATGTCGGTGGGGTGGCCGAGCGGGAGCTGTCCGCCGTGGCGCACCCGCTCGGTGCCGTGCATCGTCAATACGAACGGTACGGCGTACCGCGCCGCCAGCGAGTCGGCGGCCCAGCCGAGCTGCCAGTCGTGGCCGTGCACCACGTCGGGTTCCCAGCCGGCGAGATCACCACTGAATCGGGAGCCGAGTTTGGTGACCGCGTGATTCGCGGACGCGATCCGGGTCACCGTTTCCGCGGGTGGCAGCCACGGGAGGTCGACGAGCGTGCGCAGCACACGCACGCCGGGCGGGGGCTTGGCCTCGAGTTCGGCCGGGCGGTCGGCGACGGTGAGGACCACGACCTCGTGGCCGGCGGCGGCGAGCGCAGCGCTGAGGCCACTCACCTGCGCTGCGATCCCACCGGTCGCTCGGGGCGGGAAGTCCCACGAGAGCATCAAGACGCGCACGGCCGCGCACCCTACTCTCGCCGAGGCCGTACCCTGGGTGGCGATGGTTCACGTCGCCCGCCCGATCGGTGATCTCGACCTCCACCTGTTCGGTGAGGGAACCCATCGGCGACTCTGGGAGCTCCTCGGCCCGCAACCGCTCCTCGTCGACGAGTCGGGTTCCGCGCGCTCCGTCCGTTTCGGCGTCTGGGCACCCGACGCAGCCGGCGTCGCCGTCATCGGGGACTGGAACGACTGGGTCCCCGAACCGCTGACGCCGGTGATGTCGGAGGTGCCGACGGGCATCTGGACCACGGTGGCCCCCGAGGCGCAGACCGGTCACCGGTACAAGTTCGTGATCACGACCCGTGAGGGCCGCACGCTGCACAAGGCCGACCCGATGGCTCGCCAGAGCGAGCGTCCGCCGAGTGATGCCAGCGTGGTGCCCACCTCGGGGGCGCACGCGTGGACCGACGACGAGTGGATGCACGCTCGACGCTCGACGCTCGACGGTACGACCCCGCTGCGGATCTACGAGGTCCACCTCGCGTCGTGGAAGCGCACGGTCGACACCTGGGACGAGCTGGCGACCCAGATCGGCGATCACGTCGCCCGTCTCGGGTTCACCCACGTCGAACTGATGCCGATCGCCGAGCATCCGTTCGGCGGCTCGTGGGGCTACCAGGTGTCCGGCTACTACTCGCCGACGGCGCGCTTCGGCGACCCCGATGGTTTCCGCCGCTTCGTCGACCACATGCACGGACGCGGCATCGGTGTCGTCGTCGACTGGGTTCCCGCCCATTTCCCGCGTGACGAGTGGAGCCTGGCCCGCTTCGACGGAACGCCGCTGTACGAGCATCCGGATCCCCGCCGCGGCGAGCATCCCGACTGGGGTACGTACGTGTTCGACTACGGACGCAACGAGGTCCGCAACTTCCTGGTCGCGAACGCGTTGTACTGGCTCGACCAGTTCCACGTCGACGGTCTGCGCGTCGATGCGGTTGCCTCGATGCTGTACCTCGACTACTCGCGTGTCCAGGGCGAGTGGACCCCGAACGTGTACGGCGGGCGTGAGAACCTCGAGGCCCTCGCGTTCCTGCGCGAAACGACCGCGGTGGTCGCCGACGAGTTCCCCGACGCGTTGATGATCGCCGAGGAGTCGACGTCGTGGCCCGGCGTCACGGCCCCGATCTCGAGCGGCGGTCTCGGGTTCACCCACAAGTGGAACCTGGGGTGGATGCACGACACGCTCGACTACCTCGCGCTCGACCCGGTGCATCGGAGCCATCACCACAACGAGATGACGTTCGCAATGCTCTACGCGTACGACGAACGCTTCGTGCTGCCCTTGAGCCACGACGAGGTCGTCCACGGAAAGGGCAGCCTGCTGCGCAAGATGGGTGGCGACGACTGGCAACGGTTCGCGGCTCTCCGGGCGCTGTACGCCTGGCAGTGGTCGCTGCCCGGAGCGC
The DNA here is from genome assembly GCA_963829585.1 of Ilumatobacteraceae bacterium. Lineage (GTDB taxonomy): Bacteria > Actinomycetota > Acidimicrobiia > Acidimicrobiales > Ilumatobacteraceae > Sva-07. Next base: position 104,764 of record CAWHJD010000030.1, on the reverse strand, counting down.
CACTGGTCTTCATGGGCGCCGAGCTGGCCCCGTGGGAGGAGTGGAACGACGAGGCCGGGCTGCCGTGGCATCTTCTCGACCACGCGGCCCATCGGGGTGTACACGACCTGATCGGGGCCCTGAACCGCGCGGCCGACGCATGGCCGGCGCTGTGGCGCCGCGACACCGAACAGGGCGGGTTCCAGTGGCTCGACGCCGACGACGCGGCGCACAGCCTGTACGCCTTCACCCGATGGGATGTCGACGGATCGGCGGCGGTCGTGTGCATCGCCAACTTCACGCCGGTCACGAGACCCGGCTACCGCGTCGGGCTGCCGTGGGGCGGCTCGTGGGACGTCATCGTCGACACCGACGATGCGAGTTGGTGGGGGAGCGGGCACCGCGGCGACGAGCGGCGATCGGTCGTCGGTGCGCCCGAGCCGTGGCAGTCGCTCGGATCGTCGGCGCTCGTCGACATCGGACCGATGTCGATGGTCTGGCTCGCCTCCAGGTCGCCAGCCTGAGGCGGCCGCCTGGTTCCGGGTGCGAGTGGTCATCCGTTGATTTCTCAGCGGATCCTGTCTCACTCTCTGCGACGTATTCCGCCCAGAACCGGTGAGGCGCGGAGCGCGTGCGTCGGCTCAGGCCGACGCGGCCACGGAACGCAGGGTGTCGCAGGCCTGTTCGGGCGGCACGATGTTGATCATCACGCCGGTGCCGCGTTCGAAGCCCGCCTGTGTGACGAGGTTCGGCCACACGTGGGCGTGCCAGTGGTACTGGCCGGTGTGCTGGTGCGGGGCGGTGTGGAAGCCGAGGTTGAACGCCACGTCGCCGAGCGCCGCATCGAGGTGACCGAGTGCGTCGCGCAGCGCGATGCCGACGGCCGCCAGGCTGTCGTCGGGGGCGTCTTGGAGGTGGCCTTCGTGGTGGCGGGGCACGATGAGCATCTCGTACGGTGCGCCGCTCCAGTACGGAGCGATGACGGCGACGTCGTCGGTGGCGAAGACGACACGTTCGTCGGCTGACAGTTCGGCCTCGACGGTGGTGCACAGCAGACAGCCGCCGGCGAAGCGGGCAAAGGCGCGTTCCTCGTCGAGGATCTCACCGGGGACGAACGGCAGGCCGAGGATCTGGCCGTGCGGATGGGCGATCGAGGCGCCGGCCTCCCATCCGTGGTTGACGATCGCCTGGGTGTAGCGGACCTGGGGCGTGGACGCATGTTCGGCGAACCGGTCGCGCAGCACCCGCATCAGCTGGGCGGCATGGTCGTCGTCGAGCAGGTGCAGGCCACCATCGTGCTCGGGTGTGTAGACGAAGACCTCGTGGATGCCACTCGCCTCGGCCATCACGTGAACGGGACCGAGGTTGTGCACGGCGAAGGCTTCCTCGCCGTCGAAGGCGGGATAGCGATTCGGAATCACTCGCATGGACCACGAACCGTCGGCCTCGACGGTCTCGAGCGCGGGAGGTGTGGCCTCCTCGTTGCCGGCGCAGAACGGACACAGCCGATTGGGATCGGACTCGACCGAACGATCGCGCGGGGCGAAGTCACTCGGTCGTTCCGCCCGCTCGGCGACGATGGTCACCCACCGTCCGTTGAGGGGGTTCAATCGCATCTGACTCATGTCGTCGTCCAGGATAGGACCAGTCGGACGTTCATGCGTGGTACTGCGACGAACTGGCCGATCGACGTTCGGCGGCGAACTGTCGGTCGAGCCGTTCCTGGTTCCACCGGTGCAGCCCCCAGCCCATGAGCGACCCCACGCCGAACACGACGAGACCACCGACGCCGTCGAGCCAGTAGTGGTTGGCGGTGACCACGATCGCGAACAACGTCGTCGCCGGGTACAACAGCACGAGCGCCTTCGTCCAACGGCGGCGCAACAGCGGCCAGACGGCGATGGCGCACCAAGTGGACCAGCCGATGTGGAGGCTCGGCATGGCGGCGTACTGGTTGGAGATCGACGCCATGGTGTCGGACTCGAACGACCACGGCCCGCCGAACTCGACGAGCGTGTCGACGAATCCGAAACCGTCCTCCGGGCGGACGTCGCTCTCGATGCAGGCGCCGCCGTAACTGGTCGGATCGTCACGCGGGCAGGGTTCGTCGAGCAGGCGGGGCGGCATGAGTGGGAACCAGGCGAACCCGATGATCGCCAGCGCGGTCATGGCCGCCAGGGTGTTGCGCCACTGCGGGAAGACGTCGGCCCGCTTCAGGTACAGCAGGACGAACACGCCGAGCGTGACGACGAAGTGCGCAGTGCCGTAGTAGACGTTCCAGAACTGGATGAACAATCGGTAGGGGAGGAACCAGGACTGCACCGTCTGCTCGTGGTAGAGGTGCAGCCAGATCTCGGCGCGAATGACACGTTCGGCGTTGGTGAAGGCCTGCTCGGGGACGCCGTCGGCGGCGATCTTGTTCGAGCCGAAGAGGTTGCGGGTGAACGAGTAGATGCCGTAGAAGACCGCGACGATCATCGCCTCCTTCCACCAGAACACCCGGTGTTGCCGCTCGGGCGCGGCGGCCTCCTCGGTGACCTGCATCACTCCGGTACTGTAGGCGGAGATTACGGTCAGATGACATGGCACTGATCGAAGGACACGCTGGGGAGCAGGCCGTGGCCGCTCTGTCGGGTTTCGGCACGGACGTGATGTTCACGCTGAACGGGGGGCACATCTGGCCGCTCTACGACGCCGCCCGCAACCAGGGCATGCGCGTGATCGACACCCGACACGAACAGTCGGCGACGTTCGCCGCGGAGGCGTACGCGAAACTCACCCGACGGCCGGGGTTCGCTGCGCTGACGGCCGGGCCCGGTATCACCAACGGGGTGTCGGCGGTGACGTCGGCGCACTTCAACGGTTCTCCGGTGGTCGTGCTCGGTGGACGGGCGCCGCAGGGACGCTGGGGTGCGGGATCGCTGCAGGAACTCGACCACGTCCCGATCCTGGCGTCGATCACCAAGTCGGCCGCGACGGTCACCGACCCGACGCAGGCGGGCACGATGGTGCACGAGGCCGCCCGCCTGGCGATCGAGCCCCACCGCGGGCCGACGTTCCTCGACTTCCCGCTCGACGTGTTCGGGCCGTCGGCGGGCGACGTGCCGGCCGTCGACGCGAGCGCCCATCGCGGGGTCGAGCCGGATCCCGGCGATGTGGCGGCGCTCGCCGCGTTGCTCGCCGGAGCGCAACGCCCGGCATTCATCGTGGGCTCCGACGTGTACTGGGACGGCGCGTGGACCGAACTCGCCGCCGCCGCGGTTGCGCTCGGTGTGCCCTGTTTCTTCAACGGCATGGGACGTGGTCTGCTGCCCGCTGATCACGAGCTGGCATTCCTTCGCACCCGTGGATTGCTCAAGCAGCGCGCCGACGTCGTGGTGGTGCTCGGTACACCTCTGGACTTCCGGATCGGGTTCGGGTCGTTCGGTGCGGCGACGGTGGCGCACGTGGTCGACGCCGAATCCCAACGTGCCCGGCACGTCGAGGTGCTGACGGTCGTCGGCAACATCACCGCCACCCTCGCCGGGCTCGCCGACCACGTCGGCGATCGTGTCGATCACTCCGACTGGATCTCGGAACTCCGCGACACCGAATCGAGGGCCGCCGACTCGGAGATCGCACTCATGGAGGCCGACGACGATCCCATCAGGCCGAGCCGCATCTACGGCGAACTGCGTCGACGACTGGAACGGGATGCGGTCGTGATCTGCGACGGCGGGGACTTCGCGTCGTACGCCGGCAAGTTCATCGAGGTGTTCGAGCCCGGTGGTTGGCTCGACACCGGCCCGTACGGCTGCCTCGGCAACGGGCTCGGCTACGCGATCGCCGCTCGCGTCGTGCGGCCGTCGTCGCAGGTCGTGCTCCTCCTCGGCGACGGTGCCGCGGGATTCAGCCTGATGGATGTGGACTCACTCGTGCGCCATGGACTGCCCGTCGTCATGATCGTCGGCAACAACGGCATGTGGGGCCTCGAGAAGCACCCGATGCAGGCGATCTACGGCTGGGACATGGCGTGCGACCTGCAGCCGGGCTGTCGCTACGACGAGGTCGTCCGGTCGCTCGGTGGTGGCGGCGAGACCGTCAGCTCGCCGGCCGAGATCGGCCCGGCACTCGATCGTGCCTTCGCCAGCGGCGTGCCCTACCTCGTGAACGTCCTCACCGATCCCGGCGACATCTACCCGAGATCGAGCAACCTCGCCTGACCGCGGTGTTCAGGCGTCGCAGCACTTGGCCATGAACCGGTCGACATCGACCAGCACACGCGTGATCTTCCCCGCGGCGACCAGGCCACCCGAGTCCGACGCCGACACGGTGAACTTCAGGCGACGGCCGTCGATCTTCTCGAGCAGCGCTTCCGCGACCACCTCGGCGCCCACGGGCGTCGGCTGGAGATGATCGAACTGGATGCGCATGCCCACCGTGGTGGTGCCGTCGTCGAGCACGTGCGCGACGGCATTGCAGCAGGCTTCCTCGCAGAGAGCCACGAGGCGTGGTGAGCCGAGCACCTCGACGGTGCCGGAGCCGAGCGCTCGGGCGGTGTCGGCTTCGGTGACCACCAGCTTGGCGTCACCGCGCATGCCCTTTTCGATATTCACACCCTCACGCTAACGCGATCGCGCACGGCTGCGTCGTGACGCCGTACAGGGCCGCCGGCGTGCCGCGCTCGCCGTGGTCGAGGCGTCCACGGTGCTGCCGGAGGTGGATGGTGCGGCGGGTGCAGCCGTAGGCTCGGCCGGGTGATCGCCTCAGACGTTCTGGAACGAGTGCTCGCCGGTGCGGTCAGCACGGGTGCCGATTTTGCCGAGATCTATGCGGAGGACAAGCGCTCCACGTCGGCGGGATTGGACGACGGCAAGGTCGAACAGGTCTCGAGCGGTCGGGACCGCGGCGCCGGCATCCGCGTGATCGCCGGTGAGACCACCGGCTTCGCCTACACGTCCGATCTGTCCGAACCCGGCCTGGCCGCCGCGGCGAGTGCGGCGGCGGCTGCGGCGAGCCGTGGCGGTGGCGGAGTTCGCACCGTGGCACTCACGGCGTCGGCACCCCACCGGCCCAACACCGTCGAGCAGGATCCCGACTCGGTTGCCAAGGCCGCCAAGGTCGAGTTGCTCGAGCGCATGAACGAGGCGGCGAGGGCGTACGGACCCGAGATCGTCCAGGTGTCGGCCGGATACGGCGACAGCTGGAAGAAGGTGCTCGTCGCCAACACCGACGGCGTGCTCACCGACGACGAGGTCGTGCGCACGCTGTTGCGCATCAGTGCGGTGGCCGACGGCGACACCGGCATGCAGACCGGTTACCAGTCGATGGGGCACACCGTCGGCTTCGAGATCTTCGACACCGTCGACGTGGAGGAACTCGCCCGTGAGGCCGCCCGCCAGGCGATCACCAAGCTGCGCGCCCGGCCAGCGCCATCGGGCGCGATGCCCGTCGTGATCAAGCACGGCACCGGCGGTGTGCTGTTCCACGAGGCGTGCGGCCACGGATTGGAGGCCGACCACATCCAGAAGGATGCGAGCGTCTATGCCGGCAAGGTCGGCCAGCAGGTCGCCTCACCACTCGTGACGCTCGTCGACGACGGCACGATGCCGGGCGAGTGGGGGACCCTCGGTTTCGACGACGAGGGCCACATCACCCAGCGCAACGTGCTCATCGAGAACGGCGTCCTGACCGACTACATGTGGGACTATCTCCGGGCCCGCAAGCAGGGCCGTCCGCAGTCGGGCAACGGTCGCCGCCAGAGCTACCAGTACCTCCCGATGGTGCGCATGACGAACACGTTCGTGCTCGACGGCCCCGACGACGCCGACGACATCATCGCCTCGACACCCAACGGCGTGTACGTGGCCAAGCTCGGCGGTGGCAGCGTCAACACGGCGTCCGGCGATTTCGTGTTCGGCATGACCGAGGCCTACCTGATCGAGAACGGCCAGATCACCGAACCGCTGCGCGACGGCAACCTGATCGGGAACGGTCCGAAGGTGCTCCAGGACATCGACATGCTCGCCAACGACTTCTCGATGGGCAGCCCGGGCACGTGCGGCAAGGACGGCCAGGGTGTGCCGGTGGGTGACGGCCAACCCACACTGCGGGTGAAGTCGCTGACTGTCGGCGGAACGGCATGAGCCCGGTGACCGATCGTCGGGTCGACGGCGGGCAGATGGGCGGCACCGCATGAGCCGGTTCGAGAGCGAGCTGCAGGCGGTCGCCGATCGGGTGGTCGAGCGGGCGGCGCCCGGCGAGCAGATCGAGGCGTTCGTCGCCCGGGGCGGCGAGACCGAGGTGCGGGTGTATCAGGGAGACGTCGAGCACTTCGTGTCGGCGCAGAGCGAGGGCATCGGCATCCGGGTCATCCGCGACGGCCGCACCGGCTTCGCCTACGCGGGAACGCTCGACGAGGCGGCCATCGTCGAGGTGCTCGCCGAAGCTCGTGACAACGTGCAGTTCGGCACCGTCGACGAATGGGCAGCGCTGGCCGAGCCCGACGGCGTGGCCGTCACCGAACAACCGTTGTGGAACGACGAGCTCGCCTCGTTCCCGACGGACCGCAAGATCGACCTCGCCAAGGAGTTGGAGAAGTTGGCCTCGGGCGCCGATCCCCGGGTGCGTGTCGACGACGCGAACTACGCGGATGCCTACGGGGAATCGGCCGTGGCGTCGACCACGGGGATCCGGATGTCGGGTCGCGAGAACGGCTGTTACGTGTCGGTCTCCACGCTGGCCGACGAAGGTGAGGGCGACGACGCGGAGACGCAGACCGGCTTCGGTTTCTCGGTGGGCCGATCGCCCGACGAGTTCGATCTGGATCGCGCCGCTCGCGAGGCGGTGGATCGCGCCACGCGCCTGCTGGGAGCGACGCAACCGTCGAGCCGCAGGCTCACCGTGGTGCTCGATCCCTACGTCACCGCACAGTTCATCGGGGTCATCTCCTCGACGCTCAACGGTGAGGCCGTGGTCAAGGGGCGATCGTTGTTCCGCGACCGTCTCGGCGAGACCGTGGCGGCGTCGTCGGTGACGATGGTCGACGACCCGACGAACCCGAAGGCCTACACGGCCACCGACGTCGACGGCGAGGGTCTCGCCGCCCGTCGCAACGTGCTCATCCAGGACGGTGTGCTGCAGCAGTTCGTGCACAATTCCTATTCGGCCCGTCGTGCAGGGACCGTCTCGACGGGCAACGCCACCCGTGGCGGCTTCGCCGGCACGCCCGGCGTGGGATGCCTGGCACTGTCGCTCGTTCCGGGCACACGCAGCCAGGCGGAACTGATCGCGGACGTCGACGACGGCCTGCTGGTCCAGCAGATGCAGGGGCTCCACTCCGGCGTCAATCCGATCAGTGGCGACTTCTCCACCGGAGCGGCCGGCCTGCTCATCTCGAACGGTGCCGTCGGTGCACCGGTCCGCGAGATCACCATCGCGTCCACGCTGCAACGGATGCTGCTCGACGTCGTCGAGGTCGGTGGCGACATCGAGTGGCTCCCGATGCGGTCGGCGGGAATGAGCCTCGTCATCCGCGACGTGACGATGTCGGGTTCCTGAGCTCGCATGGGTGCTCCGTCGTCCCAGGCGGTCGATCGGCACCCGCACCTCGCCGCGACGCAGCGGGAGGGAACGGTCCGGGTCGACCTGCACACGCACACGATGTGGAGCGGCGACTCGACGACGACGCCCGACGAGTTCGCCGCCGCAGTGACGGCGAGCGGTCTCGACGTGGTGTGCGTCACCGATCACAACGCAATCGCCGGGGCACTCGAACTCGGTGGGCTGGTTGCCGCCCGGGTGATCGTCGGCGAAGAACTCCGAACCTCGGCGGGGGAGATCATCGGGTTGTTCCTCTCCGAACGCCTCCCGGCGGGTATCGGCCACGTCGACGCCGCCAGGGCGATCCGCGACCAGGGCGGTGTGGTCTACATCCCACACCCGTTCGACCCGATGCGTCGCAACATGAGCGAGGTGGCGCTGTACGAGCTGGCGGAGGCCGACCTGATCGACGCCGTCGAGGTCCTCAACGCGAAGACGTCGCTCACCAGCCTCAATCGCCGTGCCGCCGAGTTCGCCGCCGAGTTCGGCATCGTCGGCGGGGCGGGCAGCGACGGCCACGTGCCGGACGCACTCGGTGCCGCGTACGTGGAGATGCCCGACTTCGACGGCCCGATGCAGTTCCTCGCCTCGCTCGCCGCCGGTCAGGTCGTCGGCCACCACTGGGACGAACCACGTCCCTGGTCGCCGCGCATCGTCCCCAGCGTCACGGCCAGGTAGTCGAGGTCAGGTAGTCAGGTCAGGTAGTCAGGGCAGGTAGTCAGGGCAGGTAGAGCAGCGAGGCGAGCCCCTGCTGGGCGGCGACGGCGACGGTCGGGGCAGCGGACGCGTCGACGGCCACGAAGATGACGTCGTCGGTCACTTCGACGACCGTGGCCGATTCGGCGATCACCAGGCCGTCGGCGGTCACCTGCACTTTCAGCCCGATCGACACACCACGGCTGAGGGGATCGGTCAGTGCCACGACCACCGTGCCCGTGGGCGCCCGCGCCGCCGGTCCCGCGACGGCGGTGAGGTCGAGTTCGGTCAGCACCTCGCCGATGCCGACTCGCTGTTGGAGCTGTGCGCCGCCGGGAAGATCGTCGAGTGCGCCCGGTGGGACTGCCGCCACGGGAAGATCGACGGGGTGCACATCGAGCGCGTCACCCGGCTCGAGCGGCCGATCTGCAACGAACACGGTGCGCCTCGACCCCCAGCTGCGGCGTGCCTCGTCGAGCGAGCTGAGGCGAGCATCGACGGCAAGGGCGAGTGCCGAGGCCAGAGCGGCCACGACGGCCCAGTAGACCCAGGGTCGACGGGCGAGGACGAGTCGGGCTCGGGCCACGACGTGCATCAGAGTCTCCTCGGATCGGGAACGATCGGAGGGAGTCGGCCAGGTGGAGGTTATCCACCTCGACGGCCGGTCAGGCTCGACGGCCGGTCAGGTCGTGGTGGTGGAGCTGGTGGCCTTCGTCGCCGACTTCGACTCGGACTTCGATTCCGACTTGGATTCCGACTTCGACTTCGATTCGGACTTCGATTCGGACGCGGTCGACGAATCGGAACTCGAGGTGCCCGAATCGCCCGACGTCGACGCGGGTGACGTCGCCGACTTCTTGCCGCGATTGTCGGTCTTGAAGAATCCCGAACCCTTGAAGGTCACGCCGACAGGGGTGAACACCTTCTTGACGGGCAGCACCTCACCGGAGTCGGGATGGACGATCTCGGTGAGGTTCTCGTCGTGGAAGCCCTGCTGGACCTCGATCGTCTCGCCGGTGTCGACGAACTTGTACACATACGTTGGCATCGAGTTCCCAAAGATAGCGTCCGATGGATGCAGGTCCGCAGTGCAGTCATTCCGGCGGCTGGCCTCGGGACGCGATTCCTTCCCGCGACCAAGTCCGTCCCCAAGGAACTCTTCCCGATCGGTGACCGACCAGCGATCCAGATCGTGATCGACGAGGCGCTCGGTGCCGGCATCGATCACATCGTCGTCGTCAGCAGCCGCTCCAAGCCGGCGCTCGACGCGTACTTCACTCCGGACGAGGCGCTGATCGAGGCGCTCGAGGCCAAGGGAAAGACGGCGACGGCGGAGCGACTGAGGTCGATCGGTCGTGACTGGCGCGTCACGATCGTGTACCAGGACGACCCGAAGGGTCTCGGTCATGCCGTGGGGTGCGCCCGTGAGGCTGTCGGCGACGAGCCGTTCGCAGTGATGCTTCCCGACGAGTTGATGTCGAGTTCTGCGTTGCTCGCCCAGATGAACGGGGTGTGTGTCGCCACCGGCGGCAGCGTCGTCGCGGTCGTCAACGTGCCGCGTGAGCAGGTGAGTTCGTACGGCGTGATCGACCCTGCCGGCGAGCTGACCCACGACGGCGTCATCGCGGTGCGCGACCTGGTGGAGAAGCCGTCACCGGATGACGCGCCGAGCAATTTCATCCTCACGGGGCGCTACGTGCTCACCGCCGATGCGTGGGACGAGATCGACCGATTGACGCCCGGGAGTGGTGGCGAGCTCCAGCTGACCGATGCGTTGCGGGCGCAAGCGGCACGGTCGCCGTTCCATGCCGTGGTGGCCGACGAGAGCCGCCTCGACACGGGGACGCCACTCGGATTCCTGACGGCCTCGATCGAGCTGGGTCTCGACGATCCCGAACTCGGCGCTCCGCTGCGCGAGTTCCTCAGTCACCTGCACATCTGAGCCCCCACCCCGTCACACGGTGCCGGGTCAAACGTGACGTCTCGAACCTGACGTCACGGCGTCAGGTGCGGCGGAAGCGGTCGGGCCAGTCGTGGACGAGGCCGTACTCGTCGACGTCGAGATCGACGCTCGATCCGGAATCGAGATTCGTGTGACGGAACCGACGAGCCGCCAGTCGCTCGTACCGCTGTCGAGTGGTGACCAGCCCGAGTGTCTCGACGTCGACCACCGCGGACCGCACGTCGGCGACCGCACCGATCTCGAGGCCGAGTCGGCGGATCGGCAACGTGTGTGTGAACGGTGTGCACGTGAGATCGATGTCGGTGCAACCGCCGAGGTCGGGTCGGTGGGCACCGTTCATCTCACCCCAGCGCCCGGTGCCGTCGGCGCCGAGCCAGAGATCGGGTTCGTCGAGGTCTCGGAACAGCAGGAACTGGCGGGTCTGCCAGGTCGCGGACAACCGCACCACGTACGTCACCGCTTCGCGCCCGACCTCTCCGGTCGCCGTCCAGCCCTCGTTCTCCCATCGCAGCGTCAGCGTTTCGAGGTGGTCGTCGTCCCAGGTTCGCCAGCGGGCGGTGTATCCGTCGGACGGAAAGGCGGTCAGCGGCGACGTCACGCGCGTCCACGCTACGACCGGATCGTCCGGTCGCAGCGAGCCGACCTCGGACTACGTTGACATCGTGACGCCGTTGGAAGATGCGCAGGCCTTCGTCCTGGAATCGTGCCCACCCCTGCCGGAGCTCGAGGTCTCCCGAACCGAAGCGCTCGGATTGGTTCTGGCCGCTCCGATCGATGCCGCAGAGGTGGTCCCGCCGTTCGACAACTCCGCGGTCGACGGGTACGCGGTGCGTTCGGCCGACGTCGCCGAGGTGCCGGTCGAACTCGTCGTGGTGGGCGAGATCGCAGCTGGAGCGGCACCGGATCGTGCGGTCGGACCCGGCGAGGCGATCCGCATCATGACCGGCGCCCCGATGCCGGCGGGCGCCGATGCGGTCGTGATGGTGGAGGATTCCGAACGGGTCGGTGACGACGTGGTGCGATTGTCACGGTCGGTTCCGGTCGGAGCGTCGATCCGTCGCGCCGGCGACGACGTGCGGGCGGGCGACCGGTTGTTCGACAGCGGGACCACCGTCACCGCGTCGGTCGACGCCGTGCTCGCATCCGTCAATGCCCGGATGGTGACGGTGTACCCCCGGGCGCGCGTTGCCGTGCTGTCGACCGGCGACGAACTCGTCGACGACGGTTCACCGCTGGCGTTGGGCCAGATCCGCGAGAGCAACAAGACCATGCTGGCGGCCCTCCTCGTCGACGCCGGTTGCGACGTCGTCGACCTCGGCATCGTGCGTGACGACGAAGCGGAACTCGAACGGGTGCTGCGCGACGCGGCGTCGCGCTGCGATGCGATCGTCACGAGCGGCGGTGTGTCGATGGGCGACTACGACGTCGTCAAGGCGGTGCTCGGCCGGATCGCCGACATGAACTGGATGCAGATCGCGATCAAGCCGGCGAAGCCGTTCGCATTCGGGCGCCTCGACGGAGTGCCGATCTTCGGGCTGCCCGGCAATCCCGTCAGCTCGCTCGTGAGCTTCGAGCTGCTGGCCCGGCCCGCGTTGCGCCGGATGATGGGCCACCGTCGTCTGACGCGACTACACCTGGTGGCCGTCGCCGACGCGGCACTCGATCGGCACCCCGACGGCAAGGTGCACTTCGTCCGTGTCAACGGCGACTTCGCCGACGACGGCCGCTACCACGTCCGGCCGGTCGGCGCGCAGGGCAGTCACCAGCTCGCGGCGACCGCGCTGGCCGACGCCATGGCCGTGGTCCCCGATGGCCCGGGCGTCCCGGCCGGCGCCGATGTCGCCGTTCTCCTCCTCCACGGCTGACCCGGCACCGTGTGACGGGGGGATGGGCAATAGGCTGACCGGATGTCGCAGGAGCTGATCGATCCGTTCGGTCGCCTGATCGAGGATCTGCGGATCTCGATCACGGATCGCTGCAATTTCCGCTGCACCTACTGCATGCCCGAGGAAGGGATGCAGTGGCTGCCCCGTTCGGAGGTCATGCGGTTCGAGGAGATCGAACGGCTCGCCAGGATCTTCGTCGAGCGCTACGGCGTTCGAGGGATCCGCCTCACCGGGGGCGAGCCCACGGTTCGCGCCCATCTGCCGCTGCTCGTCGAGAAGCTGGCGGCCCTGGAGGGCCCCGACGGACCCGTCGATCTTGCGATGACGACCAACGGAGCCACCATGCGCCTCGTCGCCGACACCTTGCGCGAGGCCGGGCTGCGCAGGGTGAACATCAGCCTCGACACGCTCGATCGGGCCAAGTTCCACCAGATGACGCGTCGTGACGAACTGGTGCGGGTACTCGACGGCATCGAGGCCGCGAAGGAGGCGGGGTTCGATCCGGTCAAGATCAACGCCGTCATCGAGCGCAACGTGAACGACGACGAGATCGTGGCGCTCGCCGCCTACGGGCGTCGGCAGGGTGTCGAGGTCCGGTTCATCGAGTTCATGCCGCTCGACGCCGACGGCCACTGGATGAACGACAAGGTCGTGGGCCAGGACGAGATCGTCGCCGCCATCCACGCGGTGTACCCGCTCGAGCAACTCCCCGCACGTGGGGCGGCACCGGCCGACCGGTTCCGCTATCTCGACGGGCGTGGCACCATTGGAGTGATCCCCACGGTGACCAAGCCGTTCTGCGGTGACTGCGACCGCGTCCGCCTGACGGCCGAAGGCCAGTTCCGCACCTGCCTGTTCGCCACGAAGGAGTTCGATCTGCTCGCCGCGATGCGTGCCGGCGAATCCGACGACCACATCGCGGAACGCATCGAGGCCGCGGTGGCGACCAAGTGGGCGGGACACCGCATCAACCAGGTCAACTTCGTGCGCCCCGGCAAGTCGATGAGCCAGATCGGCGGCTGAGAATCGCGATCGGGGTTCGACCCCGATCGCGATCAGCGCAGGTCGGTGTAGTTGCGGAAGCGGTCGGCAACTGCTGCGTCGCCGATGATCTCGATCGGCCCGGCTTCTCGCTTCCACAGCCACAGCAGCAGATCGGCAGCCCGACCACGGACGGCCGCGTCGCCCTTGGCGTGCTCGCGACTGAACGTGGCGCCGTGGGGATCGAGGGCGGTCACGAGCCACTCGCCACCCACGGTGGGACGAGGCTCGGCGTTGGCGGTGGTGTCGACGGTCGTGGCGTCGTGGTCGGCGACGGCGTCGACGTCGGTGCAGTGCAGGTGCACGGTGCCCCCGACCGGTGTTGCGTCCGCTCCGGCCCCACGTCCGGCGAACCAGGTCAGGTACTCGTCGATGCCATCGGCGGCGACGGGCACGGGGATGTCGTAGGGGAGTCCCACCGAGTTCGCCGCGTCCCAGCGATGCACCGCCGTCTCCTGTGTCATGCGGCGCTCGACCCAGCGTGCGTCACGGTTGGCGCCGGTCCAGGTCCACACCTCCTGATGCGGTGGCGTCGCCGCCAACGCCGAGAACAACGACGTGTGCGCCGCCATCACCCAGTCGACCAGGAAGGTGTCGGATGGCCGAGGCGTCTCCTCCCACGTGTGCAGCACGTCGACGGATGTGACGCGTTCGGCCACCACCCGACCCCAGAAGTTCCAGACCCCACCGAGGTGCCAGGCGAGATCGCGCAGCTTCCAGCCCGGACACGAGGGCACGTCCTGGTCGAACCCGTGGTCGGTCACGATCTCGAGGAATCGGACCGCATCGGTACGCAGGTGTGCAATGGCGTCGTAGGGGAGTGGCCCGGTGGGGGTGACGGCGTCGGACATGGCGGTGACGGTACCCGGCAGTCGACGCTCGGCCACGTCGGGCTAACGTGCGGACCACATGAGTGATCTGTCGTTCACCCACCTCGATCCGCTCGGCCGTGCACGTATGGTCGACGTCACCCCGAAAGAGCCCACGCATCGGCGTGCCGTGGCGCGCTGCAAGGTCTTCATGAAGCCCGAGACCACCGCGGCGATCGCCAACCGGGAGGTCAAGAAGGGCGACGTCCTGTCGGTTGCCCGTGTCGCGGGGATCCAGGCGGCGAAGCGGACCTCCGACATGATCCCGCTGTGCCATCCGCTCCTCGTCGGGTCGGTGTCGGTGAACTTCGAGATCGGCGACGACTTCGTGGCCATCGAGGTCCAGGTCGACACCGTCGACCGCACCGGCGTCGAGATGGAGGCGCTCCACGCGTGCAGTGTCGCGGCGCTCACCGTGTACGACATGTGCAAGTCCGCTGACCGGGCGATGGTCATCGGCGAACTCGCCCTGTGGGAGAAGACGGGTGGTCGATCCGGGGTCTACCGACGCTCGGACGGGGTCGTCGACGCCGACGGGGCGGACGCCGCGACGTGACCGACGTCGCACGGATCATTGCGTTGATCGTCACAATCGTCGTAGAATCGTCACACAAGGCGTTGCCCACGGCACGCCATCACTTCCGATCGATGATCTCCACCAACACGATCTCCACCAGACACGGCTCGCTGACTCATGGCAAAACTCGTTCTCCTCGTCGTCGCAGCCGCCTGGGCTGCCGTACTGATTCCGCCGATGCTGAGGTCACGGGTCGAGAATCGTCCGAACTCGTCGGTCACCGACTTCCGGCGTCAGCTCAGCATGTTGCAGGGAACGTCGACGGCGGGCCGCGGTGGCATGCGAACCATCGGTCGTCCCCTGGCACAGTCGCCACTGCAGCGCCCGGCTGCTGCTGGTCGACCCGGTCAGCCGGCCCACGCCCATCACCGCCAGGCATCGCTGCACAGCGGCGCCCCGTCGACACCGCAGCGTGCATCGCGGTCGATCGAGGCTCGCAGCCAGCCGCAGTTCCGGACACATGGCGATCCCACCGGCGGACATCATCGCCAGACCCACATGGATCGTCACGCGTCGGCGAGCCGTTCGCGTCGTCCGAGCGATCCGCGCAGCGACGTTCGCCGTCGGCGCACCAACGTGTTGTTCATGCTGGTGATCTCGACGGCATGCACGCTCTTCCTGGCGGCCACCACCTCGTCGACCGTGATGCTGTACGTGTTCGCTCTGTCCTTCCTGGCCCTGTGCGGCTACGTGTACCTCTTGGCGCAGCTCCGCCAACGTGAGGCATCGGGCTGGAGCGACGACTGGATCGATCGCTACTGATCGCGGTCCGCATTCGCACTGTGGACTCGATGCGCTCAGCGCTACACTCCCCGGAGCCCATGGGGCTATAGCTCAGTTGGTAGAGCGCGTCGTTCGCAATGACGAGGTCAAGGGTTCGATTCCCTTTAGCTCCACACTCGAAGAAGCCCGAGCCGTCAGGTTCGGGCTTTTCGCTACCGTGGCGTCGATGCCGATTGTCGACGACCTCCCCGACGACCTGCCTGACGACCTGCCCGACCATGTGGCGGAGAACCGACGCCACTGGGACGACAACGCTCCCGACTGGGTGGCGAGCGGCGAGCGGGCATGGGAGAGCGACGAGCCGACCTGGGGGATCTGGGGGATTCCGAACAGTGAACTCCCGCTGCTCGACGACGACATGAGCGGACAGCGGGCGATCGAACTCGGATGCGGAACCGGATACGTGAGCGCCTGGATGCGTCGGCGCGGGGCGAGTGTGTACGCCATCGACAACTCCGAGCCGACAGTTGGCGACTGCTCGACGACTCGCCGTGCTCCACGGGCTCGACGACATCGAATGGGTGCACGGCAACGCCGAAACCGTCGATCGGCCCGACGGCAGTTTCGACTTCGCGATCAGCGAGTACGGAGCAGCGATCTGGTGTGATCCGTACGCATGGATCCCCGAGGCCCATCGGCTGTTGCGACCCGGTGGACGTCTGGTGTTCCTCGGCAACCACCCGTTCGCGATGGTCTGCCTCTCTCCGGCCGGCGACGTGCCGGCGGGCAACACCTTCGAGCGCGACTACTTCGGCCTCGGTCGGCTCGACTGGACCGATGCACTCGACGACCCGGGCGGCATCGAGTTCAACATGGAGATCTCCTCGTGGCTGCGTCTGTTCCGGACGACCGGTTTCGACGTGGTCGACTACGTGGAGATCCAGGCGCCGTCATCGGCGGACGGAACGAGGTTCTGGGTCGATGCCGACTGGGCGAAGCGCTTCCCCGCCGAGCAGGCGTGGATCCTCGTCAAGCGCTGACTGCCGTGTCGACGGCGTCAGTTCAGGCGACGGGCACGGCGTAGACGACGATGTTCTGCCGGTATCGGCGGATCTCGGGGTTGTAGTCACCACCGCAGGTGATCAGGACGAGTTCTTCGGGGCCGGTGTTGCGCCAGAGGCGCTCGCGTGGCAGCTCCAGCTTGCCGTAGACGGCGCGTTCGACGACCTCGTAACGGCGCACCGAGCCGTCGTCGAGGGCGATCTCCACCTGTGCGCCGGGCTCGACGGTGCCGAGTCGGGCGAAGGGCCCGGCCGTGCGGTTCCACGACACGTGGGCGGCGAGCACCGTTGCGCCGGGCTGTCCGGCGGTTGCCCCGTACCGGTACCAGCCGATCTCGGTCTCGTCGGGGACCTCCAACTGGCCGTCGGGTTCGAGTCCGATGGCTCGCACCGGGAACCCGGCCACGTCGACGGAATCGATCTGCAGGCCGATCGGCCGGGGCCGGGGCGCTCGTGGCTCGACGACGGCGCTCTCGCGCGGTCCGAGCTGTGCGGCGAGTGGTGACAGGTCGTCGTCGGTCCGTGTCGGCTGTGCTGGTTCGGTCTGCTGGTTTCGGGCTGGCTGGTGTCGGCCCGGCCGGTGATGTCGGACACCGGACCGTCCGTGGTGACGAGGGGCGGAACCGTCGATGGCGCCGCCTGCGCGACGGCGCCATCGACGTCGAGAACGACATCGTCGCCGCCTCCCCGTGTGACGAGACCGGCGAGAGCCAGCCCGCCACCGACGAGGAGTGCGGCGACGATGATGACCGTGAGCGACCGACGGGAGGGGGGTCGACGGTGCGTCACGAGTTCAGGTCCGAGTTCGGATGCTCAGGCCTCGACCGTGCGCCGACGCAGGACCACGGCTCCGCCGGCGAGGGCGAACAGTCCTGCCGCAGCGGCGAAGAGGGCCATCGGAGCTCGATGACGATCCGACTTCACCGCCGGTGTTCACGGCGGTCGGCGCCGGCGTGCCGTCACCTGCGGCGCTGGAGCCGGCCGAGTCGAGCGCGATCGTCTGCGTGTAGAACGTGAAGGTGTCGTCGGCGAGTGAACCGACGGCGTACACGGTCAGGTTCTCGCCCGACACCACCGACACGGTCGGGACGGGAGCGATCGGATCGCCGCCCGTGGGAGCGATCTCGGCGCCGGCGATCTCACCGGCCGGCAGCACGAGGCTCTGGGCCGAGCCGTTCGAGAGGTTCTCGACCGGCCGGGCGTCGCCGAGGACGATGTCGACGGCCGGTGCCGCAGCGGCGTGCACGACCGTCAGGCGGCCGGAACCGTCGGCCACGGCCGCGGTGTCGTTCTCGAAGGGGGTGATGGTCGGGGTGCCGTCCGCGTCGAGGTGCGCGACGACGGTCCAGTTGCCCGATGCAGGCACCGGGAACTCGGCCACGGGCCCGATGGCCACGTCGGCGGTTCCGGCCACGCGTACCTCGACGTTCTCGAGTGTCTGTCCGGCGAAGGAGCTGAGGTCCTGCATGTCACCGGGTTCGAACTCCGGGATGACGACGGCACCGTCGACGACGACGTCGACCGTGACACCGGGAATGCCGTGCAGGAGCATCACGCTCACCGTTTCCTGGGCGTTCGGTGTACCGGCGGGGACGGCGAGCAGCGCAGCGGCCGCGGCAGCGACGCCGGCAAGGATCTTCTTCATCGTACGGACCTTTCGGATCACGACGGCGGGACGTTCCCGCCGTCACCTGGTGTACGACACCGCCGCTGATCCGGATGGATGTTTTCGTACTGAATGCCTCAGCCGTTCACCGTCGGGCCGATTCCTGGAGGGCCCGCGCGAAATCGGCGTTGCGGTTGCGCATCGTCGCGTTGACGCGTTGGCGCTCGAGGATCTGCTCGAGCGTCTTCGCGCCCTGCTCGATCGGATGGTCGGCGAAGAACGCTGCTGCATCGTCGACGAGGTCGGCGGTGTTGAGCAGACTCACCGTTTCGACCATGCGGACGATGGTGTTGCTCGGGAAGCGATCGATCGCCTCGTCCCACTGATCGCGAAGGAACGCCCACGCCGCGGCGCCGTGGCGAGGATTGGCGATCGCCGAACGCAACACGAAGGGCGCGTTCTGTGTCTTGACGGACGGCGACATCGCGAAGCCGCAGGTCTCCAGGAGGAGCGCCTCGTCGTCGAATTCGGTGAGGGCGTAGAGGTGGCGCAGCCGCTCCTGCGGGGTCGCCGCCGTGGTGAACCTCTCCCGCATCCGGGCATACATGTCGGCGTCGCCCGTGGCCGCCACCACACTCGTCGCAGCGGCGGTGAGCTCAGGGTCGACCGAGGTCGGGTCGGCACTCGCGCTGTCGAACAATTCGCGACAGCGGGCCTGCACCCCGATGTCACCGCCGAGCACACCGACCACCCCCGTGAGCAGCCCACGGAGCTTTCCGGTCAGGTCGGACTCGTCGGCGCTCGGTTCGCCGAGCCGTGTGAGCGCCGGCCCGGCCAGCGCCCGTACCCGTGCGCGGAAGGCGTCGCGGGCGGGACCGTCGTCGAGCAAGCGGTCGAGTCCGCGCAGGGCGATGACGATCGCCTGCCACACGGCGTGGTCACCTTCGTCGGCGAATTCCTCGAGGAACCGGAGCATCTCCAGTGCCTCCAGTCGGCCGGCGACCGTTGCCGCCCAGGCATCGTCGACGAGGTTGTATCGCTCGAGCGTGAACAGGTGCGCCAGCGTGTCCACGCCGAGGCGGTGGCGCAGGGTGTCGTCGTAGTCGACGCGGTAGAAGCCGCTGCCACCGGCATTGACCACGACGGGAGCGTCGGGGTCGGCCAGCGGCGCGATCGTCTCGGTCTCGTCGAGCAGCACGGTGGTGGTGACTCCGGCGTTGCGGAGCTGGACCGGAATCGCCCATCGTTGGTCGTCGGGCGTCGCAGACGCCGCGTCGAACCGGAAACGTTGTTGAGCGAGCAGCAGCGATCCGTCGACGAGCGACGCGTGCACGAGCGGGTACCCGGGCTGCCAGATCCAGCTGTCCATGATGCGCCGAACGGGTTCACCGGACGTCGCCTCGATGGCGTCCCACAGGTCGTTCGTCTCGGTGTTGGCATAGGCGTGGCGACGCAGGTAGTGGCTCACCCCCTCGCGGAAGCGCTCCTCGCCGAGGTACTGCTCGAGCATTCGCAGCAGTGCGCCGCCCTTCTGATACGTGAGCACGTCGAACATGCCGTCGCGCGTCGGCGGGCGAGCGGACCTCGAACTCGACGGTGCGGGTGCTGTCCAACGAGTCGACCTCGAAGGCGGCGCTGCGCTCCACCCCGAACGAGGTCCAGCGCTCCCAGTCGGGCCGGTAGGCCTCGCACGCAGCCACCTCCATGAACGTGGCGAAGGCCTCGTTGAGCCAGATGCCGTTCCACCAGCGCATCGTCACCAGGTCGCCGAACCACATGTGGGCGAGTTCGTGGGCGACGACGTCGGCGATGAGCTGCTGCTCGTGCTGCGTGCTCGTGGCCGGATCGACGAGCACCAGGTTCTCGCGGAACGTGACGCAGCCGAGGTTCTCCATGGCGCCGGCCGCGAAGTCGGGGAGCGCCACGAGGTCGACCTTGTCGCCCGGATAGTCGATGCCGTAGTACTCCTGGAACCAGCGCAGGCAGAAGGCGCCGATCTCGAGCGCCGATCCGGTGAGGTGACCCTTGCCGGGGACGTGGACGACACGGATGGGCGTGCCGTCGACGTCGACGGGGTCGGTCATTTCGAGGCGGCCGACCACGAACGCGACGAGGTAGCTGCTCATCACCATCGTGTCGGCGAAGCGGATCACCGTTCGACCATCGGTCGTGGTCCGTTCGACCTCGGGCCCGTTCGAGATCGCGGTCAGGTCCTCGTCGACGTCGAGCGTGATGCCGAACACCGCCTTGAACCCGGGCTCGTCCCAACACGGGAAGGCCCGGCGACAGTCGGTCGCCTGCATCTGGGTGGTGGCGATGACCTGTTCGTTGCCGTCGTCGTCGACGTAGGTGCTGCGGTAGAACCCGTGGAGCTTGTCGTTGAGTACCCCGTCGAACGCGATGCTCAGACGGCACGGACCAGCCTCGACCGTGTTCGCGGTGTGGATGATCATCCGCTCTGCCTGTTCGTCGAGTTCCCAGGCCGACTCGATGCCGTCGACGGCACACGACGTGATGGAGAGTTCGGCGGCGTTCAGCACGAGCGTGTCGGTGTCACTGTCGACCCAGAGGCTGATCTCGACCCGACCGGTGAAGGTGGCGGCCTCGAGCACCGGGCGCAGATGCACGTCGTAGCGGCTGGGGCGCGCTCCGTGGGCAGGCGATACGGATCGAGCGCTTCGGTCGCGGTCATCGTTCGGATCGTACCGGTAGCCTGGTCGACCGTGCCCGACCTGACCCGACGGTTCTCGACCGCCGACTCGCCGAGCCGGTTCGACGTGATCGGTATCGGCAATGCGCTCGTCGACGTCATCGCGCCGGCGGAGGAGGCGTTCCTCGCCGAGTACGAACTCGTCAAGGGCTCGATGACGCTGATCGAGACCGAGCGCGCCGTGGAGTTGTACGCCGCGCTCGATCGGGCGGTGGAGATGAGCGGTGGGTCGGCGGCCAACACCGTGTGCGGGGTCGCCAGCTTCGGCGGGCGAGCCGCCTACATCGGAAAGGTCAACGGCGACGACCTCGGCGACGTGTTCGGTCACGACATGCGTGCGGTCGGCGTGACGTTCCACCGACCGCCCGGTGAGCACGGGACTCCGACGGGTCGGTGCGTCATCGTCGTGACGCCCGACGCCGAACGCACGATGAACACGTACCTCGGCGTGTCCAGCCTGCTGTGCGTCGACGACCTGGACGAGCAGGTGATCGCCGACTCCCTCGTGCTGTACATGGAGGGGTACCTCTTCGACCGCGACGATGCCAAGGCCGCGTTCCGACATGCAGCCGAGGTCGCGCATGCGAACGACCGGATGGTGTCGCTGACCCTGTCGGACTCGTTCTGTGTCGATCGCCATCGCGACGACTTCCGTGCCCTCGTGCAGGATCGCGTCGACCTGTTGTTCGGCAACCACGACGAACTGCTCTCGCTGTACCAGCTCGACTCGTTCGACGACGCTGTGTCGGCCCTGCGCGAAGAGTGCGAGTTCGCCGCGATCACGGTCGGGGCCGAGGGGTGCGTCATCGTGACGCCCGACGAACTGCTGCGTGTACCGTCGGTACCGGTCGACAGGGTCGTCGACACCACCGGTGCCGGCGACCTCTTCGCCGCAGGCTTCCTCTACGGCTTGACCCAGGGGCTCGACCTCGGGACGTGCGGTCACTACGGCTCGGTTGCCGCAGCCGAGGTCATCAGCCACGTGGGGCCGCGTCCGCTGGTCGAGTTGCGTAACCTGATCGGTCATGGCTGACGACAATTCCGTTGCCGACCGGCACGTGTCCGACCTGCTGATCACCGCTCGGGCATGGCTCGCTGCCGAGCCCGACGCCGACATGCGCGACGAACTGGGTGCGGTCATCATGGCTGCAGAGCGCGGGGACGTGGCCGAGCTCGTCGACCGGTTCGGCGGGCAGTTGCAGTTCGGTACCGCCGGCCTGCGCGCGGCGGTTGCTGCGGGGTCGATGCGCATGAACCGTGTCGTGGTGCGACAGGCTGCTGCGGGCCTCGGGCAGTGGCTCCTCGACCGTGAAGCCGACGGATCGCTCCCCGACGCTGCGGCACGCGGCGTGGTGATCGCCCACGACGCCCGCCGCAAGAGCGATCTCTTCGCCGACGACACCGCACGGGTGTTGGCGGCGATGGGGATCCGATCGATGGTGCATCCCGGTGTACAGCCGACGCCCGTGCTGGCCTGGTCGATCACCGGGCTGGATGCGGCGGCCGGTGTGGTCGTGACGGCGTCGCACAACCCACCTGCCGACAACGGCTACAAGGTGTACCTCGACACCGGTTCGCAGATCGTGTCGCCCATCGACACGGAGATCTCCGAGTGCATCTCACGGTTCGATCCGCTCACGGTGGAGTTGGCATCGCCCGACGATCCGCTGATCGACCGACTCGACGACACATGGGTCGACCGGTATGTCGAGTTCACGCCGTCGGTCCGCCTTCGTCCCGAGGTGGCGGGGGTGTCGGTCGCGTACACGGCGATGCACGGTGTCGGTGGTGCGGTGTTGCTTCGCGCGTTCGAGGCGGCAGGGTTCGATCCACCGTCCGTGGTGGCCGAGCAACAGCAGCCGGACGGCACGTTCCCGACGGTCGCGTTCCCGAATCCCGAGGAGCCGGGGGCGATGGATCTGCTGCTGGAGACGGCGCGATCGGTCGGTGCGGTCGTGGCGTTGGCCAACGACCCCGACGCCGACCGGCTCGGCGCCGCCATTCCGCAGGCGGACGGCTCGTGGCGCCGGTTGAGCGGCGACGAGATCGGGTGGTTGTTCGCCGATCACATCCTCGCGAACACGAACGGCGACGACCGTCTGGTGGTGACCACGCTCGTGTCGTCGTCGTTGCTCGCCCGGATGGCCGAGGCGGCGGGTGTGCACAGCGAGGAGACGTTCACCGGCTTCAAGTGGATCGGCAAGATCGCCACGGAGCGAACCGATCTGCGGCTGGTGCTCGGTTACGAGCAGGCGCTCGGTTACCTCGTGGCGCAGCGACCACTCGACAAGGACGGGATCACGGCCGCGGTGTTGATGGCCGAGATCGCCGCGGTCGCGACTGCCGACGGGGTGACCCTGCAGGATCGGCTCGACGACATCGCAGATCGGTTCGGTCGGTACGTGACCGCCGAGTTGTCGGTGAAGATGCCGCCGGCGGAGGGCGCCGCGTGGGTCGCGAGGATCGAGGCGGATCCGCCGACGGAGGTCGGCGGCCGCAACGTCACGTCGGTGTCGACCTATCCGCAAGCCGGACTCGTGCGCCTGATGCTCGACGGCGGGGTGCGTCTGCAGATCCGCCCGAGCGGGACCGAACCGAAGGTGAAGCTGTACGCCGAAGCAGTCGACGTCGATCGAGCCACCCTCGACCACCTGCTGCTCCACGTGTCACCTCCGGGGCCTGACCCGGACTGTTCCGTCGGTGTGACGGTCAGGCGGGGGAGCCGAACTGGCGGTCGCCGGCGTCGCCGAGGCCGGGCACGATGAAGGCGTGCTCGTTGAGGTGCTCGTCGATCGCGGCCGTGACGACGCGAGGTCGAGGCCGCGGCCGCTCGAGCGCTGCGATGCCCTCGGGTGCGGCGAGCACGCACACGACGGTGATCGGTGCCGGTGCGCCGCGCTCGATGCAGCAGCTCGACACGTGTGCGCCAGCGAGCCGCCGGTGGCGAGCATCGGGTCGAGCACGATGCACCGGCCGACCGGCGAGCGACTCGGGCAGCTTGTTCACGTACGGCTTCGGGCATGATGCGTCTCCTCGTCGCGGGCCATCGCCGATGAAGCCGACGTCGGCGTTCGGGAGCAGCTCCTGGGCCGCGTGCAGGAAGCCGAGGCCGGCGCGCAGCACCGGCACCACCACGGGCTGGACGGCGAGCTGGCGGCCGGCGCCTCGGTGAGCGGCGTCTCGACCGTCACCGTCGTCGGTGGGCAGGTCCGCGTCGCCTCGGCGATCAGCAGGCTGCCGATGCGCTCGAGCTCCTGGCGGAACAGCGCGTTGGGCGTGTCGACGTCGCGGACCCGGGTGAGCGAGTCGGCGATCAGCGGGTGGTCGACGACGTGGACGGCGACGGGCATGCGCCGAGTGTGCCAGAGCCGAGCCCCGAGGCGACGAGCTTCGCGAGCGGTTCGTGCAGGCCAGCGCGTAGCGCGGCTTGATGACGCCGTTGATGATCTTGCAGCCGCTCGGGGAACGGGGCGAACGCGCCTTCATCGCGTTGATGGTCAGCCACTCGAAGTCGCTCGAGGCCCCAGCCGAACGCCTCGGGCGAGCTGCTCGCATCTCGTTGGTCATCGACGTGTCGCTCATCAGCCGGTTGTCGGTGTTGACCGTGACCCGGAACCGGAGGCGGCGCAGCATGCCGATCGGGTGCTCGGCGATCGAGGCGCACACGCCGGTGCTGCACGTTCGAGGTGGGGCACAGCTCGAGCGGGATCCGCCGGTCGCGCACGTACGCGGCCAGCCGGCCGAGCTGCTCGTCGCCCGTCGGCGCCGGTGATGTCGTCGACGATGCGCACGCCGTGGCCCAGCCGTTCGGCGCCGCAGAACTGCACGGCCTCCCAGATCGACGGCAGGCCGAACGCCTCGCCGGCGTGGATGGTGGCGTGGAAGTTCTCGCGCTGCACGTACTGGAACGCGTCGAGGTGGCGGGTCGGCGGGTAGCCGGCCTCGGCGCCGGCGATGTCGAACCCGACCACGCCCGCGTCGCGCTAGCGCACCGCCAGCTCGGCGATCTCGAGGCTGCGCGCCGCGGTGCGCATCGCCGAGCAGATGAGCGTAGATCGTGAGGTCGGTGCCGGCCGAGCCGCGTCGGAACCCGGCGAGCACCGCCTCCACCACCTCGTCGAGGGTGAGGCCCTGCTCGGTGCACAGCTCGGGCGCCAAGCGCACCTCGGCGTACACGACGCCGTCGGCGGCGAGGTCCTGCGCGCACTCGTAGGCGACCCGTTCGATCGCGTCGCGGTGCTGCATCACGCCGACGGTGTGGGCGAAGGTCTCGAGGTAGAGCACGAGGTCGTTGCGCTTGGCGCCGCGGTTGAACCAGGTGGCGAGCTCGTCGACGTCGGTGGTCGGGAGCTTCGTGTAGCCGTACTCCTGGGCGAGCTCGATCACCGTGGCGGGCCGCAGCCCGCCGTCGAGGTGGTCGTGGAGCAGGACCTTGGGCGCCCGCTGGATCAGTTCGGCCAATGACTGGCCACACGCTATCGACCCGGGGACAGTGGCTCAGCGGACGGCGGCGAGCGGACGCAGGGCCATGCCCGCCGGCCGCTGCAGCCAGTTCCACGCGGGGTAGTCGGCGGCCGCCGAGATGCAGTGCAGCGAGTAGGCGTGGCGGCTGATGCCGGAGCGGTTCGCGCCGCTCCAGTGCGGGAGCAGGCCGTGGAGGACGACGAGCGTGCCCGCGGCCACTTCGAGTGGCACGAGTGTGTCGCCGGCCGGCGGCGGTTCCGGCAACGGCGTCGGGTCGAGCTGTTCGAACAGGGTGCCGTCGTTCGTGGCGTTGCGCTTGAACACCTGGCGCAACGGCCCGCGGTGCCCGCCCGGCTCGGCCCACAGGCAGCCGTTCTCGAGTGTGGCGTCCTCGATGGCGAACCAGAATCCGGTGACGGTGACCGGGTCGGTGCTAGAGGTAGGTGGCGTCCTGGTGGCAGCCGACCTCGCCGCCGATGCCGCGGCTGCTTGAAGATGTACATCCTCTGCAGCGCGAGCGCATCGGCCAGGCCGATGTCGGCGGCCACCTCGGCGATGTCCGGGTTGTAGGTGAACCGCTCGAACTCGTCGTCGAGGTCGTGCTGTGCATGGCCGATCTTGTTGATGCTCAGCTCCTTCGGCTGTGCCAGCTCGCCGTCGGGGCCGAACGCCTCCTCCTCGAAGAAGCACCACGTGCTCGATCCGACTGGCGAGGAACTCACCGTTGGACACGCGTTCCTGCTCGTCGGTGGTGAAGACGGTTCGTTCCTCGGATGGCTCCCACCCGTCGACGATCTCGAGCGCCCGCCTGCGCAGACGCCGACATCGTCGACCGACACGAAGTCGGGCAGGACGAGGAACCCGTCACGTCCGTACGACTCGATCTGCGCGGGACTCAGCACCCGGTGATCTTACCGTGGCACCGAAACGTCACGTTGGGCCCGGCACCGTGTGGGTCGTCGCGTCAGCAGCGCGGCGTCGCGAGAGCTACTGCATCCCCTTGAACCACGGGATGCCCTCCTCGGCGGGCGGTCTGAGGCGCTGAGCGCCGATGGACACCGCGATCAGGGTCACGACGTAGGGCGTGATGAAGACCAGCTGGTTGTTGGGCTCCGACGCGGCGAAGAACGCCCAGAACGTGATCGCGGTGAACACGCCCATGAAGCCCATCGACTCCCAGCGGCGACCGAACGCCATCCACACGGCCATCACGGCGAGCGAGATCGCGGCGGCCAGGATCAGCGCCGACACGAGATCACCAGGGTTGGTGCGCAGCGTGATGCCCTGGGCGTATCCGAACAGTCCGGCGCCGAGGGCCGTTCGGCCGGCATCCAGTTGCCGAAGATCATCGTGGCGAGTCCGAGGAACCCTCGACCGGCCACCTGACCCTCCTGGTAGCGGTTGGCGAACAGCACGAGGACGGCGCCGCCCATGCCGGCGAGCGCTCCCGACAGCGCCATGCCGATGTACCGCATCCGGTGGACCGACACGCCGAGCGAGTCGGCGGCTGCCGGCCGCTCACCCGACGCCCGCAGTCGGAGCCCGATCGGTGTGTGCCACAGCAGGTAGGCGATGCCGAAGAACAGCCCGATCGTGATCACGACGTCCCACGTCACCGCCGACGTCACTCCTTTGGCGAACCCGGCGAGGTCCGCGACGAGGAACCATCCCCGGTCCTCGAACCAGCCGAGGATGTCGGGCGAGGTCCACCCGAACACATCACCGCCCGACAGGAGCGGCATCGTGAACTCGCCGATACTCCCGGAGTTGCCCGGCGACGTCGTGATCGCCCCGCCCTGGGTGCCGACGAACAGTTCACCGGCCATGAACCTCGCGATCCGGAGCGATCAGGTTGATCGCGACGCCGGCGACGATGTGGTTCACGCCGAAGGTCGTGGTGGCGACGCTCATCACGAGTCCGCCGAGCATGCCGCCGATCAGTCCACCCAGGAGGGCTGCCCACGGCCCGTACTCCCAACCCCACCAGCCGGCGAAGATCGTGCCGAGCACCATCATGCCGTCGAGGCCGATGTTGATCGTCCGCTGCGCTCGGCGACCAGACCGGACAGGCCTGCCAGGCCGATGGGAGCAGCCGTGCGCAGCGCAACGCCGAAGGTGCCGCTCGACGTGAGGTCGGGTGTGTCGAAGAGGATCCGGGTGACCGACAGGACGGTGAACACGCCCAAGGCCGCGGCGAGCGGGATCCAGCGCGACGAGGCCAGTTCGGCGAATCGGCCATCGGCTCCACCGCGGTGTCGGCGACGAGCGTCATGCCGTCGCTCCCGCAGTCGGGCTCGTCGAGGGCGGTGGTTGATCTTCGAGTCTGAGCCGCGCCGTGGCTGCGGCCGCCGCCGACGCCGTGGCCGCAGCATTGCGGCGATTGACCACTTCGTAGGCGATCACGGCGGTGAGGAGGAATGATCCCTGCATGATCTTGCCGATCTCCTGCGGGAAGCCCTTCTGGGTCAGCGGCTGGGTCCCTCGTTCGATGGCGGCCCACACGATGCCGGCGAGGGCGATGCCCACGGGGTGGTTGCGACCGAGCAGGGCGAGCGACAGCCCCGTGAAGCCGAGGCTCAGGGGGAACGGATCGCTGTACTTGTAGTGCTGCGGGTCGGAGAGCAGGGCGCCATACCGATCAGGCCGGCCACGGCGCCCGACAGGATGATCGTGGTGAGCACCATCCGCTTCGGGCTGATGCCGGAGCTGCGGGCCGCCATCGGGTTGAGCCCGGTGGCCGCAGGTCGAACCCGAAGCGGCTTCGGAACAGCAGCACGTAGTAGCCGATGCCGACGAGGATCGCGAACGATAGGTAGCCCTGGAGCTGCACCAGCCGGGCACGTTGAGTCCGATCGCCTCGAGCAGCCCGTCGAGGGGCGGGATGCGGGCCGCACCGGCATCACTCCGTCTCCGCGACCAACCTGCGGGTTCCTTGTCGGAGAGGAATTCCGACGGAGCAACGCAACGAGGCCGGTGGCGATGTAGTTCAGCATGATCGTGGCGATCACCACGTTGACGTTGCGGGTGACGTTGAGGACGGCGGCGATCAGGGCCCAGGTGCCTCCGACGGTGATCGCGACGAGGATGACGAAGGCCATGTGGATCGGTGGCGGCAGCGACACCTGGGCACCGGCCCAGCCGGCGAACAGCGCGGCGAGCCGGTACTGGCCGTTCGACCCGATGTTGAACAGGCTCATCTTGAAGCCGATCGCCACGGCGACGCCGGCGACGTAGTACCGGCCGGCGCGGTTGATGATCAGGACCACCGACTCGGTGGAGTCATCGTTGCCACATCTCCCTGAACGCCCCGAACGGGTTGTTGCCCGCGATCAGCAGTGCGATCGACGAGACGAGGATCGCCGCGACGGCCGCCGCCAGCGGGGCGAGCGAGGCGCGCCAGATCCGCTTCGAACATCAGGACGCCTCCGTTCGTGCGCCGGTCATGTACGACCCGAGATCCGCGGGGGTGACCGTTGCCGGATCGAGGTCGGCGACGATCCGCCCGCGGAGCATCACGAGCAGCGGTCGGACAGGCCGATGAGCTCCTCGAGGTCGGCCGAGATGAGCAGCACGCCGAGGCCGGCGCCGCGTGCGTCGCGGAGGATGTCCCAGATCGCCGCCTGCGCACCGACGTCGATGCCGCGCGTCGGGTGCGCGGCGACGAGCACCTTCGGGTTGGCGGTCATCTCGCGACCGACGATGAGCTTCTGCTGGTTGCCACCCGACAGCGTGAACGCCGGAACGTCGATGCCCGGCGTGCGCACGTCGAACTCCTCGACGATCTCCTCGGTCTGCGCCTTGAGCGCCCGACTGGTCGATCCACGGGCCGTTGCCGTAGGGCTGCGGTGCTGGTGGCCGAGCGCAGCGTTCTCCCAGAGGGTGAACGACAGCATGAGGCCGTCCTTCTGGCGATCCTCGGGGATGTAGCCGATGCCCATGTCGCGTCGCTCGCTGGTGGACATCGCCGTGATGTCCTCGCCGAACGAGCGATGGTGCCGGTCGACGGCAGGAGGCCGAGGATCGCCTCGACCAGCTCGGTCTGCCCGTTGCCCTCGACCCCGGCGATGCCGACGATCTCGCCGCGGTGCACCGCGAACGTGACGTCGTCGAGGGCTGCGTGCCCCGGCCTCGCCGCTCGTGACGGTCACGTTGTGAGCTCGAGTACCGGATCGCCGCAGCACCGTGGCCTCGCGGGTCTCGGGCGTCGGGAGCTCGCTGCCGACCATCATCTCGGCGAGGTCGTGCGCTGTCACGTGCTCGGGTCGTCGACTTCGCCCACCGTCTTGCCCTGGCCGGATGACGGTGATCGCGTCGGCGTCTGAGCACCTCGTCGAGCTTGTGGGAGATGAAGATCACCGTGGCGCCCCCGGCCGTGAGCTCGCGCAGCGACTGCGAACAGCTCGTCGACCTCCTGCGGCACGAGCACGGCGGTCGGCTCGTCGAGGATGATGATGCTTGGCGCCGCGGTACAGCACCTTCAGGATCTCGACGCGCTGCTTGCTCGCCGACGCCGAGGTCGCCCACCAGCGCGTCGGGGTCGACGCTCAGGCCGTACCGCTCGCCGAGCTCCCGCAGTCGAGCTGCGCCTCGCGGCTCGAGTGCCAGCTTCGACCCGGGCTCCTGGCCGAGCACGATGTTCTCCCAGACCGCGAGGTTGTCGGCCAGCAGGAAGTGCTGGAACACCATGCCGATGCCCGCGCGATCGCGTCGCGCGGCGACCGGGAAGTCGCTCAGCTCACCGTTGACGGTGACCGTGCCCTCGTCGGGCCGGTGCGCGCCGTACAGCGTCTTCATCAGCGTCGACTTGCCGGCGCCGTTCTCGCCGACGATCGCGTGGATCGTGCCCGGTCGCACCGTGAGGTTCACACCGTCGTTCGCGACCACGCCGGGGAAGCGCTTGACGATGTCCCGCAGCTCGATCGCCGGCGCGGCGGTGGCGACGTTCGATTGGTCCCGCTCCGTGGATTCATCGGGAGATGTCTAGCCGATGACGACCCTGTCGCGACGAAACCCGCCCGGCAGGAGCCGGAGCGGGTTTCGTTCGAGTGTGTCGTTGACGGATCAGCTCGTCGACGCGATGTCGACGATCACGGCTCAGGGATCGGTCGGGACGACGATGTTGCCGCTGATGATCTGCGCCTTGAACTCCTCGAGCTCCGCGTTGATGTCGGCGACGAACCCACCGGTGGTGGAGTAGCCGACGCCGTCGACCGAGAGGTCGAACACCTGCGCGCCGGCGGCGAACGTCGCCGTTGCAGTAGGCCTTGATGGTCTCGTACGTGGCGACGTCGACGCGCTTGAGCATCGAGGTGAGGATGTACGGCTGCAGTTCGGCTCGACCAGGTTGACTGGTCGGAGTCGACGCCGATGGCCCACACCTCGCCGGGCGCGCCGGCTTCGGCGGCGGCCTGGAAGGCGCCGGGCCCGTGCCGCCGGCAGCGTGGTAGATGACGTCGGCGCCGGCCTCGTACTGCGCGGCTGCGATCTCCTTGCCCTTGGCGGGTCATTGAAGCCGCTGAAGTCCGGCGGCTGGGTGATGTACTTGACCAGGACCTCGATGTCGGGGTTGACGGCCTTGGCACCAGCGATGTAGCCGGCCTCGAACTTCCGATCAGCTCGTTCTGGACGCCACCGATGAAGCCGATCGTGCCGGTCTGGCTCTTGAGCGCTGCGGCGGCGCCGACGAGGAACGAGCCCTGCTCCTCGGCGAACATGAGCGAGGCCACGTTGGGGGCATCGACGACGTCGTCGACGAGCGTGAAGCTGGCGTCCGGGTTGGCGGCAGCGACGGTCGTGATGGAGTCCTTGAACAGGAAGCCGTTGCCGCTGCACGAGCACGGCACCGCTGTCGACGAGACCCTGGAGGCGCTCGGCGCGGTCGCCTTCGCCGGTCGGCGTCGACTCCTGGAACGTGATGCCGAGGTCGGCCTGCGCCTGCTCGAGTGCCGGCGGCGGCAGCGTCGTTGAACGACTTGTCGCCGCGACCGGTGACGTCGTAGGCCATGCCGACGACAGCGTCGCACGTGCCTGCCGGTGCCTCGGTGCCCGCAGGGGCTTCGGTGCCGGCGGGTGCTTCGGTGCCATCGGGCGCCTCGGTCCCTTCGGTGGCAGCTCCGGGTGCTTCGCTCGTCGAGCTGGAATCGTCGTCACTGCCACACGCGGCCAGGCCGAGCGCGGCAATGATGCCGATGGCGAGCAGTTTCTTGCTCTTGATCATGTTCTCCCCTTCAGGATGAATGGTGGTTGATGCATGTTCCATCCGAGGTCGATGACGACGGATGTGTTCACGTGGAGAAGACGTTACCCGCTGGTAGGGACGCACGGGCGCAACGAGTTGTGGCCGGCGTGTGAAGGTCGTGGCGGGGCGTGGTGCCGTTCGTCGGGAGACTGGGGCCCGTATCGTTGGGGGCACCGTGTCCGCGCCTCCACGCTCTCGACGCCGCCACAGCCGCAGGCGCTACGCGCTGCGTCGTCTCGGCGCGCTCGCACTCGTCGTGATCGTCGGCTTCGGCGCCGTGCGGGCGGTCGGCGCCCTCCTCGGCGGTGGCGAAGGTGTCGCCGACGCCGACGCAGCGGCCGTCGACGCAGCGGTGGGCGTGCCCGGCGACTCGGTTCCCGACGCTGCCGTCGACACGGTCCCGACACCGACCGTGGTGGACGAGCCCGAGTCGACCGGACCGCCGACGGTGGACAACCCTTCCAAGGTGTTCATCGTGGGCGACAGCGACGCCGGCACGTTCGGGCCGTACCTGCAGACGCTGCTCGACGGGACGGGCATCGTGACGACCGAACTCGACTACAAGGTCTCCTCGGGCCTCGCCCGGCCCGACTTCTTCGACTGGCCGGCCGAGATCGATGCCCAGCTGCCCACCGTCGATCCCGACATCGTCGTGGCCACGTTCGGCGGCAACGACGCACAGGGGCTGTCGGTCGAGAGCGGCGAGTTCATCGTGGGCGACCCGGTCACGAACGAAGCGGAGTGGACCGCCGAGTACCAGGCACGCGTCGGGGCGGTCATGGACCAGCTCCTGGCCGACGGACGTACGGTCATCTGGGTGGGGATCCCCAACGACGACAACCCCGACGTGACCGCCCGCATGGCGATCCAGGACCGGGCCGCCAAGGCGGCCGCGGCCGAGCGCCCCGAGGTGATCTTCATCGACACGTGGAAGCGGTTCTCGGGTCGCGACGGCGGCTGGGCCGAGTTCGTCATCGATCCCCGTGACGGCCAGGGCAAGGACGTCCGTGCCGACGACGGTTTCCACCTCAACCAGAACGGCGCCGAGATCCTCGCGATCGACATCGCCCAAGCCATCCGCGACACCCTCCGCGAACAAGGCGCCCAGATCTGACCACCCACCCACGCCCCGATGCTGTGAGCGATGCACGCAACCGGTGCGTGCATCGCTCACAGCGGAGGGGGCTACTGCTGTTGGCCGCGGGCCTGGATGGCGAGTCGACGCGCCTCGACGGCTTCGGGGCTGAACTGGGTACGGCGCCAGGCTCGGCTGTCGCGCGCCTCGATCTCCCAGTGATCGTCGTCGGTGGCGATCTGGAAGTACGTGTCGCGGATCTGGCGGACGCCCGGTTGGTCGTTGCCGATGATGTCGAGCGCGAGTTGCCGGGTGAACGGGAGCAGATCGGCGTGCGCCACGACGTGGTTCACGAGACCGAACGCGAGCGCCTCGTCGGCCAGCATGAAGTTGCCGGTGAAGCTCATCTCGCGGGCCCGACGCACGCCGATGGCCTGGGGGAGCAGCACGGTCAGGCCCCACCCGGGCATGACGCCGACACGTGAGTGGGTGTCGCCGAACTTGGCGTGCTCGCTGGCGACGAGGAAGTCGCAGTTGAGTGCGAGCTCGAGGCCGCCGGTCACCGCGACGCCGTTCACGGCGCCGATCAAGGGCTTGGTGAGGCGAGGGAAGGGTCCGCGCACGCCGTCGCGGTTGCGACTGCCGTCGGCGCCCGTGCCGCCCGAGAGATTGGCGCCGTCGCTACCCAGCTCCTTCAGGTCGAGTCCGGCGGTGAACGCCGGATCGGTACCGGTCAGGATCAGCACGTCGACAGCGGGGTCGGCTTCTGCCTGCTTCATCCGTTCCGGCAACAGACTCAGCATCTCGGTCGACAGCGCGTTGCGGGCCTCGGGGCGATTCATCGTGATCGTCGCGATCCGCTCCGACACGTCGTACAACACCACATCGTTCTCAGCCATGTCCGACATCCTCCCACGCTCCCCACGTCAGCCCCGAACCGCCGAAATTCTCCTCCCGGTGCGCGCTCAGCGCGCACCGGGAGGAGAATTTCGGGGGGCGGATGATCGGGGTCAGTCGTTGTCGTCGGGGGGAGGAAGGCGAGGGGGAGGTCGCCGAGCTTGACGAGGGTCGCCGCGACCCAACCGCCGAGAGCACCGAAGTGCTCGTCGAGCAGGGTGCTCGTACCGTCGGCGACGGTCTCCTCGGCGAGTTCGTACAGGCCCTCGTAGGTGATCTCGGCCGCGTACTCGGTGGTGAGGTCGAGCGGATCGGTGGCCGTGTCGGGATGGGCGATCTCCGAGGTCAGCCCGGCGCGCTCCATCCGGTCGTCGCCCACGAGCGGGCTCTGCTCGGGAACGGCGTTGAACAGCATCTGCGGATCGACGGGCTGCGCGAGGCGCTGGATGCGCAGCACGATCTCCATCTCGATCGCCGGGCGACGCTCGAGTTCGGCCTCGACGTACCACTGGCGGTAGGCGGCCTGGCTCCACGCCGGCCAGTCGAAGGTGATGTGGGCCACGACCCGCGGCGGCTCACCCTCGCCGGGCAGGCCGTAGCTCGTCTCCCACGTGAGGTCGCCGAGCAGGACGTCGGCCTGGAAGTGCTCCTCGAACGCCTGGCGTTCGAGGAATGCCGCTTCGAACGCGTCACGCAGGGCGCTGATGGCATCGGTGAAGACGTGGTCGAGCATGTGCGAGAGGCAGGCTAACCGGGTGGTCGTGCCACACTTGCCCCCATGACTGGTTCGACCCCGTTCGTGCTCACCGACCTCGCCGATGGCGTGGCCACTCTCACCTTGAACAACCCCGACGAACGCAACACGCTGACGGCCCCCATGGTCGCCGAGATCATCGCCGCGATGGAGGCGTTCGAGGCCGACGAGTCCGTCGGTGCCGTGGTCGTCACCGGCACGCCTCCGGCCTTCTGCGCCGGCGCGAACCTCGGCAATCTCGCGCAAGCGACGGGGGAGAGCCTCGGCACGATCTACGAGGGCTTCCTGCGCATCGCCCGCAGCCCACTGCCCACCCTCGCCGCGGTCAACGGCGCGGCCGTCGGCGCCGGCATGAACCTCGCCCTCGGCTGCGACGTGCGCATCGTCGCCGACACCGCGAAGCTCGACACCCGGTTCCTGCAGCTCGGCATCCATCCCGGCGGTGGTCACACGTGGATGCTGCGCCGCATCGTCGGGCCGCAGGCCGCGATGGCCGCAGTCGTGTTCGGCCAGGTCCTCGACGGCAAGGAGGCCGAGCGCATCGGGCTCGCCTACCGCTCGGTCCCGTCGGAGTCGCTGCTCGAGGTGGCCCACGAGTTCGCCGCGAAGGCTGCATCGGTCCCGCGAGAGCTGGCGATGGCGACCAAGCAGACCATTCAGGCGATGGCCGACATCGACGATCACCCGTCGGCGGTGGCGCGAGAACTCGAACCGCAGCTCTGGAGCACCCAGCAGCCGTGGTTCGCGGAACGCCTCGCGGCGTTGCAGTCTCGCATCTCCACGAAGTAGTACCCGGTTCAGCGAGCGCTGCGTTCCAGCGAGTCCACTGCGCTGCGGGCGCGCGCGTAGACCTCGTCGTCGTCGACCCATGCCGGATCGAACGCCGCGCGGTCGAGCACCGTGGCGACCGAAGCCGCGAGCCCGTCGGAACCGACGAGCGCAGCACGCTGCGGATTCGTCAGCCGGTCTGTCGGGGTCGGGTCCGGAAAGACCGTGGAGGTCGGGCCGGGGTGGAGGGAGAGGGAGCGCGGAGAAGCGGTCCTGGAGGAGCCCCCAGCGGCCGCGTCGACGACGATGACGCCATCGCCCGACGGCTGCCAGCACCGCCCAAACGGCGGCCGCGGCGACGGCGAGCAACGCGAGTTCGACCCGGTGCGAGCCGATCGACGACAGGGCCGCGGCGACCAGGTCGCCGCCGACCGTGCCGGAATCGGCGTCGCCGGCCAGTGGCACCGCGGCGGTCGGGTCGAACGCCTGCCATCCGGTCTGGGGGAACCACACCTCGACCCACGCGTGGGCGTCGCTGGCACGCACCTTCCACACGCCCGACACCCGATCGCGCTCGCCCGGGACGTACCCGGTGGCGAGGCGCGCCGGCACACCCTGGCTGCGCAGCATGATCGTCAGCGTCGATGCGATCTGTTCGCAGAAACCTCGTTGCGACTCGAACAGGAAGTCGTCGACCGCGTCGGTGCCCTCGGCGGGTACCGGTGCATCCAGGTCGTACTCGGTGTTCGCCTCGAGCCACCGCTCGTAGGCGAGGATCGTGTCGTAGGTCGACTCGGCGCGCAGTTCGGCGGCGAGGTCGATCGTGCGCCGGGTCGTCGAGTCGGGCAGCTCGAGGAACGGGTCGATCTGCTCGCCGCCCACCGCTCGGCGGAATCCCGCATAGAACTCGCCGAGGTCACCCTGGGCCCGTAACAACTCGGCGGTCACGGCGACCCGCTCCGAGATGGCCGTGTACACCGAGCCGGGAGCGAGTGTCACGTCGGACCGGAGCGCGCCGTCCGGCCGCGTCCACAACGCGCCGTCGAAGACGATCCGGGTGGGCCGCGCCGCGGCGAACACGATGTTCGGCAGAGGGGTTTCGATGTAGTACGTCTGGGTCAGCTCCTCGGTCGGGACGCTCGCGCCCGACTGGTCGCCGAGCGTCGGCGGCACGTCGATCACGGGGCCGTCGCGTTGCGTGCCGACGACGGGTGACACCGTCCACACGCGTCCGTCGAAGTCGCTGAAGGTCTGGCCGCGCCAGAACGCGGGCTCCGGTGCGCGCACCCGCATCACCACCTCGTCGCCGAGGTCGCCTCGCACGCTGGTGTCGAGCGATTCGGTGAATCCCGGGTATCCGACCACCCCGCCGATCGATCCCCGGTCGTCGCCGACATCGTCTCCGGTCGGGGTGGGTGACCCGTCGGGTGACGCCAACGCCCCGGGCTGGGCGAACGGCGCGTCGTCGGGCGAGAGCGCCGGGAGGCCGAGCCGGGCCGGGCCGTCAGGCACCGGGACGAGGCTCAACAGCGCGAGCGTGCCGATCGCCGCAGCGGCCGTCCACGCCAGCGACCGCGTCAGCGAGCGGATACCGACGGCACCGGTCCGTTGCACCGGTTGCGACCTGCCGGTGAGCAACAGCGACGCGAAGAACGCGACACCCCACGCGGCGATCCACCAGCCGAGCGCGTCGTCGATCCGCAGTCCGGCGGCGTACGAGGCGACGGCGAACGTGATCGCCTGATGGACGCGCAGTGTGCGCCGGTCGACGACCTCGAAGCCGTGGAGGACGACCAGCAGCATCAACATGTCGGGCATCGGTCCGCGCAGGACCGCAAGCAGGCCGTCGAGGCCTCGAGCGTCGGCTGCGATCAGCGCCAAGGCGACGACGATCGTCAGCACGATCGCGGCCTGGAGTGCCAATGGTCGTCGGCCCGACCTCCGGCCGAGCCATGTCGACACGACGACGCCGAGGACCAGACCGACCGTGATCGTGACGACCAGCGCCTGCCGACCGGGACAACGCTCCGACGAGCATCGCCAGGCTCGCGAGCGCGGCGGCACCGGCTGCCCAACGCGTTGCAGCATCGACTGTCGAGTCGGGCTCGACCACGCTCAACCGGATCGGGCGTCTCCACCACGCCGGGCGTCGCACAGTGACGTCGCGCGAGACGGCCTCGGCGGTCCATGCGGCCCAGGCGGCGGCCTCGTCGTCGCTGCGCACGGGCGACGGCTCGCCGCCGACCATCACCGCGACGTCGTGCCCGCGCCGGACACCGTGGTCGAGCGTGCACCGCAGTCGTGCGGCTGTGGAATCGTCGACGGGTCCGGCGACGAGCGCATCGAGATCGACGACCCAGCGTTCGTCGGCGGCCGCCGCACGGTCGTGGACGATCAGATCGCCGACACGCAGCGACGACGGCCAGTGGATCGAGCCGACCGCATCGCCGTCACGCCACGCGCGAACACCGTCGACGTCGCCGCGGTGGTTGCCGCGTTCCGTCGCGACCAGACCCTCGTGTCGTGCAGTCGAGCTGATGACGTCGAGGAGGCCGTCCAGGCCCACGGGAGCGACGTGCACCTTCCCGACGGCGACCTCCCCCCGATGCCGCCACCAGACGAGACCGAACGGTCCGGCGATCTCGATCGTCGTGTGCAACACCGTCACGATGCCGGGTTCGCCGAACACGGCGTTCACCACGATCTCGCTGCGGCGTCCGCCCGGCGGCAGCACCCCGGCGGCGACGTCCGAATCGGCGTGACGCGACGTGGAGAGTCGGAGCCGGCCGCTGCGCCGGACGTCGGGACCCGGCGACGGTCACCCGGAGCACCGCCGGCGAATCGACCGTGGTCACGGTGGGCGCCGCGACCGAGACGATGCTGGTGCGTCGAGCAGTCGACCATCCGGCCAGTGCCTCGACGACGACGGCCACGAGCAGTGCCGCCATCAAGGCAATGAGCACGGGAGTGCCCGTCAGGCGGGCGATCATTCCCGCGACGAGCCAGGTGGCGACGAACGCGCCGGCTCCGGGCGACAGGCCCACGGGGCGGGTGTGCACGTCGCCGACCACGCTCAGACCGTCGGGGGCGCGACCCTCGACACGCACTCGGCCGCGATGTCCCGCCCGGCGGCGACCGTCGACGTGGAACCGGCGACACGATGGGCCAGTGCCGGCACGCTTGCCCGTACGACGTCGTGCGCGGTGACGTAATTGCGGCCGTCGAGCGCGGCGAAGGCTCGCGCGATCGCCACGATCGCGACGCCGCCACGCGTTGATGCGCCGACGCGTACTCGCGGGTCGGTGCGGGTCGCGTCGAGCAACTCGACGACGTACGCGGCCACGGCGTCGGTGATCCGGACCGTGGCGACCACCTCGCGGGCGGCGATGAGCTCAGCCAGCGTCACGACGGGCTCGACGGCATCGAGCATCGATCGTCCGCGTCTGCCGGTGAGGACCTCGACCTCGGAGGCGGCGGACGCGCGCCCGGGTGTCACGACCGCGTGGAAGCGGTCGAGGGCACCCTCGCCGAGCCCGTACGTGCCGGCGATGTCGATCGGGTTCTGCGTGGCCACGAGCATGAACGGATGGGGGAGGCGGTGGCTGACACCGTCGACGGTGACCGTGGACTCCTCGGCGAGCTCGAGCAGTGCGGACTGTGTACGAGGCGTTGCCCGGTTGAGTTCGTCGAACACGACGATGTTGGCGAACACGGGCCCGGGCCGGAACCGCATGCCATCGACGTCGAGTTGGCCACTCGGGACCATCGAGCCGGTGATGTCGGCGGGCAACAGGTCCGATGTGCCCTGGATGCGGTGGAAACTGCCACCGACGGCTCGCGCCAGAACCTGGGCGAGCAGGGTCTTGCCGACCCCGGGGATGTCCTCGATCAGCAGGTGCCCGCCCGCCAGCAGCGTGGCGACGCTGACCTCGACGACCTCGTGCTTGCCGGCCACGACCGCGTTCATCGTGCCGATGAGACGGGCGCCGAGCGCAGCAACGGCATGGGCCTCCCGATCGATGATCGAGTCGGTGTGGGTGTTCGACGGAGCGAGTGGGCTGGGCGGCGGCAGGGTGTCCACACGGGTTCATCGGCCCGGGGTCGTGCGGCCTTGAAGCCGCAATCGCGCACGATCGTTACAGAGAACCTGTGACGCCGCCTGTGAGGTGCACTAGGTTTGGCGATGCAAGCACCGAAACCACCGTGGCCAGTCCACGAAGCAGGAGGTAGCCCTGAATGAGCCAGCGTCATCGCACCGAGGAAGTCTTGGTCCCGCTCAAGAAGGAAGTGCGTGCCCACGCCCACAGCGAACGGCACCGCATCCATGTCGAGCTCCAGACTGTTGCTCAGGATGTGAGTTCGGGCCTCGAGCCCGACGACGTCCACGAGCCCGGCGCAGCGTGGAAGCCCATCCACCACCACGATGCCGAGGTGGCCAAGAGCAAGTTCGCGAAGCGCAGCCGCACCAAGCGCCACTGGAAGACCAAGATGTGGAAGCGCCGCACGCAGCTGCGCCGTGCCCGCGCCGAGCAGCACCTCGTGTTGAGCAAGGGCGACGGCCTCGTCGCCTGACGGGCGACTTCTGACCTCTCGGGTTCGGACCTGTCGGGTTCGGACCAGTCGGTCAGACCAGATCGCGGCGTTCGATCCACGTCGCGAGCAGCTCGTCGCGGCGAGCGTGCCACTCCTCGATCGTGATGCCGTAACGGATGTGGTCCTCCCACGTCCCGTTGATCTCCAGATATCGCTCGGCGAGGCCCTCTTCACGGATCTGGAGCTTCTCCATGATCCGGCGGCTGCGAGCGTTGCGGGGCACGATACAGATCTCGATGCGATGCAGCAGGAGCTGCTCGAACGCGAACTGGAGCACCACCACCACGGCTTCGGCAACGTAGGACTGTCCGGCGTGACGCTGGTCGATCCAGTAGCCGATCGTGCCCGACTGCATGGCGCCGCGGATCACGTTGTTGAGGTTCACCTCGCCGGCGACGTGGTTGTCGACGAACAGGCCGAATTGATACGCCGACCCGACGCTCCGGTCGCGGTCACGCTGTTGGCATCGCGCGGTGAAGGCGCCGCGGTCGGTCACCGGGTCGGACTGATGGACCGGCCGGCTGGGCTCCCACACGGTGAGCCAGTCCGCGTTGCGCTGACGGACTTCGCTCCAGGCGCGAAAGTCGTTGGCGGCGAGGGGGCGAAGGACCACGCGGCGTCCGTAGAGGCGTACCGGCGACGAGGTCCGAGCGGGATGACGCAGCACCATCAGGTCGCCACCCGTCGGTCCCGGTCCGCGGCGATGCCGTGCTGGTCTGCGGCGATGCCGTGCTGGTCTGCGGCGATGCCGATGGCGTCGAGGTCGAGTCGGCGCATGACACCGAGGAGCACGCAACACGTGGCGATGATCGTTTCGACGTGGTCGTCGTCGAGGCCCGGATTGTGGCGGCGATCGGTCACCGGTTCCACGGCCAGCGTCCGGAAGACCTCGTCGGCGTCGGACCGCCGGAGCCGGTAGCCGGCCGGGATCTGCGAGTCGCCGATCTCCACCCGCGCCATGGCCTCGGCGTGGGGGCCGATGGCCACCACCGACGTCGACGCAGTGACTGCCGGCGCGGCGATGATGATGTCGTCGAGGTGGTCCGTCACCAGCCCGAGGGCGTTGGTGAGATGCGCCGGCGACGGCGGATCGGCTCGTTCGAGCGGCCCCTCGAAGAGGGTCACGGGCCCGATGGGCAGTGTGAACGTTCCGTCGCCGACCATGGTGACCTCGGTCGAGTGGTCGCCGAGCCGCAGGATGAGCGTGCCGGCGAGTGCGTCGCTGATCGGCGCAGGGATCGGCGCAGGGATCTGCCCCGTGGCGCCGAGTCGGGCGAGGGCCCACCGGCCGACCGGATCGTCGCCGCCGGCGAGGGCGTAGGCGACGTGCGCGTGGAGGCACTTGACACCGGTGCGCGTGCCGCCGACGCCGCCGTACGGGCGGGGCCCCGCGTGGTCGGCGGGAATCGCGGCGTCGCGCTCGGCGGCGTACCGATCGTGGGCTGCCGCCAGCGCAGCGGCATCGACCTCGGCCTCGGCGCGTCGAACGCCGCCCTCGGCTTCGAGCCGACTCACCTCCCGGACGAGCTCGGCCCCGACGAGGTAGTACCGGGTGGGCATCGGTGTGCCGTCGTCGAGCAGCGGTGCGTTGCGGACGACGACCGGGTCGCCGCTGTCGTCACGAACCACCACGTCGAACGCGCCCTGGGGTTCGCGACCGAGCAGCTGCGCGACGCGAACCCGATCGTCCATCAGTGGCGACGGCGTCGCAGGAGGAACAGCAGCACGATGATGGCGATGATCGCCGGTGCCACTCGCTTGACGATGGAGCTGCCTCCGACCTCCATCAGATCGATCGGCTCGGCCGCAGCACCCTCGATCTTGCGGACGGTGGGTGCCGAGGGGGCCGTCGCCGCCTCGTCGGAGGTGCTCGGTTCCGGCGGCTGCCGGTTCCGGTGCTGCCGGTTGCGGTGCGACCATGCCCTGCTCGTCGATCATCTGGTTCAGGTTGTCGGCGAACTGGGCCATCAGCTTCGAGCTGACGTCACCCATGATCCCGCGGCCGAACTGGGCGACCTTGCCGGTGATGTGCAGGTCGGTGGTGACCGCGACCCGGGTGCTCGTCGGCGACAGTGACTCGGCCTGCGCCGTGATCTCTGCCGATGCATTCCCGCGGCCGCCGGTGTCGCGGCCCGCCCCCTTGATCACGGCGCGGTAGTTCTCGTCGTCGCGCTCGATGAAGTGGGCCTCACCCTTGAACTGGCTGCTGATGGCACCGAGCTTCACCTTCACCACGCCGCGGTAGGTGTCACCTTCGACCTCTTGCAGCTCGGCCCCGGGGAGGCACGGCGCGATGCGCTCGAGGTCGGTGATGAGCGGCCATGCCTCGTCGATGGGTCGATTGACCGTGAACTCGTTGATCAACTGTTCTGCCATCGTCGGAGGTCCTCTTCGGTGTCGATGTCGGCGGATGAACCAGTGCACGGTACTTCACGTACGAGGTCGGGTCGAACTCGCATCAGTGACCGTGCTCCCTCGTCGCCGTCGGGCGGCAGGAGCGCCCAGACGGCCGAGCTGAGCCTGACCGGGTTGCCGCGCCGGCCGCCGTACGTTGCCACGGCGATCGGGGCGTCGGTGGCGGCGACGCTGCGCCATGCGCCGGGTGTGATGAAGGGTTGATCGGCCAGTCCGACCACGACGGCGTCGCATCCGAGCTCGCCGGCCGCATCGAGTCCGGCGCGCAGCGACGTCATCTGTCCTTCGGCCCAGCGTGGATTGTGGCGGACCGTCACCTCACGGAGGTGTGGGACCGCGACGATGTCGGCGACGGCCCCGGTGACCACGATCACCGGGCCGACCCGAGCGGCGACGACATGGGCGAGGGCTCGTTCGAACACGGTCGCTGCCGGCTCCACGGGCGTCGCGGGCAGTTCAGCCGACAATTTGTGTCCCTCGCCGCTCCAACGCGAGCCGGCGCCGGCAGCCAGGATGACAGCGGCGGTGACGGGCGACATTCACCCAGCGTACGGGGCTGATCCAGGACCCGTGGACGCGGCGCCGGGACCCATCCGAGCGGTCCGGACCCGTCGGCGAGATGACGGTCGGATGACAAAAATCTGGCTCCCGCGCTTGAGTATTGCGATCTCGTGACGATATGTTACCGATTCGTCATGCGGGCCGGTTCGACCGGTACGTGCGATTCGACCCGAGCGGACCATGACCCACACCACACCGACACCCACCGATAACTCAGCGTGCCCGACCCGAATTCGCCTCGTGCGGGTTCGCCGCATCGTGGTGGCGCTGGCCGCGACCGCGGCGGTGTGCGCCGGCGTCATCGCCGCCGACCCGACGACGGCTGCAGCGGCACAGGGTGGGCTCGAGACGAACGCCATGGCGCCGGTCGTGACCTCGTCGGCTCGAGAGGCGCTCGCCAACTACGACGAATGGGCGGCCACCGACAACGCCGCCGCCTATCGCAGCTACGTCTGGTATCGCACGCAGACGGCCCGGTTCGCAGCCACCGAACTCGGCTACCCCCAGCAGGAGATGGTCGAGGCGTGGGCCGCCACACCGATCGACCATCAGCGCGCCGTCCTCGCGGCCATGACGCAGGTCGGCGTTCCGTACCGCACGAACACCAGCCAGGAGGGCGTCGGATTCGACTGCTCCGGGCTCACCACCTACGCCTGGTCGAAGGCCGGCGTGCAGCTCGTCCGTCAGAGCGGCCAGCAGATTCGCGATGCACTGCCGCTCGATCGCGCCCAGGCCAAGGCCGGCGACCTCGTCCAGTACCCCGGACACGTGATGATGTACCTCGGTGTGGGCGACGCGGTGATCCACTCCGTGCAGCGTGGTCGCACGGTCGAACTGGACACGATCAACACCCGCCGAGTCGACTCGGTCCGCTTCGGCGATCCAACGGTCTGAACCGTTCCGAGCCGCTCTCAGGAGTGGATGTCGCCGGAGCCGTCCCGAAGCGACGGGACGTTGCGGCCGGTGCGTCGGGCGATGATCTCCGCGCAGATCGACACGGCGGTCTCCTCCGGCGTGCGCGCTCCGATGTCGAGGCCGATCGGCGACATCAGCCGGTCGAGGTCGATGCGCTCCGTGACGCCCACCTCGGCGAGACGCTCCATTCGTCGCGCATGCGTCGATCGGCTGCCCATCACCCCGATGTAACCGACCGCGGTTGCCAGCGCGCCCTGCACGGCCGGGATGTCGAACTTGGGGTCGTGCGTCAGGATGCAGACCGCGTCGCGTGGGCCGAGCTCGTGGCCGTGTTCGGTGAACACCGGCGTGGGCCAGCTGACCCTCACCTCGTCGGCCATCGGGAAGCGTCGACGCGTGGCGAAGACCTCGCGGGCATCGCAGACCGTGACGCGGTAGCCGAGGATCTTGGCGACGCGTGCCAGTGCCGCGGTGAAGTCGACCGCGCCGAAGATCCACATCTGCGGCGGCGGTGCGTGCGACTCGATGAACACCCGCACGGTCGGTTGTCCGACGAGATCCTCCGGCGTGGTCTGGCCCTCGGGCCCGTAGTGCCGGATGCCCGAGCGGGCGGCCTCGAGTTCGGCGAGGGCGTCGCGGGCGACGACCCGGTCGAGTTCGGGGTGGCCGAGTGACCCCTGGGGGGCGGTGTCGGGCTCGACGAGGAGCTTGG
The DNA here is from genome assembly GCA_963829585.1 of Ilumatobacteraceae bacterium. GTDB lineage: Bacteria > Actinomycetota > Acidimicrobiia > Acidimicrobiales > Ilumatobacteraceae > Sva-07. The sequence goes on along the minus strand of CAWHJD010000030.1, from coordinate 60,680 downwards.
CCCCGACGTTGGGGCCGTCGATGACGGTGGCGAGCGCGACCGGGGCCGCGTCCCTCAGCCGCCGGGCATAGTGGTCGAACAGCGTCACCAGTCGAGTTCCTCGATGAACAGGTGGATCGTGCCGCCACACGTGAGGCCGACTGCGAACGCCTCGTCGTCGGAGTAGCCGAACGTGACGATGCCGGCGGATCGTTCACCGCCGAGTATCGCCAGCGCCTCCGACACGACGGCTCCCTCGACGCAGCCGCCGCTCACACTTCCGGCTACCTCACCCGACTCGGTGACGGCCATCGCGGCCCCCGGATCGCGCGGGCCCGAGCCCTCGATGTCGACGACGCGCGCCACGGCGATCCGTTCACCGGCGGCGCGCCAACGTTCGATGTCGTCGAGCAGATCGTTCATGGTGCGGCTTCTCTCCTGTCGTCCATCGTCGTCGCTGCGGCTGTCACCGGGTGTTCGGACCAGCGGTCGCCACACCAGCGGTCACCACACCACGGTTGCGATACCACGGTAACGGGGTTCAGCGCTCGGAGATCACCGCGGTCAGCTCCTCCATCGCGGCGACCGAGTGGCCCTCCACGAATCGGTCCACGTGCGGGAGCGCCGCGGCCATGCCCCGGGCGAGCGGTGCGTAGCCGGGCGTGACCTTGAGCGGATTGACCCAGATCAGCCGGTGGGTCACGCGGTGCAGGCGCTGCATCTGTTCGCTCAGCTCGTCGGGGTCGCCCCGGTCCCAGCCGTCGGAGAGGATCACGACGATCGAGTTCCGGGCGAGCCCGCGCACGCCCCATTCGTCGTTGAACTCGCGCAGGTCGGAACCGAGCCGGGTACCGCCACTCCAGTCGACGACGCGACGGCCGACCGCACCCAGGGCGATGTCGGGGTCGCGGCTGGTGAGTTCGCGTGTGATGCGAGTCAGGCGCGTCCCCATGGTGAAGGCCTCGACCTTCTGGCGTCCGGCAACGGCTGCGTGCACGAACCGCAGCAACGCTCGGGCGTAGGGCTCCATCGATCCGCTCACGTCGAGCAGCAGGACGAGGCGTCGCAGGCGGGGCGTCGGCGCCGAGAAGTGGCGTTCGATCGGCTCGCCACCGGCCTGGATCGTGGATCGCACCGTGCGGCGGATGTCGGGACGCGACGTGATTCGCCGGGTCGGGCCCTTGCGCAACGAGTTGCGTGGAGCGCCGACGAGTCGCAGGTGCGACATGAGTTCGTGGGCCTGGTTCAGCTCGGCAGGGGTGTAGGTGGCGAAGTCCTTGTTGCGCAGGATCTCGGTGGCCGAGAAGCGCAGTTCGATCACGTCGTCGGAGGGGCCGCCCTGATCGTTGCCGGCAGCGTCGTCGGTGTCGTCGGTGTCGGCTGCGATCGTGATGCTCAGCGTCTCGGTCGGCTCGTCGTCGACCGGCCCCGAGCGCAGCTGCTCGAAGAACACGGCGAATGCGCGGTCGTACATGGCGATGTCCTCGGGGTGGCGCACGAGTGTGGCCCGCCCGGCCCAGTACGTCGCGTCCCTGTCCGTGATCCCGATGGCGCAGAGGGCCTCGGCGTACGTGTTGGTGCAGCTCGTCGGCACGCTCAGGCCGACCCCGCGCAGGATCTGGCTGAACGCCACGGCGATGTCGGCGGGGCCGGTGGTCGTGACCATCAGTGGCTCAGACGTCGTGGATGGTGAGCTGGCCCGGTGCGTTCGAGGCAGCCAGCGCCTTCTCCGTGGCGATCTTGACGAGGTCGGCGATGCCGTGCTGCTCGACGCGCACACTGTCTTCGCGGTACTTCACGACGGTTCCGAGCGTGTTGGCGACGACTCGTTCGTCGAGTGTGGTTGCGCCGAGGCGACCGAGTGCGGTGGCCCAGTCGATGGTCTCGGCGACCCCGGGCGGCTTGTAGAGATTGAGCTCCCGCAGTGCCTCGACGGCACCGGCCACCTGTCTGGCGAGGTCGCCGTCGATGCCGGGGACACGGAGCTTGACGATCGCGACCTCGCGCTCGAAACCGGGGTGCTCGACCCAGTGATAGAGGCATCGACGCTTCAACGCATCGTGCACGTCACGGGTGCGATTCGAGGTCAGCACCACGATCGGCGGGCGTGTGGCAGTGAACACGCCGACTTCCGGAATCGTGATCTGGTAGTCGGAGAGCACCTCGAGCAGGTACGCCTCGAATTCGTCGTCGGCACGGTCGATCTCGTCGATCAACAGCACGGGCGGCGGTCCATCGACCGGTTCGATCGCCCGCAGCAACGCTCGCTTGATCAGGAATCGTTCGCCGTACAGCTCGGCTTCGAGATCGTCGGCGGTACGAGAACTGGTCTCACCGGTTGCCTCGGCGGCACGCAGGTGGAGGAGCTGGCGGGCGTAGTCCCAGTCGTACACCGCCTGGGCGACGTCGATGCCCTCGTAGCACTGCAGACGGATCAATTGGCCTCCGGTGGCCGCAGCCAACGTCTTGGCCAGCTCGGTCTTGCCGACGCCTGCCTCCCCCTCGAGCAGCAGCGGTCGGCGCAGCGACATCGCGAGGAACACGGCCGTCGAGATGCCCTCGTCGGGGAGATAGCCGTGACGGGACAGTGCATCTGCCACGTCGTGCGGAGTCATCGGGACGACGTTACCGGAGAGCCTGCCGCCGCGGCCGGTTCGAGACCGGTTGGTGTCCGGGCGACCGGCGGCGGCATCATGGTGCGGTGCGGGGAGGTTTCGAGCTGTCGTTGTATGCGCCGTCGGCGACCAGGGTCGAGGCGATCCTCGACGACGGCGAAGTGGTCGAGCTGACCCGTGAGCGACCGTTCGCCGACTGGAAGGGTGAGGTGCCCGTCGGCGCTCGATACCTGCTCGTCGTCGACGGTGAACGACCGGTGCTCGACCCCCGGGCCACCGAGGTCTGGTTCCCGCCGGGCCACTCGCGTGACGCCGCACGGATCACCGGGACGCTCGACCGCGAGGCGTTCCCGCGAGCGGTGGCACGGCCGTGGCCGGCATCGCGGCCCCAGCGGCACACCGACCGTCCCCTGGTGGTCTGCGAGGCGCACCTCCGCGGGCTGACGAAGCGACGCCATGGTGACGACGCCGGTACGTACCGGGGCGCGATCGGCGAGCTGCCACGGCTGCGTGAGTTGGGGGTGTCGGTGCTCGAACTGTTGCCCGTCCACCAGTTCGATCCCGACGAGGGCAACTACTGGGGGTACATGCCGCTCGTGTTCGGCGCGATCCACCGCCAGTACGCGGCCGGCGACGATCCGGCGAGCGAACTGGCCGACCTGGTCGAGGCGGCCCACGGCCACGACATCGAGGTCTGGCTCGACGTCGTGGTGAACCACACGACGGAGGAGGACCGCACCGGCCCCACCTACTCGTTGCGCACGCTGGCCGAGCGCGAGTACTACGTCGTCGATCGCGACGGCGTGTATCTGAACGACGCAGGGACGGGCAACGTGGTCGACGCGACATCTCCGTCCGCGCGACGCCTGATCATGGAGGCGCTCGATCGGCTGGCCGACCTCGGCGTCGACGGATTCAGGTTCGACCTTGCCGCCGTTCTCGCACGCGATCCCGACTTCGTGCGCGCCATCGGTGACTGGGCCGAACGCCGCGACGTCCATCTCGTGGCCGAACCGTGGGACCTGGCGCGGTATCTCCTCGGCCCCGACTTCCCCGACCGGCGGTGGATGCAGTGGAACGGCGAGTTCCGCGACGACGTGCGCGGATTCCTCCGCGGCGAACCCGGCATGGTGCCGTTGGTCGCCAAGCGCTTGGCGGGCAGTCCCGACCTGTTCGGTTCGCCGATGACGTCGGTCAACTTCGTGACCTCCCACGACGGATTCACGATGTACGACCTCATGGCCTACGACCACCGCCGCAACGAGGCCAACGGGTGGGACAACACGGACGGCCATCACGACAATCGATCGTGGAACAGCGGCTGGGAGGGCGACGACGGCGTGCCGGACAGCGTGCTCGAGCTGCGTGAGCGCCGGATCCGCAACGCCATGTGTCTGCTGCTGTTCAGCCACGGTGTGCCGATGTTCGTCGCCGGCGACGAATTCGCTCGGACGCAGGACGGCAACAACAACGCCTACAACCAGGACAACGAGACGTCGTGGATCGATTGGGAGCGCGCCGAGGAGTACCGCGACCTCGAACTTTTCGTGGGCCGGCTGATCGAGTTGCGATCGGGCCATCCCGTGCTCTGGGACCCCGCGCAGTGGGGCGCGATGATGACGGTGCACGGAGCGGACGGTGGCCCCGACCTGTCGTTCGAGTCGCGCTCGATCGCCTGGAGCGTCGACGGGCTCTACATGATGGCCAACATGTGGTGGGAGCCGGTCGACTTCGAGGTGCAGGTGCCCGGCTCGTGGCGGTACGTCGTCGACACTGCTGACGCCCAGCGGGTCGGCAGCCTCGCCGGCGACACCGTGACCGTCGGCCCGAGATCGATCGTCGTCCTCGAAGCCTGATTCAGGCGGCGTCAGGAATCGAAGCCGAGGCCCATGCGATCGAGGGTGCGCAGCCATGCATTGCGCCGGCCGGTCTTGTCCTCGCGGTTCATCGACCATCGCGTCGCCTGGATGCCGGCGAAACGGAACGGCTCGGGCGGGAACGGCAGGGGCTTCGACTTGACGAAGTCGGTCTGGGTGGCGATCGTCTTGCGCCCGGCGAGCAGATCGAGCATCGTCGCCGCGGCGAAACGCGTTGCCGCAACCCCGAGGCCGGTGTAGCCGACGGCGTACGCGACCCGATTCGAGATGGCCCGGCCGAAGAACACGGAGAACCGCGTGCTCGTGTCGATTGCCCCACCCCACACATGGGAGAAGAGGACGTCGTCGAGCTGAGGGAACGTCTCGAAGAAGTGGTTCGACAACTTCGCCCACGTCTCGGGGCGGCTCTCCAGTTCGTTGCCGACCTTCGATCCCCAGAAGTAGATGGCGTCGTAGCCACCCCACAGGATCCGGTTGTCGGCGGTGAGCCGGTAGTAGTGGAACTGATTGGTGATGTCGGACAGCCCTTGGCGACGCTTCCAACCGATGCGATCGAGTTGTTCGGTGCTCAGTGGTTCGGTCACCAGGCAGTAGTCGTACACGGGAATCATGTACTGGCCGATTCGCTTGAGCAGGGGTTTGTCGGCGTTGGTGCCGAGCACCACGTTCGCGCAGCGCACCGTGCCGAGCGGGGTGCGCACGGCCACTCCCGCACCGTCACGGGCGATGTCGGTTGCCTTGGAGTGCTCGTAGATCCGCACCCCGAGCTCTTCGGCGACCCGCTTGAGTTCCCAGGCCAACTTCGCCGGATCGACCAGCGCCGCCCGGTCGGACCGGAACAGGCCACCGGTGTAGATGGGCGAATCGACCTCGGCTCGCATCGCGTCCTGGTCGAGCCACGTGACGCGCTGGCCCATCGACCGCAGCAGGTCGTGTTCCTCGCGCAGTTCGTCGAGATACGACGGTGGATGGTTCGTGTGGGCCACGTCGATGACGCCGTTGCGCTCGTACTCGCACGCCATGTGATAGCGCTCGATCGCCGCCTCGATCTCGTTGAGGTTGCTCAGGCCGAGCTCCTCGAGCACGTCGATCTCTTCGGCGTGGCGATCCATGCCGTTGCCGACGCCGTGCGTGAGGGACGATTCCATGAAGCCGCCGTTGCGGCCACTGGCGGCGCCGCCGACCTCGCCCTTGTCGATCAACACGACGTCACGCGACGGATCGCGCTCCTTGGCGATCACGGCCGTCCACAGCCCGGTGTACCCGCCCCCCACGATGCACAGGTCGCAGTGCACGTCGCGCACGAGCGTGGGGTTCGACTCCGGGATCTGAGCGCTCTCGAGCCAGTAGGGGTAGGGCTCGGCATCGGCGATCGCGTCGAGTGCGAGTTGGGACGGTTCGTCGGAATGGTTGCTGTCGCTCATGGTTTCACTGGGCGGCGATCGTAGCGGACGGTCGGATCCGCTGCGGTGGCCATGCCCGGTCGGGATCTACGGTGGCGGAATGGATCTCGGAATCACTGGACGTCGGGCGGCAGTGGCCGCCGGATCATCGGGGCTCGGTCTGGCGACCGCGGCAACACTGGCGGCCGAGGGCGCCCACGTCGCGATCTGCGGACGTGATCCGGATCGTCTCGCTGCCGCCGTCGAGCAGATCGGCCATGGCTGCGTCGGGCTCGTGGTCGACGTGTCGACGGTCGACGGTTCCACGTCGTTCGTCGAGCAGGCCGTCGCCGCGCTCGGCGCCGTCGACATCCTCGTCACGAACGCCGGCGGACCACCGCCCGGGAACTTCGCGTCGACACCGGTCGATGCCTATCCGGCGGCGCTCGACGTGAATCTGATGTCGGTGGTGGCGATGTGCAAGGCGGCGGTGCCGGCCATGCAGGAGCGGCGTTGGGGGAGGGTCGTGGCCATCACCTCGGTGTCGGTGCGTCAACCGATTGCGCAGCTGATCCTGTCGAACACCGCTCGTGCCGGAGCGACCGGCTTCCTCAAGACCCTCGCGCTGGAGGTCGCCGACGACGGCGTGACGGTCAACAGCATCCAGCCGGGGCTGCACCGGACCCCCCGGGTCACCCAGCTGTACTCCGACGAGCAGCAGCGATCGATGCGGATGGGCGAGGCCGCCGACTTCGGCGCGGTCGCCACGTTCCTGTGCAGTGAACAGGCCAAGTTCACCACCGGCGTGCAGCTCCACGTCGACGGCGGCAGCTACCTCGGCCTCCTGTAGCGGCCCAGGCGTACGCGAGACTCCGGTGATGACCATCCGCACCACGCTTCTCGTCGACCGCCACTCGATCGGCACCACCCGCCTCGTGGATGTCGACGAGGGCGAGTTGGCCGCCGATCACGTCCGACTGGCGATCGAGCAGTACGCGCTCACCGCGAACAACATCACCTATGCCCAGTTCGGCGACATGCTCGCCTACTGGGACTTCTACCCCGTCAGCGCCGAGTGGGGCAACGTGCCGGCGATGGGGTATGCCCGGGTCACCGAGTCGAATGTCGAGGGCATTGCCGTCGGTTCGCGCTACTACGGCTGGTATCCGATGGCGTCCGGTGTCGACGTCCAGGCGGTACCCACGCGCGACGGATTCCGCGATGACGGGCCGCACCGCACCCCACATGCCGTGGTGTACCGAGGGTTCACGGCCACCGACCGCGATCCGATGGCCGGGAGCGCTGCCGACGAGCCACGGCATGCGCTCCTGCGTGGCCTGTTCGCCACAGGTTTCCTGGCCGACGCCTTCTTCGCGGCCGACGGGTATCGGGGCGCCGAGCAGGCAATCGTCCTGTCGGCCAGCAGCAAGACGGCACTCGGGTACGCGGCGTCGGCCAAGCTCACCGGCGGCGTGCGACTCGTCGGGGTCACCTCGCCCGGCAACGTCGACTTCGTGCGCAGCGTGGGTTACTACGACGACGTCGTCACGTACGACCAGCTCGACGACATCGCCCTCGTGCCCAGCGTCGTCATCGACATGGCCGGTCTCGGCGCCGCCGTGGCTGCCGTACACGCTCGTCTGGGTGACGACATCCGCTACTCGATGGTCGTCGGCAAGAGCCACCACGACGCCCCGCCCGTCATGGTGGAACACGGACCGACACCCGAGATGTTCTTCGCCCCTGGCGCGGTCGCCGATCGACTTGCCGAGTGGGGTGCCGACGGGTACCAGGAACGCATGCGCGGCGCACTGATGACGTTCATCGCCGACAGCTACGACTGGCTCACGATCGACGAACGTCGGGGGCCTGCGGCCGCTCAGGCCGCCTGGACCGAACTGCACGCCGGCGACGTCGCACCGTCGTGCGGCCTCATCGCCTCGCTCCGGGTCTGACGGGGGCGTCTAGAGCGAGTGCGACTCGGCGGCGTCGCCGTATTCGATGCGGCGGGCGCGCAGCCGGAGGTCTTCGAGGACGCGCCGGTTCGCTGCTTGGAGGTCGGCGAGGAATGCAACGGCCCAGATCTGGGCGGCGACCACGATCAGGCCGATTCCGCCGAGGAGGCTCGGCACTCGACTCGTGTAGTCGTCCTCGAAGAGGTAGAGCCCCAGCCACCGCAGCAGCAGCAGTGCCCCGATCACGAACGGGACGAGACCGACGAGGAAGAAGAAGCGGAACGGCCGGTAGAGGGCGAAGCTGCGGATGATCGACTGCGCCGAGCGCCAGACGTAGCGGGAGCTGCTCTTGACCAGGCGCGATTCCCTCGTCTTCGGGTTCACGCCGATCGGCACGGAGGTGATGACGACGCCGTTCGATCCCGCCTGCACGATCGTTTCCATGGTGTACGTGTAGCGCCCGAAGACCTGCACACGCATGGCGGCGTCGCGGGTGTAGGCCCGGAATCCGCTGGCTGCGTCGCGTACGCCGGTGCCGGAGAAACGTCGGACGACGGAACTGCCCAGCCGCTGGAGGAGCTTCTTGCTGCGCGAGAAGTCGTCGATCGTTTCGATCGGCCGTTCGCCGACGACCATCTCGGCCTCTCCCGACAGCACCGGTGCGACGATGTCGGGGATCGACGAACCCTGGTACTGGTTGTCGGCATCGGTGTTGACGATCACCGTGGCGCCGGCGCGCAGGCAGGCGTCGAGCCCGGTCATGAACGCGGCCGCGAGCCCCCGGTTGTGGAGGTGCGAGACCACGTGGTCGACGCCGAGTTCGTGGGCGACCTCGACCGTGCGGTCGGTGCTGCCGTCGTCGATCACGAGCCACTCGACGACATCGACGCCCGGAACGACGCGCGGAAGATCGGCCACCGTGAGCGGCAGCGTCTCCTCCTCGTTGAAGCACGGGATCTGGATGATCAGCTTGATCGGCTTGGCGGTGTTCACCGGGCTCGACATCAGGGCGCAGCGTAACTGGTGGGGGTCTCGGCCTCGTCGTGGTCGATCATCGGTGCCGTGCGACTCACCGGGACCGACACGGCGGCGCCGAGGAGATCGACCGCCACCGACACGACCCGGCTGATCACCGCCACCGACACTGCCATTCCGGCGCCGAGCGGTGCTGTCATCATCGAGATGAACACGGCCTCACGGACGCCGAGGCCACCGGGCAGGCCGATGATGACGAATCCGGCGATCCACGACACGCAGGTCGCGTAGATCAGGGTGATGACGAGATCGGCGTCGAGCGTGGTGCCCAACGCGTGGACGGAGAAGATGTTCATGCCGGAGAACAGCACCCACACGGGGAGGTACCGGGCCACGATGCCGGCGAACCAGCCCGCGTCGGGCAGACGCAGTTCGCGAGTGGTGGTGCGGTCGGCGAGACGATGCAGTGCATCCCGGATCGGTCGGAAGGCCAGCGCGGCGAACCCGACGATCAACCCGATGCCGAGCAGGATGGGGACGAGCCGGGATCCGGCCGGTGACACCATCCCGGTGATGGCTGCGACCCCGACGGCGCCGAGCAGCGTCGCCAGCATCGACATCGCCGTCGACCAGTAGGCGATCGGTCGGGGAGTGCGGTCACGGTGAGCCAGTTCGGCCTGGCCCACGATCGGCCAGATCCCCCCCGGCACGTACTTGCCGAGTTGACCGACGAAGAACCAGTACAGACCCCGGCGCCACGGTGCGGGCGCGCCGCCGTGGCGGACGATGAGCAGCCAGTTGACACCGAGGAGGGTCATCGCGCCAAGACCGGAAACGACCGCGACGACGAGCCAGACCGGGTCCGACGACGCGAGCGCATCAGCGATCTCCTCGCGATCGCGCACGATCCTCAGGGCGACGAACGTGAGCCCGGCGACACCGATGGCGATGCCGAGGAGGTTGAGGAGCCGCGACCGGTTCATTCGATCGGGTTGGCGCGCACCATCGCCCACGGGAGTGGGGTGGCGGTCTGGGCCACGTCGAACTGGGTGCCGACGAAGTCGGCGAAGCCGCGCTTGGTCCAATGGTTGATGTGGCCGGGGGTGTTGCCGAGGTGGCGCCAGTAGCGGCCGCGTGCCATGTTGCCGGCGCGCCAGATGGGCTCGAACGGCACTGATGCGATCAGTGAGCCGCAACACACACGGTGCAGTTCGTGGAGCGCGCCGGCGGTGTCGCCCAGATGCTCGAACACCTCGATGGCGAGCACGAGGTCGAACGAGTCGTTGGGGAACGGCAGGGTGGTGGCGTCGCCGAACACGCACGAGAGTTCGCGCGTCTTCCAGTCGTCGGCGAGGTCGTCGTCGGGCAGGTCGAGGCCGAGGACGGTCGCCGCCGGGAAGCGTTCGATCACCCGGCTGGTGACGATGCCCTCACCGACGCCGATCTCGAGGATCCGGCGCGGGGTGGCCGAGGCGCTCGCCGCGTCGAGCATCGAGTCGAACGCGGCGAAGAATCCCCGCATCATCCGCTGTTCGATCGGATTCGTCGAGGCGTACTTGTCGTACGTGTTGCCGGTCGGCACCGGTTCGTTCGTCACCATGGCCCCAGTGTCGCACGACATCGGAGCGTTTCGCGTCGCCCCCGGTGTCACATCCGGTGGTACATCGGGGGCGGCATCCGAGCTCGGATCCCGGACTGGCCCCGGATGCGACGGTCAGGCGGAGGCGGTGTCGAGGGCGCGACGGGTGAGGACCTTGGCGAGGTGCCGGCGGTACTCGACGCTCGCGTTCAGGTCGGCCTGCGGGTCGGCATCGGCGTCTGCCTGTTCGGCGGCATCGGCGACGCTGGCACCGCTCGCGATGGCGGCTGCCACACTCGTCGCGAGGACGGGGGTGGAGCCCATGTTGACCAGGCCGACACCGGCCCGGTCGCCGTCGCGCCACGCGGCCACACCGACGATGGCCCAGTCCTGGGCACGACGGTTGAACTTCTGGAAGCTCCAACCGGCACCGTTCATCTTCGGCACGCGGATCTCGGTGAGCACCTCGTCGGCCTCGAGGGCCGACTCGAAGAACGTCCGGTAGAAGTCGCTCGCAGCGATCTCGCGTGTGCCGTTCGGGCCCTGGGCCACGTAGGTCGCACCCAGCGCCAACGTGGTCGCCGGGAGGTCCGAGGCCGGGTCGGCGTGGGCGATCGAGCCACCGATGGTGCCGCGATGGCGCACCTGCGGATCGCCGACGTGGCCGGCGGCGTGGGCGAGCAGGGGTACGTGCTGCTTCAGGACGTCGGACGTCTCGACGTCCATGTGCCGGGTCATCGCGCCGATCGCGATCTGGTCGCCCTCGTCGCGGATGTACGACAGATCGCTGAGTCGGCCGATGTCGATCAGGACACTCGGTTGGGCCAGACGCAGCTTCATCATCGGGAGCAGGCTGTGCCCGCCGGCGATGAACTTGGCCTCGTCGCCGTGCTCTGCGATGAGGCGGATGGCCTCCTCGGCCGACTCGGCGCGGACGTAGTCGAATGCGGCGGGAATCACAGGGGGCCTCCGTTGGGGCTGGTGCTGGTGGATCGGGCGGCGTGGATGGCGTTCCACACGGTGTTGGGACTGGCGGGCATCGACACGTCGTGGACCCCGAGGCCCGACAGTGCGTCGACGATGGCGTTCATCACGGCGGGTGCCGCGGCGATGGTGCCGGCCTCACCCACGCCCTTCACGCCGAGCGGGTTCGTGGGCGACGGCGTGACCGAGCGGCCGGTGGTGATCGACGGCACGTCGCTGGCCGCGGGAACGAGGTAGTCGGCGAGCGTCGACGTGCGCAGGTTGCCGTCGGAGTCGTGCTCGGCACCCTCGAAGAGCGCCTGGGCGAGACCCTGGACGACACCGCCGTGCACCTGGCCCTCGACGATCATCGGGTTGACCTGGTTGCCGCAGTCGTCGACGGCGACGTACTGCAGCACGTCGACGGCACCGGTCTCGGTGTCGACCTCGACGAGGCACATGTGCGTGCCGAAGGGCCACGAGAAGTTCGGCGGGTCGTAGGTGACCTGCGCTTCGAGGTTCGGCTCGAGGCCGTCGGGGAGGTTGTGCGCCGTGAAGGCTTCGAACGCGATCGCCGCGAGCGGCATCTCCTTGTCGGGTGATCCGGCGACCCGGAACACCCCGCCGACGAACTCGAGGTCGTCGATGTTGGCCTCCATCTGGTGGGCGGCGATCTGTTTGGCCTTGTCGATCACCTTGTCGCAGGCCATCGATATCGCGACGCCGCCGACGGGCAGCGAGCGCGAGCCGTAGGTGTCCATGCCGAGCGGGGCGATCGTGGTGTCGGAGTGCAGCACGTCGACGTCGGCGGGGTCGATGCCGAGTTTGTCGGCCACGATCATCGACCACGACGTCTCGTGGCCCTGGCCGTGCGGCGAGGTGCCGGTGACGACCTGCACCTTGGACGTGGGCAGGATGCGTACCGTCGCTGCCTCCCAGCCACCGGCGGAGTAGTTGAGCGAGGCGAGCACCCGTGACGGCGCGAGGCCGCACATCTCGAAGTAGGTCGACACACCGAGTCCGAGCCGCTTGGTCGCGCCGTCGACGTTCTGCTCGGCCTGTCGGGCGCGCACCCCGGCGTAGTCGATCATGCCCGCGGCGATCGTGGCAGCGGCGTCGTGATCGCCCGAGTCGTAGACGAGCCCGGTGCACGCCTCGTACGGGAACTGCTCCTTGCGGATGAAGTTGCGGCGCCGCAATTCGAGGGGGTCGACGCCCACGACGGCGGCGAGGGCGTCCATCGCCCGCTCGATGGCGTAGGTCGCCTCGGGGCGCCCGGCGCCACGGTACGCGTCGGTCGGGGTGAGGTTCGTGAACACCCCGGTGCACGAGAAGTCGTACGCCTTGGGAAGGTCGTACACGCCGGCGTAGAGGAAGGCACCGAGGAGCGGGATGCCCGGCGTGATGAGCTGCATGTAGGCGCCCATGTCGGCGGTGAGCCGGACCCGCATGGCCGTCAACTTGCCGTTGGCGTCGGCGGCGAGCTCCATGTGCTGGATCTGGCCCCGCCCCTGGATCGTGGCGACGGTGTTCTCGGAGCGGGTCTCGTTCCAGCGCACCGGAACACCGTGCTTGCGTGACAGCGCGACGCACAGCAGCTCCTCGGCGTAGACGTCGAGCTTGGACCCGAATCCGCCACCGACGGCCGGGGCGATGACGCGGAGTTGGTGCTCCGGCACCCCGAGCGTGACGGCAACCATCACCTTGAGGACGTGCGGGATCTGGGTCGACGTGTAGAGCGTCAGGTCGCCGCCGAACGGCTGGGGGATCGAGACGACGGCCCGCGGCTCCATCGCCATCGGGATGAGACGCTGCTGGACGTAGCGCTCGCTCACGGTGTACGCAGCGTCGTCGAACGCCTTCTGGACGGCGCCCTCGGTCTCCTCGATGAGGAGATTCCACGTGTACGCCGAGTTCGTGCCGAGGTCGGGGTGCACCAGCACACGATCGGAGAGGGCATCGTCGAGATCGATGATGGGTTCTCTGGCGTCGTACTCGACGTGGATCGCCTCGATCGCGTCGTGGGCGATCGTGTCGGTGTCGGCGAGCACGACGGCGACGCCGTCGCCGACGTAGTGGACGGCATCGATGGCGATCGGGTGGTGCGGGGGGTTGAGCATGTCCTCGGTCACGGCCCAGGCGCAGGGCATGGGGGCGGCCCACTGATCGGCGAGATCGGCGCCGGTGTAGACGGCGCGGACGCCGGGCATCGCAGCGGCCTGCGAGGTGTCGATCGACACGATGGTGGCGCTCGCGTAGGGGCTGCGCAGCACCGCCATGTGGAGAGCGCCGGGCACCTTCATGTCGTTCGCGAAGACGGCCTCCCCGGTCAGCAGCACCGGATCCTCCTTGCGGAGCAGGCGCTGGCCGATGACGCCGGTGGCGGTCGATTCGTCGATCATGGTCATGGCTGGACCCCCATCCAGTCAGTCGTCACACGGTGCCGGGTCAAACGTGACGTTTCCGGAAACGTCACGTTTGACCCGGCACCGTGTGACGTGCGGTTGCTCAGGCGTTCGCCGACGCGGCGGCGAGGACGGACTTGACGATGTTGTGGTAGCCGGTGCAGCGGCACAGGTTGCCCTCGAGGCCGAGGCGGACGTCCTGCTCGGTCGGGTTCGGGTTCTCCTCGAGCAGGCTGGTCGCCGCCATCACCATGCCGGGTGTGCAGTATCCGCACTGCAGGCCGTGGTTCTCCATGAAGGCCTGCTGCATGGGATGCAGCGTGCCGTCGGCGCCGGCCATGCCCTCGATGGTGCGGATCTCCTGGCCGTCGGCCTGCACGGCCAGCACGGTGCAGCTCTTGACCGCCTCACCGTTGAGGTGCAGTGAACAGGCGCCGCACGACGAGGTGTCGCAGCCGATGTTGGTGCCGGTCAGCCCGACGACCTCACGGATGTACTGCACGAGGAGGAGTCGTGGCTCCACATCGTGTGTCTGCGTTGTGCCGTTGACTGTGACGGTGATCTCCACTGGTGCCCCCATGTCGCTCGGTGTGATGTCCGGGCCGCGGCCCGGTGCACATCATGCACCATCTCGCGGGACCGGGTGCAACCGGGAGCGTGCATCGCAGCGCACTCAGGTGATGGCGGCGATGTCCTTGAAGGCGAGGAAGATCAGGAATCCGATGATGGTCAACCCGAAGACCGTGTAGTGCCACCGCTTCGAGTGGTTCGCCCGCCAGAACCGCCGGATGCTGTAGGTGATCGACACGATTGCGAGCATGCCGATGACGACCCCGATGATGGGTCCGACGCCGCGAGCGATCCCGACTGCGGGCAGCACGAACGGGAACACGATGTACATCAACGTGCATCGGCAGGTGCTGATGAACAGCGACTTCTGGAACGCAGATCGGGCCTCGGCGGCGGTCGAGGTCTGGCCTTCGGGAAGGCGCAGGACGCTGCGCATGAAGCGGTCCGGCGCAGATGTCGGCGCTGCGGTGGTGACGGTGCTCGCGGGTGTCATGGGGGGTCGATCGGCGGTGGTGCTCATGGCCGTCACGAACGGTACGTCGCCGCGACGGCGCCGGCAACTTCGCCAGGGGAGTCGACGAGCGCGACGGCCCCTGCCGTGGTGAGTTCATCGACGGAACCGAATCCCCACGTGACGCCGATGCAGCCGATGCCGTTCTCGTGGGCGCCCTCCACGTCGTGGTCGCGGTCGCCGATCATGATCACGCGCGACCGATCCTGTGGAGTGGGCCCGACGCCCAGTTCGCCCAACGCGTACGTGATCACCTCGGCCTTCGTGCGTCGCCCCGAGCCGACCGCCATCGTGGCACCGGCCTGGACCGTGAAGTAGCCGGTGAAGCCGAAGTGCTCGACGATGCGGATCGCGGTGGACTGCGGCTTCGCGGTGGCGAGCGACAGGGTGAAGCCGGCGCCGTGCAATTCGTCGAGCATCGCGGCGATTCCCGGGTACACGTCGTTCTCGAACAGCCCGACGTCCTCGTAGCGCTCGCGGTAGACGGCCACCACACGCTCGATGTCGTCGGCAGGCACCCCGAGCGTGGGAAGGCTCAGCTCGAAGGGCGGACCGATGAGGGCACGGACCTGTTCGTCGGTCGGCGGTTCGTAGCCGCACGCGGAGAACGCGTGCTGGAGTGACCGGCCGATGCCGAGTGACGAGTCCGACAACGTGCCGTCGAGGTCGAGCAGGACGTGCATCATCGCGAGATCAGGTCGTCGAGCCGTGCGATGTCGTCGTCGGTGCCGACGGCGATGAGCACCTGATATGGCTCGATCACGAGGCCCGGGTCGGGGTTCGTCGTGAACGAGCCGTCGCCGCGTCGCAGGGCGAGGATGAGCACGCCGGTCCGCTTGCGCAGGTCGGCCTCGCGCAGTGTCTTGCCGGCCAGCGGCGAGTTCTCGGACACGTCGAACTCCTGCATCCGGAACTCGAGCGAGCGTTCGTGCATCACGACGTCGACGAACTCGGCGACGTTCGGTCGGGCCACGAACGAGGCCATGCGGGCCGCGCCGAGCTCCTGCGGGTTCACGACGCGGTCGGCCCCTGCATTGGCCAGCTTGGGGACGCTCTCGTCCTGACGGGCGCGGGCGACGATGAAGAGATCGGGCTTGATGGCGCGAGCGGAGAGCGTCACGAACAGGTTCTCGGCGTCGCCTTCGAGTGCGGCGATCAGTGCTCCGGCGCGCTCGAGGCCGGCGCTGCGCAACGTGCTGTCGAGCGTCGCATCGCCGACGACCGTCGGGAACGGGATGTTCTGGAGCCGCTCGGGGTTGAGGTCCACGACCACGACGTCGTGGCCCGCTCCGGCGAGGTCTTCGGCGACGGCTCGGCCGACGCGCCCCCATCCGCACACGATGGTGTGCCCGTTGAGCTTGCTGATCTCTCGATCCATGAATCGTCTCCCGAGGAAGTCCCGCAGTTGTCCGTCGACGACCACCTGGACGGCGAGGGTGAAGGTGTACAGCACCGTCGACACGCCGACGATGATGATGAAGATCGTGAACCACTGTTCGGCGACGCCGAAGTCTCCGAGTTCGCGGAAGCCGACGGTGGTGACGGTCGTGACGGTCTGGTAGGTGGCGTCGGTGAACGACATCCCGAACGCCAGGTAGCCGAGCGTGCCGACCACCATCACGGCGAGCATCATGGCGACGCCCCGCTGGAGGCGCCCGATGGGGCTGGAGTTCACGACGGCGACCGTACCCGCCGACACCCCGTCACCCCGGCGTTTGTGTTGCGGTTCGGTTGGCCCGTCCCAACCATTTCGTGACGCAAACGGTGGGTTGGGCGGATGTTCAGCGGCTGCGGAGGATGCTGCGGATCAGGGGTTCGTAGTGCTCGAGGGGGTGGCTGTCGTAGTCGGCGTCGAAGGCCGTCTGGTCGTACTTGGCGCAGAACTCCTCGGTGTACTCGAAGTACTCCGAGCCGCGGAACTGCTCACGGGCATCCTTGTCGCCGCCGATGTGATGCCAGAAGTAGTAGCCCTGGAACACGCCGTGGTTCTTGACCATGAAGTGGTTGGCCTCCGACACGAACGGCTTGAGGATGCCCGCGGCGATGTCGGGATGGCTGTAGGGGCTCAGCGTGTCACCGATGTCGTGGAGGAGCGCGCACAACACGTACTCGTCGTCGCGTCCGTCGCGCTCGGCACGTGTCGCGGTCTGCAGGCTGTGCTCGAGCCGGTTGACCGGGAACCCGCCGTGATCGAACTCGAGATCGCGCATCAACCCGATGACGCGATCGGCGACGAACGACTGGGTGATCGCCAACTGTGGCGTGATGATCGCCCAGTCCTCGGCCGTCGACTCCGCGAAGCTCGTGAACGTCGCGCGGGGATGGGCGGTGGTGGTGTCGCTGTCGGCCAGTTCGGTCATGTGATGAACTCCTCGTTCAGGCGGTGGCGTCCTGGATGGCGCGCCAGACCTTCTCTGCGGTGGCGGGCATGTCGATGTGGCGCACGCCGAGATGCGCGAGCGCATCGATGACGGCCGATTGCACCGCGGGTGTGGAGCCGATGGTGCCGGACTCGCCGATGCCCTTCGCTCCGAGCGGGTTGACGAACGTCGGGGTCTCCATGTGGATCACCTCGAAGCTCGGCAGCTCGGCCGCCGAGATCATGCCGTAGTCGGCGAGGTTCGAAGTGACGGGATTGCCGTCCTCGTCGTAGCGGACCTCCTCGAGCAGCGCCTGCGCGGTGCCCTGGGCGATGCCTCCGTGGATCTGGCCGTCGAGCAGCATCGGGTTGACGACACGGCCGGCGTCGTCGCAGGCGATCTGGCGCAGGTGCTTGACCTGACCGGTGCCCGTGTCGACCTCGACGACGGCGACATGGGCGCCGAAGGGGAAGGTGGGCTGGCCGGCGTCGAAGCGGGTGTCGATGGCGAGCCTCGGCGCATGGTTGCCCTCGAGGTCGAAGGCGATGTGCCCGAACCCCTGGTGGGTCTTGGCGGCGACGGCGAGATCCGCCCAGGTCATCCCGACCGCGGGTGTGCCGGCGACGTGGAACGTCCCGTTGTCCTTGTCGAGGACGATGTCGCCTTCGTCGGCTTCGAGCACCGACGCCGCGAGGTTGCGGGCCATCTCGACCAGTTCGATCGACGCCTTGTTGACGGCTGCGCCACCCACCTGCAACGACCGTGACCCCATCGTGCCGCCGCCTTCGGGCACGAGATCGGTGTCGCCCCAGATCAGCGTGATCTTGTCCATCGGGATGCCGGTCTGGTCGCTGGCGATCATCGACCACGACGTGTCGTGGCCCTGCCCGTGCGGTGACGTGCCCGTGTACACGAGTGCCGTTCCGTCGTCCTGCACCTCGATCTTGGCGGCCTCACCCATCGGATCGACACCACCGGTGATCTCGACGTAGACGCTGACGCCGATGCCGAGCTGCTTGTCGTCGCCGGCCTCGCGGCGACGAGCCTGTTCGGCGCGCAGCTCGCTGTACCCGGCGGCTTCGAGCACCTTGTCGAGTGCGCCCTCGAAGTCGCCGACGTCGTAGGTCTGGCCGATCGACGTGGTGTGCGGTTCGAGGAACTTGCCGATGAGGTTCATCCGCCGGACCTCGGCCGCGTCCTTGCCGATCTCCGCGGCGAACATGTCCATCGCTCGCTCGGCCGCAGCCGTCGCCTCGGGGCGTCCGGCACCGCGATACGGCACGGTCGGTGTGGTGTTGGTGATCACGGTGGTGGCCCGGACCTCGATGTTGGCGATGTCGTAGACCGCTGACGCCATGGGCCTGGTCATGGCGAACGCGAGGACACCGCCGATGTCGGCGAACGCGCCCGCGTCCTGGAACAGGTGCATCTGATAGTGCGTGACCTTGCCCTCGCGGGTTCCCCCGATGGTGACGTACTGCAGCTGCGCGCGGCCGTGTCCGAGGCACATCATCGACTCGCTGCGGGTTTCGCGCCACCGCACGGGCCGACCGAGTGCCTTCGAGATCGGCCCGAGCATCAGCTCCTCGCCGTAGCTGCCGATCTTGGCTCCGAAAGCGCCCCCGACGTCGGGCGTGATCACCCGGACCTTGTCGCCGTCGACGCCGTTGGCGGCCGCGATCCCGGCCTTGACACCCTGCGCGTGTTGTGTCGACAGCCACTGGTGGAGGCGCCCGTCGACCCAGGTGGCAGCCGAGCCGCGCACTTCGAGCGGGCAGGGGGCGACTCGCTGGTTGAGGAATCGGCCGGAGACCACGACCTCGCAGTCGGCGAAGAACTCGTCGGTGGGGGTGTTCTCGGGCATGCCGAGTGCGGTGGTGTCGAACACCACGTTCGAGCCGGCGGCCTCGAAGATCAGGGTCTCCGACGCGGCGGCAGCCTCGATGTCGACGAGCGTCGGCAGGAAGTCGATGTCGACGAACACCATCTCGGCGGCATCGGTCGCCTGTGCGGCAGTTTCCGCCACGACGGCGACGATGGGCTCGCCGACGTAGCGCACCTTGTCGCTGGCGAGCAGGGTGCGCGCGACGATCGGGTTGTACGACGACGGGACGGGTTCGAGCCCGAGCGACTCGGCGGTGAAGACCCCGACGACACCGGGCATGTCCTTGGCACCCTCGATGTCGATCGACAGGATCGTGCCGTGGGCCACGGCTGATCGGGCGTACACCACATGGAGCGCACCTTGGAGCAACTCCTCCGTGAGGTCGTCGACGTAGACACCGCCCGTCGTGAGGAACTTGGGGTCCTCCTTGCGCTGAACCCTGGTCCCGAGAATGCTGCCGGCCACGTCTGCTCCTTCACCCCACTTGCGCCCCGGTCGGGCTGCGTTGACGTGAACCTAGTCGGCGGCGAGGGGTGCGGGCCCAGCCGTACGCGCCGCGAGAATCCCGGTGACCACGTTGTACGGCCATCCCGGTGGCAGCTCCCGGGGGAGTGGCGGCAACGGGAGGATCGTGGCGCGTCGGTCTCCGGCGTCGACGAAGCCGATTTCCTCTCTGGCGGCTTCGCGGATGCCGTCGTCGGTCCGCAGCCGGTCGACCTCGCCGGCGAGCTGCCCGTTGACCTTCTGGAGTTCGTCGAGTTCGGCTTGACGTTGGGCGAGGTCGTCGTCCTGGTCCATCCAGGTCTGTACGGGGAGGATGAAGAGCGCGGCGACGATGGTGGCGCCGACGAAGAGCACGAACGCGGCGCCGAACAGGACCCAGCGAGGACGCCGCAGGATGCGCCGGTCGGTCGGGATGGGCCGGGTGAAGTCGCCGAGGCGCGAGCGGCCGGCGTCGGCGGCCTTCGGTTGTTCCTTCGGCCTCGGGATCGAGGTCGTGCGCGATCGACTCACCCCGTCAGTCTCGCAGCTGACCTCCGCTCTCCCGTGGCAACCCCACGTTTGTGTTGCAGTTGCGTTTGTGTTGCAGTTGCGTTGGCCCGTCCCAACCGAACTGCAACGCAAACGGGACGACGCGCCCGCAAACGGGACGACGCGCCCGCCCACAGCCGCCGAGGGAAGCGCCAGCGACGAGGCGGACGCGGCGCGAGGAGGAAGCGCAGCGGACGACGAGCCCGCTATGACAACGGCGCGAGGGCGGCGCGGCCTCGGTACTCGGCGGAGTCGCCGAGTTCGGCCTCGATGCGCAGGAGCTGGTTGTACTTGGCGACGCGGTCGCTGCGGGCGGGAGCCCCGGTCTTGATCTGACCGCAGTTGGTGGCGACGGCGAGGTCGGCGATGGTGGCATCCTCGGTCTCACCCGAGCGGTGGCTCATCACCGAGGTGTAGCCGTGACGGGTGGCGAGTTCGACCGTGTTCAGGGTCTCGGTCAGCGAACCGATCTGGTTGACCTTGATCAGGATCGAGTTGGCGATGCCCCGGTCGATGCCGGTCTGCAGGCGAGTGGAGTTGGTGACGAACAGGTCGTCGCCCACGAGCTGCACCCTGTCGCCGATCGCCGCGGTGAGTGTCGCCCATCCATCCCAGTCGTTCTCGTCCATCGCATCCTCGATCGACACGATCGGGTACGTCTCGACGAGTCGCACCCAGTAGTCGGTCATCTCCGACGGTGACAGCACCTTGCCCTCACCGGTGAGGTGATAGGCGCCGTCGTGGAAGATCTCGCTGGTCGCCGGGTCGAGCGCGATCGCGATGTCGTCGCCGGGCGTGAACCCTGCCCTGGTGATCGCCTCGACGAGGACCTTGATCGCCTCTTCGTTCGACTCGAGGTTCGGCGCGAATCCACCCTCGTCGCCGACGGCGGTCGACAGGCCGCGCTCGTGGATCACCTGCTTGAGCACGTGGTACGTCTCGGTGCCCCAGCGCAGCGCCTCGCGGAAGCTCGGAGCGCCCACCGGCATCACCATGAACTCCTGGAGGTCGATGGAGTTGTCGGCGTGCACACCGCCGTTGATCACGTTCATCATCGGTACGGGCAGCACGTGGGCGTTCGGCCCGCCCACATAGCGGTACAGCGGCACGTCGAGTTCGATCGCGGCGGCCTTGGCGATGGCGAGGCTCGTGCCGAGCACCGCGTTGGCGCCGAGACGCGACTTGTTGTCGGTGCCGTCGAGGTCGAGCATCACCTGGTCGAGGAATCGTTGGTCGAGAGCGTCGAACCCCTCGAGAGAACCGGCGATCTCGTCGTTGACGAATCCGACGGCGTCGAGCACGCCCTTTCCTCCGTAGCGATCGCCACCGTCGCGTAGCTCGACGGCTTCGTGTTCGCCCGTCGACGCTCCCGAGGGGACAGCGGCGCGCCCGAGCGCACCGGAGTCGAGCAGCACATCGACCTCGACGGTGGGATTGCCACGCGAGTCCAGGATTTCGCGTCCGGTGATGCTCACGATCTCGCTCATGTCGTCCAACGTACCCGGCGTGGAAGCGGCCCGGAATTCTGCGGGCCGTCTGCAGGCCGCACAGTTTCCCTCAAGTTCCGCCGACGCCCTGCCGATGGCGACGACATGGAACCCGTGGATTCACGGTCGCAGGGCATGTCGCTGCCGCCACCGACCGTCGGCGCGCACTCGAGCGCCGGTGTTCCCGGCGCACCGCCGGGCCTGCTGGTTCCGGTTCAGGGTCTGGCACCGATGTTTCCATGGCGCGTGTTGGGAGCAGTCGCTCTCTCGCTCGCGTTCGTGATGATGGGGCGGGAGATCCAGCGGTTGGTCACCGACCAGAGCTGGTCGGATGCAGCCATGTGGTGGTCGATCGCTGCGGGTGCAGTCGCGGGCGTCTGCGTACTCGGATGGACCTGGTTCACCGCGTTGAATGCTCGGCGACTCGTCGAGCCGGCGAGGTCGAGGGAGCTCCCCGACCCGGGCAGGGCGGTCGCCGCCTGGTTGCCGCCCTTCGCGCTCGTCGGCATTGCCGTCGGCATCATCGCGTCACTCGGAGAACAGATCAGTCGGGCCGCCGACGAGCCGGTGTCGTCGCTGCCGCTCGTCGTGGCGGTGGCTGCGCTGCTGCTCGCCATCCCGTTGACCTACCGGCCGTTCTACCTGCTGTCGGGCATGATCCGCCAGGTGGGTGGCCACTCGGCCCGGCTGTCGCAGTGGATGTGGGTCCCCTCCGCCCTGGCGGTCGTCGGAGTCGGCTCGATCGTGGCGTTGCGCTTCAGCGGTGTGGTCTCCGACAGTTCGATGAGCGAGCCGTCGCAGTGGGCGCCGCTCTGGCTCGTCGGCGTCATCGCCGTCGCGCCGTGCGTGATCGTCGTGCTGCTCGCGTGGCGGGCGGCCGGCACCGTCGAAGAGGCGATGCAGCTGGCCGCCGACCGGCGGAGCGGGCGCCCGGGCCGAACGACGTCGAATCGGATCCGCTCACGGTTGGTGACCCACCGCGTCGGTGCACGTCAGGCCGCTGTGGCGAAACGCAAACGGGTGCGTCTGATTCCCGGAGTCGGTCTGTTCCGGCTCGTCATCGTCACCATGCTGGCGGGCCTGGCCCTCTTGACGCTGGTGGGGTCGGTCGTGATGTTCATGTTCTGGCTCGAGACGCGCGACGGCGGTCTGCTGGCGAGCGAGGGTCGACGGGCGTGGGACGCGATCGCGGTGCTCCACGACGGCGCCCGGGTGATCGGGTACGCCTTGGTCGTGCTGGTGTCGATCTGGACCTTCATGGCGGTCGCCAATGTGCGCATGGCATCCGGTCGCCGCCGCAACCCGATCATCGCGGCGGCGGCGTGGCCGGCTGCC
The DNA here is from genome assembly GCA_963829585.1 of Ilumatobacteraceae bacterium. GTDB lineage: Bacteria > Actinomycetota > Acidimicrobiia > Acidimicrobiales > Ilumatobacteraceae > Sva-07. Next base: position 37,770 of record CAWHJD010000030.1, on the reverse strand, counting down.
GCCGTCGGGTTCTGGACCCTCGCCGATCGCTTCGTCGTCGATCAGGGCCTCGGGGTGATGATCCTGGGATTCGCCGCACAGGCGGTCGTCCTCTACGTCCCGTTCTTCCTCCTCGAGCGGGCCGCCGCTGCGGTCGATGCTCGCCGAACGCCGCTGCGGATCGCCTACCTGGCCGGCGTCGTGCTGGTCGTGTACCTCCAGGCGATCGGCGGGCTCACGACCATCCAGGAATCGGTCGACGCGGACTTCGGTCGACTCGCCGGCTTCCTCGCCCTCGGGGCGCTGCTGCAGGCGCTCGCGACGCTCGCGGTGACGGAGGCATGTCGGACCATCGAGCTCGCGACCCAGTACGAGGCCGATCTGCACAATGCCCTCGTCGACCAGCGCGAGGCGGTCGCTCGCCGGCACGCGGACGCGGGCGCGTCGACCCGCACGCCGTCACCGGTTCCCGACCCCGTGATGGGCCACGCCGGATGACGACGCCGGTCGAGCCTGCTGGGGGCTTGCCGCCGCCGGCTCGACCGCCGCTCCCACCGCGCCCGGCGCTCTCGCCGCCGCCACCATCTTCGTCACCACCATCCCCACCGTCCCCGCCATCGCCGTCGCTGCAACCGGTATCGCCATCGGCATCGCTCATCTCGTCCGGCGCGCCCCCGGCGCGTCCCGTCGATCCCGGCATCGTCACCGACCACTTCGTTCCGCTGCGGGTCGATCCGCCGCCGCGCATCTTCGCCACGTGGTGGCTGCGCTACCTGCTCCTGCTCGCGCAGCTCGTCGGCATCGTGGTGGTGCTGCTGACCGAATACGCCCGGCCCGGAGTGCTCGTGGAATCGTCGACGGTCGCCACCACGTACCTGCTCGCCGCGTGCATGCTGGTGTGCTGGAGCGCGTTGGCGATGGTCGACGCGAAACGCCTCGTCCCGGCCACGCTGTACCACCGCAGCTCGAGCGCGTTGCTCGTCGTCGTGCTGTGGCTCACCGCCTTCGTCGCGCCGGTTGCGGCCTTCCGCGTCGTCGAGTGGGCCCGCGAGCGCTTCGCCGACAACCCCGACGACGTCGCGGTCGTCATGGCGACGATCGCCGCCGTCCTGGTGTGCTTCCTCCTGGTCTGGACGCCGTTCCACTACCACGCCTCGCAGGCACACCGGATCGGCGCCCCGGTTCGCGTGGTTGCCGCGTGGTTCTGGGTGCCGCTGATCGCGGCCGTCGGTGTGGTGCTCGTCGATGCGCTCGGCCTGGCCGACTCCCTGGAGGACGGCGGGGTGACCGCGTCGGAGCGCATGGTGCAGGTCGCCGTGGTGTTCGGCGTGCCCGCGCTGGTGCTCGCGCTCTGCACGTGGCGGGCCACGACCGTGATCGACGAGGTGATCGACCTGCGGTGGAGGCGGTGGCGCAAGGAGTGGGAGATGACGCTGGCGTCGATGGCCGCTCAGCCGCCGCCGGGGCCCGAGGCCTCGGCCCGTCTCCCGGATGCCTGATGCCTGATCTCCACGATGTGTCGGCACATCGTGGACGTGTCACGTCTCGGTCGACTTGACCTGGTCCCAGAGCGCGTCGAGCGTGACGAGGTCGGTGTTGCGCAGGTCGATCGACTGCTCGGCGGCGAGCGCCTCGATGCCCTCGAATCGTGTACGGAACTTGTCGGTCGCGGCGCGCAGAGCCAGTTCGGGGTCGACGCGCAGATGGCGGGCGACGTTCACGACGGCGAACAGCAGGTCGCCGAGTTCCTCGGCCGCTCGGTCGTCGGCACCGTCGATGGTGGCGAGCAGCTCGTCGGTCTCCTCGGCGATCTTGGGGAACGCGCCGGTGACGTCCGGCCAGTCGAAGCCCACCTTCGACGCCTTGGTGCCGACCTTCGCGGCGTAGGCCAGTGCCGGCATCGAACGCGGGATGCCGTCGAAGATCGACGTACGTGACTTCTCGGCGCGTTTGATGTCGTCCCAGTTGGCGAGCACCTCGTCGGTCCCGAGGTCGGATCCGACGAGATCGCCGAACACGTGTGGGTGACGGCGCACGAGCTTGTCGTGGATGCCCGCCGCGACGTCGGCGATCGTGAACCGTCCCTCCTGCTCGGCGATCGTCGCGTGGAATTCGATCTGGTAGAGCAGATCGCCGAGTTCCTCGATGAGGTGCTCGTCGGTGGTCGGGTCGTCGGGGTCGAGGTGGTGGATCGCGTCGACCACCTCGTAGGTCTCCTCGAGGAGATGGGGCACGAGTGTCTCGTGGGTCTGCTCGATGTCCCACGGGCACTGCTCGCGCAGCAGCCGGGCGAGTTGGTGGAAGCGGACGTACTCGGCGCCGACGGGTGTGGCGAGTTCGGGAATCCAGAGCGAGGTCAGATGATCGGCGGTGATGGTGCGGTCGAGTTCGGCCCACGTGGTGTCGACGATCCGCTCGTCGGGCGTGCCGAGTGCCTGCAGGATCGTGACGCGCTCGTCGCCGGTGGCGCCGTCGACGGCCAGCTTGATCTGCGACAGCACCCAGTCGGCGTGGGTGTGGGCGACGAGCAGCGGACCGCGTTCGCCGGCCGCGGCGGTGGCGAAGTCGTGGCCGTCGACGAGGCGGACGCCCGCCTCCACGGGGTCGATGCCGAGGCGGGCCCAGGCGACGTCGAGGAACGACATGGCCGGAAGGACGACGAGATCGACGTCGTCGCGATCGCGCAGCAGGCGGACCGTCCGTTCGAGTACGAGCGGTGAACCCGGCACCGCATAGAGGATCTCGCCGTGGGCGATCGCTGCGGCCACCAGACTGTCGGCGATCCGGGTGTAGACGTCGTCGAACGTGTCGGCCGACTCGTAGAGGTGATCGAAGGTGGTGGCGTCGCCGACGAGGTCGGCGCTCGGGTGAATCGCGGTGCGCAGGTATCGATGCTCGATGCGGTCGATGGTTCGCCGCGTCTCGTCGGTGACGTGTTCGTGGCCGCCGGGACCGAGGCCGACCACGACGATGCGCGGCGCTGCGGTTGGCTCCGCGGAGTCGGTCGCGGTCGTCATCGGCGCGCCCGGCGTCCGGCGAGCATGCTCAGCCCAGGCTCACGACCGTGCCGGTCTCGGCGTCGAACGTTCCGTAACGTGAGTCGACGTAGACGTCGGCGTCGGCGACGAAGTCCGTGACGTCGATCAGCCCGGTCACCTGTTCCGCGTCGACGCTGTCGAGTTCCTCAAACGGACGGAACCGGAGAACGACCCATGCCACCTCGGCACCGGTGGCGTCGACGATCGGTGCAACGCCGAACGGATCGTCGGCCGACAGGGTGGCGGCGAGGTCGATGAACGGCGTTCCGGCGTTGGCCTCGAGGTCGGCTCCCGAGATGCACGGGATGGCGCCGCCGGTCGTGATGAGACTCTGGTCGAGGTTGTCGCGCTGGAACACCTCGTCGAAGGACGTGCCCGATTCGATGTCGTCGAGGGCGGCGTCGGCGGCGGCCTGGTCGGCGACCACGATGGCGCTGACGCACACCACGCCGGCCTCGGACGCACCGGCGTCGTAGATGGCGGCGATCTCGTCGGTGGGGACGAGCTGCTGCTGGATCCAGCTGCTGATCTCGGCGCGCACGGGTTCGAGCGAGACGACATCGTCGCCGGTGACACCGAGTTCTGTCAGCTTGGCGTCGAACTCGTCGCTGGTCAGCTCGACGTCGTCCACCCGGGCGACGACGTCGCTGTCGGAGAACGTCGAGCAGCCCGCCGTGACGGCGGCCAGCGTGAGTGGGAGCAGGAGCATCAACGAGCGTCGAACCACCTGCGGCACGCTACCCGCGGAACGAACCGCGACGGTGCCGGGCCCAACGTGACGTTTCGACCGTCACACGGTGCCGGGCCCAATGTGACGTTTCGGCTCGCCGGCGTCAGCCCGGCTGCCCGGCGTCAGCCCGGCTCGCTGGGGACGAGGTCACGGAGGAACTTCGAGAGGAAGCTCGACGCGTCGGCACCGCGGGGGAGGGGCACCACGAGCTGGCCGAGATCCTCCTTGTACTTGGCGCCCTTCGAGATGCGGCGCAGTCGCATCGTCTCGGAGAGCTTCAGCTCGAGCGGCGCCAGCTTGGCGGTGCCTCCGGTGGACGCGGACCCGGAGATCTGGATGTCCTTGATGCCGAGCCGATGACACTCGGCGCGGAGATACCCGACCTGCAGCAGGGCGCCGGCGGGGTCGGGGAGCGGGCCGTAGCGGTCCTCCCACTCGGTGCGGATGTCGTCGACCTCGGCCTCGGTCGTGACGCCGGCGAGGCGGCGGTAGGCCTCCAGTCGCAGTTCCTCCTTGGCGACGTAGTCGGTGGGGAGGTATGCGTCGGTGGGCACGTCGAGCTTGATCTCGCTCGGCGCCTCGGGCACCGGCTCGCCCTTCATCTCGCTGACCGCCTCGGTCACCATCTGGCAGTAGAGGTCGTAGCCGACCGCCGCGATGTGGCCGGACTGCGACTCGCCGAGCAGGTTGCCGGCGCCCCGGATCTCGAGGTCACGCATGGCGATCTTGAAGCCCGAGCCGAGTTCGGTCGACTCGCCGATCGTCCGCAACCGCTCGTAGGCCTCCTCGGTGAGCACCTTGTCGCGCGGATAGAAGAGGTACGCGTACGCCCGCGATCCGGAGCGTCCGACGCGGCCGCGGAGCTGGTGCATCTGGCCGAGACCCAAGAGGTCCGATCGCTCGACCACGAGCGTGTTGACCGTCGGCATGTCGATGCCCGACTCGATGATCGTGGTGCACACGAGCACGTCGTACTGGCCGTCCCAGAAGTCCTGCACCACCGTTTCGAGGGTGCTCTCGTCCATCTGGCCGTGGGCGATCGCGATGCGCGCCTCGGGCACCAGCTGACGGAGGCGGCTGGCCGCGGTCTCGATCGACTGCACCCGGTTGTGCACCCAGAAGACCTGGCCTTCGCGCAGGAGTTCGCGCCGGATCGACTCGACGGCGACGCGCTCGTCGTACTCGCCCACGTAGGTCAGGATCGGTTGGCGATCCGCAGGAGGGGTCTGGAGGAGCGACAGGTCGCGGATGCCGACGAGCGACATCTCCAGCGTGCGCGGGATCGGTGTGGCGGAGAGCGTGAGGACGTCGACGTTCGTCTTCATCTTCTTCATCGTCTCCTTGTGCTGCACCCCGAACCGCTGCTCCTCGTCGACGATGAGGAGGCCGAGATCCTTGAACTTCACGTCGTTCGCGAGGAGGCGGTGGGTGCCGATGATGCAGTCGACCTCACCCGTCTTGACGCCCTCGATGACCTTCTTGGCCTGGCCGGCGGTGAGGAACCGGCTGAGCACCTCGACACGGATCGGGAAGCCGGCGAAGCGGTCGGCGAACGTGTTGCCGTGCTGCGTCGCCAGCAGCGTGGTGGGTGCGAGCACGGCGACCTGCTTGCCGTCCTGGATCGCCTTGAACGCGGCGCGGATCGCGACCTCCGTCTTGCCGAAACCGACGTCGCCGCACAGCAGTCGGTCCATCGGGTGGGCGAGTTCCATGTCGCGCTTGATGTCGTCGATCGCCGTGCGCTGGTCGGGGGTCTCGACGTAGGGGAACGCCTCCTCCATCTCCGCCTGCCACGGTGTGTCCTGGGCGAACGAATGACCCTCGGCGTTGACCCGCTTCTGGTACAGCACCACCAGTTCCTGAGCGATCTCGCGAACCGCCGAGCGCACCCGGCTCTTGGTCTTGGCGAAGTCGGAACCGCCGAGGCGGTGCAGCTTCGGTGCTTCGCCACCGACGTACTGGCGCAGCGTGTCGATCTGGTCGGACGGTACGTAGAGCTTGTCGCCGCCCTTGTACGAGATGAGGAGGTAGTCACGCTCCACCCCGCCGATCGCCCGCTTGACCATGCCCTCGTACTGACCGACGCCGTGCTGGTGGTGCACGACGTAGTTGCCGGACTTGAGGTCTTCGAACGTGCTCGCGCTCTCGCGCTTCTGCTTGCGCACGGCGCGGTGGGCGCGGCGGCGACCGGTGAGGTCGCTTTCGGCGACGATCGCCACCTTGGCGTTCGGCAGCGTGCAGCCACGGTGGAGGGGTGCGACGGTGATGCTGCCGCCGGTTCGGAGTTCGCCTCCCGGTTCGATGACCGGGAAGTCGAGGCCGTTGTCGAGGAGGAGGTCGTGCAACCGTTGGGCCGATCCGGTGCCGTCGGCCGCCACCACGACGCGGTAGCCGCGCCCGATGAGCTCGATCAGGCGATCGGTGAGGCCGCTGCCGTCGCCGGCCACCGGGCCCCAGCCGGAGGCTTCGACCACCGGGGTGTCGGGCGACTCCGGTGTCGAGTCGATCGACCAGAACGAGCCGGCGGACGGCGAGGAATCGGATCGCCGGGGGTCGAGCAGCGTGTCGGGGTCGGCGTGCAGGCGGGGGAACGACTTGTCGGGGTCGCGGGCCCACGTGGAGGCGAGCGTGCGGGCGAGGTCGTCCTCCTCGGCGATCAGGTCGATCGCCCGGTCGCGGATGCGGCGCGGTTCGACGAGCAGCACCTTCGCGGTGTCGGGCAGCACGTCGGTGAGGAGCTGGTCGTCGTCGACGAGCCACGGCAGCCAGCTCTCCATGCCGTCGAAGTGCACGCCCTCGGCGAGGCGCTCCCACTGTTCGCGACCCCACGGCTCGGTGGCGACGAGTCGTGCCGCCCTGGCCCGAACGTCGTCGGTCGGCATCAGCTCGCGGGCGGGGAAGATGATGACCTCGTCGAGGTCCTCGGTCGAGCGCTGGTCGTTGACGCCGAACCGGGTGAGGCGGTCGACCTCGTCGCCCCACAGGTCGATGCGGATCGGGGCGTCGGCCGTGGAGGGGAACACGTCGACGATCGCACCGCGGCGGGCGAACTCGCCGCGGTGCTCCACGAGTTCCTCGCGGCGGTACCCGAACTCGACGAGGCGACGGCCGAGCTCGTCGGGGTCGACCGACTCGCCGCCCAGAGCAGCCGGCCGCACGATGATCGGCTCGGTCGTGGTGGCGCCGGGGCCGAGCTTCTGGAGGAGTGCGCGCACGCCGGCGACGATGACGGCCGGGCAGCGATCGGGATCGCGCAGGCGCCACAGCACGTCGAGGCGCTGGCCCATGGTCTCCACGCTCGGGCTGACCCGCTCGAACGGGAGCGTCTCCCAGCCGGGGAAGTGGACGACGTCGCCGGGTGGCAGGAACTGGGCGAGGTCGTCGGCGAGCTGGCCCGCCATGGTGCCGGTGGGGCAGCTGACCACGAGGGGGCGTCGTGACGACAGTGTGGCGAGCGCGGCGATCGAGATCGGTCGGGCCACCTCGACCACGGCGAGCCGTGCCGTCGGATCGCCGAGCGCCCGCGTGAGCCCCGGCTCGTCGCGCAGCAGCTGCGGCAGCACCCCGAGCGGCGCCGACCGCACGTCGGTGGTCACCGCCCCACCCTCATTCCACACGCTCCAGCTCCGAAATTCTCCTCCCAGTGCGCGCACAGCGCGCACCTGGAGGAGAATTTCGGAGTCCGGGAGATCATTGGGTGCCGTTGTAGCGCTGCATGGCGGCATCCACACCGCGCGCGATGATCAACTCGGTGGCGTCGGCGGCGTCGGCGATGCGGATGTCGAGCAGTTCCCGCTCGGCCTTGGGCACCTTCGACAGGACGTGGCCCTTCCCGACGTCCTTGTGTTCGGGTTTGCCGACACCGATACGGACCCTGAGGTAGTCCTGCGACTTGAGGTGCTGGGTGATCGATCGCAGACCGTTGTGGCCGGCGAGACCGCCCCCTGCCTTGATCTTGAGTTCGCCCGGTGGCAGGTCGAGTTCGTCCTGGATCACGATGATCTGCTCGGGTGACCCGATCCGGTAGCGGCGCACGAGCGCGCTGACAGCCTGTCCCGAATCGTTCATGAAGGTGATCGGAAAGGCCAGCACGACTCGTTGCTCACCGTCGGGGCCGGGCAGGCGGGTCTCGGCGACGAGCGCGTTGTCGCGCCCGCCCTTCAGCGTCAGGCCCCTGCGCTCGGCGAGCAGCCTGACGGCCTCCTCACCGACGTTGTGACGCGTGCGGGCGTACTTCTCGCCCGGATTTCCGAGGCCGACGACCAACCAGTCGTACGGCTCGCCCTTGCCCTCGCGTCCGAACAAACCCATCAGACACCCCTCGACGACCGAAAAAGGTGACGTGGGATGCGCCGATCGCACATATCGGTGCACATTTCGGTGGCACCACCGGTCATCGGACCGTGGCGCGTCGGATCACTCGGAGTCGGCTGCTTCGGCGGCCGCAGCGGAGTCGGCGGCTGCTTCTGCCGCGGCGGCTTCGTCAGCGGCTTCTTCTGCATCGGACGCAGCGCTGCGGGTGACGAGCACGGTCACGACCACGGCATCCGGCTCGGCTTCGGCGACCACACCGGACGGCAGCGCGATGTCCTCCACGCGGATGACCGAGTCCATGGTCATCTCGGTGATGTCGATGGTGACGCCGTCAGGGATGTTCCGCGGGGTGGTACGCACCTCGAGTTCCTGCATGGCGAGGTCGACGAGACCGTTGTTCGACGCCACGTCCTTGGCTTCGCCTTCGAGGTGGATCGGGATGGAGACCACGATCTCCTCGTTGAGGTTCACCTGGATGAAGTCGATGTGCTGCACCGACCGCTTCACGGGATGGCGCTGGATGTCCTTGATCAGCGTCGGGTACACGGTGCCGTCGACGGTGAGGTCGAGGATCGTGTTCATGCCTGCCGCACCCGACAGGGCCTGGCGCAGCTCGCGGCGATCGACCGAGACGGGGAGCGGATCCATGCCGTGGCCGTACACCACCGCAGGAATCTTGCCCTCGGCGCGCAGACGGCGGGAGTCGGAGCTTCCGGCTTGGCGTCCGGCTTCGGCTTGGAGAACGGTCGTCTCAGACATGGTGATCGGCTTCCATCAGATCTCGTGACGGCGCCCACACATCGGGCGCCACGTCGTTACAGCAGCGTCCCAATCTATCGGCCGTCGATCGCATCCCCTCCCGCCCGCCCCACCTCCGAAATTCTCCTCCACGTGCGCGCCAGGCGCGCACCGTCAGGAGAAATTCGGAGGTGTGGGAGGCGGGGGAGGTGTGCGGTGGTCGGCGGTGCGTCGTGCGTGCACTCTGGCGACCTGGACCGCGGCGGCGTGCACGTCGTGGCGCATGGTTTCGTCGAAGCGGATGATCAGCCACCCGAGTTCGGCGCAGCCGCGGTCGCGTTCCTGATCGCGCCGTTGACCGAGATCGCCGCCGTGGAACCATGACGCCCCGGGCTCGACCGCCAGGCGGATCGTCGGCCACGCGATGTCGAGATGGATCGTCTCCCCCGAAGGGAGCACCAACGGGTGCTGCCGGACGGGTCGTTGGAGCCCGATGTGTTCGAACTCCTCGAGCAGGGCTCGTTCGAGGTTGCTCTGTGCTGGGCGTTCCTGTCCGTCGCAGTGATCCAGCCATTGCTCGATCTTCGACACTCCGTCCTTGCCTCGACATCGATGCCGTGCGAGGTAGTCGGCGGCGCCGGTCGGCGTGATCAGCCGGAGATGCCAGGCATCTTCGGCGGCTCGCTCGAAGCGATGCTGGTTGAACTCCTGGGCGAGACCGAACAGGATCCGCATGGGCGATGCCACCACGAACGCGTCGATCGACCAGGAGTCGGCGTCCCACCACGTCGTGCGGTGGATGTCGATCCAGGGTGGGGCGTCCCTGCGGAATTCGTCGGGAACGGTGACATGGATCGTCGTCGTGGGCATACCACGCAGCCCTGCCAGCCGACCACCAGACCACCCGCTGAGGAGGCCGTCAGGGCCGGTGAACAGCTGCGCTGCCATGGCCCGGCCACGAAACGAGAGCGGTGTGGAGGCGATTCGCACGACGCCCGGCAGCACATCGGCGAAGACGCCGTTGCGTCTCGCTCGATAGAGCATCGAACGCGACACGCCGACCGCGGCGACCTGCTGCGCCGCGGCCACTCCGTACTGGCGGGCGAACAACGCCAACATCTCCGGACTGATCACACCCCCCAGTGGGCGTCGCGCGGTCCCGACCGGCATCCACTCCGAATTTCTCCTCCAGGTGCGCGCTCAGCGCGCACCGCCAGGAGAATTTCGGAGGTGGAGGCGGGGGTCGGTGGGGGGTATCAGGCGAGGTTTTCGCCGCCGAAGATGTCGCTGACGCTGGTGTCGTCGAAGACGGCGCCGAGGGCCTCGGCGATCAGCGGCGCCACGGACAGCACTTCGATCTTGTCGAGCTGCTTCTCGGGCGGCAGCGGCAGCGTGTTGGTGAGCACGATGCGGCTGAGCGGGGCGTTCTTCAACCGGTCGATCGCCGGGCCCGACAGCACGCCGTGCGTGGCCATGGCCCACACCTCGCTGGCACCGCGTTGCACGAGCAGCTCCGCGGCGGCGCAGATGGTGCCGGCGGTGTCGATCATGTCGTCGGTCAGCACGCACAGCCGGCCCTCGACGTCACCCATCACCTCGGCGGCCTCGGCCACGTTGGTCGAGCCCTTCGGCCGACGCTTGTAGATGAACGCGAGGTCGGCGCCGATGTCGACGAGGTGCTGCGCCATGCGTTCGGCCACCTTGATGCGACCGGCGTCGGGCGACACGATCACCGGGCGCCGTGGCGTGTTGACGGACGTACTGCTCGAGCACCGGCATCGCGGTGAGATGGTCGACGGGACCCTCGAAGAAGCCCTGGATCTGGCCGGAGTGCAGGTCGATCGAGATCATCCGCTTGGCACCGGCGGCCTTGAACATGTCGGCGATCAGGCGGGCGGTGATCGGCTCGCGGCCCTCGGCCTTGCGGTCCTGGCGGGCGTAGCCGTAGAACGGGCACACCGCGGTGATGCGCTTCGCGGAGGCGCGGTAGGCGGCGTCGATCATGATGAGGTGTTCCATGATCGAGTCGTTGACCGAGTGGGTGTCGACGCCGAAGTGGCTCTGGATGACGAACACGTCCGACCCGCGGATCGACTCGCCGAAGCGGCAGCGCACCTCACCGTTCGCGAACTCGACGAGATTGTCGTGGCCGAGCTCGATGTTGAGGTGTGACGCCACCTCTTGGGCCAGCTCCGGATGGGTGCGGCCCGAATAGAGGGCGAGCCGCTTGGTCGTGACCTTCTCCATGAGCTGTGACGTCCTCCCCGACGCTTTTCGACCTTGAGCACCCGGCCGAAGCCGGCCAAGAGGGTCAGCCGACAGGTGCAGTGTAGAACGCCCCGGTCGTTGCGCCCGCAGCGACTGCGCTTCCGGCCGGAAGATGGGCATACGGGCCGACCATGGCGCCGGGTCCGATCTCGGCGTCGTGGCCGACGGTGTGCTCGACGACCGCACCGCTGCCGACGACGCAGTCGTCCAGCCGGGTGTCGGGACCGATGTCGCACCCGTCGCCGACGACGGTGGTGCCCTGGAGGATCGTGCCCGGATACAGCGTGACGTCGCGGCCGATCGACACGGTCACGTCGACGAAGGTCTGGCGCGGGTCGAGCATCGTGACCCCGCTCAGCAGCCAGTACCTGTTGGTACGCGACCGCAGCTCACGCTCGGCGAGCGCCAGTTGCCAGCGGTCGTTGACGCCTTGCGTCTCACCCTCGGGGGCCTGGACGCATCCGATGCGGTGCCCCATCGCACCGAGCACCGACACCACGTCGGTGAGGTAGTACTCGCCCTGGGCGTTGTCGGTGGTGAGCTTGCGCAGGGCGGGCCCGAGCAGGTCCCGGCGGAACGCATAGATCGACGTGCAGACCTCGCGAACGTCGAGTTCGTCGGGGGAAGCGTCCCGGTGTTCGACGATGCGGGCGGCCTGCCCGTCGGCCTTGCGGATCACGCGGCCGTAGCCCGTCGGGTCGTCCATCACGCTGGTCAGCAGCGTGGCGGCGTTGCCACACTCGATGTGCACGTCGACGAGTTCGCGCAGGGTGTCGGGACGCAGCAGGGGCGTGTCGCCCGGCAGTACGAGGATCGTCGATTCGTCGTCGTAGTCGTCGCCGCCGAGTGCCGACATACCGATCGACGCGGCGTCACCGGTGCCGTTCTGTCGGAGCTGCTCGGCGAAGGTCACGTTGGCCCAATCCGGGGAGAGCTGCTGCACCTTCTTGGTGACCTGCTCGGCCCCATGGCCCACGACGACGACTGTCTGTTCCGGATGCACCAGCTCGAGGGCGTGGATCACGTGCAGGACCATGGCCCGCCCGCAGATCAGGTGCAACGGCTTCGGGCGACTCGACTTCATCCGGGTGCCTTCTCCGGCGGCGAGCACGATTGCTGAAACGCTCATGAGCTCCGGGGAGAGGATTCGAACCCCTACACGCGGCACCAAAAACCGCTGTCCTACCATTAGACGACCCCGGACTGGTCACTGATCGACCCCGCCGTGACGGTTTGTCCGCTCGTTCACCGTATCTCGCGTGGCAGGCCTTGCCACGGCCGATAGCGTGGCCCGCCTTATGGGTTCTCTGATCAAGAAGCGCCGCAAGCGCATGCGGAAGAAGAAGCACAAGAAGATGCTGCGCCGTACGCGCCACCAGCGTCGCAAGTAGTCCTTCCGCGTCAGCTGCCGAACTGCCGGCGAGCCATCCCGATCGGTCCCACAGCCCGATCACGAGGTGTCGTCAGGCGATTTCCGTGGCCACGTCCATCGGCACGGTTCGTGCCACGATCACCGTTGCGCCCTCGTCGACCAGTTCGGCGAGGGCGTTGCCATGTTCGCCCTCGGCGAACCAGGTGGCGCCACTCCCTGCGAGGGTCGGCGCCGATCCGACACGTGCCGCGATGAGGTCGCGCCACCGGGCGAGGCGTGGTTCCACCACGAGAGCGGCTGCTTCGAGATCGTTGGAGCCCGAACCCGTCGGCCCGCCGAGGTCGTCCCATGCCCGGTACGCCGCCGGCGTGCTGACCGCGAGCGGTGGGATCACGAGGGTCACGGTGACGTCGAGGTGGGGGAGCGGCTCGACGATCTCGCCGATGCCGGTGACCCGTGCCCGACCTGCGACGAGGCAGAACGGGATGTCGGCGCCGAGCCGTGCAGCGGCAGCGAGGTCGTCGTCGGCGGTGCCGAATCCGGCCCATCGCAGCGCCGTGGCCGCATCGGTCGAGCCGCCGCCGAGGCCGCCGCCGTGGGGAATCCGTTTGTCGATGGTGACGTGCGCGTGGCGGCCCGCCAGCTCGAGTGCCCTGGCGACGAGATTCGAGTCGTCGAGCGGTATCCCGGTGGAGAAGGGGCCGGTGGCTGCCAGCCCTCGACCGGCGGGGTCGATGACGAGTACGTCGTGGAGGTCGAGGCTGACCATCTCGGCCTCGATCAGGTGGTAGCCGTCGGGGCGGATGCCGGTGATCCGCAGCGATCGCGTCAGCTTGGCGTGGGCCCTCAGCGACACCGGTGCTGCGTCGGCCGCTCCCATCCCGGCGACGTTACCGCTGCGCGCCGGCCGCGACGTGGGCGTCCGTCAGCCGACACCAGGCGTCGACGTCGAGTTCCTCCGGTCGCGCCGTCGGGCTGATGCCGGCCGCGTCGAACGTGTCCGGCGCGACGATGCCGGCGAGCGAGCGGCGCAGCATCTTGCGGCGTTGTCCGAAGCCGGCGCGCACGAGGGCGAAGAGGGCGTCCGGGTCGGTGGCCGGTGGTTCGTGGCGGGTGATCTCGACCAGTGCCGACTCGACGTTGGGCCGTGGGACGAACACCGACGCAGGGACGTGGCCGACGATCTTCGCCGTTGCCCAGTAGGCCGTCTTGACGCTGACCGCACCGTAGGCGGGGGTGCGCGGCGCGGCGGCGAACCGTTCGGCCGCCTCGCGCTGGACCATCACGATCATCCGCTCGATGGCCGGCACCTCGTCGAGCAGGTCGCAGATCAGCGGCGTGGCGACGTTGTAGGGCAGGTTGGCGACGAGCACCCACCCGCGGCCGTCCGGCGGGCGGTCGGCGCCCTCGGGCGGGTGGTTCGTTTCCTCGGGCGGGTGGTCGGCGAGGACGGTCGACCAGTCGAGCTGCATCGCGTCGCCCTCGACCACCTCGACGTTCTCGCGGTCGGACACGACGTCGCGAAGGATGGGAACGACACCCCGGTCGATCTCGATGGCGGTGATGTGGGCGCCCGTGTCGGCGAGTGCGAGCGTGAGCGATCCGAGCCCGGCGCCGATCTCGACCACCCGATCGCCGGCGCCGACCCGGGCGAGGGCCGCGATGCGCCGGACGGTGTTCGGGTCGGCCACGAAGTTCTGGCCGAGGTCTCGGCGGGGAGCGAGCGACGCCGACTCGAGGAGTTCTCGAATCGCCGGACGCGAGTGCGTCACTGACGGATCTCGACGGGAATCGGTGCGTCGGTGAGATCGGCGAGTTCGGCGAAGAGCTCGGTTGCCATGACGAGCTGATCGGCTGCGCTGCTCGGTGCGAGGATCGCGGTGCAGGTGACCGACCGGTTGTTGTCGAGGTTGACGACGATCACCTGCTGACCGCTGGCGATTCCCGGGACCATGCACGCAGACGGCGATCCGAGGGTGCTGCGGAACGTGGCCGTGGTCGTGATGCTGGCGATCGCGGGAGGTGCGGGAACGGCGATCTCGGCGAGTCCTGCGCCGACCTGTCCGGACGGGCCGTCGAGAAACACGGGTGCGGCCTCGCTGGCCTCGGGATCTGGTGCAGTACCGGTCGCCGACTGGTCGACGACGGCGATGCCGACCGTCGCCAGGTTCGGTGCTCCGCCGTCGGACTGGTTGGCCCACCACAGCGTCGGCAATGCCACGAGCGTCAGCACACTCGCCAGCAGGATGCGGCGTCGGTCTGGTGAGGTGAGTGCCATGGTTGTTCGCCGATCCGGCGAAGGGCGCAGAAGTGCGCCCCGGCTGGACGAGGGGCGCTAATCGTACCCTTCGGGGCGGTCGTTGACGATCCGGACGGCGGCAACGACCACGCTGAGTGGTCGGCCAATGCCGGCCCATTCGCGCCGATTCGTCGGGGTCGAACGCGGGTCGCCGGCTGGTCAGCCGAGTGCGAAGAAGGCGGCGGCGTTGTCGACGCTGGCCCGTGCGATGTCGGCCACGGGCACGTCTCGGAGGTCGGCGATGAACTGGCCGACGTGGGGAACCCAGGCGGGCTGGTTGGGCCGGCCGCGATGGGGGACCGGTGCGAGGTACGGGCTGTCGGTCTCCACGAGCAAGCGATCCAGCGGGCACATGGCGGCGGCGGCCTGAACCTCCGGTGCGCCCTTGAACGTGACGATGCCCGAGAACGAGAGTGTCGCTCCGATGTCGAGCGCTCGCCGGGCCTCGTCGGGGCCGCCGGTGAAGCAGTGGAAGACGGTGCGCTCGGGCACGCCGGCGTCGGCGAGCACGGCGAACGTGTCGTCCCACGCATCGCGTGAATGGATCACGAGCGCAAGGCCGCGATCGTTCGCGAGCTGGATCTGTTCGGCGAAGACACGCTGTTGGATCTCGCGCGGTGAGTGGTCGTAGTAGTAGTCGAGCCCGGCCTCGCCGACGGCCACGATCCCCGGCGTGTCGAGCAGGTCGACGATCGTGTCGACGCCCTGGACGGCATCGTGCGGGTGGAGCCCGACCGTTGCGTGGACGTGTCGGTGGTCGGCGGCGACGGCGATCGCGGCGAGCGACGTCTCCCGGTCACAGCCGACCGTGATCAACGTGGTGACGCCCGCCGCCTCCGCGGCCGCTACTGCCGCGTCGGTGCCGTCGGGGATCCGGGCATCGTGCACATGGCAGTGCGAGTCCGTCCAGACCGTCACGAGCAGACCGTCACGAGCAGACCGTCACGAGCAGACCGTCACAGGCGTGGGAACAGGGCGTCGCCCTTGGTGACCGTGGCGCCGGGCGTGTATCCGCCCCACGCAGCGGCGTCGGGGAGGCGCTGGTCGGCGACGAGGCCCGGCTGGCCGATGCGTTCCCAGATCGCCTGCGCCGTGTCGGGCACGGCCGGCGACGCGAGGATCGCGACGATGCGCAGGGCCTCGAGTGCGTCGCCCATCACGGCGTCCACGCCCGGACCGGGCTCGGCCTTCCACGGCTCGTGGACCTCGAGGTGGCTGTTGGTGGCGTGCACGAGCGACCACGTGGCTTCGAGGGCGCGGCTCGGCTGCACCACGTCCCAGTGGGCGACGGTGTCGGCGTAGGCGGTCGCGGCGACGCCGGCCAGCGCGCTGTCGGGATCGGGGGCCGTGCCGATGCCGTTGCACTTCTTCGCCACCACCGTCGCGACACGGGCGAGCAGGTTGCCGAGGTTGTTGGCGAGATCGGAGTTGTAGCGAGATGTGAACCCCTCGATCGAGAAGTCGCCGTCGTTGCCGTAGGCGGTGTCGGCGAGGACGTAGTAGCGGAACCCGTCGACCCCCACGTCGTCGACGAGGTCGAGCGGGTCGATCACGTTGCCGGAGGTCTTGCTCATCTTCTCGCCGCCGCTGAGCAGCCAGCCGCCGATCGCCCAGCCCTTCGGCAGCTCGACGCCCGCCGACATCAGCATCGCCGGCCAGTACACGCAGTGCTGGCGGACGATGTCCTTGCCGATGAGGTGGTAGTCGACGGGCCACCAGTCGCGGTACGCGTCGGTGCCGTCGCCGAAGCCGACCGCGGCGAGGTAGTTGGTGAGCGCGTCGAACCACACGTAGGTGACGTGCTTCGGATCCCACGGCAGCGGGATGCCCCACTCGAGGGAGGTGCGGCTGATCGAGAAGTCGCGCAGCCCGCTCTTGATGAGACCGATCGCCTCGTTGCCCCGATGCTCCGGCTTGAGTGCCGTCGGGTGGGCGGCGTACCAGTCGAGCAGGCGGTCCTCGAAGCGTGAGAGGCGGAAGAACCAGTTCTCCTCCTCGAAGTACTCGACCGGGCGGTTGTGGATCGGGCAGCAGTCGGCGGTCCCGTCGACCGTGATCAGCTCGTCGTCGGCGTAGTACTCCTCGCAGGCGACGCAGTACTTTCCGGCGAACGTGTCGAGCTCGATGTCGCCGGCGTCGTAGCAGCGCTGGAGGAGCTCGGCGACGGCGGCCTTGTGGCGGGGCTCGGTGGTGCGGATGAAGTCGTCGTTGGCGATGTTGAGCCGCTTCCAGGCGTCGGCGAACTTCGGCGCGATGGCGTCGACGAACTCCTGCGGCGACTGGCCGGCGGCCTCGGCCGTCTGCTGGATCTTGAGACCGTGTTCGTCGGTGCCGGTGACGTACTTCACGTCGTCGCCGAGCAGACGGTGCCAACGGGTGAGCGCGTCGCCGACGATCGTGGTGTACGCATGGCCGAGGTGCGGCTCGGCGTTGACGTAGTAGATCGGCGTGGTCACGTAGAACCGGGTCACGCCAGCACGTTAGAGGCTGCGTCCACGCCGCCCACCGGACATTGCCGTACCCGACTCGACGTGGGGCTGAGCCGATCGGCCCTCCGCATCGGTACGGTTCCGGCGATGACCGGAGTCTTCGCCGATGCGACCGCTGTTCGCCGGACCTCGACGAGCGCGTCGGCCGACTCCGACACCGTGACCACGTTCGCGTCGGAGGTACAGGCCGGCTGGGACATCGGCGGCAACGCCAACGGCGGGTATCTGATGGCGATCGCCGGACGGGCCATGAGCGAAGCGGTCGGACGGCCTCCGGTCACGTTGACGGCGCACTACCTCCGACCCGCACCGACCGGGCCGTGCGAGGTCGTCGTGACGACGGTCAGGGACGGTCGACGGTTCGCCACTGCGACCGCGTCGTTGGTGATGTTCGACGGCGACGATCGGCGCGAGATCATCCGGCTGCTCGGCACGTTCGGTGAGCAGACGCCGGGCGGTCCGTCGTACATCGCCGAGGGCCCGGTCGAGATGCCCGACTACGACGACTGCGAGCTGCCACCGGCGGCGAACGAGGGTCCGAAGCCGGCGATGACGAAGCAGCTCGCGAGCCGGATCTATCCGGGCGACGAGGGGTTCCGCACCGGCACGCCGACGGGCGAGGCGCGCATCCGCGGGTGGTTCGCATTCGCCGATCACGAGCCGATCGATGCGATCGGCCTGCTGCTGGTGGCCGACGCGTTCCCGCCGCCGGTGTTCAACACCGAGCTGCCGGTGGCCTGGGCGCCGACCGTCGAGCTGACCGTGCACATCAGGGGCGTTCCCGCTCCGGGTCCGTTGCGGTGTTCGTTCCGGTCACGGTTCGTGCACGACGGCATGCTCGACGAGGACGGCGAGATCTGGGACTCCGCCGGCACGCTGGTCGCCCAGAGTCGCCAACTCGCCCTCATGCCCCGCCCACCCGCCTGAAACCCCCCGAGCGTGGTTTCAGCGACGGGAGCGGGAGTTGCCGAGGGCGATGCCGGCGGCGAAGCTGGCGCCGGCGATGCCGACCGCGCCCACCGACCGCACGGTGCGGCGCACGACGGACTTGGTCTGTTCGCTGAAGATCACGATCGGCCAGCCGTTGCGGCGGGCGTGACGTTCGAGCTTGGCGTCGGGATTGACCGCAACGGGATGCCCGACCGCTTCGAGCATCGGCAGGTCGCTCGCCGAGTCGCTGTAGGCGTAGCACTGATCGAGTTCGTAGCCGTTCCAGTTGGCGATCTCGATCATCGCCTCGACCTTGCCGGCGCCGTAGCAGAACGGTCCGTCGAGTTCGCCCGTGTAGAAGCCGTCGACGACCTTGCTGCGGGTGCCGATCCCCGAGGTCATCCCGAGTGAGTGGGCGAGTGGCTCGACGATCTCCTGTGGGGCGGCGGAGACGATGTACGTGTCGCGCCCGGCGTGGCGATGGCGGTCGAGGAGCCGACGGGCCTCGGGACGCAGCCGCGCGAGCAGTCGGGGCAGGATCTCGACGTTGAGCGCTTGGAGGTCGCTCTGGCGCATCCCGCCGACTGCCGCGAGCACCCGGGCCTTGACGGCGTCGGTGGTGTCGTCGCTGGCGCCGAACATCTTGAACGTCACCGCGCCGGCAGCGTCGCGGACGAATTCGAGGTTGGGGATCAGCCCGGCCTTGCGGGCCTGCAGTGCCAGCGTGAAGGCCGACGATCCGGAGATCAGCGTGCGGTCGAGGTCGAAGAACGCCGCGCTGGGTCCGGTTCCGACGACACCGACGTACTCACTCATCGCTCACCATGGGTCCAGTCTGGCGGTCGAGAGCGATGGCGAGCGCGTACACCTCGCGTTTGGGCCGTCCGACCTGCTTCGCGACGGTGGCCGATGCATCACGGGTCGACGCTCCGGCGTCGAGTTCTGCTCGCAGCGCGACGCGTACGTCGTCATCGCTCACGGGTCGATCGTCGATCGGCGCGCCTTCGACGACCAGTACGTACTCGCCCCGGGGTGCGCCGATGTCGATGTCGCCGAGCGGACCGCGAACCACCTCTTCGTGGAGTTTGGTGAGTTCCCGGGTGACCACGACGACACGGTCGCGCCCGCACGCGTCGCGCAGGTCGTCGAGCGTGCGCAGCACCCGATGGGGGGCCTCGTAGACGACGATGGTGCGATGCTCCGCGGCGATCTCGGCGAGCCTGGCGGCCCGGTCGGCGCCCTTGCGGGGGATGAACCCCTCGAACACGAAGCGGTCGGCGGCGAGCCCACTGATGGTGAGCGCCATGATCGCCGCGCTCGGGCCCGGGACCGCGCTGACGGTGTAGCCGGCGTCGATGGCGGCCCGGACGATGCGTTCGCCCGGGTCGGAGATGCCCGGTGTGCCGGCGTCGCTGACGATCGCGACGTCGCGTCCGTCGCCCAGGGTCTGCAGCACGTCGCTGATCCGGCTCATTTCGGTGTGGTCGTTGCACACGGCGAGTCGGGCGGCGCGGATCCCCGCGTGCTGCAACAGCAGACCGGTGCGTCGGGTGTCCTCGCAGCACACGAGTGCGGCGTGCGACAGGACCTCGATCGCCCGGGGCGCGAGGTCGCCGAGGTTGCCGATCGGTGTGGCCACCAACCACAGGGTGCTCATCGGACGACGTCTCGGCGCTGGTCGGGACGTGGCCTCATGGGCCGTCCGCATCGCCGACACGGACCTCGATCTCGTCGCCGACGCGCAGACCCCAGCGTCCGAACGCACCGGCCTCGGCCTCGATGATCGACCGGGCGTTCCAGACCGGGACACCCACGCGGTACCTCTGCATCTGGATGGTCTTGACGACGATGCCGTCGGGATCGAGGTACGCGACGTCGATCGGGAACTTCATCCCGATGGTGTGGATCCAGCGGCACGGTTCGATGACGAGGGCGCCCTCCATCGAGTCGCGACCGAGCAATCCTCGCCGACGGGCGCGGCGAGTGTCGGCGATTTCTGCCGACGCCAACACACGGGCATCGCAGACCAACCAAGCCATGTTCGAAGTGTGCCAGATGTCGGCGCATTCGCACACGACGCCGCACCGTCCCGAGCCGGCGCGGTACGTTCGCCGGGTGGCGAATGATCATGAGCGGTGATGTCGTCGGCTGACACGTTCGAACTGCGCAGCGTCGACGCGGGTCCGGTGGGCGCTCCGATCCTCAACTCGATCGACCTGACCGTTCCGGCGAACGGCGTGACGGTGCTCGCCGGGCCGTCGGGTTCGGGCAAGTCGACGTTGCTGCGACTGCTCAATCGGCTCGACGACCCGTTGGCCGGCGAGATCCGCTGGCGGGGCCGACCGTTGACCGAGTGGGCGCCGACCGATCTGCGACGCCAGGTGGCGATGGTCTTCCAGCGTGCGCCGATCTTCCCCGGCACCGTGCTCGACAATCTTCGGGTGGCGTTGCCCGATGTGACCGCGGAACGCGCGGGTCACGTGCTCGAACACGTCGGGCTCGACGTCGGACTGCTCGATCAGGAGGCCGACACGTTGTCGGGTGGGGAGGCGCAACGGATGTGCGTGGCGAGGGCGCTGCTCACCGATCCGGTGGTGCTGCTGGCCGACGAACCGACGGCGGCACTCGACCGGGCGGCGCGCTCGACGGTGGAGGATCTGGGTCGTTCGTTGGCCGATTCGGGTGTCGCCGTGATCTGGGTGAGCCACGACACCGATCAGTTGCGTCGGCTCGCCGATCACGTGATCGTGCTGGTCGGCGGCAAGGTGCGCGCGACCGGCCACCTCGACGAACTCGACGCGAGCGACGATCCGCTCGTGCGTCAATCGGTGGGTGCGCCGTGACCCGGTCTTTCGGGGTCGGGTCCGGAAAGACCGTGACCGGTCTTTCGGGGTCGGGTCCGGAAAGACCGGTTGTCGGGTGGGGTCGGGGTGGCGATGATCGGGGTGGAGCAGGGCGACATCGGCGTCACCGGGTTGGCCGCGTCGGCGATCCTCGTCGCCGTCGCCGTGGCGATCTCGCTGTGGCGCCAGCTCGGGTTGGAGCGCAGCCTGCTGTGGGCGTCGCTGCGGGCGCTCGTGCAGTTGCTGCTCGTCGGCTGGGTGCTGCAGTTCGTCGTCGATCCCGACGACCCGTTGATCTTCTCGGTGATCTGGCTGCTCGCGATGATCGGTTTCGCGGCGTACACCACGTCGCGGCGTGCGCCCGACGTGCCCAAGGTGTTGGCACTCTCGATGATCGCGTACGCGGCCTCTGCGGTGGTGGTGCTCGGCGTGCTGTTCGGGTTCGGGATCTACGACCTGGAGGGCCGCACGCTGGTGCCGCTCGCCGGGATGGTGGTCGGTAATTCGCTGGCGGCCACGGTGCTCGTGTCACGCCAACTGCTGATCGCGGCGAACGAACAGCGTGGCCTGATCGAGGCACGGTTGGCGCTGGGCCTGACCGCGAGTCAGGCGTTCCAGCCGCATCTGCGTCAGGCGTTGCGGACTGCGCTCGTGCCGCAGATCGAGTCGACGAAGGCGGTCGGCATCGTGTTCCTTCCCGGCGCCATGGTCGGCTTGATCCTGGCCGGGGTGGCGCCCGGCGACGCGGTGAAGGTCCAGGTGTCGGTGATGTACCTCGTGCTCGGCAGCGTCGCCACCACCACGGCGGTGATGAGTCTCGGCATCTCCCGCGAGCTGTTCACGCCGGCCCAACAGCTCCGCCGCCCCGCCCAACGCCCCGACGCGTGACGGTTCAGAGGCCGAGGGACTTGGCGATGATGGTCTTCATCACTTCGTTGGTGCCGCCGTAGATCGAGGTGACCCTGGCGTCGACGTAGGCCCGGGCGATCGGGTACTCGGTCATGTAGCCGTAGCCGCCGAACAGCTGGAGGCAGCGGTCGGCCACCCGGCTCTGCAGGTCGGTGCACCAGTACTTGGCCTGTGCGGCCTGCGCGGGTGTGAGCTCGCCGGCGTTGAGGGCGAGGATGCACTGGTCGAGGTACGCCTGGCTGACGTCGATCTCGGTGGCGACTTCCGCGAGCACGAACTTGGTGTTCTGGAACGTGCCGATCGACTTGCCGAACGCCGTGCGCTCACCGACGTAGTCGAGCGTCCAGCCGAGGGCCGCGCGAGCCGCAGCGACGCCGGCGACGGCGATCGACAGGCGCTCCTGGGCGAGGTTGGCGGCGAGGTAGGTGAAGCCCTTGCCCTCGTCGCCGAGCCGGTTGGCGACGGGAACCCGCACGTCGTTGAAGAACAGTTCGGCGGTGTCCTGGCTGTGCATGCCGATCTTGTCGAGGTTGCGGCCGCGCTCGAAACCGTCCATGCCGCGCTCGAGCACGACGAGCGACAGGCCGGCGTGGCGTTCGGTGGGGTCGGTCTTCGCGGCGACGATCACGAGATCGGAGTTGATGCCGTTGGTGATGAACGTCTTCGAGCCGTTGACCACGTATTCGTCGCCGTCACGGATGGCGGTGGTGGCGATGCCGGCGAGGTCGGATCCGGTGCCCGGCTCGGTCATCGCGATGGCGGTGATCAGCTCGCCCGAGGCGATGCCGGGCATCCAACGGGCAGCCTGTTCGTCGGTGCAGTACTCGATGAAGTACGGCGTGCAGATGTCGTTGTGGAGGGTGAGACCGAGCCCGGCGCCGCCGATGCCCGCGGCGTTGAACTCCTCGCTGATGATGGCGTTGAAGCGGAAGTCGTTCGTCCCGCCGCCGCCGTACTGCTCGGGGATGGCCATCCCCAGGAACCCGTACTGCCCGGCTGCGAGGTACAGCTCCCGCGGGGCGATGCCGGCCGCCTCCCACTCGAGGTAGTGGGGCGTCGCTTCCTTGGCCACGAAGGCGGCGAAGGACTCGCGGAACGCCTGATGGTCGTCGTCGAAGATCGTGCGCATGCGTGAACCGTAGGTCGCCGTCGGGATCTGCAGAATCCTGTGCGCGGTCGATCACTACGCTTCCGACATGGTCGGAACGTTCGCCGCCGACGACGTCGCGATCACGTTCGAACGGCTCGGACGACAGCACTTCGACCTGCTCGGGCGATGGTTGGCCGAGCCGCACGTCGCTCGCTGGTGGAACCACGACCCGTCGCACGAGATCCTCCGCATCGACCGCCCGATCGCTGCGCCCGATGCGCCCGTCACGCCCGGGTCGCAGTCGGAGTCGGTCCGAGGCGTGACGGGCGGACCGGAGCGTGACGGCGGTTGGTTACCCTTCGCGCCGTGACCGCTGTACCCGTCAACGCTTCGACGGTGCTCCCGCTCGTCGGGCTGCGGCGGGAGCCGAAGCAGGATCGCAGCCGTGCTCGCGTCGAGGCGATCATCAACGCGCTCGTCGAGTTGGTCGGCGAGCGGGTGCCGAGTGAGTTGACCACCACCGATGTCGCCGAGCGTGCCGGCGTTCCGATCGGTTCGTTGTACGAGTACTTCGAGGACCTGCCGGCGATCGTCGATGCCGCGGTGGCTCGCATGCTGGATCGTCACGACGAGTTGCTGCTCGACCGGGATGCACCGGCGCCGAGACGGCGCACGAGTTCGTCGACGTGCTGTTCGATGCCTATCTCGAGCTGTACGCCGAGCAGCCCGGATTCATCACGTTGCGCAACTCGACGTTGTTCGAGGCCGCACCATCGTCAGTGGCTGACCGATCGGGTGGAGGGGTTCTTGGACCAGGCAGGTGGCGCCGCTGCGGCGCGCGGCGTGTTCGGTCGTGAAGCCGCGGACGATGCGCGACTCGGGCTGATCATCGTGACCGGTGACGCGATGCTGCAGCGGGTCTTCCGTGACGATCCGCGGGTGATCCGGTCCTGATCGCGGAGAGCCGGATCGTGCTCAAGTTCATGGTCGACCGGTTCGCCGTCGAACCCGGCTGAATCGGGACGGGCAGACCAGCCGCGTCGAACCCGAACAAGATTCGGGAACGTGGTACCGTCGCACGGATGCGCCGACACGACGACGTGCTGTTCGACATCACCCCCAATCGCGACGAGGGCATGCTCGACGTCGGCGACGGCCATGCCATCCACTGGTTCGAGGCGGGCGACCCCGACGGGACACCGCTGGTCGAATGCCACGGCGGTCCCGGCGGCCGGGGCAACATGGGGCTGCGTCGACTGCTCGACCCGGAACGTCTCCGCATCATCCAGTTCGACCAACGGGGCTGCGGTGAGTCGACACCGGTCGGGGAGCTCGCGAACACGAGCCTGCAGCACACGATCGCCGACATGGAGAAGCTCCGCGAGCACCTCGGCATCGAGCGTTGGATCGTGAGTGGACCGTCGTGGGGGAGCACGGTCGCGATCGCCTACGGCGAGGCCCATCCCGAGCGGTGCATCGGGATCAAGGCGACCGGGGTGTGGCTGTGTCGGCCGGCCGACACCGAATGGTGGTACCAGGGCGTCCGGCGGTTCTTCCCCGACACGTGGACGCAGTTCGCCTCGCTCGTCGAGCCCGATCGGCGTCACGACCTCCGTCACGCCTATCACGAGCTGATCAACGGAGACGACGCCGAGATGGCCGAACGTGCCGGCCGGTCACTGCACGCCTACGAAGAGACGTTCATGCACTTCGAACCGCCGTTCATGGGCCCGAAGCCCGATCGGGGCCTCGCCTACGCCCGGGTGTTCTCCCACTTCGCCGTCAACGACTTCTTCCTGCGCGAGAACCAGCTCGTCGAGGACGCGCACCGCCTGCGTGGCATCCCCGTGTCGTTGCTGACCGGCCGCTACGACAACTGCACGACACCCGACGGTGCGTGGGACCTCGCCCAGGAACTCGACGACGTCCACCTCGAACTCGTCAATGCATCCGGGCACTACCCGACCGAGTCGGCGATGTCGAGGGCGATGGCCCTCGAGACCACCCGGTTCCTCGACGACCTCGCGCGCCGAGGTCTGATCTGATGTCCGCCGCTGCGCTGGCCGAGCGGATCGATGCGCTCGTCGCCGCGCTGCCGCAGCCAGGCGGCGTCCGCGGCGCCATCGTCCGCGTCGAGGTGCCGGGGTTCGAGCACGCATCGGCGGCGGGCCTGGGCCGCGTGGACACCGGTGAAGCGGTCACCGTCGACCACCGCTTCCATGTCGCCAGCGTCGGCAAGATGTTCACCGCCACGCTCGTGCTCCAGGCGGCCGAGGCCGGGCTGTTCGGCCCGAACGGGCATCGACACCCCGCTCGGCGAGCTGACGTTCGCGCCGCCCGAGCTCGTCGGAGGGCGTGCATCCGCTCGGGCCGACGATCACGCTCCGCCAGCTGCTGACGCACACGAGCGGCATGAAGGACATGCAGACCGACGACGCCAGCGGCACCGCCGACGAACTCGGGCGGCCGGCGCCCGACTCGGTGGTGGCCAACTTCTGGAGGTCGGCACGTGGTCTCGCGGCGGGCGACCGGTCGAACGACTTCGCGCTGCACCGCTGGGTGCCGTGGGATCCGTCAGCCGTCGACGACCCGATGGCTGGCATGCTCAACCGCTTCCTCGCGACCGGCACCGCAGCGACGCCGGTCGGCGCGCCGGGTGAGCGGTTCCACTACAGCGACACCGCCTATGTGCTGCTCGGCGTGCTCGTGGAACTGGCGACCGGCCGCCGGTTCGCCGAGCTGCAGCGCGAGCGGATCAGCGACCCGCTCGGCCTCGCCCACACCACGCTCGCCTACCACGACGATGCCCGGTGACGGTCCGGGGGTGATGGACGTGTGGCTCGGCGACGTCGCACTCCTGAGTGCTGGGCTCGGACCTGTCGTTCGACTGGGGCGGCGGCGGGCAGGTGAGCACGGTGGCCGACCTGTGCCGGTTCCTGCGGGGCCTGCTGGCCGGGGAGCTCTTCGCCGACCCGGCGACCACTCGCGGCGTCGACGACCTGGACACGTCCGGCGCATCTTCCCGCCGCTGCGGCTCGGGGTTGGGCTCGGGCTGTTCCACTGGCAGGCCGGAGCCCACGAGCTGGTCGGCCACGCCGGCGCATGGGGTGTGCGGGTGTTCCACGACCCGGCGTCCGGCGCGTTCGTCGCCGGCACCGTCGGACAGCGGGACGACTGCACGTGGCTGAGCGACGTGCTCGACGCCGTACACGACGAGATACACGAGGAAATCGGGGAGGAGATGCGATGACCGAGAGCGCCATCGAGGGTGACGCCACGGACTGGTTCTCCCACACGGTTCCCGAGGCCCATGCGAAGTTCGTGTCGGACAGCGACGGCCGCGGGCCTCGACGTGGAGCCCGTCGAACATCCGCTGCTCGGCCCCGACGGCGAGACGCTCCACTCGGCGGTGACCACGTTCGGTCCCGACGATGCCCGCAGCGTCGTGCTGTGCCTGTCGGGGATCCACGGCATCGAGGGGTACTTCGGCTCGGCGATCCAATGCGACGCGATCGCCAATGCCGCCGAACTGCTCCGCTTGCCGGCCGACACCAAGATCGTGTTCATCCACCTCGTCAATCCGTGGGGGACTGCGTGGAGCAGCCGCGAGAACGAGGACAACGTCGAGCTGTTGCGCGGCAACTACTACTGCCATCACGACAAGCCGGCGAACCCGGTGTTCGTCGACTTCTTCGACACGATGGGCTATCGCTCGATCGGGTCGGTCGAGGAATTCCTCGCCACCCGCGGTCGTGTCGCCGATGTCCTGACCCGCCACTCGATCGAGGAGCTGATGGCGGCGTTGGTCGACGGCCAGAACACCCATGCCGATGCGATCACCTACACCGGCGACGGCCCGACCTGGTCGAAGCAGTTGATCGATCGGGTCGTGCGGGAACGCTGCGCGACCGCCGAGCGGGTGCTGGTGTTCGACCTCCACACGGCCGTCGGCCCACCCGGCGACACCGTGGTCTTCACCGGGTATCTCCCCGACTCGCCGAAGGCCCGCATGGTGGCCGATTGGTTCGGCGGCGACCTCTGGCCGTGGCCGGAGTACCTGGAGTTCTACGACTGGGTCGGTGAACTCGTTCCCGACGCCGACGTGGTCTCGGTCACGATGGAGGCCGGCACCGAGCAGCTCGGTCCGGCCGACCAGTACATCTTCCCGCTCGACGTGTGGATCAAGACCTACGGCGACCGCAACGATCCGGCCGCCGCTCCCCACCTCGAGCGCTACCGCCGCTTCTTCTACCCCGAGACCCCCGACTGGATGGCGAGCACCCTCGCCCACGGCCGCCGCCGGTGGGAGCCGCTCCTCTCCGGGTTCGGGGAGTGGGCGAGCGGCACCACCGGCACAAAGACGACAGGAGCTTCCTCATGACCACCATCGAGCGGGTCGAGTGCCTGCATCTCCGCTTCACGATGCCGCCCGAGCGCACGTTCTCCACACCGGGCGGACCCGCGACCGGACGCCTGACGACGCTCGTCCGCCTCACCACCGACGACGGCCTCGTGGGTATCGGTTCGGCGTACGCGCACCCGGCGCTGGTGCAGGCGACCGTCGATCACCTCACCCCGTTCGTGCTCGGCTACGACCCCCGCCAGACCGAGCGGCACTGGAACCGCCTGCACGGCATCAGTCGCTGGTACGGACGCAAGGGCGCGGCCGTCAGCGCGATCGGCGGGATCGACCAGGCGATGTGGGACCTGCGCGGCAAGATGGAGGGCCAACCGGTGTGGCGCCTGCTCGGTGGCACGTCCGGCCGGGTGCCGGCCTACGCCAGCGGGATGCTCTACAGCTCGCCCGACGCCGTCGCGGCCGGGTGCGAGCGGGCCATCGCCAGGGGGTTCACGCGGGTGAAGATGCGCGCCGGCTGGAACTGGGACTACGACGTCGCCGCGGTCGCAGCGGCACGTGAGGTCATCGGGCCCGATCGCGACCTGATGGTCGACGGCACCTGGCGGTTCCAGCTGGCCGATGCGCTGGAGTTCGCGAAGGTGCTGGAGGCGAACGACGTGTTCTGGTTCGAGGAGCCGCTGGCGACCGACGACTTCGACGACTTCGTCACGCTCCGCAACGCCACCACGGTCCCGCTCGCGTGCGGCGAGAACGAGTTCGCGCTGCACGGGTTCCGCGAGTGGATCCGCAGTGGTGCGATCGACATCGTGCAGGCCGACGCGAGCCGGGCCGGCGGGATCACCGAGGTGGTCAAGATCGCCCAGGAGGCCGACGCCGCGGGGCTGCGGTTCGCGCCGCACTCGTGGTGCGACGCCGTCGCCGTCGTCGCCAACGCCCACGCGGTCGCCGCGTCGCCGAACGGGATCACCGTCGAGATCGACCAGACCGGCAACCGGTTCATCGAGGAGCTGCTGGGTGGGCCGTTGGAGGTCGTCGACGGCCACATCGATCTCGGCGAACGGCCCGGTCTGGGGATCGAACTCGACGAGGCGGCGGTCGAGGACCTGCTCCTGGACGATCCGTTCCACATCCCCGACGGCAACTACTGCGACGTCGTCTACGGCCGGGGCCAGACGAAGTACATCGGCGACTACGTCGGTCGCGCCGCGAACTGACGCGCGTCGTCGCCTCGGTGCCGCGCGCCTTCCCTCGTCGCGCCCGTGTCGTCAGATCTCGAACGCGCTCGCGAGTTCGATGAGCAGCTCGACGCCCCAGCCGCGTCCGCCCGCCGGGCCGTCGGGGGTATCGCGGTCGCGGGTGGCGACGGCGGCCATGTCGATGTGCGCCCACGGCGTGTCGTCGATGAACGACTCGAGGAAGAGCGCGGCGAACGCGCTGGCGGCCGGGGCTTCGCTGCGGTTGGTCATGTCGGCGATGCCCGACTTCAGCAGTGGTCCGTACTCGGCGACCCGGGGGAGTTGCCACACGCGGTCGTTGCAGCGCGCCGACGCGGCCATCACCTGGTCGATCACCGACTGGTCACGCCCGATGAGCGCGGCGATGTCGGTCCCCGTCGCGTGGATCTGTGTGCCCGTGAGCGTCGCGACGCTGAGCACCGCCGCAGCATTCGCGTGCGCAGTGGAGTAGGCGAGCGCGTCGCCGAGCACGATGCGTCCCTCGGCATCGGTGTCGACGACCTCCACCGTCCTGCCGTTGTACATGCGCAGGACGTCGCCCGGCCGGTACGCGCCGCCGCCGCCCATGTTGTCGGTGAGGGGGATGTACGCCGACACGGGGGTCGGCACGTCGAGGTCGGCGAAGACCGACAGCGCACCGACGATCGCCGCGGCGCCGCCCATGTCGTTCTTCATCGCGAGGAGCGCGCTGGGTTTCGTCTTCAGGTTGATGCCGCCGGTGTCGAACGTGATGCCCTTGCCGATCAGCGCCAGCGTCGGTCGATCGGTCGGCGCTGCGGGCGTGTAGTGGAGTTCGACGAATGCCGCCGGCTCGTCGCTGCCGCTGTTGACCCCGAGCAGTCCGCCCATGCCGAGTTCGCGGATCGCGGCAAGGTCGTGCACGATCACCTGCAGCTGGGGGCCGGCGAGTTCCACGCAGCGCCGCCCGAACTCGGTGGGGGTGAGCGTGCCCCCGGGCTCGTTCACGAGGTCGCGGGCCAGGTCGACGCCGCGGGCGACGATCGCCGCCCGTTCGATCGCCGCCTCGACCGCAGGCACGTCCGCATCGTCGGGCAGCAGGATCACGAGTTCGGCGGGCCCGTCGGTGCTCGGCTTCGAGCGGTGTGCATCGAAGCGGTAGCGCACCGACAGCGCCGATGTCGTGATCGCCGCCGCGGCGACGTCGGCGGGGAGCGTGTCGCCGAGGTCGGCGAGCAAGGTGACGGCAAGGGTTCTCGCTGCGTGTGCAGGCCCGCACCAGCGCGGCGACGGCGTGCCGGAGCGACATCGCATCGACGCGGTCGCGGTCGCCGAGCCCGACGAGCACCTCGACCCTGCCGCCGGCCGAGG
This sequence comes from Ilumatobacteraceae bacterium, assembly GCA_963829585.1. Classification (GTDB taxonomy): domain Bacteria; phylum Actinomycetota; class Acidimicrobiia; order Acidimicrobiales; family Ilumatobacteraceae; genus Sva-07. The sequence continues at coordinate 7,847 of CAWHJD010000030.1, read as the reverse complement.
AAACGTGGACCTGGGCGTTCTTCGCCTCGAAGCCGACGAGTGAGAAATGGGCACGGGTCGCATCGTCGTCGGCCTCTGCATCGAGGTCGTCGCGGAAGATCCCGCGGGCGACGATCGCGCCCTCTGGAGCCTGGTGGTCGCAGCGAACGGTGAGTCGGGGAGAAGGCGCGGGCACCTTCCCGAAGCTAGCAGAACCGAATCGTGCTCGGATTTGTGTGATGGTGCGCCCGCACGCCGACGGCGATGGCTGCACGGCCCGGCACTCGCCGGACGTGCCTGGTCCGCGAGACTGGCCGCCGTACGGAGGGAGCCGACATGTATCCAGGTGAGGTGAACGGGGCGGAGAGCCTGTTGCGCACGCTCGTGGCGAGCGGGGTCGAGGTGTGCTTCGCGAATCCAGGCACGTCGGAGATGCACTTCGTCTCCGCGATCGATCGTGTCGACGGGATGAGGCCCGTGCTGGGGTTGTTCGAGGGTGTCGTGACGGGCATGGCCGACGGGTACGCACGGATGGCGGAGCGCCCGGCGGCGACGCTGTTGCACCTCGGACCGGGCCTGGCCAACGGGCTCGCCAACCTGCACAACGCCCGCCGGGCGGCGTCGCCGATCGTGAACATCGTCGGCGACCACGCCACGTATCACGCGCAGTACGACGCCCCGCTCACGTCGGACATCGTCGGGTTCGCCCGTCCGGTGTCGGGCTGGCTGCACTCCTCGACGAGTGCCGGTTCGGTCGCCGCCGACGGTGCGCGAGCGGTGCAGGCGGCGCGTCAGGCTCCCGGCCAGATCGCCACGCTGATCGTGCCGGCCGACGTGGCGTGGCTCCCGGCGGCGGCACCGGCGGATCCGCTCGCGGTGCCGTCGCCTGCGCCCGTGTCGTCGTCGGCGGTCGCTGCGGTCGTGGCGGCACTGCGCAACGGTCGGCCGACGGCGATCCTGCTGCGTGGCGCGTCGCTGCGCGGCGAGGGTCTCGTCGCCGCGGGGCGGATCGCGGCGGCGACCGGTGCCCGGCTGTTCTGCGACACGTTCGCGCCTCGGCTCGAGCGGGGAGCGGGGCGCGTCGTCATCGAGCGGCTGCCCTACTTCGCCGAACAGCTGGTGGACACCCTGGCGTCGGTCGAGCAGCTCGTGCTGGTGGGCTCCTCCCCGCCGGTTGCGTTCTTCGCCTATCCGGGCAAGCCGAGCTGGTGCTCACCCGAGGGTGCGACGATCCTGCATCTGGCCCATCCCCACGAGGACGGCGTCGCCGCGTTGGCCGAGGTCGCCGACGGTCTGGGCGCTCCGGACGGGGGTGCGGTCGCCCCGCTGTCGTTGCCCGATCATCCGACGGGTCGCTTCGACCAGTTCACGATCGGCCAGGTCATCGCCCGGCTGTTGCCCGAGGGGGCGATCGTGTCCGACGAGTCGGCCACCTCCGGTCTCGGGCCGGCACTGGCACTGGCGACGGCGGCGCCGCACGACGTGCTGTCGTTGACGGGCGGCGCGATCGGTCAGGGTCTGCCATTGGCCGGCGGCGCCGCGGTGGCGTGCCCCGACCGCAAGGTGGTCTGCCTCCACGGTGACGGCGGGGCGATGTACACGGTGCAGGCCCTGTGGACGATGGCGCGCGAACAGCTCGACGTGACCACGGTGATCTTCGCGAACCGCTCCTACGGGATCCTCAACATCGAGCTGCAACGGGTCGGCGCCGACAGCGGCCCGAAGGCGCTGTCGATGCTCGACATCGGCAACCCGGATCTCGACTGGGTGGCGCTCGCCACCGGCATGGGAGTCGAGGCCGTGCGGGTCGATTCCGTCGATGCGTTCCGCGACGCCTTCGCCTCGGCGATGTCCCAGCAGGGGCCCCGCCTCATCGAGGCCGCCCTCTGAGGGTCGCTCTTGACAGCGGTCGTACTGTTGGGGGCGTTCCCAGTGAGCAGAAGGGTGGTGCTCGTGCCTGACTTTCCAGCGATTCATCACGTCGCATTGACGGTGAGCGATCTCGATCGGAGCGTGCCCTGGTATCGGGGGCTCCTCGGTACAGACCCTGTCATCGACGAGGACACCGGGCCGTACCGTCATGTCGTCTGGCTCATCGGCAGCACGCTGATCGGCCTGCACCAGTTCGCCGATGCCGATCCGGGGAAGGACTTCGACGAGCATCGTCTGGGGCTCGACCACGTCGGGTTCGCGTGCGCGAACCGAGCGGAACTCGAGACCTGGCAGGCACATCTCGACGGTCTCGGCATCGCCCACGGCGGCATCGTCGACGCCCCGTATGGATCCGGGCTCTCGTTCCGGGATCCGGACAACCTGCCGCTGGAGTTCTTCGCACCACCTGGCTGACCCGCCCGGCTGACCCGCCCGGCGTGGCCAGCTCAGACGTTGAAGCGGAACTCCATCACGTCGCCGTCCTGCGCCACGTAGTCCTTGCCCTCGACGCGCATCTTGCCGGCGTCCTTGGCGGCGTGCCACGAACCGAGTTGGAGCAGCTCGTCCCACTGGATCACCTCGGCCTTGATGAAGCCACGCTGGAAGTCGGTGTGGATCCGCCCGGCGCAGACCGGAGCCGTCGAGCCCTCGTAGAAGGTCCACGCCCGTGACTCCTTCTCGCCGGTGGTGAAGTACGTGCGCAGGCCGAGCAGGTGGTAGGCGCTGCGGACCATCCGGAACAGCGCGCCTTCTCCGAGGCCGAAACCCTCGAGGATCTCGCGCGCGCTCGACGGGGTCGACGATGGCGGCGGCTTCGGCTTCCAGCTGGACGCACATTCCGATGACCTCGACGTTGTCGCCCGCGTTGTTGAACTCGGCGGCGATCATCGCTTCCTTCTCGGGGATCGACTCGATGTCGTCCTCGCCGACGTTGACGACGACCAGCACCCGTCGATTCGTGAGCAGGAAGTAGGGGGCGAGCGCGTCGCGGACGTCGTCCTTCAGGCCGGCGCGGTAGAGGGGCAGGCCCTCGGCGAGCGAGTCGTATGCGATCTGGAGGTTCGCGGCCTCCTCGGCCATCGACTTGTCGAGTTTCGCCGAGCGCTGTGTCTGGCGGAGCCGCTTCTCGACGGTCTCGAGATCGGCGAGGGCGAGCTCGATCTCGACGACGCGGAGGTGTTCGATCGGGTCGGACGGGCCGGTGATGTCGTCGTTGACGAACGCCCGCAGCACGAACACGATGGCGTCGACCTCGCGGATGTTGGCGAGGAACTTGTTGCCGAGACCCTCGCCCTTGCTGGCTCCTTCGACGAGCCCGCCGATGTCGACGACCTCGACCTGGGCGTGGATGGTCTGCTTCGACTTCGACATCGCGGCGAGCTGGTCGAGGCGGTCGTCGGGCACCTTGGCCACGCCGATGTTCGGGTCCTTCGTGGCGAACGGGTACGGCGCGGCGAGCGCACCACCGCCGGTCAACGCGTTGTACAGCGAGCTCTTGCCCGCGTTGGGGAGGCCGACCAGTCCGAAACGTTCCATGAGCCGCCCGAGGCTACCGACCCGCCGCAGCGACCCGGTCCGCCGGGCGTCCTCGACCACCCCAGTTCTCTGCGGAATACGTCCCGAGGGCTTGCAACTCATTCCGCAAAGATTGTGCCGGAGTGGCGGCGAACGGGCCCGTTCCGGGTGGCGCTACAGTCCCGGCGGTGAGCGACAGTCGCGACAGCGAGGGTCGGGCGAGCAGACGATGTCACCCGAGCAGGCGATCCTGCGGGTCATCCACTGCCTCGACCGGGCGCACGAGAGTGGCTTCAAGTCGAAGGCCTTCGTCCGGGCGCTCGACGTGGTGCGCACCACCTCGCCCGACGAGCTGGCCGAGCGTGCCGCCGCCGGGACGCTCACCGATCTCGACGGCCTCGGCTCGTCGACGGCGGGCGTGATCGCCGATGCGTTGGCCGGGCGCGAACCGGCCTACCTCGCGAAGATCGAGGCCGAATCGCGGGTGCCGATCACCCCCGAGGGGCAGGTGTACCGCGACGCCTTGAAGGGCGACTGCCACGTCCACTCCACGTGGAGCGACGGCGGCGCGCCGGTCGAGGCGATGGCGGCCACGGCGATCGCCATCGGCCACGAGTACATGGTGCAGACCGACCACTCGGCGCGCCTGACGATCGCCCACGGGCTCGACGAGGAGCGCCTCACCGAGCAGCTCGATCAGATCGCGGCGATCAATGCCGACATCGCGGCGGCCGGCCACGACTTCCGGATCCTCACCGGCATGGAGGTCGACATCCTCGAGGACGGATCGCTCGACCTCGCCGACCACATGCTGGAGCGCCTCGACGTGGTGGTGGCGAGCGTCCACTCCAAGCTGCGCATGGAGCGCCGGCAGATGACCGAGCGGATGCTGATGGCGGTCGCGTCGCCGCACGTCGACATCCTCGGGCACTGCACGGGCCGGATGATCGGCAAGCGCCCGCCGTCGGAGTTCGACGCCGACTACGTGTTCGCGGCCTGCGCGCAGTTCGGCACGGCGGTCGAGATCAACTGCCGGCCGGAGCGTCTCGATCCGCCGCGGGAGCTGCTCGACGTGGCGATCGAGTACGGGTGTTGGTTCTCGATCGACTCCGACGCACACGCCACGGGCCAACTCGAGTGGCAGCCGTTCGGGTGCGATCGGGCCGCCGAGCGCGGGGTCCCGATCGAGCGGATCATCAACACCATGCCGGTCGGGGACCTCCTCGCCTGGACGGCGCGCTGAGTCGTCACACGAGCCGACTCACGCGCAGTACTGTCTCGCCACTGCGATGAACTGGGGGGTTCGTGATGGTGGACAAGTGGCTGGTCGAGACCGACCTGAGCGACGAATGGGACTTCTACACGAGGGCGAATGTCGGGGAGGTGTTCCCGGATCCGGTGGCGCCATTGTCGTTCTCGTACTTCCAGCACTCCGGCGGGTTGGGCGGTTCGGAGCTCGGCTTCCGCAATGCGTACTACCGCATCGGGGCGATGGAGCGCGGCGAGTTGCCGGAGGACCAGTGCGTGTTCCTCGGTGTGACGGGCGGCTACTGCTACCTCAACGCGAGCGCCTTGCGGATGCTCGGGCACCGTGCGCCGGGAATGACGGCCAAGGACATCGATGACGCCTTCTTCGGTGACGCCCCGGGTGTCCCCGAGTTCGTCGTGAAGCCGGGGTTCGATCGCCCTGACCTCACCGAGAAGATCGGGGCGATGTTCAACTGGGTGCTGACGACGCCCGACCTGCCCGACGTGAAACGTCACGAGGAGGTGATGGACGAACTCCGGCGGAACCGGCCGGATCTCACGGCGATGACGGATCGCGAGCTGGTCGAGTCCGCCCTCGCCCTCGCCGACGAGTACTTCGAGATGCTGTTCACCGAGCACATCTTCATCACGTTCCTGGCGACGCTGCCGATGGGGATCATCTCGAAGGTGTGTGCGGCGGTCGGCCGTCCGACCGACACGCTGAAGCTGTTGGCCGGGCTCGGCGACGTCGAGTCGGCGGCGCCGGCGATGGCGATGTGGGATCTCGGCCGGATCGCCGCTGCGTCGCCCGACCTCGAAGCGCTCTTCGGGGGCGGGTACGCCGGCCTCTACGACCGGCTGGTGGCGAGCGACAGCCCGGACGCGGCGAGGTTCCTCGACGCCTTCGCCGACTTCACCTTCCACTACGGCTGCCGCGGCCCGAACGAGTGGGAGACTCGCTCGCCGACGTGGGAGACCGAGCCTGATCTGGCGCTCGCGGCGATCGATCGCATGCGCCTCTCCGACGGGTCGGCGGCACCGCGGCTGCACAACGCCGACCGTGCGAGCGAGCGGGAGGCGATCGGTGCCGAGATCGCCGCGATGCTGGAGGGCGATCCGGAGACGCAGGGTCAGTTCCTGGCGGCGCTGCATTCGGCGACGGTGTTCATGCCGGGCCGGGAGCGCACGAAGACGAACAACATCAAGCTCGTGCACGAACTTCGGGTGCGCTACAACGAGTTCGGTCGTCGTCGGGTGGCCGATGGCACGTTCAACAAGGTGAACGACTTCGGTCTGCTGACGCGTGACGAGCTGCTCGAGGCCGTCGACGATCCGGGCAAGTTCACGCCCGTGCTCGCCGAGCGTGAGGCGCTGATCGACGAGGTGTCGGGACTGCAGGAGCCGTTCTTGTTCCACGGCGGCCGGCCCGACATGGCCTCGTATCCGCGTCGTGATGCGGTCGAGATCGTCGAGGTGCGCGAGGGCGAGGTCGTGCACGGCGTTCCGGGCTGTCCGGGGATCGTTCGCGGGATCGCCAGGGTGGTGACCGATTCGCACGATCCGACGGCGCTCGATCCGGGTGACATCCTGGTGGCGCCGATCACCGATCCGTCGTGGACGCCGTTGTTCGTGCCGGCGGCCGGCGTCGTGGTCGACGTCGGGGCGCCGTTGAGTCACGCGATCATCGTGAGCCGCGAGCTCGGGATCCCGTGTGTGGTGTCGGCGACCGATGCGACCAAGCGCATTCCCGACGGCGCGGTGATCGAGGTCAACGGCGACATCGGCACCGTCACCATCCTCTCGATGCCGTAACCCGGTCTGTTGGGGTCGGGTCCGGAAAGACAGGCCCGGTCTGTCGGGGTCGGGTCCGGAAAGACCGGGTCGACGGTGGGGTCAGGCCATGAGGGCGCCGTAGGCGGCGAGGAGGAGGCCGGCGCCGCGCATGTCGCCGGTGGTGCCTTCGCCCATCCGGTTCATCACGTAGCTGAAGCTCATCTGGGCGTCGACGTCGATGATCGCGAGTGACCCGCCCCAGCCACCCCAGAAGCAGGTGCGCGGGTTCGGCACGGGCAGCATCTCGCCCGGCAGCCCGAAGCCCATCCCGAGCTTGAGGGGCAGCGGCAGGTTGAGGTCGAGCCCTTCGTACTGCACGTCGAAGATCCTGGCGACACCCTCCTCCGACAGGAGGGTGACGCCGTTGGCCGTGCCACCGCACGCGGTCGGCGTGTGGCAGAGCGCCACGGATCGGGCGTTGCCGTGGCCGCCGGCGGCCGGGATCTCGGCGCGGCGCCAGTCCTTGCGCCAGGAGAACTCGGCGCCGATGACGGGGTTGGTGAACGTGCGCATCGCGATCGAGGTGGGATCGAGGTCGGCGGCCGAGAGCGGTGCCGACGGCGGGATCACCCGAGCGATGCGAGCGTCGCACTCAGGCGGCGTGCCGATGTGGAAGTCGGCGCCGAGCGGGCCGGCGACCTCCTCCGCGAAGAAGGTGCCGAGCGTGCGACCGTCGACGCGCTTGACGATCTCGCCGAGCAGATAGCCCTGGCTGATCGCGTGATAGCCCGACTGCGTGCCCGGCTCCCACCACGGTGCCTGGGCGGCGTGGAGCCGGACCAGTTTGTCGTGGTCGAGGAGGTCGAACATCGTGAGCGGCTCGTCCCAGCCGGACAGGCCGGCGGTGTGGCTCAGGACGTGGCGGGTGGCGATCTGTTCCTTGCCGTTGGCGGCGAACTCCGGCCAGTAGGTGGCGATGGGTTCGTAGAGGTCGAGTTGGCCCCGGTCGGCGAGCATGAGGCAGACGAGCGCGGCCATCGTCTTGGTGGTCGACCACACGTTGATGATCGTGTCCTGCTGCCAGTCGCCCTCGACGCCCGGCACCCCGGCGTCGTCGTCGTCGGGTCCGTCGAAGGTTGCCGTGCCTCCCCACAGATCGACGACCGGCTTGCCGGCGATGGTGATCGCCACTGATGCGCCGACGTCGCCCTGCGTCGCGAAGTTGTTCTCGAACGCTGCGCGTACCGCCTCGAATCCTGGTGCGACGCTGCCGTGGATGGGGGTCTCGTTGCTCGACATCCCGGCAACGTACCGCTGCGTGGCCGGCTGCCTCGTTTCGGGCGCCGGTCTGTCGGGGTCGGGTCCGGAAAGACCGGTCGGTCTGTCGGGGTCGGGTCCGG
>CAWHJD010000029.1:0-199982 GCA_963829585.1 Ilumatobacteraceae bacterium | reverse complement strand
CCACGAGGCGCCAGTTGCCCGTCGCCGCGAACATCGGCGCCATGCGGGCGACGAGGTAGACACCGGCCTTGACCATCGTTGCGGAGTGCAGGTAGGCGCTCACCGGGGTGGTGCGACCATCGCCGCCGGCAGCCAGCTGCTGAACGGTGCTTGCGCCGACTTGGTGAAGGCGCCGATGAGGACGAGGATGATCCCGACGTTGACGGCGCCACCACTCGGCGGATCGGCGAGCAGCTCCGACATCCGGTACGTGCCGCCGGCCTGACCGATGATGATCAGGCCGGCGAGGAGCACGAGGCCGCCGGCACGGGTGATGAAGATCGCCTGCACGACGCTGCCCGGGCGCGTGGGTTGGTGTCGTCGTTGCCGATCAGCAGGTACGACGTGATCGAGGTCAGCTCCCAGAAGATGAACAGAGCGATCAACTGATCCGACAGGACCACTCCGAGCATGGCTCCCCCGAACAGCACGAGCACACCGGCGAGTCGTGCCAACCCCGGCTTGTCGTGGCTGAAGTAGCCGATCGAGTAGATGCAGATCAGCAGGCCGATGCCGGAGATGACCGCCACCATCAGCATGGCGAAGGCGTCGAGGCGCAGATCGATGTCGATGCCGAGTCGCGGGATCGATGCGAACGACTCGCTGACGGGTACGCCGTCGAGCACCCCAGGCGCCTTCGACGCCGCCCACACCAGGGCCGCCAGCGGCGCAGTCGCGGCCACCGCGAATGCCTGCCACCGAGCGTTCGGCCGGCAGCGACGATGACGATCCCGACGACGAGGTGGAGGAGGAGAAGGAGGAACATTCGAGATGTCGAGCGAGGCCGAGCGACCTCGGGAATCACGTGACGATAGGGCGCACGGCACCGGGAGGGTGGAACCACCCCGCCCGGGACTCTCTTTGGCGTTGTTACCGGTCGGTAGCTAACTTGCACGTATGGGAAACATCCGCACCGTCGGGGTCATCGGGTCGGGGATCATGGGATCCGGGCTCGCCGAAGTCGCTTCACGTGCCGGGTTCGAGGTCGTCGTGAGATCACGTACACAGGCGGGCGCCGATGCCGTCCTCCACGGCATCGATCCCGGCCTCACCAAGCAGGTCGCCCGCGAGCGTCTGACCGAAGAGGACAAGGCTGCGATTCTCGGCCGCATCACCGTGACCGATGATCTGCACCAGTTGCACGATTGCGATCTCGTCATCGAGAGCGTCGTCGAGGACATGGAGGTCAAGCGCGATCTGTTCGAGAAGCTCGATCGCATCGTCAAGCCCGAGGCGATCATCGCGACGAACACCTCGACGCTCGCCGTCGTCGAACTCGCAATGGTGACCGAACGTCCCGACAAGGTCTGCGGCATCCACTTCTTCAATCCGGCGCCGATGATGAAACTCGTGGAGATCATCCGCCCGCTCACGGCTTCCGACGACACGATCGATGCGGCCGTCGACTTCGCCGCGACGTGCGGCAAGGACGCCGTCCAGGTGCAGGACCGCGCCGGGTTCATCGTCAACGTGTTGCTGTTCCCCTACCTCAACAATGCGATCCGCATGTGGGAGCAGGGCACGGCGTCGATGGACGACATCGACACCGCCATGATGGGGGGCTGCAACTTCCCGATGGGTCCGTTCGCGCTGCTCGACCTCGTCGGCCTCGACACGTCGTTGGCGATCCTCGACGCGCTGTACGACGAATTCCGTGATCCGAACTATGCCGCGGCTCCGGTCCTGCGCCGGATGGTTGCCGCCGGCCGACTCGGCCGCAAGACCAAGCACGGCTTCCGCACCTACTGAGCATCGCTGTATCGCCCAGACTGACCGGGTGAACCACGCGACCCAACCGCCGGCATCGCGCGACACGATGCCCGATCCGAGCGAGTTCACGCCCGGCGACGACCTCGTTGCGGTGGCGCCGACCTCGAACCGGGCACGCTGCTGGCCGTGGACCCGTGCGGGACTGTTCCCGATGCCGGTCGACCCGAATCGACGGCGGTCGAAGATGGCGTGGTTCTCGCCGGACCCCCGCGGCATCATCCCGCTCGACGGTCTGCACGTGAGCCGATCCCTGCGCAAGCACATGCGCCGCTTCGAGGTCCGGATGGACACCCGCTTCACCGACGTCATGTCGGCCTGCGGCGACCCGGATCGGCCCGGCCGCTGGATCACCAGACCGATCGTCGAGGCGTACACCGAGCTGTTCGGCTCGGGTGGGGCCACTCGGTGGAGGTGTTCCTCGAGGGCGAGTTGGTCGGCGGGCTCTATGGACTGCGCATCGATCGGTTCTTCGCCGGCGAGGCGATGTTCCACACCGCGACCGACGCTTCCAAGGCTGCGCTGGTCGCCCTCGTGGACTGGCTGAACGACACCGGTGCCGAATTGCTCGACGTCCAATGGGTCACCGATCATCTCGCCACCCTGGGCGCAGTTGCGATTCCCCGCCCCGAGTATCTCGCCCGCCTCCACTCCGCGACTGCTCCCCCACCCCAACCCCAAATTTCGGAGCCGGGATAGCGCTCCGCGGAATGTTCGCTCCGAATTTCGGGGTTGGGGTGTGAAAATGCATGGAGCGGGTGGTCCGCCACCACCCGCTCCGAAAGCATCGCCGGCCGAATCCGCCATTCGGCCGGCGGGGGTTCCCGCCAGAGGGAAACCTCGCCGGAGCCGGATCGACCAAGGGGGAGTAGGTGATCCGGACCGGTTGTCGTCCCGTGGGACGTTCAGTTCTTCGGACGTCCCACGGGCTGACTTGAGTACTTCTTCCTCGAGGCACAACACTGCAGCCATGACGCCGCGAAAGACCGACCGTGGATGATGCGGACGTACTCGGGACACTCGAGCGCCGAGGCGTCCAACGAGCTCTACCGAACGAACCTGGCCAAGGGCCAGACGGGCCTGTCGATCGCGTTCGACCTGCCGACACAGACCGGCTACGACCCCGACTCGGCAATGTCCAAGGGCGAGGTCGGCAAGGTCGGCGTGCCCGTCGCCCACCTCGGGCACATGCGCGCCCTGCTCGACCAGATCCCGCCCGGGCAGATGAACACCTCGATGACGATCAACGCCACCGCGGCCTGGCTGCTGGCGCTGTACATCGCCAATGCCGACGAGCAAGGTGTCGACGCATCCGAACTCCGGGGCACCACGCAGAACGACATCGTCAAGGAGTACCTCTCGCGTGGCACCTACATCTTCCCGCCCGGACCGTCGCGGCGCCTGATCGTCGACATGGTGGCCTGGTGCACACACCACGCTCCCCTGTGGAACCCCATGAACGTCTGCTCCTACCACCTCCAGGAAGCCGGCGCGACGCCCGAGCAGGAGATCGCCTACTCCATGGCGACGGCGATCGGGGTCCTCGATGCCGTACGCGACTCCGGTCAGGTCTCACCGGAGCAGTTCAGCCAGGTGTTCGGGTCGATCTCGTTCTTCGTCAACGCCGGGATCCGCTTCGTCGAGGAGGTGTGCAAGCTGCGGGCGATGACCGACATGTGGGAGCAGATCGGCCGCGAGCGCTACGGGGTGACCGACGACAAGGCGCTGCGATTCCGCTACGGCGTGCAGGTCAACTCGCTCGGGCTGACCGAGGCCCAACCGGAGAACAACGTGCAGCGCATCGTGCTGGAGATGCTCGCGGTCACCCTGTCGAAGCGGGCCCGTGCCCGATCCGTGCAGTTGCCCGCGTGGAACGAGGCGCTCGGCCTCCCACGCCCGTGGGACCAGCAGTGGTCGCTGAGGATGCAGCAGGTGCTCGCGTTCGAGACCGACCTGCTGGAGTACGACGACATCTTCGACGGGTCCACGGTCATCGAGGGTCGAACCGAGGAACTCCGGGCCGCCGCTCAGGCCGAACTCGACGAGGTGTTGGAGATGGGTGGCGCCTTCGAGGCCGTCGAGACGCTCAAGTCGCGTCTCGTCACGTCGATGGCGGCACGCACGCGCCGGATCGAGTCGGGCGAGCAGATCGTGGTGGGTGTCAACGACTTCGTCGAGGCCGCCGAGTCGCCGCTCGGCGGCGACGGTGCGATCCTCAAGGTCGACCCGGCGATCGAGCGTCGCCTCGCGGCCGAGATCACCGAGTGGCGAGCGGCGCGGATCAGATCGCCGTCGATGCGGCCCTCGATGATCTGCGACGGGCCGCCGAGTCGGGTGACAACGTGATGCCGCCGTCGATCGCCCTGGCGAGAGCCGGGGGGACCACCGGCGAGTGGGGCGACGTGATGCGATCCGTGTTCGGTGAGTACCGCGCGCCAACCGGCGTGAGCGGCGCAACCGGTTCGGCCCAGGGGTTGGGCCAGGTCGTCGAGTTCGTCAAGTCGATGGCCGGCGGGCCGCCGAAGTTCCTCGTGGCGAAGCCTGGCCTCGACGGCCACTCCAACGGCGCCGAGCAGATCGCCGTTGCCGCGCGGACTCGGGCATGGAGGTCGTGTACTCCGGGATCCGCTCGACGCCCGAACAGATCGCCGCATCCGCGCGTGACGAGGACCCCGACGTGATCGGGTTGTCGATCCTGTCGGGCTCGCACCTCGACCTGGTGCCCGACGTTCTCGACCGACTCGAGGCACTGGGCGTCGAGGCTCCGGTGATCGTCGGCGGCATCATCCCCGAGGACGACCGTGCGCGCCTGGCGGCAATGGGTGTCGCCGCCGTGTACACGCCCAAGGACTTCCAGCTCGCCAAGATCATGCGCGACGTCGCCGACCTCGCCGTCGCCCACCGCGCCCCCTGACCCGGCCGACCCGACGCCGTGTGACCGGTCAGACGGTGGCGGACTGCTTCTGTTCGCGCTCGATCCACGCGTCGAGCGTCGGGCTCGACTCGAAGCTCGTGATGAGCGCGTAACGCGGCGCAGTCGCCGTTGTGGACGACGACGTGCCAGAGGCGCTGGGTGTCGACGACGAAGCGGGCACCGCGGTGCAGCGGCACCCGCATCTCGGTCGACGGGTCGGGCAGGCCGTCGGGCCCGTTGTCCATCAGCAGCATGTAGCTGTCGGGTTGTCGGTGAGTTCGATCCACGACCGCACCACCCACCCCTCGTCGTCGGGGTTGAAGCGGTTGTTGTCGTCGCGGTGGATCGAGCGCATCGCCGTCTCGCGGTCCTGCGGTTCGAGCTTGATGATGCGCACCCGACCGAAGTTGGCGCCGACGTCGTCGACGTAGTTGCGGATCGTCGGGGCGATCTCGGCGTTCGAGGTCCACAGGGCGTCCTTGTCGGTCTTGCCCTTGTCCCAGAATCCGCGGCAGTCGAGTTCGCCGTCGGCCGAGGCCAGCGGGGCGAAGTTGGTGTCGCCACCGGACTTCCAGTCCATGTACTCGAGCGACGTGAACTCGGACTCGGGAATCTCGTACGGCAGATCGCGGAGGGCCACGAACCCGGTGTCGGCGAGCACGTCGAGGCGCTGGTGGGGCGTGTCGAGCGGGATCGCGACGCTCCAGTGGTCGAGAGTGGGCCAGAAACTCATGCCGTGAGTCTACGAACCGATGGGTCGTGCCACCAGGGCACTTCGACACCTGTCACGGCCCGGCGGCCACCTGGCGTCAGGGTGCGGTCGTGTCGCCGCCGGCTCGGGCAGTTCGGCGACCACGACGACGCCGGACGGGATCTCCAGCGTCTGGCCGGCCTGGATCGCATCCGGGCTCGCCAGCTTGTTGAGATCGACGATCGACTGGACCGTGACCTCGAACTGCGCGGCGATCTTGCCGAGCGTGTCGCCCGTGTTTCACGGTGTAGAAGCGCTGCCCGGGCGGGGATCGTCGTGGTGGTCGTGGTCGTCGTGGAGGCGATGGTCGTGATGGATCGGCGGGAGCCGCTCCTGGGCGGCCGGATCGGTGGTGCCGCACGCCGACGGCTCCGCCACGAGCGGCCACGAGCATCAGCGAGTGCCGAGGTCCCCAGGTCGCTTCATGGGCAGGGATGCTACGCGCGACGGCGATGCCAGCGACACGCGGTCGTCGGCGTACCCTCGGACAGGTGACGACCACGCTCTCCGACGCCCGCTCCGCCGAACACCCGGTCCCCGGCGCCGAGCACCCCGCCCGGGAGTACCACGTCGACGTCCAACGGCCTCCAGATCGCCGTCCACGAGTGGGGCGACGAGGACGACCCGCCGCTGGTGCTGGTCCACGGCGGCTTCGACTTCGCCCGCACCTACGACGTCTTCGCGCCGAAGTTGGCAGCGGGCGGATGGCGGGTGGTCAGCTGGGACCAACGCGGCCACGGCGACAGCGAGCATCCCGAGTTGTACTCGTGGGATGCCGACATGCGCGACGCCCTCGCCGTGTTCGACCACGTGAGCCCCGGCCGCCCGATGCCGGTCATCGGCCACTCGAAGGGCGGCGCGCTGATGACACAGCTCGCCGACGCCCAGCCGTTCCGGTTCACGCATCTCGTCAACATGGACGGCATCCCGTACAACCGGCGGATCCCCGACGTCGCCGAGCACGAGCGCACCAAGATGGTCGCGACCGAGATCGCCGGCTGGCTCGACCATCGGCGCTCCACCGCGACGGCGCAGCGCAAGCCGGGCACGATCGACGAGCTGGCCACCCGACGCGGCCGGATGAACCCACGGCTGGACTTCGACTGGTTGCGTCGGCTCGTCACGGTCGGCGGCTTCGAGTCCGCCGACGGTTGGCGCTGGAAGATCGATCCGTCGATGCGGTTCGGCGGGTTCGGACCGTGGCGTCCCGAGTGGACGCTGATGCGGCTGCCCGGGCTCCCGATGCCGTTCCTCGGCATCCTCGGCCGGGAGATGGAGGAGATGGGCTGGGGCACGCCACCCGAGAAGGTGCTGCCCTACCTGCCGATCGACGGTCGTTGCGAGATCCTCGACGGCGTCGGCCACTTCGTCCACATCGAGCGACCCGACCTCGTGAGTGCGATCGTCCTCGACTTCATCGGAGCGCCGTCATGAGCGTCGACCCATCCGATCGGCGAGGTCACGATGCTGCGACACGGCAAGGTCGAACTCGCCCTCCATCACCTCCGTGGCGCCACCGCGTGCCGGTGGGCGACCGCTGCTGATCCTGCACGGGCTCGGCGAGGCCTCGCCGCGAACCGTGCCCACCTGGGCCGACAGCTGGCCCGGCCCGATCGCCGCGCTCGACTTCACCGGACACGGCGCGTTCGACGATCCCCCGTGGCGGTGGCTACACCGCCGAACTGCTGCTCGGCGATGCCGATGCCGCGCTCGCCGCGCTCACCGAGGGCGACCCGACTCGCTCGATCACCGTGGTCGGTCGCGGGCTGGGGGCCTACATCGCCCTCCAGATCGCCGGCGCCACGGGCGGCGCAGGTCCACGGCGCCGATCCTCGTCGACGGTCCCGGGACTCGCCGGTGGGCCGACCGGGCCGACCTCGCAGAGCTTCTTCTCGCTGCCCGTCGAGCGGCGCGACCCCGGACCCCTACGCGCTGGTCGAATTGGGTCGGGATCTGCGGCCGCCGGACTACGCCGCACTGTTCGTCCGCCTCGCGCTGGCCGGGTCGGACCTCGAGGAGCCGATCGCGGTCGCCGCGCGTGTTCCGGCCCGAGTGGCTCGAGGCCGTCGTCAAGGAACACGGCGTCCTCGACGTCACCCTCGCCGAAGCCCTCGCCACCTACGCCGCCACCTGACCTCACCCACCGCTGTGAGCGATGTGCGCACCGTTGCGCTCATCGCTCACACGGTGGCTGACGGCGGTATGGTCGCGGTGTGTCCGTGGTCGCGTTCGCAGCTGATCGTGGTGGTGGCGTTCCTCATCATGGAACCCGTCACCGCGGCGACGCACCGGTGGGTGATGCACGGCATCGGCGAGTGGTTCCACCGCAGCCACCACCGCCCCGGACGCAAGCCCCGCTGGGAGCGCAACGACTGGTTCCCCGTCTTCTTCGCCGCCATCGTGCTGTTCGGGCTGTGGCTCGGCTTCAACCGCGACGGGTTCGCGGCACTCGTTCCGTGGCGATCGGCGTCACCCTCTACGGCGCCGCCTACGCACTGGTGCACGACGGCTACATCCACCGCCGGCTCGATCCGTTCGGCGACCGCGCCAACGCCTACCTCGACCACGTCGCCGCATCGCATCGGATCCACCATCTCTACAACGGTGCGCCGTACGGAATGCTCGCACCGGTCGTGCCGGCCGAGCTGCGGGCGAAGGCGGCCCGCACCGAGCGCGACCCGTTCGCCGACGTCGACACGTCCGCCATCGCCCGGCTCGGCGTAGGCCTCCGTCGGATTGCCTGGTGGATTGCCCGAGGGGCGCTGCTAGATTCAGGTCGCTCTCAACGAGACAAGGCCATTGCCTTCAGGCCCCCATCGTCTAGTGGCCTAGGACACCACCCTTTCAAGGTGGCGGCACGGGTTCGAATCCCGTTGGGGGTGCGACGCAGCGCAGAGCATCGAATACATATCTGGTCCCGTGGTGAAGTCTGGAGTTCACGCCGGCCTGTCAAGCCGGAGGTCGCGGGTTCAAGTCCCGTCGGGACCGCAGCAGGGGGCCACTCGTCATCGAAAGGTGGCGAGTGGCTTTTCTGTGAAATCGGTCGAGTCGCAGTCGCCAGAACGGTCGACCGCGGGTCCAACACGGTCGAGTAGCTCAGTTGGCAGAGCACACGCCTGAAAAGCGTGGGGTCACCGGATCGACGCCGGTCTCGACCACCGTCAATCGACACCATCAGTGCGCACGAGTCCCGCGATCCCGGAACCGATGGCGCACCGATCGTGCGGGCTCGGATGGCGTCAGCCGCCGCGGATGGAGGCCAGGGTGGCGTCGATCACCGCTTGGTCGATGCCGCAGTCGAGTGCAGCCTGCACCACCGGCGCCGCGGCAGCATCGTCGCCACCGATGACGGCTCCTGTATCGATGCTGTCGATGCCGCCGGCGACCGACTCGATCGCACAGTTCGCCTGATTCGCCGGGACGCCCTGAGCGGTCAGCTCGTCGAACAAGACCCCACCGACGACCGACGTGGGACGCTCGGTCCCGAAGTCCTCCGGGTTGATGAGCGGGCCCCGTCTGGCCGGGCACGGTCGTCGGCGGCACCGTGGTCGGCGGTGTCGTGGTCGTCGTGGTGGGCAACGGCGTCGCCACGTACTCGACGGTGCTGGCGGTGCCCGTGCTCGTGTCCGCGGTGGCGTACACGACCGCACCCGTCGCGGCGAAGCCGACCGCACCGATCACGGCGCCGACGGTCTGCGGCCCCGGGAACGGCGCGGCCAGGCGCACCGAGTCCAGCGGTCCCGCGGACGGCTGCTGGGTCCCGAGCCAACCTCGCTGGTCGGCCCAGACCGACAGGGGCGGAATGACGACCAGCGCCGCGAGCACGGCGATCGCCACGTTCAGCGTCACGAGGATGCCGAAGTCGCGCAACAGCGGCAGCGCCGATCCGATGAGCACCGCGAAACCACAGATCGTCGCGACGGCAGACGTGAAGAACGCCCGGCCGGTTCGCCGCGCGGCGTGCTCGGCTGCGATGCCGGGATCGAGCCCACGCTGTCGTTCCTCGAGGTATCGCCCGAGGATCAGCACGGAGAACTCCGCGCAGGTCGCGATCACCAGTGGCCCGCTCACCGTCGTCAGCGGGCTCAGCCGCACCTCGAACAGCCCGACGATCAGCGACGAGACGCCGACGGCGAGCAGCACGGGAACGAGCGCCAGCAGTCCTCTGGTCAGGCTGCGACACCGCAGCACGAGGAACAGCGCGGCGAGGCTGAGTGCCAGATACGTGAGGTTGGCCCGGTTGGCCGACAGGTTCTCGAGCAGTCCGATGCCCACCGTGGCGAGACCGGCGGGAGTCGCCCGGACCGGATCCTGCCCTTCGGGGAGATCCACGAGCAGGACGCTGTCGGCAGGAAGGTCGAGGGCATCGATGCGCGCCTGCAGGTCGGCTTCGAGTTCTCGCACCAGGACCGCTCGCTCCTCGAGGCTCGCCGGTGCCAGGCGCAGGTTGAGCTGCGTGCCCGTCGGGTCATCCGGTGCACGCAGCAGCGCCTTCTGGATGTCCTCGGGCATCTGCTCGACCGACGCGGCCACATCGGCAGACGTCGGCGAGATCGGAGTGGCGCCGTCGATCATGATGATCTTGCCCATCGTGTTCACGAGGCTCGACGTCGACACGACGTCGCCGCGCTCCTCGGCGTCGAGGGTGAAGTCCCAGACGAGATCGATGACATCCTGGTCGTAGATGTTGTTGGCGGCGACGAGGATGCCGAGCGTCGAGGAGAAGCCGGTCTCCTCCTCCAGCTGCTCGATGTCCTTGACCACCTGGCTGCTCTGGTCGACCCACTTGATCGGATCGGATTCGATCTTGGCGCGGTCCTCCACGAGCACGCCGCCGAAGAACAGCAGCGCCGACACGATGAGCAGAGGGCAGACCCCAACTCGTCGGCAGTGAGCCGAGCTTGACGACGATCTTCTCGACGAAGCTCTCCGGACGGACCTCGGTCCGCTTCTTGTACTCGCGGATTCCGAGCGCCGACGCGGGCACGACGATGCCGACGACCACCAGCACGAAGATGCCGATCGCCGAGCAGGACGCCGAAGTCGCGGATCATGGGCACCTTGGAGATGCGCAGCGCGACGAAGGCGACCAGCGCAGTGAACGCCGCCGCGAACAGTGGTGGGGCGAGGTTGGCCACCGTCTCGGCGATCGGGTGCGCCTCCTTGTCGAGGACCACCTCCTCCTCGACACGGTTGTGGATCTGGATCGCGAAGTCGATGCCCATCCCGATGAGGATCGGCAGACCCGAGATCGTGACGAGCGACAGGCTGATGCCGATCATCCCGAGGATCGAGAACGCCCAGAGCACGCCGATGATCACCGCGAGCAGAGGCAGCAGCCGCCACCGCACCCGGAACATGACGAGCAGAACGATCGCCATCAGCGCCAGCGCTGCGGCACCGAGGCTGAGCATGCCGCCCTGGAGATAGTCGTTGAGATCGGCGAGGTACACCGGCGCGCCGGTCACAACGAGATCGAATCCCTCGAACTGGGCGTCTTTCAGGATGTCGATGACCTGCTTGGTGCCCGCCGTCTGCGTGTCGAGATCGGCGTTGCCCTCGAGCACGACACCACCGACGGCGGTGCCGTTGACGATGCCTCCCTCGACGTTCGGGAACGTCGAAGCCAGCGACAGTCGGATCCGGCGCGCCTCGTCGGCCGGTGGGACGACGACATCGTTCTCGACGGTGAACCCGCCGTTGTCGTAGATCAGCAATTCGTTGTAGGCAGGATTGCCGATGACCCGCTCGTCCTCCGGGATCTCACCGAGTCGGGCGAGCGAGATGCCGACGTCTGCTTGACGCACCTCGGCGCCGGCCTCGTCACGAGCGGCGGCCGACAGCAGGGCTGACGATCCGACGGAGCTGACGCCGCCTTCGAGCAGGTTGGCGCTGAACGTGAGCGATGTCAGCGGCGTGATGATGGCGTCCGCGCCCTCCACCTCGTGGAGTTCGTCGGTGATCCGCGTGAGCTCCTCGAGGTTCGCACCGGAGTACAGCTCGCTGACGTCGGAGCCGTCGTTCGAGGTGAACAGCAAGATGACGGTCTCACCACCGAAGTCCTCCTGGAAGGCGACGTTGTCGATGGCGATCTGGGAATCGGGATTGAGGTAGCTGTCCTGTCCGGTGGCGAAGTCGATGTTGCGCGCCCCGAACCCGAGCAGCACCGTGATCACGACGATCATGGCGGCGACGAGCTTCCAGTGCTTGCCCAGTGCCACACCGAGCCACCGCCAGAAACGTTCCATTCTCATGTCCCGACCCCCTGTTGATCTTCTTCCGATCGTAGATCGTTCGGCCCCCGTCGGACACAAACACTGTGCAGAGCCATGACACAATCCGCACGTGGCACTCGATCGGGCGACCTCGAATCTGGCCGGGGCGATGGTCGAGATCGTCGGCGACGCACACGTGCTGGCCGACGACGACCTGCGCGCCGGCTACGAGTCGGACTGGACCGGTCGGTACGGCGGACGGGCGTCGCTGGTGATCAGGCCCGCCACGACCGCCGAGGTGGCGGCGGTGCTCCGCCACTGCAACGACCACGGCGTCGTGGTCGTTCCACAGGGCGGCAACACCGGCCTCGTCGGCGGAGGGGTGCCCCGTGACGCACCGGGCCCGGCAACGATCGTGCTCTCGCTGCGTCGCCTCGACGCGATCGTCGACGTCGATCCGAACGCCCTGCAGTTGACCGCCGGGGCGGGAACGACGATCGCCGCGTGGCGATCAGCGGCCAGAGACATCGGGCTCGACACGCCGGTCGACTTCGCAGCTCGGGGCTCCGCGACCATCGGTGGTGCGATCGCCACCAACGCCGGGGGCTCCCGGGTGATCCGCTACGGCACCATGCGCCGACAGATCCTCGGCATCGAGGCGGTCCTCGCCGACGGCTCCATCGTCGGAACGCTGAGCGGTCTGGCGAAGGAGACCGTCGGGCTCCACTGGCCGTCGGTGCTGGCCGGATCAGAGGGCACGCTGGCCGTCGTCACTGCCGCCCGCCTGCAGCTGGTACCCCGCTTCGAGCACGTCGTCACGGCGATGCTGTCGATGGCCTCCCTGGATGACGCGATCGACCTCCTCGGACACCTCCGGCGCCGGCTCGGTTCCCTCGATGCAGTCGAATTCGTCCAGCCCGAAGCGCTCGAACTCGTCGCCGGACATCTCGGGACGACGCCCCCGGTCGACGTCGACAGGCATGGCACGGTCCTGATCGTCGAGTGCGCCGATCACATCGACCCGAGCCCCTCACTTGCAGCCGCGGTCACGGGCGCTGCCGGTGTGGTCGGCTCTGCCGTGGCGGTCGATCCGACCCAGCGGGAACACCTGGTGCAGTTCCGTGACCGGATCACCGACGCCATCGCGGCGGCCGCCGGCGCCACCGGCGTGCCGACGTACAAGCTCGACGTGGCGGTCCCGCTGCGCGCCGTCGTCGAACTGCTCGACATCGCGGACGTCGCGGCTGCCGACGACGGTGCCCGGCTCATCCCGTTCGGCCATCTCGCGGAGGGCAACCTCCACCTGAACTACCTCGGGTCGACCGCACCGGCGGAGATCGCCGATTCGGTCCTGACCGCGGTCGCGCGGCTCGGCGGCACGATCTCGGCCGAGCACGGAATCGGCATCGCGAAGACTCCGTGGCTCCACCTCGTTCGATCCCGCGCCGATCTCACCGCGCAGGGGGCGCTCCGTCGGGCGCTGGACCCGAACGGGATCCTCAATCCCGGCGTGCTCGATCCGAGTGCCCGGACTCGCTGAACGTCAGGTGCCGTAGCCGAAGCCGAGATCGGGTGCGGTGAGCAGCGGCCGGTAGTCGATCCCGTGCGCTGCTGCCATGGCCGCGCACGTGCCACCCCGATCGACGAGCACCGTCATCCAGACCGGCACCGCTCCGTAGGCGGCGATCTCGTCGGCCGCCTCGATCAGTGAGGTACCGCGCGTGGTGGTGTCCTCGGTGACCAGCACCCGATCGCCGGGCAGGAGCGCGCCGGCGATGCGGCCGGTGATGCCACCGAGTTTCGCCTCCTTGCGCACGCTGAAGCTCCGCAGACGGTGGCCTCGCGTCGCGGCAACCGCGGCGACGCCATAGGCGACCGGATCGCTGCCCATGGTCAGACCGCCGATCGCGTCGATGTCGTCGATGACGTCGCCGAACACCTCGAGGATGGCATCGGTTGCAGCGATGATGCCGTCGGGTCGACACGCTGTCTGCTTGGTGTCGAGGAACCAGGTGCTCGTGGCCCCCGACTTGAGGACGAACTCACCGTGCTTGACCGAGTGCTCCATCACATGAGCGCGCAGCGTTTCGAGAACCGGTGACAGTGGAGGCAGCGACGACACGTTGCGCAGGCTAGGTCAGCTCGCCCCGGGTCCGTGGGTGCGATCACGAACCAGAACTTCCTGGGCCACCGTTGCCACATGCACGCCGTCGTCGCCGAAGATGTGGCCGATCGCCAGCCCGCGTCCACCCACGTAGTGGTGGCAGGCGAAGTCGTGGAGATGCCACCGATCCGCACGCAGCGGACGATGGAACCAGATCGTGTGGTCGAGGCTCGCGCAGAACACGTCGTGCTCGGATTCGTCGACCAGTGAGATCGGGTGCGCCCGGATGACCGCATCGGTCGGCAGGTCGTCGCTCAGGTAGGCCAACCAGCACCGATGCATCAGCTGCGCGGCCGGCTCCGTCGGATCGCCGAGATCGGCGTTCACCCGCATCCAGGCGACCGAGCGCCCCGCGCCGTCGCGCGACCCGCCCGTGACCTGATCGGGTGGCACGGAATGGCGATCGAAGGTCGCCGTCCACGACGACTGTTCCAGATCGTCGGGTGCCGGCACGTCGGGCATCGAGATCGTCTGCACGAGCGCCGCCGGTTCGGGGCGTTGAAACGAGCATTCGGCGTTCAGAATTGCCCCAATGGCCTGACGGGCAACGACACGCCGAGTGGCGAAACTGCGGCCGTTCCGGATCCGGTCGACTTCGTATCGGACGGGTTCGGTGTGGTCGCCCCGGCGAATGAAATAGGCGCGTATCGAGTGTGGTTCCAGATCGGGTTCGACCGAAAGTGTGGCAGCACGGAGAGCCTGAGCGACGATCTGGCCACCGTAGAGCCCGCCCCACGGATACTGCGGGCCAGTTCCGACATGAACATCGGTCCCGTGTGCTGACAATTCGAACATCGAAATCCACGCTATTGCATTTGCGTGAGCGTTACCTACACTGTGAATTCATGGTTGGAAAACGTGGCCCCAGGACTCCAATGAGCGACGAGCACAAAGCGGCGCTCGCGAAAGGCCGAATGGAGGGTCGCATCGTGCGGGATTATCTCGAAGGCCTGCGCGCCACCAAACCCAAGACGGGGGCGCAAGCGCACACCCGACACGATCAAGAAGCGCCTCGATGCGATCGGTACCGAACTCGCCAGCGCCGGCCCGCTCGACGAACTGCTGCTCATCCAGGAGCGCCGTGACCTCGAAGCCGAATTGGCCGCGAAGTCGAACGCCATCGACATGGATGCCCTGGAAGCCGAGTTCGTCGGCGTCGCCAAGAGCTACTCCGACAGCAAGTCGATCTCGTACGCCTCGTGGCGTGACGTCGGTGTTCCCGCCAGCACGCTCAAGCGTGCCGGCATCAGCCGCGCCGACTGAGGTGACCGCCGCGCTCGGGCGTCACAGCTCGATTCGATCGACCTGATCGAGGACGTGATCGAGGTTGCGCAGCGACCGACGAAGGTCGAACGCGTCGTCGAGGACGCCGTTGTCGACCTCGTCGTCGGCTTCGAGCAAGGTCCTGAAATCGAGCCCTTCGTCCCAGGACCTCATCGCATTGCGCTGCACGATTCGGTAGGCATCATCGCGAGTTGCACCCGCCTGCACCAACGCCAACAGCACGGGTTGGCTGAACACCAGACCGTAACTCGCGTCGAGATTGGCCCGCATACGTTCGGGGAACACCATGAGGCCATCGAGCAACCGGCGGAGGCGCTTCATGACGTAGAAGGCCAACTGCGACGAATCCGGCAGGATGATCCGCTCGACCGACGAGTGCGAGATGTCGCGCTCGTGCCAGAGCGCCACATCCTGCAAACCGGCGGACAGATTCGATCGCAACACGCGCGCCAGACCCGAGATCGTCTCGGCCGAGATCGGGTTCCGCTTGTGCGGCATCGCCGACGAACCCTTCTGGCCGGGTTTGAAGCCCTCTTGGACCTCACGCACCTCGGTGCGCTGCAGGTGGCGGAGTTCGATCGCCATCAATTCGCACGTTGCGCCGATCGATGCACACGCATACAGGTACTCGGCGTGTCGGTCACGGGCAACGACCTGTGTGGCGGCGACGGGCTCCAATCCGAGCGCATCGCCGACGAACTTCTCGACGTCGGGCGGGATGTTGGAGTACGTGCCGACAGCCCCACTCAACTTCATGACCGCGACGCTGTGTCGGGCAGCGCGAAGCCGAGTGCGATCGCGATCCAACTGCAGCGCCCACAGCGCCACCTTCGCACCGAACGTGGTGGGCTCGGCGTGGATGCCATGGGTACGGCCGATCATCACCGTGTCGCGATGGGTTCGTGACAGCTCCACGAGCACGCCCAGCAGCTCGGTCGAGGCGTCGATCAACAGGTCGGCGGCATCACGCAGCGCCCAGCATCCTGCGGTGTCGACGACGTCGGACGAAGTGAGTCCGTAGTGGATCCACGAGGATGCCGGTGGTCCGATCGCCGCTTGGACGACGTCGACGAACGCGGCAACGTCGTGGTCGGTGATCGCCTCACGGTCGAGGACGGCCTGCACGAACGCGTCGTCGGTGATCGGCGCTCGGGCGCGGCACTCGAGCGCATCGTCGGCCGGCACGAGACCGAACGCCGCGTGCGCTTCGGTGGCGAGGAGTTCGACCTCGAGCCAACGGCCGAACCGTGCGGTGTCGGACCACACCGCGTCCATCTCCGGGGTGGAGTAGCGCGGGATCATCGCGACAACCTCACGATGTCCAGACGAGGTAGTCGTCGCGTTCGGCGCCCACGCCCACGACGCGCACGGGGATACCGACCTCGCGTTCGACCACCTCGATGAAGCGCTTGGCGGCTTCGGGGAGCTGGCCGGGCTCACGGGTGTCGCTGAGAACGCTGCCCCATCCGGCGAGCGTCTCGTAGACCGGCTCGACGTCGGCCAACAGATCGGAGCGGTCCGGATAGTGGTCGAGCAGCTTGCCGTCGAGTCGGTAGCCCGTGCAGATCTCGATCGTGTCGAAGCCGTCGAGGATGTCGAGCTTGGTCAGCGCCAGCTCGCTGAGGCTGTTGAGCCGGACCGCCTGGCGCAGCATCACGCAGTCGAGCCATCCGGCGCGGCGGCGACGACCCGTGACCGTGCCGTACTCCTTGCCGATGTCGATGAGGCGTTCCCCGTCGTCGTCGAGGAGCTCGGTCGGGAACGGGCCGGCGCCGACGCGGGTGGTGTACGCCTTGGTGATCCCGACGATCCGATCGATGTCGCGTGGCCCGATTCCTGTCCCGACGCAGGCGCCACCCGCAGTGGGGTTCGACGAGGTGACGTAGGGGTACGTGCCGTGGTCGAGGTCGAGGAACGTGGCCTGGGCTCCTTCGAGCAGCACGTGGGCACCCCGTTCGAGTGCACGCGTGCAGCAGGCTCACGGTGTCGGTGACGAACGGCGCGACCCGCGCACCGAGCTCGTCGAACATGGCCACGATCTCGTCGACGTCCAGGGGCTCGCCACCCGCCTGCTCGATGAGCGTGTTCTCGGCGACGGCGCGTTCGCGCACGAGCGTGGAGAAGCGGACCGGATCCAGGACGTCACCGACTCGCAGCCCGACGCGCCGGGCCTTGTCGGCATAGGCCGGTCCGATGCCCTTGAGCGTGGTGCCGATCTTGTCGTCGCCGCGCATCGCCTCGGCGATCGCGTCGTGCGCCTGGTGCCACGGGAAGATGAGGTGGGCGCGGCTCGACACCTTCAGCTCTGCGCACGAGATGCCACGCGCTTCGAGCGTGTCGACCTCCCTGAACAGCGTCGGCAGGTCGACGACGACGCCGTTGGCGATCACCGGGATCACGTGGTCGTAGAGGATGCCCGACGGGACGAGCTGCAGGGCGTACTTCTCGCCGTCGACGACCACGGTGTGTCCGGCGTTGTGGCCGCCCTGGTACCGCACCACGTAGGTGTGCTCTTTCGACAGCAGGTCGATGACCTTGGCTTTGCCCTCATCGCCCCATTGGGCTCCGACGACGACGGTGACGGGCATGCACGCTCCCCGAGTGGTGGATGGAACGTGTGGAGATGGTACTCCCGACCGTGCGCCTCGCCGGCCCTCAGCGTCCAGCGCGCCGTCCAGGTACAGCCGGAGTCGGACCCGCATGTCGACTGCGGGTAGCGTCGACGGTGAGCGTGATGCGCAGACAGGTCTGGAACGACATGGACGTCGCGGCCCGCGATGCCTTGATGCGTCGCGGCATCGACGAGATCTTCGACCCCGAACTGCGCCGATCCATCGGGGCGTTGATCGACGATGTGCGCGATCGCGGCGACATCGCCGTGTGCGAGGCACTGGCCAGGTTCGACGGCATCGAGATCGAGCCGGACGGTCTGCGCGTCAGCGCCGAAGAGTTCGAGCGGGCCGCGGTCCGCTCCGATGTCGACGCCGCGATCGACGATGCGATCGCCCACCTGCGGGCGTTCAACGAAGCGCAGATGGAGCGGGCACGTGACTGGTCGATCGAGAGCGAGCCGGGACTGACCGTCGGCGAGAAGATCACCCCGATCACGTCCGCCGGGTTGTTCACGCCGTCGGGCAAGGCCAGTTACCCGAGCGTCGCGTACCAGCTCGCCGTGCCGGCCGTCGTCGCCGGTGTGGGATCGATCGCCCTGGTCGTACCACCCGTTCCCGGCGGCTCCGGTGAGGTCGATCCCGCGGTACTGGTGGTGTGCCGCAAGCTCGGGATCCGCGATGTGTTCCGCGTCAACGGACCGGCCGGGATCGCCGCGCTCGGCTTCGGCACCGGCACGATCCCGAAGGTCCGCAAGATCGTCGGCCCCGGCTCGCCGGCGGTCACGATCGCCCAGGTCGAGATGCAGCGCCACGGTGTTGCCACCATGATGCTCCTCGGCCCCACCGAGAGCCTCGTCATCGCCGACGACTCCGCCGACCCGGAGCTGCTCGCCGCCGACCTGCTCATCGAGGCCGAACACGGCACGGACAGCACCGTCGTGCTCCTGACCCCGTCGACCTCACTCGCGGATGCCGTCGACGCCGAACTCGAACGGCAGCTCGCCGGGCTGCCCGAGGTGCGCGCCGCCGCGGCTCGGTCGTCGCTCGGCCCGAACGGAGGCTGCGTGCTCGTCGACTCGATCGACGTCGCCGTCGCGCATCGCCAACGAGTTCGCGCCCGAGCACCTGCAGGTCGCCGTGGCCGCCGAGCACGTCGACGAGGTCGTCGCGGGGCTGGTCAACGCCGGCGAGATCCTCGTCGGTCAGCACACCCCCTTCAGCGCCGCCAACTTCGTCATCGGATGCCCGGCGTCACTGCCGACGTCGGGTTTCGCCCACGTCTCCTCGGGCATCACCGCCGACACGTTCCTCAAGCGCACGGCGATCGCCCGTGCCGACGCTGCGGCGCTGGCTCGCATGACCCCTTCGGTCATCGCGCTCGCCGATCACGAGGGCTTCCCCGCCCACGGCGACGCCCTGCGACTCCGTCAGTCCTGACCCGCCCCACACTCCGAAATTCTCCTCCAGGTGCGCGCTCAGCGCGCACCCAGCGGCATTTTTCGGGCTGGTCAGGGGGCGAGGATGCAGTCGAGGGCGACCAGGCCGAGACGGCCGATCGAGGTGGGGAACTCGTCACTCATCGTCTCGACCCGACGGCACCGCCACCGCTCGGATCGACGGCATCACGGTGTCCAACAACCGCGTGACGAACGCATCGTCGAGCGGGGCGTGGCTCAGCAGGCGGCGATACACGAAGGCGCCGAGCAGCGCGTCGACGATGATGTCGAGGTCGGCCTCGGCGGCCAACTCGCCGCGCTGGACCGCCCGGCCGAGGATCGTGTTCAAGGGTTGGCGACGATGGAGCACCCACTCGTCGAGTGATTCGCGCAGCGCCGCGTCGCGCGCGGACGCAGAGATCAGGTCGGGCAGCACATCGCTCGTGCGGCCCGTCTGCATGCGGCGACCGAGTTCACGGAGGTAGCTGTCGAGATCGCCACGCACCGAGCCGGTGTCGACGAGATCGAACGGTCGAATGGCATGGGCGAGCGAATCGAGCACCAGCGCTTCCTTCGACGGCCAGCGACGGTAGATCGTCGCCTTCGACACACCGGCGCGCTGCGCGAGGTCGTCCATCGACATCCCGTGGATGCCCACCTCGCCGGCCAGCTGCAGTGTGGCCTCGAGCAGTGCTTCGTCGACTCCGGCCGACCGGGGCCGGCCGGGACGGCGCGTGATGGAAGCGGTCACGTCAGTTCCCGACGACCGGCGCCTGATCGGCATTCTGTCCGACGGTCGGATCACTGGCGAGGTTGTCGGGCGGCGACGTGGCGTGCGCGGGCAGGAATCTCCAAGCCGTGAGGGCGGCGAACACGATCACGACCGCCGCGACACGCAGACCGGCCGACATCGCGTCGACGAAGCTGTCGTTGGCGGCCTGCACGAAAGCGTCGGCCTGTCCTCCGAGTGATGCTGCGACCTGTTGGGCGCCGCCGAGCGACGACGCCGCGATCGCCTCCTGCGGGCCGGCCAGGCCGAACACGCCGGCGAGGTCGAAGATGCGTTGCGAGTAGACACTCGTGACGATGCTGCCGATCACGGCGACGCCGAGCGCCCCGCCGACCTGGCGGGTGGTGTCGTTGATCGCCGAACCGACGCCGGCCTTGGCCCGCGGCAGCGATCCCATGACCGACTCGGTCGCCGGGGCCATCGTCATGCCCATGCCCGCGGCCATGACGACGAAGTAGGAGATCACGAGCGGGTAGGGCGAATCGGAGGCGATCGTCGACAGCAGCGTGAGTCCGGTCGCCACGAGGACGAGGCCCAGCGTGACGATCCGCTTCGTCCCCTGCCGTTCGACGAAGCGAGCCGACAGCGGCGCGACGATCATCATCGTCATCGCATACGGCAGCAAGCGGATGCCTGCCTCCAGCGGGGAGTATCCGTGCACGAGCTGCCAGTACTGCGTCATCAACAGCAGCGAACCGAACATGGCGAAGAAGACGAGCGTGATCGTTCCGCTGCCGGCGCTGAACCGGGCGTTGCGGAACACGGTGAGATCGAGCATCGGGTGCGTCGTGTGTCGTTCCCACAGCAGGAACGCGGTGAGCAGTACTGCAGCGATCACGAAGGCGCCGACCACCACGGGGTCGCTCCACCCCTTCGACGGTCCCTCGATGATGGCGAACAGCAGCGACGCGAGACCGAAGAACGACAGCACCGCGCCGAGGGGGTCGATCCTGCCGTGGGCGGGATCGCGTGACGTCGGGATCAGGAAGGCTCCCAGGACCAGCGCCGTGATGCCGATCGGGATGTTCACCCAGAAGACGGACTGCCAGGAGAAGTGCTCGAGCAGGAGTCCCCCGGTGATCGGCCCGAGGGCGACAGCCAGCCCGGAGAAGCCGGCCCAGATGGCGATGGCCCGGCCGCGCTCACGTGGGTCGCGGAACACGTTGGTGAGGATCGACAGCGTGGCCGGCATGATCAGGGCACCGCCGATGCCCATGAAGGCACGGGTCGCGATCAGCCCCTCGGCCGTCGTCGACATCGCGGCGGCAGCCGAACCGATGCCGAACAACACGATGCCGAGCTGCAGCGCACCCTTGCGGCCGTAGCGGTCGGAGAGGCTGCCGGTGGTGAGCAGCAGGCCGGCGAACACGAGGACGTAGGCGTCGACGATCCACTGGATCTGGCTGTTCGTGGCACCGAGATCGACGATCAGCGACGGGATGGCGACATTGAGGATCGTGTTGTCCATCACGATGATCAGGAGACTCATGCAGAGCACGCCCAGGATCATCCAGCGGCGCTCGTGCACCGCCGGGTCGATGGCGTCGTCATGGTCGTGCCGTGATCGGCTCGTGGTTTCACTCGTCATCGTGGTCATCTCCGGTTTCGATACGATACGGACCAGTATTGTAATCACGTCGGAAGCCGCTCTCCTCGGGCCCGCCTCGCTCCCACCTCAAGCCCGGGCAACTCGCGGCCGATGACAAGGCGATGGAATCGGGTCTTCGCGCACCGAGCGGTACCGCCACGGTCTCCGCCGCGACGGCCGTGCTGCTCGTGGAGGACGACGACCGCATCAGCGAGCCGCTGATCCGAGTCCTGCGCTCCGAGGGCTTCCAGGTCGCGCACGTCGCGGCCGGACTCGCTGCGCTCGAATCGGTCGGCGACCACTTCCCCGACCTCGTCCTGCTGGATCTCACACTGCCCGACATCGACGGCCTCGACGTCTGCCGCAAACTGCGCTCCGACCATCCCGGCCTTCCGATCATCATGCTCACGGCCCGCGCCGAGGAGATGGACGTCATCGTCGGTCTCAACGCCGGCGCCGACGACTACGTCGCCAAACCGTTCCGACTCGCCGAACTCGTGGCGCGGATCCGCGCCCGACTGCGCCTGGTCGAACACTCACCGGCCGGCACGAGCGGGCACCTCAACGGTGCCGGCATCGAACTCGACACCGAGGCGCGCCGATGCTTCGTCGAGGGCGACGACGGACGACGCGAAGTGGAACTCACCACCAAGGAGTTCGACCTGCTCGAGCTCCTGATGCGCCGACCCGGCGTCACGCTCAAACGCGAAGAGATCATGAGCCAGGTGTGGGACGAGAACTGGTGGGGTTCCACACGCACCCTCGACACCCACACCTCGACACTGCGCCGCAAGATCCTCGACGACACCGACCCGCCGTCGAAGATCGTCACCGTACGCGGTGTCGGTTTCCGCTTCGACCCGACCGGAGGCTGACCGTCGTGCGCCGCCGCTTGGTGCTCTCGACCATCGCCGTGGTCGTGGTGGTCATCCTGGTCCTGCTCCTGCCCGTGCTGCTCGTCGTACGCGATGCCGAGGAGGGCGAACTCCCGGCCGACGTGTTGGGACGACTCACCGTCATCGCGGTGGCTGCCATTGCATCGGCCGCACTGCTCGCCGGCGTGCAGGCCCGTCAACTCGCACGGCCGCTCGAACGACTCGCGCGCAGCGCCGCACGTGTGGGCGATGGCGACTTCAGCGCGGCCGCCCCGCCGCCGTCGGGGATCAGCGAGATCGACGACATCTCACGTGCGCTTCGCCTGAGCGCCAACCGCGTCGATCGCATACTCGAATCGGAACGCGGATTCACCGCCGACGCCACACACCAGCTGCGCACCGGACTGACGGGCATCGCCATGCGACTCGAACTGTTGGAACGCGACCACGACCCCGAGGTTGCCGCCGAGGCGGCAGCTGCGCTGACACAGACCCACGAGTTGAGCCTGACACTCGACGATCTGCTCACGGTGGCGCGGACCGGATCGACGAAGGAGCGCACCGAACTGGACCTGACGACGCTCGTGGATCATCAAGTGGCCGACTGGCAACACCGTTTCGCCGAGAAGCGCCGCCAGGTGGTGGTCACGACCGGCCGCGTGAACCACGTGATCGCCACCCCGGGTCTCGTCGGTCAGGTGATCGGGATCGTGCTCGACAACGCGCTGCGCCACGGGCGCGGCACCGTGGCCATCCTCGTGCAGGACGACAATGTCACGATCGAGGACGAAGGCCCGGGAATCCCACGCGAGCGCGCGGCCACGCTGTTCGACCGTCCCGCTGACCACCGGGCCGCGCACGGCCGCGGCCTGCCGCTCGCCCGACGCCTCGCGGAGTCCGACGGCGGCCGCCTCGAGCTGATCGAACTCAGCCCGCCCACGTTCCGCCTCACCTTCGTCCCCGTTACGCCCATCGCGATCGGGGTCTGACCCCGGCAGGTGACACGGGAATTCATGAGGCGGTGACGCTGAGACCCTCGTCGGGGGTGCCGGCGCGGACCTGGATGGTGCCGCCGTCGGACACCGAACCGTCGAGGATGAGCAGCGACGCCTTGTCGCCGATCTCGCGCTGGATGACCCGCTTGAGCGGACGGGCGCCGAACGCCGGGTCGAACCCCTCGCGAGCGAGCTGCTCGAGGGCGCCCTCGTCGATGTCGAGGGCGATCCGACGATCGGCGAGACGCTTGCGGACCAGCTCCACCTGGATGCGCACGATGCGCAGCAGGTCGGTTTCGGTCAGCGCCCGGAAACGGATGATGTCGTCGACGCGGTTGATGAACTCGGGCTTGAAGAAGTCGCTCGGCTCACCGGGCAGGTTCGACGTCATGATCAACACCACGTTGGTGAAGTCGACCGTGCGGCCCTGACCGTCGGTGAGGCGGCCGTCGTCGAGCAGCTGCAGCAGCGTGTTGAACACGTCGGGGTGCGCCTTCTCGATCTCGTCGAGGAGCACGACCGAGTACGGACGGCGCCGCACCGCTTCGGTGAGCTGGCCGCCCTCGTCGTAGCCGACGTAGCCGGGGGGCGCTCCGATGAGCCGGGACACGGAGAACTTCTCCATGTACTCGCCCATGTCGATGCGCACCATCGCCTTTTCGTCGTCGAAGAGGAACTCGGCGAGCGCCCGTGCGAGTTCGGTCTTGCCGACACCGGTCGGGCCGAGGAACATGAACGACCCGATCGGCCGGTTGGGATCGGACAGCCCGGCGCGGCTCCGGCGGATCGCATTGGCGACCGCGACGACCGCGTTGTCCTGGCCGATGACCCGTTCGTGGAGCAACTCCTCGAGGTGCACCAGCTTGGACGTCTCCGATTCCATCAGCCGGTTGAGCGGGATGCCCGTGGCCTTGGCGACGACCTCGGCGATGTCCTCGGCGTCGACCTCCTCCTTGAGCATCGCTCCGGTCTCCTGGATCGCCGCGAGGTGCGCGGTGGCGTCCTCGATGCGACGTTCGAGTTCCGGAATGCGCCCGTAGCGGATCTCGGCTGCTGCGGCGAGGTCGGTCTCGCGCTCGACCTGCGTCCGCAACCCCTCGAGCTCTTCCTTGAGCGAGCGGATCGCGTCGATCGCCTGCTTCTCCTGCTCCCACCGCTGCTTCATCTCCGTGACGCTCACGTTGAGTTCCGCGAGCTCGTCGTGGAGTGCTTCGAGCCGCTCCTTGGAGGCCACGTCGGTCTCCTTCTCGAGCGCCAGCTGTTCGATCTCGAGCTGGAAGATGCGGCGTTGGACGACGTCGATCTCCGTGGGCAGCGAGTCGATCTCGATGCGCAGCTTCGAGGCGGCCTCGTCCATGAGATCGATGGCCTTGTCGGGCAGGAACCGACTCGTGATGTAGCGGTCGGAGAGCACGGCCGCGCTCACCAGCGCGGAGTCCTGGATGCGCACACCGTGATGCACCTCGTAGCGCTCCTTCAACCCGCGCAGGATGCCGATCGTGTCCTCGACGGACGGCTCACCGACGTACACCTGCTGGAAGCGGCGTTCGAGCGCCGGGTCCTTCTCGACGTGCTTGCGGTACTCGTCGAGCGTGGTCGCGCCGATCATGCGCAGCTCGCCGCGGGCGAGCATCGGCTTGATCATGTTGCCGGCGTCCATCGCGCCCTCGGCGCCGCCGGCGCCGACGATCGTGTGGAGTTCGTCGACGAAGGTGATGATCTCGCCCTCGGCGTCGGTGATCTCCTTCAGCACCGCCTTGAGCCGCTCCTCGAACTCGCCGCGGTACTTGGCGCCCGCGAGCATCGAGGCGATGTCGAGCGAGATGAGCCGCTTGTTCTTGAGCCCCTCCGGCACGTCACCGTCGGCGATGCGCGAGGCCAGGCCCTCGACGATGGCGGTCTTGCCGACGCCTGGCTCACCGATGAGTACCGGGTTGTTCTTGCTGCGGCGCGACAACACCTGGATGCAGCGGCGGATCTCCTCGTCGCGGCCGATGACCGGGTCGATCTTGCCGCTCGCGGCCAGCGCCGTGAGGTCCTGGCCGTACTTCTCGAGCGCGGCGAACTTCTCCTCGGGGCTCTGGTCGGTCACGCGGTGCGACCCGCGCACCTCCTTGAGCACTTGGAGCAGCTCCTCGGAGCCGACGTCGAGTCGGGCGTTCATCGCGAGGAGGAGGTGCTCGACGGAGAGGAAGTCGTCGCGCAGGTCCTTGCGATACTGCTCGGCGTTCTCGACGACGTTGGTCAGCTCCTTGCTCATCCGCGGTTCGGCACCGCCGTACGCCTTGGGGAGCTTCTGGATCGCCTCGTCGGCACGGTTGCGTACCATCAATGGCGCCTGGCCGAGCTTGGCGAGCACCGCGGGAACGATGGTGCCCTCCTGGCGCATCATGGCGCCGAGCACGTGATCGGGAGTCAGTTCGGGGTTCGACAGTTCCTTGGCCTGGTCGATGGCGGCCGAGAACGCCTCCTGGGTCTTCAGCGTCCACTTCTTCGGATCGATCGCCATGACTTCCTCTCCCACTTTCTCTCTGCGCTCAATAAATCTGAGCGGCAGTGTATCAAGATCGCGTGTTATCCACAGATCCGCCGAAGTTCTTCCGCGACGACGTCGGCCGACGACGCCAGATCCTTGTAGTCCCGGACGTCGGCGGGGAGCGCCTCGAGGGCCGACGCCAACCGCTCCGACGTCTCACGTGTCGGACACGACGACATGAGTGGGGTGACGTAGGTGCGGATCGTGAACAGGATGCAGCGGGTGTCGGGGAAGCGACGCAGCGTCTCGCGCTCGACGCGCAGGAACATCGAACTCGGGCTCGGGGAGTCGGGGCGCGGTGCCGCCGTGCCATCGACAGGCGTGTACCAGTCCGCGGTGTCGAGCACACCCCAACCGAGACGCCAGAAGCTGCGCTCGGGCGTCAACCGGTCGAAGAAGCTGTCGATCGGCGCCTCCAACTGCTCGTTGAGCCGACCGACCGGAGCATGGACTCCTGCCATCGACAGGCCGAGCTTCGAGCGCAGATCCCAGCGGTTCGGGAAGCAGACCGACCCGCCGCCGAACACGAGCCGGCCGTCCCGCTCCACCAGCAGCACGAGATCCTCGGGAACGAGACGCGCCGCCGCGTCGAGTGGATGGAGTGCCGGGTCGAGCCTCGCATCGCCGTACCGTTCGGGCCAGCGCCGCCGCAGATGGTCGACGAGGACATCGGCGACCTCCTGTGCCTCCTGCGCCACGCGATCGTCGAGCACGGCGAACACCGTGCCGGGGAACTCGGCCATCAGGTGGGGCTTCGCGTCGATCGCGGCGTCGGCATCGGGGCCGAGCTCGATCCAGTCGTCCAGGTCGAGTGGCCGCACTCCCAGGCGCCACCGGAACGCCTCGGGCCCCGCCGGCGCCGGACCGTCCATGAACGGCATGTACGGCAGGGAATCCACAGTCGCTCCTGCGATCGGCCGGTCCGGAATGCCCACACCCGAACGCTAGCCACACACGCCTCACCCCGACGCCGGCGATGAGCGAGACGACCGACATCCAGTCCACTCGCTCATCGCGATCGCCTCGACCCTCCCGCCGATGAGCCAACAGCCCGACACGTGGTCCCTTCGCTCATCGCTGGCATGCTGGACACCATGTCGGAGAAGCACTCGATCCCGCTGTCGATCCTCGATCTGGCGATCATCGGGAAAGGGCAGACGGCGGCGGACGCGTTCGCGAACAGCGTGCTCCTGGCCCAGCGTGCCGAGGCCCGGGGATACGAACGGGTCTGGTACGCCGAGCACCACAACATGGCGTCGATCGCATCGTCGGCCACGAGCGTGCTCATCGCCCACATCGCCGCTCACACCTCGACGATCCGGCTCGGCGCAGGCGGCGTGATGCTGCCCAACCACTCGCCGCTCACGATCGCCGAGCAGTTCGGCACGCTCGCCACGCTCCACCCCGGGCGGATCGATCTCGGACTCGGACGCGCGCCGGGGAGCGACCAGAACACCATGCGGGCGATGCGGCGCGACGCTCATTCGTCCGATCGATTCCCCGAGGACGTGCTCGAGCTGCAGGGGTACCTGCGCGGCGAGTCCCGCATCCCGGGTGTGGTCGCCGTGCCGGGTGCGGGCACGAACGTGCCGCTCTACATCCTCGGGTCGTCGCTGTTCGGCGCCCAACTCGCGGCGATGCTGGGGTTGCCGTACGCATTCGCGTCGCACTTCGCGCCCGGTGCGCTCATCGACGCCGATCGCGCTCTACCGGCGCGAGTTCCGACCGTCGGCCCAACTCGACGAGCCGTATGCGATCGCCGGGGTGAACGTGATCGCCGCCGACACCGACGACGAGGCGCAGACGCAGTGGGAGACGGTACGCCGGTACCGCATCGCCCGGTTCGTCGCACCCGGCCGTGACCTGAGCGACGACGAGGCCGACGCGATCCTCGCCTCGCCCCAGGGTCGCCAGATCGCCCAGATGATGCACTACTCCGCGGTGGGCACGCCCGAGTCGGTGAAGACCTACCTCGACGAGTTCGCCGACATCTCCGGCGCCGACGAGTTGATCACGGCGCACGCGTCGCCCACCATCGAGCAACGCCTGCGCTCCGTCGACCTCCTCGCCGACGTCAACGATCCCGTTCGCGTCTGAGACACCACCCTGCGCAGGTCGGTGGGGGAACCCTGGCCCGGCCGGCCGGATCCGGGGCGCGTAGTAGCGTCGAGAACCATGAAGCTCCACCCTGAGCTCTGCGACGTCATCGACGCAGGAGCACTCGGCCACCTCGTGACCATCAACCCGGACGGCTCACCGCAAGTGACCGTCGTCTGGTTGGGCCGTGACGGCGACGACGTGCTCGTCGCCCACCTGGGCGAGGGTCGGAAGATGCGCAACATGGAGCGAGATCCGCGGGTGGCCGTGTCGTTCGTGGCGCCGGGTGCGACCGACATCGGTCTCGATCACTATGCCGTCCTGCACGGAACGGCCCGCATCACCGTCGGCGGCGCCCCCGAGCTGCTCCAACTCCTCGCACCGCGGTTCCTGGGCGAGGGCGCAGTGTTCCCGCCCATGCCCAACCCGCCTGCAGGACGCATCGCGCGCATCACCGTCGATCGGGTCACCGGCGTCGGACCCTGGGCGTAGGACTCCGTCGGGGCGCGCCTGGACGCGTCAGGAAGCGGCGAGTTCGGCGAGCTGGAGCACGGTGTTCCAGTTGCGGGCCGTCCCCGCGGCGACGTCGGGAAGGCGGTTGACGGCGATCGCGAGTTTCGAGCGGCCCATGCCGTCGGGGAGATGCAGGTAGACCTCCGAGCCGGACACGACCATTGCCTCCGGAGCGAATGCAGATGCATCGAAGGCCCCGATCGCCGGTGACGCAGGGGCCGGCAGGAAGACGACGTGGACGTGCTTGCCCGGGTTTGCCGCATCCCGGAACGGATTGGCGACAATGAGCCGCGACCATTGCTCGGCTGTCCGCACGATCACGGGAATCTCCAACCCGGTGGTCGATTCGACCGCCGCTGCGAGTGCCGGACCGACAGCGTCCGGATCCCCGAGGGTCGACGCGACGAGGTTGCCGCTCTGGATGTAGGTCCGCACGTCGACCAGCCCCATCGAGGCGGCGATCTCACGCAGCTGGGCCATCGGCAGCTTGTTGTGCCCGCCGACGTTGATCCCCCGGAGGAGACAGATCACCGTGCTCGCCATACGTTCCATCACCCCAGGATCCACGACCGAGCCGGAGAAGCTAGCGCTCGCCGGTCCGGGTCGGTGCGAGATCCCTCGGGGCGCGACACTGTCCGCCGGGACACCGAGGGAAGGAAACACCGAATGAGCGAGCGCACCAGTACCGACGTCGACGTGGTGATCGTCGGCGCCGGTTTCGCCGGGATGTACCAGCTGTACCGGATGCGCGAGGCGGGCTTGCGCACCGTCGTCCTCGAGACCGCTGACGACGTGGGCGGAACCTGGTACTGGAATCGCTATCCCGGAGCCCGTTGCGACATCTTGTCGGTCGACTACTCCTACAGCTGGGACCCCGAACTCCAACAGGAATGGCAATGGTCCGAGCGCTACGCCGCGCAGCCCGAGATCCTGCGCTACGCCCAGTTCGTCGCCGACAAGCACGACCTGCGACGCGACATCAGGTTCAACACGCGGGTCACCTCCGCCGAGTGGATCGACGAGACCCACCGCTGGACGATCCACACCGACAGCGGCGACGACATCTCGTGCCGCTACTACGTCATGGCCACCGGATGCCTCTCGGTGCCCAAGGTGCCCGACATCGCCGGAACCGACCGATTCACCGGTGACGTCTACTTCACCAGCACCTGGCCCCACGACGGTGTCGACTTCACCGGCAAACGAGTCGCCGTCATCGGCACCGGCTCGTCGGCCGTGCAGTCGATCCCCCTGATCGCCGAGCAGGCCGAGCAGCTCACCGTGTTCCAGCGGACGCCGAACTTCTCGATCCCGGCGCGCAACGGCCCCATCTCCGACGAGCGCATGGCCGCGTTCAGCGCCGACCCCGAGGCGTACCGCGAGGCCGCTCGGCACTCCGGAGCCGGCGTGCCGCGTGAGGTCCCGATCGAAGGGGCGCTCATGGTGTCGGAGCAGGAACGCCTCGGCCGCTACGAGGCGATGTGGGAAGCGGGCGAGCTCCTCGGGATCACCGGCACGTTCAACGACACGCTCACCAGTCCCGAGTCCAACGAGACGCTCCGCGCGTTCTTCCACGACAAGATCCGCTCGATCGTGCAGGACCCCGTGACCGCCGAGGCGCTCTGCCCGACCAACCACTACGTCGGCACCAAGCGGGCGTGCCTCGACACCAACTACTACGAGACCTACAACCTGCCCAACGTCCGGCTCGTCGACCTGCGCAAGGATCCGATCTCCACGATCACCGAGACGGGCGTCGACACCGCCGGCGAGTCGTTCGAGTTCGACGCGATCGTGTTCGCCACCGGCTTCGACGCGATGACGGGTGCGATCGTCTCGGTCGACATCACCGGCCGCGACGGGGTGACGCTGAAGGACAAGTGGGCGCACGGTCCGGTCACGTACCTCGGCCTGATGA
The DNA here is from genome assembly GCA_963829585.1 of Ilumatobacteraceae bacterium. GTDB lineage: Bacteria > Actinomycetota > Acidimicrobiia > Acidimicrobiales > Ilumatobacteraceae > Sva-07. Next base: position 169,488 of record CAWHJD010000029.1, on the reverse strand, counting down.
CCGCCGGGTTCCCCAACCTGTTCATGATCACGGGCCCCGGCAGCCCGTCGGTGCTGTCGAACATGATGGTGTCGATCGAGCAGCACGTCGACTGGATCACCGACACCCTCGCGCACCTGCGTGAACGCGGCCTCGACACCATCGAACCGACCGAACTCGCCGAGACCAAGTGGGTCGAGCACAGCAACGAGTTCGCCGGCCTCACGCTGATGCCGACGGCGAACTCGTGGTACATGGGCGTCAACGTGCCCGGCAAACCGCAGGTGTTCCTCCCGTACCCGGGCGGCGTCGACCGGTACCGGGCCGCCTGCGACGACGTCGTCGCCCGCGGCTACCTGGGCTTCGCCTTCGACGGGCCCGGCGGACGCGAGGTCAACGACGGCATCATCCGACCGCTCGCCGCCGACGTCCAGATCATGCTCGACATGATGGCCGAGATGGGCCTGCCGCCCATCGAATCGATGTCACTCGAGGATGCACGCAACTTCATGACGATGTCGGCGTCGATGCGGCCACCCGGGCCCGAGGTCGGCGAGATCGTCGACGGCACCCTGCCCGGCGCCGACGGCAGCGAACTCGAGTACCGGCTCTACCGACCCGCCACCGCTGGTCCACATCCGATCGTCGCCTACTTCCACGGCGGTGGCTGGGTGCTCGGGAGCCACGACGCCGACGATCCGCTGTGCCGCGACCTGTGCGTGCAGTCCGGCGCCACGATCGTGTCGGTCAACTACCGCCACGCGCCGGAGCACCGCTTTCCCGCCGCCGCCGACGACGGACTGGCGGCGGTGCGATGGATCGCCGACCACACCGAGGAACTCGGTGGTGTGCCGGGCCAACTCGCGGTGGCCGGATGGAGTGCGGGCGCCAACGTCGCGGCCGTGACCACCCAGCAGGCCCAGCTCGCCGGTGGCCCGCTGATCGTCGGTCAGGTCCTGTTGAACCCGGTCACCGACTGCGACTTCACCCGTCAGTCCTACATCGACAACGCCGAGGGGTACATCCTCACCAGGGGCCTCATGGAATGGTTCTGGAACTACTACTGCGACCCCGCGGACCGCACCGACCCGAAGGCGTCGCCACTGCGTGCCGACGACCTGTCCGGACTGCCGCCGGCGATGATCGTCACCTGCGAGTTCGATCCGCTGCGTGACGAGGGCAACGCGTACGCGGAGGCGCTCGCAGCCGCCGGCGTCCCTGTTCGCCATCTGCAGTGCAAGGGCCAGACCCACACGTCGCTCGGTGCCGTCGACGCGCTCGTGACCGGCGCGTATGCCCGGACCGAGATGGCCGACGCGCTGCGCGGCTTCTTCGGCGCCTCTGTTCCTGCCTGACGATCCATTCGGGGTTCGCACGTCCACGACGTGTCCGACACATCGTGGAGGTCGGGCGTCTCGGTGACAGCCCGTCGGTAGGGTCGATGGGATGGCTTCCATGTCGCGTCACCGACCGCCACATGTGGCGCAGGGGACCTGGCGGAGCGGTGCGCTGCACGTGTGGGGGTGGAACGGCATCGACACCGCGGCCATGGCGTGGCTCTACGGCGGATTCCGCATACTCGGCGACGACGGGCGGCGCACCGGCTGGCACGACACGCCGGTGTCCTACGGGGCGATCGGACGCATCAGCATCGGCCTCGACGGACAGCCCACGTTGCACGCCTCGTCGGTGCAGCTCGACGCGCTGGGTACGGCGGTCTGGTTGTCGGACCTGCCCGATGCGCCCCATCTCTCCGACTCGCTCGCGTGGTTCGCCCGCGTCGCGGAACTGGCCAGACGCACCGTGTCGAGCGGGCGCATCCTCCCCGCCGTCGTCGAGGAGGGCCCGTTCACCGTCGCCCGCTGGCGGCCCGTCACGAACGAGGCGATCGACGCGGTCCTGCAGCGACTCGACGCCTCGATGCCCCCGATCTGCACGGCGGGTTCCAGCGCCGACGCCACCAGCATCTACACCCAGCTCGTCGACGGCATCGCCCGCGCCCTGCTCCACCAGTACGGCTGGAAGGCCGACCTCGGCCGCCAACGCACACCCTCGATCCAGGCGCTGCGAGCCACCTTCGGTGCGCTCGCGAAGCCCGACCACGTCGTGCGCGGCGGCACGGTCGAGTTCGACACCGCGCTGCGACAACTCCGTGAGGAACTGGAGCGGCACCGACGGCGAGTGAGTGGCGAGCCCGTGGTCGTGGCCCGCCTGCGTCTCGTGATCTCCGACGATCCGCACGACGCGTGGATCGTTCGGCTCGAACTCGTCGACGACAGCGACGCTTCACGCTGGTGCTCGGCCAACGACGTGTGGGAGCGCAACGGCACCGCACTCGAGGTCGCCAGGGGTGAACAGCACCTCGACCTCCTCGCCGAACTCATCGGCACCACCGTCGAACAGATCGCGCACGCTCGTGCCCGGACTCGCCGACCTGGCAGTCCAGCACGAACCGACGCAGGTCGAACTCGACCTCGACGTGGCCGAGGACTTCCTCGACATCGCCCCCGTCGAACTGCAACGCCTCGGCGTCGAACTCATCGGGCCCGAACGTCTGATCCGTACCCGCGTCAACGTGGCGGGGGAGGCAACGCCGGCTCCGTCCGACGACCGTCGCAAACAGTTCGGCAAGGAGGCGCTCGTCGAGTGGAAGCTGGTGATCGGCGACGAGGAGATCTCCGAGGCCGAGATCGCCCGCGCAGAGGCGGCAGGCGCCACCCTGCTGCACACCGGCCACCGCTGGGTGCGCATCGACGCCGACGAACTCCGCCGCAAACGCGCCAAGCTCGTCGAACTCGAGAAGACCAAGAGCACCGTCACCCCGCTGGAGCTGCTGCGGCTCGCGAACGACGCTGAGCTCGGCGACGACGACACGCCGGCCATCTCGATCCACGACGACGTCGACCGCACCGCCGACAGGGCGGCTGTCGACTCCGCCTGGATCCGCAACCTCCTGGCCGGTCTCCCCGACGAACGTCTCGACGAGACGCACGAGTCGCCGGAGTTCGTCGGTGAACTGCGCCACTACCAGCGACGAGCGCTGTCGTGGCTGCAGTTCCTCGCCAAGCTCGGCCTCGGCGGCTGCCTCGCCGACGACATGGGTCTCGGCAAGACAGCGACGACCCTCGCCCATCTGCTCGAACGGCCCGGGCCGCACCTCGTGGTCTGTCCCCTCAGCGTCGTGCGCAACTGGAGCCAGGAAGCGGCACGGTTCACCCCGAAGCTCGACGTGAAGATCCACCACGGCGCCAATCGAGCGCAGGGGTTCGACGACGACTCGCTGTTCGACTCCGACCCCGAACGTCAGCTCGTCATCACCACCTACGGGCTGCTCCCACGTGACCTCGAACACCTCGGTGCCGTCGAGTGGTCGACCGTCGTGCTCGACGAAGCCCAGATGGTGAAGAACCCGAACACCAAGGCAGCCCGCGCGGTCCGCCAGCTTCGTGCCGGGCAGAAGCTCGCCCTGACCGGAACGCCGGTCGAGAACCGGCTCAGCGAGCTGTGGTCGATCCTCGATGCGGTCAACCCGGGGCTGCTCGGTGGCCTCCAGAAGTTCCGCGAACAGTTCGGCACCCCCATCGAACGCCACGGCGACGAGGTCGCCGCCGCCCGTCTGCGGCGTATCACCCAGCCCTTCATCCTGCGACGCACCAAGGCCGACAGGCGCCTCCTGCCCGACCTGCCCGACAAGATCGAACAGATCGCCTACGCCAAACTCACCCGCGAGCAGGCGACGCTGTACCAACAGGTCGTCGACCAGTTGCTGGCCGACGCCGAACAGGCCAAGGGCATGCGACGGCGCGGTCTCGTGCTCGCTGCGCTGATGCGGCTCAAGCAGATCTGCAATCACCCGGCGCACGCGCTCGGCGACGGCTCACGTCTCGCCGGCCGGTCGGGCAAGCTCACCCGCTTCGACGAACTCGTCACCGACCTCCTCGACTCGGGCGAGCGGGCGCTCGTGTTCACCCAGTTCCGCGAGATGGGCGAGCTGTTGCGGACCCACGTCGGCGATCAGTTCCACTTCGACCCGCCGTTCCTGCATGGAGGCGTCACCAGGCATGGACGCGACCGGATGGTCGACTCGTTCCAGGACGGCTCGGGCCCCCCGCTGTTGATCATCTCGTTGAAGGCCGGCGGTACGGGCCTCAACCTCACCGCGGCCAGCCAGGTGATCCACTACGACCGCTGGTGGAACCCGGCAGTGGAGGACCAAGCGACCGACCGGGCGTGGCGCATCGGCCAGGAACGCACCGTCAACGTCCACAAGCTCGTGTGCGAGGGCACCGTCGAGGAACGCATCGGCACGGTGATCGACGACAAGCGCAGGCTCGCGGACGCGGTGGTCGGCACGGGCGAGGCCTGGCTCTCGGAACTCTCCACCGATGAACTGCGCGACCTCGTGATGTTGGAGGCGGACTCGTGAACCGGGATCGGGTCGTCTCGTGAGCCGGCCGCGCAAGCCGTTCGGCGCCAACCATCCCGGCCGGCTCCCCGCCACGATGATGAAGGTGCTCGCCGCCGAGATGAGCGATCCGTCACGTCTCCGGCGGGGCAAGCAGTACGCCAGGGACGGCTCCGTGCTCGACATCATCATCGAACCCGGTGTCGTCACGTGCGAGATCCAGGGCTCGCGTTCGACGCCGTACATCGCCGCCGTCGAGGTCGCCGCCGGCGACGGCATGCCGCTGCGACGTGACGTCCGCACCACCTGCACGTGCCCCGACAACGACAACTGGGACGGCTACGCCTGCAAGCACGTCGTCGCCACGCTGTTCACGCTCAGCGACGAGTTCCTCCTCGAGCCCGAACTCCTCGACCTCTGGCGCGACCGCACCACGGTCTCCGACACGACCCCCGGCGGGTCTGCCGAGGTCGAGTCTTTCGGGGTCGGGTCCGGAAAGACCGGGTCGGGGGAGACGGGGCGGCACCTGCGGTTGGTCAGGCCCCAGACCGACGAGTCGCGGACGGACGGGCCGCGGACGGGCGAGCCGCGGTCGATCGGGCCGCGCACCGACCCGCTCGAGGAGCTCCTCAGGGTGCCCGCGGGAACGGCGCTCCCCGATGTCGCCGACATCGAGCGGATCGAGCCGATCATGGCGAAGTCACGAACGCTCGCCACCGTGCTGCGCGATGCTCTCTCGAACCTCCGCATCGACTGGGACTGACGCCACGACATGCACCGGCCCGCTTCCGGGCCACACGTACACTCGTCTCGATGTCGCTCCACGCTGCACAGGTCGCCGATGCGCTGCTGTCGAACGTCGATCGGGTCGTGCGCGGCAAGCGTGACGAGATCCGCCTGGCGCTGTGCTGCCTGCTCACCGAGGGCCACCTCCTGCTCGACGACGTTCCCGGCACCGGCAAGACCAGCCTCGCGAAGGCGATCGCCAACTCCATCTCGGGCACGTGGAAGCGGGTGCAGTTCACACCCGACCTCCTCCCGACCGACATCACCGGCGTGATGGTCTTCGACCAGCGCACCAGCACGTTCACCTTCCGCGAGGGGCCGGTGTTCACCAACGTGCTGATCGGCGACGAGATCAACCGTGGCAGCCCCAAGACCCAGTCGGCCCTGCTCGAGGTGATGGAGGAACGCCAGGTCACCGCCGACGGCGTGAGCCGGCCGGTCGCCCGGCCGTTCTTCGTGATCGCCACGCAGAACCCCCGTGACTTCCAGGGCACGTTCCCGCTGCCCGACGTCCAACTCGACCGCTTCGCGATGCGGCTCACGCTGGGGTACGCCGACGCCGACACCGAGGTCTCGATCCTCGAGGACTACCACCGTCACAGCGCGTTGGACGACCTCGCACCGGTGACCGACCCGGAGGAACTCGACCGGGCGATCAACGAGATCGAGAACATCGAGGTGGTCCACTCGATCGCCGACTACATCGTGCGGATCGCCAACGCCACCAGAACCCACCCCGACCTGCGACTCGGCGTGTCGACACGCGGGACGCTCACGATGTTGCGGGTGGCCCGAGCATTCGCGGCCACCGATGAACGCGACTACGTCACACCCGACGACGTCAAGGCCATTGCCGCAGCAGTGCTCACCCACCGCATGGCGCTGACCGCCGAAGCCGAACTCCGTGGTGTCCGGATCGAGAACGCACTGGCCGACATCATCGACGAGGTCCCGGTCCCCCGATCCCGAGAGGGCTGAACGTGCTCACCCGCTCGGGCCTCGGTGCGGTCCTGGCCGCAGTGGTGCTCGGCGTCCTCGGCTGGTGGTGGCACTACGAGGAGATCGTCATCGTCGCCTGCGGCATCGGCGCCCTGTTGTTCGTGGCGGTCTGGATCTCACAGCGGCCGTTGCGTGCGACGGTCACCCGGCGCCTGATCGCGGTTCGCGTCCCGCGCGGCGACCCGATCCTGTTGAGCTACCGGTTGCGCAACGCGACCCGTTTCCGTTCGGGCCGGGCCACCATCATCGACCGGTGCGCCGACGCCGAGGTGCGGGTTCCCGTGCCGGCGGTGGCCGCGAACGCCGAGGAGACGGTCCGCGGGTCGATCCCGACCCGTCGGCGCGGGATCTTCGACGTCGGGCCGTTCGAGATCGAGCGGGTCGACCCCTTCTGGCTCACCGTCGGGCGACGTCGCGACACCGGGGTTGCGTCGGTGATCGTGCACCCCAAGGTCTACGACCTCATTGGTCCCCAGGGAGCGGTGCGCGTGGTGGAGAACGAGTCCGTACTCCGACGTGCCACGTCCGATCCGATGTCGGGCTTCGTGTCGCTGCGCGAGTACGTGGCGGGCGACGACCCGCGGATGATCCACTGGCCGACCACCGCGCGCACCGGCACCCTCATGGTGCGAGAGCACGTCGAGGTTCGCCGCCCGGAGTTCACCGTCGTGCTCGACACTGCGCCGACCGCGAGCGGCCCCGACGACTTCGAGGAAGCCGTCGATGTCGCTGCGACCCTCGCGGTTCACGCCATCCGGACGGGTCTCGATGTCGTCGTGCGCACAACCGACTTCAACCATGCAGGTCGGCCGACTCCGCTGGTGACCGACGCTCAGGTGCTCGACCTGCTCACACCCGTGCAACAGTCCCAACCGACGAGCCTGCTGCCCGTGAGCGCCCTCTTCACCGGTGGATTCGACCAGTCGTCGGTGGTGTTCGTGACCGGACCCACCGGGCCATCGAGTCGCTTCTCCACCTCGGAGCGGATGTCGGTGGTCAGGATCGGCGAGGGGGCGACGGCCGGCAGGGGTGTCGTCCTCGCCGCCAACGACGCGAGAGAGTTCGTCCGACGATGGCAGACGTGGGGATGAGCGACGCCACGGAGCCCGTCGACGACGCGGCTGTCCGCTCGGGGCCTGTCGCGTCTGCGGATCGTCGTCCTACTGGCCGGCTATCTCACCGTCGGCGCGGCGGCGTGTGGCATCTTCGACCAGTTCGAATGGGCGCTCGTGGCAGCACCGGTTCTCCCGACCATCGCCGCTCTCACGCTGGTCGGACGCCCAGTCGCGGCCAGGGCCCTTGCCGCCGTCTCGGCGATCGTCGTGTCGGTGATCCTCGCGGTCGTCGCCAACTCGGGCGGCGCCGGCTGACGTGATCGACGCCTTCACCTCGGGGATCCAAGGGCTGCTGTCGACCGACTGGCCGAGCCCCGAGCGTGCCGATCTGATCGGCACCGTCGTCGCCGTCATCGCGACCGCCACAGCGATCAGCGACGAACTCGCCGCACGCCGACGCTTCCACCTCCTCCCACTGCTCCCACTGGTGTCGTGCTATCTCGCGGCAGTCGCCCTCAGCGCGCCACGAGGCGTCACCTGGTCGTGGCTCATCGCGCTCGGCGCAGTCGCCACGTTGTTCTCGATGCTCCGCAACGACGGGACGCTCGACGATCGGATGGTGCTGCTGCGCGGCGAGCGGCGCATCGTCGGGCTGCTCCTCGTCGCGATGACCCTCGTCGCGCTCGTCGCTGTTCCCCTGTCGTTCACGACGCGGGCGGATCCCCGACGCAACGATCCGGCCGAGCAGACGGCGCCCATCCTCGATCCCATCGAGGCAACACTGGCCCTCAGGGCGCTCGACCCGCCGATCGACCTCCATCGCGTCACATCCCCCGACGGCGGCGCCCTGCCGGCGCGATGGCGGACGGCGGCGCTCTCGGACTTCGACGGTCGACGGTGGTCGCCGGCGCTCACCCTGCGACCGATCGGCAAGACACTCGGCCCGGTCACCGGGCCGGTCGTGAACGCTGACATCGAGTTCCTCGACGACAACCTCACGCTCGTGCCGCTCCCCGGCGCGCCGGTGTCGGTCGACGCGGCCGTCGAGACCGATCCGCAGAGAACGGTGGTACGGCTCGCCGAACCGCCGGAAGCTGGCGATCAGGTCGCCATCGTGGCAAACCTCCCGCCGACCACGAGCGACTTCGTCGAGCAGGGCGTCGCCCCCCGGCTCGTCGACGAGTCGGCGTCGAGTCTCACCGACCTCGCCGCCGGACTCGCCGGCGACGGCAGCGCGATCGATCGATTGACGCAACTCGAGACGACCATGCGTGAGGAGTTCGTGCTCGACAGCGACGTGCAGGGCGCCGGACTCCAGCAGGCACTGATCGACAGGTTCCTCCGCGACACCCAACGCGGCACGGCAGAGCAGTTCGCCACGGCGTTCGTCCTGCTCGCTCGTTCCCTCGGGATCGAGGCGCGTGTCGCCACCGGATTCGTCGCCGGCTCCGGCTCGGGCGACGACGCCACGCCCGTCGCGAGTGGCGAGGCCCTCGCGCTCAGCTCGGCCGACGCCGAGGTGTGGCCCGAGGTCCAGCTCTCCGACGGGCAATGGCTGGCATTCGACCCCGTTCCGGCCGAGGAGGCAACCGACGGGGCGCCTCCGCCTCCTCAGCCGCAGGTGCAGAGTCCTGCCGCACCGCAGCCACCGATCGCCCCGCCGCCCGAACCCGACAACGAAACGACGGCCCCGGACGAGGCGACCACCGACGCGTCGACCAGCGCGCTGTCGACAGCGATCATGTGGGTGGTCCGAGCGAGCATCGGTGTCGGCGTGCTCCTCCTCCCGTTCGCCGCCGCCGCCGCAGCCATCACGGGAGTCAAGTACCGACGACGACGACGACGCCTGCGCGCTGCGGTGCCGTCCGAGCGGATTCGCGGGGCATGGGCGTCGGCCACCGACGTCCTGGTCGACGCCGGACTCGACATCAGCCGGTCGGCGACCGATGGTGAGATCGTCGGCGACAGTGAACCGTTGGTCGCCGACGCCCATCGCGACCTCCGTCGGCTGGCCGCGTTGGCAGGCGCAGCGACGTTCGGCTCACCGGAACATCCCGTCCTGCTGGCCGACGATGCAGCCAAGTGTCTCGACGCCGTCGAGGGGTCGATGGCAGCAGCGCGCACCCGGTGGCAGCGGCTGAGGTGGCGGCTCAGCCTGCGCTCCCTGCGGCCGTCGACACGCTCGCCCGTCAACGTCTGACGGCACGGTCAGCGCCGATGTCGGGTTCGCTGCCGACCGGAATCAGTTCGAGGGCTTGGACGGGGTCGACGGGTTCGACGGGGTGCCGGGTTCGGCGGGTGCCGGCGCGGCCGGTGCTGTCGTCGGAGGCCGTTCGGTCGGCGCAACGACCGTCACGGTGGCGGGTTCCGACACGGCGCCGTCGCTGTCGCGCACCGTGTAGGTGAACGTCGCAGTTCCCAGCCCGTCGGCCGGGTCGACCTGTACCGATCGCCCGAGGGGATCCACGGTGATCGTGCCGGTTGCACCGTTGGTGAACACGATGGTGGTGGACGAGATGCTCTGGATGACCAGTGCGCCGTTTCCGCCCTCGGAGTCGCCGTCGGTGTCGTTGTCGACGATCTGGAACGACGCCACCGCGCCGTCGCTCACGTCGACCGTGTCGGCGACGGCCACGGGTGGGCGATTCTCCACGACCGACGTGACCTGCACCACCGTCGCGAGTCCACCCGGATCCGTCACCGTGACCGTCCACTCGTAGGAGCCGGGCACCACGTCGACGCCGGGCGCGATCACGAGGCGCGCCGGCTCGATCGCCACCCAGGCCGGGTACGCCGGCACTCGCCGTGATCGTGAGGGGTTCGGCGTCGGTGGCGAGGTCGCTCACGGGCACCTCGACCTGCTCGCCGCGGAAGATGACGACGGCCTTCGGGCGCGCCGCGGGGTCCTGATTGACGTCGATGGTCACACGTCCGGTTGCACGCAACCGGCAGCTGTTGACCACCGCATAGTTGATCGACACGTTGCCGTTCTCTCCGGCCGGCGGCGTGTAGATCCCGTCGACGTATCCGGCCGGAGCCTGGACCTCGACGATCGTGCCACCCGAACCGAACGCGCCGAGATCGACGGCGATCGGCTGCTCGTAGCCGGTGCTCAGGAATCCGTCGTTGGCGACCGGGGTCGACTCCGAACACGGACGCACCGTGATCGCCAGCGCGGCGGTGTCGGTGAGGTCGCCATCGCTGAGCTGGTAGTTCACCACCGCCGTGCCCGACGCTCCAGGTGTGGCGGTGAACGCGATCGATCTGTTCGGCGTGACCGAGGCCGAACCCAGCGAGGGATCCGGACCGTCCGTGATCGTGACGAGGAGCTGGTCGCCGTCGGGATCGGTGTCGTTGAACAGCACTGCGGTCGTGATGCTGCCACCGTTGACGACGTCGGCGAAGTCGTCACGCGCATCGGGCGGACGGTTGAGCGGTGGTGCGACCGTGAGCAGGATGTCGGCCGTGGCAGTGAGGCCGCCGCCGTCGCTGATCGTGTAGCTGGCGACCACGTCGCCCACGAAGCTGGGTGCAGGCGACACGGTCACGATCGAACCCGTGAGCGACACCGTCGCGTCGCCCGAGACCATCGTCGCCGAGACGACCGACAGGCCGCCCGCGGTCTCGTCGGGGTCGCTGTCGTTGGCCAGCACGCTGAACTGCTGCGGGCTGCCGGGCCCGAAGATCGACTGGGAATCGGCGACCGCGATCGGCGGTCGGTTGGCCCGCTCGGTGATGGTGACCTGCAGCCGTCCCAGCGAGACCGCTCCGTCGGCGTCGGCGACCTGGTAGTTGATCGTCGTGTTGCCGATCTGGGTCCCGGCGACGAACGTCACGGTGTTGCCGTTCCGAGTCGCCGTTCCGAGCGTCGGCGCCGTGGACGACACCAGTTCGAGTTCGCCGTCGGCGCCGTCGGGATCACGGTCGTTCGCCACCACGTCGATCGAGGCCGTTTCGCCGATCTCGACCGTCAGCCGGTCGTTGACGACCTCGGGGGGCAGGTTCGTGGTCTGCGGCTCGCGGACCGAGACGATGATCGACGCCGACGCTCGCAACCCACGTGCATTCGTCACCTCGTAGGTGCAGCGGAACGCTCCCGACTGGCCGAGCGGCGGGTCGAAGCGCACCTGGCTGTCGGCCGTGACCGTCGCCCTTCCACCCGACGGGCAGCCGGGTCGACCGACGATCGTCGGTCGACCACCGGAGGGATCGCCGTCGTTGCGCAGAACGTCGACCGTGACCGGCACGTCGACGAAGGTGAACGTGGAGTCGTCACGCGCGAAGGGCGGCTCGGCCAGCGGTTCGGGAAGCACCGTCACCGTCACTTCACCGGCGACTTCGTGACCGTTGCCGTCGCTGACCGTGTAGCTGAATCGGGCGTTCGTCTGGCCCCCCTCGTCGTCCAGTGGCGACGGGGAGAACTGGATCTGACCCCGACTGAACACGACCGCCTGCCCGCTGTCGTCGTCGGGCTGCGTGACCGACACCACGGTGAGGGGGTCACCGTCGGGATCCACGTCGTTTGCTGTCACCTCGACGATCACGGACTGTCCGGCCACGACCTTGTCCGTGTCGGCCGTGACGACCGGAGGACGGTTCGGCTCGATGTCGTCGATGACCTCGACGAGCACCGACCCGCGGACCACGTGGCCGTTGCCGTCGTCGGCGGCGTACTGGAACGGTGCGAGCGGTGCCGCGCCGGCGCGGGCCACGATCGAGAGTTGCTCACCCTCGACGAAGACCTCGAGCCCCGGCGGCAACGGTTGCACCAGCGTCAACGCCATCGGGTCGCCATCGGGATCGGAGTCGTTGACGAGGACCGGCAACGGCGTCTCGACGTTGCGGCGCACCCGAACGGCATCGGGCCGCACGACAGGCGGACGGTTGGGATCGCCGGCCCTGGCGACGTCGACACGCACCTCGACGTCGTCACCCACCGCCCCGAGCGAATCGACGGGGCGGTACGTGAAGACCGCCATTCCCTCGAATCCCTCCGCCGGCACGAATCGCAGGGCGGCGAGACCGGACGGCCCGATCGTCTCGCTGACCTGGCCGAGCGCGGCATCACCGACTCCGGCAGGAGGAGAGAACCCGCCGAGCGCCAGCGCATCGCGTTCGGGATCGACGTCGTTGAGCAGCACGTCGACGATCACGGGGGTACCGGCGCCCGTCGCCACCTGGTCGACCACGCCGACGGGCGGCTTGTTCGTCGCGCCGGCAGCGAGCAACTCGACGATGACCGTCGCTGTGGCGGTGGTGCCGTTGCCGTCGACGATCGTGTACTCGAACGTGTCGACGCCCACGTAGCCCGGCTCAGGGGTGTAGACGACCGTGGTCGCCGTGCCGATGTCGACCTCGCCGTGGCCGGGAACACCGACACTCGACACTGCGATCGCTTCACCGTCGGGATCGAAGTCGTTGGCGGTCACCTGCACCGGGACCGACGCGCCGGATCGCGCCGTCACGGGGTCGTCGATCGCAACCGGCGCGTCGTCGATGCCGTTGTCGTCGGGTTCGCGCACCTCCGGTTCGGTGGCGGAGGTGTCGTCCGCGCCCGTGGTCGTCCCGCCGCTCCCGCCCTCGTCCACCAGTTCGCCGTCGTCGCTCAGGACCAGGATGCCCTGCGCGTTCTTGTCGATCGCCTGGATGCCCCACGGGTTCACACCCCAGACGAAGTCGCCGGCCACTTCGTCGACCCAGACGAGATCGACCGTGGCCGTCACGTTCAGCACCGCATCCGCCGACACCGTCGCAGGGAGTTCGTCGAGGATCTCGCCGTTGCGCCAGTCGATCCGCGTGATCGAGCTGGGCCCGCGCTCGACGACCGCCGCAGCATCTCCGGCAATGGCGAGGAAGTCGGAGCCGTCCAGGTCGAGGCCATCGACGACCGACGATTCGTCGATGCCATCGTCTCCGACGCACCACAGTTCGTCGTTGGCGCCGACCCAACCGCACTCGGCCGGTGGCCCGGGCACCTGCGCGACGATTTCGCTCGGGTCGGCGTCGGTGGGCAGCGTCTGCCAGTTCCCGTCGCCGAGGCGGGCCCGACGGTTCTCGGCATCGACGACGAACGCCACGTTGCCGACCAGCGACAGCGCAGCGCCGGGAGCGCCGAGGCGGGACGTCTGGGCGGCCGACGATGTCGTGCGTCGCAGGTCGCCGTCCACCAGCGACCAGATCGAGCCGTCCGGCGCAATCTGCGTCGCCGTGCCCGTGTCGACCGGAAAGGCGATGGGCTCCCCGTCGGAGGGAACCACGTTGGCCTCGTTCTCGTCAGGATTCGCAACCACGAGGCCCGCCTGGCCGACGCCCGAGAGGGATCGACCGGCACCCAGTGCCGTGAGGCCGAACGGTGTTCCGAGCCGCAGTTCGACCGAATCGATCGCCTGGGCCTCGGCCGTCGCGTCGTTCAGCAGATAGGCGCCGGGTCCACCCTCGGCGACCGTGAGTTCATCCCCCTGGGCTCCGGTGTCGAGGCTCGCAAGTGCTCGCCCGCCGTAACCGTCGACCAACACCACGCGTCCGGTGGGCTGGTGCACGAACCAAGCGGTCGCCCGCCCGGAGGCGGCATCGACCGCCGGCAGCCCATCGGACCGGACCACGACCATGACCGCGAACAGGGCGAGCAACGTCGCCGCCGTGACAGCTACGGCTTGACGCCAGGTCACAGTCGACAACTTCACGTGCACCTCAACGGTCGATGAGCGGCGGACACTCACAATTGGGGTATCGGCGTCCTGGGGTCCGGACTTGAGTGATTGTCGAGATTTCGTCAAGACGGGCAACGACCCGCGCGCTGGTGGATCAGCGCCCGAGGCTTGAGCCGTAGTCTGCGCAGTGATGGACCTCGTGGTGCGCACCCCTCACGGCGACGCCGACGTGACCATCGTGCGCCACGGGCCGAACGCCACGCTCGGCGATCTGATCGCGGCAGTGAGTGGCCAGGCGGTGCCCAGGGTCGCCCGCGTCGACGACCGCACGATCGACTGCGCAACGCCACTCGACACGGCGGGCCTCCTCATCGGCTCGATCGTGACCACCGATCCGGAGGTACCGGCCCCGCGTGACCCGGAGGACGTGGAACTCGTGCAGATCGCAGGTCCGGGCGCGGGACGATCACGCCCGCTGTCAGCCGGGACGTACCGGGTCGGCCCGGGTCGACGCTCGCGTGCCGACGAACTCAGCATCGCGGCCGTGGAGGAAGCGGCCTTCGAGATCACGGTGACCGCCGACGGAAACGTGACCGTCGGCGCAGACGAGGCCGGCGACGGAACGATCCCGGCGGTGTGTCTCGCCGGTTCTCCGCTCCGTGCCGACACTCCCTGGGGCGACGACGTCCTCACCGTCGCCAACCGCGCCTTCGTCCTCGACCGACGATCGCCGTCCGACGCCCGGCAGCTGCCGCCACCCGACCCCGATGGCACGGTCCCGTTCAGTCGGCCGCCGCTCCGACCGGGTACGCCGCCGCGACTGCCGGTGATCGATGCGATCCGTGACGCAACGGCGATTCGGCCGACGCTGTGGCACCACCGTGCCGGCCAACCCGGAGCGTTCGTCATCCCCATCGGCACACGCGATGGCCCCGCCGGAGGCGTGGAAGTCGTCGAAATCGACCTCGACACCGAGCGGGCGATCGCGGTGACAGGACGCGAGCGCACGGCACTGGCTCGCACGATGCTCGTCGAGGCGGCCACCGCCCTCGGCCCGGGCGACCTCGACGTCGTCATCGCGACCTCACCCGATCGACTCGCCGAGTGGGACTGGGCGAAGTGGTTGCCCCACCTCCGACCGGACGATGTCCCGATGGTGCTCGCCGCCCACGACGACATCGGTGACTGGGCAGACCGATCCGCTGGAGCGCCGGCAGCGACACCATCGAGCGCGACACCGCCGGCGGCTCACGTCACACTGCTCGTCGTCGACGATCCGAACCTCTGGCGCCGGCGCGAGTCACCACTGCGAGCGCTGTTGGCGAGGCCCCATGGCGGACTGCGGGTGATCGCTCTCTGCGAGGACGCCGGGCTCGCGCCGGCATCGTGCACGATGCTGATCACCGAATCGCCCGATCGGCGCTGGCACCTCGTGTCGCTCACGGATCGACTCGACATCGACGGGGTGTCCGCCGCGCTCGTCGAGCCGGGTCTGGCTGCCGACGTCGCACGAGCACTGGCGCCGCTCGCCGACACGGAGCTGCCGGAGCGCGTCGTCGATCCGGAATGGGCATCACCACGCCGTTCGCTGCCGGACTGTCTGGGCGACCCGACGCCCGATGATCTCGTTCGACGGTGGGCCGACCCCGACATCGACCTCACGGCCGTGCCCCTCGGCATCGGACCGGTCGAGCTCGACCTGGCCGCACACGACGTCGTCATCGCGGCGCGGGACCCACGCGAGGCCGACCGGGTGGCCGTGACGGTCGCCGTCGGGGCCTGCACCAGACTCGGCCCGTCGGAAATGCTGGTCTTCGACCTCGTCGGTGCTCCGTCATCGGCACTGGCCGACTTCCCACACGCCGTCGACGGCCCGGCTGACAACGCCCTCGAATCCGACCGGTTGATCGCACGCATCGGTCATGTGCTGACGCTCGAGGACGCTCCACGGTTCGTCGTCGTGGTCGTCGGTGCCACCGCTGACCGGCAACTGCGCGACGCGCTGCTCGCGGCGTCGCCGGATCTCCCCGGCCTCCGCCTGATCGTCGCCGCGGGACCCGACGACGCGCCCCACAGCGAGGAAACGACCAGGATCACCGTCGAGCGACGGGGCGACCGCCGACGCGCCGTCGTCGAGCGGTCCCGAGTGGCCCGGTCGGGGTGCAACTCGACGACGACCCGTCCGACGAGGCCGAGCTGGTCCTGCGCCCGCTCGTGCTGGGCCGGGCCCTGACACCGTTGGAGCACCGCATCGAGCAGCGATCACAGCCGACACCGTCGTCGTTCGTGGCGGCGTGCCGCGAGCTCGCCCGGCGTGCGCGCACGGCCAGCGGCGACGTCGAGCATCCGTGGCTCGTTCCTGCGTCGTTGCCCACGTCGATCGACACCGATGCGCTGTTCGCCCAATGGCCCGGTGACGCGGTGCCCATCGGGCTGGTCGATGTCGCGACCACCGGCCAGCAGCCGATCTGGTGGCAGCCCGACGACGGACTGCTCGTGGCGTTCGGTTCACTTCGATCCGGTGTCGACGACCTGCTCGCGAGCGTGCTGCTGGGAACGATCGACCGCATCGCTCCCGCAGACGTGCAGCTCGTCGTGGTCGATCGGTCTCCCGCGCGCCGACAGGTGATCGGCACGATCGATCGGCGTCACCTCGTCGTGGGGCCCGACGAATCCGACGACCTGGTGGCGTTGCTCGACGTGCTGGAGACGCCGAGGCCGCCCGACCAGCGGCTCGTCGTCGTGATCGACGACCTCGGACACCTGCGGGCCCGGGCCGCGGTGAACGGGATGGCCGACCGTCTCGATCGGGGGCTCGCGGCAGCCGGGTCCGTCGTGGCCGTCGCCCGGACGGCCGATGATGCAGGGCCGCTCCTCACGGCACCCGGACGCCACCTGGTCGGATCGCTGGCCGACCGCGACGACCAGCGACGGCTGGGCGGAGCGCTGGATGGCGCGAGAGGGCGTTGCCGCCTCCTCGAGACCGGCGAGATCGTTCAGCTCGCGTCGCCCGAGCGTTCCCTCACCTCGATGATCCCCGAACGGCTGAGCGGCCCGCGGGACGGAGCGCGATGAACGCGTTCCGCCGCGGCGACGGCGTCGGCATCGAGTTCACCCGTCAACTGATTCGTGGTATTCGCCTCGACGCCGACCAGGACGGCTGGGTGACAGCGGCGGCCGAGGTGGCGATCGGAGACAGTCGCGACGACCGCTCGGTGGTCGACGCGTTCGTCCGGCTCCGAGCCGAGTTGGGCGATCCGGTCGACACCACCCGGATCGGCACGTTCCCGTTCGCCAGCACCCTGCGCCGCATCGACGTGACGGGGCGCACCGGCGGCGAACTCAACACGATGCGGGCACAACTCCTACGTGACCACACGGTCGCCTCGACACTGCTCCTCGACGACGGTCCCCGACGCTGGCTGGTTGCGGTCCGTTGGGACGAAGACGAGATCCGCCGCATCGAGGCACTCGCCGAACGCGCCGGCTTCCTCGACGTGACCGTCGAGCCGAGCCCGGTGGCGATCGCGCGGGTCGTCGACAAACAGGTGACGAGAGCACGCCGCGATGCAGCGATCGACGAGTCGTTCGAGTCGCTGTGCACGTCGGGGCAGACAGTGGTGGCCGCCGCGGTCGATTCGGTCGGACGCATCGCGCCATCGCTGCACCTGGCGACCACGACGTTCCCGACCGGCTGGTTCGACGGCATCGCCGAGCCGGCGGACCTCGTCGCGGAACTGCGCCGGTTCGTCGACGGGTCGGACGACGATCCCGCTGCCGCGACCGACGCCGATCATGACCGGCTGCTGATCGCCGGGGTCCCCTATCCCCCGTTTCCACCACACGACCTCCGTTCACCGCAGCGGCAGTGCGTTGCACTGGGGGCGGCCGTGGGTGCCGCCGGCCTCGCGGGACGACTGCGTCCGGTCGACATGTTGTCGGCGACCCCGGCGGCCGTCGACCCGCTCGAGCGGCCGTGGGTGGTGGAGCGGGTCTCGAGCCTGCCGCCGAGGGAACCACCGGCCACCATCGGTCCCGTGAAGCGGGCGATCAGCCGGCTGCTTCCTCGCCGGACGCGGGCGGAGTGACGCCGGGTCGGACTCCCGACGGTCAGAGTCCCAGCCGGTCAGGCTCCCGACCCGGGGCGGCGGCTCGTTCAGTCGTCGAAGATCGACGGGCGCTGGCCGTAGACGGCGACCGCCTGACGCAGCGGCACCAGATCACTCCCGGAGCGCCGGCCCTCTGCCGCTTCGATCGCATGCTTGGCGATGTCACGCGCATGATCGAGTTCGGCTCGCAGCCGGGCGTTCTCGATCTCGAGATGCATGACGCGACGAATGCCTTCGAGGTTCATGCCTTCGTCGGTCAGTTCCGAGATCCGTCGGAGGATCGCGATGTCCGCGTCGCTGTAGCGCCGGTTTCCGCCCTCGGTACGAGCCGGCGTGACCAGGCCACGACGCTCGTAGATGCGCAGCGTCTGCGGGTGCATCCCCGCCAGTTCCGCGGCCACGGAGATGACATAGACCGCCCGGGTGCGGGAACGCTCGTTGGTGTCGGATGTGGTCATGACATTGTGTTCCTGGGGTTCACGGTAGTCGCCGCAGCGAGCTGCTCGATCGCTGCCCGCTGGGCGTCGGTCAGATCGGTCGGCACCTGGACGGTGACCGTGACGATCAGGTCACCGGTGTGGTGCTTGGTCTCGATGCCCTTGCCCTTCACCCGGTGACGGCTGCCGGTCTGGGTTCCCGGCTTCAAGCGGAGCGTCACCCGGGTGCCGTCGAGTGTCGGAACGTCGATGTCGCCACCGAGCGCCGCCTCGGAGAAGGTGACGGGAACCGTGACCGTGAGGTTGTCGCCGCTGCGGCCGAACAACGGGTGCGGCATCACCTTGAGTTCCACGAACAGGTCGCCGGCCGGGCCGCCGTTGCGGCCCGGACCACCTCGGCCCTTCAAGCGGATCGTCTGGCCGTCCTTGACGCCGGCCGGGATTCGGGTCTTGACCTCTCGCTGGCGCTTCTCGACGCCCGAGCCACTGCACGTCGGACACGGATGCTCGATGCGCACGCCCTGGCCACCGCAGACGCGACACGGCGTCGAGAACGAGAACATGCCCTGGTTGTCGTCGACCACGCCGCGACCCCCACACGCCGAGCACATGGTGGGCACCGTGCCCGGCTTGGCACCCGACCCGTTGCACGTGGAGCACTGTGCGTCGGTCGTGAGATAGAGCGTCGTGGTGATGCCGGTGACCGCGTCCTTGAAGTCGACGGTCAGCTGGGCGGTGATGTCGGCGCCACGACGTGGGCCGACGCCCGAGGCGGCGCCACCTCGCCCGCGACCCGGCGCGCCACGTCCGAACATGTTGCCGAACAGGTCACCGAGACCGCCGCCACCCATGTCGTCGACGTTGAACGTGAACCCACCGGCACCGGGGGCACCGCGTCCGCCCATGCCGGCCATCGGCCCCAGGGAGCGGACCTCGTCGTACTCCTTGCGCTTGGCCTCGTCGCCGAGCACGTCGTACGCCGAGGCGAGTTCCTTGAACCGCTCCTCGGCGACGGCGTCACCGGGGTTCTTGTCGGGGTGCAGGTCGCGGGCGAGCTTGCGGTACGCCTTGGTGATCTCCTTGGCGGTCGCGCTCTTCTCGACGCCGAGCGTCTTGTAGTAGTCCTTCTCGAACCATTCACGCTGTGCAGCCATCGGTGATCACCTCCTCCCTCGACTCGCCGCGTCGCGATCGGGGTCAGACCCCGATCGCGACGCTCAGTCCTTCGTCTTGACCATGGCGGGGCGCAGAACCCTGCCCTTCCAGGTGTAGCCGCTGCGCAGCACCTCCGACACCACCGGCTCGCCACCATCGCCGGGCTCATGGGCCACGGCCTCGGCGAATTCCGGATCGAACAGCTGACCCTCGAGATCGATGATCTCCAGGCCGTGCTTCTTGAGTTCGACCAGCATCTGATTGAGCAGCGGGCCGACCTCGTCGGGATGACGAAGGAACGCTGCCTCGGCGGCGTCGAGCACCGGGAGCAGCGCCTCGGCAAGGCGCCCCGACGCCCGATCGGCCTCGACGAGCGACTGCGCCGCCGAACGCTTGCGGTAGTTGTCGAAGTCGGCCTGGACGCGCTGCGCCATGCCCTTGTACTCCTCGCACTCCGCAAGCAGCGCCGGGACGTCGACGTCGGAATAGTCGATCTCGCCGACGATCGCGTCGAAGCCGTCGTCGGCCGCTGCGGCCGGGCGCACCACCGAGTCGGTCACGTCGTCGATCTCGCTGGCCCGTTCGGCGAGGTCGTCGATGACGTCGGTGACCTCGTCGAACTCGTCGCCGGGCGCAGCGAGATCCTCGTCAGGCTTCTCGGGCGGGTCGACCATGTCGCCGTCCATCAGCGCCTCAGGCCTGCTCGGCGTCGTCGACGATCTCGGCGTCGACGATGTCGTCGTCGTTCACCGAGCCGGTGCCGGCGTCCTGCCCGGATGCCGAGGTCCCCTCGGCTCCCGAGTCGCGGGCTGCGGCCTCGTACAGCTTCTGGCTGAAGGCCTGGCTGGCCGACATGAGCGTGTCGGTGGCCGTCTTGATGGCAGCGGTGTCGTTGCCCTCCATGGCCTTCTTGAGGTCGGCGAGGGGCTGCTCGACCGCTGCCTTCTCGTCGGCCGACACCTTGTCGCCCTGTTCGCGCAGCACCTTCTCGGTCTGGTACACGATCGAGTCGGCGTTGTTGCGAACCTCGGCTTCCTCACGACGCTTGCGGTCGTCCTCGGCGTGGGCCTCGGCGTCCTTGATCATCTGCTCGATGTCGTTCTTGTCGATCGTGGACTGGCCGGTGATGGTCATCGACTGTTCCTTGTTGGTCGCCCGATCCTTCGCCGAGACGTGCACGATGCCGTTGGCGTCGATGTCGAAGGTGACCTCGATCTGCGGGACACCGCGAGGAGCGGGCGGCAGGTCGACGAGCTGGAACTTGCCCAACGTCTTGTTGTAGCTCGCCATCTCGCGCTCGCCCTGGATCACGTGGATCTCGACCGACGGCTGGCTGTCCTCGGCGGTGGTGAACACCTCGGTGCGCTTGGTGGGGATCGTGGTGTTGCGCTCGATGAGCTTGGTCATCACGCCGCCCTTGGTCTCGATGCCGAGGCTCAGCGGGGTCACGTCGAGCAACAACACGTCCTTGACGTCGCCGCGCAACACGCCGGCCTGGACGGCGGCGCCGATGGCGACCACCTCGTCGGGGTTGACGGTCTTGTTCGGCTCCTTGCCGGTCATCGACTGCACGAGATCGGTCACGGCGGGCATGCGGGTGGAGCCACCCACGAGGATCACGTGGTGGAGGTCGCCCTTGCTCACCCCGGCATCCTTGAGTGCCTGCTCGAACGGGATCCGGCAACGCTCCATCAGATCGGACGTCATCTCCTGGAACCTCGCGCGTGACAGCGACTCGTCGAGGTGCAACGGACCGTCGGCCGTGGCGGTGATGAACGGCAGGTTGATCTGTGTCTGCTGGACCTGGCTGAGTTCGATCTTGGCCTTCTCGGCCGCTTCCTGCAAACGCTGGGAAGCCATACGGTCGGCGCTCAGGTCGACGCCGTGCGCCGCCTTGAACTGCTGGACGAGCCAGTCGACGATGCGCTGGTCCCAGTCGTCGCCACCGAGGTCGGTGTCACCGTGGGTGGACTTGACCTCGAACACCCCGTCGCCGATTTCGAGCACGGACACGTCGAACGTGCCGCCACCGAGGTCGAACACGAGGATCGTCTCGTCCTCTGAACTCTTGTCGAGGCCGTAGGCGAGCGCCGCCGAGGTGGGCTCGTTGATGATGCGGAGCACTTCGAGGCCGGCGATGGTGCCGGCCTCCTTGGTGGCGGTGCGCTGGGCGTCGTCGAAGTAGGCGGGCACGGTGATGACGGCCTGGTTCACGGTGTCGCCCAGGAACGCCTCGGCGTCACGCTTGAGCTTCATCAGGATGCGCGCGGAGATCTCCTGGGGCGTGTACTTCTTGCCGTCGACGTCCTCGGACTTCCAGTCCTCGCCCATGTGGCGCTTGATGGAACGGAAGGTGCGGTCGGGGTTGGTGATCGCCTGACGCTTGGCGACCTCGCCGACGAGGACTTCGCCGGACTTGGAGAATGCAACGACCGACGGGGTCGTCCGGGCGCCCTCGGAGTTGGGGATGACGACGGGGTCGCCGCCCTCGAGGACCGAGACCACCGAGTTCGTGGTTCCGAGGTCGATGCCGACTGCCTTGGCCATGATGTTGCTCCTGTTGCGAATGTCGTGTGGGGGACGACACCACCATACGACTCATCAGCCCTGGTCGCAACATCGGAGTGAGATTTCTTGAGTCATGACGACTCAACTTCGTGTTCAATCGTTGTGCAGGAACTCCGGCCCGAACGAGTGAGGGAGCAGATCGGCCATGGTCATCGTGACCGTGCCACCGGACGCGGCGACCGAATGGACGACCACGTCCGGCGCGGCGAACTCGCGCAGGCGCTGGCGGCATCCCCCGCACGGTGTGCCGGGCGTGTCGCCGTCGGTCACCACGACGATCTCGACGATCGACTGTTCCCCCGCCACGACCATCGCTGCGATCGCACCCGCTTCGGCACACGAGCCGAGCGGATAGGCGGCGTTCTCCACGTTGCACCCCACGATCACGGCCCCCGACCCGGTCCGGATCGCCGCCCCCACCCGGTAGTGCGAGTACGGGCAGTAGGCCGCGAGATGTGCCCGCGTCGCCGCCGCCAGCAATTCCGGATCAGGCCCCGCGTCACTCATCCCCCCATCATCTCCCGAAATTCTCCTCCCGGTGCGCGCTGAGCGCGCACTCCGAGGAGAATTTCGGGGGTAGGTGGCGTGTGGGGAGGGTGTGGTGGGCGGTCAGATGGCGAGCGGGATCGTGACGACGTCGGTGCCCGCTCGCTGATGGCGGGCCGTCACGGTCACCTCCGTGCCCGGCGCCGCAGCGACCAGCCAACTGCACGTGGTTCGATCGGGTGTGCCGCCCGCACCGAGGCGCACCGACGACGACCCGCTCAGCTGGCCGAGTTGACGTCGCGCCTGGCCGTCGAGCACACGCACGCCCGGCCCCTCGAGGTCGGCGACGATCGGGCGGACGAGGTCGTGGACGGCCGCGTGCGCGGTGACGGTCGTCGGCAGCCAGCCGACGTTGGCGACACCGACCGTCACCCGCCACGTCCCGTCACCGACCGCCTCGACCGCTGTGTGTCCGATCCGGATGCACGGAGCGGCGAGGGCCTGCGCGACGGCGAAGTCGGCATGGCGGTCGACCTCGTCACACAGCATCGAGAGCGGCGGGTTCGTCCACGAGTGGAGGTGGTTGAAGCCACCGAGCTCCACCGGGCCCAGTTGGGGATGTTCGAACGGGTACCAGTCGACGAATCCCCGGTCGGCCTCGCCGCCCTGGCGGTCGAGCCACTGCGCAACCGCCAGGCGCTCGTCGTCGGTCGGGCCCGTGTACCAGAAGTGGGTCGACTGCTTGTGGCCCGTGGCCTGCTGCACGATGTCCCAGAACTCGGTGGTCCAGCTGAAGACGCCGAGGTGTTCGTACGCCCAGTCGTCGGAAGCACCGCTCATGGTCTCCGAGGTGTCCCACGTGAAGTCCTCGTACAAGCGAGTGTGAGGGATAGCCGGTGAGTTCGGTGCCGATCGCGGCCAGCTGCTTCCACGTCCACAGGTCCGCCGGCGGCAGCTTCGCATCGGGCACGGTCGACGACGGCCGCAGCAGCACGCCTCCGCTGGTGTGGAAGGCGTTGAAGCCGCAGATGTTGGGCCGCGCGACCATCGCTCGGACCAGGGCATCGATCTCGGGTTCCGACAACGGATGATCCCCCGAGCCCGTCACCTTGCTGCCCCACCCAGCGGGGAAGTTCCGATTGAGGTCGAGCCCCTCGGGCGCCCGCGGTGCGGGAATGGTGAAGCCGTCGAAGTCCTCGATGACCCCTTCGCCGAGCACCCGGTACCGCACCGTGCCTTCCGCGACCCCGGCGGGGGGAACGGGGACGAGCACCCGCGGCGTCGTCGGGGTGGGCGATCCAGGGCCCGTCCGGGTCGGGGAATCGCATCTCCAGGATCCGGCCGTCGCCGTCGACGTCCTCCTCGTGCAGACCGGGCCAACGATGGGCATCGGCGAACGGCCACGGTCGCACGCTCGAGCGACGAAAGCGGGGACGGTCGGCGAGCACCCATTCGGCGCCGTCGGGATTGACCCGCGGCACGACGTAGAACGTGCGCGTACGCAACGCTCGGGAGATCGTGTCGTCACCCGATCGGAATCCGTCGACGAGACGCTGCAGGACGCGGCACGCCGCCACCGTTGCGGTGAGTTCGACGGCGTGGATGCTCGCGTCGATCCAGTGCGCCGGCTTCGTGTCGTGGCTGCCGGTCGACGCGTCGGTCACGGTCACGAGGAACAGGTCCCGACCCTCGTACGAGCGGCCGTACGTCTCCACCGCCAGCAGGTCGGGGTTCGCCGCTGCCAACTGATCGACCCACCCGACGAGTTCGTCGTAGCGCAGGTAACGGTCGAACTCGTACTCGATCTGGCCGGTCACGCCGGAAACCCTATGCGTGTTCCGGTCGCGGGGCGGTCGAACGATGGTCGCCGGCCATGCCATCGGACACGGCACGCCCACGGTCGGTACGATCGGCACCATGACCGGAACGCTCGTCATCCTCCGCCACGGCCAGTCGGAATGGAACCTGAAGAACCTGTTCACCGGCTGGCACGACGTTCCGCTCACCGACAAGGGCGCCGCCGAGGCCACCGCCGCCGGCGTGACGATGGCCGAGGCGGGTCTGCGATTCGACACGTCGCACACGTCGCTGCAGACACGCGCGGTCGTGACGCAGAACCTCGCCCTCGAGGCGATGGATCAGTCGTGGCTGCCCGTCGAGCGGAGCTGGCGGCTCAACGAGCGCCACTACGGCGCCCTCCAGGGACTCGACAAGAAGGAGACCACCGCGCGTCACGGCGCCGAGCAGGTGCACGCCTGGCGGCGCGGGTACGCGACGCCTCCGCCCCCCGTCGACCTCGACAGCCCCGAGCATCCGATCAACGACCCTCGCTACGCCCACCTCCCTCCCGACGTGCTTCCGGCGAGCGAATGTCTCAAGGACGTCGTCGACCGAGTGCTTCCCTACTGGTACGACCGGATCGCACCACAATTGATGGGCGGCATGAACGTGTTGGTGACGGCCCACGGCAACTCGTTGCGGGCGCTGCTCAAGCACCTGGAGAACGTCAGCGACGACGACATCTCCGACATCAACATCCCGACGGGTGCACCGCGGTCGTACTCCTTCGACGACCGGCTCGTCGTCACCGAGGCCGCTTATCTGGGCGATGCCGAAGCTGTCGCGGCCGCCGCCGCCGCGGTCGCCGCACAGGCCGGCACCGCCTGAGCAGCGGGTTCTTCGCGACACCAGCTGCGTCCGCTGCTCATCCGCGCGCGAAACCGCCTAGTGTGCGACGCATGGCGAGCAAGAAACAGCATCTGGAAACGCTCCGTACGGTTCCACTCTTCAGCGGGTGCAGCACGAAGGAACTCGAGAAGGTGGCCAGGGCCAGCGACGAGATCCGCATGACGGCGGGCACCCTCATCGTCGATCAGGGACAGACGGGACGCGAAGCGTTCGTCGTGATCGACGGCGACGTCGACATCAAGCGGAACAATCGCAAGGTCGCAACGCTCGGACCCGGATCGGTCGTGGGTGAACTGTCGCTCCTCGACCACGGTCCACGCACGGCCACCGCCGTGTGCGCAACCGACTGCACACTGCTCGTGATCGACCAGCGCCGGTTCCTCGGCGTGCTCGATTCGGTTCCGGCGATCACCCACAAGTTGTTGGCCGCTCTGGCCGCACGCATCCGCGATCTCGACCGCCAGTACTTCGGCTGATCCTCGACTCGAAATGATCGTGTGAGCGGCCAACGACTAGCGTTGCCGCCGACATGAGCACGACAGTCGAACACGACGAGACGACCGCCGACGGAGCACCGAAGGCACCCAAGCGGGTCAAGCCGAACCAGCTCGCCCTGGTGCTCGGCATCGCGATGGGCATCTTCATCATGGTGTCGGGCGTGCTGCCGCAGATCACCGGCTGGGAGAACGACAACGCCATCCACCGCAAGGTGTTCGGTGGCATCCCCGGGCCGATGATCATCGCGTTCTACACGATCATCCCGGTGATGGTCATCTGGGGTGCGTTCATGTTCGCCAACCGGATGAAGAACTGGGAACGCGGCGCCCCGGCGCAACGCCACACCACCTCGAAGAACGCCGCGAAGCGGCTGAAGGACTTCCGTGCCGGCGCCTACATGCAGACGCTGCTGCGTGACAGCGGTGCGGGCCTGATGCACTCGATGATCTACTTCGGGTTCCTCGTGCTGCTCGGGGTCACCACGATCCTCGAGGTCGACCACCAGATGCCCGAGGCACTCAAGTTCCTCCACGGCACCACGTATCAGGCCTACAGCTTCGTCGGCGATGCCGCTGGCCTCGTGTTCCTCGGCGGCATCGTGTGGGCCATCGTTCGCCGCTACGTCCAGCGGCCCTACCGCATCCGGATCAAGTCGAAGCCCGAACACGCCGCGATCCTCGCCACCTTCTTCGCCATCGGAGTCACCGGCTTCGGTGCCGAGATGTTCCGGATCGCCGACGAAGGCACCCCGAGCTACGAGAAGTGGTCGTTCATCGGCTATCCGCTCGCCACCCTCGTCGACGGGTGGTCGCTCTCGACGCTGGGTGACTGGCACCAGTGGATGTGGATCGTGCACGTCGTGTCGTTCATCGTGTTCCTCGCGCTCCTGCCGATCACGATGCTGCGCCACATCTTCACCTCGCCGCTCAACATGTACCTGTCCGACAAGGACCGTCCGAAGGGCGCCATGCGGCCCATGCCGAACCTCGAGGAGACCGAACTCGAGAGCTTCGGTGCGTCGTCGATCGAGGACTTCACCTGGAAGCAACTGCTCGACCTCGATGCCTGCACGATGTGCGGTCGCTGCACGAGTGTGTGCCCGGCCCACGCCACCGGCAAGCCCCTCGACCCCCGCGAGATCGTCCTCAAGGCGGGCGAGGTCATGGCAGCGACGGGCACCCCCGTGGTCAGCGCGCCCATCGGCGTCGACAGCGAGATCACGGTCACCGCCAACTCGCTGTTCGAACGGATCACCCCCGAGGAGATCTGGGCGTGCACCACGTGCAAGGCGTGCGACGAGATCTGCCCCGTCAACATCGAGATCACCGACAAGATCTTCGACATGCGGCGGTACCTCTCGCTGATGGAGTCGAACTTCCCCGCCGAACTCGGCAACGCGTACCGGGCGATGGAGAACCAGAGCAACCCCTGGGGCATGAACCAGGGTGAGCGCGGCGACTGGGCCGACGGGATCGACGGTGTGACCATCGTCGATCCGGGTGAGGCACTGCAGTCGGAGTACCTCTACTGGGTCGGTTGTGCCGGATCGTTCGACGACAAGAACAAGAAGGTCACCCAGGCAATGGCGCAGCTGCTGCGTCGAGCCGGCATCGACGTGTCGATCCTCGGTCCGTCCGAGATGTGCACCGGCGACTCCGCTCGCCGGTCGGGCAACGAGTACCTGTTCCAGATGCTCGCCCAGCCCAACGTCGAGATGCTCAACGGCATGGGCGTGAAGAAGATCATCACCCAGTGTCCGCACTGCTTCAACACGCTGCTCAACGAGTACCCGCAGATCGGCGGCAACTACGAAGTGGTCCACCACACGCAGCTGCTCGAGCAACTCATCGAGTCGGGCCAGCTCGACGTGAGCCAGGCCACGCTCGAAGAGCGCATCACGTATCACGACTCGTGCTACCTGGGTCGCCACAACGACGTGTACCTCGCACCGCGCAAGGTGGTCGCCTCGATCAAGGGCGTCGACGTCGTCGAGATGCCGCGCAACGGCACCAAGGGCATGTGCTGTGGCGCCGGCGGCGCGCGCATGTGGATGGAGGAGAACACCGGCACGAAGGTCAACGACGAGCGTGCGGCGGAGGCGATCTCCACCGGCGCGAGCCGGGTCGCGACGGCGTGCCCGTTCTGCTACATCATGCTCGACGACGGCGTGAAGGGTGCCGGCTTCGAGGAGGACCAGGTCCGCGTGGCCGACGTGTCGATCCACCTGCTCGAAGCGATCCAGGCAGGAGAGGCGAAGATGCACCATCCGGACGCACCGCTCGCCCCCGTCGTCGGCGAGCTGACGGGGACCCCTCCGGTGTGCGACGCACTCCGGACGGAGCGTCGCGACGCCGCCGCGGATCAGGGTGGCGGGAGCGGTGCGTCGTAGAGTGACGCCAGGAGGGTGTCATGGATGACGTAATCACCGGACGGATCAACGATCTGGCCCACGAAGAACACGAACTCCTGGCCAAGGAGTCTGCAGGCACCGCAACCGACCGCGACCGCGACCGCCTGAGCGTGGTGAAGGAACAGCTCGACCAGAGCTGGGACCTCCTGCGACAGCGGCGGGCCCGTCGGTCTGCCGGGCTCGACCCCGACACAGCCACGGCGCGCCCGATCGACGTGGTCGAGCACTACGACGACGTACCGCCGGCCCGCCCCGGCTGACGCCAGCGGCGCCGTTCCACTCGATCGATACCGGCAAGACTGCGCCCGTGCCAGACACAGATTCACCGCTGCGGACCCGTGCCCGCGAACTCGGCGTGCAGACCAGCTACTTCGACGTTCGCAACGAACTCCATCATGCGCGACGACGTCGCGCTGGAACGCATCGTGGAAGTGCTCGAGGCCGACCGGATCGCGGCGGCATCCGCCTCCCGACTCGCCACGCCATTGCACGACGACCCTCGTGCCCCCGTCGCCGTCGCCGGCCGGGTGGGCGCTGCCTCCATCATCGTCACCGGTGAGGAGGTCGACGTCATGGTCCGCCATGGGGACGGCCACGACTTCCTCGACCTCCCGACCGACCTCCCGTGTGGGATGTCACCTGCTGCGCTTCGACACCGACCGGGGCGCCGGCGAGACCGTCGTGGTCGTCGCCCCGCCGTCGATGCCGCGCAGCGCCGGGTTCGAGCGGACCTCCGGCGTGTTCGTGCCTGCGTACGCCCTCTGGGAGGCCGACCGACCGCTGCCGTCGTTCCGACATCTCCACGAGCTCGCCCGAACGTTGAAGGCGTCGGGTATCGATGTGCTCTCGACGCTTCCGCTCTACGCCACGTTCCTCGACGACCCGTTCGACCCCAGCCCGTACTCGCCGATCAGTCGCCTGCACTGGAACGAGGTCTACCTCGACGACGAAGGCCTGCCGGATGCGCCGGCGCCGACACTCACCGACCACGTCGACTGGCGGGCGCTCGGTGCTCGGCGACGTACCCAGCTGCTCGAGGCCGCTCGGCGGATGGATGCCGACACACGGGCGCGCCTCGACGAGTTCGTCGTCACCCATCCCGACGTCGCCGAGTACGCCCGCTTCCTGGCCGGTCGTGAGGCGGGTGCCGATCCGCACGTCGAGGCGTCGCACGTCCTCGCGCAGTATCTCGCCGATCAACAGCTGCGCGCGATCGCCGAGGATCCCGAGGCAGCCGCACTGGCGCTCGACCTCCCGATCGGTTCGCACCCCCAGGGCTACGAGGTGTGGGCCGACGGTTCGATGTTCGCCGGCGCGATGAGTGTCGGTGCACCTCCGGACATCTTCTTCAGCGATGGACAGGACTGGGGATTCCCGCCGCCCCTCCCCGCGGCGATGCACGCCAGTGGTCAACGACTGTGGCGCGAACTCATCGCCCGCGTCGGACGCCACGCCGACATCTTGCGCATCGACCACGCCATGGCCGTCGAGCGCCTCTGGTGGGTTCCCGCCGGACTCCCCGCACACCAGGGCGCGTACGTGCACTATCAGCGTGAAGAGATCCTCGCCGTGATCGCGGCGAGCCGCATCCGTTGCGGGGGTGACCATCGTCGGTGAGGATCTCGGCACCGTGCCGCCCGAGGTGTCCGAGGCATTCGACCGCTGGGACATGCTGGGGATGTACGAGGAGCAGTTCCACTTCGACGTCGACCCGCTGCCCCACATTCCGTCTCGCGTCGTGGCCGGCATCCGGACGCACGACATGGCACCGCTCGCAGTGGCGGTCGACGAACTCGACACGGAGGGCTACCGCACCCGCGTGGGCGCCGCGCACGGCGTCGAGGTCGCCGACACCTGGCAGGACATCCTCGAACACATGCTGACCCGCCTCTCGTACAGCGACGCCTACATGGTGATCGCCGACCTCGACGACCTCGTCGGTGAGACCCGACCGCACAACCTGCCGGGCCGTGTCGTGCCGGAGATCTGGCGGCGCCGACTCGACATCCCGACCTCGGAGCTGTTGGCCGACCCCGAGGTCCGCCACCGGCTCGACCTCCTCCGCCGCAGGAGCTGACCGGTTCACGGCCGGCGCCGTCGGTGAACCGTGTCCCGCGGATCAGACGAGGGCGGAGACGGCGGTTCCCATGAGGTCGACGAAGTTGTCGGCGTAGAACTTCTGGCGGATCTCCTCCGATGCGTCGCCGAGGCTCTTCTCGAAGCGCTCGAACGGGCGACGCCCACCCTCCACGTGCGGGTAGTCGGTGTTGAAGAGCAAGATGTCGGGCCCGACCTGCGCCGTCACCCACCCGATGTCCTCGGTCGGATACGGCGTGACCCGCACCTGGCGTTCGACGTACTCGCTCGGACGCAGCGACAGCTTCTGGAGCCGTTCCTCGTGGCGACCGAAGGCGTCGATCGCCGACTCCATCTGCTTCATCCAGCTCGGCAACCAGCTGCAGCCCTGCTCGATGACTCCGATGCGCAGGTCGGGGAACCGCTCGAGCACACCGTCGAAGATCAGTGTGGCGAGCGTCTGCATCGGCGGGAACGGGATGGCCATGTAGTCGACGGAGCGGAAGTTCTCCTCACCGCCGTGGAAGTCCGCCGGGATCGGCAGCCCGTTGTCGAAGTAGGCGCGGTCGATCAGGTCGCCGGTCCCGCCGACATGGAAGACGACCGGAATGCCGGCCTCCTCGGCCTGGCGCCACACGGGGTCGAGCGCGATGTGTGACGGCGAGTGGCCCATCGGGCAACCCGACGCCACGAGGAGCGCGGCCGCTCCCATGTCGATCGCTTCGGCCGCCATCGCCTCGGCCCGAGCGAAGTCGACGAGCGGGACGTAACAGGTCGGCAGGAGTCGCGGATCGACGGAGCAGAACTCGATCATCCCCCGGTTGTGTGCCCGCGCCGTGCCGTAGGCCAGATCGAGGTCGGGCTGATGTTCCCACTGGTAGAGACGGCTGTTGTGGAACGTGTTGAACAGCAGCTGGCTCCGCACCCCGATGAAGTCGAGAACTCGTGGCCGGTCGTCGGCCAGGAACGATCCGGTCGCGGCGAAGTTCTTGCGATTCATCACGTCGACGTCCTCGTTCTCGAGGAACTCCGCTGATCGATGCCGTTCGGCGAGGCGGGCGAAGACGGCATCGATGCGCTGCTGATCCCCGCCATGATCACCGTCACCGGTCTGGGCCAGTTCGTTGGCGTAGCCGGGCCGCTCGATGCGGTCGCGGATGTCGGGATCGGCGTGGTCGCGCAGCCAGTCGGGAGGCTCCATGATGTGGGCGTCGGCGTCGTGTGCGACACGGTCGGCGATGTAGGCCATGGAACATTCTGTTCGATACGGGCCCCGACGTTCGTATCGTTGACCAATTCCCCTGCCAGGAGCACGCGATGACCGACCACCACGACGAACCCACCACCGATGACGACACCGTCGTCGCCGAGGAGTCTCCCGACGGGTTCGCCTCGCTCGGGTTGTGCGACGAACTCCTGTCGGCGCTGGACGAACTCGGTTACGAGGAGCCGACACCGATCCAGCGCGAGACGATCCCCCTGCTGCTCACGGGCCGCGACCTGCTCGGCCAGGCGGCAACGGGCACCGGGAAGACCGCGGCATTCGCGCTGCCGGCGCTGCAGCTCATCGACGCCAAGCGGCGCGAGCCGCAGGTGCTGGTGCTCGTGCCGACCCGCGAACTGGCGGTGCAGGTCAGCGAGGCGATGTTCAAGTACGGCCGCGAGCTCGGCGTGAAGGTGGTGCCGGTGTTCGGCGGCCAACCGATCCAACGCCAGTTGCAGGCACTCGACCGTGGCGTCCACGTCGTGGTCGCCACGCCGGGGCGGGCACTCGACCACATCGGGCGCGGATCGCTCGCGCTCGACTCGATCCGCACCGTCATCCTCGACGAGGCCGATGAGATGCTCGACATGGGCTTCACCGACGACATCGAGTCGATCCTCGAGAGCACGCCGGACGATCGCCAGACGGTGCTCTTCTCGGCCACGATGCCGTCGCGCATCACGTCGATCGCGAAGCGCTACCAGACCGATCCGGCCCGCATCACGATCGGCCGTCCGGACGCCGAGCCTGGTTCGAAAGCACTCGTTCGCCAGACGGTGTACGTCGTGCAGCGGGCCCACAAGCCATCGGCGCTCGGCCGCATCCTCGACATCGAGGCACCGAAGTCGGCGCTGGTGTTCTGCCGTACCCGCACCGAGGTCGACCAGCTGACCGAGACGATGAACGGGCGTGGATACCGCGCCGAGGCGCTCCACGGCGGGATGGATCAGGCGCAACGCGATCGGGTGATGGCCCGACTGCGTGACGGCACCGCCGAGCTTCTCGTGGCGACCGACGTCGCGGCACGCGGCCTCGACATCGACACGCTCACCCACGTCGTCAACTACGACGTGCCCTCGGCCGCCGAGAGCTACGTGCACCGGATCGGGCGCGTCGGACGCGCCGGGCGCGAAGGCGTCGCCATCACGCTGGCCGAACCACGCGAGCGTCGTGGGCTCGAGAACATCGAGCGGCTGACGAAGCAGAAGTTCGAGATTGCCACGGTCCCGACGGTGTCGGACCTCCGCATCCGCCAGATCGAGACGACCGTCATGGCGGTGCGCGAGGCACTCGCAGCTGTCGACCTCGAGGATTTCAACGTCGTTCTCAACGCGCTGGCCGGTGAGGACAGCGAGCGCAACATCGCGCTCGCGGCGATCAAGCTCGTCCACGAGTCACGCGGTTCGACGATCGACGAACTCGAGATCCCCGACGCGTCCGACCGCCTGCGCGGCGGCAAGGGGGAAGGCAAGAAGTTCGACAAGAACAAGCAGCGCAACACCGGCGAGCGTGACCGCGGCGGGGCGAAGGGAAAGCACTCCGGCGCCGGTGCGGGATTCGTCCATGTCAGCCTCGGGCGCAAGGCCGGGGTACGCCCGGGTGACCTCGTCGGCGCGATCGCCAACGAGACCGGGCTCGTGGGCCGAGAGATCGGTCCGATCCGGATCTCCGACGCCTATTCGGTCGTCGGTGTGCCCGAAGCGTCGGTCGATCATGTCATCGAGAAGATGTCGAGCACCACGCTGCGAGGCAAGCGGGCGCGCGTCAGGCGTTACACCGACTGACGTCCTGGCGGAAGGCGATCGAGCGCCGCCGATCGTCGGAGCGCGGGGTCCGAGCTCGATCAGTTCGAGTCGGTCGCCGACTCGGCTGTCGATCGCGAAGTGATCGGTGAGTCCTGCGACCTCGAGGAGTCTGGTGACGGACTGGCTCGGCGACCTGAGGACCAGGTGACGGGATTCGGACTCGGCTCGCTGGTGTACGTCGATGAAGACGCGCAGCCCACTGGAATCCATGAACGTGACCTCCGCCATGTCGATCACGATGTCGTCATCGCCCGCCGGCAGGAACTCGAACCGCGCTGCGAGCGTCGGTGCGGAGTGGGCGTCGATCTCGCCACGGAGCGCGATGCACTCCGAACCGATCTCGGTGATCACCAAACGATTGGGCATCGAGCAAATAGTAGCGATCGACTTGACATATCAACGCGTCGAGATGTGAAGGTCATGACGTCTCGCCAACTTCCGGCGATGACGCCGCGTCGCCGGCCCATTCGCGCATCTGCTCGAACGACCGGCGCAGCAGTCGGGAGACGTGCATCTGCGAGACACCCATGGCCGCGGCGATTTCCGACTGCGACATCCGCTCGTAGTAGCGCAGGCGAACGATCTCACGTTCCCGCTCGGGCAGCCGGTCGAGCAGCTCGGAGATCACCTGCCGGTTCTCCGTGTCCTCGTATCCGGACTCGATCGACGTCAACGCCCGTTGCCCGCTCGTCGACCTGCCCGGGTCATCGGTGGTGCCGTCGAGTGTGCCCACGTTGTAGGCCGCTGTGGCCGACAGGCCGCGGAGCACATCGTCGCGATCGATCGCCAGGTGGTCGGCGATCTCGTCGACCGACGGCGACCGGCCGATCTCCTGCGACAGTTCGTCGTTGGCTCGTCGAACCAGGAGATGCAGCTCCTTGGCACTCCGAGGAACGCGCACGACCCATGTGCGGTCGCGGAAGTGCCGCTTCAGTTCACCCTCGATGGTTCGACTGGCGAACGCCACGAACGGCGACCCGTAATCGGGGTCGAAACGATCGACGGCCTTGACGAGCCCCAGCATGGCGACCTGACGCAGGTCGTCGTCGCTCGTGTTCGACCTGCGGTATCGCTGGGCGATGTGCGCGGCGAGGCCCATGTGTCGCTCGACGAGCCGATTGCGAACGCTGCGCTGGCGTCCTGCCGCGAACTCCCGGAACAGATCGAGGTCGCCGTCCGCGGGGGACGCGTCGTTCATGACCGGTGCGGGCCAGTGCCGAGTTCGGTGCTGCGCATCGAGAACTCCACGGCGCCCGGGCTGATCTCGTACATGTCGGTGACCGACTGCAGGATGCCGGCAGCCAACTCGTCGAGTTCGAACACCATGTCGGCCTGATCGGACCGGATCGAGACGAACAGCTCACCAGAAATCACGGCGATGGAAACCAGTGCCCGGCTGCCGCTGGGTGCGGCATCGGCGAGCACGGAGAAGATCTCGCTCAACGCCAGACGGAGGTCGTCCAGTTCGTCGACCGAGAATCCGGCGTCGGCGCCGATCGAGGCCGCCAGCGTCCGGAGCGTGGACGCGAACTCGGCCCGCAGCGGCACCGACACGTCGATCCGGTCCGGCTCGGCCGTCACCGCTGCCATGGACGTCTCTCCAGCCATGACCGCACGCTACCCCGAGGAGCCCGGCACAACCGCGAAGGTCCCGGCCACCGACGACGTCGATCTCGTCGAGGGCGCCGTCGGGTTCGGTGAGGTTTGGTCAACTCGCCGAACGGGTACTTCTGTGTCCGACAACGTCCGGGCACCATGCCACGGGCAACGAGAGAGGAACACGACATGGGTTACGGCATCGGTGGAATTCTCATTCTCATCCTGGTCATCCTTGCGATCATCTACTTCGCCAAGCGGGTCTGAGATGACCACGACCACGCCAGGCGGCGCCGGCACGGCACGGTGCCGTGCGCGCGAATCTCGCGCACGACGACGTCATGAAGTTCTGGGCCGGCTTCGTAGTGGGGGCCTTCGCCGGCGGCCTCCTCGTCTCGTCGGTCGACGCCGAGCGACGCCCACGACTGGTACGTGCGGCGAGGAATGCCGCGACGTCCGGACGCTCCGGCGCGATCGTCACGAGCGTGAGTGACGGAGTCGGCGGAATTGCCGATGTCGCCACCGACCGGGTGACCACCGCGGTCGAGTCGGCGACCTCGAAGGTTGCCGAGTCGCTCGACGTCGGCTGACCACGACACCGACAGGGCGAACCGAGCGCGTTGCCCGCTCGCTCACCTCCTGTGACACGCTGTGACATGGCTCCGGAGCCGGCGAGCGCCCAAGACGACACCTCGGCCCAGCTGTCTCAGCTGCGAAGGCTCCGACAGTTCGCCACCCACCTCGTCGCCGTGCACACGGTCGACGAAGTGGCGCGAGCACTGATGAGCCACGGCGTCGACGCCACAGATGCCGTCGGAGGATCCCTGATGATCGTTCAGGGCACACGACTCCACCTGATCTCGGGTCGCCACCTCGAGGACGACGTCGCGGAGGCCTGGAGCGATTTCGACATCCAGCCCACCAGCGATCCGATCTCGGACGCCTTGACGACGCAATCACCGGCCTTCTACCCCGACCGGGGCACGTTCCTCGAGGCCTACCCACACCTCGACGAAACGATCGCCTCGACAACCCACCAGGCCTGGGTGGTGCTGCCGCTCATCCTCGAGGGACAACCGATCGGATCGTTGGGGTTCACCTACGAGACACCTCAGCTGTTCGACACCGTGCAGCAGTTGGCGCTGTTCACCATTGCCGACCTCGCCACCCAGGCGCTCATCCGCGTGATCTCGGCGGCGGAAGACCGCCAGGCGTTCGCATCGCTCCACGCGGCGCTGCTCGATCTCGAGCTGCCA
Source organism: Ilumatobacteraceae bacterium (assembly GCA_963829585.1). Lineage (GTDB taxonomy): Bacteria > Actinomycetota > Acidimicrobiia > Acidimicrobiales > Ilumatobacteraceae > Sva-07. The sequence continues at coordinate 133,266 of CAWHJD010000029.1, read as the reverse complement.
TCGCTCGCCGGAGTGACGACGGCCGCTGTTCACCGAACTGCGGCCAAGACGTCGGAGGCGGGCGGCGACTGGTTCAATGCCACCGAACTCGACGGCGGACGGCTGCTCTTCGTGATCGGCGATGTCGCCCACCACGGGGCCACGGCCGTGGGGGAAATGGGCCGGATCCGCGCAGTGGTGCTGGCCTACGCCGTCGAGGATCACGCGACCGACCGCATCGCAGAGCTGACCACGCTGACGCTGTCGAAGCTGAGTTCCACGTTCGCGACGGCCTGCATCATGATCTACGACCCGGCAGACCGACGACTGACGTGGACGAACGCCGGCCACCCGTATCCGGTGGTCGTCCCGACGTCGGGAGCTCCGTACATGCTCGAGGAGACGCATGGTCCGCCGCTCGGGGTCGATCCCAGCGTCCGGTACGAGCACAGCTCTCTCGAACTCCAGCCAGGCGAGACGGTGCGTGCTCTACTCCGACGGGCTGATCGAGCGTCGCGAGCACGACATCGACGAGGACTTCGAGCGCCTCCTCCAGGCGATTCCGCTCGACGCGGCGCGGCCGGCCGAACTCGTGGAGCGACTCGTGGAGCTGCTCCACCCGTCCGGCCTCCACGACGACGACATCGCGATACTCGCCATCACCGTCGATTGAGCGGTCGACGTCGTACCGGCGGCAGGCCGCTGCGCGCGACCGTGCCCGCCGATGGAAGATCGGCGGGCACGGCGAGGGGTGTCGCTCCGGTCGGTGCGACGAGCTGGTTACCGACTCAGGTCAGGTGATCCGGTTCTTCACGCTGTCGACGGCGTCGTCGAACTTGTCCTTCGCGTCGCCGACGGCATCTTTGACCTTGCCGGCAGCTTCGTCCGCCTTGCCTTCTCGCTTGAGGCTCTCGTTGTCGGTGAGGTCGCCTGCGGCCTGCTTGATGCGGCCCTTGGCCTTGTCGGTTTCTCCACTCATGGGATGCTCCTTCGTGTCGTGGTGTCGGGGCGTTGCCCGCTCCACTATGGAGTACCCGTTGCCGATCGGCTCAAAACACGATGGGACGAGTCACACCCCAACCGGGGCGAGTCAGCGCGTGAAGTTCTCGAAGTACCGGCTCGGGGTCGGCCCACGTTGGCCCTGGTACTTGGAGCCGCTCGCTCCGCTTCCGTACGGTTTGTCCGCTGCTGTGGTCATCTGCATGAAGCTGACCTGGCCGATCTTCATGCCGGGGTACAGCGTGATCGGCAGACTGGCGACGTTGGCGAGCTCCAGCGTGATGTGGCCGTCGAAGCCCGCGTCGATGAAACCCGCAGTGGAATGGATCAGCAGTCCGAGCCGGCCGAGCGACGACTTGCCCTCCACACGGCCGACGAGATCGTCGGGGACGCCGATGCGCTCGAGCGTCGAGCCGAGGACGAACTCGCCGGGATGGAGGATGAACGGTTCGCCGGATCCCTCGGCGATCTCGACGAGTTCGGTGAGATCGACCATGTCGAGTTTCACGTCGATCACGCCGCGCGTGTGGTTGCGGAACACACGGAACAGGTTCGAGATGCGGACGTCGATCGACGACGGCTGGATCAGCGACTCGTCGAGCGGGTCGATGACGATCCGACCGGCAGCGAGCTGTTCACGGAGGGTGCGGTCGGACAGGATCACAATCGGCCACGTTAGTGATCGAGGCCTGGAGCTACCTTGCGGGCATGTACCGTCCTGCCGCTTTCGACGTCGCGGAGGAGCGCGAGTTGTTCGATCTGATCGAGGCTGCCTCGTTCGGACACCTGGTCACCAACGGGCCTGACGGCTTCGACGCGACCGGATTGCCCCTCATCCTCGACCCCCGATCCGGGCCGCGCGGTCACCTGCGCGGTCACGTGGCGAGAGCAAACCCTCAGTGGAGGGCGACGAATGGTGCTCGCGCGTTCGTGCTCTTCCCGCTGCTCGACGGTTACGTCAGCCCGTCGTGGTACCCGTCGAAGGCCGAGCACGGCAAGGTGGTGCCGACGTGGAACTACGAGGTCGTGCACGTGCATGGCACCATCACGGTCCACGATGACGTCGATTGGGTTCGTGCGCTCGTCACCGATCTCACCGACCGCCACGAAGCCCGGCGGGCGAGCGACCGCCCGTGGGCCGTGACCGACGCTCCACCGCAGTTCATCGACAGCCAGCTGCGGGCCATCGTCGGTATCGAGGTCGAGATCGAGCGGGTCGAGGGCAAGCGCAAGCTCAGTCAAAATCGTTCGGACAGGGACCGCTCCGGCGTCGTGGATGGACTGGCCGGTTCACCGCGCCTCGGTGACCGCGCGGTTGCCGAGGCCATGCGTGGAGTGGACGCGTGATCGCACGAAACGCGCGGTGCGCCGCACGAAGCGGCTCGGCATCCTGTAGACACCAAGCGCAAGCTCGCAACGAATCGAAGGGACCGGATTGATGGCAACGGCGTTGATGGTGTGGATCGATCAGGATCTGTGCACGGGTGATGGCATCTGCTCGGAGATCTGTCCTGACGTGTTCGTGTCGCGTGACGACGGCCTCTGGGTGGTCAAGGAGGAAGCCTCGCACTTCGGGACGACGACGATCTTCGACGGCGCCGAGGGCGCCGGGCACGGCCCCGACAACGGGCGAGGTGTCGCCCGCATTCCCGATTCCCTCATCGATCTCGCCGTCGATGCCGCCGAGGAATGCCCCGGTGAGTGCATCATGATCGAGCCCTACGATCAAGCCGCCATCGACGCTCGCGGGGTCTGACGTTTCTCGACCCTCTGCGCGCTCCCGCTAGCCTGGGAGCTTCTTGCGGATGTAGTTCAATGGTAGAACATCAGCTTCCCAAGCTGAGAACGCGGGTTCGATTCCCGTCATCCGCTCTCATCCGCGCGTGACACCCGTTCCGGGTCGACACGCAGGTGCCTTTCGTGGCGAGTCGGCGTGCGCGGAGGACGACATGATCGCGTGCATGGGTCGAGCGGCGAACGGGTAGCGATCCCGCATCAGTCCGTCGGTAACCACCGCCGCTCAGGAGGAGAGACCACATGGCCACGACCCACGACCTGACCGACAACATCGTGTACGACCTGGTCAGTATCCAATACCACGCACTTCAGGCGAACGAGTCCTATGACCAATATCTGCAGGATGCTCACCAGCAGGACCACCGCGAGGTCACGGAGTTCATCGAGCGCTGCCAGGAGCAAGACCGCGAACGCGTGCGTCGCTGCCACGAGTTGATCGGCGAGCTGACCACCCGCTGATCATCCACTCCACTCTCGGCCAGTCGGAAGACTCGGCGGGTCGGGAAGCCACCTGCTCGACTGACCGGACGGTCCAGTAGCCCTGCTCGATCTGCGCGCCACCACCTCGCCGATCGCCGCGCAACGCCTACAGATTGGTCATCCCGCCGTCGACGCGGATGATCTGCCCGGTGACGTATGAGGCCTGGGCCGACGCGAGGAAGCAGGCCACGTCGGCGATCTCGTCCGCCGTCCCCCATCGCCCGAGCGGCACGCTCCTGACGAAGCCCTTCCGGACGGCGTCCTCACCGAGCCGTTCGAATGTCGGCCCCCACATCTCGGTGTCGACCAGTCCCGGTGCGACGGCGTTGACACGAACACCTTTCGACGCCCATTCGTTCGCCAGGTTCTTGGTCAGCGTGTTCAGCCCACCCTTCGACGCGGCGTACGCGCCCTGCGTCCCGCCCGCTCCGGTCGCGGCGGTCGACGTGATGTTGACGATCGAGCCCTGCGATGCGAACAGGGCCTTGGCGAACGCCGAGCAGAGCATGAAGGCCTGACGCAGGTTGACGAAGAGCGTCTCGTCGATCGCGTCGCCGGTGACCTTCGACGCGGGCTGATTGCGCTCGACGGCGGCGTTGTTGACGAGCACGTCGAGACCACCGAAGGCATCGAGTACCGCCGTCGAGATCTGCTCGATCGCGCCGTGGTCGGACAGATCGACGGGAACCACCAGCGGATCGTTCGTGAGCTCGGCGGCGATCGCCTCGAGCCGATCGGCGCTGCGCGCCACGAGCGCGACGCGCGCACCTGACGCATCCAACTGACGCACGATCGCCTCGCCGATCCCCCGACTCGCGCCCGTCACCACTGCCCGTTTGCCAACGAAGTCGAACGACATGGCGGCACCGTAGTCATCACACTCGACGGACAACGGCTCAGGCGGTGACGCCCAAGAGTGCTCCAGGTCGTCACTCGCCATCGCGCTCCGCTGGGACGGGCCGAATCATCGACACATATGGTGAACGGCCGACGAGGGGGCAACACATGCACGACAGCTACGAAGACCTGACCGAGTGTGGACTGAGCGAGGAACTCGAGCGACAACTCGTCTCGGCCCAACGCGAGTGCACCTTCATGTGGACGAACAAGGCCGGCGAGGCATTCGGCGTGATCATGTCGTACCTCCCGGACGAGGGAGTGTTCTGGCTCACCGCGGCCGAGCGACGCGCGCGGATCGCGGCCATCCGGCGCTACCCGCGCGCATCGATCTGCATCACGAGTACCGGCACCGACATGGGCGGCGGCAAGACCATCAGCTACAAGGGCGACTGCACCGTCCATACGTCGCGCGAGGTCAAGGACTGGTTCTACCCGCGGTTCGCACGGTGGATCAGGCCGAACGACGAGGTCGCAGCGACCACGTTCCAGACGTTCCTCGATTCACCCGATCGCGTCGTCATCGAGTTCCGCCCCGACTACAAGCTCGGCTTCGACAGCACGCTGATGTGGGCGCGGTCTCCTGACGTCGTGAGCAACAAGCCGCCGGCCTGATCGCACCACGCGGCGTCCCCCGCCGCGCCGGTGAGACTCAGGTACCGGCGAGCGCCGCCACGACCGGGGCGAACGTCTCGAGCGCATCGGACTGCACCGTCACGTACGACCCTTGCCAGCGTTCGCGCTGCTCGATGAGCTCATCGGCGACCTGCTCGGCCGAGCCGACGAGCGTGTGGGGACTCGCCAGCAGGGTCGCGGCGTCCATTCCCATGGCTCCGCCCACCTTCTCGGCGACCGCTGCGCGATCGTCGGTGACGATGGTGACGAACTTCAGGATGCTGATCTCGATCTGGTCGAAGCGGTCGCCGGCCGCCGCACGCACCCAGCCGAGCTTCTCGTCGGTGGCATCGGCAGACATCGACGCGATCGCTTCGGGGCCCACATTGCCCTCGCCGACATTCGGGTTGACACCGACGATGTCGGCGAGCCGCGCCGCCGTCGACAGCACGCGCTTGCCTCCTCCGCCGACGACGAGCGGTGGTCCACCCGGTTGCACCGGCTTGGGCCGCCCGTTCAGCTCGGTGATCGTGTAGTGCTCGCCGTCGAAGGAGAACGCGCCGTCGCCCCAGAGCCCGCGCAACACCGCGATCGCTTCGATCATGCGGTCGATGCGCACGCCAGGGCGATCTTCGACGATTCCCGTCGACGAGTAGTCGACGCTCATCCAGCCGGCACCCACGCCGACCTCGAGTCGACCGTCGCTGAGCAGGTCGAGCGTCGCGGTCTCCTTGGCCAGGACGGCAGGATGGCGGAAGTCGTTCGCGAAGACCAGCGTGCCGACACGCAGCGTCTTCGTCACTGCTGCCGCGGTCGACAGTGCCGCGATCGGAGACAGCTGGTCACCGAAGTGGTCCGGCATGACGAGCGTCGAGTAGCCGAGGTCCTCGGCCTTCCTCGCCGTGTCGGCCCACTCGGAGGACGATCGGGCCTTGGCCGCCAGGACGCCGAAGCGGAATGGGCGGGGATGCGTCATGATCTGCTCCGGATCGGGTCGGGTCGCGGTCGCTCACTACGGTACTCCGCTACTGGGAGTCGACCGACCGGTGGGCTCGATCGGTCACCTCGCCGCTCGGCGCCTGAGAGGAGTCACCGTGTCTCGATCGTTCGAGCATCTGTTCACCCCGCTGCAAGTCGGGCAGGTCTCGTTGAAGAACCGGATCGTCCGATCGGCGCACGGCACGCTCATGGCCGGCGAGCGACTGATCGCCTACCACGAGGCTCGTGCGGCCGGCGGCGTCGCCCTGAGCACGCTCGAGGCGACCGGCGTGCATGCGAACGCGCCGAGCCTGATTCCCCTGTACAGCGACGACTGCATCCCGTTCTACCGCGAGATCTCTGCCCGGATGCGCCCGTACGGCATGGCGCTCCTCCAGCAGATCTATCACCCCGGGTCCGCGACGCGCCCCAGGAAGGCGTCGACGCAGGTGTCGGCGAGCGCGATCCCGAATCCGTTGGTCGGCGGCATCCCGGTGGCCATGTCGGTGTCCGAGATCCACGAGATGGTCGAGGCGTTCGGCGCCGCTGCGCGCCGCTGCCGGGACGGCGGCCTCGACGGCATCGACCTCCACGCCTCGTCCGGCTACCTCATCGAGCAGTTCCTGTCGCCGGCCAACAACACGCGTGACGACGACTACGGCGGCTCGCTCGAGAACCGGATGCGGTTCCTGACGGAGATTCTCCAGAGCATCCGTGACGCCGTCGGGCCCGACTACCTGGTCGGCATCCGCCTCCCCAACGAGGAGTACATCCCGGGCGGTCTGTCGCCGGACGACATCGCCGAGATCGCACGCATCGTCGAGCCACAGGTCGACTACGTGTCGCTCCACATGGGCTCGTACTGGCGCTTCTACAAACTGCTGGCGCCGATGGACGAGCCGCTCGCCAACGAGATGGCGTCGAACGCTCCCATCACCGCCGGGCTGACGAAACCGACGATGGTCGTCGGTCGCATCATGACGCTGGACGACGCGGAGCGCATCGTCGCCGAGGGTTCGGCCGACATGGTGTCGATGGTGAGGGCGTTGATCGCCGACCCCGAACTCGTGAACAAGTCGCAACGGGGCGAGGCCCACCTCGTGCGGCCCTGCATCGGTTCGAACTTCGGTTGCGTCGGACAGCTGATGTCGACCGGTGTGCTGAGCTGCGTCGTCAACGTCGCCGCGGCCCAGGAGTCGACCGTGAGTTTCGAGCCGCCCGCCCCGGCGCTCCGTCGCAAGCGCGTGCTCGTCGTCGGCGGCGGACCGGCCGGCCTCGAGGCCGCGAGGACCGCGGCGATTCGAGGCCACGAGGTCCACCTCTACGAAGCGACCCGACACCTCGGCGGTCAGGTGGCAATCGCCGCGACCGCACCGCACCGCAGCGACATCGGCGCGATCACCGAATGGCTCACGAGCGAGATCGAACGCCTCGGCGTGACGATCCGGCTGTCGACCCTGGTCGACCCCGATGTCGTCGCCCAACTCGCCCCCGACGAGGTGATCCTCGCCACCGGCATCTCGCCGCGCCGTGACGGCTTCCAGCTGACGACGCCGGTCGATCCGGTGCGCGGCCACGATCTGCCCCACGTGTACACGTCGTGGGACGTGTTCGGTTTCGGCGGTCGCGCAACACTGCGTGGACCGGCACTCGTGTACGACGACACCGGCACGTTCGAGGCGATCTCCGTCGCCGACGCACTCCTCGAGGCCGGGCTGAGCGTGACGATGGTGGGCCGACTCGACGCCATCGGGGCGACGCTGCCGTACCCACCGGCCACCGTCGCCGCGGCGAAGGAGCGCCTCCTGTCGGGCGCGTTCGACTTCATCGGCGGTCACCATCTCCTGGAGATCCGGCCCGACGCCGTCGACATCGGCGTCGCATTCACCGATCGGGTGCGCACGATCCCGGCCGAGACCGTCGTGATCGTCACCTACGGCCAACCCAACCGCGAACTCGGTGAGTACCTCTCGGCCGAACCCGCGACGTGGAGTGTCCACCAGGTCGGCGATGTCACCGGGACCACCGGCGTCCTGCCCGCGATCCATCAAGCCGCGGCGCTGTCGCGCGCGCTCTGAGCCGATCCGGCGTCGCCGGTCCGTGACGGCCCGGCCCGACCGGCGACACTGTGGCATGACCGATCCGATGCAGGGAATGGTGGCCGGCAAGACCGCGATCGTGACGGGGGGCGCGAGCGGGCTGGGCGAGGCGACGTGCCGCCTCATGGTCCGCGAGGGAGCGCGTGTCGTCGTTGCCGACATCCAGGACGCCAAAGGCGAGGCGGTGGCGGCTGATCTGGGCGACGCCGCTGTGTACCGCCACGTGGACGTGACGTCGGAGGAGGCGATCCGATCGGTGGTCGACGAGACCGTCGAGCAGTGGGGCCGGCTCGACTGCATGTTCAACAACGCCGGCATCGTCGGATCCGTCGGTCCGATCGACGAGACGCCCCTCGACGAATGGCAGTTCTCGATCGACGTGTTGCTGAAGTCCGTCTTCCTCGGATCGAAGCACGCGGCGCGGGTGATGAAGCCGCAGGGCTTCGGTGTGATCCTGGCGACGAGTTCCGTGGCCGGCATCCAGGGCGGGTTGGGACCTCACGCCTACAACATGGCCAAGACCGCGATCGTCGGGTTCACCAAGAACCTCGCCGCCGAACTCGGACCGTACGGCGTGCGGGCCAACGCGATCGCTCCCGGCAAGCACAACACACCGATGAACGCCGATGTGCTGTTCGGCGACCCCGACGCCCTCGAGCGTTCGCTGGAGTACTTCACCACGAAAGCCACCCCGTTGAAGGGGCGCGCCGGTCTCGCCGAGGACATCGCCGAGGCCGCCACGTGGCTCATGTCGGACCGGGCGGGATTCGTGAGCGGTCACACGCTCGTGGTCGACGGAGGCCTGACCACCGGGTCGGTCGAAGGGGCCGCACCGGGACGGGGGCGATTCGCGAGCCATGAGCCGATGCTGCGTGAGGGTGGTCGGCGAGGCCTCTGAACGTCGGTGACCGAGCCGCTCAGTACGAGCGGGGCAGGCCGAGCACCTGCTGGGCGATGAAGTTGCAGGTCATCTCCTGGCTCACCGGGGCGAGACGCTGCAACCGCGCCTCGCGCCAGTACCGCTCGACGTGGTACTCCGACGCGTAGCCGAGACCACCGTGGGTCTGCATCGCCTGGTCGGCCGCGAAGAAACTCGACTCGGCGGCGAGGTACTTCGCGGTGTTGGCCTCCTCGCCGCACTCCAGTCCCTGGTCGTACCGCCAGGCGGCCTCGCGCCACACCAACCCGGCGGCATGCAGCTGCATGTGCGCCTGGGCCAGCGGATGGGCGATCGCCTGGTTGGCGCCGATCGGTCGATCGAAGACGATGCGCTCCTTGGCGTAGCCGACTGCTCGTCGCAGGGCCGCCTCGCCGATCCCACACGCCATCGCCGCGAGCAGCACCCGCTCGGGGTTGAGGCCGTGGAGGATCTGCTGGAACCCCCGGCCCCGTTCGCCGACCAGCCGCCACCCCTCGACGGGCAGGTCGTCGTACGCCACCTCACACGACGCGACGGCGTTGCGGCCGAGCTTCGGGATCGCCACGATGTCGCAGTAGGCCGGGTCGAGATCGACCAGGAACAGGCTCAACCCGTCGAACCGCCTTCGCGGGTCGTGCGGATCAGCGTCGTCGGTACGGGCGAGCAGCAGGCAGACCTCGGACTCGAGCGCCTTCGAGGTCCAGATCTTGCGGCCCCGCACCACGAAGCCGCCACTGCCGTCGTCGATCGCCCGGGTGCTGATGCGCGAGGTGTCGGTGCCGGCATCGGGTTCGGTCACCCCGAACGCGACGTGCAGGTCGCCCGCCGCGGCCCGCGGCAGGAACGCCTCCTTCAGCCGCTCGCTGCCGAACTTCACCACCGGGTTCAGCCCGAACATCGTGAGATGGAGCGCCGACGACCCGTTCATCGCCGCGCCGGAGGCTGCCACCCGGTTGAGGACGATCGCGCACTCGGTGATCCCCCGGCCACCACCGCCGTACGCCTCGGGGATGGCGACGCCGAGCCACCCGCCCTCGGCCATCGCCGAGTAGAAGGCCCACGGGAACTCGTGGCGCTGGTCGCACCCGGCCCAGTACGTGTCGTCGAAGTCGGCACACACGCGATCGACGGCGTCGGCGATCGCGTGGTGGTCGTCGTCCGGCGAGAAGTCCATGCCGTTCAGTCTCGCGTTTCGGGCAACGCCCGGGCCTCAACAGGACCGCGGTCATCCGCCCGTCGAACCGGATCGATAAGGTCCGAGCGACATCACGGACCGGCCGCCGGCGTAGCGCGAGTGCCCGGCGACACGAGGACAGGAGCACGACCATGGAGATCGACGGACTGCGGGCAATCCTCGTCGGTGGGGCCTCCGGCTTCGCCCGCGCCACGGCGGAGCGGATCGCTGCAGGCGGTGGCACCGTCGCCATCCTCGACCGCGAGCAGTCGGCCGGCGCCGAGGTCGCTGCCCAACTGGGCGGCACGTGGCACCCGACCGACGTCTTGGACTTCGAGGGCATCGAGGCCGTCATCGCCCAGGCCGTCCAGGCCCTCGGCGGGCTCGACGTGGCCGTCAACACCGCCGGCGGCGGCAAGGCCGGACGCACGCTCGGACGCAACGGACCATTCGACCTCGACGACTTCCGGGCCGTGATCGACCTCAACCTGATCGGCACGTTCAACACCAACCGGCTCTGTGCGATGCACATGGCCGAGAACGAACCGAACGACGACGGCGAACGCGGCGTGCTGATCAACACCGCGTCGATCGCCGCGTTCGAGGGCCAGATCGGCCAGGTCGCCTACACGGCCGCCAAGGCCGGCATCGCGGGGATGACACTCACCATGGCCCGCGACCTCGGCACGCTCGGGATCCGGGTCAACACGATCGCACCGAGCCTCTTCGCCACCGGGCTGACCGCCGGGGTGACCGAAGAACGGGCAGCGAACCTGACCAAGGACGCTGCGTTCCCGCGTCGGCTCGGTCGCCCCGACGAGTACGCGCGCCTCGCCGTGGCGATCATCGAGAACCCGATGCTCAACGGTGACACGATCCGCCTCGACGCCGGCACACGCTTCGCCCCGCGCTGACCGCCCACCGCCGGCCTCGCACGGCCTCCGACCCCGGACGGCTGCCGGCGCTGCACATATGGTGAGCGTGCAGTCATCGATCCGACGAGACGAGGAGCATTCCGATGCGCGTACACAGTGATCTCTACATCGGCGGAGAGTGGGTGCCGACCACGTCGAGCGACGTCATCGAGGTCGTCAATCCGGCGACCGAGGAGGTCATCGCGACCGTCCCTGCCGCGTCGGCGGACGATGCCGACGCGGCCGTGCGCGCTGCCCGTGCCGCATTTCCGTCGTGGTCACGACTCTCGGTCGACGAGCGCGTCGACTACGTCGAACGCATCGCCGCGGCCATGGGCGAACGAGCCGAGGAGATCGCAGCGACGGTGTCGGCCGAGCAGGGCATGCCGATGGCCAACGCACGCCGCGTGCAGGCGGGCCTGCCGATCACCGTGATGCAGAGCTACGTCGCCATCGGGCGCGAGTACGCCCGAGCGGAGCCGGAGCGGATCGGGCACTCGATCGTCGTCGAGGAACCGATCGGCGTGTGCACGTTCATCACGCCGTGGAACTACCCGCTGCACCAGATCGTCGGCAAGGTCGCCCCCGCGCTCGTCGCCGGCTGCACGATGATCGTCAAGCCGAGCTCGGAGACGCCGTTGAACGCCTTCGTCCTCGCCGAGATCATGCACGAGGTCGGCCTGCCTGCGGGCGTCTTCAACCTGGTGACCGGCGCGGGTCGCACGGTGGGTGAGTCGCTGTGCGTCCACCCCGAGGTCGACATGATCTCGATCACCGGCTCGACCGAGGCCGGCGCCCGCATCGCCCAACTCGGAGCACCGTCGATCAAGCGGATCTGTCAGGAACTCGGGGGCAAGTCGGCCAACGTCATCCTCGACGGTGCCGACCTGGCGAAGGCCGTCCCGGCCGGCATCACCGGCATGATGCTCAACTGCGGTCAGACGTGCACTGCGCTCACGAGGATGATCGTGCCGCGCGACCGCCAGGGCGAAGTGGTCGATCTCGCGGTTGCAGCGCTGGCGTCGCTGTCGATGGGCGACCCGGCAAGCGACGACAACTTCCTCGGCCCGCTGGTGTCGGCATCGCAGAAGCGGACCGTGCAGGACTACATCCGGCTGGGCATCGACGAAGGGGCCCGTCTGGTCGCCGGAGGCCCCGACGACCCCGACGGGTACGAGATCGGCTTCTACGTCCAGCCGACGATCTTCGCCGACGTCGACAACTCGATGAGGATCGCCCAGGAGGAGATCTTCGGGCCGGTGCTGTGCATCATCCCGGTCGACAGCGACGAGGAGGCAATCGCCGTCGCCAACGACTCGCCCTACGGGCTCTCCGGCGCAGTGTGGGCCGACACCGACGACCACGGCGTCGCCGCGGCGCGACAGCTCCAGACGGGCCAGGTGATGGTGAACGGCGGCCGGTTCAACCCGCTCGCGCCGTTCGGCGGCTACAAGACGTCGGGAAACGGACGCGAACTCGGACGCGCCGGTCTCGACGAGTTCCTCGAGACCAAGGCGATCCAGCTGCCTGCCTGAACAGATACCGGCCGGTCCGAGGCCGACGCCCCGGACCGAATGAATTAACCTTTCGATCAATATTCGGGAACGGGGGATGGAAACATGGCAATCATCACGAACGACACGAACACGACGGTGTCGTCGAACCCGTCGGAACCGAGCCTGCTCGAACGTGTCGCGTCGCTCGACGACGTGATCCGTCGCGGCGGCGACGAGGCCCAGCAGCTGCGACGGTGCCCGTCGTTCGTCATCGACGCCCTGGTCGACGCCGGCCTCTTCCGATTCACCATCCCGCGGGAACTCGGTGGCGAGGATGCCTCGGTCGGCCAGACGATCGAGGTGATCGAGGCGATCTCGGCGATCGACGCCTCGGTCGGCTGGAACGTGATGCTCGGCTCGGAGATCAACGCGATGGCCGCCGGCGGCATGGCGAAGGAGTTGGCCGAAGAGGTCTACCTCGGCGACCCGAACGTGATCATGTGCGGCGGGGGTGGCCCGGGCACGACGCCGTCTCGGGCGGTCGCGCAACCAGACGGCAGCTACCGGGTGTGGGCGCACACGACGTTCATCAGCGGATGCCACAACGCGACCTGGTGCTTCATGGTTGCGCCCGTGTTCGACGGTGACGAGATCAGGCTGACCAACGGTGCGCCGACGGTGAAGCTCTGGATGATGCACCGCGACCAGTGGGAGATCCTCGACACCTGGGACGTCGCCGGGCTGCGCGGATCGGGAAGCCACGACGTCGTCACCGAGGGAGGCGTCGTTCCGGCGCGCTTCGCCGAGGTCGACCTGGTCACCGTCCCGCCCCTCTACGAGAACCCTGTGTACCGGATCCCCGTACCGTTGCGGCTCGCCTACAACAAGGCCGCCGTCGCGATCGGCGTCGCCCGCGGAGCGCTCGACGAGTTCGCGGTCCTGGCCAACGCCAAGACTCCGATGCTCTCGAGCACACCTCTGCGCGACCGGCCGGTGGCCCAGTACCGGATGGGCGAGGGTGAAGCCACACTGCGCGCGGCGAGGGCGTTCCTGTTCGAGGCGATGGGCCAGGTCGAGGACGAGCTGTGGGCCGGGCGCGACGCACCGTCCGCCGAACGGACGCAGATCGCCCGACTGGCCTGCACCCACGCGGCGAACGCGTCGATGCAGGTCGTCGACTCGATCCACAATGCCGCCGGCACGTCGGCGATACGGATGGACAGCCCGCTCGAACGCAAGCTGCGGGACGCGCACGGCTGCGCGACCCATCGCTGGGTGGCCCATCCGCTCTATGCCGAGCTGGGGAAGATCTTCCTCGGTCACGAGGCGCCGGCAGAGTTCGCCGGAACCGGTGGGCCGGCGCCGAGCCCCGGCCGGTGAGCCGGGAACGACGTCGCGGTCGTGATCGCCATGGGTGAGGGTCTGACCGACGCCCAGCTCCAGTCGTTGGTCGGTCATCGCTTCGCCGGGGGCCGATACCGCATCGAGCACTGGGAGAACTGGTTGCTCACCGAGTGCACCGGCCGCGAACCGCTGCCGGACCGACTCGTCCACCCGATCGTCCTGTTCCACGTTCCGATCCTCGGCGTCGGCACCTCGATCACCGAGTTGTTCGAACTGGGCGGCGTGGCGGGCCCGGGTTCGGTCGGGCTCGAGGGATACGACTGGGAGTACTTCGGCCCACTCACCGAAGACGTCGAGTACCGGATGGAGGGCGGCATCGTCGCCGCGCAGCGGGTCACCGACGAGACCGGACGGGTCGTCGACAAGATGGCCTTCGAGATCACCCTGTTCGACGAGGACGATCGCATGGCCGCCCGGATCACGAATCGTTGGGTGCTGCGGCGATGAGCGACGTTCGCGAGGGCGACGACATCCCGCCGTGGACGATGCCGTTCGTCGATCCGGCGCGGATGCGCACGATGGCCGCCATCCTGCGCGACCCGTACACGGTCCACTGGGACCGTGACGCCAATGCGGCACTCGGCCTTCCCGGACGGGTGATCAACCAGGGGCCGCTCAACCTGGGCTACATCGCCAACATGCTGCTCGCATGGGCCGGTCCGTCGTGCGTCCGACGGCTGACGGTGTCGTTCGGACGCCCGGTGCTCGACGGCGACAGCGTCACCGCCGGCGGACGGGTCATCTCCGTGGCCACGGTCGACGGCGAACGACGCGCCACCTGCGAGGTCTGGCTCGACCGCGACGGCGAGCACGTGGTCACCGGCACCGCCGTCGTGGCCCTCGACACTGGCTGAGCCTCGATCGCAGGACTACCGTTCGCACAGGGAGTCGACGACAGGGGGACAGCCATGGCATACGGGGGCGAGCACGTGGAGATGCCACCGGTCGAGAACTGGTCGACCGACTGGGACTGGCTCGACGAACAGTGGGGTCCGAACGCGATCGACATCTGGAACGCGGTGCGCGAGCAGTGCCCGGTGGCCACCACCGAACGGTACGGGCGCGCGTTCATGCCGGTGACGATGGAAGCCGTCGCTGCGGTGGCCAACGACACCGAACACTTCTCGTCGATCTGGGTCAACGTGAGCCGACCGGACGCGCCCCGCTCACCGGCGCCCCCGATCACGTCGGACCCGCCCGAGCACCACGGCCACCGCCGTCTCCTGCTGCCTGCGTTCAGCCCCAAGAAGGTCGCTCCGCTCGAGGAGCAGTTGCGCACGTTCTGCCGTCAGCTGATCGCCGACCTCGACGGGGCGAGCACCGCCGACGCGGCCGAGCAGTACGCGCAGCACATTCCGGTACACGGCATCTGCATCCTCACGGGCCTGCCCGAGGAGGACGCCGACATGTTCCGCGACTGGATCTACCGCAACTTCCAGCTGGCACCACGCGACAACTCGGTGCGCGTCGCCGTCGCCAGGGAGATGGGCGACTACATCGACGTACTGCTGCGCGACCGGCTCGAGCATCCGAAGGACGACATGCTCACGCTCGTCGCCAACGCCGAGATCGAGGGGGAGCCGGTCGACTGGGACCTCAAGCTCGGCTACATCCGGCTGCTCATCGTCGCCGGGATCGACACGACCTGGAGCGCGATCGGCTCCGGCCTCTGGCATTTCGCGCAGCACAACGACGAGGTCCAACGCCTCGTCGCCGCGGACAACGACGACCTGCTGTGGAACACCGCGAACGAGGAGGTGCTGCGCTACTACGCGCCGGTCACGATGGCACGCAAGGTCATCGCGGAAACCGAGATCGGCGGCTGCCCGGTACATCCCGGCGACCAGATGCTCGTGACGTTCCCGGCCGCCAACCACGACCCCGCCGCGTTCGAGCATGCCGACGTGTTCGACATGGATCGCCTCAACAACCGCCACGTCGCGTTCGGGCTCGGCATCCATCGCTGCGTCGGATCCAACCTGGCCCGCCTCGAGATGCTCGTCGCCCTGCAGGAGTGGCTGCGGGCATTCCCGAACTACTCACTCGACACGTCGATCGAGACCAAGTGGGCCAACGGCCAGGTCCGCGGCCCCCGCAACCTCCCGGTCCTCCTCAACCGCTGACGGTCAACGATGGTGTCCGCGACACCGGGTGACGGTCAGCGGAGCATGGGGCGGGTGATCCGGGGAATGGCGATGACCACGACACCGGCGCTGATCACCGCAGCCGCCGAGTACCACCACGCCTCACTCCAGAACAGCTCCAACTTGAAGAAGTCCCGCAGGAACGGCACCGCGAAGACGACCGCATAGCTGAGCCCCATCAGCGCAACGAGGCCTGCCTTCCATGGGCGAAGTGGCCGGCTCGTCACCGCCAGCACCACCAGGCCGAGGGCCAGCAGGGTCACCGTGACGAGCGTTCGTGCCTGGTCCAACGGCAGTTCGGTGATCTCGAGTGACGCCTCGTAGGCAGCCAGCGTCGCCGACCCGATGGCGATCCCGGCCGGAACCGTGAACCACAGCACCCGACGCAGGAAGCCCGGGCGGATCAGATCGACCTCCGGTGCGAGCGCCAGGAAGAACCCGGGAACACCGATGCTGAACGTGCCGATCAGGGTCAGCTGCCGAGGGATGAACGGAAACGGGCTGTCGAGGATTCCCACCACGAACGTCAGCAGCACCGCGTACGAGGTCTTGGTGACGAACAGCTTCGACACCCGCTCGACGTTGTTGATCACCTTGCGGCCCTCGTTGACCACAGCGGGCAAGCTGGAGAAGGCGTTGTCGGTGAGGACGAGGTCGGCAACGGCCTTGGTGGCCTCGCTGCCCGACCCCATCGAGATGCCGAGATCGGCATCCTTCAGCGCGAGGACGTCGTTGACACCGTCACCGGTCATGGCGACGACGTGACCGCGTGACTGCAGCGCGTTGACCATGGCCTGCTTCTGCTGCGGGGCCACGCGTCCGAACACCGTCGACTGCTCGAGTGCCTCGGCGAGATCGCCGATGGCCTCGGGCAACTCGCGCGCGTCGACCGGTTCCCCGACCACTGCGAGCCCCGCCCGTCGGGCGATCGACGCGACCGTGTCCGGGTTGTCGCCGGAGATGACCTTGAGCGTCACCTGCTGTTCGGCGAAGTAGGCCAGGATCTCCGGAGCGTCCGGGCGGATCTCGTCTTCGAGTTCGACGATCGCAAGGGTCGCGGCATCTGCGGGAAGGCCGCCGTCGACCGGGCCGTGCGGCGATACCACGACGGCCAACAATCGTTGGCCCTCGACGCTGAGCGTCTCGACCAGCGCTCGCAGGGAATCATCGGAACGCAGCAGGAAGTCGGGGGCGCCGAGATAGAACCAGCCACGATCGGCGAAGGAGGCGCCCGACCACTTGCGCTCACTGTCGAACGGCTCGACGTGGTCGACCTCCCAGAGGGTTTCGGTACCGACTTCGGCAGCGATCGCCGCCATGGTCGCATTGGGCGCCGGGTCGACCGCCGCCAGCGCTCGCAACGCCTCGGTCGCCTCCGCCTCGGACCGAGCCGGCGCCGGATGCAGCGCGGCGAACCCGATGTTGCCGGTCGTGATCGTTCCGGTCTTGTCCAGACACAGCACGTCGACTCGCGCCAGCACCTCGACCGTCGAGAGCTGCTTGGCAAGTGCATTCCGGCGGGCGAGCGCGATCACGCCGGCCATGAACGCCAGGCTGGTCAACAGCACCAACCCATCGGGCACCATCGCCACCGAGGCTGCAACGGTGCCGAGAAGAGCATCTTGCCAGTCGTCCTCGCTCGCAAGAAGGTTCAGGAACAAGACGATGGTCGCAACCGGGATCACCCAGGTGAGCCAACGCAGGATCCGGTCGACGCCCGCCCGCAGCTGCGACTGCGCCGGCTCGAAGTGCTTGGCTTCGGTGGCCAGGCGGCTGGCGTAGCTGTCGGCACCGATCGCCGTGGCGGTGAAGAGGCCGTTGCCCGCGACGACGAAGCTCCCCGATCGCACCTCGTCGCCGACCGCTTTCTCGACGGGAAGCGACTCGCCGGTCAGCATCGACTCGTCGAGGCGGAGCCCGGTCGACTCCAACACGAGCCCGTCGACGGCCACCTGGCCGCCGAGCCGCAGCTCCACGACGTCGTCGATGACGATCTCCTCCGTCGCGATGTCCACCGATCGCCCAGAACGCACGACGTTGGCCCTGGGCTCGGTGATGACCTCCAGACGATGCAGCTCACGGCGCGA
Organism: Ilumatobacteraceae bacterium; assembly: GCA_963829585.1. Lineage (GTDB taxonomy): Bacteria > Actinomycetota > Acidimicrobiia > Acidimicrobiales > Ilumatobacteraceae > Sva-07. The sequence continues at coordinate 115,284 of CAWHJD010000029.1, read as the reverse complement.
GCGCACCTCCTGTGTCACCCCGATCACCGAGTTCGCGATGACGACACCGACGAACAGCCCGTCTTTCGGGTTTCCCGAGATCACCACCAGGACGAACAGCGTGAAGATGATCGCGTTGACGATCGTGAACGTGTTGGCCATCACGATCTGACCGAAGGAACGGCCAGGTGGCGCGGGCACGATGTTCACCTGGCCGGCGGCGACGCGTGACTCGACCTCGGCCTCGGTGAGACCCGCGAACGGAGCGACGGGCGATGAGTGCATCTGGCGCCGCAGAGTATCGGGCGCGACCTGGTTCACTGGGGAGATGTCACCCGGGCCCGGCAACGACGCATTGATCGCCTACGTGCGCGAGTCCGTGATCGGACGCGATGACGTGATCGACGGGCCCTACGGACCTCGGCCGATCATCTACGCCGACTACACCGCGTCCGGGCGTTCCCTCTCGTTCATCGAGGACTACATCCGCGCCGTCGTGCTGCCGCTGTACGCCAACACCCACACCGAGTCGTCGGGGACGGGGCTGCAGACGACGCGCCTACGCGAGGAGGCACGCGACATCATCTCGCGGTCGGTCGGCGCGAACCACGACGAACACGCGGTGGTGTTCTGTGGCAGCGGCGCCACCCATGCAGTCGCCAAGCTCGTGGGTGTCATGGGACTGAAGATCCCCTCGACGCTCGAGGACCGCTACGGATTCGGCGCCTCGATCCCCACCGAGGAGCGACCGGTGGTGTTCATCGGGCCGTACGAACACCATTCCAACGAGCTGCCATGGCGGGAATCGATCGCCGACGTCGTGATCATCGACGAGGACGCGGACGGTCACGTCAGCCTCGAGCATCTCGAACGCGAACTCGTGCGGCACGCCGACCGGTCGACGCTGATCGGGTCGTTCTCCGCGGCGTCCAACGTCACGGGCATCATCACCGACACGGTGGCCGTGTCGACACTGCTGCACGAACACGGTGCGCTCTCGCTGTGGGACTACGCGGCGGCGGCGCCGTACGTCCCGATCGACATGGGATCGAACGCGGACGGCAATCTGGCGTACAAGGATGCCATCTTCATCTCTCCGCACAAGTTGATCGGCGGGCCGGGCACGCCGGGGGTGCTCGTGGCACGGCGTGACCTGTTCACCAACCGGGTGCCCGACGTGCCCGGCGGTGGCACCGTCCGCTACGTGAGCATCGCCGAACACGACTACCACCACCAGATCGAGCACCGAGAGGAAGCCGGCACGCCGGCAATCGTCGAATCGATCCGCGCCGGCCTCGTCTTCCAGCTCAAGGAAGCGGTCGGCCCGGCCGTGATCGAGGAACGCGAGTCGGCCTTCGTACGACGGGCGATCGCCTCGTGGGAACAGAACCCCGCGATCAACGTGCTCGGCAGCCACGAGGCCGACCGCCTGTCGATCGTGTCGTTCGTGATCCGTCACGACGACAGGTTCCTGCACCACAACTTCGTCGTGGCGCTGCTCAACGACGTGTTCGGCATCCAGTCGCGCGGCGGGTGCTCGTGCGCCGGCCCGTACGGCCACCGGCTCCTCGGCATCGACCTCGATCGGTCGCACGAGTTCCAGCGGGAGATCAACCGCGGTTGCGAGGGCATCAAGCCGGGTTGGGTGCGCGTCAACTTCAACTACTTCATCGACGACGCCACGTTCGACTACATCGTCGACGCGGTGCACCTGATCGCTTCGCACGGGGTGTCGCTGCTGAGCGAGTACGACTTCGAACCCGACAGCGGTCTCTGGCACCACCGTCTCGGGACCCGCGCACCGTCGATGAGCCTCGACGAGATCTCCTACGACACCGGTGAGATGCGCTTCGAGAACCGGCGTCACCGCGAGGCGATCGACCTCGCCCGCCATCTGGCGGCAGCCCACGAGCTGTTCCACTCGTCCAACGTCGGGGCCACGACGTGCTCGCATCCGGAGACGAACGACGACTTCGAACACCTGCGTTGGTTCCCGTATCCCGACGAGGCGCGCGCTCCGACCGACTGATCGTCGTCACCCGACTGTCACACAACCGTCATATTCAGCTACGCTCGCGCTCCATGCCCACGACACGGCGACCTTCCCGATCGGTGTCCCGTGGACTTGCCGCGGTCGTCAGCATCGTCCTGCTCGCACTGATCGGCCCGGTCGTCACCTCGTACGGCGCATCTGCGCAGGATCCCGCGGCCGTGAAAGCGGCCCAGGAGATCCAGGCCGCCCGCGACCGCGCCAACGCCGCGGCGCAGGCCATGTTCGACGCCGAATCGGAACTCGACACCCTCGACGTCGGGATCGCCGAGTCGGAGAAGCAGCTCGCCGCGGTCGAAGCACAGGCCGCATCGATGCGATCCAGCCTCCAGGCCGACGCTCAGCGCAGCTTCGCCAACTCCGGCAGCTCCATGCCGCTGCTGGTCGACTTCGACCAGGCCAACGCCGGCATCACCGCCGATCGACAGGCATCTGTCGCCCGGGGCGCAGCCTCCGTGGAACTCGACGACTTCGACACCGTGATGAAGGAGGTCGAGCAGCAGCGCGCCGATCTCGAACGTCAGAAGGAAGCCACGACGCGTGCCCGCGAACAGTTCGAGAGCCTGAAGACCAACGCCGAGGCCGAAGTCGTCAAGCTCGCCGAGATCGAGGAGCAACGCCTCGCCGACGTCGCCGTACAACGCGAACTCGAACGCCAGCGCAAGATCCGCGCCGACCAGGAGGCTGCTGCCGCCGCCGCAGCGGCAGCGAGCCAGGCCGCGCAGCGCTCCAGCGCCGCACAGGTCACCTCGTCGAACGGTTCGTCGGGCAGCGCCGTCGCAGCACCGTCCGCAGCTCCGCCGCACCGCAGGGTGCAGCGGCAGCACCTGCTCCGGCACCCGAGAGCCCGCCTGCGTCGAACGCCGGCAACGGCATGGTCTGCCCGGTCGCCGGACCACGGGCCTTCGGTGACACGTGGGGCGCCGCCCGATCTGGCGGTCGCAGCCACGAGGGGGTCGACATGATGTCGCCCGCCGGCACGCCGCTCGTGGCGGTCGAGTCGGGTTCGGTCCAATTCAAGACGACCAACCTCGGCGGCAACTCGGTGTGGCTCAACGGTGCCAGCGGCACCCGCTACTTCTACGCCCACCTCAGTGCGTGGGAGGGATCGTCACGCGGGGTCTCCCAGGGTGAGGTGATCGGCTACGTGGGTGCCACCGGCAACACGACCGCCAACCATCTCCACTTCGAGGTGCACCCCGGCGGCGGTCGCGCCGTCAACCCGTACCCGTACGTCCGCGCCGTCTGCTGACGCCAGCCTTTCGGGGTCTGACCCCGAAAGACCGCTGCGGTCTTTCGGGGTCGGGTCCGGAAAGACCGAGATCAGGTCGACATGAAGCGGCTGGTGTAGGTCGCGATGTTGCCGATGTAGTTGGCCCGCTCGTACGCAGCAGGATCGGTCACCGCGTGGCTCGCCACCGCGCCACGCATCTGGCTGACGGACTCGTAGTCGTGCTCGACCATCCACTCGCGAAGCTGCATCTCCATCGTGGCGAAGTGCTGCGCCCCCTCGTGCAGGATCGCTGACGTCGACATCGCAACGTCGGCGCCGGCAAGGATGAGCTTGGCAGCGTCGAAACCGGAATGGACACCCGTCGACCCCGCGATCGACATCGACAGGTGCTCGCGCAAGATGCCGATCCACCGCAGCGGCAACCGCAACTCCTCCGGGGTGCTCAACGCGATCCGGGGCATGACGTCGAGTGTCTCCAGATCGAGGTCGGGTGAGTAGAAGCGGTTGAACATCACCACGCCCGAGGCGCCGGCAGCCTGCACGGCGACGACGAAGGCCGCCAGCGACGAGTAGTACGGCGAGAGCTTCACCGCCACCGGTATCCCGACCTCCTCGGCGACGAGCGCCACGAGTTCGAGGTGTTCGGCCTCGAGTGCCGCGCCATCGACCGACGGATCCGCGGCGACGGTGTAGAGGTTGAGTTCGACCGCGTCCGCTCCGGCGCTCTCGAGCAACCGGGCGTACTTGACCCAGCCGCCGATGTTGGTGCCGTTGAGACTGGCGATGACCGGGACGTCGACGCGCCGCTTGGCGCCCTCGATCAGCTCCAGGTACGAGTCGACGCCCGAGTTGTAGTCGTCGAGTTCGGGGAAGAACGACGTCGCCTCGTTGAAGCTCTCACCGTGCACGGTGAAGAGACGGTCGATCTCGGCGGTCTCGTGTTCGATCTGCTCCTCGAACAGCGACGGCAACACGACTGCTGCGGCCCCCGCCTGCTCCAGCTGCGCGAGCCGGTCGAGTTCGCCGGTGAAAGGTCCCGCCGACGCGACGAGCGGCGAGCGCAACGACAGACCGAGATAGGTGGTGTGCAGGTCAGGCATCGTCGTCATCCTTCGTCGTCATCGTTGTCGTCGGTCGCATCGTCGATCTCGATCACGATCTCGGATCGCTCGTGCACCTTGCGTTCCACGCCCGCGAGTTGCTCGTAGTAGTGCCAACGCTCGTCGATGTCGCGCTGGGCGAGGTCGAGGAGCTGCGACGACCGCTCGGGATCGGACCGGGCGAGCATCGAGAAGCGGGCTTCCTTCAGGGCGAACTCCTTCAGCGGGATGCTCGGTGCAGCCGAGTCGAGCTGGAACGGGTGCTCGTGTTCCTCGACGGTCGGCTTGTAGCGGTACAGCGGCCAGTAACCCGACTTCACCGCTTCCTTCTGGTGCGACATCGACGTCTCCATGTCGATGCCATGCGCGATACATGTCGAGTAGGCGATGATCAGCGACGGGCCGTCCCACGCGTCGGCCTCGGCCAGCGCCTTGACGGTCTGGATGTCGCTGCCTCCGATGGCGATCTGGGCGACGTACACGTTGCCGTAGCGACGCGCGATGGCACCGAGGTCCTTCTTGCCGGTCGACTTGCCCGCCATGGCGAACTTGGCCACGGCGCCGAGCGGGGTCGCCTTCGACGCCTGGCCGCCGGTGTTCGAGTACACCTCGGTGTCGAGCACCAGCAGGTTGACGTTGCGTCCACTGCTGAGCACGTGATCGAGACCGCCGAACCCGATGTCGTAGGCCCAGCCGTCGCCACCGACGATCCAGGTGCTGGTGCGCACGAGTTCGTCGGCGATCGTCGTCAGCCGTCGGGCCGAGTCCGCCACGGCGCCATCGCTGCTGTCGACGAGATCGGCGAGCCGCTCACGCAACACACCGACCCGGGCGCGTTGCTCGACGACACCGGACTCCGTGGGGACCGGGTCGGCGAGCAGTGCCGCGGCCAGCTCACCTCCCACGGCATCGGCGATCTCCTCCAGCAGGCGACGCGCGTCTCGCTGGTGGTGTTCGATGCCGAGACGCATGCCGTAGCCGAACTCGGCGTTGTCCTCGAACAGCGAGTTCGACCATGCCGGGCCGAGCCCGTTGCCGTCCTTCGCCCACGGCGTGGTCGGCAGGTTGCCGCCGTAGATCGACGAGCAGCCGGTGGCGTTGGCCACGACGAGACGGTCGCCGAACAACTGTGTGAGCAGCTTCAGGTACGGGGTCTCGCCGCAGCCCGAGCAGGCGCCGGAGAACTCGAACAGCGGCTGCAGGAGCTGGGAGTTCTTCACCGAGTCGTGCGTGATCGACGCTCGATCGAGTTCGGGGATCGAGGTGAAGAAGTCCCACCGCTCGCGCTCGACGTCGCGGTGCTCGTCGGCCGGGGCCATGTTGATCGCCTTGCGCTTGACCTGGGTCTTGTCCTTGGCCGGGCACACCTCGACGCAGATGCCGCAGCCCGTGCAGTCGTCGGGGGCGACCTGGATCGTGAGGAGATGGCCGTCGAGTTCGCGAGACCGGAACGTCTTCGACAGGAAGCCGGCGGGCGCACCGGACAGGGCCGACGGCTCGAACGCCTTCATCCGGATGGTTGCGTGCGGGCAGACGACGGCGCACTTGCCGCAGTCGATGCAGAGGTCGGCTTCCCAGATCGGGATCTGCAGCGCCAGCTTGCGCTTCTCGTAGCGGGTGGTGCCGGTCGGGTACGTGCCGTCGACCGGCATCGCCGACACCGGCAACAGGTCGCCCTGGCCGGCGATCATCTGCAACGTCACCTTCTCGACGAATTCGTCGATCGCAGCCCGGTCGAGCACGTCGAGTGTCTCGTCCACCGGCGCCGCATCCGCGATGGCGGGAACGGCGACCTCGGCCAGCTCGGCCAGTGCGAGATCGACCGCAGCCTCGTTGCGTTCGACGATCAGGCGACCTCGCCGGCCGTACGCCGCCGTGATCGACTCCTTGATCGCGCCGATCGCGCGATCGACGTCCATCACGTCGGCCAGCGCGAAGAAGCACGGCTGCATGATCGTGTTGATGCGACCGGGCATCTTCAACTCGCGGGCGATCCGGGTGGCGTCGATCGTGAAGACGCGGAGCTCCTGCTCGACGATGCGGCGCTGGAGCGACCGGGGCAGATGATCCCACAGCTCGTCAGCGCCATAGGGAGCGTTCAGGAGGAACGTGCCGCCGCGGCGGACGTCGGCGAGCACGTCGAAGCGATCGAGCAGACCGAACTGGTGGCACGCGACGAGGTCGGCCTCCTGCACGAGGTAGGTCGAGCGGATCGGCTCGGGACCGAAGCGGAGATGCGACACCGTCATCGAGCCGGACTTCTTCGAGTCGTAGACGAAGTACCCCTGCGCGTACAGGTCGGGCTCGTGCCCGATGATCTTGACCGATGCCTTGTTCGCACCGACCGTGCCGTCGCTGCCGAGCGCGTAGAACACCGCCGACCGACCCGTCCGGTCGACCCGGAACGAGTCGTCCACGCCGAGGCTCAGCCCGGTCACGTCGTCGACGATGCCGACCGTGAACCGCCGCTTGGGTTCGGCTCGGGCAGCCTCGTCGAAGACCGCCTTGGCCATGGCCGGGGTGAACTCCTTCGAACCGAGCCCGTATCGACCACCGATGACACGCACCTTCGGGCGATCCGACTCGGCGAGCGTCGTGACGACGTCCTGGAACAACGGCTCGCCGACGGCGCCGGGCTCCTTCGTCCGGTCGAGCACGGCGATCGAGCTGACCGTGGCCGGCAACGCCGCCAGCAGTGCATCGGTCGGGAACGGACGGAACAGTCGGATCGTCGCGAGCCCGACCTTCTCGCCGTCGGCCACCAGTTTCGCCACCGTCTCGCCGACGGCGCCGGAGCCCGAGCCCATCATCACGATGACCCGTTCGGCATCGGGTGCCCCCTCGTAGTCGACGAGGCCGTAGCGACGCCCGGTCAGCTCGGCGAGTTCGGCGAAGACCTCCTCGACGGCCGTGGGAACTGCATCGTGGTACGGGTTCGAGGCCTCGCGGGCCTGGAAGAACACGTCGGGGTTCTGGGCGGTGCCGCGCATCACCGGTGCGGTGGGCCGGAGGCGACGGAGCTTGTGGGCGGCGATGTCGTCGTCACGGACGAGCGAACGCAGGTCGTCGTCGGCGAGCAGATCGATCCGATTGATCTCGTGCGATGTGCGGAACCCGTCGAAGAAGTGCAGGAACGGCACCCGGGTCCGCAGCGTCGCGGCGTGCGACACGGCGGCGAAGTCGTGGGCCTCCTGCACCGAGCTGGCACACAACATGGCGAAGCCGGTGCTGCGCGCCGCCATCACGTCGCTGTGGTCACCGAAGATCGACAGGGCGTGGGTGGCGATCGCACGGGCAGCGACGTGGATGACCGCCGGTGTCAGTTCGCCGGCGATCTTGAACATGTTCGGCAGCATCAGCAGCAATCCCTGCGACGCCGTGAACGTCGTGCCGAGCGCCCCGGTCTGCAGCGCGCCGTGGAGTGTGCCCGCGGCACCGGCCTCCGATTGGAGCTCGACCACTTCGGGAACCGCGCCCCACAGATTCGTCGTGCCGGCAGCCGACCATGCGTCGGCCAACTCGCCCATCGCGGAGGCCGGCGTGATCGGATAGATCGCCACGACCTCCGACAGTGCGTAGGCGACCTTGGCGGCTGCCTCGTTCCCGTCGATGCAGGCCGTGGCAGAAGAGTTGCTCATGCAACCATCCTGTCGGGTGCGACCCCCTCGCGACGACCGCCCAAAGTCCCCACTTCGCCCGCCCTCCTCCGAAATGTGCGGCGAAATGTGCACCCAGCGCACACTCGGGTACATGTTTCGAGTTGGCGGCGGGGTGGGGAGTGCGGCTGGGTGGTGCGGGGCGGGGGGTGCGCTGACGGTCAGGCGACGGGGTAGGTGAACATGAGTGAGCCGGCGATCACGAGGGTGACTCCGGCTGAGACCAGCAGGAGAACTTTCGGGAAGCGGGACTTGAACGACGCCGTGATGCCGGCGAAGAAGAGCGCCGTCGCGAAGAACAGGGTCAGCCGGATGTAGTCGTCCGCAGTGTTCCCGGCCTCCTCGCTGCGCGCCGACGACTCGAGGGCCCCGACGTCAGCGCGTTCGGACTTCGCGAACAGGTCCGTCAGGTACTCCTCGTCCTGCAGGAGGTTCGTCGGCAACTCACCGGCATCGATCTGCTGCTGCCACTTCTCGAGGATCGGGAGGAATCCCGGGCGCACGATCGTCTGTCGCAGGAACAGCTGCAGATCGGCGTTGTCCGCCACCACCGCCTCGGCGTACTGGGTCACCGAGGACGCGTCGTACGCGACGATCTGGGTCGCCAAGGCGTACTCCCGCGACGCCTCGATCCGGAACCCTGCAGAGGCGCGGGCTTCGTCGGTCTCGATCCCGTTCCACTGCGAGACCTGAAAGGCGGACCACGCCGATCCGACGCTGGCGGCCGCCAGCAGCAGCACGGTCACGACCTCGATGATCCGGTGGATCCTGGCAGGCGATCGTCGCCCCTCAGCTGAGTCCCCGGACCACGGAGACCCGCTCACGCCCACTCGTCCGTCGACGTCGCTTCCTCGTTCAACGCCTGCTCGTCGCGGTGTGCGAACTGGATCTCGGACCCGGAAACGAGCGGGGCCGACAGCGCCGACGGGATGGCCTGATCGCCGTCCCAGCGCAGCAGGATCTCACGCCAGGACTCGAGCTGCCGGTAGCGAAGGAGAACGTCGCCATCGACGCCGGCGACCAGCGCACTCATGGCGGCATCGTTCTCGAGTCGGGCCTGGCGAACCCGGGCCATCGCTTCCTCGCGTTCGAGTTCGGCACCGGCGCGCAGCGTGGACTGGATCACCTCACCGGTCTCCCCCAGGTCGATCTCGCGCAGGCTGAACATCTTCAGTTCGAACCCGATGCTCGCGAGTGCAGCCTCGAGCGTCGTCCCCAGGCGCTGTTCGAGGGCGGTGAACCGACCACCGAAGGCATCATCGGCCGAGACGTCATCCGAACCGGCTTCGGCGATCAGCGCGCGACGCGTCGTGTCGCGCAGCGATGCCCAGATCCCCTCGGGACCGAACTGGTTGTGCACGTCCTTGAGACGAGCGGGGTCGAGCTGGCAGCGCACCGTGTAGCTGAGGGCTGCGGACGTGCGGTCTCCGAGGTGGACGCGCAGCGGGGCCTCGGCGGTGTCCACGCGTTCGTCACCCGACGACGGACCACCCGCAACGAGAGCCAGTTCGCGTGACGGATAGACCTCGACCATCGCCTTGCGCCATGGCTGCATGAAGTGGCGGCCGGGGTCGAGCGCCCGATCGGTGGCCGCACCACGCTTCAGCAGCAGCGCCAAGGTGCCGGGCTCGATGGTGACGGATGTCTTGAGCAGCACCCACCACACGAACAACAGCGTGAGGATCGTGCCGACGAGGCCGGAGGCCAGAACGGGATCCACTACAGGGGTCCTTCGCATGTACCCATACGGCGACGAACGGTAGCTGCTCGCTCGGGCCGGGACGACATCCCTCGCCGCAGGATCGACTCAGTCGTGGAGCATGTCGAGCAGTTCGCCGACGGTGTGCTTGCCTTCGAGAGGGTGACGCAATCGTGTGCGGTCGATGATCTCGTAGTGGTTCCGACGACCCACCTTCTGTCGGCGCAGGTAGCCGGCTCGTTCCAGATCGTCGAGAATCCGCTGCACCGCACCCGGGGTGATCCCGACGACGTAGCTGAGATCACGTTGACGAAGATCGGGATCGCGACTGAGGGCCACCATCACATGCGCGTGGTTCGTGAGGAACGTCCACGACGGCAGGTCGGGTTTCGGTTCGATCAGAGTCACTCGATCATCATACGTATTGCAAGACGCATGTTGCCCGGGTGCTTCTCACGCGTCGCGGTCATCACCGTCGGCACGTTCGCGTGCTTCCGATCCTGCTTCCGCGACCCGCAGATCGTCGCGGCTCATGTGTGACGACGGCATCGTTCGATGCGTCGCCCGGAAGAGCAGGTGCGTGCTGGCAGGCAGTGTCAACAACAGAGCGACCGCCACGATGGCCAATTCGGTGGCTCCGACCCAGCCGACCTCCAGAGCGGCGCCGAGGGCCACGAAGAGGAACGCGACCGGGCTGGCTTTTCCCGCTGCGTGGAAGCGGGCGTACGGCGTGGTCAAGGTGAGCAGTCCGATCGACGCCAGTAGCGCGACGATCGCGCCCAGGATCACGAGGACCGCCGAGACGGAGTTCATCGCCGTCCCGTCGATTCGATGAAGCGACTGACCACGACCGTGGCCGTGAACGCGACGATCGCGATGACCACGAGGACACCGATGTACAAGGTGTCACCGGTGTCGGCGACCCGAACACCGATGGCGCCCATCAGCGCCACGAGGGCGACATCGAGCGAGATCACACGGTCGACCAGGTCGGGGCCGCGAACCAGACGGACGCCCGCCAGCAACCCGGCGAGCAGAAAGATCCCGACAGCGACGTCGGCGATCACGCAACACCCTCCTCGACCGTGACGGCACCAGCGACGGGGGCGACGGGGAGTGCCCGACAGGCCAGTTCCGCGAGACGTCGGACGTGCTCGACGATTCCGTCGGCCTTGTCGGCGTGCAACAGGTGGAGGTAGAGCCGGCCCGTGTCCGCATCGGTGTCGACAACTGCCGTCCCCGGGGTCACCGTGATCGCCACCACGAGCATCAGGAGGTGGGCACGGCTCTCCACCTGCGTGTCGACGGCGATGATCGCCTCGTCGGTGTGGTCGGTGGGGGTGAGGATCTCCCAGGCCACCGACACCGTCGACACGACGAGATCCACGGCCACCAACCAGACGAACCGGATCAGCGCCAACAGATGGATGCGTCCCTGTCCGGGCTCGACGCCGACCACGAGAGTGACCGTGACCGCCACCACGACGCCGGACAGCACATTGGCGACCGACACGGCGCCCCACAGGGCACACCACGCACCGACCAGGAGCGTGAGCGTCAGCAGTCGACGCGGCATGACGAGTTCCCGAACGATCAGCCTCACCCGAGCACCGCCGTCACATATGGGGCCCGCAACAGCATGTCGGTGGCGATCTCCTCGCACATCCTCCACAGGGGTCCGGCGAGCACCGCGACGGCGATCGTTCCGGCCACAGCGAGGCCGGCGGCGGTCTCCATCACCGTGACCGAGCGACGACTCGAGACCGGAACGGCCGACGGTGTCACCTCGCCCCAGAACGCACCGATCCAGATCTTCGTCATGGACAGCAGGGTCAAGATGCTCGCCACGAGCGACACGGCGACGATGACGTATGCGCCCGTCGCCATTCCCGCATCGACGAGCGCCAACTTGGCGACGAACCCGGAGAACGGCGGCAACCCGGCAAGGCTCAGTGCGGGCAGGGCGAACAGCACGGCGATGACCGGCTTGCTCGTTGCCAGGCCGCCGACCTTGTTGAGCGCCGAGGTGCCCTGATCGTCCTCGATCAGTCCGCCGGCCAGGAACATCACCGTCTTCACCGGGATCTGGTGGATGAGGAACAACACGGCGCCGGCGACACCCGCGACGGTGAAGAACCCGAGCCCCATGACCATGTAGCCGATCTGGCTGACGACGTGGAAGGACAGGATCCGCTTGACGTCGTCCTGGGCGAGGGCGCCGGCCACACCGACGATCATCGTGAGCCCGGCGATCGCCAACAGCAACGGCCCGAGCTCGTCGAGTTCCATCAACGTGAAGAACCGGATGAGAACGTAGACGCCGATCTTGGTGAGCAGACCGGCGAACACGGCGGTGATCGTGGTCGGCGCCGTCGGGTAGCTGTCCGGGAGCCAGGAGAAGAGCGGGAAGACGGCAGCCTTCGTACCGAACACGACGAGGAACCACAGCCCGATGCCGACCTGCGTCGCCGCAGGAAGCTCCGGGATGCGCTCGGCGAGCAACGCCATGTTGACGGTGCCGGTGGCCGAGTACACGATCGCCACGCCGAACAGGAACAGCGTCGAGGCGAACAGGTTGATGACGACGTAGGTCATGCCCGAGCGGATCTGGGGCTCACGTCCCTGGTGGGTGAGCAGCACGTAGCTGGCCACCAGGATCAGTTCGAATGCGACGAACAGGGTGAACAGATCACCTGTCAGGATCGCCAGGCTCACACCGCCGGCGAGGACGAGCAGGATCGGTGAGACGACCGCCGGATCAGCGCCCGCGGGCGTGCGTCGTTGTCCGATGGCGAACAGCTCGACGACGAGAATCGTGACCGACGCCACCAGCAGGACCAGCGCCGCGAACAGATCGGCGACCAGCACGATGCCGAGTTCGGGCGCCCACCCACCGACACGCAGGACCACCGTGCCGTCACGGTCGACCGCGACGAGCAACGCCGCTGCCAGCCCGGTCGTGGCCGCCAGCGCCGACAGGGTGAGGATGTCGCGCACGGTCGCGTGATGACGCACTCCCAGCACGACAGCCGCTGCGAGGAGCGGGACGACCACGGTGAGGGCGACGACCACGGTCACCGATTCACCTCACCGGTGTCGTGGTCGGAGGTCCGCTCCGCCTCGCTCCCGGAGCCGTCTTCGTGGTGCGACTCGATCGCCTTCGTCTCGTCGGACTCCAAGGCGACCGCGTCCTCGGCAGCTGCGATCCGACGATCCTCGACGTCGTCCTCCACCAGGTCGTCGCCGGTGAGCACCTGCTGACGGCGCGCCAACGCCAACAGGTACAGCGTGAGACCGAACGAGATGACGATGGCGGTGAGCGACAGCGCCTGCGGCAGCGGGTTCGCGGTGTCTGGGTCGGCGACACCGTCGACGATCGGGGGATCACCGGCGCGGCCACCCGACGCCAGGAGCGCGAGGACGGCGGCGTGACCGAGCAACGCGAAGCCGAGCACGATCCGGCTCAACGAACGCGACGTCACGAGGAAGGTCCCGGTCGCGGCCAAGCCGGCGACGGCGACGATCATGGCGACGCTCATGCCGACCGTCCCGGATCCACGGGCGCCTCGTCGGCCATGCTCCGTCCTCGATCGACGAGCGACGTCGCGTCGAACCCGTCCAGCACGGCGGTGACGAGCCCGACCACCACGGCGACCACGCCGAGATCGAAGACCAGTGCCGAACCGGTCTTCACCTTGCCGAGCACCGGCACGTCGCGGCTGATGACGACCTGATCGAGCAACGGATCGCCCCACAACAACGGTGCGATGGCCTCGAAGCCAACGATGACACCGCCCGCTGCGAGCAACAGCACCGCGTGACGAGGTGCCTGCAGTCCGGCCACGGTGCGCAGCACGATGACGGCACCGAGCAGCAGGCCGGCCGCGAAGCCACCGCCTGGCTGGTTGTGGCCGGCAAACAGGACGTACGCGGCGATCAGCAGCGCGATCGGCGTGACGGCACGGACGGCGAGACGGACGATGGGAGACGTGCGAGCCATCATGTGAGCGTCTCCGCCGGATCTTCCGGTCGCTTCGGCCGGGTCAGGGTCAGGATCCCGACGGCCACTGTGAGCAGCACCACCACCTCACCGAGCGTGTCGAGTGCTCGCGTGTCGGTGAGGATGACGTTGACGACGTTGTTGCCACCGCCATCGGCCACCGCCGATCCGGCGAGATCGAGGACCGGTGGCTCGCCCGAGGGCGACGCCGCCGCTCCGGCCAGCGCCACTGCGACAGCCGCGCCGAGCAGCACCGACACGACGATGCGGCCGGTCAGCCAGAGCCGGGTCGCCTTCGGGAACTCCGTCGCCAAACGTCCGAGGCCGAGGACGAACCCGACGACGATCACGGTCTCGACCAGCAACTGGGTGAGCACGAGGTCGGGAGCGCCGAGGGCCACGAACAGCCCTGCCACACTGAACCCGACAGCACCGAGCACGAGCGCGGCGCCGATACGCGAGTTGACGGTCGTCGCCGCGATCGCTGCGGCGACGATCAACACGACGAGCACGGCCTCAGCCCGGTTGCCCCACCAATGGAGGGCGTCGAGGTCGACCTCGACGGCAAAGGCGCTCGCCGCGAGGGCGACCGTGACAACGGTCGTGGCGAGATAGAGCGGAAGCGATCCGTGCTGGACGCGTCCGGCGACCCGGCGAGCACCACGTCCCACGCCGTCGATCAGGCCGTCGACGATCGCCGCGCCGCGCGCCGGCGGCCCGGTGACGACCTTCCGTCGGACGAGGGCGACACCAACGCCGAGACCCGAGGCCACCACGATCATCGACGTGACGAACGCGCTGGTCAACCCGGGCCAACGCAGCAACGAGTACACCTCGGCCTTCGGAGCGACGAGCACTGTCGCCGAACGGACGATGTCGGTGACCCATCCGAGTGCGACGAATCCGGCGACCGAGGTGAGAGCGAGCCCCACTTCGGGCACAGCCATCGCCGGACGCAGCGGCTTCACGGTTCGGCCGGGCATCGGCTCGGTTCCGCCGAACATGCCGACGAGGAGACGAGTGGTGTACGCAACGGTGAGCACGGCGGCGCCGATGACGAGCCCGCCGACCACGAGCCGCTCGGTGCCGGCCAGGCCCAGCACCGCCTCGATCGCCGCTTCCTTGGCGGGAAACCCGAGAAGCAGAGGAACACCGGCCATCGACAGTCCCGACACGAGCGCCACGACGAACGTGAGCGGCATCGAGCGGCGCAACCCGGAGAGTTCGTTGATGTTGCGCGTGCCGGCGCGTACGTCCACTTCTCCGACCACCATGAACAGCGCTGCTTTGAACACGGCGTGCGCCACGAGGAGCGACATCGCCGCGAACGTTGCCTTCGGCGTGCCGATGGCCAGCAGGGCAATCAGAAGGCCGAGCTGTGACACCGTGCCCCAGGCGAGGATCAGCTTGGCGTCGACATGACGGAGCGCACCGACGGCGCCCCACAGCATCGTCACCAGTCCGAACACCATGCCCAGCGGCTTCCAGACGTCGGTGTCCTGGAAGGCCGGCGCGATGACCGCGACGAGGATCACACCGGCCTTCACCATGGTCGCCGAGTGCAGGTACGCGCTGACGGGCGTCGGCGCGGCCATTGCGCCGGGGAGCCACACGTGGAACGGCACCTGCGCGGACTTCGTGGCTGCAGCGATCAGGATGAGTACGGCTGCGGCCGTGGCCGTGGAACCCGTGATCGGCGTGATCTCACTGAGGACCGCGGTGCCGGCCGCATCGACGTACAGCACGAATCCGGCCAGGAGCGCGAGGCCACCGCCTGCGGTGATGACGAGCGCACGACGCGCCGCCGTCCGAGCGACCGGGTCGGTGTTCTTGAAGCCGACGAGCAGGAACGAGGTGATCGAGGTGAGCTCCCAGAACAGGAACAGGGTCCACACGGAATCGGCCCAGACCAGGCCGACCATCGCTCCGGCGAATGTCACGAGGGTGGCGGCGAACCGTCCCATCCCGGCTGCGCTCGCCGAGAAGTAGCCGACCGAGTAGATGCACACGAGCACGCCGATGCCGGCCACCATCAACGACAGCAGCGCACTGAGGGCATCGACCCGAAAGAGGATCGACACGTCGAGGCCGGGCACCCAGTCGAATCCCGTCGCGACGGTGTCGGAGGAGCCGATCAGCGTCAGTGACCACGTCGCCGTTGCCGCCATCGGCGTGGCTGCGACCCACAACGCGTTGCGCCCCAGTCGTCCACCCAGCGCCGCTGCCGCGATTGCCGCCACGACGAAGAGGGAGAGCAGGATCCAGATCAACAGACCTGCAGGATATATGTCGATTTATCTACCCTCCACTATTGACCTTTTGCAAATGGTCTTTTATCCTGGACCCATGACCAATCTCGCGAACAACGGTCGCATCACCGAGCGCACGCCACGCGACCGGCAGAAGTCGGCGCCGCGACGACCGACGCGCCCTGCTCACGGCGAAGGACGAACGGGCCCTCGCCATCAAGATGGAGGCCGGGCGCGAGGCCGCCCGACGCATCGCCGACGGCACCGCCGGCGATGGTGACGAGCAGCTCGTGATCGACGGCGAGCACGCCAGGCACCACTTCATCGAGGCCAACGTCCGCCTGGTGCAGAGCATCGCCAACAAGTTCAACGTTCCGATGCACCTCGACCGCGACGACATCGTCCAGGACGGCATGATCGGCCTCGACAAGGCCGTCGAGAAGTTCGACTGGCGCCGCGGCTACAAGTTCTCCACGTATGCCACGTGGTGGATCCGTCAATCGATCCAGCGCGGCCTCGAAGCGTCGGCCACCACCATCAAGATCCCCGGCCACCGCAGCCGCGAACTGCGTATCGCAACCGCCAGCGGCACGGGGCGTCTGACCGACGAACTCGCCGTGATCGAGATGCTCAGCCAGCTCGAGTCGATGGACCGTCCGCTCGGCGACGGCACCGACTCGGTCGGATCGATGGTGCGCAGCGACGACGAAGGCCCCGACGAGCGCGCCGAACGCAACGTGCAGAGTGAGCAGATCGATGCGCTGCTCGACCACCTCGACCCCACGAGCCGCTACGCCGTCGCCGCCCGATTCGGGCTGCGCGGCCACGAACCCGTCACGTTCGCGGTGATCGCCGACGAACTGGGCGTGACGCCCCAAGCGGTGCGCCGACGAGTGGAACGCGCCATCGACAAGCTCCGGACTCACGCCGCGCCCATCGCCGCCTGACGCCCGCAGGAGCATCCCGGGCCGCGGCCTGCGGTGACGATCCGAGCTCAGGGTGGCCCGGTGTCCCATCGCTCATTCGCGCCGAGTCAGGCGCGGTGCACCTCGTTGTGCAACGGCTCACCGCGCACGAAACGTCCGAGGTTGTCGAGGAAGATCTCCACGACCCGCCGCGCCGCGCCGTCACTCGCGCCCGAGGTGTGCGGCGACACGATCACGTTCGGCAGATCCCACAGAGGGTCGTCGGCCGGCAGGGGTTCGGTCGCGAAGACATCGAGACCGGCTCCACCGAGACGTCCCGATGCCAGCGCCACGGTCAGAGCGGGCTGGTCGACGAGTTCGCCGCGACCCACGTTCACGAACATGGTGTGTGGAGCCATGGCAGCGATCACGTCGGCCGACACGATGCCGCGGGTGGTGTCGGTGAGCGGAAGGGCGATCACCACGGCGTCCGCGTCACACACCGCGTCGGTCAACTCCTCGAGCGGACGCACGGGGAAGGGCTCGTCGCCCAGCGCGGCTCGACGAACGATGACCGGATCCATCCGGAACGCGTCACCGAGGCGGACGACCTCCTGACCGATCGGACCGTAACCGACGACCACCAACCGCTGCCCGTCGAGTTCGCGGATCCGCGACGGTCGCCATTCGTGGGCCGCCTGAGCACGCATCCATCCCGGCGCGTCCCGGCTGAGCGCGAGCAGGTAGAGCATCACGGTGCCGGCGATGGCGGGCGCGCTCGCACCGGACGACGTGGTCACCCGCGCACCACGATCCATGAACGTCGCGAAGATCGGGCTGTCGACACCCGCTGACATCGAATGGAGCCACCGCAGGTTCGAGGCCTCCAGTGCCACCCGCATGAACGGCGCGGCCCGCTCCGGCCAGGCGTCGCTGGAGAAGAAGGCCATGGTGATGCGATCGATGTCGACGAGCGAGACCTCCTGGCCGCGCCGCAGCGCCACGACGTCGAGGTCGGGCGCCACGGCGGCGATGCGCTCGGCGTTGGCGTCGAGGAACGTGTCGGTGCAGAAGAGAGCCACGACACGCAGTCTCCCAGTCGGCGGTGACGCCGACCGGGCTCAGGCGGTGAGTTCGTCGACGAATTCGGCGAACACGTCGGCGTAGCGCATGGCGTCGGCCTCGGTGTGCATCACCGAGATCAGCCACTGCTCGTCGAGACCCGGCGGCAGCAGGATGCCGCGATTGATGCCGTGCATCCACTGTGCGAACGCGAGGTCGAAGTCCGTGTTCTTGTAGTCGCGGTAGTTGCGCACCGGCTCACGCGACCAGGTGATGCAGCCCTTGGCGCCGAACTCGACGGTGTGCGCAGGGAGATCGGCCCGGTCGATGATCGCCTGGCACGCCTCCACCAGCCGGTGGTTGAGGGCGATCGCTGCATCGATCGCCTCTCGGGTGCACACCTCGGTCAGCGTCGCCTTGGCCGCCGCCATCACCAGTGGGTTGCCGTTGTAGGTGCCCAGGTGGAGCACTTCACCGGTGGCGATCAGGTTCATGTACTCGACCTTGCCGCCGAACGCCCCGACGGGGAAACCGCCACCGATCGACTTGGCCAGTGTCACCAGGTCGGGGGTGACGCCGAGCTTCTTCGTGGCGCCGCCGAAGCCGGCGGTGAGACCGGTCTTGACCTCGTCGAAGATCAACAACGTGCCGTACTTCGAGCAGATCTCGCGGACCGCTTCGAGGTAGCCGGGCTGCGGCAGGCAGATGCCGATGTTCTCCATCACCGGTTCCACGATGAAGCAGGCGACCTCGCGGCTCGCGAGTGCCCGCTCGAGCGCCGGGGCGTCGTTGAACGGGATGACGATCACGTCGTCGATCGTGCCCTGCGTGATGCCCGCCGACTGCGGCACCGACCATGGCGCGTCGGCCGGGCCGGCGGCCGCGACTGCCGGCTTGTTGGAGATCATCACCTCGTCGTGGTGGCCGTGGTAGCCGCCTTCGACCTTGACGAGCTTCTCACGTTTGGTGACACCACGCGCGAGCCGGATGGCGTCCATCGTCGCTTCGGTGCCGGAGTTCGTGGGTCGCCACATCGGGAAGCCGTAGCGATCGCCGAGCAGCTCGGCGACCTCGGCGTCGAGCTCGCAGGGCGTGACGTACAGCGTGCCGTGGTCGAGCTGGGCCTCCACGGCGCGCCGGACCGCCGGATGCATGTGGCCGGCGAACAGCGCGCCGAAACCCATGTCGTAGTCGACGTATTCGTTGTCGTCGACGTCGACCATGCGCGAACCCGAGGCGTGCTTGACGACGATCGGATGCGGGTCGTACGCCTGGAAGCTGGATGGGACTCCTGCGGGGAGGACCTTGCGTGCACGCTCCGTGGCGGCCTGCGATCCCCTGGTTCGTTCCTTGTAGACCGCCAGCTCGCGCTCGGTGATCTCCTTGGCCCTTGCCGCGAGCTCCGACGTGTGAGTCGAGTCAGTCACGGACATGAGATATCACTTCCTGGTTTCAGTTGTGGCCGGCGAGTGCCGGCGGCCAACATCGTAGGGGCTCGGGCGGCTTCGTGAGGCACGACGCGCAGGAGCCAGAATGGCAACGAGCCCAGCGGACCGCCGCCGTGCCGCGTCAGGAGAGATCGATGAAGACCGCCGCCACCGACATGCTGGGGATCGAGTTCCCCATTTTCGCCTTCAGCCACTGCCGTGACGTCGTCGCTGCCGTGTCGAAGGCGGGAGGTCTCGGAGTACTCGGGGCCGTCGCCCATTCACCCGAGCAGCTCGAGATCGACCTGGCCTGGATCGAGGCCGAGATCGGCGACCGGCCGTACGGCGTCGACCTGATCGTGCCGGCGAAGTACGCGGGCGACGAGGGCGGCGGCTACACGCTCGACGACATCCGGGCGTTGATCCCCGACACGCACCGCGCGTTCGTCGACGACATCCTGCGGCGCTACGACGTGCCGGAGTTCCCGCCGGACGAGGAACGCTCGAGCGGTCGGTCGACGGCCGGTCACAACGGGGTCGCGCCGTTCAGCGCAGCCGCCGCGGGGCCCCAGTTGGAGATCTCGCTGGCCCACAGGACGGCGTTCGTGGCGAATGCTCTCGGGCCACCACCGCAGTTCCTCATCGACCGCGTCAAGGAGGAGGGCCGGCTCATCGGTGCACTGGCCGGGCGACCGCAGCACGCCGAACGTCACCAGGCGGCGGGCGTCGACATCATCATCGCCCAGGGCGCCGAGGCCGGCGGACACACGGGCGAGATCGGTTCCATGGTGCTCATCCCCGAGATCGTCGACGCCGTCGACATCCCGGTGCTCGGGGCGGGTGGCATCGGTCGCGGGCGCCAGATGGCCGCGGCGATGGCGCTCGGCGCGCAAGGAGTGTGGTGCGGGTCGGTGTGGTTGACCACCGACGAGGCCGAGACCCATCCCGTGGTCAAGCAGAAGTTCCTCGCTGCGACGTCAGCCGACACGATCCGCTCACGTTCGCTCACGGGCAAGCCCGCCCGGATGCTGAAGTCCGCCTGGACCGAGGAGTGGGATCGTCCCGACACACCCGATCCACTGGGCATGCCCCTGCAGCCGATCCTCACCAACGAGGCCCAGGCGCGGATCAACCGGGCCGCGTACACGCACGGCTCCGGCGCCGAGAAGCTGGCGAACTACTTCGTCGGCCAGATCGTCGGCACGATGAACCAGCCCAAGTCGGCCGGCCAGGTCGTGATGGACATGGTCACCGAGTTCATCGACGCCGTCGAGTCCCTCGCCAAGCAACTCGAGTACTGACCCTCCCCCCGCCCCAGTTCTGTTTGCGTGACATTTCGGTTGGGACGGGCCAACGGAACTGTCACGCAAACAGCTCGGCGGGGTTGGTCAGCGGGGTGACGTCGGGCGCACGACGGTGCTTTTCACGGCCGGTTCCGGCAGCGTTGGGGCCGTGAGTTCCGAACGAGTCGACATCGCCGTGATCGGCGCCGGGCCCGCGGGCGCCGCGACGGCCATTCAGGCCGCCCGATCCGGCGCGCGTGTGGTCGTGTTCGAGAAGGGCGCCCACGGACGCGACAAGGTCTGCGGTGACGGCCTCACCCCACGTGCCGTCGGCGCCCTGAACGAACTGAAGATCCCACTCGACGACGCCCATTACATCCGCGGCCTGCGGATGATCGCCGGCAAACAGGTGCGCGAACTCGACTGGCCGACCACCGATCGCTTCCCCGACCACGGTGCGGTCTGGCCCCGCCGACGCCTCGACGCCGCGCTCATGGATGCCGCCGCCGAGGCCGGCGCCGAACTCGTCTACGAGACCGAAGCCACACCCGTCATCGAGAGCGGCCGGGTCACCGGCGTCGTCGCGAACGGCCGCACCGTGGAGGCCGGCCTCACCGTCGTCGCCGCCGGCGCCCAGGGCAGCGTCGCTCGCATGCTCGGCGCCGAACGCGTCCCCGACGAACCGTTCGGGCTCGCCATCCGTACCTATGCGGCCACGCCCCGCCACACCGACGCCCATCTCGAAGCGTGCCTGTCACTGCGCGACGAGAACGGCACAGCGATTCCCGGATACGGCTGGATGTTCCCGGCGGGCGACGGAACGGTCAACATCGGCGTCGGCGCGCTGTCGACGATGAAGGGCTTCAAGAAGCTCAACCTGAACACTCTGCTCGAGTCGTACCGCCACCTCGTGCGCGACGACTGGGATCTCGGCCCCAACCTCGAACGTCCGCGGGCGTGGCGTCTGCCGATGTCGACGCAACGTCGACATGGCCCGGGTTGGGTGGCGATCGGCGACGCGGCCGGACTCGTGAACCCGATGAACGGTGAGGGCATCGACTACGGGCTCGAGTCGGGCATGCTCGCCGCCGACCTCTTCCTCGCCGATCCGGCCACGGCCCCGGCGCGCTACGACGAACTGGTCGGCGAGCGTTTCGACGGATTCCTCCGCACCGGTCGCCGGTTCTCCTTCCTGATCGGACACCCGTGGATCCTGCGACCGGGCCTGCGCCTGTCGGTGAGCACCGATGCGATCGCCAACATCACCCTCGCGGTGATGGGCAACCTCGTCGACAACACCACGCCCGGGGCGGCCGGCCGGGTGATGAAGATCGCCGACAAGACCCTGGGCCTCGCCGACCCCATCCTGCGCAGGACCCGCGCGGCCGCCTGATCCGGGCCGTCGAACGTCACGTTCGACCCGGCCGGCGTGAACGTGCGGTGTGACGTTTCAGCGACCCAGGGCCTCGAGGACCGGCACGAAGTCGTCGAGTTCGCGTACCGCGAAGTAGTTGATACCCCACCGTTCGTTGCAGGTCAGCATGTGGAGCACGATCTCCTCGACGGTGCCGACGAGCAGGTACGGCGTGCTCTCGGCGTCGGCCATCGTGAGCCCCTCCACCCGTTCGCAGATCGTCTCCAGCGCTCGCTGGCGATCATCGGTGATCTGCACGATCTGGACGAGCGCGTTGAACGACACGTCGTCGAAACGTACGTCGGCTCCGGTGCGGACCTGCTCGATCTGGCGGTCGAGTCGGGTGGTGCGCCAGTCGACCGCGTGACGATGACCGTCCTCGAGGGTGCGTCCGAGGCCCTGTAGTCCGACGATGTCGGCGTGGGCACCGGCATGGGTGAGCAGCGCCTCGCCGTTGCCGCCCACGAGGATCGGGAGATGCGGTTGGGTCGATCGATCGATGTGAGCGCGTTCGATCCGATAGTGCTCGCCGGTGTGATCCACCGTCTCGCCGTCCAGCAGGGCGCGAACGATCTCGACACTCTCGGCGAGCCGTTGCTTGCGGACAGCGGGCGCCGAACGCTCGATGCCGGTGGCCGCGTACTCCTGGGGCGTGTGGCCCGCCCCGAGGCCGAGTTCGAATCGACCGCCCGACAGCGCATCGATCGATGCCACCTCCCAGGCGAGTTGTACCGGGTTGCGCATGTCGTTGTTGAGCACCAGGGTCCCGAGACGGATCGTGGTCGTGGCGGTGGCAATCGCTGCAAGGGTCGGCAGGGGCGACATCCCGTTGCCGACATGATCGGCAGCGAGCACGATGTCGAAGCCGAGTTCCTCCGCGCGGCGAGCGGTCTCGATCGGCGACCCCTCGACACGTCCCGACAACTGATGTCCGATGCGCAGCGGTCTCGTCACGCCGTCAGGCTAGAACCGCGCCGAACCGATCCAGTTCTCACGTCGACTCCGTCACGTTTGACCCGGCACGGTGTGACGGTCAGTCGATGTCCTGGTTCGACAGACGCCACGCGGCGACGGCGAGTGCGCTGAGCGCCACGGCGACCGGGACGACCACGCCCATCACAATCGAGAAGTCGGCCAGCTCCAGATCGACGCCGGTTCGCTCGACCAGGATCGAGCGGGTGTACTTGCGCAGCGCCACTCGTGCGACACCGGCGCCGGCCTGAGCGATGAAGCCCTCCCAGATGAGGATGTACGCGAGGCCCCACACGATGAACCGCTTCAGCCACACACCCAACAGCGTGAACACGCACACGTACGCGACGAGGCCCACCACCGTCGCCAGGACCGTGCCCAACACGATCCCGTTGCCGGCCCCGGTCAGGATCGCCGCCGCGACGATCGAGACGATCGTGATCGGCGCTGCGAGTGTGCCGGCCGCCAACGCGGCACCGACGACGATCGGCCAGCGGTCCATCGGTCGCAGCCACAGGTAGACGAGCGTCTTGTCCTCGCGGAGATCACCCAGTGCGGCGCCACCGAACACGAGCGACACGACCGGCAGGACCAATCCGAGACCGACCCCGGCGACCAGGCGGACCGCGTCGTCCAGCGACGCGTCGGCGCTCCCGAGCGCCCAACCCGACAGCGGCGCGATCAGCGCGAGCAGTGACAGCCCGATGATCCGACCGCGACTCGCGAGCTGTCGGAGCACGACCTGATAGGACAGGCCGATCGCTGCACCGGGCGCGACGTGACGATGGCTCGGTGTCGCCGGGTTCCGGAGTTCCGTCATCGGCCCTCCACCAGGTACCGGAACACCGATTCGAGGTCGTCGTCGAGCGGGCTGACCTCGGTGAGCCGCACACCGAGCTCCACACTCACCGACGCCAGTTGACGGCCGAACGCGTCGACGTCGAGCGTGTCGACCATGACGTTGCGGGCGTCGATCGACACGCCGCTGACGAGCCCGCGCTCGACCAGGGCCGCAGCCAGCCGTCGAGGATCCGACGCGCCGACTCGAATCCGGTGCGCGCGGTCGTCCATGAGCTCGCGCAGATCCCGATAGTCGCCGCTGGCCACCAGGCGACCCTGCGCGATCACGAGCACGCGCGATCCCAGCTTCGCCACCTCGTCGAGCACATGGCTCGACACGAGGACGCACCGACCCTCGTCGCCGAGCTGGTGGAACAGCGCGATCATGTTGCGCCGCTGGACCGGGTCGAGTCCCGTGAGCGGCTCGTCGAGGATCAACACCTCGGGATCGTTCACGAGCGCCGATGCCACCTTGACGCGTTGGCGCATCCCCTTGGAGAACTGACCCACCGGCTTGGGGCCGACGTCGGAGAGCTCGACCATCGCCAGCGCACGAGCGGCGGCGTGCTCCGGATCGGCCACGCCGTGCGTGCGCGCCGCGAACTCGACGAACGACGACGCACTCAGATGGTCGAACAGTGCATCCTGCTGGGGGACCAACGACAGGCGCCCGCGCACGTCACGGTCGTCACGTGGGTCGAATCCGAGCACGTCGACCGAGCCGCGCGAGGGCGGCGTCAGTCCACACAGCATGCGGAACAGCGTCGACTTGCCGGCGCCGTTCGGACCGAGGAGCGCAGTGACGCCGCCGTTCACCGCGAAGCTGACATCGCTCACGGCGACGACCGAGCCGAAGTATTTCGAGACGGCGTTGACGGCGATCATGCCGGTCAACGGCGACGGCGACGGGGGCGTCGACGCGCCGCCGACCGGGACCGGCGGTGGGAACGCCGCAGCCGGTGGGGGCAGTTCGCTCATCGTGCGATCACCAGCTTCGAGTAACGCCACCACACCACGGCGACACCGCCGAGGGTCCACACGATGTTGCTGAGCAGGACGCTCCACGTCGACAGCTCGGGGAAGTTGCCGGGCTGATCGAAGATGCGGAAGACCAGCTCGAACGGCATCGTCGAGATGTCGATGAGCCGCAGCGACGCCGACAGGTCGGCGCCCTCGACGAGAGCGGTCGCGAGGATCGGCGACGCCAGCACGAGCAGCACGATGCCGATCGCGGCGAACGCACGACGATCGGTGAGGCTCGACGCGGCCATCGACACCGCCGCGAGCGCAGCCGAGATCGCCACGCCGGAGAGCATGATCCGCACGAGGGTCCAGAGCCAGCCGCCCACGCCGTCGGGACCCACGCCTTCGACCGTGTAACCGATCAGCAACAGCACGGGTGGGCCGAGCGTGACGAGCCCCAGTGTGGAGATCACCGCGACGGCCTTCGCGACGAGATAGGTACGCCGGTCGAGCGGCGTCGACAGGTACATGGCCAGCATCCCGTTGCGGCGGTCGGACACGAGCACCTCGGGCGCGACGAGCGCTGTGAACAGCACGATCGCGAGGATGATGAATCCGTAGTAGCCGGGATAGTCGGCGACCTCCTCCGGATCGAGGATGTCGCCGGGGATCAGCACGGCAATTCCGACGAAGACGATCGCCGGCAGGTACGCGATGACGACGGCGATCACCGGGAAGATCTTCGTGCGGGCCGGGCGACCGAGCCCGAGCGTCGCTCGGATGCCCTCCCAACTGACGCTGCGGATGGCGCCGGGGACACCGGACCGGCGGCCCTCGTACCGCTGGAAACCCCGCTCGACGATTTGTGCGTCGCCGCGGCCGCTCACGACGGCACCGATCCATTCGTCGACGGGCCGGCGAAGATGTCGTCGAGCGAGCGGCGGTGCTGGCCGAGCCTGCGGATCCGGGCACCGGAGCGGACGACCGACTGTGCAGCGAGGTCGAACAGATCGTCGTCGGGCATGCCCACCACGGACAACGTCGCACCCGATCGTCGGACGCCTGCGCCCGCCGCGGTGAGCAGTGCTGCCACGTCGTCGATGGAGGTGGGCCGATCGGGGAGCTCGACGAGTTCGAGCTCGATGCCTCCCGACGCACCGGCGAGTTCGGCCATGGAACCCTGTGCCACGAGGCGACCCTCGGCCAGTGCGACGACGTGGTCGCAGACCCGCTCGACCTCCTCGAGCACGTGCGATGACAGCATCACGTCGATCCCGAAGTCACGGTTGACCTGCACGATGATGTTGAGCATCTCGTCGCGCTGCACGGGGTCGAGCCCGTCCGTTGGTTCGTCGAGCACGATCAGTCGCGGGTCGGCGGCGATCGCCTGGGCGAGCTTCACCCGTTGGCGTTGACCGGTCGACATCGTGCCGAGTGCCCGGAAGCGTTCCTCGCCGAGCCCCACCAGGTACAGCGAATCCGATGCCCTGCTCCGGGCTTCGTCACGCGGCAGACCCTTCACCTCCGCGAGGTGGCGGACGAAGTCGTAGGCCTGCAGATCGTCGGGGAAGACGTTGCGTTCGGGCCCGTAACCGATCAGCGCGCGCAGCTCTGGCCCGTCCGAGTCGGGGTCGAGGCCGAGCACCGAGATCGACCCGGTGGTCGGCTTCAGGAGGCCGAGCACGAGTGAGATCAGTGTCGTCTTGCCGGCGCCGTTCGCCCCGACGAGCCCCGTGACCCCGTTCGGGATCGAGACGTCGAGTTGGTCGAGTGCCCTCGTCGAAGGGAACTGCATCACCAGCCCCCGAGTCTCGATGATCGACGTCACGACGGCCGAGTCTCGCACCTCCGAACCGTCACACCGTGCCAGGCACCGCGTGACGGTTCGGTACCGTTTCGTCCATGAGCGTCACTCACCTGCCCGCGGGCGCCACCACCGACGACATCCACGACGTGCTGCTGCGTGACGGGGCGCTGATCATCGACGACCTCGCCGACAGCCACCTGATCGATCGGGTGCTCGCCGAGATGACCCCGTACATCGAGGCCACACCACCCGGTAGCGACGACTTCTCCGGCCGCAACACCAGACGGACGGGTGCACTCGTGGCGCGGTCGCCGTCGAGTCACGAACTCATCCAGCATCCGTTGATCCTCGATGTCACGGGCAAGCTCCTGCACCGCGCGCAGAGCTACCAACTGCACCTGACCCAGGTGATCTCGATCGGCCCCGATTCCCCCGGCCAATCGATCCACCGCGACCAGTGGGCCTTCGACTTCTTCGAGTTCCCGAGCGACCACCACGTGCAGTGCAACACGATCTGGGCGCTCAACGACTTCACGGAGGAGAACGGCGCGACCCGGTTGATCCCCGGGAGCCAGGACCTTCCGAACAGCTTCGAGCACACGGTCGACGAGACCGTGCCGGCGGAGATGTCGAAGGGCTCGTGCCTGCTCTACACGGGCAAGGTGTACCACGGTGGTGGCGCCAACCGATCCGACGAGACCCGCATGGGCCTCAACATCACCTACGACGTCGGATGGCTGCGCCAGGAGGAGAACCAGTACCTGTCGGTGCCGCATGATGTCGCGGCAACACTCCCTGACGATCTGCTGCGCCTGATCGGCTACCGCATCGGCGCCTACGCACTCGGCTACATCGACGACGTACGCGACCCGATCGAGGCGATCCGCGGGGCCAGCGGCTCCATGTCGTTCGGCAACCTTGCATCAGGGGTCTGACCCCTGATGCAAGAAACCGGCTGCAGGACCCCTGCTGCACGGTTCAGGCGTCGATGAGTTCCTTTTCGCGCTGCTCTTCCTCGTGAGCGAGCGAGATCGCGGAGGCGTGCGTCCCACCCTCGACGTTCAGCGTCGGGAGCACACGGTCGAGCCAGCGCGGCAGCCACCAGTTGCGGGCGCCGAGCAGTTCCATCGTCGCCGGTACGAGCAGCATGCGCACGAAGGTCGCGTCGAGGAACACCGCGGACGACAGGCCGAGGCCGAACATCTTGATGATCCGGTTGTCCTCCAGCACGAAGCTGCCGAACACGACGATCATGATCGCCGCCGCCGCGGTGATCACGCGGGCCGTCGCGGCGAGACCGTCCGACACCGAGTTGACCGGGTCGCCGGTGCGGTCGTACTCCTCCTTCACACGTGACAGCAGGAAGACCTCGTAGTCCATCGACAGGCCGAACACGATGGCGAACATCATCATCGGCAGGAACGGTTCGATCGGTCCACCGGCGGTGTTGAACAGCGATGCACCCCAGCCCCACTGGAACACCATCACGACGATGCCGTAGGCGGCCCCGATCGACAGCATGTTCATGATCACGGCCTTGAGCGGAACGAGCAGTGAACGGAACACCATCATCAGCAACAGGAACGACAGCGACAGCACCGCCACGAAGAAGATCGGCAGGCGCTGCGCGAGATAGCTGCTGAAGTCGATGTTGGCGGCGACCGCGCCCGACACGTTCACGACCACATCCGTGCCGTCGGTGACCGACGGCACCACGTCGGAACGCAGCGACTTGACGAGTTCGTCGGTCGCCGCGTCCTGCGGACCCGTCGTCGGTGTCACCCGGATGATCGCCGCGCTCGCCGACGCGGGATCGCCGAACGTGTTCGGCACCGGACCCAGTACCTCGGCGACGCCCTCGGTCTGACCGAGCGTTTCCGCGAGCGCAGTCAGGACCTCGAAATCCTGTGGCTGCGACAACTCGGCGGTGAGGATGAGCGGACCATTGGCACCCGGCCCGAACGCTTCGCTGGTCAACTCGAACGCCTCGCGCGTGGTGCTGCCCTCGGCGAAGTTGCTCTCGTCGCTGAACCCGAGACGCAGACCGAGCACGGGGATCGACAGCAGGAGCAGGAAGACGGTCGTGATGATCGCGATCGACCACGGACGATGCTGGACGAACCGGCTCCACCGGTACGCGAGCGTCTTGCGCAGCGGCTTCTCCTTGCGGACCGGCAGCTCCCGACGCAGCGGCGCGTACGCGAGCGAGGCGAGCAGGATGATCGCCGCGATCGGCGCACCGACGAGCAGCGGCTGGATGCCGAGGCCGACACCGAGCAGCGCGATGGCGACGAAGCCGGCGGCAAGGATGCCGCGCCAGCGAGTGACTTCGACCTTCTGCTGCGCGAAGCCGAGGAACGCCGGCAGCAACGTGACCGACGCGATCATCGTGATGAGCACCGTGATGGCAGCACCGGTCGCCAGGCCGTTGATGAACGCCAGGCCCATGATGTACATGCCGAGCAGCGAGATGACCACGGTGAACCCGGCGAACACGACCGCGCGGCCGGCGGTGTCGAGGGCGGTCACCGTCGCCTCCTCGGGTGACTGGCCGGTCTTGAGGCCCTCGCGGAAGCGGGTGACGATGAACAGCGCGTAGTCGATGCCGACGCCGAGGCCGATCATCGCGCCGAGCGTCACGGCGAAGTCGGGGACCGAGATGACGTTCGACAACAGCGTGATGATGCCGGCGCCGATTCCGACGCCGAACAGCGCCACCCCGATCGGAAGGCCCATGGCGAGTACGGAACCGAAGGCGAGGATCAACACGACGATGGCGAACGCGATGCCGATGAGCTCGGATTCGGGTGGCTCGAACTCGCCGAGCGCCTGACCGCCCACCTCGATCTGGAGTCCGTCGACGTCGGTGGGCAGCATGTCGCCGATCTCGACACCGATCTCCCCGGTCTGGGTCTCCGACAGGTTCTCGTCGAGATCGATCTGGGCGTAGGCGACGAGGCCGGCGAGTTCGCCCTCGGTGGCAATCTGTCCGCGAAGTTGTCCTTCCGGCGTGTACGGACTGATGAGCGTGACGCCCTCGATCTGGTCGACCTCGTCGAACAGCTCGGTCATCACCGCCTGCACTTCGGGATCGTCGACGCCTTGGTCGGCGCGGAACACGATGGTGCCCGAGCGGCCGCTGCCCGCCCCGCCGAAGTACTCGTCGAGCGTGTCGAAACCGCTCTTGGATTCGGAGTCCGGGATCGAGAACGAGCTGTCGCTCGATGCCCCGATCGACCCGACGAGCACGAACACGGCAACGAAGGTCGCGATCCAGGCGCCGAGCACGTACCGCCGACGACGAAAACTGAACCGGCCGAGGCGCGCCCACATGGACTCGGTGGTATCGGACGACTCAGACGAGTCGGAGGGAGCGTCCGGGGGGGACATCGACATGGTTGACATTGTTGAACATTCTGTCCAGTAGAATGTGCAATCGCAAGCGAACCGTCAGCAACGTGTCACACGACACACCGAACCAGCGCACTCATGGCCTCCCCCTCCACCATTCGCACCTCCACCCGCACCGCCACCACGACCGACACGCATCGTCAGGACGACCCGCGCGTCGAGCGAACGCGGGCGGCCGTCATCGAGGCTGCCAGTGAGCTCCTCATGGCCGACGGGCCGAGCGCGATCACCCACGCCAACGTCGCGACCGCCGCCAACGTCAGCCGGACGACGGTCTACAACCATTGGCCAACTCGAGAAGATCTCCTGCGGGCGACCATCGACTCGATCGGCAAGATCACCCCTGACGTGGATGACCTCACCGGCTCGTTGCGCAACGACCTCGCCATGTTGTGCGCCCCGCTCGTGGCCGACATGACCGACGAGCAACGAGCGCCGATGATCGCCAACATGATGGAGCGCGCGCTCCACGACCCGACGGTGGCCGCCGTCCGCGACGAGTTCCTCGCCTCGTTCCGGATCGTGTTCGCACGCGTCATCGACAATGCAGTTGCCGCCGGCGAACTTCGACACGACATCGATGTCGACCGGAGCCTGGCCGCCCTGTTGGGCAGCTTCCTCTTCGTTCGGTTCATGTCGAAGGTCGTCTTCGACGACGCCGTGGTCCAAGCGATTCTCGACGACTTCGTGTTCGTCAACGCCCCCCGCTGAATCCCGGGTCACATCCCACCCTCCCCCCGAGCGGTTTGTGTTGCAGAACTGTTGGGGCGGGCCAACCGAAGTGTCACGCAAACCGGGTGGGGGTGTGTCACGCAAACCGGGTGGGGGTGTGTGACCGAAACCGCGTCAGCGGCGACGGACGACCACACTGCCGACGGAGTAGCCGGCGCCGAACGAGCAGATCACGCCGAGGTCGCCCGCGACGAGGTCGTCGCGATGCAGGTGGAAGGCGATGACGGAGCCGGCCGAACTCGTGTTGGCGTATTCGTCGAGGATCACGGGGGCCTCGTCGTCGGTCGGCAGACGACCGAGCACACCCTTGGCGATCAACTGGTTCATCTTGAGGTTCGCCTGGTGCAGCCAGAAACGGCGGACACCGCCGGCATCGATGCCCAACGACTCGAGATGCGTCGAGATGTGCGCGGCGACCATGGGGCAGACCTCCCGGAAGACCATCTGGCCGTTCTGGCGGAACACGAGCTCATGAGGATCCCGTTCGACCACCTCGGAGGAGTTGAGGAAACCGAAGTCGTTGCGGATGTTGTTGGAGAACTTCGTGGCCAGCTTCGTGCCCAGCACCTCCCACTGGCCGGACGCCACCGCGTCGTCGGTCCGCTCCAGCACCAACGCCGTGCACGCATCACCGAAGATGAAGTGGAAGTCGCGCAACTCGAAGTTGTTGTGTCCCGAGGTGATCTCCGGATTGACCACGACGACGCAGTTCGCACTGCCGTTGCGGAGGGCGTCGACGGCGGCCTGGATCGAGAACGTCGCCGACGAGCACGCGACGTTCATGTCGTAGCCCCACCCGGCGGCGCCGAGCGCGTCCTGGATCTCGATGGCGACGGCAGGGTAGGCGCGCTGCAGATTGGAGCAGCCCACGATCACCGCGTCGACGTCACTCGGCGCACGACCGGCCTGCGCCAACGCCTCGTGGATCGCCGGCATCGACATCTCGGCCTGCAGGCCCAGCTCGTCCTCCGACCGGGTCTCGAGCCGCGGGCGCATCCGGGCGGGATCGAGCACGCCCGACTTCTCCATCACGTACCGCGACCTGATCCCCGAGGCCTTGACGATGAACTCCTCGTCGGGCAGCGGTCGCTCCACGAGTTCCCCGGCGGCGATCTCCTCGGCGTGTTCGGCGTTCCACTTCAGGGCCGACTCGGTGAGCGACGCAGCGAGTTCGGCGTTGCTCACCGACTCCGGCGGCGTGAACAGGCCGGTTCCGGTGATGGAAACGGCGGGGACGTCGACGAACTGCATGGTTCGACGCTAACGAACTCAGCCGACCCAGTTCCGAACGAGCGAACGGAGCGCATCGATCCCGTCACCCTTCGACGCGCTCACCCACACCACGTCACCCTGATCGAGCTGGCAGCCCTCGGCGAGTTCCCTCTTGCGCGTTGCGCGCTTCGACGACTTCACCTTGTCGAACTTCGTCGCCACCACCGTGTGGGCGACACCGTTGTAGCGGAGCCAGTCCAACATCTGGACGTCGAGCGTGGTCGGCCCGATCGCACCGTCGACGAGCACGAACACCATTGCCAGGTTGTCCCGTTCGAGCAGGTACCCCTCGATCATCGCCGGCCAGTCACGCTTGATGCTCTTGGCCGCCTTCGCGAATCCGTAACCCGGCAGGTCGACCATCGTGCCCCGCTCCGCGCGGGCACTCTCCACCTCGAACAAGTTGATCAGCTGCGTGCGGCCCGGCGTGTTCGACACACGTGCCAACTGCTTGCGGTTGGCGAGCGCGTTGATCAGCGACGACTTGCCGACGTTCGAGCGACCGACGAACGCCACCTCGATCGGCGACTCGGGCAGCTGATCGGCACGGCTCGCGGACTGCAGGAACGTCAGGCGCAGTGGTGAGCTCATGGCCCCCAATCTTCCAGATCTGCACCCGAGAGCCATTCCACCCTCCTGCCTCATGTTCTAAGTTCGGGACATGACACTTCTTCCCACGGGCATTCGCGCGCCGCCGATTCGCGTTCTCGGTCGTCGTCATCGCGGCGCTGACACTGTCGGCATGCGGGAATTCCGCCGAGAACGGACTGGAAGAGGTCATCGAGCAGCAGGGCGGCGGAAACGTCGACATCAACACCGACGACGGCGAGTTCTCCGATCGAGACCGAGGACGGCTCCATGACCGTCGACGAGAACGGCAACTTCGTCATCACCGACGAGAACGGCGAGACCATCACGGGCAATGCCGACGGCGACGACGGCTCGGTGAGCGTCGAGGGCGAGGACGGCAGTTTCAGCGGCGGTGAGACGACGGAGCTTCCCGACGAATGGCCGAGTGACGTTCCCACCCCGGACGGCTTGACGATCGCCTCGGCGTTCGTGGTCTCCGACACGGGTTCTGATGCAATCACCGTCAGCGGGACCGTCGACGGCGAGGACTTCCTCGACGAGTACGGGTCACAGCTCGAGGACGCCGGATTCGAATCGACCTCGGAGTTCAAGGCCGACGGAACTGCGAACCGCGTCTACTCCAGCGACGTCTGGACCGTCGGGCTCAACTACGTCGAGGACGAGTCCGGCAATCAGGTCACGATCTCGCTGTACAGCGCCGGCTGATCAGGAGCTGACGAGCGACGCCAGCGCCCAGATCGCGGCAACGAGACCGATCGCCGAGAACACCGCGCTGCGCATCACCGGCGCCCGCTCGAGGTTGGAGTCGTCGAGCTGCCTGGCCGGCGGCTTGACGATCGCCAGCAGATTGCCGACGAACAGCGCGGCGCCGAACGCCAGCGTCAACCAGGCGAGCAGGTCGTCTCCCAGGAACATCCCCACAGGATGCCGCGGGCCGCTGCCGCTGCGACGCCATATGATCCAGCGGTGACACGCGGCGGCTCCATCGAGGCGGTCAATCATCCTGCTCGACTGGTCGTGGGGGCATTCGTCAGCCTCATCGTCGCCGGATCGGTGTTGCTCTCCCTCCCGGTCGCCAACGACGCGAGCGGCACCATCGGGTTCGACAATGCGCTGTTCATGGCGACGTCGGCAGCAACCGTGACCGGATTGGCGAGCCTCGACGTCGCCGATTTCTCGCTCTTCGGTGAGGTTGTCATCATGCTGCTCATGCAGATCGGCGGGTTCGGGATCATGACGATCGGCTCCGTCCTGGTGATCGTGGTCTGGAATCGGGTCGGCCTGCGACAGCGGATGCTGGCCCAGGCGGAACTCGGGGCCGTCGACCTCGGCGACCTGCGTCGACTCCTCCTCGCGATCCTGCGGATCACACTGGTCGTCGAGGGCGCTGGTCGCATTGATCCTGTTCCTCAGATTCTGGCAACACGGCTACGAGGACGGACCGTTGAGTTCGGCGTATTCGGCTGTGTTCCATTCGATCGCGGCGTTCAACAACTCCGGCCTGTCGCTCTATCCCGACGGTCTCACCAGATTCGTCGGCGATCCGATCATCGTGTTCACGATCTCTGCGGGGTTCATCGTCGGCGGACTCGGGTTCCCGATCATCGTGGAGTTACGACGCCGCCACCGGCTGCGGCGCCAGACCACGACGCGACCGAAATGGTCGTTGCACGCGAAGATCACCTTGCTCACCACCGCGGCATTGATCGCAGTGGGCGTGGGCTGCGTCACCGCGTTCGAATGGGCGAACCCGGCGACACTCGGACCGCTCGACACGTTCGACAAACTCCTCGCCGGTTGGTTTCAAGGGGTGACGCCACGAACCGCGGGGTTCAGCACGATCAACATCGGAGGAATGCACGAGCCGACGTTGGTGGTGACGACCATCTTGATGTTCATCGGCGCTGGGCCCGCATCCACGTCCGGCGGAATCAAGGTCACCACGTTCGCCGTGTTGGCCTTTGCCCTCTGGTCGGAGATCCGTGGCAACCCCGACGTCAACGCGTTCGGGCGCCGGATCGCCCCCAGCGTGATCCGACAGGGCCTGACCGTCGTCCTGCTGTCGATCGGTCTGGTCATCACGGCCTCCCTGGTGCTGATGGGGTTCGACGATCTCACCCTCACGAACGCGCTGTTCGAGGTGACCTCGGCCTTCGGCACCGTCGGGTTGTCGACCGGCATCACGCCATTCCTGGGCGAGTGGGCCCAACTCGTGCTCGTGTTCGTGATGCTCGCCGGCCGAGTCGGCCCCGTCACGTTCGTCACTGCCCTTGCGCTGCGCGAGCACTCGCGTGCGTACCGCTATCCCGAGGAGCGACCGATCATTGGCTGACAAGAGATTTCACACGATGCTGGGAGCCTTCCGGCCCCAGATCGAGCACCGCGGCGAGATCGTCGTCATCGGCCTCGGCCGCTTCGGCTCGTCGCTCGCGTCGACGTTGATCGAGATGGGCCACGAAGTCCTCGGGATCGACGCCGACGCCGACCGCGTCCAGGCGCACGCCGGCATGCTCACGCACGTCGTGCAAGCCGACACCACCAACGAAGCGACGCTGCGCCAACTCGGTGTGGGCGACGCCGTCACCGCCGTCGTCGCGATCGGCGCGGACGTGGAAGCGAGCGTCCTCACCACCGGCGCGCTCGTCGACCTCGAGGTTCCCAACATCTGGGCCAAGGCACTCACACAATCACACGGACGCATCCTCCAGCGCGTCGGGGCACACCACGTGGTGTTCCCCGAGGCGGAGATGGGCAACCGCGTCGCCCGGCTCGTGACGGGAGCGTTGATCGAGTACTTCGCGCTCGACGACGACTTCGTGCTCATCGAGATGCGAGTGCCGACGAACCTCGCCGGCATGAAGCTGGGCGACACCGATCTGCGTGCGAACTACAAGGTCACCGTGGTCTGCATCAAACCGGAGGGTCAGGCGTTCACCTATGCCGAGAGTGCGACGACCCTCGGTGAGCACGACCTGATCGTCGTGGCCGGCCACCGCGGCGACATCGAACGCTTCGCCCACGTCGAGACCTGACCGTCCCCGCACCGTCCGGGTCGGGATGGTCGGCGGGAGAGCGCGAGACTCGCGCATGGCCGAGTTCGATCTGATCATCCGAGGTGGATCCGTCATCGACGGGACCGGCGCCGATGCACGCACTGCCGACGTCGCCGTGCGCGACGGCGTCGTCGTGGAGGTCGGAACCGTCGCGGGGACAGGGGTCCGGGAGATCGACGCCGACGGTGCACTCGTGATCCCGGGTGTCGTCGACATCCACTCGCACTACGACGGACAGGCCACGTGGGACACGCGCCTCCAGCCGTCGTCGTGGCATGGCGTGACCACGGTCGTGACCGGCAACTGCGGAGTGGGGTTCGCTCCGGTCGCCGATGCCGACCACGACAAACTGATCGAGTTGATGGAAGGCGTCGAGGACATCCCGGGCGCAGCACTGCACGAAGGACTCCGCTGGAACTGGAACTCGTTCGGCGAGTTCCTCGACGCGGTCGAATCGCTTCCCCACGACATCGACGTCGCCATGCAGGTGCCGCACGGGGCGCTGCGACTCAACGTGATGGGCGAACGCGGCGCCAACCACGAAGACGCCACACCCGACGACATCGCGGCCATGGCCGAGTTGGCCCGTGAGGGCATCGAAGCCGGCGCCCTCGGGTTCAGCACCAGCCGAACCCGCAACCACAAGACGTCGACCGGGGCGTACACCCCGACACTGACCGCCGCGCCCGAGGAACTCATCGGCATCGCCCAGGGCGTCGGCGCGACCGGCACCGGCGTCCTCCAGGTCGTGTCGGACTTCCTCGACCCCGACGCCGAGTTCGACACGCTGCGCAAGATGATCGAGATGTCGGGCCGTCCGATGTCGATCTCCATCGCCCGCAACCCCATGGTGCCCGACGCATTCCGGGGGCTCCTCGAGCGCATCACCCAGGCGAACGCCGACGGGCTCACGATGACCGGCCAGGTAGCTCCGCGGCGCAGTGGGATTGATCCTCGGGTTGGAGTGCACGCTCAACCCGTTCCTCACGAATCCCGTCTACCGCGAGATCGCCGATCGGCCATTGGCCGAGCGGGTCGCTGCTCTGCGTGACACCGAGTTCCGCGCCCGGCTCCTCGCCGAGGCCGGCGAACGCCAGCGCGACAAACTCGGAGGCAACCTGATCTCGCGATTCGACCTGCTGTTCGAGATGGCCGACGAGCCCGACTACGAGCCGTCGCTCGACTCCTCGCTCGCAGCCGTCGCTGCACGGCGCGGCGTCACGCCCGAGGAGATCGCCCTCGACGCGATGCTCGCCGACGACGGCCACGGGCTCCTCTACCTCCCGTTCCTCAACTACGTCGACGGCAACCTCGACGGGTGCCACGAGATGCTCGTCCACCCGTACACGGTGCCCGGGCTCGGCGACGGCGGGGCCCATGTCGGCACGATCTGCGACGGCAGCTTCCCCACCACGCTGCTCTCCTACTGGGGCCGCGATCGAGACCACGACCTCATCCCACTCCCCTTCCTCGTGCAACGACACTGCCGCGACACCGCGCGCACCGTCGGGCTCCTCGACCGCGGTGTGATCGCGCCCGGCTACCGCGCCGACCTGAACGTCGTCGACTTCGACCGGCTGCGTCTCCACAAGCCGACGATCGTCCACGACCTGCCCGCCAATGGCCGCCGACTGCTGCAACGCGCCGACGGGTGGCGCCACACGATCGTCGCCGGCCACGAGACGTACCACGACGGTGTCGCCACCGATTCTCTTCCCGGTCGCCTCGTCCGCGGGGCCAAACCTGCACCCACAGGAGCGTGACCATGAGCACGATCGAATCCACCCCACCCCGTCCCGACGGCCGACGACATGGTCGAGTTGGAGACCCACGCCAACTGGCGCGCCGAGGACATCGGCGACGTCGAGGAGTGGACGCTGCGACTGACCGATGCCCACCACGCCGAACTCGACGCCGCCCTCGCCCACGCGCGGTCGGTCACCGACGAGGTGCTCGACGTCACGGCCGACGACTTCCCACTGCCGACGCTGTCGCCGCTGCTGGACGAACTCGCCGAGGAACTCGTCAACGGACGAGGGTTCGCACGGATCGCGGCACTCGACGTCGATCGGCTCGGCGCCGACGACGCGTCGTGGATGTACTGGGGCATCGGGATGCACCTCGGTGAGCCGTGGCCGCAGAACGCGAAGGGACACCTGCTCGGCGACGTGAAGGACCAGGGCAAGTCACCCGACGACCCGACGGCGCGGGGCTACGAACTGGGGGGACATCCACTCGGATTCCACAGTGACGGCTCCGACCTCGTGGGGCTGCTGTGCCTCGACTCGGGTGTCAGCGGCGGTGAGAGTCTCGTCGCCAATGCCCTCGGCGCCCACAACGAACTCGTGCGTACCCGGCCCGATCTCGCCGCCGAGCTCTACCAGCCGCTCCCCTACGACTTCCGGGGCGAGCAGCGTGAGGGCGCCCGTCCCTTCTACGAGGTACCGGTGTTCACCCGGCACACCGGACCGACGGTCGACCGGTTGTTCGTGAGGTACATCCGTCCGTACATCGACGCGTCGCAGCG
The DNA here is from genome assembly GCA_963829585.1 of Ilumatobacteraceae bacterium. Taxonomy (GTDB): domain Bacteria; phylum Actinomycetota; class Acidimicrobiia; order Acidimicrobiales; family Ilumatobacteraceae; genus Sva-07. Next base: position 77,058 of record CAWHJD010000029.1, on the reverse strand, counting down.
CCACGCCGAGGCGCCGCGGCTGACAGCGATCCAGATCGAGGCGATGGATGCCTACGACGCACTGGTCAACGAACGTGACAATCGCGTCGAGATGACCCTGCGCCCGGGTGAGATGCAGTTCGTCAACAACTACCACGTGCTGCACGCCCGGCGGGCGTACGTCGACGATGCCGCAGCCGGCCGGGTGCGCTGGCTCAAGCGACTCTGGCTGGCCACCGACGTGCTCGGCCCCGACGACCGACCCGAGCGGTTCCAACGCGTCGGTGCGATGGGCCACTGGGGCGACCGTCGAACCAGAGCGTGAACGTGCTCACGCTCGACGAAGCCGTCGTCGCCGCCCGCGCCGCGTACGCGCGCGAGCGTCCGCGCAGCGCCGACCTGGCGATTCGAGCCGACGACGTCCTGCCGGGCGGCAACACGCGGTCGGTGCTGCACTTCGACCCGTTCCCGTTCCGCGTCGCGTCGGCGGAGGGCAGGTATCTGGTCGACGTCGACGGCCACCGGTACGTCGACCTGCTCGGGAACTACACCGCGGGACTCCTCGGGCACTCGCCCGAACCCGTACGAGCGGCCGTCCATGCGGCCGTCGACAATGGATGGACCCTGGGCGCCGTGCATCCGAACGAGGTGCGTTTCGCCGAACTGATCGTCGCGAGGTTCCCGTCGATCGAACAGGTGCGATTCACGAACTCCGGCACCGAGGCCAACCTGATGGCGCTCGCACTTGCGCTTCACCACACGCAGCGACGCAAGGTGCTGGTGTTCGAGGGCGGCTACCACGGCGGTGTCATCACGTTCGCCGGCCATCGAGACGTGAACGTGCCGCACGAGTGGGTGACGGGGAGGTACAACGACATCGACGGTGTCGGACGGTTGTTCGAGGAGCACGAGTTCGCGGCAGTCCTCGTCGAGCCACTCCAGGGTTCGGCCGGGTGCATTCCGGCCGAACCGGAGTTCCTCCGGGCGCTGCGACACGGCTGCGACCGCAACGGCGCGCTGCTCATCCTCGACGAGGTGATGACCTCCCGACTTTCGCCCGGCGGCGCCCAAGCAGTCCTCGACGTGTTACCGGACCTCACGACGCTCGGCAAGTACCTCGCCGGCGGGTTCTCGTTCGGGGCGTTCGGTGGGCATCGCGAGCTGATGGCGGCATTCGACCCATCCACCGGTGGCCGCCTCGGTCACGCGGGTACGTTCAACAACAACGTGGTGTCGATGGCCGCCGGGATCGCCACGCTGACCGAAGTGCTCACGCCCGAGATCCTGGCCGCCACGAATGCACGCGGCGACCGGCTCCGCGAGGGGCTCAATGCCACGTTCGAGGCCCACGGCATGCCGATGTGCGCAACCGGATGGGGTTCACTGATGAACATCCACGGGACAGCAGGTCCGGTTCGCTCGGTCGACGATCTCCGGTCGTCCGACGACCGCTGGAAGGAACTGCTGTTCTTCGCTGCGATCGAGGCCGGGTTCTACATCGCCCGACGAGGGTTCATCGCGCTGTCGATCGAGGTCACCGACGCCGACGTCGATGCGTTCGTCGCGATGGTCGACCGTTGGGCGGCCGAGGTCAGAGATCTTCGAGGATCTGCTGACGCTTGATGTCGTACTCGTCGTCGTTCACGAGACCCTGCGCACGAAGATCGTCGAGCTGCTTGAGCCGTTCCGTCACGGTCGGAGTGCTCGCCGCTGCGGCCGGGGGTGTCTGATCGCGCAGTGCCTTGGCCAGTGACGCGGCGTCGCGGTCGGAGTCGCGCTGTTCGTCGGCCTCCACCTGCTTGAAGATCAGGGCGCGCACCTTCTCGGGTTCGGGGATGTTCTCGAACACGGAGTCTCCGGTCTCGCCGGCCGACTCGATGATCACGACGCCATTGTCGAGCATCCGGGCGATCATCGTCTGGGTGAAGTTGACGTTGTTGACCCGATTCAGCGGGATCGAGACACCACGCCGACGAATGATGCCGCTCTGGTAGGCCACCCGCTCGGTGGTGATGGCGAACTTCGTCGTCTTCCACTGCACGAAGGCGTACACCGTGGCGACCAGGACCCAGAGGAACACCAGCAGGGTGATCCAACCGAGCGTCGTGTCGACCCAGCCGCCCTCCACACTGAACAGCAACAGCAGGAGGGCGATCAGGACCAGGCCACCGGCGACCTCCTTCCAGAAGAACCACCAGTGCGGGTTCGAGTAGAGGACCATCTCCTCGCCGGGCATGAGGTCGATCTTGGGTTCAGCCATCGATCGCATCGTAGTGCCGACGCCGTTGCTCAGGCGATGAGCCGGGTGAGCGCCGTCGCGGCCGACGCGAGCACGATGACCAGCACGAACGGCGCTCGCCGCCAGAGCGCGATGCCTGCGACGAACAGGCCGACCAGGCGGGCGTCGATCACGATCGCCTGACCGTCGCCCACCGTCGACACGATCGCCAGCGCCGCGAGGAGCGCGGCCGGCAGGAGATCGACGATTCCACGCAGCCGCAGCGGCAGCGCCCGCTCGCCGAGAACCAGTGGCCCGGCCGACTTCAGGGCATAGGTGCCCACGGTCATGACGACCAGCACCGCGGTCGCCGCGTTCACGCCCGCTCCCGATCAGCCGGTGGCCAGACGCGTGTCACCGCGACACCGAGCATCGAGGCGAGGATCGGGACACCGGGCGGGGTGAACGGAATGAGCACGACGGCGATCAACGCTCCCGCACAGGCTGTTCGGCGTTGCGCCGCCAGTGCGAGGCGCGGCCACAGCAGTGCGAGGAACGCCGCCGGCCCCGCTGCGTCGAGCCCCAGATCGGTGATGAGATCTCCGGCGTCGGCGAACACGACGAAGCCGGCGATGGTCGTGAGGTTCCAGACGACGAAGACGCCGATGCCGGCGACCAGATACCCGTAGCGCCGCCACCGCAACTCGTCCTGCGCGGCACCGACCGCTGTCGATTCGTCGATCATGAGCTGCGACATCGTCGCTCGCTTCCACCACGGACCGGCGAGCGCCTCGGCCATGATCACGCCGAACGCGAGCGAGCGCACGTTGAGCAGCAACCCCGCGACGGCCGCCGACGCGATCGACCCACCGTCGCCGAGGATCTCGACCGCTGCGAACTGCGAACTGCCACCGAACACCAGTGAGGAGAATCCGACCGCCTGCCAGAGGTCGAGGCCGGCCGTGGCGGCCGCCGCGCCGAACACGATGCCGAACGGTGCGACCGCGGCAACGATCGAGGCGGCCTGCCGTCGGATGGCCCGCCGTCGAACTGCATCATCGGACACTTCCGCCGGGGTCACTGCAGGAGTCTGCCCGCCACCCCTTCACGATTGCGCCGATAGTTTCCCGATCATGACCGAGCCGAGAGGACGTCGATGACGACCAGGGCCCGCTCGATTCGCCTCCCCGCCGCGTCGTTCAAGGTCAGGCGGCGATCACTCTCGCCGAAGCGACAGGCCGAGTTCGACACGTGGATCGCGGCCTGGGGGCTGGAGGTCGACGGGACGCAACTCGACTGGTTGGAGGTGTTCGGACGCAACGGCGACGTGGTGCTCGACGTGGGATTCGGGCACGGCGAGTCGACCGTCGCGATGGCCGCCGGCGACTCCGACGTCGACGTGATCGGTGTCGAGGTGCACACGCCCGGTGTCGTGACGGTGCTCGATGCGATCGAGCACCAGGGGCTGCATCAGATCCGAGTCGTCCACGGCGACGTCCTCCCTTTTCTCGACCGAGTGCCGGCGGAGTCACTCGTCGGCATCCGCGTGTACTTCCCTGACCCCTGGACGAAACGCCGGAATCACCATCGGCGGCTCATCCGCCCCGACGTGGTCGCTGCCCTGGTCGATCGGCTGCGAGCCGGGGGCTTTCTCCACCTGGCGACCGACATCGCCGACTACGCCGAGTCGATGCAGTCGGTGTGCGACGCCGAGCCTCGCCTGACCGGCGGTGTCGTCGAGCGGCCGGACTGGCGACCCCTGACCCGGTTCGAGCAGCGCGGCCTCGACGCCGGCCGCCGACCCACCGATCTCCTCTACACCCGCACGACCTGATCGTTCAGACCACGGCGGCGGCCGACGTCGGGCGGAGCTCGTCGAACGTGTCGATCCTGCGCAGTGAGGGGAACACCACCGCAAAGGTGGCTGCGACACCCATGGTGATCAGCCCACCGCCGGCGATCGCCCACGGCACCCCGAACATTCGAGCGGCGACGCCGCTCTCGAATGCACCGAGTTCGTTCGAGGCGCCGATGAACACACCCTCGACGGCGCTCACGCGCCCCAGTTGCTCGTCGGGGGTGACGAGCGGAACGATCGAGCCCCGGATGAACATCGACACCATGTCGGCTGCCGAGATGACGATGAGGGCGACGAACGCAACGGCATAGTTGCGAGTGAGCCCGAAGACCGTCGTGCCCAGCCCGAAGATCGCCACCACGACCAGCAGGGTCGGGCCGACCCGCCGGGTCACCGGACGAACGGCCAACCACAACGCCATCACGGCAGCACCGATTCCCGGCGCCGCGCGCAACCACCCGTAGGCGATGTCACCGACGCCGAGTCGCTCACTCGCGACCGCCGGGATCAGCGCGATCGCACCGCCGAAGAGCACAGCGAACAGGTCGAGCGAGATCGTTCCGAGCACGACCGGCGTGTGCCGCACGAAGCGCAGGCCCTCCAGTGCCGTGTGCAGCGTCGGCCGGTCGGTGATCCGCTCGGGTTCTCGGGCGTAGACGATCATCAGGATCGGGACGATCGCCGCGAACTCCAAGACGGCCGCGAGCGTGTACGCCGCGCTGGGTCCCACCGAGTAGAGGAAACCACCCATCACCGGGCCGACGATCGCAGCCGCCGTGAACGTCGCCGTCCAGAGCGCGACGACCTGCGGGAACAGTTCCGGCGGAGCCAGCAGCGGCGCGATCGACCGACGTGACGGCGCCAGCATCGCGTCAGCGGCACCGAACACGAACGCGATCGCGAACAACGGCCAGACCTGGCCGGAGTCGAGCTGGCTGTAGACCACGAAGCCGACCGCACACAGCGTCCGCGCGAGGAGGAACAGCGCCGTGACCCGGCGGCGATCGAACCGGTCGGCAACCCAACCGCTGACCAGCACGAGCATCACGGCCGGAACGAACTGGGCCAGACCGATGAGCCCGATGGCGAGCGTGTCACCGGTGATGTCGAACGCCTGCTTGAAGAGCACCGTGACGAGGATGTTCAGCCCGACCGCAGCCAACGCCGTCGACACGAGGTATCGCCGAACGGCCGGGTACCGGAGCACGTCACGGGCGGTGGACACCTCCGTGACGCTAACGCCGCCCGATCGGCGGGCCCGTCGGTCCGGCTCGGCACTCCTCGAGCGCGCGACCCCGAGCCGCCCGAGAACCGAACGGCCCAATCCGAAACATGCGTGGACCTGCGCATCAGGTGCACATGTCCCTGCACATTTCCGAGGGTTTGATTGCGGGCGCAATGTTTACGGGTCACCCGTAGACTGGTTCCATGGCCGCCGCCCTCGTCCAGACCTTCCCGCTCGGTACCCAGTGGCCGACGGTCGATCCGTTCCTGTTCTGCGCGCATCACCGCGATGACTACCCCGAAGGCACCGAGGGGCTCGGCCCGGACGCACCCCTCGTCGGGCGCGACATCGGGATGGACTTCGCAGGGGTCGACGGGTGGAACATGTACCACGGCTCGACCGTGCCCGGATTCCCGCAGCACCCGCACCGTGGGCTTCGAGACCGTCACCTACGTCCGCACCGGTTTCTGCGACCACAGCGACTCGCTCGGCGCGACGGCACGGTTCGGGCGCGGCGACACGCAGTGGATGACCGCCGGCAAGGGCATCGTGCACTGCGAGATGTTCCCGCTCCTCGACGCTGACGGCCCGAACCCGCTCGAGCTGTTCCAGATCTGGCTCAACCTGCCCGCCGCCGACAAGATGGTCGACCCGTACTTCACGATGCTGTGGAGCCACGAGACCCCGACCGTCATCGCCGAGCCCTCCGATGACGGAGCGATCGTCGACGTCACCGTGATCGCCGGGTCGCTGGCGAATGCCACCGCACCCGCTCCTCCACCGAACTCGTGGGCATCCAAGGCCGATGCCGACGTCGCGATCTGGCACCTGCGCTTCGACGCCGGCGCACGTTGGACCATGCCGCCGACCGCACACGCCGACACGCACCGACTGCTCTACGCCTTCGCCGGCTCGTGGCTCACGGTCGACGGTCAACTGCTGGACGCCGGCAACGGTGCGGTGCTCGATTCGTCGCGTCCGCTGGAGTTGATCGCCGGTGACGCCGGTGTCGAGTGCATGGTGTTGCAGGGTCGCCCGATCGGCGAGCCGGTGGCCCAGTACGGGCCGTTCGTGATGAACACCGAGGGCGAGATCCGCCAGGCATTCGAGGACTACCGCCGTACCCAGTTCGGTGGATGGCCCTGGGGCAGCGACGACCCGAACCACGGCCCGACGCCGCGCCGATTCGCCCGCCACGCCGACGGCCGGATCGAATCGTTCGACATCGATCCCGTTCCCGTCGACTGAGACACCCCCTCCACCACACCCCCGCCACCACTCCCCCCACTCCGCACCCCCCATCCGGTTTGCGTTGCAGTTCCATTGGCACGGGCCAACCGAACCGTCACGCAAACCGATTTGGGGGGTGGGGGCAGACTGGGGCGATGGACAGCACGCAGTGGGACGAGCGGTATTCGACCAGTGAACTGATCTGGACGGGACGGGCGAACCAGTTCGTCGAGGCACACCTCGGTGATCTCCCACCCGGCACGGCGATCGACCTCGGCGCCGGCGAGGGACGCAATGCCGTCTGGCTCGCCGGCCGAGGGTGGAGCGTCACCGCGGTCGACTTCTCGCAGGTCGGGCTCGACAAGGCGTTGCGGCTCGCCGACGAACACGGTGTGACGATCGCGGTCGAGCGCGCCGACGCCACCACGTGGGAGCCGCCCGCGCCGGTGGATCTCGTCGTGCTGTCCTACCTCCAGTTGCCGACCGACGAGCGACGCACGGTGCTCGAGCACGCCGCCACGTGGCTCAATCCCGGCGGCACGCTCTTCCTGATCGCCCACGACCGCTCGAATGTCACCGACGGTTACGGCGGTCCGCCGTCGCCCGACGTCTGCTACACCGTCGACGAGACGGTGGACGCGCTCGCCGGCCTCGACGTCGTCACCGCCGAGGTGGCGCCGCGCCACGTCGAGACCCCGGACGGCACGAAGATCGCGCTCGACACGCTGGTCATCGCGCGACGCCCGACCTGAGTTCGAGCGCCCGCGCCGCAGCGGCCGTCGCCACGTCGGAGGTCACCGTGAGATGTCCCATCTTGCGCCCCGGCCGAGCGCGACGCTTGCCGTAGAGGTGCAGCTTGGCGTGCGGATCGTCGAACACGATCGACCAGTCGGGCTCGCCGCCCTCCCACAGATCGCCGAGCAGGTTGACCATGGCGACGGAGCGAGCCGTCATCGCCGTGCTCCCGAGTCCGAGGCCGCACACCGCCCTGACCTGTTGCTCGAACTGGCTGGTGACGCACGCGTCGAGCGTCCAGTGGCCGCTGTTGTGCGGCCGCGGCGCGAGTTCGTTGACGAGCAACTCGCCGTCGACCAGGAACAGTTCGACGGCGAGCACGCCGACGTAGTCGAGCGCGTCGGCGATCGCCATGGCCAACCCGACCGCACGGTCGGCGGTCTTGCGCGGCACGGCGGCCGGCACGACGGTCAGGTCGAGGATGCCGTCGACGTGGCGATTCTCGGCGACCGGCCAGGCCTCGACACGACCGTCGACCGTACGTGCCACGATCACGCTCAACTCGGTCTGCAGGTCGAGACGCCGTTCGACCACACACGGCACTCCGCCCAGTTCCGCCCACGCCGCCAACGTCTGCGCGACACCGGCGACCGATCGTTGCCCCTTGCCGTCGTAGCCGAGACGCGCCGTCTTGACGACGGCACCACCATCGACGAGCGACGGCTCGATCGGCGGCACGTCGACGTCGGCGAGCACGGTGTACGCCCCGACCGGAAACCCGTTGTCGACGAGGAACGCCTTCTCGGCGATCCGGTCCTGTGCGATGCGCACCGAGTCCGGCGACGGTGCGACGATGACCGTGGCGGCCAACTCGTCGAGCGCCGCTGCGGGAGGGTTCTCGAACTCGGTCGTCACGACGTCGCAGTCGAAGGCCAATCGGCGCAACGACGCCGGATCGTCGTAGGCGGCGACGAGATGCTCATTGGCCACCGCACCCGCCGGAGCGGAAGGATCTGGATCGAGCACGATGGTGCGATAGCCCATCGTCGCGGCGGCCATCACCGTGTAGCGCCCCAGCTGGCCCCCACCGAGAACCCCGATCGTCGCCGGTGCGCAGACCTGGCGGTGACTCATCGCCGACCGTCACCCACCGGTCGGGCCCTCGGGCGGCAGCACCGACGACCTGGCCTGGTCACGCCGGTCCGTTCGATACTCCTCGAGCGCGACACGCAGGTCGGGATCGGTGTCGGCGAGCATCGCCACGGCGAAGAGCGCCGCGTTCGTCGCTCCGGCCTCGCCGATGGCGAACGTCGCGACCGGCACGCCGGCCGGCATCTGCACGATCGAGTAGAGCGAGTCCTGCCCCGACAGATGCCGCGACGGCACGGGGACCCCGAGGACCGGCACGGTGGTCTTCGCCGCCAACATGCCGGGCAGGTGCGCAGCACCGCCGGCGCCGGCGATGATGCAGCGGAGTCCCCGCTCGCGTGCCTGCTCGGCGTAGGCGAACATCTCGTCGGGCATCCGGTGCGCGCTGAGCACCTGCGCCTCGTACGCGACGCCGAACGATTCGAGCACGTCGACGGCCTTCGACATCGTCGGCCAGTCACTCGACGACCCCATCACCACACCGACGACTGCGTTGCTCACCCTGGCAGCGTAGGCCGCGGCCGCGCCCGACGATCTCCCTCGCGCGGCACGTCGACCACCGTGTCCGTCATGGCTGCACGACCGATCGGTCAGAAGATCACCTCTGCCTCGAGCCGCCCGTTCTCGCCGGCGACGACGACCATGCGCGACATGCAGGGCATGCAGTACACCTTGTCGCCCGGTCGCAGTTCCCTGGTCGCGCGGATGACCACCTTGCACACCGGGCAGATCACCTCGTTGGGCGCCAACGTGTCGAGTGGGCCGCCCCAGTGTCGGTAGAACTTGCGCCACTTCTTCGGAACTTCCTTGAAGCCGGTCTCCTCGAGTTCGTAGCGCCGGCGCGAGGTGTCGGCGCCGACCTCCGGAGCAGAGACGTCGGTGTCGGTCATCAGGTCAGTCCCAACCGTTCGATCGTGTCCAGGTACTCGTCGGCCAGCTGCGAACTCCCACCGGCCGGCGCGCCGACGTCGGCCAACGCCGCCTCGAAGACTCCCAGGACCATTGCATCGAGATCGGCTCGGATCTCGCGCAGGCGGCCACGTCCCGACGGGTCGAGGGCCAGGCTGCGCCCGAGGTCGTTCTCGCCGAAGCCGGCGTGACGTCGCTCGTCGGAGATCACGCCGGCCAGCACGTCCTTGGTCACCGCGTCGGCGTTCGCCGCATGGAGCCGGAACACCGTGTACTCCATGGTTTCGAGGATGACGTTCTGGGCGAAGACGCCGGCTTGCCAGTCGCCCTGCGAGATCAGCTCGAGCAGCGCCCCCTTGAAGTCGACGAGGGCCGGCTGGGCCCGGCGCTCGATCTCTGCCTCCGGGTCCACGACGCCGAGCTCGCGGAGCCGGTGCAGGAACACCTCGAGGTGACGCGCCTCGTCCGCGACCTGGGTCGCCATGAAGATCTTCGAATTCCGATCGGGTGCCAACTGCACCAGACCGGCGGCTCCCTCCAGGGCGGCCGTCTCACCGACGGAGTAGTTGCACAGTGTCGTGATCAACCGTTCACGCCGACTGTCGTCCAGGTGCTCCTCGACCGTCGTCTCCAACCGGCCGTACGGACGGTCGGAGAGGTAACCCTCGACCGAGTCGAACCAGAACTGGAACGAGTGCACCTCATCGAGGAAGTCCTGCTCGGCGAGTGCGTGCGGGTCGAACTCGTCGACGACCATCACACCGGGACGCGAGGGGTCTGGTACTCGATGCCGACACGGGCCAGCCGGGTCTTGAACTCACCGAGCACGGTGTTGGCCAGCACGGCCTCCATCTCCTCGGGGCTCGCCGTCGAGAGGTTCGTGCCGTGCCATTCGGCGCTCGCCGTCGGCTCGGGCGTGGACTTCGGCTTGTTGTCGTCGCCACGGAACGAGTCGGCGAACACCGCCAACATGTAATAGGTCATCTCCTGCTGCATCCGCTCGATCTCGGGCTTCTTCTCCGGATGTTGGGCGATCAGCGACCCGATGCGATTCTCGCCGAAGCCGACGTGACGCCGCTCGTCGGCGATCGTCCCCGACAACGTGTGGGCAAACTTGGGGTTGAACTCACGGTTGCCGGCTTCGAGCATCTCGAACACGCTGAAGGCGAGGCCCTCGAGCACGATGTTCTGGCCGACCACACCGGCGAGGAAGTCGCCGGCAGCGACCTTCTCCAGCAGGACCTCGGCGAACTTCACGAGATTGGGATTGGCATAGCGGTCGATCGTCGACTCGAGGTTGTCGGGGGTCACTCCGAGGTCGAACAGCCGCTGCGTGAAGACCTCGACATGGCGAGCCTCGTCGAGGGTCTGCGTGGCGAGGAATCGCTTGCTCGGGTAGTCGGGCGCGGCATTGATGAGTCCCGACGAGGCAGCCAGTGCACATCGCTCACCGACGACCAGCCCCACCGTGGTGCGGATGGCCCCCTCGCGCTCGTCCTCGTCCGCGAGCAGCAGCTCCGGCTCGCTCTCGTTCGGTTCGTGGCCGTACACCGTGTCTTCCAGGTAACCCTGGGGGCACATCTCCATCCACCGTTGGATCGAGTACTGGGCGAGGAACTGCGTCATGTTCGGACCTGCTTTCTGATTGGAACGTTGTTCCAATATCTGCGCGACCGCGTCGGCGCAGCAGGGTCTTTGGTCCCAACCCTGGGTCGGGGCTGCAGATCGCCGGCGGGGTCGTCGTCAAGCGAGCACAGCGTGCAGCGCCTCGACAGCCCGATCGACATCGGCTCGCGAGGTGTAGTGCACGAACGAGAGCCGCACGACCCCGCGGTCCGGGTCGATACCCACCCCGTCGAGCACACGCGCGGCGTAGTAGTGGCCCGAGCTGGTCTGCACGCCGCGCTCGACGAGTCCGTGGGCCACGTCCTGGGGATCCTTCGCGAGCGGGCTGAACGCGATCGTGGGGCAACGGTGGCCGGTGGCGGAGTCCAGTGTCGCCGGGCCGAGCAGGCGGACGTCGTCACGGTCGGCGAGCACATCGAGCAGCATCGGAGTGAGCGAGTCCTCGTGCGCACGCCACAGCGCCGACACCGACGCGACCGAGGTGCGCAGCCCGTCGGTCTCGCCTCCGCCGTGGTGCCGGTGCACCGCCTCGACGTAGTCGAGCACCGCACCCGCGGACGCCACCTGGGCGTGGTCGGGACCGGCAGGATTGAGGCGCTTGTCGGCAACGCTGTCGTTGAAGTAGTGGCTCTGGTTCGGCAACTCGGCCATCAAGCCGGCGCGGACCACCATCAGACCCTGATGAACCGAGTACGTCTTGTAGAGGCTGAACAGGTACACGTCGGCGCCGATCGCTGCGACGTCGGGGATGGTGTGCGGAGCGAACGACACACCGTCGACGATCACCCGCGCGCCGACCGCATGGGCGAGCGTGGTGATGCGGGCGACGTCGTTCTCCTTGCCGATGATGTTGGACGCATGGGGCACGGTCACGAGACCGGTCCGCTCACCCAGCATCGACTCGAGCACGGCGATGTCCAGCAGGCCGGTGTCGGGGTCGGTCCGCCACTCCCGCACCGTGCAGCCGACTCGCTCCGCGACGCGTCGGATGGCACCGGTGTTGGCCTCGTGGTCCTGGTTGGTGACGATCACCTCGTTGCCCGGCTCCAACATGTCGGCGAACGCATGGGCCAGTACATAGGTGTTGGCCGAGGTCGACGGACCGAAGACGACCTCACGGGGCTCCACCCCGAGCGCCGCCGCCCACCGCACGCGTGATCCGTCCATCAGTGCACCACCTCGTGCGGACGATTCGAACTCGCTGTACGGCTGCACCTTGAAATCGGTGTAGTAGCCGGTCATCGCATCGATGGTCTGGCGACAGGCGAACGATCCTCCGGCGTTCTCGAAGAACGACTGGCCGGCGTTGATCGGGCGGGAGAACGCAGGGAAGTGGGAGCGTACGAAGTCGAGGTCGAGCACAGGGCCACGGTAGTGCCGAGAGCTTCGACCAAGATGGGGCCGTGACCTCTCCGACTCCCGCGACGACCGACGACCTGACCACGCCGGCACTGCTCGTCGACATTCCGACGTTCGACCGCAACCTCGCCGCCATGGATGCGGTCCTGCCAGGTGCCCAGCTGCGGCCCCACGTGAAGGCGTTCAAGTCGACCGAGATGGCGAAGCGACTCGACGCCGACGGGCACCACAACTTCTGCGCCGCGACGCCGCGCGAGATCGAGGGCCTGGTCGCTGCCGGGCTCACGTCCGATCTCCTGCTCGCCAACGAGACGCTCGACACCGCCCGGCTCGGTGCGCTCGCCGATCGGGCGAAGATCACCGTGGCGATCGATTCCGACGAGACGCTCGACGCTGCGGTTCGCGGCGGCATCCGCTCGGTACTCGTCGACATCGACGTGGGTCTGCCACGTTGCGGCTGCGACGTGGGCGATTCCGGGCGGCTCGCCGATCGAGCCCGCGCCGCCGGCCTCGAGGTTCGCGGCGTCATGGGGTACGAGGGCCACCTGATGATGATCCACGACCGTGACACCAAACGCGAGAAGGTCGAGGCGGCCATGGCGATCCTGCTGCAGGCCCACGAGATGGTGGGTGGCGACATCGTGTCGGGAGGCGGCACCGGCACGTTCGACCTCAACACCTGGTGCACCGAGATCCAGGCCGGGTCCTACATGCTCATGGACACCCAGTACGACGAATTGGAGTCACCGTTCGAGAAGGCGTTGTCGGTACTGGCAACCGTGGTGTCGATCAGTTCGAAAGGCTGGATCATCGCCGACGCCGGCCTCAAGGCGTTCGGGATGGATCACGGCAATCCGTCGTGGGACGAGGGTGACGTGTTCTTCTGCTCCGACGAGCACATCACCCTGCTCCCTCGCGAGCTCGCCGAGTGGAAGGTCGGCGATCGAGTGCGGATCTGGCCATCTCACGTCGACCCGACCGTGGCCCGTCACGAACAGTTCTGGCTCGTCGAGGGTGACCAGGTGCGCGATCGCTGGCCGATCGACCTTCGTCACTGGTGATTCGCGCTCGGGGTTCGACTCCGATCGCGAATCACATCGAGCGCGCAGCGTTGTCGAATCTCGTGTACTGGCCGAGGAAGACCAGCCGTTTGGTGCCGATCGGGCCGGAACGATGCTTCGACACGATCACCTCGGCCGACCCCTTGTCGGGCGACTCGGGGTTGTACACCTCGTCGCGGTAGAGGAACATCACCACGTCGGCGTCCTGTTCGAGCGAGCCCGACTCACGTAGGTCGGCCAGCATCGGACGCTTGTCGGACCGGGCCTCCAGGTTTCGGCTGAGCTGGCTGAGCGCCACGATCGGCACCTCCAACTCACGCGCGAGCACCTTCAGGTTCCGGCTGATCTCGCTGACCTCGAGCTGGCGGTTCTCGGAGCGCCCACTGCCGCTCATCAGTTGCAGGTAGTCGATCATGATCAGCGCGAGACCGCCGTGCTGGGCCTTGATGCGCCGGGCCTTGGCGCGAATCTCCATCACGGTGACCTGAGGGTTGTCGTCGAGGAACAACGGCACCTCCAACCGGCCGACGGCGAGGCCGATCTTCGACCAGTCGCTCTCGCTGAGCTTGCCGGTGCGCAGCTTCGTGGAATCGACCTTGGCCTCGCTCGCGAGGATGCGTTGCGTCAATTCCGAGTGGCCCATCTCGAGCGAGAACACGAGCACCGGTTTGCCCGAGTGCTTGGCGATGTGTGTCGCCATGCCCAGCCCGAAGCTGGTCTTGCCCATGGCCGGCCTGGCCCCGACGATGTTGAGCGTGCTGGGTTGGAGGCCGGACAGCAGCTCGTCGAGGTCGTCGTAGCCGGTCGCCGCGCCCGTGATGGTGTCGCCGCGTTCGTAGTTCTCCTCCAACTGGTCCATCGTCTCGTTGAGGAGTTCCTGGATCTGACGAGTCGAGTCGACCACGCGATCCTCGGCGACCTCGAACATCTTCGACTCGGCGAGGTCGACGGCCTTGGTGACGTCGTCGGGCTCGCTGAAGGCCAGATCGGTGATCTCGCCGGCCGTGTGGATCAAGCGCCGCAACAGCGCCGTGTCCATCACGATGCGGGCATAGTGCTCGGCGCCCGACACCGAGGGCGTGGCGTTCTGCAGGTCGTTCAGTCGTTCGATCCCACCGATCTCGTCGAGCAGACCGTGGCGGCGCAGTTCGTCGGCAACGGTGACGACGTCGACCGGACCCGACGACGAATACAACGATCGGACCGAGTCGAAGATGTGCTGGTGCGCAGGGCTGTAGAAGTCACGCACGTTGAGCCCGGCCTCACCCACGACACCGATCGCATCGCGCGACAACAACAGTGCGCCGAGCACCGATTCCTCGGCCTGCAGGTTGTGGGGAGGAACTCGTCCGCCGCGACTCGTGGCGTTGCCGCCGCGTTCGGTGCGGTTGGTTCCGTATTCTCGATCGATCGACATGGGGACCCCACTCTCTCAGGGGTTTGCTGTGCGATGGAAGAGGAACAACCCTGGGTCTTGCCTGTTCACTTCTTGTGGACAACTGTCGGATCCTGTGGACCCGCATCTGTGGACAACCTGTGAGTAGACGCGCCGAACCAAGGGGTGCTCATTCACGTGTGTGGCATCCGAACCCGACGTGTGTCGGCTCCGGAAACGGACGTCAGTTCGCCGCGACGACGTCGATGGTGATCGGGAACGACACGTCGTTGTGCAGCGACGCCGTCACCGTGTGCTGACCGACCGTCTTGATCACGTCGATGGTGATCTGACGACGATCGAGCTCGATGTCGGTCTGCTCCTGGACGGCGGCAACGACGTCGGCCGACGTGATCGAGCCGAAGAGCTTGCCTTCCGGGCCGGCCTTGGCCGACACGGTGATCACCTTGGGCACGAGCGTGCTCGCAATGGTGGTCGCTGCTTCGCGGGCGCTGGAATCGCGCTGATCGCGAGCCTGGCGCATCTGGCCGGCCTGCGCGACCGCACCGTCGGAGGCCACGATTGCATGGCCCTTCGGAAACAGGAAGTTGCGGGCGTAGCCGTCGGCCACCTCGACGATGTCGCCGCGCTTGCCGAGGCCATCGAGATCGGAACGAAGAATGACCTTCATGCTCAGGCCTCCTCGGTCTCGGCAGCGAACTCGCCGGCGGTGTCGACATCGTCGATCAACTCGTCGTCGACGATGACGTCGTTGGCAGTGTCGTTGATGCTGTCGCTCAAGCTCGTCTCGCGATCACGGCCACCGTCGCGGCCACCCTCACGACCGCCGTCGCGGCCACGGCCGCCGGTGCGTGTCGACGCCACGCGCTTGGCGTACGGGAGCAGCGCCATTTCGCGGGCCACCTTCACGGCGTTGGCGATCTCGCGCTGCTGCTGCAACGTGTTGCCGGCGACACGTCGGTTCTTGATCTTGGCCCGGTCGCTCATGAAGCGGCCGAGGAGATCGACGTCCTTGTAGTCGATGTACTCGACCTTGTCGATGACCAGGACGCTGGTCTTCTTCTTGAACTTCCGTGGGTTGAGGTCACGGGCGCTGCGCGCCTTGTTCTTCTTGCTTGCCATGATGCTTCTGGTGCTTCCTTACGAGTGGTGATTCAGATCAACGGGGGTCAGAACGGCTCTTCGTCGCCGTACACGGGATCGGGTGCTCGGCTGGCGCCGCCGCCACCGCCGCCACCGCCGCCACCGCGGGCTGCGGCGTCGTCGCGGCTGATGCGCTCGATCTGCACCTGCGCCCAGCGCAGGCTCGGTCCGAGTTCGTCGGCGATCACTTCGGTGACGCTGCGCTTCTCGCCCTCTTTGGTCTCGTACGAGCGCTGCTCGAGTCGACCGGTGACGATGACGCGGTTGCCCTTGTTGATGCTGGCCGCTGCGTTCTCGCCGAGGTCACCCCAAGCGACGATGTTGAAGAACGACACCTGCTCCTGCCATTCGCCGTTCACCTGGTACCGACGGTTGACCGCCAGCCCGAAGCTGGCGACGCCGCGACCACCCGTGGTGTAGCGGAGTTCAGGATCCTTGGTGACGTTGCCGACCAGGGTGACGCTGTTTTCCGATGCCATGTGATTCCCCTTCGTGTGGCTGCTGCCGCTCAGGCGGCAACGACTGCCATGCCGCGGCGCTCGGCTTCGGCCTCGGGCAGTCGGATGAGCTTGTGACGGACCACATCGTCCGCGAGACGGAGCGTGCGCTCGAGTTCGTCGAGCGAGCCGGCGGGTGCCACCAGCTCGGCGACCATGTAGTAGCCGGACGGCTTCTTGTTGATCGGGTAGGCGAACTGGCGCTTGCCCCACCAGTCGATCTTGCCGTGCAGCTCGCCGCCGACGGCGACGACACCATCGGTCACCGTCTTCATCCAGGCCTGGGCCTTGGGGTCATCGACGTCGCCGTCGATGATGATCATCAATTCGTATGCACGCTTCATGCGTGTTTCCTCCCTTCGGATCCCCCACGACTGCCTGATGACAGCGCCGTGGCGGGAGCCCCGGTGTGGGGCAGGGCCAATATGGACGTGGCAACCCTATCGGGGCCGATGTCGGTCGCGTGACGGTGTCTCATGGAGACCATCGTGGCGAATGGGTCTCACAGAGATGATGTGCGGACCGCAACGCTCACCGGTCGGCGGTCGCCAGGGGACATCCTTCGGCCTCGGTGCCGTCGATCAGTTCCAGTCGTGCTCCCGGGCCGACGCCGAGATCGACCAGCCCACCCGCGAACACCTCGAGGGCAAGGTCGTACTCGGCACCCGGTGAGTAGAGCGGGCAGTCCCCTGCTGGGGTGTCGAGACATGGCGCCATGTCGGCGGTGCCCACGAACTCGCCGCCGTCGGGCGCGAACCAGGCGATCGAGAGCGGCGTGGGTGTCTGGAACATGTAGAACGACCCGGCGACCGGTTCGTCGAAGCGGAACACCATGCCGGCGGCCCCGCCGAGATCGGTCACCCCCATGAGGCCTCGGCTTCGTTCCTCGGACGTGTCGGCGAGCCACACGCACACGTCGCAGACCTGACCGTCGGTCTCGGTGATCCGCGCCGTCATGGTCGAGAAGCCCTCGGGCTGCAGTCCGGGCTCGACGCCGGCATCGTCCTCGACAGAGGATCCGCCGGTCGACCCGACGGACCCGGTCGACCCGGTCGACCCGACCGGCTCGTCGACCGTCGACGCGTCGTCGGAGCACCCGACCAGTGCGAGGACGCCGACCAGACCCAGCACCGCGGCTCGTCGCAGCGGTCGTCGACCGGATCGATCCACGCGTCCTACGTTCGTCCGCCGACCGGAATGATCCGCAGCAGATGGTTCCATCGACATTCGACGCACGCCTCGACGACGTAGGCGCTCAGCTCGTCACTGCGGTCGTTGAGCTGTCGCATCTCCTTGGCGGTCGACACGCAGCGTCCCTGAGCGGACAGGCGGGGACCGAACACGTACGTCACGAGCTTGAGATCGGCTTCTTCGCAGATCGGGCAACGCATCGTCGTCTGGGTGCCCACGTTGCGGGCCGCCCGTATCAACTCGGGGTGCGCATCGCAGACCTGATCGAGCGGCACCCGTCCCTTCTTCACCTGCGCGATGAGCATCCGACGAGCCAACCGGTGGTCGATCAGACCGCGCGAACCGTCGGTCCCCCGGAGTGCGCCGACGGTGAACGCCATGGCCGGGGACACTATCTGCTCCGCTCGGCCGCGCACGGCCTGATCCCCGTCAGCGGCGGCCACGTGGTGCACACTGGTTGCGTGGTCGCCAACATCAAATTCGGACCCGGTGCGCCAGACGACGACGAGTTGCGTCTCTGCGGCGATGTCAGCGACGGGCGGCGCGCCGTGGAGCTCGGCATCTCACCCTGGTACAACTCGATCGCATTCGCCCAGGCGGGTGCGAAGTCGATCGCCGTCGACACCGACGCGACGCGGATCGCGGAGACCCGCAGGCGCGCCCGCGCCGCCGAGGTACCCGTCCAGTGCCTCGAGACCGACCTCGCCGACCTCGGCGACATCGCATCGACCTCCTGCGAGGTCGTCCTCGCGGCGCACACGATCGGGGATGTCGACGACCTCGGCCGCCTGTTGCGCCAGGTCCACCGCATCCTCAAGCCGAGCATGCCGTTCGTGCTCTCGATGGCGCACCCATTCGCCGGCGTCGACGTCGACCACCCCTACGGCGCGAACGAGCGGACGATCGGGTCGTGGTTCACGGCACTCAACCGGGCGAACTTCCGTGTCGATCACGTCATCGAGCTCGGTGCGTCGGCGAAGCAACCGTCGCCGACCACGCTGGTACTGCGGGCCCGCAAGGAAGGCTCCTGACACCAGGCTCCCGGCGGATCGCGGTGCTCGACGAGATCAGGCGTCGACGCGTTCGGCGACCGTGATCCCGGCGGGACGGGGGCGGCCGAACAGGTAACCCTGGCCCTTGTCGCAACCGAGTTCGCGCAGCCGATTGAGCTGCAGGGGGGTCTCGACACCTTCGGCGACCACGCTCAAACCGAGCGAGTGCCCGAGACGGACGACCGCTTCGACGATCGAGGTGTCGTCAGCCTCCAGGCCGAGTCCGGTCACGAACGACCTGTCGATCTTGATGGCCTCGACCGGGAACCGCTTGAGGTAGGTGAGCGACGAGTACCCGGTCCCGAAATCGTCGACCGAGAGGTGCAGCCCGAGGCCGCGAAGATCACGCAGCGCGACGCCGGCCGCCGTGGTGTCGGCCATCAGGGCCGTCTCGGTGATCTCCAGCCACAACGAATCGGCGTCGATCCCGGTCTCGCCGAGCGCATCGTGCACCAGATCGAGGAAGCTCCCGTCGATCAGCTGCTGAGTCGCCACGTTGACCGACAGCGAGCAATCGGCGAACCGCAGACCGGCACCACGCCAGTGGGCGAGTTGCGCCAACGAATCGCGCAGGATGCGACCACCGAGATCGACCATCAGGCCGGACTCCTCGGCCATCGGGAGGAACTGACCCGGCAGGAGCAGACCGCGGTCGGGATGCAGCCACCGCGCCAGTACCTCGAAACCGACGACCTGGCCGCCCTCGAGGTCGACGATCGGCTGGAAGTACGGAACGACCTCCCCGCGTTCGAGTCCGCGTCGGAGTTCGCTCGACGTCTGCAACGCGGCGATCGAAGCTCGGCGCGTCTCCTCGGTGAACGCCTCGACGCGGTCGCGGCCGCCGGCCTTGGCCCGGTACATCGCCGCGTCGGCGTCACGCAGCAGGTCATCGGCGGTGAGCCCGACGGCGCTGTTCACCGCGAACCCGATGCTGGCCGTCGTCACCAACTCGTGACCATCGACCATCACGGGTCGCTGCACCTCGCGGCGCAGCCGCTCGGCCACCTTCGCCGGGTCCACGCCACCGTCGACGAACACGACGAACTCGTCGCCACCGAAGCGAGCGAGACAATCGGTGTCACGCATCACATGACGCAACCGGCGCGCCACCGCACGGAGCAGCTCGTCGCCGACACCGTGACCGAGACTGTCGTTGACCACCTTGAAGTTGTCGAGGTCGATGAAGAGGACCGACACCTGGCCAGGCATCGCTCCGGTGAGCAACGCGTCGAGGCGCTCCACGAGGGCCGCCCGGTTGGGAAGTTCCGTCAGGTCGTCGTGCGTCGCGGCATGCGTGAGCAGCTCGGCCGCCACTCGCTGGTCGGTGACGTCCTCGATGTGGGTGATCGCGAGCGCAACGCCCTCGTCCTCGGTCACCGACACGCGTGTACGCGCCCACACGAACTCGCCGTCACTGCGCAGGTAGCGCTGCTCCAGGAGATAGGTCTCGGCGATCCCCAGTTCGAGCCGAGCGCGCTGTGTCGCTGCGGCGCGCAGATCGTCGGGATGGGTGATCTCGCGGATCCCCATGCCGATCAGCGAATCGAGTGGCCGGTCGAGCATGTCGGCCAATGACTGGTTGGCGTCGATGATCCTGCTGTCGTCGAGGCGAACGAGGGCCATGCCCGTCGGAGCCGAATGGAACGCCTGCTGGAAACGTCGACGCGCCTGTTCGAGGGCCACGGTGCTGCGCGCCCGGTCGGTGACGTCGCGCAACAACACCACGAGCCCGCCGGTGCCGCTGCCGTCGTCCACCGACGGTCGGTGCAGCGACGCCTCGACGAGATGGGGATCGCCGGACGCGTCGACCAACTCGAACAGGACGTGGTTCCCGATCGGGCCGGTTCCATCGACCGGCTCGGGCATCGGGTCGTCGAAGCGCCAACGCTCGGTGACGACGTCACGGTCCGAATCGCCGATCATCTCGAGGAACGTCCGGCCGACCAGTTCGTCCAGCGTGCGACCGGTGAGCAGGGCGGCGCGGCGGTTGGCCGACTCGATGACCCCGTGCGCGTCGAGGCCCATGACCGCATCGGGAAGATCGTCGAGAAGTCGTCGGATCTCGCCCTGCGTGCGCTCCAGTTCGTCGATCGTGCGACCGAACCGGTGCCCGATCCGACGTGATTCGAACGCCGTTGCGGTGACCGCCACGATGGCCAGCAGGCCGATCATCGTGACTGCTGCAATGGTGCTCGGACGTGGATCGGTTCCCGCCCTCAGGAGCGCCAACACCACCAGGGTCGTCGACACCGCGACGATCGGGACGATCAACCACCATCCTCGCAACGTCCCGTCGGGCTTCGAATCCACCGCCCAACGGTACGACGACGAGCGCAGGTCAGCCGGGGATGCTGCGTGCCGCCCACCACTCGTCGAGGCGCCGCCGGATCGCTTCGTCGCCGAGCAGGCCTTCGTCGAGACGGACCTCCATCAAGAAGCGCATCGCTTCGCCGACCTCACGACCCGGTGTGAGCCCCAGTTGTCGCATCACCGCCGTACCGTCGAGTTCGGGACGCAGGGCAGCGAGTTCCTCGGCGGCACTCCAACTCGGCGATGCGTTCCTCCAGCTCGTCCATCCGCTTCGACAGTCGCGCCGCCTTCTTCTCGTTGCGTGTCGTGCAGTCGCAACGCGTGAGCACGTTGAGTTCGCGCAGGAGTGGCCCGGCGTCGCGCACGTAACGTCGCACCGCCGAATCCGACCAACCCATCGAATACGTGTGGAACCGCAGGTGCAGGGCCACGAGTTCGGTCACGGCGGTCGACGTCGTCGTTCGAGTAGCGCAGCGCATTCATCCGTTTGCGGGTCATCCGGGCCCCGACCGCATCGTGATGATGGAACGTGGTGCCCTTGCCCTCCAGGTAACCGCGCGTACGAGGCTTGCCCACGTCGTGGAACAGCGCGGCGAGGCGGGTACGGCGGAAGTCGAACGTCGGCTGCTCACCCGCGACGATCTCGCGGATGCTCCTGCGGCGGGCGCACGTTCTCCACGACGGCGATCGAGTGCGACAAGACGTCCTTGTGGCGGTGGATCGGGTCGTGCTCCAGTCGCATCGCCGGCAACTCGGGGAGGAACTGATCGGCGAGTCCCGTGTCGACGAGGAACCACAGTCCGGGAGCCGGGTGATCGACCACCATCAGCTTGTCGAGTTCGTCACGAATCCGCTCCGCCGACACGATCTCGAGGCGTGGTGCCATGTCACGAACCGCCTGCAGCAGGTCGCCGGTCGGCTCGAGTCCGTACCCGGCGATGAACCGCGCGGCGCGAAGCATCCGCAACGGATCGTCGCTGAAGCTCACATCAGGACCGAGCGGCGTCCGCAACGTCCGCGTCGCGAGATCGGCGACCCCTCCGAACGGATCGATCAACGCCGGGAGATCACCGCCGGCGGTCAACTCCAACGCCATTGCATTGACGGTGAAGTCACGCCGGGAGAGATCGGCTTCGACGTCGTCCGCGAACACGACGTGCGGCTTGCGCGAATCGTCGGTGTAGGCCTCGGCGCGGAACGTGGTGATCTCGTAGATCCGCTCGCGACCGGTTGCCGGATCGATGCGCTGGGCGCCGATCGTGCCGAACTTCTCCCCCTGGTTCCAGACCGCATCGGCCCACCCCTGGAGGCACCGCTTGATCTCCGGCGGCCGGGCATCGGTCGTGAGATCCAGGTCGAAATCGGCTCGATCGCCGGCCACGAACAGATCGCGCACGGTCCCGCCGACGAGGTACAGACGGTGACCGGCGGCCACGAACCGCTCCGCGAGGGGCTCCAACTCGCGCAACACCGGCGTCAATCGTTCGGGGACCACGTCGTCAGGCTACGACGGGTGCGGACGCGTCCGACGCCGTGCGGTCGTCGCGATCACTCGTGCGAGTACCTTCGTTGCCATGAACACGACGGCGGCCGAGCATCCCGTCCGAGCTCGTCTCGGTCGATGGCCCGATCGAGCCGACGTCGCGCATCTCGTCCTGCTCGATCATCACATGGTGCCCGACCGCGACCACGTCGAGTCGTGGCTCGCCGACGCACGGGCGCAGGGAGCCGCCACGTTGCGCACCGGTGCCCTGTTCCCGCCCTCGACCCCGGCGTTCCTCGCAGCCGGCTTCGAGGTCATCGACACGCTCAGCCTCCTCGAACTCGACCTCGACGGGAACCCGCCGGACCACACCCACGGCCGACACGTCGCACGGCTCCGACGACTGCGACCATCGCAACTCGACGAGGCAGCTGCCGTCGACCAGCGTGCCTTCCCGACGCCGTGGGCCAACAACACTGCGGCGCTCCGTGACATCGTCACCGCCACACCGCGCTACCGCGCCCGTTGCATCCACCAGAACGGGCAGATGGTGGCGTTCTCGATCAGCGGGCGAGCATCGACGTGGGGTTATGTGCAACGCCTCGCGGTGGATCCCTCCGCCCGGCGACGCGGCCTGGCCCACCTGCTCGTCGCCGACGCGCTCGACTGGATGCGACGGCGCAACGTCGAACGGGTCCTCGTCAACACCGCCACGGACAACGCCGCTGCGCTCGCCCTGTACCGATCACTCGGTTTCGTCGAACGACCGGAACGCCTCACCATCCTCGAACGATCGCTGCAATGAGACAGGTACTCGCGCCGTCGCGCCGTGTGCTCGCAGCCGCGGTGGTCGCGCTGGCAGCGCTCGGGTTGTCGGGCAACGTCGACGCGTCGGCTCGACGCACCACTCAGGCGACGCCGACGACCCCCCGGCTCGAACTCATCGACCAGAACTTCGCCTTCGAGCCCGATGGAACGATCCAGCTGCGATACCGGCTCGTCGGCATCGCCGACGACATGCTCGAGCTCGCCACGCGCACCCCGGTGACCGAGGAGCCGACCGATACGACCGTGCCCGCCGTGTCGGAGACTCCTGTGCCGATTCCCGAACCGCTGAGACTCACGATCGAGGTGACCAACTACCGGCCCCTCACCGACACCGACGACCTCGACGACCTCGTCGGCAGCGACGTCGACCCCGCCGCGTTCACTGGCGTGCTCGACGGCGTCGCAATCACCGACCTGCGCGACCGCGCGACGGTCAACGCCGACGGCTCCATCGAGTTCACGCTCGACATCGGGACCGACGTCGTCGACAGCATCGAACAGCGGCTGAAGTTCGAGCGGGCCGGCATCTACCCGCTTCGCGTCCAGCTCCTGACCGGAGATCCCCGCGACGACAACGTCATCGCCACCGCCGGCACCGTCGTGCAGCGACTTGCCGCGCCCACCGACGAGCAGGTACCGCCCATCGATCTGTCGGTCGCCGTCGCGACGCCCTCACCGTCACCCCGGGCGACATCAGCCGAACGGGCGACGGCCCGAGCAGCGCTCGACGCTGCCGTCGACCTCGCATCCACACTCGACGCACCTGTCACACTCGAGGTCCCGCCGACGCTCGTCGCCCAGCAGGCGGCCACACCGCAGGGTTCCGAACGCCTCGCCGGCGCGCTCGAAGGTGACGAACTCGTCGCGCTGCCGGTCGTGCCGCTCGACGTCTCCTCGGCCGTCGCCGCCGGACGCGCCGACACCTACACCCGATTGGTGAACGCGGGTGAGGAACTGCTGACCGCCGCGGTTCCCACCACGCCGGCCGTGCGCACCGTGTGGATGACGACCGACGCGCTCAGTGCCGACGGTGCCCAGCACCTGCGAGACCTCGGCGTCCGCTTCGTGATCATGCCCGCCGAGTTGTACCGCGAGACGGTGAGCTCGCGACTTCCCGACACCGACCTGTTCGTCGAGGCCGAACTCCCGGACGGCGCGACGCTGCCGATCCTGGTCGTCGACACCGGCACGGTCCAGCTCACACCAGCCGCCGCCGACGACGCCCTGGCGACCGCGACGGCCACGGAGTGGTCCGTGCAGACGATCGCGACGATCCTCATCGATCGCGCCGCGGCCGACGCGAACCAGGTCGGACCGCCCGCCCAACGCAGCCTCATCCTCTCGACGCCCGGACTCGCCGCACCCGACGCCCGTCTCCTGGCCGGACTCGAGGACATCGTCGCGACCACACCGTCGCTGCGCTTCACCGCAGCATCGGCGCTCATCGGGGTGACCGACACCCAGCGCCAGGGTGGCGCTCCGATGACCGTCACGCTCCCCGACATCGCCGGCCCCTCGCTCGCGGAACGTGTCGAATTGATCGACGCGACTGCAGCTCGAATGGCGAGCGTCGCCTCCATGCTGTCTCCGGACGACCCCCGGCCGGCCGAGTGGGCCGACGAACTCGACGGACTGATCTCGACGGCATACAGCGATGCCGACGTCGAGGTGGCCACGAATGCCCTCGTCGCCGAGGCGGGCGCACTGGAGAACGCCGTGGAACTGCCCGACCCGTTCACCTTCACCCTGACCGGCCGCAACGGCACGATCGAGGTCCGATTGGGCAACACCAGCGACGAGCCGCTGAACGTCACGATGCACCTCGAGTCGTCGAAGGTCGAGTTCCCCGACGGCGACCAGCAGGTCACCCTGCGCCCCAACGACGAGACGTCGATCGTCGTCCCCGTCGAAGCCCGGGCGAACGGGACGTCGTCCATCACCCTGACGGTCAACACCCCGGCGGGCACCGCGATCCACGAGCCGGTCACACTGACCTCGCGGGTCACCGGCTTCACCGGGCTCGGCCAACTGCTGACCGGCGGGTTCATCCTGGTGCTGCTCACCTGGTGGTTCTCGCACTGGCGCGCCAAACGACGTGCCGCCGTCGCCGCTGACGACGACGGGCGCGACCGCCATCCAACGGCGCGCGCAGTAGGATCGGACGCCCTGTGAGCACCCAACACTCCAACCACGTCGTCATCGTCACCGACAGCTCCTGTGACCTTCCCGCATCGGTTGCCGACGAACTCGGCATCGTCATCGTGCCGTTGACGATCCGTTTCGGCGAGGAGGAATTCGTCGATCGCGAGGAACTCTCCACCGCCGAGTTCTGGACACGGTGTGTCAACTCCTCGACGCTGCCCGAAACGGCGGCACCCGCCCCCGGCCAGTACGAGAAGGTCTACCGTGACGCTGCGGCGAACGGTGCGAGCGGCGTGCTCGTCGTCTCGCTGTCGTCGGCGCTCTCGGCCACGATGCAGTCGGCGCAACTGGCCGCTCGGACGATTGCCGCCGACGAATCGATCGAACTCGACGTACGCGTCGTCGACAGTCGAACGATCACGATGGGCCTCGGCACCATCGCCATCGCGTGCGCACGCGCCGCCCGCGCCGGTGCCGGCATCGACGAGATCGAGCGTCTCGCCCACGACCTGGTGGAACGCACCCGCGTCTTCGGCGCCCTCGACACACTCGAGAACCTCAAGAAGGGTGGCCGCATCGGCAACGCCAAGGCGATGCTCGCGACGGCACTGTCGATCAAGCCGATCATCGAGGTCACCGGCGGAGTCGTCGAACAGGGCGGCAAGCAACGGACCCGGTCGAAGGCGTTGTCGTATCTCGTCGACAAGATCACGAGCTACGACGGCAACATCGAGAACCTCGCCGTGATGCACGCCGACTGCAGCGATGTCGACCTGTTCGTCGAGATGCTCGCCGAGCACTACCCGGGTGAGATCGTCGTCGGTGAGATCGGCCCGGTCATCGGCACGCACGGTGGGCGCGGAACGATCGGCGTCGCATTCCAGGTCACCTCCGCCTGACCCGCCGGGCCGCGACTGCCGGGTCCGACCTCACGGATTGACCCCACCGCAGCAGCAGCCACCGCTAGCGTTCGCTCCCAGTCATGTCCGCTGCGGCCCCGCCACCCACATCGACGGTCATCGCGCACCGCTACGAACTCCAACGCATGCTCGCCCAGGGCGGCATGGCCGAAGTGTGGCTCGCCCTCGACCTCACCCTCGACCGCAAGGTCGCGGTGAAATGGCTGAAGCCGTCGTTGGCGACCGATCCCGTGGTGGCCGAGCGATTCCGCCGCGAAGCCATCGCCGCGGCAAGCCTCAACCATCCGAACATCGTCGCCGTGCACGACGTCTTCGAGCAGGACGGCCGCCAGGCCGTGGTGATGCAACTGGTGGAGGGCAAGAGCCTGCGTCAGGTCCTCGACACCCAGAAGCGGCTGAGCCCCGAGCTCACCTGTCACATCGGCACGTGTGTCGCCGCCGCACTCGATCACGCGCACGCTGCAGGATTCGTCCACCGCGACGTCAAGCCCGGCAACATCATGATGACCTCCGACGGACGGGTCCTGCTGACCGACTTCGGCATCGCCAAGGGTCTGCAGTCGGCCGAAGCCGACCTGACCAGCGACAACATCATGATGGGCACCGCCAAGTACCTGTCACCCGAGCAGGTGCGTGGCAAGAAGCTCGACGGCCGTGCCGACCTCTACTCGCTCGGACTCGTGCTGTACGAGTGCCTCGCCGGCCGGGTGCCGTTCCTCGGCGAGACCGACGCCGACACGGCCCTCGCCCGCCTGCAGCGCGACCCCACCGACCTCACACGTCTGCGCGCGACGCTGCCCACCAAGCTCGTCGTCGTCATCCACCAGCTGCTCGCCCGCAACCCGGCACAACGCCCGTCGTCGGGGGCTGAACTGGTCGACACGCTGCGCGACGCCGCCAAGGAAGGCCCGCCGGCGATCGATCCGACCCCGTACGAGCACTCACCCGTCGCACCCTTCGGCGGGCGCCGACTCCGGCGCGCTCCCTCGGACGTGGCGGGTCGGGCGTCCGACCGAGCTCGAGCAACGAGTACTCCTCCGGTCGGCACCCCCGCAGTCGGGGCGATCCCCGGCGAGGTCGGCCACACCGGCACCACACCGACGGTCACGTCGCCGACCACCACAGACACGGCGACCGCGTTCGCCGCCCTCCCCGCCCACGACGAACTCACGCCCCCGGCGGGTCACGCCCTCCAGGGCAAACCGGCACGTGGACTCACCCAGGAGTGGAAGCCGGCCTTCACGGTGGTCGCCGTACTGCTCGTCGCCGCCATCGCCGTCGGTGCACTGCTGTGGACCAATCTGGAGTTCGGTGGTGGCGAGTCCGTCGCCTCGACACCCGCGGCGGCGGCTGACGCCGTTGCGGCGCCGGGCGCGGGTACCGCACCGGTTGCCATCGGCACGACCATTGCCACCGTCACCGCCTACGACCCCGACGGCGACGGCAGCGAGAACGACGCCGACGCCGTCCTGGCGACGGCCGACGCCGATCCGGCCACATCGTGGGGAACCGTGTGCTACTCCTCGAAGTACCTCGGCGGAAAGGGAGGGGTCGGGCTGGTCGTCACCTTCGATGCCCCCTTGCAGAAGGCACTCCAGGTCGATCTCCAGACAGCGCCGTACCAGGTCGCCTTCTTCGCGTCCGACGCCGAGGCGATCCCGGCGAACATCGGCGACTGGGGCGCAGAGCTCGGATCCACACAGTTCGCCGACGAAACGGGCACGGTCACCTCACCCGTACCGCCTGCCCCGGCGCGGCACATGTTCATCATGCTGAAGGAACTCGGACGCGATGCCACCTGCACCGACGCCAACCCGTATCGCGGACGCCTCGGTGAGATCGCCATCGTGAACTGAGCGGTTCGTTACGCTCCGAGCATCTCCACACACCTCGACGACAGTGAGCTGGTCGCCGCCGCACAGGGCGGCGACCGGAACGCGCTCGATCAGCTGCTCCGACGCCACTACGACCGGATTCACGCCGTGTGCAGCCGCATCGCCGGAGGCAGCCGTGACGGTGACGATGCGTGCCAGGAAGCGCTCATCAAGATCGTCCGCAACCTTCCACGCTTCGACGGTCGGTCGTCGTTCGGTACCTGGGCCTACCGCATCGCCACGAACGCCTCGCTCGACGAGCTCCGAAAGCGCGATCGACGACCGCGGCTCGACGACGGCGACGGCGACACGGCCGAACGCGCCGACGAACGCGCCGCTCACGACGTCGACGATGTCGGCGATCGCCTGATCCTCGACCAGGCCCTCGCCGATCTTCCCGACGACCTGCGTACTGCAGTCGTGCTGCGCGACGTTGCCCGCCTCGACTATGCCGAGATCGCCGAGGTTCTGGACATCCCGGTCGGAACCGTCAAATCACGGATCTCGCGCGGACGCGCCGCCCTCGCCCAGCGACTCCGTCTCGACCTCGAGCTGCCGATCTCATCGGAACCCGGGAACCAATCGGCCCCCGACGAACGTCCAACTGAACGCACATGAACGACGACCTGACTCTGCTTGCGAGCGCGTACCTCGACGGTGACGTGACTGCCGACGAGCGCGCCCGAGTCGAGGCCGACGAATCGCTTCTCGCCGAGGTCGACCGACTGCGTTACGTGCAGGCGCTGCTCGCGGAGACCGGTCCGACGTCGATCTCCGTGCGCGAAACACTGCTGGCGAATGCACTCGCGGCGTGGGATCGAGTTCCGGCGACCGCCACGACGAGCACGACGACCACCGCACCCACGTCACTCGCCGACCGCCGACGCACATCGACGAACCGTCGACTCATGGGTGTCGCGGCGGCGATCGTGCTCGTGCTCGCGGGTGGCATCGTCTTGCAGACCGTGTCGTCGGACAACGGCGACGACACCACATCGTCCTCGGCCGACGACGCGACCGACCTCCCCGAGGTCGCCGCGCTCGCCGAGACCGCCACAGAGGCCACGGCTGCGACCGCCGACGTGCCACCGTCGGCACCGGCACCGGTGGTCGTGGAGACGCTTCCCGAGGGCGCGGAACTCGACACCGGCATCAACGACGCCGCACCACCCTCCGAGACCGAACTCGAGCAACTCAGCACGCCGGAGGAACTGGGAATCTTCGCCTCCGATGCGGTCGGCGCACCGCAGGACCCCGACGTGCCGGCGGCAACCAGCGCATCGGTCGACGATCGACTCACCGATTCGCAGCTGACGGTTCTCGAAGCCCAGTGGCCGCTGTGCCTCGGTGCCGACCTCGTGGTGGGCCCGGCGCTCTACCTCTCCGTCGAGGTCGTCGTGGCGATCGACGAGAGCCGCGACCTGGCGCTCGCGTACGAAGCGGAGAACTGCCGCGAAGTCGCCCGTGCGCGCCTGCCGTGAGCGGCAGCTAACCTCGCCGACATGCCGGCAAACCCGCTCACCGATCCGAACTGGGCCACCGAGACCACCGACATCGTCGTCAGCTTCATCGACAAGGTGCGGTCGAAGACGACACAGAACCTGGTCTATGCGGCCCGCGGCGTCGTCTTCGGTCTGATCGCCCTGATCGTCGGAACGTTCGCACTCACCATCACGTTCGTCATGTCGATGCGCGGTCTGCAGTCGCTGCTCGAGCTCGCCACCACCTGGGAGCGCGCCGTTTATCTGAGTTACTTCATCGTCGGCGGCGTCTTCTCGATCGCCGGTGTGTGGCTGTTCAAGAAGCGCAACGCCGTCGCGAGTTGAGCACTCGTGACGGTTCAGCCGTCCCTGTCGTGCATCCGCGACGCTCTCCCACCGCACTCAAGGAGTTCCCATGGCCGACGTCCGCGACGTCATCATCATCGGATCGGGTCCCGCCGGCCTGACCGCAGCCATCTACACCGCCCGGGCCAACCTGTCGCCCCTGCTCATCGAGGGTGAGCCGTCGAGCACCAGCGATCAGCCCGGTGGCCAGCTCATGCTGACCACCGAGGTCGAGAACTTCCCGGGCTTCCCCGACGGCATCATGGGCCCTGACCTGATGGCCAACATGCGCGCTCAGGCCATGAGGTTCGGCACGGAGATCATCACCGAGAAGGTGACGAAGGTCGACTTCTCCGAGCGCCCCTTCCGCATCTGGATCCGTGACGACGAGTACCTGGCGAATGCGGTCATCGTCAGCACGGGCGCCCAGTCGCTGATGCTCGGTCTCGAGGCCGAACAGCGACTCATCGGCCATGGTCTGTCGACGTGCGCAACGTGTGACGGCTTCTTCTTCCGAGGCCACGAGATCGCTGTCGTCGGCGGCGGTGATTCGGCCATCGAGGAGGCGACGTTCCTCACCAAGTTCGCCGACAAGGTGACCATCATCCACCGCCGCGACGAGTTGCGCGCCTCCAAGATCATGCAGGATCGCGCCATGGCCAACCCGAAGATCGAGTTCCTGTGGAACTCCCGGGTCACCGAGATCTTCGGTGAGACGAGCGTCACCGGCGTGGAGATCACCAGCACGGTCGACGGTTCGGTCTCGACGCTGCCCGTGACGGGATTGTTCGTGGCGATCGGCCACCGTCCGAACACCGATCTGTTCATCGGTCAACTCGACCGGAACCCGACGACGGGCTACCTGGTGACCAGGCCCGATTCGTCGTACACCGATGTCGACGGCGTGTTCGCCTGCGGCGACGTGCAAGACGACGTCTACCGTCAGGCGATCACTGCGGCCGGATCCGGATGCATGGCGGCCATCGATGCCGAGCGCTGGCTCGAGGCCAACGTCCACCACTGAGGCGACGTGACCGGACGACGGTTCGGGTCACGGCGGGAATGTTCCGGGTCACCGACGGGTTGATCCGAGCGCGTCTACTCTTGCCACCCCGGCATCGCTGCGAAAGGACCTCCCATGGCCAACGGCATTCTGAATCTGTCCACGAACACCTTCGACGAGACCATCATCGGCTCCGACAAGCCGGTCATCGTGGACTTCTGGGCCGAATGGTGCGGGCCGTGCAAGCAGATCGCCCCGATTCTCGAGGAGATCGCCAGCGAGCGATCCGAGCAGCTCACGGTGGCCAAGCTCAATGTCGATGACAACCCCGAGCTCGCGATGCGGTACAACGTGATGAGTATCCCGACGCTGCTCGTGTTCTCCGGTGGTGAGGTGTCCAAACGCCTCGTCGGCGCCAAGAGCAAGGGCGCCCTGCTCCAGGAGCTCGACGAATTCCTCACGACCACACCCTGACGAATCTGCTCCCGCTGACCGAGGGTCAGCGCGGAGAAGCAGTTCGCGACCTGCAACGGCGCCTCGGCGTCGCCGGGTTCCCCAGCACCGGTGACGTGTCCGGCGTTTTCGGCGCATCCACCCGTGAGGCGACTGCGAGGTTCCAGCGCCAGCGTGGCCTCCACGTCAGCGGAACGTGTGACGAACCGACCTGGCTCACCCTGGTCGAGGCCGGCTACACGCTGGGTGACCGCCTGCTCCTGCTCGGCGCCCCGCAACTACGCGGCGACGACGTCGCGACGCTGCAGACCGCCCTGAACCATCTCGGATTCGACTGCGGGCGCCCCGACGGCATCATGGGACCCGCCACGGCTCGAGCGCTCGTGGACTTCCAGCGCAACTCGGGGCTCACTCCCGACGGCGTCTGCGGCGTCCACACCCTGCGCATGCTGGAGCTCGTCAGCCGACAGAGTGGTACCGGGCCAGGGGTCGCGGTCGTGCGGGAGAACGAAACGATCACTGCGCACACGTCGTTGGCCACGATGCGAATCGTCGTCGGTCAGTTCGGGGGTCTCAGCTCGATCAGCCGATCACTGGCTCGCGCGCTGCGCGCAGCCGGCGCCACGGTCATGTCGACCGACGAGTACGAGGCGGGCGCCCACGCCGCCGCGGCGAATCGGTTCGGTGCCGACCTGTACATCGGATTCGAGGCTCGATCGGACGAACGATCGATCGTGTCGTACTTTGCCGCACCTACGTTCGAGTCGGTCGGCGGTCGCACGCTGGCATCACAGGTGGCGGCTCGATTGCAGGACGTGTTCGCCGACACACCAGAGCTGCGTGGCATGCGTCTGGCGGTCTTGCGGGAGACCCGCATGCCGGCCGTACTCTGCTCGCTCGGACCGGTCCGCGAGGTCGTCGACGCCACCGATGCCATTGCCGGTGCGCTCGTCGTCGCCATGGTCGCCTGGGCCGCGTCGCCGATGACCGATCGCCATCCCGAGTCCCCCGCCGCAGGCTGAGGGCCCCACTGGGCTGGGGTAATCCGCGGTTGTCCACAGCCTTGTGCACACCTTGTGGGTTTGTCTCGACCAAACGTTGAGCAGAAGGTCACCGAGAGTGGGTGAACTCCCGATGAACTGTCCATGGCCGTGACGCTTCGCGTTCATTTGGGAGATCGACACACTCTCACGCGCGACCTGAGGATGACCGGGCTCACGCGGTCGTCGAGGGCAGACTCAGCCGGCAATGACGCGATAGATCCGCTCGAGGTCTTCGAGGTCCGCGAATTCGATGCTGACCCGACCTCGTTTGGCCGACATCTGCACACTCACTCGGGTCTCGAGGTGCTCGGCCAGGAGGTTCTCGAGTTCCAGCAGGCCGGGCGGGCGCAGCTTCGTGGCCGGTGTCAGACCAGCGCCATCGATCGTGTTGCCGGTCGGTTCGGGAACCGCCGGCTCGCCGTCGCGTCGCACGGCGTCTTCGACCATGCGGACCGACCAGCCACCCGCCACGGCCTCGCGAGCCAGTGACTCCTGACGCGAGCGATCCGGAGTTCCGAGCAGCGCCCGGGCATGTCCGGCGGTCAGCTGCCCATCGGCGAGCAGACGCTGCACGGCGGGCGGGAGCCCCAGCAACCGAAGACTGTTGGTGATTGCCGACCGACTCTTGCCCACCCGGGACGAGACCTGATCGTGCGTCAGACCGAAGTCGTCGATCAATTGCTGATATGCAGCAGCTTCCTCGAGTGCGGTGAGATCCTGACGGTGGAGGTTCTCGACCAGCGCCTGTTCGATCGAACTCACGTCATCGGTCACGCGAATCACTGCCGGGATGGTCGTCAATCCCGCTCGCTGTGCGGCTCTCCAACGTCGCTCGCCGGCGATCAACTCGTAGGTGTTGTCGCCCAGCGGTCGGATGAGGACCGGCTGGAGGACGCCCATCTCGGCGACGGACGCCGTCAGTTCACTCAGGCTCTCCTCGTCGAAGTGCACGCGGGGCTGGTGCGGGTTCGGCGTAATGGAGGCAACGGCGATGTCGGCCAATACCGCTGTCGAGGCGGCATCGTCGCCCTCCGGACGTTCGGCGGTCGGGATGATCGAACTCAATCCCTTGCCGAGACCACTAGATCGCGCCATTGTGCACCTCCCGTGCGGCATCTCGATAGGCGATCGCACCACGCGAGGTGGGGTCGAACGTGGTGATGGGTTGCCCGAACGACGGTGCCTCGGACAGCCGGACCGATCGAGGGATCACCGACTTCAAGACCTTGTCACCGAAGTGCTCCCTGACTTCACTGACCACCTGACCGGACAACTTGGTCCGGGCGTCGTACATCACGCACAGGATGGTACTGACATCCAACCCCGGGTTGAGGTTGCGTTTGACCAGGTCGACGTTGCGGAGCAACTGGCCCAGTCCTTCCAGGGCGTAGTACTCGCACTGGATCGGAACGAGCACCTCGCGAGCGGCGGCGAGGCCATTCACGGTGAGGAGTCCCAGCGATGGGGGACAGTCGATCAAGACGTAGTCATAATCATCGAGCACGGCATCGATTGCCCGCTTGAGACGTTGCTCACGGCTGAACGCCGGCACGAGTTCGATCTCGGCGCCGGCGAGATCGAGTGACGCCGGCGCGACGAACAGGTTGCGCACGTCGGTCGGCTCGACGACGTTCTCGAGGGGTTCCTCATGCATCAGCACGTGGTACATCGAGTGTTCGAGACCCCGGTTCTCGATGCCGAGACCAGTCGACGCGTTGCCCTGCGGGTCGAGATCGATGATCAAGGTGCGCAACCCCATGTCTGCAAGAGCGGCGCCGAGGTTCACGGTGGTCGTCGTCTTGCCGACACCGCCCTTCTGGTTGGCCAGTGCGATGATCCGAGGCAACGGGTGTCGATCGCGAGCCATCGACGAAGGTCCGGCAATGCCCGGATCGATGGGGGGCTCCGGGGAAACGGACGCCGGGGCGTCATGATCCGACACGAATACTCCAGTGGGAACGTGTCGCAGGATGAGGGCTCCGGCGACGGGACCTCCACACTCTGCCGTACCGGTCGTCACGACACAAGCATTTGCACCGATGTTTCACGTGAAACACGGCGAAGTGGCCCGACGGAACCAGTGATGGATGTTCCACGTGAAACATTCGACCTCCACTGGTGGGGGAGTCTGGTGTCAATCCGCCATGCGCACGGGTCAGTGCGGTCCGTCATCCAGTCGGACGAACACGGCAACCTGATTCGAGGGGCCCGTCGTGCGTTCGACCCCGGCACGCCGCAGCACATCGGGATCCCAGCGGTCGCCGGTCGGGGGCTCACTGATCACGATGACGCCGTCCATTCGGACCAGGCGCGCTGCGACCACCAACGTCTGCGCCGGCGGGCCAAAACCGCGGGCCACCGCCGCATCGAACAGCGAGATGGGGTGGAGGGCCGCAACATCTCCGGCGAAGACCGAGACGCGATCGGCCCAGCCCAACCGGAGTACCACGCGCTCGAGAAAATCCGTTCGCTTCGTCCGCCGATCGAGCAGCGTCACACGAAGGTCAGGTCGCGCATGGGCGATCACCAATCCCGGCACCCCACCGCCGGAACCCAGATCGATCACATGGGCATCCGCCGCCAGCACATCCAGACTCTGGACGAACGCTCCGGCGTGCTCGATCACCTCGGTGATCGGACGGGCGCCGAGAAACCCGAGACGTTGGGCTTCTGTCAGGGCGTCGAGCAGCCCGTCATCCACCGAACGGCGCCATGGAGTCGGACCCGGTCACCCGGTACGTTCAGGCCGGATCAACGATGATGCGGCGATCGGGGTCTTCACCCACGGAGCGAGTGGTGACACCATCGATCTCGTTGAGGACATCGTGCACGACCTTGCGGTCGGCTGAGGTCATCGGCTCCAACGAACGCGCCGTCCCCGACGTGAGCACCTGCTCGGCAACGTCGCGTGCAAAGGAGCCCAACGCTGCTTCGCGGCGTTCGCGGTAGCCGGCCACGTCGACACGCAAGCGGGTCTCATGGTCGCCGAGGCGACGCTGCGCCGCGACGCGAGCGAGATCCTGCACGGCGTTGAGGGTCCGGCCGCCCGGGCCGACGAGCAGGCCGAGTTCGTTGCCGGTCACCGTCACCTCGAGTTCGATCCCGTCGACCTTCACTGCGACAGTGGCGTCCGCGCCGAATGCCTCCGTCAGGCCCTCCATGAACGCAACGGCAGCCGTGCCCACCTCGTCGGGGGTCACCGTGGACTCGGGTCGCTCGTCATTGGTCATCGTGGGCTCCTCGTTGCGCTTGCTGGTGGTGGTCCGCCGACGTGCACGCTGCGACGTCGAAGTTTCAGGGGACGCAGTCGAAGCGGCGTCCGCTCCGGCCTGCTCGCCGGAGTCGCCGGCATCCGTCGTCGCGGACTGGGCCGATGACTGTGGTCGATGACTGTGGTGTCGACAGGGTCGACGGCTCGGTCGCGGGCTCGGTCACTGCCGAGGCCGTGGCACCGTCCGAGCGGCCACGCCGGCGACGCTCCTGCTTCGGGCGCACCTGGGCGGGGCGCACTCGGGCCCGGAGGCGCGCCTCCCCGCGAACCCTGCCGAACAGCCCGGGTCGGGGCTCCTCGATCACGTCGAATTCTGCTTCGTCGGCGGCCACGCCGAGCTGATCGAGGGCCGCCTCACGGGCCGCTTCGATGGTCTTCGCGGTGGTTTCTACCCACTCCATGATTCATTCACTTTCTGGTACGGGCAGCGTCGTCGACGACGGTGCTGCCAACGGGCGTCAGGTCGGCTTCTTGGTGGTCTTCGGACGCGACGCCTTGGCGGGCTTGGCTGACTTGGCGGACTCGGCTTCCTGACGCGACGGCGTCGGACGGCCCTTCGCGTTGGCCGACGGTGTGGGACGATTCTTGGGAGGCGTGACGCGCTTGCTCGTCACGTCTTTGCTCGTTGCCGGTGTCGCGTCCTTCTTCGACGTGGGTGACGACTTCGACGGCGCCTTGGACGACGACTTCGACGATCCCGTGCCGAGGTCTCGTTTGGCCTGGGAGAACAGGCCACCGCTCTCGCCGCTCTTCTTGGCTTCCTCGCGGGCCGCCTCGCCGGCTCGCTGCGCCTGGCGGCCCAGCGACTCGTCGTGACCATAGAACGCACGGGTGATGTAGGCCTGTTGGGCGATGCGCAGCAGTGTCTGGAAGATGTAGTAGACGACCAGAGCGGCCAGGAAGAAGATCTGGAAGACCGCGAAGAAGACGGGCAGGTACTGCATCAGCTTCTGCTGACCCACCGACATGGTCGGGCTGATCGACGCACGTGCGGCGACCATGCGTTGCTGCACGAAGTACAGCCCACCCAGCAGAACGACCAGCATCACGTACGGCAGTGCGGCGACGAAGCCGTTGGTGATCTCGATCGCGGCCGACTTCGACAGGTCGAGACCCAACGACATCATCTCGTGCTTGCCGTACAGCGACTTGTACAACGCCGAGTCGAGCGAGAGGTACCGGGGAATGAATCCTGGGTCGAGCACTTCGTCCGGGCGTTCGAACGCGCCCCACACGGCGTCGGAAACCGGACGGGCCGAACCGCGGGGTGCATATGTCGTGCCGCGGAGGACTCGGAACATGATGATGAAGACCGGCATCTGCGCCACCAGGGGCAGACACGAGGCCATCGGGTTGACCTTGTGCTCCTGGTAGAGCTTCATCATTTCTTCGTTGAGCTTCGTGCGGTCGTTGCGGTACTCGTTCTGCAACTTGCGCATCTCGGGCGCCAACCGCTGCATCTCGAGCATTCCCTTGGTGCTCTTGAGTGTCAGTGGCGTGGTGATCGCCATGACGACCGCAGCGATGAGCCCGATGGCCACCATGTAGCTGTTCGTGAGGCCGTAGAACCATGACAACAGTGCGGCGGGAATTTCGAACATCGCTCAGTGGTCCTTTTCGACGTGGGACATCGGATGGGTACCGTGTCGGCCGGCACCGTGTTGCCCGGCACCGTGTGGATCAGCTTCGGGCACCGGGTCGAACCCGGATGGACCGAACGGCCGACAACGCACCAGGCGACGAACCGTCAGCCAGGATCCGCCGACGGTCCCGTGCACCTCGAAGGCCTCGTGGGCGTAGGCGGAGCACGTGGGGTAGAAACGACAGGGTGACGGGCGCCCGGCAAAGGCCCGCTGATAGGCCTCGATCCACGACAACGCCCGACGCTGCATCCACGTCATGGTGCTGTCGTCGATCGGGCTGTCGTCGATGGGGCTGCGGTCGATCGCTCGGCCACCTTGACCATCAACTTCGTCAGGCAGTGCTCGAGTTCTGCGAACGTACGTTCTGTCGCGCGAGCGTTGGCGCCGATGAGCAGGATCCCCGCCGGCACCTCGCAGTCTCGGAGAATCGCTCGGAGCCGTCGACGCAACAGATTGCGCTGCACGGCGGACCCGGTGGCGCGACCGATGGCGAAGGCCACCTGTGGTGGAACCACCTCGGAATCGGGAACGAACGAGCACCAGAGCGGATCGATCCGCACACGGACGCCGTCCCGCCTGAGGCGGAGGAATGCGTCGCGTTCGCGAATCCGGCCGATCAAGCCGACAGACGGGCGCGGCCCTTGGCGCGACGGGATTTCAGCACGGCGCGGCCGGCCCGGGTGCTCATGCGCGCACGGAAGCCGTGTTTGCGGGCTCGGCGGCGGTTGTTGGGCTGATAGGTACGCTTCACGGCGATCTCCGGACACTTCTCGATGCAGGAATCACGAACCGTGCAGGGAACCACGCGGTCCACCTGCACAGACTGACCTGCCAAGGCTACGGCCACGCGTGTACTTGCGCCAACCATCGTGCACAAACCACATGCATGTAAGTTGTCCACAAGGCGGCGCGTATGGCGTCACCCCAGCGTAACGACCATGAAATGGACGAATCCATGGTCGTCACCGCCAAGTTTTCCTCCGACGAACGACGTGATAGGTTCATCCGCCCGCCCTCTCTCCGGACATGTCCACATCGTGTGGACAACCGTGTGGACTGTTGGTGGTGCAGATCGGGAGATGGCCAGGTGAGCGAGAGCACAGACGTGTGGACCCAGGTGACGTTGTCGCTGCGCTCACAACTCGCCGAGTCCGTCTGGTTCTCGACCTTCCAGGATGTGTCACCGTTGGAGTCGGATTCCGACACGCTGCGACTGCTCGCACCGAGTGCGTACGTCCGTGATCGGATCCTGACCCGATACCTCCCCCTCGTCACCGCCGCTCTCGAGGACGCCAACGAGGGGCACCGCCGGGTGGAGATCGACGTCGAAACCGGAGAAGCGGTCATCGAGGCCGACAACAACCCGGTCAACGACAACAATTCGCTCAACGACGGCATCCCCGACGGCGACACCGCCGCACGGAGCGACCAACGGTCCTCGCAACGATCGTTGCTGCTCGACGAAGCCGGGCTGAACCCGCGCTACACGTTCGAGACGTTCGTCAAAGGTGCATCCAACCAGTTCGCGCTGGCCGCGGCGCTGCGCGTGGCCGAGACACCCGGACGCAGCTACAACCCACTGTTCATCTACGGCTCGGCCGGTCTGGGCAAGACCCATCTCCTCCATGCCATCGGTCACTACGTGCACTCGAACTACCAGCACCACGAGGTGAGGTACGTCTCGACCGAGACCTTCATGAACGAGTACGTCGACGCGATCCGCCAGAACACGACCAACTCCCTGCGTCGCCGATATCGCGACATCGATGTGCTGCTCATCGACGACATCCAGTTCATCGCGGGCAAGGAAGGGCTCCAGGAGGAGTTCTTCCACACGTTCAATTCGCTCCATGGCGCGAACAAGCAGGTCGTCATCTCGTCGGATCGGATGCCCGACGCCATCCCCACGCTCGAGGAACGACTCCGCGGACGTTTCAAGTGGGGTCTGATCACCGACATCCAGCCGCCCGACCTCGAGACGCGCCTCGCGATCTTGCGCAACAAGTCCGAGCGTGACCGCGTGATGGTGCCCGACGAGACCCTCGAGTTCATCGCCACCAACATCGCCACGAACATCCGCGAATTGGAAGGCGCCCTGATTCGGGTCACGGCCTACGCCAGCTTGAATCAGGTGCCGATCACGACGGAGCTCGCCCAGACGCAGCTCGCCGACCTGCTCAACGACAGCAAACCCAAGGCCCGCACGGACGAAGAGTTGCTCGCCGACATCGCCGCAATCCTGAAGTTCCCGGTCGAAGACCTCAAGGGCCGCAGCCGGCAACGACCCCTCGTGACCGGACGACAGATCGCCATGTACGTGTTCCGGGAACTGACCGATCTGAGCTACCCCGCGATCGCCCGGCTCTTCGGCGGACGCGACCACACCACCGTGATCCACGCCAACGAGAAGATCCAACGCCTGATGAGCGAACGCAAACAGATCTACGACCAGGTCACGGACCTGCTCCAGCAGCTCAAGGCCTGACGGGCATGACCACGAGCTGCCACCGAAGGGCCACGCGAACAACGTTGGGGACGCGGACGGGACAACACCCCGAACGGCAGTGGACATCGCGAGGTTGTCCACGGGACTACACCATCGTCATTCGCGACATGGGGATCACCGCCCCATCCCGTGTGGATGCCGGCAACGGTCCTACGCTGCAACGACGCGTGCTTGTCCCCAATCCACAGCACCTACTACTGACATTGAACATTGAGACATCCCTGCATGAGGAGAAGTGCCCACTGTGAAGTTTCGTTGCGAACGTGATGTTCTCGCCGACGCCGTCGGCTCTGCCGGGCGGGCGGCCACGAACCGCACCGGCACGCTGCCGGTGCTTGCCGGTGTCCGCATGGAGGTCGAGGGAGACCGCTTGACGGTCACGGGAACCGACCTCGAGCTGACGATTCGTCTGACGGTCGATGTCGGTGGCGAACGCGACGGTGCCGCAGTGGTCCCCGCCCGGCTGGTCGGCGACATCGTGAAGGCTCTGCCGGCCGGCGCTGTGTCGGTCGAGCTCCACGACGACGAAGTGTCGATCAGTGCGGGTCGATCGCAGTTCTCGGTGCGTCCGCTGTCGCTCGACGACTATCCCGCCCAGAGCGAACCTGCGGCCGACGCGGTCACGATGCCTGCCGCGATGGTGGCCGACGCCCTGCGCCAGGTCGTCCGCGCCGCCTCGACCGACGACGCACGAGCGGTGCTCACGGGTGTGTTGCTCGCCTCGGAGGACGACGGTCTGCGCATGGTGGCGACCGACTCGTACCGACTCGCCGTTCGCGACCTGCCGGGGACCACGGTGCTGGCTGCCGGCAAGAACGTGTTGATCCCCGGCCGTGCGCTCAACGAGCTGCAGCGGGTGATGGGCGACGCGGACGAACTCAGTGTGCGACTGGGCGAACGCGAGGCGACCTTCGAAGCCGGCGGCACCCGACTCAGTACACGGTTGATCGAAGGCGAGTTCCCGAACTATCGCAACCTGCTGCCGTCGAGCTACCCCAACCTGTTGACGGTCGGGAAGGCTGCGATGCTCGAAGCGATCCGCCGGGTGAAGATTCTCGCGCAGGACTCCACACCGGTGCGTCTCACGCTGGGCGGCGACACGGTGCATCTCACCGCGATCACCCAGGACGTCGGCAACGCCGCCGAGGAGATCGACGCGCACTACGACGGCGCGGAGATGACGGTGGCGTTCAACCCTGACTACCTCGCCGCCGGCATCGATGCGATCGACAGCGACGAGGTGACACTGGCGACGATGGATCCGATGAAGCCGGCCGTGCTCCGTGGGGTCGGCCGTGACGATTACCTGTATCTCCTGATGCCCGTCCGCGTACCGTAAATGCGGTGATCATCGAACACCTGGAGTTGATCGACTTCCGGAACTACGTGACGGGGTCGTTCGAGTTGCACTCCGGCACCACGGTGGTCATCGGCGACAACGGGCAGGGCAAGACCAACCTCGCCGAGGCGCTGGCGTTCCTCGCCACGTTGACGAGCTTCCGGTCGGCGCCGACCGCCGCATTGATCCGAGCCAGTGCCGACACGGCTGTCATCCGGGCAACGATTCGCCAGGACGACGGGCGTGAGACGCTCATCGAGGTCGAACTCGCAGCCGTCGGTCGTCACCGCGTCCAGGTGAATCGGCAGAAGCTCGCCCGGGTACGCGATCTGCTCGGTGCCGTTCGTGTCACGGTGTTCTCGCCGGACGACCTGATCCTCGTGAAGGGGAGTCCGAGTGACCGACGCCGGTACATGGACGACACGCTGGTGGCGCTGGCCACGAAGTACGACTCCGTGCGTCTCGAGATCGACCGGATCGTGCGCCAGCGCAACACGCTCCTCAAGCAGTCGGGCGGCCGTCTGACCGATGAGATCGAGGTGACGCTCGATGTCTGGGACACGAAGTTCGCCGAGATCGCCGACCAGTTCGGCTACGCCCGCGCCACGCTCGTCGCTCGACTCACCCCGATGGTTCAGGAGGCCTACGAGCAGCTCGCAGGTACACCGACGCCACTCGACCTGCGTTACGAGCCCGAGTGGCGTTGCGGAGGTCTCGCTGCGGCGCTCAGGACCGCCAGACCGCTCGACCTGCGTCGGGGCGTGAGCACGGTCGGGCCGCACCGTGACGAACTGCACATGACCATCAACGGACTGCCCAGTCGCACCCATGCGTCGCAGGGTGAGCAGCGCACTCTGGCGCTGGCCTTGCGTCTCGCCGGCCATCGCCTGGTCGCCGAGCGAACCGCGGAGGCCCCGGTGCTCGTGCTCGACGACGTGCTCTCCGAACTCGACGATCACCGTGCCACGGCGCTGCTCGAGCACCTTCCCCCGGGCCAGGTGGTGATCACGACCGCGAGCGACCTGCCCCGGGCCGCTCGCGTCGACCACGTACTGCGTGTGATCGCCGGACACGTCACGCTCGAGGACTGAGTCGGCCGGCGGACTCGACGGGGTACCTTGGGTTCGTGGCCGATCCCGTTCCGATTTCCCGGTCGCTCGACTCGATCATGAAGTCGCTGCGGGGGACCGATCGCATCCAGATCGGAGGAGTCTTCGGACGTTGGGAGGATGCCGTCGGACAGACGGTCGCAGCGCACGTTCGGCCCATCCGTCTCGATGACGGTGTGCTCATGGTGGAGGCCGACGAACCTGCCTGGGCAACGCAGGTGAAGTTCCTGAGTGCCACGATCACGGCACGGCTGGCCGAAGTGGCCGACGTCCGGATCGAGCGACTCGAGGTGCGTGTCGCGCGGCCGTCCGGACGGCCGTCACGGTCGCCTGGGTGACCCGTTTCGGCAACAGTGTGTTCCCCGACTCCGTGACACCCCGCTGGTAGGCTGAGAGCTACTCGCGATGCAGCGTGGGCGCCGCTTCGACACGTTTGTCGAGGGTCGGCCGACCTCGCTGATCGCCACACCAACATGCCCTCATCGGGCATGCCGCCAGACAGCCAGAAGTATCGAGGTACGAGTGTCCAACGACACCGAATCACCAGCGACCGACGTTCCTGACACGAACGGAGCCTCATCGCCGAAGAAGAAGTCGAACACCAACTCGGCAACCACCACCGCAACCTACGACGCCAAGGCGATCCAGGTCCTCGAGGGCCTCGACCCGGTGCGCAAACGGCCGGGTATGTACATCGGCTCCACCGGCCTGCAGGGGCTCCACCACCTGATCTGGGAAGTCGTCGACAACTCCGTCGACGAAGCCATGGCCGGCCACTGCACTCGCATCGGCGTCACGCTGCTCGCCGACGGCGGCTGTCAGGTCGACGACAACGGTCGCGGGATCCCGGTCGACCCGTTCACCTCCGGTGAGCACAAGGGCAAGAGCGCTGCGGAAGTCGTGCTCACCGTGCTCCACGCCGGCGGCAAGTTCGGAGGCGACGGCTACAAGGTCTCGGGCGGTCTGCACGGGGTGGGCGTGTCGGTCGTCAACGCGCTGTCCGAGCGTCTCGTCATCGAGGTCGACCGTGACGGCAAGCACTACCGCCAGGAGTACGCGAAGGGCGGCAAGCCGCAGGGCAAGATGGTCGTCGTCGGCGACACACCGAAGCGGGGCCGCGTCACGGGGACCACGATCACGTTCTGGCCCGATCCCACCGTGTTCGCTGCTGAAGGTGTCGAGTTCGTGGCGCGTACCGTCCTCGAGCGACTGCAGACCATGGCGTTCCTCAACCGCGGTCTCGAGATCGTCTT
The DNA here is from genome assembly GCA_963829585.1 of Ilumatobacteraceae bacterium. Taxonomy (GTDB): domain Bacteria; phylum Actinomycetota; class Acidimicrobiia; order Acidimicrobiales; family Ilumatobacteraceae; genus Sva-07. Next base: position 33,427 of record CAWHJD010000029.1, on the reverse strand, counting down.
CACCGACCAGCGTGAGAGCCGCGAGCAGACCGTCTCGTACCAGTACAAGGGCGGCATCCTCGACTTCGTCAAGCACCTCAACGCGACCAAGGAGCCGTTGTTCTCCAAGGTGTGCCAGTTCGAGGACGAAGACGCCGAGGACGGGCAGATGCTCGACATCGCGATGCAGTGGAACACCGGCTACTACGAGGGGATCCACGGGTACGCCAACGGCATCTCGACCACCGAGGGCGGCATGCACGTCGAGGGCTTCAAGACGGCGCTCACGTCCGTGCTCAACAAGTACGCCCGGGCCAAGAACCTCCTCAAGGAGAAAGATCCGAACCTCACCGGCGAGGACATCCGCGAGGGGATCACCGCGATCGTCTCGGTGAAGCTGCGCGAGCCGCAGTTCGAAGGCCAGACCAAGGCCAAGCTCGGCAACGTGCCGATGCGTTCGTTCGTGCAGAAGGTGACCTACGAACGACTGGGCGAATGGCTCGAGGAGAATCCGACCGAGGCGAACAAGGTCGTCAAGAAGGGCCTCGCCGCCGCGCAGGCCCGAGTTGCCGCCAAGAACGCCCGCAATGCCATCCGCCGCAAGACGGCCCTGTCCGGTGCCGGTATGCCCGACAAGCTGAAGGACTGCTCGTCGAAGAACGCCGACGAGTCCGAGCTGTTCATCGTCGAGGGCGACTCCGCCGGCGGTACCGCCGTCGACGCCCGAGATCCTCGTACACAGGCGATCCTGCCGATCCGCGGCAAGATCCTCAACGTCGAGCGGGCGCGCGTCGACAAGATGCTGAAGAACAACGAGATCCAGGCGCTGATCACTGCGATCGGTGCCGGGGTCGGCGACGAATACGACGTCACCAAGTGCCGCTACCACAAGGTGATCTGCCTGGCCGACGCCGATGTCGACGGCAGCCACATCCGCACGCTGTTGCTCACGTTCTTCTTCCGCCAGATGCGCGAGATGGTCGAAGCCGGCTACTGCTACATCGCCCAGCCACCGCTGTACTCGACCGAGGTGGGCAAGGAGAAGATCTACCTGAAGGACGACGTCGCCAAAGCGGCGTTCCTCGAGGAGCGTCCGAACCACAAGAAGGGGTTCAACCGCCTGAAGGGTCTCGGCGAGATGGACTGGGAGGAGTTGCGCACCACCACGATGCTCGACGGCACGCGCACCCTCCTGCAGGTCACCGTCGAAGAGGCGGCGCTCGCCGACGAGATCACCTCCGTACTCATGGGCGACGACGTGCCCGCACGCCGTGAATTCATCACCACGAACGCCCGCGACGTCCGCAACCTCGACTTCTGATCCGCCCGCGACGACCTGCCTGAAACGAATCACCACGCATGACTGACACGAACGACACCCCTCCGATCGATCCCATCCAACCCATCTCGTTGCACGACGAGATGGAGAGCTCGTTCCTCGAGTACGCGATGTCCGTCATCATGTCGCGCGCCCTGCCGGACGTGCGCGACGGCCTCAAGCCCGTGCACCGCCGGATCATCTGGGACATGGAGGACCAGGGCTTCCGCCCCGACCGTGCCCACGTCAAGTGCGCCCGTGTCACCGGCGACACCATGGCGCGCTTCCATCCGCACGGCGACAGCGCCATCTACGACGCATTGGTGCGCATGGCCCAGCCGTTCTCACTGCGTCACCCGCTCATCGACTTCCACGGCAACTACGGCAGCCCCGACTTCGGCCCGGCGGCCGCCCGCTACACCGAGTGCCGGTTGAACCCGCTCGCGATGCAGTTGCTCGCCGACATCGACGAAGACACCGTCGACATGATCCCGAACTACGACGGCATGTTCGAACAGCCCGTCGTGCTGCCGTCGCGGTTTCCGAACCTGCTCGTCAACGGCAGCCAGGGAATCGCCGTCGGCATGGCCACCAACATCCCGCCGCACAACCTCGGCGAGGTGATCGACGCAGTCGTCCACCTGCTCGACAACCCGGACGCCACCCCCGACGACCTGATGGAGTTCGTGAAGGGCCCGGACTTCCCGACGGGTGCCAGCATCCTCGGCAAGGCGGGCATCATCGACGCGTACCGAACCGGGCGTGGTTCGGTGAAGATGCGCGCCACGGTCGAGATCGAGGAGTCGAAGACCGGCCGGATGGAGATCGTGGTCAGCGAGTTGCCGTATCAGACGAGCTGTTCGGCCATCGCGTCGCGTATCCAGGACCTGGTCGACGGGGGTGACCTCGACGGCATCGCCGACGTGAACGATGCGTCGTCGGGCGGCAAGACGAACCTGATCATCACGCTCAAGCGTGACGCCAACGCCAACGTGGTGAAGAACAACCTGTTCAAGCTGACCCAGCTGCAGTCGACGTTCTCGATCAACATGGTCGCCCTCGTCGACGGCGTCCCGCGCCAGATCAACCTGCGCGACGCCCTGGTGGCCTACGTCAAGCATCAGCGTGACGTCGTCACCCGGCGTTCTCAGTTCCGTCTCGACAAGGCGAAGCGTCGCGAGCACATCCTCGAAGGCCGCATCAAGGCCCTCGACGTCATCGACGCAATCATCGCGTTGATCCGCGCGAGTGACGACGTGGCTGCCGCGCGCGACGGCCTGATGGCGGCACCGTACGAGTTCAGCGAGATCCAGGCCAACGACATCCTCGACATGCAGTTGCGCCAACTCACCCGGCTGTCGCGCCTCGATCTGCAGTCCGAACTCGACGAGACCCGCGCCAGGATCATCGACCTCCAGGAGATCCTCGACAACATCGATCGGCTGAACACGGTGATCCGCGACGAGATCCTCGCCATCAAGGACGAGTTCGCCACACCTCGCGTGTGCGAGTTGACCTATGACGACGGCGAGATGTCGATCGAGGACCTCGTCGACGACAAGGAACTCGTCATCGTGATGACGCAGGCCCAGTACGTGAAGGCCGTCTCGGCCGACTCGTTCAAGACGCAGGGTCGTGGCGGACGCGGGGTGTCCGGTGGCAAGATGAAGGTCGACGACATCGTGCGTCACGTCATCTTCACCACGGCGCACGCGCACCTGCTGTTCTTCTCGAACCGGGGCAAGGTCTACCGCTTGAGGGCGCTCGAGATCCCGGAGCGTGAGCGCACCGCCAAGGGCATGCCGATCGTGAACTTGCTGCCGTTGCAGGCCGACGAGCAGATCCAGGCGATCATCGACACCCGCGACTTCGCCGGGGAACGCTTCTTGTTCTTCGCGACGAAGAACGGCACCGTCAAGAAGACGGCCTTCGACGCCTACGACTCCAGCCGTCGCGACGGTCTCATCGCGATCAACCTGCGCGACGACGACGAATTGGTTCGTGTGATCGAGACGAGCGGCAGCGACGACATCTTCATGGTGAGTCGCAACGGCATGACGATCCGCTTCGACGAGAACGATGTCAGGGCCATGGGGCGCACTGCCGGCGGTGTCAGGGGCATGAAGCTCAAGAACACCGACGATCGTGTCGTGTCGGTCGACGTGGCCCGCGATGACACCGCCATCTTGCTGATGACCGAGGCCGGATACGGCAAACGGACCCAGCTCGACCGGTTCAACCGTCAGGGCCGTGGAGGTCAAGGTGTCCGCGGCATCAAGCTCACCGGCAAGAAGGGCGCTGTCGTGGCGGCGTTCATGGTCGGACTCGACGACGAGATCGTGGCGGTGTCGAACAACGGAGTCACCATTCGCATGGAAGTCCGGGGCATCTCCTCGCAGGGTCGCGACGCCACCGGGGTCAAGGTGATGAACATCGACGACGGCGATGCCGTCAGCTCGGTGGCACCGATCCTCGCGGCCGACGACGCCTGAATCCTCCCCTCGCGCACGGCGCTCACTGCGCTCACTTTGCGATCGTCCCGATCGCCACTCGATCATCGGTGAGAGGAGCGCGCGATGACGCGCGAGGTAGGCGATCGCGGCCAGGCCGCCGTGGTACTCGTCGTCGTGGCGAGCGTGATCTTCCTGGTCACCACGACGGCGCTGGTCGTTCTGGGTGGACGCGTGGTCGAGCGCACCCGAGCGCAGACCGCGGCTGATGCCGCCGCGCTGGTGTCGCTCGACGATGGCCGGCCGGGAGCCGAGGTGATGGCGGCACGACACGGCGCCGAACTGGTGTCGTGGGTGCGAGGGCCGGCGGACGGTGAGGTGACGGTGGTGGTGCGTCTCGGACGTGCCCGCGCTACTGCTCGCGCGACGAACGCACCGTGACACCTTGCCGTGACACCTTGACGTGGCACCTTGCCGGGGCACCTTGACGGGACGTTGATCTGCCCCGTGCGTACACTTGCCGGGATGAGCAAGACCGAGCGCTCCCTCGACGAAGCGCTCGACGAGCGTGGCGCCGTTGACGACGAGCTCGATGACGAGCCATTCGAGCTGCCCGAGATCGTCATGGCGACCGACGAGGTCGACGGTGACGGCGGCGACGCGGGTGACGACGGCGCCGTCGAACCGGGTGTCGACGATCAGCCGGCCGCGCTCGATCCCGGCCTCGAACCCGAGGTGTCCGACGACGTCCTCGAGGAGCTACGCCGAGCCGACATCGACGGCCCCACGGTCGAGCTCGCCCCGCAGGACGACACGTCATCGGGCGTTCGCCGTCCCCGCCGCGCGCCCGACTACGACCCGGCGCCATTCCCGATTCCGCTCAACGTTCCGCGCATGCTGGGTCGCAGGCCACGAGTGCGTCGGGTCACTCGCGTGGTTCGTCACGTCGATCCGTGGAGTGTGTTCAAGATCGCCCTCGTGGCCAATCTCGTGCTCTATCTCATCGTGTTGACCGCCGGGGTGCTGCTGTGGAACGTGGCCCACGCGACGGGCACGATCGACAACGTCGAACGCTTCCTCGAGTCGTTCGGTTGGTCGTCGTTCGACTTCAACGGCGGCGAGATCTATCACAGCGCATGGATCGGCGGGCTGTTCCTCGTGATCGGATTGACGGGTCTGGCGGTTCTGCTCGCGACGCTGTTCAACCTGATCACCGACCTCGTCGGCGGCATGCGCTTCACGGTGCTCGAAGAGGAGGTCGTCGAGGCGCGCCCGTCGCCCATGCGGCGCTTCGTGGTGCGTCGGGCCGAGCCCGAGGTGCCCCTGTTGATGTACGACGCGTCGGGTCCCATCACCCGCGACGCCGTGGTCGACGACAGCGGCAGCATGCCGCGTTGAGGCATCGGAGCGAAGTCGTGGATGGCACATGGCGTGAAGCCCGCGAGCGACCGATAACCTCTCCGACTTGCCGGGGCTATAGCTCAGTCGGTTAGAGCGCTGCCCTGATAAGGCAGAGGTCACAAGTTCGATTCTTGTTAGCCCCACCACGAAGGTCCTGGTAGACGAGCAACGAGGCGCCGACAGGCGCCTCGTTCTCGTTTCGGGCCTGCCCAGGAGCCGGTGGTGTCGGGGCGACTAGCCTGCACTCTGCGATGAAGTTCCTCCGGCGTGCATTCTCCGCCATCTTCATGATGGGTCTGGCAGCCGCCATACTGCGCGTGAAGGGGACCGGTGGAACGCCGCCGCAACATGGTGGCTGGCGCCCGCTGGAGCTCCCGGAGCGTTGATGCCCCGCATCGGCGTCGTCGGGCGCGGCGTCGTCGGCGACCGGATCGCGCGTCGCCTTCCGACCGTGGTCCGCGACGTCGAGGTCGTCCACCTCGACCTGAGGACGCAGCGTCGCGCCGTTCAGGACTTCGACGTCGTCGTGCTCGCCCACGGCGGCTCGCATGCGCCGCTCGCGCGCGTCGTGCTCGAGTCCGGTACCCCCGTGGTCTCGGTGAGCGACGACCTCGCGGATGTTCGTGCGATGGTCGACCTCGACGTCCTGGCGCTCGCGAGCGGCGTTCCCTTGGTCGTCGGCGCCGGGATGTCACCCGGGCTCACAGGTCTGCTCGCGCGCCTGTTGGTGTCGCAGTTGGCGACGTGCGACGAGATCCACATCGCGCTCCACGGCACCGCCGGCCCGGCGTGCGCGCGCCAGCAGCATCGCGCGCTGCGCGGCCTGGCGGTCGGGTTGCGCGACGGTCATTGGCTCCAGCGGCCGGCCGGGTCGGGACGTGAGCTCTGTTACTTCCCCGAGCCGGTCGGCCCGTACGACTGCTACCGCGCGGAGCTCCCGTCACCGGTGCTGTTGCACGAGGCGTTTCCCGAGGCGGCTCGGTTGAGTGCACGGGTGTCGGCCAACCGTCGTGACCGGTTCACTGCGTGGTTGCCGATGCTCAGCCCACCGCACCGCGAGGGCGGCATCGGAGCCATCCGGGTCGAGGTGCGTGGAAGTGACGAGTCGGGTGGACGTCGCACGTTGATCGCAGGGGCCGCAGAGCTGGTGGGGACGACCGCCGCAGCGACGGCGATCGCGTTTGCGTCTGCGGCCGTCGAGGGGCGCCTGGATCCGGGCGTCGTTCGGGCGGGTGATCGGTCGCTCGACACGGTGGAACTCCTTCGCCGCATCAGTGCGGTGGGTGTCCGGCTCCAGGAGTTCACCGGCGTTGCGTCCGAGCGCAGGATCAGAGCGAATCCGTGAGCTCCGGATCACGGGGCACCGATTCGGTGGTGTCCCCGCCGCCGACCGTCAACTGCGCGACCTGATCGGCGAGCCGTTCGACGACGTTGCTCAGACGTTCGAGCTTGTCGTCCAGGGCTTCGCCGGTGACCATGTCCGACAGCGAGAGTCGGACGCTGGCGATCTCACGGGCGAGGAATTCGGTGTCGGCCTGGGTGCGTTCGGCGACCTCCCGGTCGTTCTCGCCGGTGATCCGGTCGCGCTGTTCCTGGCGGTTCTGGGCGAGCAGGATGAGCGGCGCCGCGTAGGAAGCCTGGAGCGACAGCACGAGGGTCAGCAGCACCAGGCCGCGGTTCCACGGGTCGAACTGGAGGCTGTCGCTGGCCACCGTGTTCAGCAGGAGCCACACGATGACGACCACGGTCTGCCACACCAGGTAGCGGGCGGTGCCGAGGAAGCGCGCGATCGATTCGCTGAACGCTCCGAATGCATCGGAGTCGTACGAGACCCCGACGCGTGCGGCTGCGCGCGGTGTGGTGAGGTCGCCGCGGCGCTTCACGACGGGACCGCCGAGGTACTCGCGGTGATGTCGCTGCGGCTGCGACGCTGTGTGGTGCGCCATCCGTCGCCGAGCATGCGATCGATCACGTCGTCGACGGTCACGGCGCCGAGGAAACGTCCGGATTCGTCCGTCACGGCGACGGCGAGGAGGTCGTAGCTCGCGAGGATCTCGGCGACTTCGCGGTCCGTACTGTCAGGGGCAATCGTCGGGTCGTCGGCGACGAGGTGGCCGAGTGACATCGAGGGTGGTTCTCGCAGCAGTCGTTGGATGTGGACGACGCCGAGCAGCTTGCCGGTGGGCGCCCTGAACGGCGCCTGCGTGACGAACACCTGGGCGGCGATGCTGACGACCCAGTCGGGGTCGCGGATCTGGGCGAGCGCTTCGGCGACCGTGGCGTCGGGGCCGAGGATGATGACCTCGGGCGTCATCAGACCACCGGCGGTGCCCTCTTCGTACGAGAGCAGGCGGCGCACGACGTCGGCGTCGTCGACGTCCATGACGCCGAGCATGCGCTCCTGGTCGGCGGGGGCCATCTCACCGAGCAGGTCGGCGAGGTCGTCGTACTCCATCTCGTCGAACACGCCGACGAGCCGGTCACGGTCGAGTTGTTCGACGATGCGGACCTGCTCCTCCTCGGGGAGCTCCTCGAGCACGTCGGCGAGTCGTTCGTCGTCCATTGCCTCGGCGAGCTGACGGCGCTGGTCGATCGGAAGCGCTCGGACGAAGGCGGCGACCTCGGCAGGGTGGAAGTCACGCAGGCGGGCGGCTTCGGCCTGCATCTCGGTCGGGGTGTCGAACAGTGCCGGGACCTCGTCGAAGTCGACGAGCCGGTAGCTGGGGCGCCGGCGGAGTGAACTCTTGCGGGCGAGGCGGACCTTGTCGATCACCCAGTACGGGAGTCGGGCGTCGTCCTGGATGCGCAGTGCGATGTCGCTGACGGTCTCGTCGCCGACCCGCCGGTCGATCAGTTGGGCGCCGATGAGGACTTCACCGGCGCGAGGCTTGAACGGGTTGAGGTCGACGTCCCAACTCCGCAGGCGTGCGCCGTCGCTGTTCAGTTCGGCGACCCGGTTCGCGTTGACGAAGATCCGTCGCCGCTGGCTGCTGGCGACGAATCCGACGATGCGCGGAGGAATGGCCGGTTCGCGGCCCTTCCCGGCGCGACCGGGAATGGCGACGATGTCCTCGATGCGCCCGATCGGCGCCCCACCTGCATCGAGGAGCGGCAGCCGCATCACTCTGAACGCATAGATCAGGTCGCCGGACATGATCGCAGGTTACCGACCGCCCCGCTGCGCAGCCGCCCACGTCAACGATGTGTCCGACACCTCGTGCGCATCAGGCAGGAGGGAGGGCTTCGACCTGGACCAGGGTGTCGCTGTAGGCGACGCCTCCACCCCACTCGGTCAGGGTGTCGTTGGTGAGGCTGTTGGCGACCTTGCCGTCGGGGTGGTGACGGCTCCACCAGCCGAACGGGATGGCGACCACGCCGGGGCGCAGCCGACGGGTGATCCTGACGGGCACGGCCACCGAGGCTCGATCGTTCCAGACACGTGCGAGTTCGCCGTCGACCAGGCCACGAGCCTCGGCATCGACGACGTCGAGTTCGACGAACGGGCCACCCTCGGCGGGGCCATGTCCACGCAGCTGCGAATAGCCCGAGTTCAGGAAACGCGTGTGGTGCTTCGGTGTGAGCAATTGCAGCGGATACCGCTCGAACAGGTCACCGCCAGGACCCTCGTGCGGCGCGACGAAGGTCGGGGTGCGCGGTTGGCCCATGCGTTCCAGTTGGTCGGAGGCCAATTCGATGCGCCCGGACGCAGTCTCGAACTCGCCGTCGCCGAACGGGCGACCGTCGTCGGGGTACGGGACACGGACCCAGCCGACGCGACGCAACTCGTCGAGGTCGACGGTCGGCAGCGCGTCGCGCAGGACGGTGTGATCGTCGTCGAACAGGCTCGGCTCGGTGTAACCCATTGCGGCGGCCAGACGGCGGAAGAACTCGGTGTTCGAGCACGACTCGCCGAGCGGCTCGATCGCCGCGCCGTTCCAGCCGACCCACAGGTGCCCCCACGGCAGGACCACGTCGTCGCTCTCGATCTGAGTGGTGGCGGGGAGCACGATGTCGGCGTAGCGGGCGGTGTCGGTGAGGAACTGCTCGTGCACGACGGTGAACAGGTCGCTGCGCTCCATCCCGGCCCGGATGAGTTCGGCTCGGGGCACCGTTGCGAGCGGATTGCAGTTCCACACGATCAGCGCGTGCACGCCGGGGCCCGACGACTGCCCCGCGTGTGGTGCGGTGAGGATCTCGCCCAGGCGACTCATGTTCAGCTCGCGCGGCTCGGCGCGACCGCCGGCGCGGGCGAGGTCGGGTCGAAACAGGGCGCGAACGTCGATGAGCGCGTCGGCGTACGACCCGACACTCTTGGCGATGCCGCCACCCCGCTCGGCCCAGGCCCCGGTGAGTGCCGGGAGGCAGCCGAGGGTGCGGAAGAACATGGCACCGTTCTCGTGATGCTCGGCTCCGATCAGCGTCCGGATGGCGGCAGGACGAACCGTCGCGTAGTCGGTGGCGAGTTGCTCGATGACGTCCGCGTCGACGCCGGTGACCGCGGCGGCTCGATCGGGAGTCCAGTCGTCGACGGCAACTCGCAACTCGTCGTAGCCGGTGGTGTGTTCGGCGATCCACGTGTCGTTGGTGAGACCGTCACGGATCATCACGTGCATCATCGCCAGCATCATCGCGATGTCGGTACCGGGCAGCGGTTGGATGAACCTGTCGCCACGAGCCTCGTCGACCGCCTCCGCGGTGACGGTGCGGATCGGATCGATGACGACGAGGCGGGCGCCCCGTTCGCGAGCGAGCTCGATGGTGGGCCACAGGTGCCGGTTCGTGAGTCGGGTGTTCGTCCCCCACAGCAGGATCAGCTTCGAGTGTTCGAGTTCCAGCGCATCCATACCGCGGCCGGTGCCGTTCGTCATCCTCAGGCCCGCGCCGACGGTGGGACCGCAGATGGCTCGGAGGAGCTTCGATGCTCCCATGTGCGCGAAGAACCGGGCGTTGATGCCCATCATCGCGAGCAGGCCCTGGTTGCCGGCGTCGGAGAAGGGGAGTACGGCCTCGGGCCCGTACTGGGCGATGGTCGCGTGCAGCTGTCGCGCGATGTCGGCGAGGGCTTCCTCCCACGTGATCTGTTCGAACTCCCCCGAACCCTTGGGGCCGACTCGCCGGAGTGGGTGCAGGATGCGCTCGGAGTCGTAGACCCGGTCGATGAAGCGGTTGACCTTCGGGCACAGCTCGCCGGCGGAGTACGGATGATCGGGATTGCCACGCAACTTCACTGCGACCGCCGTGTCGTCGACCGTGACGGTCCAACCACACGTGTCGGGACAGTCGTGGTGGCACGTGCCGTTGACGGTGCGGGTTGGCATCCCTCGATGCTACGAGGACGACACGTGCGGGTGTGCCCCTCGATTCGGGGCGGCGATTCACTCGATGATCGCGCGGAGGTGGGGCCATGCAGCAGCGAAGCCGAAGTGCAGTGGCAGTTGATCGACCTGGTCGGGTGGGAACCAGTCGACCTCGTCGGTCTCGAAGTTGAGCGACGAACCGAACAGCGCGTCGACCTCGACCACGATGGTCGTGTACTTCCAGTCGGTCGCCGGTTCGAACACGTACTGGCCGAGCAGCCGCGGAATGCCGGGTGGCCGCCCGACTTCTTCACTGGCTTCGCGGAGCGCGCCCTCGAACGGGGTCTCGCCCAGGTCGAGTGCGCCGCCGGCACACGACCAGTTGCCACCCTCATGGGCCATCGCGGAACGCTTCTGGAGCATCACGAGCGGTGAGCCGTGCATGTCGCGCACGACGAACACCACGCCGGCGGCGCCGTAGACCCCCCAGCGGACGTGGCCGTCGCTGCAGCGCATGAACCCGTCACCTGTCTGTCGTTCCACCACGCCCCAACCCTGCCTGATCTGCGACTACTTCGCCAATGGGAGTGACACCTACCCCGACACACGGCGTCGAACACCACCGTCACGGGAAGCAATCGTGCGCCGGCAGGGTTGGATACTCCTCGTGAGCACCGACCAGACCGCCGAATCGTTCGACCTGATCATCGTGGGGAGTGGATCGGGGAACTCGATCCCGTCGTATCTCGACGACTGGCGGATCGCGATCGTCGAGCGCGACGTGTTCGGGGGCACCTGCCTCAATCGCGGCTGCATCCCGTCGAAGATGTTCGTGTATCCCGCCGACGTTGCCGTCGCATCGGCGACGTCGGCGAAGCTCGGCATCGAGACGCAGTTCATCGGCGCCGACTGGTCGGCCATCCGTGACCGTGTCTTCGGTCGGATCGATCCGATCGCCGAGAGCGGTCGCGAATACCGGGCGACCGGAACGCCGAACGTCACGTTGATCGAAGGGACCGCCGACTTCGTCGATGCGCACACCCTCGACGTGGAGGGTCGCCGCATCACGGCGCCCAACATCCTGCTCGCGGCCGGTGCGCGGCCGGTGGTGCCTCCGATCTCCGGCCTGGTCGAGACGGGGTTCCACACGTCGGATTCGATCATGCGACTGCCCGAACTGCCGAAGCGCCTGGGGATCATCGGCGGAGGATTCATCGCCGTCGAGATGGGCCACGTCTTTTCCGCACTGGGGTCACAGGTGACGATGTTCAACCGTTCGAACACCCTGCTGAGAGGGTTCGACCATGACATCTCCGCCCGGTTCACCGAGGTGTTCGGTGAGCGAGTCGATCTGATGCTCGGTCACGTGCCGACCAGGGTGGAACGTGTCGCCGACGGCATCAGGATCACCTGTGCGGTCGGGGAGACGGTGGTCGACGAACTGTTGGTGGCCACCGGTCGCGAGCCCAACAGTGACCTGCTCGACGTCGATGCCGCCGGCCTCGAATGTCACCATCACGGCACGGTCGCCGTCGACGACACGATGGCGACGAACGTGCCCGGCATCTGGGCGATCGGTGATCTCGCCAACAACTACCAGCTCAAACATCTTGCGAACGCCGAAGCGGCGGTGGCCTTCTGGAACATCGCCCATCCGGACGACATCCGCCACCAGAGCTACAAGGCGGTTCCGAGCGCGGTGTTCTCCAGCCCGCAGGTCGCCACGGTGGGCCTCACCGAACGGGAGGCCGCATCGCAGGGGCGTTCGTTCCGGGTCGGAAAGCGTGACTACGCAGGAACCGCGTACGGCTGGGCGATGGTGGACGAGACGGGATTCGCCAAGGTGCTCGTCGACGACGAGACCGGGCTGATCATCGGGGCGCACGTGATCGGACCGCAGGCGTCGTCGATCATCCAGCCGCTCGTCCAGGCGATGCAGTTCGACCAGCGCGCCGACGACGTGGCCCGCGAGGTGCTGTACATCCACCCGGCGTTGACCGAAGTGATCGAGAACGCGCTCCTCGACGCGCTCGACTGATCGATGGTCGACGTGCTCACCGCCGACGAGGTCGCTGCAGCCCGTTCGGTCACCCCGGGATGTGCATCCGCCGGCATGATTCACCTGAACCACGCCGGGTCGTCCCTTCCGCCACAGGTGGTGCTCGATGCCCAGATCGGTCACCTGCACGCGGAAGCAGCGCTCGGCGGTTACGAGGCCGCCGCGCGTGCCGCTGACCGGTGTGACGCGGTGTACCGGTCGATCGCCCACCTGATCGGCGCGGATGCGATGGAGATCGCCAGGATGGAGCACGCCACCGCAGCCTGGAACGCGGCGTTCTGGTCGGTGCCGATGTCGGCGGGTCAACACGTCGTCGTGCACGATCACGAGTACGGCGCCAACATCGTTGCGTTCCTCGTCGCTGCGCAGCGACGAGGCGTGGTGATCGACAGGGTGCCGTCGGATCGGTCGGGTCAGGTCGATGTGGGCGCGGTCGCCGATCGGCTGGAACGTCACGATGTCGCCCTGGTGTCGCTCACCCACGTCCCGACGAACGGCGGGCTCGTCAATCCGGCCGCCGACGTCGGGGCGCTGACCCGCGCCGCCGAGGTGCCGTTCCTGCTCGATGCGTGTCAGTCGATCGGTCAGCGGCGGATCGACGTCGACGAGATCGGCTGTGACCTGTTGTCGGCCACCGGCCGCAAGTACCTGCGAGGTCCTCGTGGGACCGGCTTCCTCTACGTGCGTTCGTCGATGCTCGATCGGCTCGTGCCGTCGCAACCCGATCATCACGGAACCGAACTCGTCGCGGGTGACCGTTTCGAGTGGGTCGACGGGGCTCGGCGTTTCGAGCACTGGGAGTACAACGTGGCGGGGTGGCTGGGCCTCGGTGCGGCCGTTGATCACGCGCTCGAGTGGGGTGTCGATCGCATCGAGGCCACGGTCACTGCCCGCGCCGAACAGCTGCGTTCGATGCTCGCCCACGCAGGTTTCGCGGTCTACGACGAGGGCCTCGAACGGTGCGGCATCGTCACGATGGCGTCGACGACAGAACCGTCGGACGTGCTGCTGGCGCGGCTCGCCGAGCACCGCATCAACGCGACGACCACGCCGGCCGGGTCGTCGCGCTGGGACGTCGAGCGCCGGAACCTGCCGGTCCTGCTGCGACTCTCGGTGCACTACACGACGACCGACGACGAACTCGATCGCACCGTCGCGGTGCTCACGGGAGGTCGTTGACGACTTCGCCGGAGTTCACGCTTACAGTTCACGCATGGGCGTTCCGACGAAGAACTGGGCCGGCAATCAGCGATGCATCCCGGCGCACGTGCACCAACCCCGATTCGCCGACGAGGTGGCGACGATCGTGCGGACGGCGGCCGCTGCGGGCGAACGCGTCAAGGTCATCGGTGGCGGTCACTCGTTCACGGACGCTGCGATGACCGATGGTCATCTCCTGTCGCTCGACTCGATGAACCAGATTCTGGCCGTACACGGCAACGACGTGACGGTGCAGGCCGGGATCCGTCTCCGCGATCTCAACGACCAGTTGTACGAGCGCGGTCTCGCGATGGCGAACCTCGGTGACATCAATGTGCAGTCGATCGCCGGCGCCACGTCGACGGCGACGCACGGCACCGGCGTGGGCTTCGGGAACCTGGCGACGGCGATCGTCGGTTTCGAGTTGGTCACCGGTGACGGCACGATCCTGCGTGCCGACGAGGAGCACGAACCCGACCTGCTCCGTGTCGGTCGCGTGGGTCTCGGTGCGCTCGGCATACTCACCGAGGTGACGCTGCGCTGCGTCCCGGCGTTCAACCTCCGTGCGGTCGAGACCATCGAGCCGCTCACCGATGTGCTGGCCGACTTCGGCAACGTGATGCGTTCGACGGACCACGTCGAGTTCTACATGATGCCCGGCGCTCGACGCTGCCAGGTGAAGCGCAACACGCGAACCACCGAACCGGCACGGCCGCAGTCGACGCTCGGGTATGTCCGCGACAAGTGGATCGGCGAGAACCTGGCGTTCGGCACCGTGTGCCGGGTGGGTCGCCGCTTTCCGGCGATGGCGCCCAAGGTCGCCAAGCTGATCATGTCGGCGGCGTCGGAACGTGACATCGTCGATCGCAGTGACCGGGTGTTCTGCAGCCCGCGTCATGTCCACTTCGTCGAGATGGAATACGGCATCCCGTTCGATGCAGTGCCGGACGCGCTGGTCCGCATCGTCGAGCTCACCGCCCGGCTCCCCTTCCCGCCCATGTTCCCCATCGAGGTGCGCGCCTCGCAGGCCGATGACATCCCGCTGTCGACGGCGAGTGGCCGCGAGTCGGGATGGATCGCGGTCCATCAGTACATCGGCGCTCCCTACGAGCCGTACTTCCAGGGCGTCGAGCAGATCATGAACGACTACGCCGGTCGGCCCCACTGGGGCAAGATGCACTTCCAGAGTCGCCACACGCTGGCGCACCGGTACCCCGAGTGGGACACGTTCATCTCGTGGCGCAACAAGCTCGACCCTGCCGGCACGTTCCGCAACGCCTACCTCGACCGGGTGCTCGGCGAACCCTGAGCCGTCGCAGAGGGGTCCATGAGGGGAGCTGCTCTGCTCGAGGCGCTCCCGTCGCCTCACCCGAGGTCGGTGAACTGCCGGCTCATCCAGATCGAGTCGTCGGCGACGAATCCGTGGCGTTCGTAGAGCCGGCGCCCTCGATCGTTGTGGGCCTCGGTCTCGAGGAAGATCCGAGCGACGCCGCGCCGTTCGGCATCGGCAACGAGGTGGTCGATGAGTGTCGATCCGAGCCCGCCTCCGCGTTCGCTCACGAAGATCTCGTCGAGCACCGCTTCTCGTCCACCGGCTTCGATCGACCAGCCCCAAGTGAGTACCGCGTACGAGTCGGGTCGGTCGGTGACCCAGATGACGCCGTGTGTGTCGTCGGTCAGCAGGGGAGTGAACGCTGCAATCGCCCGTGCCTCGTCGAACGGGTGGTGGTCGAGTTCACAGAACGCTCGGTGCATCGCGACGAGCCGGTCGAGGTCGTGCGGCCCGGCGCGTCGGATCTCCTCGGTCATGTCCGAGCAGTGGTCCGATCGGAGATCGCGCGGGCGATCGACCCGTAGCGCTCGAATCGCTCGGGTGTGTCGAAGGCGGGGTTGTAGAGCACCAATCGGTCGACGGTGTCGGCGTACTTCGCGACGAGCACGTCGGCGAGATCGTCCCAGGTCGCCTCGGTGCAGAACACCGCGAGATGATCGTCGGTGATCTCCGAAGCCATGGCGGCGAAATCCCCCGCCTTCTGATTCGCCCTGATCCGCGCAGTCGTGCCCTCGAAGCCGGCCTCGTCCCAGATGAACGCATAGTTCGGCGTCGACCCGTAGAACGACAGTGTCAGGCGGGCGGCGTCACGGCTCGCTGCGATCTCGGCGTCGCTGTCGCCGACGATCGTCGTCACGGGCACGATGATGCTCACGTCGTCTGGCGACCGGCCGGCGGTCCTGGCGCCGGTGGCGACGTTCGGAACGACGTGGCGGGAGATGTAGCCGGGTTCGCCGAGCGGGTGGATGTGGACGCCGTCGGCCACTTCGCCGGCCATGCGCAACATCCACGGATTCACCGCGGCAACGTCGACGGGCGGATCACCGACATCCATCGGGCCGGGGCTCCACTGACGGTTGAGGAAGTCGAGTTCGTAGAAGTCGCCGTGATGGTCGAGCGGTTCGCCTCGGAAACCGGCGAAGCACGCCTTGACGGCGCGGACGTAGTCGCGGAGTCGGGGACCCGGATGGTCGAACTCGACGCCGTAGCGTCGCACGATGTGCGTCCGCACCTGTGTGCCCAGGCCGAGGCGGAAGTTCCCGCCGGTCAGTTCCTGGAGTTCCCAGGCGACCTGGGCAGTGATCATCGGGCTGCGCGGGAACGCCACGGCGACACCGGTCGACAACTCGAGGCCCGGGGCGGCGAGGGCCGAGGCCGTCACTGCCGGATAGGCCGTGCGACCACCCTCGGTGAAGAGCATGCCGTCGAAGCCCACCTGCTGGGTCCGCTGGGCGAGTGGGCCCATCTCGCGCAGCGAACGTGGCACCGTCATCACGTCGACGCGCATCCCTCGACCGTAATCCCGTTGCTGACGCGCTGATGGATTCCCCGAAGAACTGGCATCCCGACTGCAGTGTCGTGACACACAACTGGAACACGACCGATGGACTCAACGTCACGTGGTCGCGCTAGACCTTGACGGTCATCGCATCCGCGCAGTTGGGCCCGGGTTCCGCGAGTTCGAACGAGGTGGCATGAACCACGACATCATCATTCGCAACGGAACCGTCGTCGACGGCACGGGAGCCCCCGCGATCCGCGCCGACGTCGGAATCAAGGGCGATCGAATCACGGAGCTCGTCCCGCTCGACGACGGCGGAATCGACGGCAACGGCGCCCGAGAGATCGACGCCGAGGGACGACTCGTCACACCGGGCTTCGTCGACATCCACACACACCTCGACGCGCAACTCGCGTGGGATCCGATCGGCACCTCGAGCTGTTGGCACGGCGTGACGAGCGTCGTGATGGGCAACTGCGGAGTCTCCTTCGCGCCGTGTCGCCCGGAGGACCGTGCGACGCTCGCCGAGATGATGGAGAGCGTCGAGGACATTCCACGCGATGCGATCCTCGACGGGCTGGCGTGGGACTGGGAGACCTACGGCGAGTACTACGACTCGATCGATCGGCTGGCGAAGGGCCCCAACACGGGCGGACTCGTCGGACACAGCGCGCTTCGAACCTACGTGATGGGCGAGCGCGGACTCGACGAGACTCCCGCCACGGCCGACGACATCGCCGCAATGGTCCGACTCGTCGACGAGGCGATGAGTGCCGGAGCACTCGGGGTGTCGACGAGCCGGACACTCATGCACAAGGTGCCCGACGGTCGTCCGATCCCCGGCACGTTTGCTGCTGCCGATGAGCTGCTCGCCTTCGCCGCAGTACTCCGCCAGCACGACGCCGGCCTGTTCGAGGGCGCCATGCGCCTCGGCGAGCGTGACAACGACGACCTCGACAACACCCGCGCCGAGGTGGCGTTGATGGGCGAGATCAGTCGCCACAGCGGTCGACCGGTGAGCTTCGGACTGACACAGAGCAATCGTCGACCGGACCTGTTCGAGCGCGTCATCGACTTCGTCAGGACCGAGAATGCCGCCGGTGCCAACGTCCGACCGCAGACGACGGCGCGAGGTGTCGGCATCCTGTTCGGTCTCGAGACCCGGACACCGTTCGACCGGGCGCCGTCGTGGAAGGAACTGCGCGGTGTCGCCAACGGCCGCAAGATCCAGATGGTGCGTGACGCCGTGTTCCGACAGTCACTGATCAACGAAGCCGATGTGCACGGCACGCCCATCGACCTCGAGAACCTGTTCGTCCTGCCTGAGGGTGAGGCCCGCTACGACTGCGATCCGGCGAACTCGTTGGCAGCGATCGCCCGCGTACGAGGCGTCAGCCCGGCGGCGGCCTTCATCGAGTTGATCCTCGAGACCGACGGTGCCGTGTTGGCCAACATGCCGTTCCTCAACCAAGACCTGTCGGCAGTCGAGTCGATGCTGGACGATCCGTTGATCACGTTGGGTCTGGCGGATGCCGGTGCCCATGTCGGCCAGATCATGGATGCGAGCCAACCGACGTTCCTCCTCACGTACTGGATCCGCGAGCGTGAGCGTTGGAGCATCGAGGAGGCCGTTCGGCGCCTCACCACCGACACCGCCGACCTGTTCGGCATCCGCAACCGCGGCCGCATCGCCGTCGGTGCGTTCGCCGATGTCAACGTCATCGACTTCGACAGCTTGCACCTGCCACATCCCGAGTACGTCATGGACTTCCCGAACGGTGCCGGTCGCTACGTGCAGGGCTCGACCGGGTACGACTACACCCTCGTGAACGGTTACGTGTTCATGGATCACGGCGAACACACCGGCGCCCTCGCCGGTCGGATGCTCCGCTCGAACTGACTCACCACTACCGTCGGAGCGTCGGCGTGGTGCTCGTCACCCGTCGAGCACCGAGCCGAGTCCGATGAGGAGATCCGAATGACCGCTGCCGCCATCCCTGCCCTGGAACAAGAGGTCCGGTTCGCCAAGGAACTGTTCGCGACCCTGACGCCCGCGGAGTGGGAGACGGCGTCGGCGTGTGATGGCTGGCGTGTGCAGGACGTGGCCCAGCACATGGGGTCGGTGTTCCAGCAGATCGCCGATCCGACCTCGATCGACATGGGTGATTCGGGCAAGGCGGAGTCGTCGGCGGAGGTGCCGGTGCAGGCGCGCCGGGACTGGACGATCGACCAGGTGGTCGACGCCTACGACGACTGGTCGGCGAAGGGCGTCGCCGCGTTGGCTGCGCTGCAGGAGCCACCGATGGCCGATGCGCAGGTGCCACTGTCCGACCTCGGCACGCACCCGCTCAACCTGCTCGGCAATGCGATCGTGTTCGACCATTACTGCCATCTGCGATACGACATCGGCGCAGTGATCGATCGGGCCGCCGCACTTCCTCGGGACGAAGGTGCCCTCGTGGCCACCCGCGAGTGGATGCTGGCGGGCTTGCCGCAGATGTGCGCCGAGGCGTTGGCGGGTGCGCTGCAGCAGCCGGTCAACATCGTGTTCGACGGACCGGGAAGCGGGAGCTTCGTCCTGGCTCCGGGCGCCGACGGGTGGACCGTGGAAGAGGGATCCGACGCGAACGCGCCGACGGTGCACACGACCGTGCACGATTTCGTGTCGTGGGGAACGAAGCGCTCCGATTGGCGCGACGTGGTCACCGGTGACACCGACGATGCCGCGGTCGTCAGCGTTCTCGACGCCATCAACATCATCTGACCGCCCAGCCGCTGCGGTGGGGTGTCAGAGGCGACGGCGGAGTTCGACGTAGACCTCGGTGCCGGCGAGCGCGATCAGTGAGTCGGCCATCGAGTCGATGACGCGCTCGGTCCCGCTGTATGCCTCGCCGCCTTCGCTGCGTTCGGTGCAGCACCATGCCATCGTGCGGCCGTGGTCGCCCCAGTCGGCGCGCGTCCATCGGCGCACCGTGGCCGACTCGGTGGCGTCGTCGATCTCCTGCCAGTCGATGCGCAGGGGGAGTTGCCAACACACCGATGGTTTCCATTCGGTCGGTGACTCTCCGGATTCGAGTGCTGCGATATGCAGGGCGCAGCCTTCGCCGCCTGCGAAGCCGGGTCGGTTGAGGAAGATGCAGGCGCCGTCGACCACTCGGGTGTGAGTTCGTTCGGCGTCTCCGAAGATGCCGTTGGCGCCCGAGTCGGGGTCGGCCTCGCCGTGTGCGACGTGGTGGTACTGGAACTGTTCGGGGGTGAGCATCGACGCGTACGCGTCGACGTTCATGGCCTCGGCTTCGCCGGCGGGGCCGTCGCCGAAGTGGGCGCCGAGTGAGCAGCATCCCTGGTTCAACTCCTCGGCCGGCCGGTCGAGGATTCCCTTGCAGCCATGACCGAACAGGCAGGTCCAGTTCGAGTCGAGGAACTCGCGCTCGAAGCGCCAGACGGTGTCGTCGCGCACGATTTCGATGAATCCGTCGTCGGGTGGGGGAGTCGGCTCGGTCATAGCTGGGTGAACGCCACGTGGCGGCCGCGCGGACCGAGGTCGATGGTGTCGGTTGCCGTGGCGGCGTCGGCGAGGGTCAGTCGGGCGCCGATTTCGAGGACGACCTTCGCGCCGTCGGGGGAAAGGTCGACGAGCACGCTGTCATCGTCGACACTCACGGCGATGACCGACTCCGGCGAGGTGATCTGGTATCCGCTCGCGGTCGACGATGCGATGGTGCATCCGTCGGCGGTCGAGAACAGCGGTGCGGTCACCTCCGCTTCGTTCAGTGTCGATCCGTCGTCGAACGCAACCAGGGCGACCTGACTGTCGGCATCGTCGGTCAGTGCCACACAGGTCGAACCCTGGGTGCCCCAGGCCTCCGTGACCGTCTGGACATCGGGGTACGAGCCGACCACGGAGCCAGCGTCGTCGACGATCGCGGTCCCGTCGGCACCGGACACCACGAGCCGGTCACCGCTGGTGGTGACGACGCCGGACGCGACCGGCCCGATGGCCAATTGCCCGGTCGAGTCGATGCCACCCGTGGCTGTCGACATGGTGACGATCTCGCCGTCGACGGTCACCAGCTGGACCGTGCCGTTGCCGATGACGGCCGCACGCACCGACGAGGTGGCACCGGACGAGATCGGTTCGCCGTCGTGGTCGAAGACGCTGACGGTGGCCTCGGCGCCGACGTTCTGGGCCGTGACCACGATGTCGTCGTCCACAGCGAGTGCGAGTCCCGGGAAGTAGGAGGGCTCGTCACGATCGAACGAGAACAGCACGCTCTGGAAGTTGCCCGAGTCGGTGACGAGGACGTCGCGCCCCGTCGGGTCGCTGCGTGCGCCGCTCCACTCGTACTTCGTGCCGGGGATCGGTGCGAACGCATCGGTGTCGATCACGTCGCCGGTCGGCGCGTGTGCGATCACCCCCCGGGCACGGCCGGTGTCGGCGACGATCATCGTGAAGCCGCTGCCGGTGGGCCAGGTGATGGTGTCGGCAGCAATGGTGTAGTCGGTCGACGACTCGTCGGTGAGGTCGACGATGCTCGTGACGGCCGCCGACACGACGACCGCCGTGGAGTCGACGACTGCGCTGTCGACGACAGATCGGGTGCCGGTGTCGATCCGAGCGAGTTCCTCAGCGGCTTCGTCGTCGATGATGACGCGTCCCGTCCGTTCGTCGATCAGCACGACACGGTTCCACTCGGCGCTCACCGATCCCGAGCCCCCGCTGCCGTTGGAGCTCCCGGTCAAGTTCGTGATCACGATCGCTGCGGTCGCGATCACCGCCACGACGCCACCCACGACGATCACCCGTCGGAACCAGTAGTTCGGTCGCAGCGCCTCGACGTCGTCGGCGAGTTCGACCTCCTCGTCGGCGAGTTCGACCCCCTCGTCGTCGAACGGCGGGAATGACGACGGCATCGATGTGGATCGTAGGCGCACTAGCGTCGAGCGACATGGAGTTCTCCTGCCCCCGCTGCCACGGAGATGTCGTCGACGACTTCTACGGGCCCTGCGACACGTGCCGCATGCAGCTGCGTGATGCGTTCCGCTCCGAGGGCCGCGTCGTCGAGGTGGCCGAATACGAACCGAAGATGAACGTCACTCCGAACGCCGTCGCCCTCAAGGACGACTGACCAACCCCCACTCACTCTCCGTCTGCGTTGCAGATCGGTTGGCCCGCCCCCACCGAACTGCAACGCAAACAGCGCTGCAGACGGATGCCGAGGTGACCGTCTGTCGGAGCCCGCGTGTCGCCTCGCACTCCGGTATCGTGTTCAGGTCCTGTTCGCGGGACCCCCAACAGGGGGACGTAGCTCAGTTGGCTAGAGCACCTGCTTTGCAAGCAGGGGGTCGTGGGTTCGATTCCCATCGTCTCCACCGATAAAGCCCCTGGTAGCAGAGCTGCCGGGGGCTTTCTCGTTGCAAGATGAGGCGCGGCGTGCCAGTATCGTGCCAGTAGCAGCGGGCAAGAAGGGTCTCGTAGATGGCACAGCGGCGAGGTTTCGGGTCGGTTCGCAAGCTCCCGTCGGGGCGCTGGCAAGCGCGCTTCACCCACCCGCGAACCGGGCAAGATCCAGTCGGCCCAGAGCACGTTCGACACGAAGGCCGATGCCGGCCGGTGGCTCGCCACGATGGAGACCGACCTCGACCGAGGTGATGCGCTCGACCTCGATCGAGGCAAGATTGCGTTCGGCGTATACGGGAAGGCATGGCTCGACTCGAGAGGAGATCTCCGTCCCAAGACGATGGAGTTGTACCGGTACCTGTTCCGCCAGTATCTCGATCCACTGCTCGGCAACCGACAGATCGGCAGGATCGACTCGGAGAGCATCCGCAGTTGGTACGGCGAGGTCAGCGCTGGCTCGCAGAGTGGAGTGACGACAGCCAAGGCGTACCGGTTGCTCCGCCAGATCCTCGAAGCCGCAGTCGACGACCGAGTGCTTCGTTCGAATCCGTGCAACCTCAAGGGGGCCGCGGTCGAGCACAGCGAGGAACGGCCGTTGCTGTCGATGGACGACGTGATCGCACTCGCCGACGCGATCAAGCCGCGCTACCGACTGATGGTTCTCCTCGCCGGCCTCGTCGGGCTGCGCCGCGGCGAGTGCCTGGCGTTGCGAGTGAGTGATGTCGTCGAACGTGATGGACGGTCGACGATCACGGTGAGTTCGTCGATCGTGTTCGTGGGTGGGCAGCCCCGACGCGAGCTGCCGAAGACCGACGCCGGGACGAGGCGACTCGCGCTTCCATCGGTTGTCGGCAAGGAAGTCGAACGCCACATCGCCGAGTTCGAATTGAGCGGCGACGACCTGCTCTTCGCAGACGAGCGGACGGCAACGACGCCGACGATCACGGTCTGGCGGCGGGTGTGGAACAACGCACGCCGCGATGCCGGCGTCGACTGCACATTCCATGATCTTCGACACCACGCAGGAACGCTCACAGCAAGCGCCGGCGCCAGCATCCGCGAGTCGATGGCCAGGCTCGGTCACGCATCACCGCGAGCGGCGCTGCGGTATCAGCATGCAGCCGAACAGCGTGACGTGGAAGTCGCGTCGTCGATCGATCGACTGATCCCTGGGAGCGGTTGAACGTCGGCTTGGGAAGCTGATGTTGTGCCGTCATCGACAGGTCATGTGAGCTGGCCCAGGCGGTCCTGACCAGGGCGTTCATGGTTGCCCGCGACCCGAACCGCCGACATCGCTGTGATTGGATCGCTCGTCGCAGTGGCGACATGTTCTGCTGCAGATGCTATTCGCGCGGCTTCGATGCCGTAGCCGGTTCGGCTTCTACGCTGGAGCGACCCTTCGATGGCATTGCGCAGCGTCAGGTATTAGCCGGCGGCCACGTCGGAGTGGAAGCTGGCAGGGACGTAGCGGAAACTCTGCGGCGGTTGGAAGGTTCCCAGCGCCTGACGCATGGTCGCTAGGTCGACACTGTCCTCGAAGCGGGACGGCCTGGATAGAAGGAGCCCGTAGGCGATAGAGCAGCCGTCGAAGTAGTGCAGGAACTCTCGTCTGGACACGCCGGTGTCCGCGCCGTGTTCACGCCAGAGCGTCCATGGAGCCATTGCGACAATGTGGTCGACCCAACAGGATCCCACCAACGCTCGGAGCGGAGTGCTGGAGTAGACGAGTGCCTCTGTGGGCGTGGCAATCAGCGGCGGCTTGCGCCTCAGCTCCACTGTCTTGGTTCCGTCGAGAATCAAGTCTGCATAACGCGGCTTCAACGACAGGAACAGCAGTCGTTCGTTTGCGGAGGTCAGATGAGGCCCATCCCTTCCCGATAGAAGTTGACGAACACATGTTCGCTTACCGCTCGAGTCGTCGTCAAGAATCCACTCGTCCGAAAGTCTGCACTCAGCTCGCGGCAACGTCGAAGGGTGAGGTGCTGACGGAACAACTCCGTGCGACTGAAGCTGAGCACCGTCGCCTGACCCCGTTGGCCCGCGGCGTCCTCGATGTCGCGACGGGAGAACACTCCATGATCACCGAACCGCTGGTAGAGAGTGCCTGGTCGATCCGTCTCTACACCATCGAGCCACGAACACGCCCGGACGCCTCCATTTGGATCGTCCGTGCTCACGAACCAGAGAATTCGCGCCGGCGCTTCGATGAAGGCAGCCCTGCTCTTGTAGTAGACGTGCTGTCGGGCAAGGCCAAGCCGCCTATCCCGTTCGAGGAGCAGACCCTGTGGTGGGTCATGATCGAACAGCGCCTGAGCCCATGCGGGACGTATCGGAACCACGTACGTCGCGACGTTGCCGCCGAACAGCTTCAATGGCCAGCGCTCCCGCTCGATACGGCTCACCTCTGAGGTCGTGAGTTCACCAACCGCCATGCCACCCATCGACTCCGGCAGTCGGTCCTGCGCAGTCAGCACGGCTCGGTCGCAGTCCGCCCTCCATCCGTCGTCGCCGTACCCGAATCCCTCGTCACGTAGTGCACGCGCGACGTACTCAGGCGTGTGACCGATCATCGTCACCCGATCGCCTCCGAGTTCGAGGCAGTGTTCTCGTGTCAGATGCACGAGCTGACGAGCAAACGCATAGCGGTCCCGGTCCGTGGCAACTCGAACAGCGGTCACTTCCAGGCGCCGGTCAGAGGCCACGAAGCGCTCAGCCACAACCGCAACCGGGCGACCCGATTCAGAAGCAACAACGACTCTTCCGACGCCACCGGCGCTCGCGGCAGTCTCCTCAAGCAACCGTCGAAGTGCACGGGCTCCTTCCCCGACCTGATGGTCGACGAGTGGAGCGAGCGCCTGGGTTGGCGGCAGAGCCTCGGAGGAGGTCAGTTGGATCGGAGTTCTGACAAGCGAAGTTGGACGGAATTCGTCAGCGTTGAGGTCTGCGTGCAATCGCAGCACGAGGTCTGCAGGCGAGAGCACCGTGAGGTTTACCACCCTCAGGAACTCGGAGGCATTGCCCAAGAGCGCCTGGTCGCGAGTGACGAAGTAGTCCGCATCGCCGCCGGCCGCCTGGGCGATGTTGAGACGGTCGTTCGACCCGACCGCAGTCGAGATGTTCGACTCTTCGATGCTCCGTCGCGCTGCATCCACCGACGCCGAGGCGGTCGTGAGCTGACGGAAACGGCCGCATGCACCTTGAAGGCTTGCGACCGTGTCGGCGGCGCGGCTGATTTCCGTTTCAACGTTGGGGACCGTGACGAGCTCGGCGACTTCATCGACCCAGTCGTCTTCGAGCGCGAGCGACGGTTGGAACTCACTCCGGGGTTCGGAGATATCACGGATCACGTCCGTGTCGACGACGACGACGGCACGTTCGCTCGGCTGGAGAGTGAACAGGTTGTCGCTGAGCAAGCGAACCCATCGCTCCAACACCGTCCCACCGGAGCCCTTGCCCTGCGTGGTCCCCACCCGAGCAAACTGGACGGTCGGCCACAGCTTCGCTGCCGGGTAGTCAGCACGACACGTCACGACGATGGCTGAAGCAGCACTATGCCGCTGAGCGACAAACTCGACCAACTGCTGTGCGACCCCATGCCCACACGACGGCACGCGTCTACACAGACGTGAGTCAGGCTGACCGACCGGTCGCTCTTTCGTAGCCTGTACAGGCAGTACCCGACGAGCTTGTCCTCGATCCAGGCACCGATCAGCCGCCCGGTGCTTGCAGCTTCCGAGAACGCCTCCCATTGCAAGAACCCCAGTCGGCCCTGGTTGGCCCTCGATAGGACCTTCACATCGTCGAAGGACGAGGTGCCATAGGCCACATCCTCGATGCGCACGGCCAGCATCACGACTCCACGATCTACTTGCCCTGATCGGACACGACGTGAGTGCCGTTCTCATCGAAGCGGAGCCTCGGGAGCGAATCCACGATCTCGACCGTTCGGAGCGACACCGTGACAACCTGCTTGATCAGGTCCACGATGTAGCGCGGGTTGCCTTGCTCGTGTCCCCACTCGTTGACGTCGTTCACAATGCCCGATGCCTTGTCGATCTTGACGTACCACCGGTCGATAATCCAATCAACTGCGGAGCGGGTGCCGAGCACGTAGCCGTGAGCACGTTCGGGGATGCCCGAGATGGTTAGGTAGTCGTTGTAGATGAGCCGGGTCTTGTCGGCGATCTTCTTGCCGTACGTCTCCGAGTCGGGATCGGCATCGGTGACCTTCGGGTACCGCATCTTCTTCGACCCGACGAGGAGCCGGGCCGGTTCGAACCGGGGATCGTCGGGACCAATGCTGTCCGCCCACTCCTCGACAAGCGCATACGGTTTGACGACGTTGGGGTCGTCGTAGCCGATGTGCATCTGCATCAACTCGGCGCCGGCGGTCACGAACGCATCAAACGCTGCTCGATCGGCCACCATTGGGACTCGCGGCGCCTCCTTCTTCAGGTTCACCTCGAACTCCGACCGGAACTCCGGTGAGTGCAGCACTCCGTACACGTAGTGGAACACGTCATCGTCGGTGATGTGGGAGCCGAGCACATCTCGGAACTTGGCGACGGCAACGGGATTTAGGTTGGAGACTCGAACTGAGCCACCGTGTTGATTGGTGCCTTCGAGCAAACTCACGTCGATCGAGGAAACCAGGTATCGCCACCGCCCCAGGAAATCGGTGGCGTCGGAGTTGATGAGGTGAAGTGCTGGAATCGATCGGGTGGCGAGCACCCCGAACGGCGAACGCGAGCCGCTCGCCACGAGCCCGATTAGCTGGTTTTCGGCCGTGCCCTGGGGTAGCAGTTGAGCCACGGCGCCGGGTCGCGCGACGACGGCGTTGTCAAGAAACAGGTTCTGTCGAAAGAACGGCCGATACAGACTTTGCCGAAGCGATTGGTCCGAGACCTCGAAGGTTTCTCCACGCGCCACGCGGGCGTAGTCGTTCGCCGACCACGAATACTTCGTTGGATCATGATCAACGAAGCGACTCGCATCGTCGGCAGACCCTCCACCGCTTGCCTGAAACCGATCCGTCTGAGTGCGAAACGTCTGCTCCATCTGTTCTGCTCGGCGCCGAAGGTCGACACGGCTCGAGTCATATACCCAAGCATCCCGATTCGACTTCAGGCCGTTTGAGACAAGACCGAAGATCGCATCTGGACCGGCGTCAAGCGGGACCAGGTCGTCATAGGAATCGCCCCGCAGGTTGACCCAGTCGGCATGAGCGTTCGGATGGATCTGCTTCCAAGGATTCGCGACCATGGTCGAGCGATCGACGATTTCCAGCTTCTCCTCACGGCTCAAGTAGTCGCCTATGTCTCGGTAAAGGATACGTGCCCCGCCTTTCGGTGCTGGGCCGGGCTTTCGGACCAGCAGGGTTATGGCGACAGTGTTGCGGCTACCCGAGCCGAACACCTTTCCGCCTTCCTTACGACTCTGCTCGCCGCTCGTTCGTTGGTTGCCCCTGAGGTTGAAGATGTACACGTAGTGAAACTCTTCGGCGACGGTGTGGCGAATGCCGTCGGCGGTGTTGCCGTCGATCCAGCCCCCGTTGGTGACGAAGCCGACCACGCCGCCGCCTGCCGATGTCGTGACCCGGTTCGAGGCCCAGCGGATCGCCCGTACGTAGCTGTCGTACAACGAGTTCTTTAGCGTGGCTGTCGAGCGCCTTGCGTATGTGCGCTCGATGCTGGCATCAAGGGTCGGGTACCGCAGGTTGGCGTTGTCGTCGTTCTGGCTGGATTGGCCAACCGAGTAGGGCGGGTTGCCGATGATGACGCGGATGTCGAGGCTCTTCTGGCGGTCGGCTCTGGCGTTGTTTCGAGGGAAGAAGACGGTGTCCATCGAGTCGTCGGCTTCGGTCATCTGGAACGTGTCGGTCAGCACGATCCCCGGGAACGACTCGTAGATGTCAAGCGGCATCCCGGCGTCCTCCATTGCGCCGCGGAATGCGGTCTCGATGTTGATCGCGGCGATGTAGTAGGCGAGCAGCATGATCTCGTTTGCGTGCAGCTCCTGGTGGAACTTGCGTGCGAGGTCGTCCGGAGTGATCAGTCCGGATTGGATCATGCGGGCGATGAAGGTGCCCGTCCCGGTGAACGGGTCGAGTACGTGGACGCCTTCGTCAGAGAGCGACGCACCGTCGAAGTGCTCGTCGAGCAGGTCGTTGACGGCTCGGTTGATGAAGTCGACGATCTCGACGGGTGTGTAGACGATTCCGAGTGAGGAGGCGGTCTTGGGCACGACCTTCTTGAAGAACTTCTCGTACAGCTCGGCGATGACCTTTTGGCGTCCCTCGGCTGAGTCGATGCCGCCGACGAGCATGCGGATGTGTTCGTAGAAGCCGTCGAGTGTTGCGGTCTCGGCGTCGATGTTCGCTTCGTCGAGGGTGTCGACCATTGCCTGCATGACCTGGCTGACCGGGTTCGCCTTGGTGAAGTCGTCACCGCCGAACAGTGCCTCGAACACGGGGCGGGTGATGAGGTGCTGTGACAGCATCGACGATCGCGTCGTCGGCGCTGACGCCGTCGTTGAGGTTGTCCTTCAACGCAGTGTGGAAGACCTGGAATCGTTCGACTGCTGACGGGTTCTGTTCGGGGTGTTCCAGCAGCGACCGGATTCGGGTCTCTTGGGCGGAGGCGATGTCGGCGATGTCTTTGGCCCAGTGCTCCATGTATTGGCGATCACCGACCTTGTCGACGATGCGGGCGTAGAGGGCGTCGCGCCACTCGGCGAGGTCGGGGAGGTCGAGCGACATCTGGCCGGCTGCGCCGTCGGCGGTTGTGGTGACTCCGGGGCCGTCGGTCTCGTCGCCGCCGGCGAGGCCGATCCCGATCACGCTGACCTTGGACGAGGTCTTGTTGATGTCGATCTTGTTGATCTCGGCGCGTAGTCGTTCGTCGTGCGAACGGAGGGCCTGTAGCACCTCCCACACGACTGCGTAGCGTTCGTTGTCGCGTAGCGCTTCCTCGGGTGACATCGAGCCGGGGATGCCGATCGGCAAGATGACGTAGCCGAACTCCTTACCCTCCAGCTTGCGCATCACCCGCCCGACTGCCTGGACGACGTCGACGACGCTCTTGCGCGGATTCAAGAACACGACCGCGTCGAGCGCGGGCACATCGACACCTTCTGTGAGGCACTTGGCGTTCGACAGGACGCGGCAGACGCGTTGGCCCGGTGACTCTTCGAGCCATGCGATCGCCTCCTGTCGGATCTTGACGTTCGTCGTGCCGTCGACGTGCTGGGCCTCGACGCGTACGGCGTTGCGATCCTTGCGTTCTTCGAGTGCGGCGGCGATCACGTTGGGGAGTGCGTCGGTGAATCGCTTCGACTGTTTGATCGTCGAGGAGAATGCAACGGCTCGACGCATCGGTTGTTCGTCGCCAGCGTCACGGAACTGCGGGCCTCGTTTGGAGAGTCCATGCCAGCAGCCGACCATGCGGGCGACGTCGTTGAGCGGCAGTTCGCCGCCGCCTTCTTCGGTGAACTGGCGTTGGAAAGCGTCGGACACAGCGTCTTCGTTAACGGCCAGAACGAGCACCTTGTAGTCGGTGAGCAGTTGGTCGGCGACCGCTTTGCCGAACGGCAACTCGTGGAAGACCGGCCCGAATGTGGCTTCGTCGTCCATCGACGACAGGACAACTTCGTGTTGCTTCGCTTTGGCCTTGGTCTGGTCGCCGTAGATGCGTGGGGTGGCGGTCATGTAGAGCCGCTTGGCGCCAGCGACGATTGCGTCGTCGTGCACCTTCACGAATGTGGACTGCTCGGCGGTTGGTCCGGTACCGCCGGTGGTGCGGTGGGCTTCGTCGCACACGATGAGATCAAACCGGCCCAGCCCGGCCGCCTGGGCGTCGGTGATGACGTCGATCGACTGATACGTCGAGAACACGACGCCCATGCGTGAGGGCGTTGCTCGTGCGAGCCATTCCTTCATCAGCGACTCGACGTTCGTCGATGCGGAGACTTGGAGGTCGTTGGCCGACATGTCCTCGTCGTTCTTGCTGCGCTTGCCGGCATGACGATCCGAACAGACAGCGAAGGTTGCGAGCGGGACCTGTGCGTCGTTCGCCCATTCGACGACGGTCTGCGACAACAGGTTGATCGACGGCACGAGGAACAGAACCGACCCGCCGGCGCCGACGACCTGCTCGGCGAGGCGCAGCGACGTGAACGTCTTGCCGGTGCCGCACGCCATGATCATCTGGCCGCGGTCCGCGCCAGCGTCGAAGCCGGCGATCACCTCGGCGATCGCGAGCTGTTGATGGGGGCGCAGCGTCTTGCGGTCAGCGAGGCTCAGCTGCGTCGGCGCATCAGGCCGGAACTGGTTCCAGTCGACGAGAGACTCCTCGAAGTTCTCAACGCGAAACCAGGTGACGTCCTTGGACGTAGCAGTCAGGTTTTTGCCGAGGTTTGACGACTCCGCGCCTGCGGTCGAGATCAACATCCCGGATGCGAACACGTCCTGCGACAGCATCGCGACGAACGTCGACACGTGCTCCCAGCGCAGCACCGCCGACGGCGAATAGAACTTGCACTGAATCGCAACGAGGTCACCGGTGCCTCGTTCACGGGCGACGAGATCAACGCCGGTATCGGGAAGCCCTACGGGTCGATTCGGCCAGTCCTGCCAGGCCCACACCGCGTCGAAGCGTTCGGACCACAGCGGGTCGATCCGCAGGAACGCCTCGCAGAAGTCCTCGAATCGCTTTCCCTTCGCGGCTTGCGTCTTGGCTGATTGCTCGAAGAACTCAAGCAGCTGCCGGAAGGTCGTCACGCGTCACCGCCGTTGGTGATTCTAAGTGCGGCCATACGGTGTTGACCGTAGCGACTGGCATCGACCGCCAGGGTGTCTACACCGGGACGGACAGCTGCTGCGGGCGCTGCCGGTCCTACAACCATCGAACTCGACACGCCCGGTCACCTGATGACGTCCTGGCTTTGATGCTGGCGGACGACGGTGGGTAGTCCTGCTGGGTTTCTGTACGCGTCCGGAACCGAAGTGCGCCTTTACGGGTCTATGGACAACGACTCGGAACATCTAACCCTGCACGTAGTGCCGCTCTCAGCGCAGGCCAACGACCGGTGGATGCTGAGCGATCCGTACGTCGAGCAGGTTTGGTCGGAGTATCTCGGTCCGACGGCGACGCTGCTCGCTCGTCGCCTGGGGCGAACACTCGAGGAGCGACCAGGAGGTGTCGACGTCGACCTCGGTGATCTCGCCACCAGTCTCGGTATACAGCCGAGCATCGCCGTGAAGGCGCTGGCGATTGAACCGGTTCGAGGTCCTGTACTTCGCCCGAGAGCAGTTGATCGTCGGGGTGTCGGGCTTCGCGCCGTCGGTCCGGGGGGCGCGGCTGTTTCGCCTGAGCGAGGCTGGTCGGGCGGCGCATGAGCGCCTGGTCGAGCAGTCGGAAGCGCCGCGTGCGGTGCGGGCAGTTTCGGGTGCTCAGGCCGCGGTATGAGTCGGTTCCTCGGGTGGCGCCGGTGCAGAGGCGGGCCTTGTGAAGGCGGGTGGTGTGAGGTCCGGGCGTCATCCGGGGCGGCCTGCCGGGCCGGGTCGTGTCTCGTCGGCGGTCGGGTCCGGCGGGTCGTCCGTCGGGGGTGTTGGGAGGGCACACACCCGTGCAGGTCGCCCTCTGCAACCTGCACGAAGCCATCCCCCATGGCATAACTGCTTGTTGTTCATCGGATGCCAACCAGACGCTTACGCTCGCGACCGAAAATCGTGAGCGGCCCGTCGATGCTCAGCTAAGTTTTCTAGCCAATGAGGGGCGCGACGGCAGGGAGTGGTCTCGTCGACATGCGTCAATCCGGCATCGACTTCGTGGCAGCTCGTCGGCAGGTTGAAGCGCTGAGCGAGGTGCCGGCGACAGTCAGGGCGCGCGCGTTCTCGATCTATGTCGGACTCTTCGAGTTCGCTGACGACGACGGATCGGTGCAGGCATTGGCTGCGGACTTCATGCCGAGGTTCGAGATCAATCGGGGCTCGTGGTCGACGTATCGGCGTGTGCTCGAAGCGGCGTCGTTGATCAGTATCGAGCGGACCGATGACGATGGGCGCGCACGTCCGGTGAAGCTGCTGCCGCCGAGCTGAAGGATCGGGCGGATCTTCTGTAACGGTTCAGCGGTTCGTGGGGCCTTCGGTAGGTGTGGACGCATCGACCCACTTTGCTCGTAGAGCCCTTGCACAACGCGTACGTTCGTTGTACGTTTCTTTGGGTGACGCTGCGTGGCCGGTGGCCTACGCAGGGTCCGGGGTCGTCGGGGCGGCAGCGAGTTCGGGTCTTGCGGGAGACGTCGTGACTGTCCTGCGCACAGACGCAGTCCGACAGGTGTCGGGTTCAGGATGGCCTCCCTCGTCGTGGTGGTCGTTCTGGGAATCGAGCCGTCTCACCCCTCGTCGATTGCTAGCCGGGTCGGGCGTTCATTCAGACGCGTTCGAGATGAGTCGCTCCCGGTCGATGCTCCATCTGGCGACGTGTGAGCGGATGATGGGTCGGCCTGGCGCAGTCTGCTCGCTCTCGAGCGTTCCTACTGCTCGAGGCGCTCTTGCTTCCGCAGTCGTCTTGGCCGGGCTGATCTGCGTGCCTGGCTTGATACTCGTCGAGATTGCCGGCGCGGACGGAAATCTGTTCGCTCGCGTGGTGCTGCTCGCAGTCGTCTTGGCGATGGTGGGGGCGGGGATCGCATCGTGCGTAGGGCGGATCTTCGATGCGAATCGGTGGGGTGGAGTCGGGGCACGGTCGATCGTCGTGGCGAATGTCGCAGTCTCCGAGCGCGGTGTGGGCCTCGGCCGAACTCTCCTGACTGAGATCGCGCGGCTCGCCGACGACGACGGTCGCACGCTGGTGCTCACGGTACAGACGGACAACGTGGCGGCGACTCGTCTGTATCGGTCGGTTGGTTTCACCGATGAGCCATCGGTCAAGGTTCGCTCCGGTCAGATCGCGATGATTCGTCGGAGCCCGTCTACGGTTCGAAGTACTCGGCCGTGGGATGAGCACCTCTCTGCAGCGCTCGTCGCCGGGTGTGCGATGTCGGTCGTGGCTGTGCTGGTCGGTGCAACGACCGTCTCGGGGCCGACGAGGATCGCCGTGGCCTCCGGGTTGTGCCTCCTGTGCGCTGCGGCGATCGTTGACGTCAGGGCGTTCCGACTCCCCAACCGCTTCCTCCTCGTCGCCGCTGTCCTGGCTGCGCTGGCGGCGTACTTCGGCGGGGCGGTCGACTCTGCCTTGGCTGCATCTGTTATGGGGGCGGCACCGTTCCTGCTGGTTCATCTGGTCGATCCATCAGCGCTCGGGTTCGGCGACGTGAAGTTCGCAGCGGTTGCTGGAGCGTTGATCGCGCCGTGGTGGTGGCCGGCGGCCGTGCTCATGGCGGTGGTTGCCCTGACTGTTGCGTGCGCAATGCGGCTCGCTCGACCGTCAGGTCCGCGCGCACTTGGTCCAAGTCTGTTCATCGGGACGTTGGTAGCGCTGCTCGTTTC
>CAWHJD010000028.1:0-266549 GCA_963829585.1 Ilumatobacteraceae bacterium | reverse complement strand
GGAACGTCGCCCTGCACCTCGACCCAGTCTCGTGACGTCGAATTCATGTCGAACAGCACGCTCCGGTGGATCATCGAGGAGTCAGCCGAGCACCAGTTGCGCGCACCACAGCGTCGGGAACCCGACGAGCAGCGCCGCGTACGGCGTCCGGAAGCGCCGGGCCGCAACGAACGCGGCACCACTGGCGATGGCCACGCCGACGGTGTGATCGTTGTGCAACGACGACGACGCGACCAACGCCCCGAGCGCTGCCGGCGCCACCAGCTTGACGTGCTGCTCGATCCACCTGGGCAGCCGCCCACCGTCGACCACGACCAACGCGGACGCTCGCAGCAGGTACGTGCACACAGCGCAGGCCACCACGACGGCCCACGCGGTCACGGCTCCTCCCCGTGGTTTCGAGGGTGTGGCACATGCCGCGATGCCGACGCCGAGCACGATGGCCATCACCAACGCCAGCTGACCGGCCGCGGATGACAGGACGACGACGGCCGCAACCGCCGAGGCGAGTGCCAGGCGCGAAGCGCGGGCGGAGACGACCCCGGCGGCCAGACCGGCGAGCGAGATGGGAGCCGCCGCACCGAGGTTCGCCGCCTCGGGCAGCAGCGACCCGGCGAGCACCCCGACGACCTGCGCACCCACCCAGGTCACCCCGATCGTCACCGAGGCGCCGACGTAGAACCGCTCGAGCTCGCGCTCGGCCCGCTCGTTGTTCGTGGCCTCGATCGACGTCACCAGATACGTCTGGTCGACCAACGTGGCGGCCATCGCCGCTCGATTGGTCCGACCGCTCGTCGGGAACAACGGCGCGAGCGCAGCGCTGTACGCGACGAATCGGAGGTTGATCATCACCGCGGCGGTCAGGATGACCAGCGGCGCCGCCCCGGCGTCGAGCATCTGCACGACGGCGAGCTGAGCGGACCCGCCGAACATGAGGAGCGCCGCAGCGAGCGTCGGGGCGACGTCGACGTTCGAGTCGGCGATCGTCGCGCCGACCGCCACGCCGAACGGGGCGCAGCCGATGGCGAGTGGGAGCATTGCCCGAGTGCCGGCCACGAAACCTGCAGTGCGTGGCGGGGTGGCGACGACGGCGCTCATGGTGCGGCTCCGGTGGCCGGCGCAGGCGCCGCCCAAGCCAGGTCCGCGAGCGACGGAGCCCGGAAGCATTCGTCCACCCACCAGTCGTGGAACGCGTCGTCGCCCACCAGTTCGGCGAGCGGTGCCGTCTGCGAGCGATGGGCATCGAGAACGAGTCGCTTGCGGACGCGTTCAGCGTCGCTCGGCACCACACGGAGCGCGACGTCGTGATCGGGCACGGACTGCAGAGCCGAGCCCATCGACACCCCCAGGAGTTCGTGCAGTTCTTCGTGCTCGGATCGGAACTCGTCGGTCATCGTCGCGAGGAGCAACTCACCGTGGCCGGTTCGTTGCCATGCGGCGATCGTCCACCTGGACACGGCGACATGGTCGGGATGCCCCGTGATGCCGTCGGGACCGAACGTGACGATGAGGTCCGGGCGGATCTCACGCATGAGCTCCTCGATCCGCCCGGCACCCTCTGCGACGGCGACGTCGGCGCATCCACCGTCGTCATGGCCGAGGACGTGGTGCTCGTGCACGTCGACCACCGAGAGCGCGTTCTTCAGCTCGCGGTACCGAAGCGCCTTGGCATCCTCCGGAGCGAGAGAGCTCAGGCCGGCCTCGCCGAGCGTCGCGGTGACGACGACGACACGGCCCCCGGCGGCGCGGACCCGGTGCATCAGGGTGGCGCTGAGGTACGCCTCGTCGTCGGGATGGGCCCACACGCCGAGCACGGTGGTTTGTGCGTCGGGTGCCGGTCGACCGTCGGGCATCTGCCGTGCGGTGAACTCGCGGACCAGGGCGGCGAGTGACGTCGGAACCTCGCCGCGCAAGCGGCGTGCTCGGTACGGAGCCATCACCCACCGGCGGAGTGCGCTGCGCGGGACGAGCCGCCAGCTGACCTCCACGACGGTGTCGTCGCCGTCGGCAGTCACCGACCAACGCCACTCGGTGTACGACTCGTTGCCGTCGTCGGTGCCGGATCGGTAGACGAGCACCATCGCGTCGGGGTCGTACTCGACCACCGTGGACCGACTGACCCACTGCAGGACACCGTCGCGCATCGCGACTTTCCATTCGGCGCCCGCAGTGAGGCAACCGGGTCGGCTCACCACCCTGGAGATGGTCGGATTCCAGCCGGGCAGTTGGTCGAGGTCGCACACGAACTCGAACACGGTTCTGGGGGTGGCGCCGCGTACGTGCGCCCGAGCGCGGTTCCGCGGATCCTCGACGGGACGGGAGGCGTGGAAGTTGAACATGGTGTCGAGCATGAACGAGACCACGCACCGTTGCTTGGAGCCACGATGGAGAATCCGTGGAGATCGACCGGGTCGCCCGGTGCCATACTTTTCTCCCGTGCGGACGCATACGCCGTTCCTGGGTCGAGCCGGTGAGCTGGGCCTGCTCGACGCGCTCGTGTCGGACCACCGGCTGGTCACCCTCGTGGGACCCGGGGGCATCGGCAAGACTCGCCTCGCCCGAGAGTTCGCGCTCGCCACGCATGCATCGTTCGAGGGCAACGTCCTCTTCGCGACGCTCGCGGGGGCGACCGACGACGACGATGTCGCCGATCTCGTCGCCCGCAACGCCGGTCTTGCCTCCGCCGATGCGCTGCGCTACGGGTCGATCGACCGCCCGCGCCTCATCGTGCTCGACAACTGCGAGTCGGCACTGGAGGGCGTCGCACGTCTGGCTCGCTCGCTCATCGAGGCGGACCGCACGACTCGTGTGCTCGTCACGACACGGACGCCCCTCGGCCTGGCAGAGGAACGGGTGGTGATGCTGGGGCCGCTCGCGGTGCCGGCCGACGACGATCCGGATGAGGCACGATCGGCGCCGACGGTGCAGCTGTTCATCGACCGCGCCCAACGGGCCGGGGCGCTGTCGGTCATCGACGACGACACCCTCGTCGACATCGCCCGCCTGGTCCGACAGCTCGACGGGATGCCTCTGGCCATCGAGTTGGCAGCGGCGCGTACCCGAGTACTCAGCCCGCATCAGATCTCGGCGCTGCTCGACGTCGAACTGGGTCTCCTGCACCGCCCCGGCAACGAAGCGGACCGCCACGAGAGCATGCGTGCGGTCATCGCGGCGTCGTACGAACCGCTCGCCCCGCACGTCCAGGCCGGATTCCGTGCACTCTGTGTCTTCAACGCGCCGTTCGACCTGGAGCTCGCTCGCCAGCTGATGGATGTGCCCACCGAGCTGGACGCGGTCGAGATCGCCACCGAACTCATCGACGCCAGCCTGCTCGTGACGATGGTCGACCAGGGTGTCTCGAACCGCTACCGCCTGCTCGAGCCGATCCGCTGGTTCGGGCTCGAGCGTCTCGAGGCAGACGGCGAGATGACGTCGACCGTCGAACGATTCGTCGACGTGATGGCCACCTACGCGGACGCGTTCGTGGCGAAGGTGCTCACCCAGTTCTCGCCGGAGCTGTTCACGACGGTCACCGAACGGTTCGCCCATCTGATCCACGCCATCGACGAATGCCTCCACCGGGATGGCACCGCCGCCCGGGCGAACCGGCTCTTCCTGCCCCTGTTCGGCTCCGCGCGCAACCGCGGTGAGCAGATCGCGCTCGCCCGACGGATCATCGGCACATGGCACGATCGAGCACCACTCCACCTCGAAGCCGTGGCGGTGATGGCGAGCGTCGCCACGTTCGGGGGAGACACGACGCTGGCAGTGCAGCTGATCCGCCAGGTGCTCGACGACGAGACCGCAGGAGACCTGCCCCGGTTGCTCGCCCACCGGTCCCTCGGTTTTCTCGAGGCGTACGGCGGAGATCTCCCGGCCGCACGAGCGGCGCTCGGTGAGGCGTTCCTGCTCGCCGGGAAGATCAGCCCGGCGTTCGCCCGTGAGATCGAGTGTTCGAGGGCGGCCACCAGCAGTACGCCGGACGACATCGCCGAGTCGTTGGAGGTGCTCGATCGGGCCGCGGCGGATGCGATCCGAACCGGTTCGATCGTCGTCGCTCAGTGGTCGCACACGATCGCAGCCGGACTCTGCGTCCGTCAGGGCGCGCTCGACACCGCGTTCGAACACGCCCGTGAGGCGCTCACGTTGTCCGACCGCACGGGCTACGCGTGGTCGGCGGGAGCAGCACACAAGACGATGGCAACCGTGCTCGGTGCTCGCGACGGGTGGGTGTCGGCGGTACCGGAGTTCCGGTCGTCGTTCGACGCCCATCTGCTCAACGGCGACATCCCCGGTGCGGCGTGTGTGGTGCGCGCAGCGGCCGCCGTTGCCCTGCATGTCGGCGAACAGCGCCTCGCCGACGACCTGTGGACGTCGTTCCCCACCGACCTCGGCCGTTCCATCGTGTCGCCGACGTTCGAGGAGGAGGATCGGCTGCTCGCCGAACGACACGGTGCGTGCCGACAGACCGACCTCGCTGCGTCCATCCGCGCCGTGCGAAGGTGTCTCGGCGGGAGTGCTCCGGCCGACGTCGCGCCGGCGCGGGAGGGTGTCGTGGATCAGGTGGGCGGCACGGTGATCCGATTCGGTGACTGCGAACTCGACGTCGACAGGTTCGAGCTCCGGCGCGGTGGGAACCGCGTTCCGATGGAGCCGCAGGTGTTCGAGGTGCTGACGTATCTCGCCCAGCGTCGATCCCGGATGGTGCCGAAGGAGGAGTTGCTCGACCAGATCTGGGGCGACCGGTTCGTGAGCGAGTCGGCGCTCACCTCACGTATCAAAGCTGCCCGCCAGGCCACGGGCGACGACGGGGACGCACAGCGGATCATCCGGACGGTGCGCGGTCGCGGCTACATGTTCGTCGCCGCCGTACACGGCGACCACGCGACGCTCCATCGGTCGAGGTGAGCGCGGATCCGCCCGGCGACGGCCTCGGCGTCGTCCTCGGCCCCGGCGATGAACGACGACCGGCGTCGCCGCAGGAAAGGGAGCCCGAGCACGTACAGGCCGGATGATCCGACGACGCCGCCATCGTGCACGAGACGTCCTCGGCGATCGAACACAGGGGCGTCGATCGCGGGGAACGCCTGCTCGAACCCGGTCGCCCAGATGACGGTGCGCAACGCCGTGCCACGAAGTTCCAGGAGCGATGGGGGAACGTCGGTGCGTTGCGGTCGCCACGGGTCCGTCAGATCGGCGAGCCCCTGCTCGACGGCGAACGCGTCGAAACGATCGAGGAGGCGCTCGAGCTTCAGGTCGGCCGACCTGCACAGGTTCGCCAACGATCCCGAGAAGACTGCCCGAGCGCCGTCGGCACCGACGAGGCGCCCGACGAGACGAACGCCGCGTGACTGCAGGGCGTTGAGATCGACGCTGCGACCGTCGTCGGATCCGACCACCTGGAACGACGGCGTCGCGCGGACGCGGCGAAGGTCGTCGACGTCGTCGGAGGACTCGTCCAGCAGGCCGGTGCGGTCCAGCCACCAGTACAGGTCGCGACCGCGGTACGAGCGCACGGCACGAACGTGTTCGCCGACTGCCAGCGTCACCGTCCGGCCGGCTCGCGCGAGTTCGTCGGCGATCTGCGTGCCGGAGGCCGACGCACCCACGACCAGGACGCCGCCGTCTTCGACGTCGCCCGGGTTCTTGTAGTCCAGTGCGCTGATCGTCCTCGTCGAGGGGTCCAGCGCCGACGCGGCTGCCGGTCGCCGGGGAGTCGAGCCGGGGCCGACCGCCAGCACGACTGCTCGTGCGGAGAGCGTTCCCGTGGGCGTGAGCACGCGCCAACCGTTGATGTCCGGTTCGATCCGCTCCACCGGGCAGCCGGACACGACCGGTGCGTCGACGAGCGACGCGTAGCTCCGCAGGTACGCCGCCACCTCGGCGGCGGGGGCGAATCCGTCGGGGTGCCCGCTGAACGCAGGAGCATCGGGGAGCTTCGTCATCCAGTTCGGGGTCAGCAACCTCAGTGAGTCCCATCGCTGGCGCGTCCAGGACGACGCGACGTCGTGGCGATCCACGACGATGTGGTCGATGTCGCGGCGGGACAGGCAGCGGCTCATCGCCAGACCTGCCTGTCCCGCACCGACGATCACCACGTCGTGACGTGATGTGGGCATTTCGGTCGCTCAGACGACGGTCACGGTGACCGGCGTGGGGTTCGTGATGATGTCGTACACGGCCGAGCGCTTCTGCGACTGGGCGACGATCGCCTCCACCTCTGCGGGGCTGGCGTCCGCCGAGATCTCGTAGGCCACGCGGACGTGCTCGAAACCGTTGCGGGCGTCCCGCTCGATGCCCAGGATGCCGGCCAGGTCCATGTCGCCCTCGACCGTGGCCCGCACCGACCGCAGCTGGATCCCGCGGTTGGTGGCCACCGTCGCGACCCCGGCCGTGAGACACCCGGCCAGTCCGGCGAGGACCATCTCGACCGGAGTGACGCCTCGATCGGTCGCCGCGAAGATCTCCGGATGGTCGGTGTCCAACGTGAACGTCTGGCGGTGTGACTGCTCGGCGCCCACGCCGTGGAACTGTTCGACAGCGGTCCGCGTGTGCACTCCGTCGACCCAGGTCGACGTCGCCCGCCACTGGAATGCGGCGAGCTCGGGCATGTCGGTCATGGCATCTCGTGCCCCCAGCAGCGCCGCGACGTTGACGCCGTTGTCGACGGTGGGTGATTCGGTTGTGGTCATTGTTCTCTCCTCTGGTCGAGCCCCCGGTGGGGAGCTGTGTGTGTCGACAGGCATTGAGCACACGAACCCGCCCGGCGTGCTTGGAGACCGCCTGGAGATCTGCTGGATCCACCGCGACCGGAATCTCCACGAAACCTCCCGGGGGTCTCCAAGACAGCTGCGCCGCGTTCCGTCACGCTGATCCGACAGATCCGGCACGAGGTGCCGACACGAGAGGAATACACATGGAACTCACCGCACACACGAAGCACGGCTCACTCCTGGTGGAGCTGGCCGAGGAGCTTGCCGCAGCCTTCAGCGCCACCGTCGACGTCCACGATCGTCGCGGTGCCTACATCCGCGACCACCTGGTCGCCCTCGTCGACAGCGGCTGGCTGTCGGCACCGGTGCCCGAGGAATTGGGAGGGCGAGGCGTCCGGTCGACCCACGACCTGTTCGTGGCGGCCAGCCGACTGGCCCGAGGGGACGCCGCCTCGACGATCGGGGCGAGCATGCACGTGATGGTCGTCGCCAACCTGGTGCGTCAGTACCTGGCCGCGGACGGCGACCAGCAGTCAGAACTCG
Organism: Ilumatobacteraceae bacterium; assembly: GCA_963829585.1. GTDB lineage: Bacteria > Actinomycetota > Acidimicrobiia > Acidimicrobiales > Ilumatobacteraceae > Sva-07. Next base: position 259,293 of record CAWHJD010000028.1, on the reverse strand, counting down.
CCACGGTGCTGGACCAGTTCGTCTCCGGTCGTGTGGTCATGGCGGCCGCGATCAGCGAACCGGGGCAGGACCTCACCCGGCCGTCCACCGTTGCCACGGCGGTGGACGATCACTGGAGGATCGACGGAAGGAAGATCTTCTGCACCATGTCGCCCGCAGCCGACGTCTTCCTGGCGTCGGTCACGACGGTCGGACCGCGCGGCGAACGCTACGCGTACGTCGCGATCCCCGCCGATGCGCCCGGTGTCGTCGTGCACGACGACTGGGACGCACTCGGCATGCGGACCTCGGGCAGCAACTCGGTGAGCTTCACCGACGTCCGGGTCGACGCCTCTGCGTTCATGGGCGGGTTCCCGAGCGGCTCGGCCGCCGGCTACGCGGCGCGGAACCTGGCGTCCGGCGGGTTCCACGCGGCGGCCTCGCTCGGCATCGCGGAGTCGGCCCACGCCGTCGCGATCTCCGGGCTGCGTGCGCGAGGCAGGGCGGACGCCGGCTCCCGATCGTTGGTCGCCGACAACGAGGTCGACCTGCACTCGGCCCGATCAGCGCTGTCCCGTGCCGGTGACGTCGTCGACGCCCACGAGGAGGAGTACCAGGGACGGCGCGCGGAGGACGACCACGTGCTCGCCGTGTTCGGCGAGGTGCAGGCGGCCAAGGCCGTGGTCGGCGCGGCCGCGATGCGCATCGTCGATCGGTCGCTGCTGCTGAGCGGAGGCGCCGGTTACCGGGCGGGCACACCCCTCGCCCGAGCGGTCGGCGACGTTCGGGCCCTGATGTTCATGAACCCGCTCAACACGACCCGGGCCTCGACCCTCCTGGCGGATCTCGCGCTCGGGGCCGACCCGACGTTGGCGTGAACCGGGACACCGTCGACACACCCTCCCACCAAATCATCAATCCCGCTCAGACAGACAAGGAATCGATCACATGACCATGCATCCCTTCGACTACCAACTCGACGTGCTCCGGCAACGGCACCGTCGCGACCACCACCTCGAACACCACATACACCCCCAGGTCAGCCACGTGCTGCGGCCCCGGGCGGATACAAAGGCCACGCGTCGGCGGAAATTGTTGGCGGCGTTGGCACGGTGGACCGACCGAAGACCGGCGAACCCGAAACGGACGATCCGATTGGGCGAACCCGAGCAGGTGTCGGGCGCCTGGGCCGCGGGTATCTGCGTGCGCTGATCGCCGTCACCGCGAGCGGTGTCCGGCTTCGGGTCCGTGATGAAGGAGCGAGATGACTGCACCGCTCTACGGTGCATGACGTGTCGGAGACCGACAGCCGCAGGGCACTCCAGATCGGGCTCGTCGCGGTCGTCACCCTCGTGGCGTTCGAGGCGCTCGCCGTCACGACGATCCTGCCCGAGATCGAAGCCGATCTCGGCGGGATCGCCTGGTACGGCTGGGTCACGAGCGCCTTCTTCCTCGGCACCATGATCGGCATCGTCTTCGCCGGCGACCAGGCCGACCGTCGCGGCGCCGGGCCCCCCTACGTCGTCGGCCTCGTGCTCTTCGCCGCCGGCCTCGCCATCGGCGGATTCGCGCCGAGCATGCCGGTGCTCGTCGTCGGCCGATTCATCCAGGGGTTCGGCGCAGGCGTCGTCCCCGCGATCGGCTACGTGGCGATCGGTCGGGCATTCTCGGTCACGGAGCGTCCCCGGATGTTCGCCATCCTGTCGACCGCCTGGGTCGTGCCCGGCCTCATCGGTCCGGTCCTCGCCGAACGCATCGCCGACGGCGTGGGCTGGCGATGGGTCTTCCTCTCGCTGATCCCGCTCGTGGCGGTCGCGGGAGCGCTCGTCGTGCCGGCGATGATGCGCCTCGGCCCCGTCGCCGAGGTCGACTCCGACACGGTGCCGTTCATGCGCCGCCGCCTCGTCGAAGCGGCTCGCGTCGCGGCAGGCGCGGCCCTCGTCGTGACGGGCCTGACCTTCGAACGATGGCTGCTCGTGCCGGCGCTCGCCGCCGGACTGCTGGTCGGTCTCGGCCCTCTGCGCAGACTCACCCCACCCGGCACGTTGCACGGTGCCGCAGGCCTGCCCGCAGTCATCGCGTCGCGTGGTCTGCTGACGTTCGCATTCTTCGGGCTCGACGCGTTCGTTCCCTACGCCCTCACGAGTGGACGTGATCGCTCGACCTTCACCGCGAGCATCGCGGTCACCGTCGGCACCGTGAGTTGGACCGCCGCCACGTGGATCCAGCAGCACTGGATCGGCGAGTTCGGCGAGGCCTGGTTCGTCCGCGCCGGCTACGTGCTCCTCGCACCCGGGATCGTGATCGTCGCCGTCGGGTCGCTGCCCGACGCAGCACCGTTCTGGTTGATCCACCTCGGCGCGATCGTCGCCGGCTTCGGCATGGGCCTGGCGTACTCGGCGCACGCGCAGCTCGCGCTGCGCAGCGTCGAGGAGCGCCACGTCGGAGGTGCGACCGCCTCGCTGCAGCTGTCCGACAACCTCGGCATCGCGCTCGGCACGGGCGTCGTCGGAGCGGTGGTCGCGTTCGGCGACGACCTCGGCCGGACGGCAGGCACGGTGATGGCCTTCGCGCTGATGGTTCCGGCGGCCGTCGCCGTCGTCGGGGCGTTCCTCTCGCGTCGGATGCCCAGGGGCGCGGACACGTCGACGTCGCCTACGGTGTCGGCATGACCATCGCGGTGGTGCAGTGGGGGAGCGGGAACGTCGGACGGGCATCGATCGCGACCGTGGCCGGACGTCCCGACATGGACATCGTCGGACTGTTGGTCACCGACCCGGACAAGGTCGGGCGCGACATCGGAACGCTCGCCGGTATCGCCGACCTCGGCATCGTTGCGACCGACGACGTCGACGAGATCGTGGCGCTCGACGCGGATGTCGTCCTGCACATGCCGTTGCCGTCGCTCGTGTACGGCGACGACCCCGGTGCCGACCTCGACAACTTCTGCCGGCTCCTCGCGAGCGGCAAGCACGTGATCACGACGGTCGGCTACATGTACCCGCAGGTGTACGGCAGTGAGGTCATGGATCGCCTGTCGCAGGCGTGCGCCGTCGGCGGGGTCGCGTTCCATGGGACCGGCGCCAACCCCGGCTGGTTCGGCGATCTGCTCCCGCTGCTCATGTCAGGTCTGTCGCTGCGCATCGACCGGATCAGCGTCCGGGAGATCAGCAACTTCCAGCACTACCCGTCGCCCGAGATCATGTTCGAGATGATGAACTTCGGGCGCACACCCGAGGAGTTCGCGTCACGTTCCGGGCGTCACCGGACCTGGCTCGACGGGCTCTTCACCGAGGCGGTCCGGATGGTGGTCGACGGCATCGGTGCCACGATCGACGAGGTGACCTCCGAGATGGACACGTGGGTCGCCACCGACGACCTCGACACCGCAGCCGGAACAGTGAAGGCAGGCACCGTCGCCGGGCAACGCTGGCAGTGGCGGGCCATGGTCGGAGGGAGCGCCCTCGTCCACCAGGAGACGGTCTGGCGGATGCATCGCGACGCCGCACCCGACTGGCCGAACGGCGACTGGTCGATCCGGATCACGGGCGAACCCGAGATGCACCTGACGCTGCCGCACTCGTGGAACCGCGACGTCCTCGGGTCGACCGCCGCGCACGCGGTCAACGCGATCCCGTACGTCGTCGAGCGCGGGCCCCGGCGTGAAGACGTTCCTCGACCTGCCGCTGATCGCCGGCCGGGGGAGCGCCTGGAGCCGCTGACCTCCGACGCCGAGAACCCGTCGGGGCGTCTCTACACTCAGCGTCGGGACGACCATCTGGGGGCCACGATGTCGGATGCAGAGGAGCTGACGGTCGACGAACCGGTCGCGCTCGCCGACGTGAGCTTCTTCGACCCGGCGATCAACGACTGCCCCTACGGCGCCTACCGCACGCTGCGCGACGAGGCGCCGGTGTGGTTCGACGAGCGCCTCCAGGGCTACGTGATCACCCGCCACGACGACGTCCGCAATGTCCTGGCCGACACCGAACGCTTCGTCAACTCCCGCTCGGCGAACAAGCGCAGCCGAACCCTCTCACCGAAGATCCTCACGCTCTACGAGGAGAAGGGATGGGTACCCGCACCGACGCTCGCCGGACGCGACGACCCCAACCACCGCGAGATGCGCAACCTGTTCAACCACGCCTTCCGGCCGAAACGCATCGCCGAACTCGAACCGAGGATCAGCGTGCTCGCCCACGAGCTGATCGACGCGTTCGTCGACGACGGCAGCTGCGAGTGGGTCAGCCAGTTCGCCGTTCCGTTGCCGCTCGTGATCATCGGCGTCCAGATGGGTGCCGACCCCGACGACATCTGGCGCATCAAGGCCTGGACCGACGCCTGGGTGCAGCGCCTCGGTCTGATGCAGACCGCCGAACAGGTCGTCTGGTCGACGGAGATGGAGATCGAGGCCCAGCACTACTTCCAACCGATCTTCGACCGGCTCCGGGCCGAACCCGACGACACGTTGCTCTCCGACCTGGTCAACACGCCCATCCCGGAGTGGGGTCGCTGCCTCACCGACGAGGAGCTGCACGCCGAGATGATGGCCGACACGTTCGTCGGCGGTTCGGAAACCACCACCAATGCGCTGTCGGGCGGCGTCCGACTGCTCATCGAGCATCCCGACCAGTGGGACCGCCTCAAGAGCGATCCCGACACGTACCTCCCCGCGCTCGTCGAGGAAGTGCTCCGGCTCGAATCACCGGTGCAGCGTCTGACGCGGACCGCCGCCGTCGACGTCGAGATGCACGGTGTGACCATCCCGGCCGGCTCGAGCGTGCTGATCGGCTACGGGGCGGCCAACCGCGACGAGCGCACCTTCGACGAGCCCGCCCGGTTCGACCTCGACCGCGACGACGCCCGCAAGCACCTCGCGTTCGGCTTCGGGACCCACTTCTGCATGGGGGCGCCGCTGGCACGCCGCGAGCTGTTCTTCGGCTTCGAGGCCCTGGTCGAGCGCATCGACGAGATGTGGTTCCTCCCCGACACCGACCTGACGATCGCTCCCAACTACTTCCTTCGTGCGTTGAAGGAACTGAGGATCGGGTTCCGTGCCGCGAGCTGAGCAGCGAGAGGCAACGCGATGACGAATCCGTTCGACGCGGTCCGGGCCGCCACGATCGACGTCGACGAGGCCGGCGGAGCGCGTGCGACGTTCGCACACATGCCGATCGGCGAGGCCGTCGACATGGGCCACGCCGACGACGGCACCCCGCTGATCGACCCGAGGATCTTCGACAGCAGCGAGTTCCGGCGCAACCCCTATCCGTACTACCGGATCCTGCGCGACCACTACCCGGTGTTCCACGACCGGCTGCACAACTGCTACTACGTGACCCGCTACAGCGACATCTCGGCCTGCTACTTCGACGAGGTCGGGTTCAACACGATCCCGAAGGGCTCGTCGTCGGGCGTCCTCGGCAACACGCAACTCGAGCTGAGCGGCATCGAACACCGCCGTCGCAGGAACATCTACGGACGCCACCTCGTCGGGGCCGCCCTGACCAAACGGCTGCCGGCACTGCGCCGGCTCGCACGCGACCTGATCGAGCAGTGGTGGGAGCCCGACAACCCCAAGGGCGTCGAGTTCGACGACGGCACCGTGCTCATCGAACTCGGCCGGTGCTTCGCCAACGAGTTCCCGATCAGCGTCGTCGCGCAGGTGCTGGGCATCCCCCAGGAGGCCCGCGACCAGTTCACCTGGTGGTACGACGCGATGATGTCGGGCCTCGGCGGGAGCGACACCCACCACGACGGCCTCGTCGCCCGGGCCGACCTCGAGCACTACGTCGGGTCACTCGTGGAGCAACGCCGGACCGCCCCGACCTTCCTGTACGACGACTCCGGCGCGCAGATCTGCATGGACATCATCTCCGAGCTGTGCCATGCCGAGATCGACGGTGACGTGATGTCGACCGAGGAGATCTCGTCGTTCGTGGCGCTGATCGTCGGTGGGGGCGGCGAGACGACCCGCGGCGCCATCATGAACCTGTGGTACCTGCTGCTGCAGCATCCCGAGCAGTACGCGGCCGTCCTCGAGCACCCCGATCTCTGGCAGGCTGCGTTCCACGAGATGCTCCGGCACTCCACCTCGATCGGCGGCCAGCCGCGGCACAACACCTTCGACGTCGAGATGCACGGCGTCGCCATCCCGGCCGGCTCGCTGGTGCACATGGTCGACGTGTCGGCGAACCACGACGACCGCGTCTTCGCCGATCCCGAGCGGTTCGACATCTTCCGGACCGACCTGTACAGCGACAAGATCCTCCGGTCGGGTCACGACAAGGAGGGCCGCTGCAGCCACATGGCGTTCGGGGTGGGACCGCACCTCTGTCCCGGCGCCTGGATCTCCGAACAGGAGACCGTGATCGGCGCGCAGGTGCTGAGCGAGGTGTTCCGCAACGTCCGCATCGAGACCGGCCGCATGCCGAAGGATCTCGACGGTGTCGGGTTGGCTCCGATCGGTCTCGGTTCGATCCGCGAACTGTGGCTGCGATTCGACGTGCCTGATCGATGAGCAACCGCACCTACGTCGAGCACGACGAGGAACCGCTGCCCGCCGCGGGCTACCGCACGTACGAGGTGTACCAGCGCGAGCGCGTGGCCGAGTCCAGCAATCTGCTCGCACCGCGCGAGCTGATCGGCGACGAGATGCTCACCGCGCCACACCGGCTCTTGACGATCCTGCGGGAACACCATCCGTGCTACCGGGACTGGGTCGGCAACCGGTTCTGGATCACGCGATACGACGACGTCACGTCGGTCTTCGCCGACGACGCCAACTACGAATCACGCTCCAAGCGCTGGTTCGCCGGCCGGGCGGACCGAAACGTCACGTTTGACCCGGCACGGTGTGACGGTTTGGGGCGCGACCTGGGTGCCGAGGTCGCCGGTGCTGTGGGCGCAGGCGAACCGGATCGACGCGCACGTCGAACAGATCGTGGAGCGCGTGATCGACGACCTCGTCGACGAGCCCGATCTGGCATCGGGCTTCGCGGCGCGGCTGCCGCTGGAACTGTGGGGTGCAGTGCTCGACCTGCCGAGCGGCGACCTGCCCGAGTTCTCGGCGCGGTACTGGCGGATGCAGCGCGCGGGCGGGTGGGACCCTCGTGCGCAGCGTGACGGGAACGCAGCGGCAACGGAACTCGCCCGGTACCTCGAACCGCTCCTCGCCGAGCGGCGGGCCGATCCCGGTGACGACCTGATCAGCGCAGCGGCGGGCCTCGAACTCGACGGCGGTCCGATCGAGGCCGCCGACATCGTCGCCACCCTCTGGGAGGCGGACCACGAGACGCTCCACGGCGGCCTCGCCAACATGTGGTGCCAACTGCTGACGAACCCGGATCAGCTCGAGACGGTGCGAGACGATCGCCGGCTCGTCAAGTTCGCCTGGCTCGAGACCCTGCGCCACAGCCCGCCGGTGCACAGCGCGGCGCGGTTCGCTCGCCATGAGGTCGAGCGTTTCGGCCGTCTGCTGCCCGCGGGAGCACTCCTGCACTGCTCGGCGGCCGCGGCGAATCGTGATCCACGTGTGTTCTCCGATCCCGATGCGTTCGTCGTGGAACGCACCGATCTGTGCCAGCGTGAGCCGCGCGGTCAGTACCGCGCCGACGGCCTCCCCTCCGGCATCGCGTTCGGCCTCGGCCGGCCGTCGGTGCATCCGGCCCTGCCCAAGGATCGGCCCCGCTCGGCCTACGCGCTCGTCCGCGACGTTGCCGTGACGGCATCACGCATGCTGCTCGATGCCCGCCCCGACATCCGGCTGGCGCCGGGTGCCGCACCCGTGATTCGCTCGCTCCGACTCGGCGAGATGTCCACCTGCTGGCACCTCCCCGTCACCTGAACCCCCGAAAAATGCATCCAGGTGCGCGCTGAGCGCGCACATCCGTGCACATTTCGGGGTGTTCGGGACGTCACAGGGCGTCGGGCGGGGGGAGGACGCACTCGTGGCCGGCGTACAGGCCGATGTTGTCGCCGGTTCGCCCCTCGGGTCCTTCCTCGAGGAGGTCGACGAGGACCTGCGCGACCTGCTCCGGCCGCATCCACGTGGCCAGCACCTCGGGGTCGGGATCCGATCCGAGCCAGCCGCGCAGCATCGCCGTGTCGGTGGCGCCCATGCAGATGTTGTTCACCCGGATGTGATGGCGGGCCAGTGAGATCGCCCAGTCGAACGTGAGCCCGTTGAGTGCCCACTTCGACGCGTTGTAGAGGTCCATCGCGCCGTGCCCGTGGTGGGGATGACATTCCGGACACGGCTTGACGTGGTCGGTGGAGATGTTGACGATGTCGCCACCACCACCCTCGATCATGATCGGCGCGACTGCGCGGCCGAAGAGGAACGCACCCTTCGTGTTCGAGCCGATGATCCGGTCGAAGTCGTGCGTCGCACGCTCCCACTCGTCGCGCGGCCCCGACGGCATCACCTCACCGGCGTTGTTGACCAGGACATCGACGGTGCCGTGTTCGGCGACGGTCGCATCGACGACGGCACGTACATGAGCCGCATCGGCGACGTCGCCGACGTGCCCGGTCGCGCCGATCTCACGCGCCGTCTCGCCGATCGAGTGGTCGCGATCGGTGATGACGACCGAGCACCCTTCGATGACGAGACGTTCGGCGAACGCTCGGCCCAATCCTCGTGCGGCACCCGTCACGATCGCGACACGTCCTGTGAGCTGTCCCATGGTGTCCCCTCGTTCTCGGCGCTACGCCGTCCGATGGTCGCATCTTGGCAGAACATCATTGGCGCGGGTCACGCGGCTACCGTTGCGTCCGCCGCCGTCACCCCGATGGCGAGCATGACCGTCGCGAACCGAGGGGTTCTCATGGATGCGCTCTTGATGACCCGTCGCGATTCGGTTCGCCTCGTGCCCGACGCCCGACGCGTGATCGCCAAACCGTTCCTGCCGGGCGAAGAGATCTACCCGGACGGGTCGTCGCGCCTGCAGGTCGTGCTGGAGCGGATCATGGCGATGTCGGAAGAGGCCGTCACCGAGACACTGACCGCTGCGCGCAAGGACTTCGTCGGCCGCCACCGCAGCCTCGATGCGATGCTCGAACGACATGCGGGCATCGTCGCGGCACGTCTCGATCAGGTCGAGCTGGTCGATGCGACGCTCTCCCTCGATCGTCTCCACCTGATCGGGGCGTACTTCACGCACGAGTACTCGATCGAGGCAGCGGCGCTCGGCAACCCGTCGATCGTCGCTGCTCCCGACCAGTCGGGCGTCGAGCCCGGTGGCATCCGCTTCATCATGAGTCTGCGGGCGATCGGAGAGGGTCACCGCTCGTCGATCGAGTTCCGCACGGGCATCGTCGGAGCCGACGCCTCGGTGGAACTCGATCCCGTCAGCGACTATGCGGTCACCGGCGACCGGACGCCGCACGCCTACGACAAGGGCTTCTTCACCAAGAAGCTCGCCGACATGCAGACGCTGAACGAGGTCGAGGAACGGGTCCTCGTCCGGTTGGGGGACGAGTTCACGATGGCCGAACTCGAGGCGGCCATCGCCGCGCTCGACGACGGCGACATCGAGCGATCGATCTCGGGTGAGACCACGAGGGTGTTGCACTGGCTGGCGTCGTCGAACTACCGCACGTCGTTCCCCGCGTCGATCGACATCTCCGAGCGGGTGCTCTTCCCCAGTGGCCCGACGGAGAGCCACGGGATGGAGGACGCCCGGTTCGTGCGCTTCGTCGACGACGACGGAGCGATCAGGTACTACGCGACCTACACCGCCTTCGACGGCCATCAGATCCTGCCGCAGCTGATCGAGACGACCGACTTCACGCACTTCAGCGTCGGCACGCTCAGCGGCCGCGCCGCCCACAACAAGGGGATGGCGATCTTCCCGCGTCTGGTCAACGGCAAGTACATGGCGCTGGGCCGACACGACAACATGAACAACTTCATCATGACGTCGACCGACGTCCGGGTGTGGCATGAGTCGTCGGTGATCCAGGAACCCGAGCGGCCCTGGGAGCTGATTCAACTCGGCAACTGCGGATCGCCGCTCGAGACCGAGGCCGGCTGGATCGTGATCACCCACGGCGTCGGACCGTTCCGGCGCTACACGCTGGGCGCGCTCCTGCTCGATCTCGACGACCCGAGCCGGGTGATCGGCCACCTGAAGGAACCGCTGCTCAGCCCCGACGACGACGAGCGAGACGGGTACGTACCCAATGTCGTCTATTCGTGCGGCAGCATGATCCATGCCGGCCACCTCGTGCTCCCGTACGGCTACGCCGACGTCGGGGCGAGCGTCGCCACGATCCCCGTCGACGAACTGCTCAGCCGGTTGACCACCTCGGGCCGCTGACCGGGGTACGTCCGGCTCCCGACGGACGGGGTGCGTACTGCATGGTGCTGATGAGAGCGAGCGTCGACTCGGCGCCCTGGTTGAGGTTGGGTCCGGTCGGGTTGAGCCCGTCGTAGCCGCCGTTCGTGGCGACATCCCACATCGGCGTGCCGACGTCGTTGCCGCCGGCGAACCAGTCGATCGCGAGGTCCAGGCCGCGCCGCCAGTCGTCGTCACCGGTCACCGCGTGGGCGCGTGCGCACGCGTCGGCCATCGCGGCAACCTCGATCGGCTGCTGATCGAACCGTCCGACCACGTCGTCGCGGCCGGCGCCATCGACGGGTGTCGGCGACAGGTGGCCATCGATCGTCTCGCGGTCGAGGAGCCAGCGCAGCAACGTGAGCCCGTCGTCGAGGACGTCGGGGCGATCGAGGAGATGGCCGGCCGCGATGAGCACCTCCGGCAGCGCCGCGTTGGCGTAGGACAGGCGGGGCTCCGGCCACGGCCATGCCGGGTCGTTCGACGCCGGTCCGATCGTCGTGACGGCGTCGGCGAGCAGGGAGCGAGCGCCGCGGTGGCGGGCGTCGTGCTGTGCGACCTCGGCGGCACCGAGGGCGGCGAACGCCATCGCGCGACGATGCGGCGATCGTTGCTTCGCTCCGTGGTCGAAGTACGACAGAGCGCTCGAACGCATCCCTTCGTCGTCGGCGCGACGTGCCGCAGTGCCGAACGCCCAGAGGCTGCGTCCCCAGCAGTCCTCGACGCCGTAGCGGCCACGCCAACGACCGTTCGCGTCGCGTCGGTTGCGGGTTCGTCCCGTCACGCTCTGGGACTCGCGTGAGGAAGCGGAACGCGGTCAGGCCCAACTCCAGCACCGCCTGGCTCTCGGCGGGCTCGCGGACGGCGACGATCAGCAGCCGGGCGACGTCATCGGTGCAGTAGCCGTGCTCACGTCGTGGTTCGGCGTGGTCGGCGTGTTCGAACATCCCGATGTCGTCGCTCAGCGACAGGACATGGCCGAATGACGGCAGCGTCATGACGCGCAGGCGGCTCGGGCCGCCCCCACCTGATCGGCCAGCCGGCAGTAGCGGCGCGCGACTGCCGGCCACGACAGGCCGGGCGCGAGGCGGCGAGCCTCGGCTGCCATCGACGCCGCCAACTGCGGGTCGGTCAGCACCGACCGGATCGCCCGGCCGAGGGCCACCGGATCACGCTGGGGGACGACGATTCCGGCTCCGCTCGCCAGCAGTTCCACTGCATGAGGGAACGCGGTCGACACGACCGGGCGGCCTGCCGCCACTGCGTCGACCAACACGCCGGAGGTGACCTGATCACGCGAGTCGTACGGGAGCACCACCACGTCGGCGGACTGGATCAGCTCGGTCAACGACGCGAGGTCGCGGTACGTGTCGTCGAACGTGACGTGGGCCGCCGAGGTCGATGCGGCGGCGCGGTCGACGAGCATCTCGCGGTAGGCCTCGCCGTGGTGCTCGCGGACCTTCGGGTGCGTGGAGCCGGCGACGACGTACTCCGGGTGTGGATCGAGATCGTGGAGTTCGTCGAGCGCGTCGATCGCCCACTCGATTCCCTTGCCGGGACCGAGCAGGCCCCAGGTCAGCACGCGGGCCGGGTCACCGACCCGGCTCGGTGCGCTCGCGGGCGCTGCCGACGGGGTGGTCGCGCCGTGCGGGATCAGGGTCACCCTGGCGTGGTCGACGTCGAATCCCTCGAAGAGTCGCGTTCGTGCAGTCTCGGTCATGACCACCACTGCATCTGCCGCGGCACACACGCGTTCGAGAACGCGCCGTTGGTTCGGCGTCGGATCGCTCAGGACCGTGTGGGCAACCACGACGATCGGGGCATCGATGGCGGCCATCAGCTCGATGATCGACTCACCGTCGAGGCCGTCGTACAAGCCGTACTCGTGCTGGACGATGACCACGTCGTCGGCGTTCAACGCTTCGACCGCGGCCGCCCGATTCGACGGGGTGTCGCTGTCGAGTGCCCCCACCACCAGGACGTCTTCGAGTTCGGGTGGCGGTCCGATCCGAACGACGTCGACGGACGCCCCGGTTGCGATCAGGCCGGCAGCGAGGGCAGCGGAGAACGTGGCGATCCCGCACGACGTGGGCGGAAAGGTCGACAGGATCCCGAAGGATCGAGTCTCGCCTTCGTCCGAGGTCGTGGGCAGGGCTGAGACGGCAGTGTGCAACTCGGAACTCCTTGTTCGGCTCGTGCGAGGCGACAAGCCTGCGGAGGGCGACAGGACCGAAACGGCCGTCCAGCCCAAGCGGGGCGCACACGTCCGAGGGGACGTGAGACCACTGTACTGCGCCGGGTTCTCGATCCGCCGTCGGTACCCTGACCCCATCCCTCGACGTCATCACAGCACCGATCCCGGTCGATCACTCCGGGTCGCAGTGCTCGCTCCGATCGCCTGGAGGACCCCGCCGCGCCATTACGGCCCGTGGGAGCAGTTCGCGTCGCTGCTCACCGAGGGTCTGGTCGCAGCGGGACACGAGGTCACGCTCTTCGCCACCGCCGACTCGGTCACCACGGCCACACTGCACGGCACGGCGCCGACGGGCTGGTCCGAGGACCCCACGATCGAACCGAAGGTCGCCGAATGCCTGCACATCGCCGCCGTGTTCGAGCGGGCCGACGAGTTCGACGTCATCCACAACAGCTTCGACTTCCTCCCGCTCACGTACAGCGGGCTCGTCGAGACGCCGGTGGTCACGACGATCCACGGATTCTCGTCACCCCGCATCGTGCCGGTCTACGAGCAGTACGACGCCACCACCCACTACGTCGCGATCAGCGACGCCGACCGGCACCCGAATCTCCACTACGCGGCCACGATCCATCACGGCATCGACACCGCAGCCTTCGAGGTCCACCCTGATCCCGAGGACCACCTCTTGTTCTTCGGGCGGATCCATCCCGACAAGGGCACCGCTCATGCCATCGACGTCGCCCGTCGAACCGGCCGCCGGCTCGACATCGCCGGCATCGTCCAGGACGAGCGGTACTTCCGCGAGGAGGTCGAGCCGCACGTCGACGGCGACCACGTCCGATACCTCGGACCCGTCGCCGCCTCCGATCGCGCCGACGTCCTCGGACGTGCCCACGCCCTGCTCCACCTGATCGACTTCGACGAGCCGTTCGGCTACAGCGTCGTGGAGGCGATGGCATGTGGCACTCCGGTGATCGCTCACGATCGGGGCTCGATGCGCGAACTCATCGACCACGGCACGACCGGGTTTCTCGTCTCCGGCCCTGACGACGCCGTCGCCGCGGTCGATGCCGCCTCCGACCTCGATCGCCAGGCGATCCGCGCCCTGGCCGTGGCTCGCTTCGACACGACGACGATGATCGACCGTTACGTCGCCGTCTACCGCGAAGTCCTCCGCCCCACCTGACACCCCAGCCGCCACCTCCGAAATTCTCCTGGAGATGCGCGCTGAGCGCGCAGCCTCAGGAGAATTTCGGGGGTGAGGTCGCGATGAATTCGGGGTACGGGATCCGTCTGCACAGTTGCATCCCGATTGTCACCGATTCCAGGAGGAACCCATGTCCGTGCATCCGTACCTGTTCTTCACGAACACGACCCGCGAAGCGATGACCCGCTACCACGAGATCCTCGGTGGGCAGCTCGACATCATGAACTTCGCCGACCTGCCCGCGAGCGAGGAGACCCCGTTCGACGCCCCCGCCGACTTCGTGGTCCACGCCGCGCTGAGCTTCGGCGACGGCAACCTGCTGATGGCCTCCGACGATCCGGGAGGAGACGGTGCCGGCGTGAAGGGGGCGGCGGTGAACTACACCCTCACCGACCACGACGAGGCCCGTCGGGTCTTCGAGGCACTCGCCGACGGTGGATCGATCGGCATGGAGCTGAGTCCCACGTTCTGGGCGCCGTTGTTCGGCATGTGTGTCGATCGGTTCGGCGTGTCGTGGATGGTCAACGTCGAGTCGGCGGAGGATCGCTGATGCGCATCGTGCTCGGTGAGTTCATGAGCCTCGACGGCGTGGTGCAGGCACCCGGCGGCGCCGAGGAGGACACCGACGGCGCGTTCGCCCACGGTGGCTGGTCGATGCCGTACTTCGATCCGGAGACTCTCGGTGGCTTCATCGACGACGCCATGCAGACCACCGACGCGCTGCTGTTCGGTCGCCGGACGTGGCAGGCGATGGCCGCGGCCTGGCCCGACCGTGACGACGGCAGCGACCCCTTCGCGACACGCATGAACACCATCACCAAGTACGTGGTGTCCAGCACCCTCACCGAGGGGGACCTCACGTGGGCCAATTCGATCCTCGTCTCCGGCGACGACGTGGTGAGCAGCATCGCCGAGCTGAAGCAGTCCGAGGGCGGCGACCTCGCCGTGATGGGATCCTCGCAGCTCGCCCGCACGCTCGTCGCGGCCGGCCTGGTCGACGAGTACCGGCTGATGATCGAGCCCGTGCTGCTCGGTGGCGGTAAGTCGGTGTACCCCATGGACGGCGAGCGACGACCGCTCGACCTGGTGAGCACGTCCACCAGCCCGACGGGTGTCCTGCTCTGCGTGTACCGCCCCGGCGAGACGCCACCCACGCCGGACTGGGAGGGCTGATCGATGCCGCGCATCATCCCGAACCGGTGCCTTGACGCCCACGGCGCCGGGGCAACCGGGGCCGGCGGATCGTGAACGCCCCCGACCTGCGGGCGGTCGACGACCTGTGCCGCCTCGTCGTGGTCGCCCGCAGGTTGGGGTGTGGCGTCCACCTCACCGGCGCCGATGCCGACCTGCGGTCGCTGCTCGATCTCGCCGGGGTCGGGGACATCCTGTGCGAGTGCGAGGCCGACGCGTCCGCTCGCGGCGAGACCGGAGCAGATCTACGATGACGCACGTGAGCACGACGTCACCGTCGGCCGTGGCCGACCTCGAGGCGTACCGGCGCGAACTCACCGGCTACTGCTACCGGTTGCTGGGCTCGGGTTCGGAGGCCGAGGATGCGGTGCAGGAGACGATGCTGCGAGCGTGGCGGGCAGCCGACCGGTTCGAGGGCCGCGCAAGCGTCAGGACCTGGCTCTATCGCATCGCCACCAACGTGTGCACCGACATGGGCCGCAGCCCCCAGCGCCGGGCGCGACCGATGGATCTCGGTCCCGCGCGCCCGCCCGATCCGGTGCATCTCACCGACATTCTCCCGAACGGCCGCTGGGTCACACCGATCTCGGACTCGGCGGTCATCGATCTCGATGGCGACCCGGCCGACGTCGCTGCGCGACGCGACACCATCCGCCTCGCGTTCGTCAGCGCGCTCCAACGGCTCCCCGCGAAACCGCGAGCGGCGCTCGTGCTGTGCGACGTGCTCCGATGGCCGGTGATCGAGGTGGCCGAACTCCTCGACACCTCGACGGCATCGGTGAACAGCGCGCTGCAGCGCGCCCGAGCCACTCTCGCCGAGGCGCCGTCCTCAGCGCCGACCGTCGCGCTGTCGGATGAGCAGCAGCAACTCCTCGTGCGCTACGTCGAGGCATTCGAGAAGTACGACATGGACGCGCTCGCCGCCCTGCTGCACGACGACGTGGTCCAGGCCATGCCTCCGTACGCAATGTGGCTCGCGGGCCGCGACGACCTCATCGCCTGGTACGCGGGTGCGGGCATCGGCTGCAGGGGTTCCCGACTCCTGGCCGGTGAGGCCAACGGCTGCCCGGCCTTCGCGCAGTACCGGATCGACCCCGAGGGCGGACACTCCCCGTGGGCCCTCCAGGTGATCGAGCTCCGCGGTGACCGCATCGAAGCCATCCACGCATTCCTCGACACCGAGGCGTTCGAACGGTTCGGCTTTCCCGCCCGGCTGGTGACCGATGGTGTCTGACACCATCGGTCACAAGAAAGCGGTCACGTGAATTGCGTCAGGGGTTGCGGATCTTGCGGTCCATGTTCTCGTGGTAGTGGGCGATCTTGCACTCGCGTTCGTTGAGGATGTGACGCGTGTAGCCGCTCGACCGTTTGGTGCGCTCGAGCTGCTCGTAGATCTCGATGTCCTCGCCGACCACCCGCTTGAGCCCCGCCCAGTGCGCCATGGTGCGTTCGTGGTACGCGGCGTACTCGGGATCGTCGAGATCGCCGGGGTAGATCAGCTCCCAGCACAGGAAGCGGGTGCGATCCACGTCGATCGGAATCGGGTTGAAGACCTGCACGTGCTCGGGGTTGCAGTTGAACACCGTGTTCGGGAAGACGACGTAGTGGCAGATCGCGTACCGATGATGGTCGGGGTCGGCGGCCAACTGCTCCAGGCGTTCGGCCCGGGGGACGAAGCACATGTAGTTGTCGCCGACGATGTGGAACGACGTGTCACGAGCGGCCTTGACCCACTCGGGCGAGACGCCGTGCAGCTGCTTGGTGTGGTAGATCTCGTTGAACCCGTCGACGATCGCCTTGTAGCTGACGGGTACCTCCCACTCGACGACCTCGTGCAGGATCATGTCCTCCATCCGGAACTGGCCGAGGTCGGCGCTGATCTCGGGCCCGATGCCCTCGAGCAGCGGGGGAGCCTGGTCGGGGCCGGCGAGGTTGATCCACACCCAGCCACCCCACTCGTCGGCGGCGACCGCCGGCGACCGCAGGCCCTCGAGATGCTTCGGATCGAAGTCCTCGCGTTCGGGCACGCCCACGACGAGCCCGGTCGTGTCGTACACCCACCCGTGGTACGGACACGTGAATCGCCGGGCGCCGCACCCGACGGACTCGCCGACGATCGCCGGGCCGCGGTGCTGGCAGACGTTGTGGAACGCGGCCAATGAGCCATCGGGCTGGCGAGTGACGACGACGGTCTCACCGTGGCCCTCGAAGGTCAACCAGTCGCCGGTGTCGACGATCTGCTCGGAACGGCCGGCGATGATCCAGTGCCGGGCGAGCACGCGCTCGCGCTCCAACTCGAACCGCACCGGATCGAGGTACACGCCGGCATCCATGATGCTCGGGCCGTAGTCGGGGAGCGTCTGCACGCCCGGACCCAGCCGGACGGGGACGTCGCCGCGTGTGGGGATGTAGACCATGAGGTGCTCCTTGTGTGACCGGTGCGGTGGGCGGTGTGTGGGCGGGCGGAACCGTCACCCCGACTCCGGAGTGACATCACGAGCGTTATGTATAACAGTTGTGATATTGTGCGTCAATGCCCAAGGTGGTCGACGCCGATCAACGGCGCAGTGAACTCGCCGACGCCGCCGCGCGCGTCATTGCCCGCTCGGGCATCGACGGCGCATCGCTGCGCGAGGTGGCCGCCGAGGCGGGCTGGACCACCGGTGCCCTCGTCCACTACTTCGCCAACAAGCAGGAGTTGCTCGCGTTCACCCTGCAG
Source organism: Ilumatobacteraceae bacterium (assembly GCA_963829585.1). GTDB lineage: Bacteria > Actinomycetota > Acidimicrobiia > Acidimicrobiales > Ilumatobacteraceae > Sva-07. Next base: position 241,660 of record CAWHJD010000028.1, on the reverse strand, counting down.
GCCTCGCTCGACCGTCGGCGATCCCGCCTCGGCGACCGCGCATCGATGTCGCCGGCGGAGGCACTGCGCGTGACGCTGCGCAGCGCGCTGCCCACCACCCCGGAGACCACGCTGCACTGGATCGTCACGCTCGCCTTCGCCGCGCAGGCCAGCGCCCATGCCGACCTCGCGGTCATCCAGCGCGAGGCATATCTCGAGTTCCGCGACACCGTCTCGGCGCTCGTGGCCGGTGAACACGGCCCGCGCGAGATGGCCGAGCGGGAGGCGGAACGGCTGATCGCCTTGGTCGACGGCATCGCACTCCAGGCCCTGTTCGCCCCCGATCTGTGGACCGAACAGCGCCAGCTGGCAGCACTCGATGTCGGAATGAGCGCTCGATGACGGCGCGTGCCCGCACGGCGGCCACCGAACGACTCGTGCTCTCGCATTTCACGCTGGAACGCAACCATCCGCTCGACGACCGTGTTCGGGCCGCGGGTGCCGCCGGATTCGACGGGATCGGCCTGTTTGCCGGGCAGTACCGACAACTGCTCACCGACGGTTGGTCGGGCGCTCGGCTCCACGACCTCCTCGACGAGGCCGGCGTCTCGATCATGGAGGCCGAGGCGTTGTCGGGGTGGGGTGCTCGAACTCCGTCCGACGACTACCTCGACTTCGAGCGGTTCCTGTGGGAGATGGTCGACGAGTTCGATGTGCGGTACGTCCAGGCGATCGGGCCGGTGGATGTCGGTTCCGACGGCAGCTTCGACGAGGCGGCAGTGCGATTCGGGCAACTCTGCGACCGGGCCGCCGAGCACGGGGCGATCGTCGGGCTGGAGTTCCTGCCGTTCACCAACATCGTCGATGCCACCGACGCACTCGCGATCGTCGAGGCGGCGGGCCGTCCCAACGGGGGCGTGTGCGTCGACATCTGGCACCACGTCCGTGGCGCGAACGACCTCGACCTCATCCGGCGGATACCGACCGAGCTGATCGTCGGCGTGCAGATGAGCGACGGGCCCGTCGCGCCGACGTTGGCCGACTACAAGGACGACTGCCTCCGCAATCGGGTGCCGCCCGGCGAGGGCACATTCGACGTCGACACCTTCGTGACCACCATGCTCGATCTCGGCGTCGACCTGCCGTGGGACCTCGAGGTCTGCAACGACGCGGCGTGGGGCCGCCCGGCGATCGAGCACGTGAAGGCATGTGCCGACGGCATGCGCAACGTGCTCGAACGATGCCTCGCCACGAGAGCGAACGACCGACCGACGAGAGGAAACCAGCCATGACAGTTCCCACCTACGACTTCACGGGGAAGGTCGCCCTGGTGACCGGCGCGACCGGAGGCATGGGCCGTGCCGTCACGGCGGCGCTGGCCGCGGCGGGCGCGACCGTGATGGCGAGCGACCTCGCCGGCCCCAGCGGTGGGCGGCTGCCCGGCGGCGAGGCCTTCACCAACGCCGATGTGAGCGACTCGGATCAGGTCGCCGCCCTCGTGGCCTCGACCGTCGATCGATTCGGCACCCTCGACTACGCCGTCAACGCCGCGGCGATCGAGTTCGAGACGGTGCCGCTCGCCGAGTGCTCCGACGACGACTTCGACCGGATGATGAACGTCAACACCCGAGGCGTGTTCTTGTGCATGAAGCACGAGATCGCCGCGATGCTCGCAGCGGGAGGCGGCTCGATCGTCAACATCGCCTCGACGAACTCGTTCCGGCCGCAACACGACCAACCGGCCTACACCGCGAGCAAGCACGCCGTGCTCGGCCTCACCCGCAGCGCGGCGATGGACTATGCGGGTCGCGGTATCCGCATCAACGCAATCTGTCCCGGCGCCATCGACACGCCGATGTTGCGCAACGCCATGGAGCGACGGGGGCGCGACGCCGACGACGTCGCCCACCGACTGAGCCCGCTCGGTCGGTTCGGTCGTCCGGACGAGATCGCCGCGGCGGTCCTCTGGCTCTGCTCCGACGCGTCGTCGTTCACCACCGGTCACGCCCTCGCCGTCGACGGGGGCATGCTCGCGTCGTGATCCACGCCGAGCCTCATGACCTGCGCCGCAACACTACGATCCGAAATCCCGAGGAGGTTTGAACATGTTCGACGAGCTGCTTCGTCGCCTGCACGACAACGTCCGGAACGGACTGCCCGATCAGGCCGAGCAACCGATGCGCGTCCCCGCCGGCGCCTACAGCGATCCTGAACAGTTCGAGCGCGAGATGCGCGAGATCTTCCTCCGTGTCCCGCTCCTGGTGGCCCTGGCCTGTGAGGTCCGTGAACCGGGTGACTACGTCGCGTTCGATCTCGTCGGCCGGCCGCTCGTGGTGGTCAGGGGCGACGACGGCCGGATTCGGACCCTGCTCAACGTCTGTCGTCATCGCGGTGCGAAGGTCACCGACGACGTCTGCGGCACGGCTCGCCGCCTGACCTGCCCGTACCACTCGTGGAGTTACGACACCACGGGCGCGCTCGTCGGCGTGCCGGGGCGTGACTCCTTCGGTGACATCGACGTGGCCGGTCTCGTCGAACTCCCCACCGAAGTACGCGCCGGCGCGGTGTTCGCCACGCTCGATCCCGACGGCGAACTCGACCTCGACTCGTGGCTCGACGGCCTCGACGATTCGCTCGCCGCGCTCCGCCTCGACGAGTTCCACCCGTATCGCACGCCGACGTACATCGACAGCCCGAACTGGAAGCTGTCGGCCGACGGCTACCTCGACGGGTATCACATCGGCTACCTCCACCGGAACACGATCGGACTCAAGGCGATCACGAACCGCAACACCTACGACTTCTTCGGCCCGCACGTACGGATCGGCTTCGCCGCCAAGGCGATCGAGGAACTCGACCCGGCCGCCCCCACCGATCGTCCGGTGTCCGACTACATGAGCCTCGTGCACTACGTGTTCCCGAACGTGTCGCTGTCGGGCGGGCACGGCGACACGCTGATGATGAGCCGCCTGCTCCCCGGCCCGACGGTCGATCGGTCGCGAACGCTGCAGTTCCAGTTCTACCGCGAGCCCATCGTCGGTGACATGGTCGCGATCGCGGAGGAGAAGCGCCGGACCTACGAAGCCGTCGTGCGCGACGAGGACTGCGCAACGATCTTCCAGATCGGCGAGGCACTGCCCGCCGTGGGCGACGGACATTTCATCTTCGGCCGCAACGAACCGGGCAACCAACATCTCCACCGCACGATCGCCGAGAGGACGCCGCACACGTGACCACGCCCGATCCGCGACCACTGTCGTACAGCGAGGCGGGGATGGGCGGGCGCCCGCTCATGCTCGTGCACGGATTCACCGGCGGGCGAACCGACTTCGCCGACCACATCGGGCCGCTGGCCGCCGCTGGATGGCACGTGGTCGCACCCGACCTGCGCGGCCACGGCGAGACGGGCGGTCCTCGTGACACGTCGGCCTACACGGTGGACGCATTCGTGGCCGACCTCGCCGCACTCGCCGACAGCCTCGGGTGGGACCGCTTCGTGCTGCTGGGTCACTCGATGGGCGGAATCATCGCCCAGCAGTTCGCTCTCGATCATCCCGAACGGCTCGACGCGCTGGTCCTGATGGACACCGTGCACGGGCCGCTGCACGTGGCCACGACCGAGGAGCTCGAGTTGGCCGGCAGCTACGCGATCAGCGACGGCATGGCTGCACTCGCCGACCTGTTCGACTCGGGCGGGCCCAATCCGCTGGAGACCGAGGCCTATCGACAGGTCCGTGTCGATCGGCCCGACATCATCGCCGGTCAGCGCGCCAACATGACCAACGCGGTACCGGAGATGTTCGCCGCCTGCGTGTTGATGCTGAAGACCCAGCCCGACCGCCTCGACCGCCTCCGGAGCGTGACGGTGTCGACCCTGGTGATCGTCGGTGAACTCGACGAACCGTTCCTCGACGACAGCCGACGCATGGCCGACACCATCGCCGGTGCGCAGCTCGTCACGATCGCCGGTTCGGGTCACTCACCGCAGTGGGAACGGCCGGACGACTGGTTCGACGCGCTGTCCAGTTTCCTCGCGACCGTCCACTGACGGCCCCCGACGTGCGGCCCGCAGGAAGCGCTACGTCAGGCTGCCCGACGTCTGGGCCTTCTTCACCGCAGCCCTGACGATGGGGATGTCGGCATCGGCGAGGGGCTGCATCCACTGCTTGCGGGCCAGTGCGGCCTCGATGAACGGCGCCAGTTCTGCCTGCTTGCGCTGCTGACGATCAGCCTCCTCCTCGGCGAACTCGGGCATCACCTCGGCGGCGAACAACTCGAGCGACGAACAGATGTCGGCGTGGCGGTTGCGGCCGGCCTGCTGGATGAAGATCACCTGATCGACGCCGACGTCGCGCATCTCACGGAGGTGGCGGCGTGCATCGGCCGGCGTCCCGATGCAGCTCGCGTAGGTGTCGTCGCGCGCTGCGGCCGCGGCGATCCGCTGTTCGGTCGAATCCGGAGCCCGGCGGGCCTGGAATTCTCCCCACAGGTCGGTCCGGCCCGGCACCTGATCGTGCGCGACGAGCGCGTTGAGCGCGTACGCGAAGAACTCGAATCCCTCCTGCCCGCGTCGGATCGCCTCGGCCCGATCGTGGTCGAGCGAGAACCCCGTGACGAGCGCAACGTTGGCGTTCACGGTGTGCCCCAGCGGCACGCACTCCTCGCTCTTGACGATGTCGTAGTAGATCTCGACCCAGGCCTGCGCCTCCTCGGGGTCGACGAAGCTGAACGCCAACGCACCGAGACCGTTGCGGGCCGCCACCTTGATCGTGTCGCGATTGGTGCAGGCGATCCACATCGGCGGATGCGGCTTCTGACGCGGCTTGGGCAGCACGTTGCGGCACGGCATCGAGAAGTGCTCCGACGTGTATCCGGGGTACGGATCGAGCACCATCATGTTGGCGATCTGCTCGGCCGCTTCCAGCGACATCGCCCGCTTCTCCTTGGCGGGGATGTTGAACCCGTGCAACTCCAGACGCGTGGCTCCTTCACCGATGCCGAAGTCGACTCGACCGTTCGAGATGAGATCGAGTGTGGCGATGCCTTCGGCGGTTCGAGCCGGATGGTTGTAGTTCGGGATCACCTGGCGGATGCCGTGCCCCAGCCGGATGCGCTTCGTACGAGCGGCAGCGGCAGCGAGGAACACCTCCGGTGCCGACGAGTGCGAGTACTCGTCGAGGAAGTGGTGTTCGACCTCCCAGGCGTAGTCGAACCCGAGCCGGTCGGCGAGCTCCACCTGGTCGAGGGCGTCACGCAGGAGCTCGTACTCGTCGTCGGCGCTCCACGGCTTCGGGAGCTGATGTTCGTAGAAGATGCCGAACTGCATCCGTGCAGCACAGCACATCCGTGCCCGCCGGCGATGATCGAAGCCCCGGCGATGAGCGAGGCGACCGGACGTCGGTCGCCTCGCTCATCGCTCGTGGGTCAGCGTGGGGTGAGCGAGACCTGGGTGGGGCCGATCTCGAGCCAGTGGTACATGTGCTCCCAGAAATGGCGGATCTTCGTCTCGTTGTAGTTGGCGAACACGACCTCCTGGCGCTCCTGGGCCTTGAGGCCCTTCTGCACCTGCGGCAGGTTGATCGAGTCCTGCTGGAAGATCTTCGCCGTCATCCCGAGTTCGGGTGCCAGCGTCCAGTCGTCGTCCGGGCCCAACTTGGTGACGCTCGCCGGCGTCGGTCGGTTCGCCTGGTCGGCCCACGGCACGAACATCATCACCTCGAAGATGCACTCGTCGGGATTGTTGCCGTGCGGACGGAACCGGTAGAAGAGCGCATTCCACACCCCCCACGGCGACCAGTTGGGGAACACCGAGTAGTACATCGAGTCGATGAACTCGCCGTCGCTGAACTGCTCGACGTCGATCGCGTCGCCGTACTGCTGGGCCGCGGCGGCTCGACGTTGGCCGGCGATCCACGCCCGCAGTTCGGTGATCGACTCGACGCCCTCGGGAGGGTCGGGGATCGCCAGCGGAGCATCGAGGACTCCCTCGGGCGACGGCCCACCGATCCACTTGCACAGATGCGGGTCGGCCTGCCTGATCGGGCCCTCGATGTAGGTGCCCTCGTCGTCGAACAGGCTCTCGTTGCCGTCGAGGTCGATCACGCGTACCCGGCCGAGTTCGACGCGTTCGTAGACGTGGCCGTTCATCGGATGGCGATAGCGGGCGAACTGCTTGCCGTCGGCGAGGCGTTCGTAGTGGGTCATGCCGGCCAGGTGCGGGCTCTCCACGCCGTGCGGTGAGATCGCCCGGGAGAAGTTGGCGTACGTGTCGTAACGCGTGTTCGCATCGCCGAGCGTCTCCATCAGCGTCGGGTGTGTCGCGACGACGTGGTACGACTCCATGAACGCCTCCTGGCACGCCTTCCAGTTGACTCGCATGATCTTCTCGACGTGGGCGACCTTCACCCGCTGCTCGAACGGATACTTGGCGAAGTGCTCGTCGAGACCGGCGAGGTGCTCGCCCAGCGGTGCGGCGTCGCGGTCGGGGTTGAGGAACACGAATCCGTGCCAGGTGTCGACGAGTGCCTCGGGGAGCGCGTAGTCCTCGGCGCGCACGCTCGGGAAGTCCCACTCGCACGGGATCTCCTTCAGTGATCCATCGAGGTTCCACGACCAGCCGTGGAATGCACACCGCAGGTTCTTCGCGCCCTTCCCGTTGGCCTCGCGCAGCAGACGGCCCCGGTGGAGGCAGGCGTTTCGGTAGGCCTTGATGCCGTCGGCGGTCCGCACGACGAGGAACGACATGTCGGCGATCTCGTACACGTGGTAGTCGCCGACCTCGGGGATCTCCTCCTCGAGACAGGCCATCTGCCAGACGCGGCTCCACAGCTTCTCGACCTCGAGCGCGTGGAACTCGGGCGACGTGTAGTACCAGGCCGGAACACGGGTGTTGCCCTCGGTGAGCCCGACGCGTGATTCGGCGCGCAGCACATCGGAGACCGGGTGCGAATCGCCGTCGAGGAGCTCGGTGAAACTCACACCAGCGGAGCGGTTGGTGCCTGTGATCGTTTCGGTCATCCCGGAAGTCTGTCAGTCGGTCGCGACCGTCGGCGAGCCGGTGACGATGTGCGCGGAGATTCGCGGCAGGAAACGTCACGTTTGACCCGGCACCGTGTGACGAGTCAGGACGCGGGCAGGCCGAGCCGGTTCGCGACGTCGCGCATGAACTCGAGGTGGGCGTCGATCGAGTCGAGCCCGAGCCCCATCGAGACGGCGGCGAAGTGAGTGCCGCCTGCGTCTCGCCACCGCTCGGCGGCCGCTGCTGCGTCGGCGGCACCCCCCACGCGGAGCGCGACGAATTCGTGGCCGAAATCCGTCATGTCGCGCGGCTGCTCGGAGCCGAGTGCGCGAACCCGCTCCATCGCGACCATGACCCGGTCCTCCGTTCCGGCGTACATGAAGCCGTCGCCCAGTGCTGCCCCGCGCCGGAATGCCGCCTCGCTGAAGCCTCCGACCCAGATCGGGATCCGGCGGTTCGGCCGCGGGACGAGCGTGGCGCGGTCGATGGCGTCGAACTCGCCTGTCCACTCGATGAGTTCCTCGCTCCAGAGGCGGCGCAGGAAGCCGATCTGCTCGTCGGCGCGTCGGCCACGCGTCGAGAAGACCTGCCCCAGCGAGTCGTACTCCACGTAGTTCCACCCGACACCCACGCCGAGTCGCAGTCGTTCGCCCGACATCAGGTCGAGGTCGGCGGCCTGCTTGGCGACCAGCACCGTCTGGCGTTGCGGCAGGATCAGCACGCCCGTGGCGAAGTGGATCCGTTCGGTCATGCCGGCGAGGTAGGCGAACATCACGAACGGATCGTGGAACGGGTGGCGCTCGGTGTAGGGGCCCCACAGGGGTGGATCACGATCGTCGTGGGTCGCCCCGAGCACGTGGTCGTACGCCAACAGGTGGTCGAAACCGAGTTGCTCGGTGGCACGTCCGATGGCTCGTACGGCGTCGGGGTCGCCGCCGAGTTCGGTCTGCGGGTAGACGAAGCCGATCTCCACGCCCGGACCGTACCGAGGGCTCAGTCGGCCCGACGAGCCGACCGGGTGCGCTCGTGCGCGAGTCGCATGATGTCGGCGTTGCCCCGACGCCACCAGACGGTCAGTTTGACGGCGTCGATCCGCCAGCGGCTGACGCCGTCGATCTCGCCGAACACGAGGTGGTCGTCGTAGTACCCGCCGATCGTGAACTCGGGCTCACCACCGTCGTGGGCGAGGAAGTGGGCCGCCTGCATGTACATCCGGCAGCGGGCGGTCGATCCGTCGACATCGACGAGGGGATTGCTCATCGAGTGCTGCGTCGCGTCGAGCCCCATGAAGAGTTGCGTGACGGCGTCGATCCAGGCGTCGGGCGTCATGCGCGTCGCCGGGCGGCCGTGGTACGACTCGTAGTCGAACTCGACCTCCGGTGCGAAGATGCTCCGGTACAGGGCCCAGTCGCGGGTGTCGATGCCGTAGGCGAATTCGTACACCGTGCGGGTGACGTCGTGGAACACGTCGTGGTCGATCATGGGTTCAGGACCGCCGGGGCGAGCGCCTCGAGGGCGTGGGGCGTCATCGGGCTGAGCGACGCGCCGGAGACTCCGAGGCCCTCGAGCCAGCCGAGCCCGGCAGCCACCTCGTCGACCGATCCGAAGAATCGCCGGAAGAGGCCACCGCCGGCGTCCATCGCCGACTTCACACTTCGTGTCACGTCGTCGTCGCCGACGCTGAACAGCGTGAACATGCTGATCTCGATGCTCGGGTTCACCGCGCGGACGCGCTCGATCATGCCGAGGAGGTGGTCCTCGGTGACGGTGGCCATGACACCGAGGTCGAGCGAACCGTTGCGCGTCGCAGCACTCTGTGCCTTGATCTCCACCCGGTCGAGCGACGGGGTGACCTCCCGTATGGTCCGCGGGCCACCCACGGATCCCACGAGCAGCGGCGGGGCGAGGCCCTCGTCGGCGAGTCGCGGGCCGATCCTCGGCACGTCGATCTCGTAGTGCTCACCGTGGAAGCTGCATGCCCCCTCGTGCAGCAGCGAACGGATGATTCGTGCGGCCTCGGCGAACCTGCCGGCGCGCTCGCCGGGCGACGGGTACGCCAACCCCGAGCCGGTCACCTCGTCGTCGGCCCACCCCGCGCCGAGCCCGAGTTCGAACCGACCGCCACTCACCCGCTGCAACTGGAGTGCGGCCTGGGCCACTTCGACCGGGCTGCGCATGAGGTTGTTGGCGAACGCCGTGGAGATCGTCGGGCGGGTGGTCGCCATCGCCATCGCCGTCGCCGTGACCCACACGTGCGGATACGCGCGCCGCCCGGTGAAGACATGGTCGGCGACCGACAGACCGTGCCAGCCCTCGGCCTCACGTCGACGGGCCCAGTCGATCGGGTCGATGGCCGCGTCGAGCAGATTGACCGTGTACCTCATGTGTTCCTCCTCGAACGGCTGGCAGCGACAGCATCGTGCACCCGCTGCGCCGGCGCCGTGTCGGAGAGTGCCCCGGCCTACCCTGCGGCGTCGGGGGCGAACGGATCGGCCATTGCCTCGGCGCACGCGTCGGGGTGGTCGGTCACCCACTGGTCGACCTCGCCGCCGGGGCTGCGTTGCTCGCCGACCCTCCACGCGTCGAGATACGGGGAGGGCCGGATGACGCCGCGGCGCACCGACCATTCCGGCCCCGGGCAGGGCGGGGAGATCCCGAAGTGAACATGACATGCGGATGCCCGGCCGGTACGCCCCACCGTTGCGATCGGATCGCCGGCGCCGACCCGCCCGCCCTGCGCGACATCGACGGTGTCGAGATGGGCCATGTAGTAGCGGACACCGTCGTCACCGAGGACTGCCACCGATCGCCCGCCACGGGTGGCCGGGTTGTCGATGGCCGGGTCCCACTGGTCGACCGTGCGGACCTCGAGGACGACGCCGTTCACGGGGGCCACGACCTGGGCGCCGCACCCGATGAAGATGTCGGTGGCGCTGTAGCCGGCATGAGTGGTGCCCCAGCCGGCGGCGGCGACGTCGGCGACCGGCACGACGTACGCGATGGTCGTTGCGACCGTCGTCGTGGTCGTGCTGGATGTCGTGGTCGTGCTGGATGTCGTGGTCGTGCTGGATGTCGTGGTCGTGCTGGATGTCGTCGTGCTGGATGCTGTCGACGGGACCGTGGGCTGGACGCGCTCCGTGGTGGCAGCCCCGGAGTCGGCTCCGGCGCATCCGGCGGCGACTGCGCCCACAGCGAGGATGGACAGCGCGGCTCGAGCGGTGTGGCTCAGCACGACCGGCATGGGCTCACGGCGTGCATGGTCGCAGCTTGCCACTTCTGGCCCTTCGAACAACGACGTAGTGTTCGGGCATGTGCGGCTGTCTGTTCCTCGTCGTCGGCGCGGTGTTCCCGAGGTTCGGGCTGATCCTGCTCGAGATCTTCTCCGACTGGAACGACACGGCGTTCGACAGCTTCTGGATCGGGTTCTTCGGATGGCTGTTCCTGCCGTACACGACCCTCGCCTACGTGCTGATGGACCAGTGGGGTGACCCGATCAACGGCTTCGGCTGGGTGATCGTGATGTTCGCGTTCCTCGTCGATCTCGGCAACTGGTTCGGGACGGCCAGACGCAGCGACTACGGCCGAGCCGGATACGCCTGATGGCCCGGCGTCGCAAGGAGCGCAGGCGGGTCACGCGCGTCGATGGCGTCGGCGACGAGCGGGTGACGAGGACCGTCTTCGACGACCTCATCGTCGAGGAGCCCATGACGATCCAGCTCGACGGTGCCGTCGTGTCGACCACGATGCGCACCCCGGGCCACGACTTCGAACTCGCTGCCGGTTTCTGCTTCGCCGAAGGGCTGCTCGGCGGGGCACCGATCACCGGCGTGCGCTACTGCGCGAGCGGCAGTGCCGTCGACACCGAGTTCAACGTGGTCACCGTGGAGACCGGCGGGCGCGCAGCAGTGCCGACGGCCCGGTTGGGAACGGTGTCGTCGAGTTGTGGCTGGTGCGGCAGCGAGCAACTCGACGTGATGTGCGAGCGGCTCGAACCGCTCCCGCCGAGCGACCCGTTCGACCTCGATGTCCTCGCGTCGATCCCGCACCGGATGTCCACAGCGCAGGGTCTGTTCGCGGCAACCGGAGCCGTGCACGCCGCGGCAGCGTTCGATCGTGCGGGAGAGGTGCTCGTCACCCGCGAAGACGTCGGTCGGCACAACGCCGTCGACAAGGTCGTGGGTTCGATGCTGCTGGGAGGCGCCGGTGGGTTGCCGGCCACCGACCTCGGCCTGTTCGTGAGCGGGCGGGCGAGCATCGAGATGGTGCAGAAGGCGTGGGCCGCCGGGTTCTCGACCCTCGTCGCCGTCAGTGCGCCGACCGCGCTCGCCGTCGACGCGGCTCGTCGGGCGGGCATGGTGTTGGCAGGTTTCGTCCGTGGCGACGGATTCAACGTCTATGCGCCGGAGCGTCTCGATCTGGGCGGTTCTGGACGTGCTGGAACCCGAACCGACCCTTGATGCACAGATTGCCGTGGGTGATGGGGTTGTCGGGTGGTGAGGTGACCTTGACGATGGTGTCGTCCTGCACGTGCAGTTCGAGCCCGCACCCCACCCCGCAGAAACCGCAGATGGTCTCGGTCACCGTCTGACGCTCGTCGTCCCAGGTCCCGGCGGCTCGCATGTCGAACTCCGTGGTCGCCATCAGCGCCCCGGTCGGACACACCTGGATGCAGTTGCCGCAGTAGACGCACGCCGAATCGGGGAGAGCCACGTCGTGTTCGGTCGAGACGTGGGCGTCGAAGCCGCGTCCGGCGATCTCGATGACGAAACTGTGCTGCCACTGCTCGCCGCAGGCGTCGACGCACTGGTAGCAGAGGATGCACTTCGCGTAGTCGCGCACGTAGAGGTCGTTGTCGATCTTGACGGGCTGCGCGACCGTTGCGGCGTCGGCACCGTACCGGTCGAGGTCGACGCCGTACTCGTGGTTCCACTCGGCCACGTTCGCGGTCAGCGACAGGTCGACCGACGAGCCGAGGAACTCCAGCACCATGCGCCGGGCATGGTCGACGCGCTCGGAGCGCGTGTGCACGACCATGTCGGCCTCGATCGGCCGCGAGCACGCAGGAACGAGTGCCCGCGATCCCTCGACCTCCACCACGCACAGCCGGCACGCGTTCTTCGGCGTGATGGTGTCGCCGACGCAGAGCGTGGGGATCTCACCGCCGCGTCCGCCGCACGCCTGCAGGATCGTCGTCCCCGCGTCGACGGTCACCGTGGCGCCGTCGATCGTCGCGGTGACGGACGGCCGGCTGCGGATGTCGACCGGGACATCGTTCACGGGCGGAACACCCCCAGCGTCACGACCGCCGACTCGATCGCCTGATGGGCGGTCTGCCCGAGACCGCAGATCGACGCATCGGCCATGGCCCGTCCGATGTCGGCGAGCAGCTCCACGTCGCCCTGGCGCACACCGTCGGCGAGCCGTTCGAGGACCTCCTCCTGGCGGACGGTCCCGACGCGGCACGGCACGCACTGGCCGCACGACTCGTCGCGGAAGAAGGCGGCGATCCGGCGGATCTGGTCGACGAGATCGACCGACTGATCGAGCACCATCACGACACCCGAGCCGAGCGTGAGCCCCGCCTCGCGCACCGACTCGTGGTCGAGTCTCACGTCGAGTGCGTTCGGCGCGACGTACCGGCCGGCCGCGCCGCCGAGCAGTACGGCCTGCAGCTCCGAGCCGGATCTGAGCCCGCCGGCGAGTTCGACGAGTTCGCGGAGTGTCAGCCCGAGTTCCACCTCGTAGACGCCCGGCGCCGCGACCGCGCCGGAGAGGCAGAACAACCGCCGGTTCGACGAGGTTCGACCCAGCACGATCGACGGCACGTTCATCAGCGTCTCGACGTTGTTGACCACCGTCGGCGCGCCGAACAACCCCACCTCGTACGGGTACGGCGGCTTGTTGCGGGGCTCGCCGCGGAACCCTTCGATCGAGTTGAAGATCGCGGTCTCCTCGCCGCAGACGTAGGCGCCCGCGCCGCGCCTGATCGAGATGTCGAAGCCGGCGCCGAGAATCCCCTCTGCCCGGAACCTCTCGATCGCGGAGGTCAGCGTCGCCTCCGCCTCCGGGTACTCGCCGCGCAGGTAGATCCAGCCGTGGGCGCAGCCTGCGGCGAGCGCAGCGATCGCCATCGACTCCAGCAGCGCGAACGGATCGTTCTCGATCAGCACCCGATCCTTGAACGTGCCCGGCTCCGACTCGTCGGCATTGCAGACCAGATGGCGCGGTGTGGCCGGCTGGCTCCGCACTGCCAGCCACTTCCTCGCGGTCGGGAAGGCGGCACCGCCCCGGCCGAGCAGTCCGGCGGCGTCGACCAGGTCGATCACGCCGGTCGGGCCGATCTCGCGGGCGCGCTCGAGCGCGCGCAGGCCCCCGTCGGCCAGGTAGGCCTCGAAGTCGAGAGGATCCCCGCGCCCGGCCCTGGCGAGCAGTACCAGGTCCGGGTTCCCGGCCTGGGGGACGGACGCAACGCGACTCGGCTCGGGCCTCGGAACCGGGCCACCCGCCACCAGTTCGTCCACCCCGACGATGCCCCCGATCGTCGTGCGACGCGCGGGCTCTCCGGCTTCGGTGACGAGCACGGCGGGAGCCTGCTCGCACATCCCGAGACACGGAGACGGGTGGGCGCCGTCGGGGAGTTCGCCTCCGCCCCGCTCGATGCGGCACACCAGGTCGATACACACGTGGACCTGACGCGCCGGCCGTTCGCTGGTCGAGAACAGCCCGTAGAACGTGACGACACCATGGATCTCGGCGGGCGACACGTCGAGGCGTTCGGCGATGTGGTCGATGGCTGCAGGGCTGATCCATCCCACCCGGTCGTTCACGGCGTGCAGCGTCGGCAACAGCAGGTGACGGCGCGCTCGGAGCGACCGGCCGCCGATCCGGTCGTGCGAACGCGGCGGTTGGTCGGCCCCGAGCACGGCGTCGATGGCGGCGCGTTCGGCGGTGGTGGGCTCGACGCCGCGCGTCTTCAGGTCCATGGCGACCGACGCATGGTCACTGCCGGCGGGATCATGCCAACTTCTCGATGCGCACGGCGGCGGCCTTGAACTCGGCGGTCCCCGACTTCGGATCGGTGGCGTCGATCGTGAGCTGGTTCACGTCGATCTCGTCGGGGAAGTGGAATGACATGAACACGAGGCCCGCGCGAAGCCCGCGGTCGACGCGAACCGGGGCCTCGATCGACCCACGCGGCGACGAGACCCGTACGAGTTCGCCATCGGCGAGGCCCAGGGCCCGGGCATCATGGGGTGAGACGTCGATCGTCTCGCCGACCCGGTTCGGGCTGCGGTAGCCGCCGGACTGGACGCCCGTGTTGTACGAGTCGAGTCGGCGGCCAGTCGTGAGCCGCATCGGGAACTCGGCGGTGACCGGCTCGGCCGGAGGCTCGTGGACGACGACGCTGAACGGAGCAGGTCGACCTCGATCCGCGGGGTCCTCGGCCCAGAGACGGCCGTGGAGGAACGGCGGCTCCAGCGTGTCGTCCGTGAAACAGGGCCACTGGATGCCACCGAGTGATCCGATCCGTTCCCACGACATGCCGGCATGCATCGGCGACAGTCGTCGGAGTTCGTTCCAGACGTCCTCGTGCGTGTCGTAGTGCCAGTCGTGACCGAGGCGGCGTCCCAGGTCGACCAGGATGTCGATGTCGTCGCGGGCGTTGCCCGGCGGATCGAGCGCCTTGCGCACGCGTTGCACGCGACGCTCGGAGTTGGTCACGGTGCCATCGGACTCGCACCACGACGCTGAGCCGGGCAGTACGACGTCGGCGAGTTCCGCGGTCTTCGTCAGGTGGATGTCGAGCACGACCAGATGGTCGAGCCCGCCGAGCAGTTCGACCGCCCTGCTCACGTCGGCCTCCGACTGTGCCGGGTTCTCACCGATCACGAGCAGCGAACGGAGATCACGGTGCTCCATCGCGTCGAACATCTCGGTCAGATTCCACCCGTCGGTGGATGGAATCGACGTCGACCACTCGGCCTCGAACTTCGCTCGTGCGACGTCGTCGTCCACGTCCTGGAACCCGGGCAGCTTGTTGGGAAGGGCACCCATGTCGCCACCGCCCTGCACGTTGTTCTGCCCCCGCAGTGGCGAGAGTCCGGCGCCGTACCGGCCGACCTGGCCGGTGAGGAGCGCGAGGTTGCACAACGACAGCACGTTGTCGACACCGTTGTGGTGTTCGGTGATTCCGAGCGTCCAACAGAGCTGCGCCGCTGCGGCACCTGCGTAGGCGTGGGCGAGTTCACGGATCGCATCGGCGGGAACACCGGTGACCGCGCTGCCACGCTCGAGCGTCCAGTCCTCGACCGAGGCGGCGTACTCGTCGTATCCCGACGTCGCGCGGCGGATGAAGTCCGGGTGCGTCAGCCCGGCCGCGATGATCTCGCGGCCGATCGTGTTCGACAGCGCGATGTCGGTGCCGACCTCCAGGCCGAGCCAACGATCCGCGAACTGAGCGGTCTCCGAGCGTCGCGGGTCGACGACGTAGAGCTTGGCGCCGCGACCGATCGCCTGGAGGACGTGGTGGAAGTAGATCGGGTGCGCGTTGCGGGCGTTCGATCCCCACATCACGATCACGTCCGAGGCCTCGGCCTCGGCGTACGACGATGTTCCACCGCCTGCTCCGAACACGGTGGCCAGACCGACCACCGAGGGAGCGTGTCAAGTCCGGTTGCAGCTGTCGATGTTGTTGGTGCCGAATGCGACGCGAGCGAGCTTCTGGGCGACGAAGTTCATCTCGTTCGTCGATTTCGAACACGAGAACACGCCGATCGACGAGCCACCCGCACGGGCCGACCGGAATCCGGCGGCGGCACGGTCGAGCGCTTCGTCCCAGCTCGCCGGACGCAGAACGCCGTCGTCTCGAACCAGCGGTTCCGTCAGACGTTCCAGCGGGCGGTGACGGTGCCGACGATCGCTGGCCGATGCCATCCCCGGACTGTACCGCGGGCCTCGTCGGATGGTCAGACCTCGGCGACGACGTCGATCTCCACCAGGTGATCCGGCTCGAAGAGCGACTGCACCCCCTATCGCCCCACCCTGCGCCGCCGGCCGCCAGTGCCGTGCCGACGTTGCGGAGTGCCTGGACGGCCGCGGTCGTCAGGCCCGCAGCGGTGAGGTAGGCGTCGCAGAGTTCGACGAGACGCTCGCGGCCGAAGCTCGGCTCGTGGCCGCCGTGGACCACTCGGACGGGCAGGTCACGCAGGCGGCGCATGGTGGCGACATAGGCCTCGATGTCGCAGCCCTCCAATTCGTCGAGCAGCGGCCCGTCGTAGACCGCGTCGCCGGAGAACAACACGCCACTCCTCGCCTCCCAGAGCCCGATGCTGCCGGGGGAGTGGCCCGGGAGGTGGAGCACCTCGAACGAGCGATCGCCGAGGTCGACGACGTCGCCGTCGGCGAGCAGCGTGGTCGGCGGCGCAGCGGGCCGCTCGAACGTGGCGCTCGCCATGCCGCCCGCGGGCACCGCATCGACGAGGAGGTCGGGCACGTCGTAGCCGGCATCGAGATACGGCTGACAGACCGTGGGTCCGAACAGGGTGGCATCGAGGGTGACCACGCCGGCCGAGCTCAGTTCGTCGGCCTCGGCCGGGTGGATCGCCCGGCGGTCGAACTCGTGGAGCCCACCGACGTGATCGCCGTGGGCGTGGGTCGCGACCGCCAGCAGTTCGTGGCCCACGTCGTGCTCGACCAGGTGCCGCAGCGGACGGATCCCGAGCGACGTGTCGACCACGAGGTCGAACTCGCGACCGCGTACGTGCCACACGTTGCATCGCAGGAGCGGATGGACGTGGGGTTCGGTGATCAGTCGCGATGTCGTCGCCGATCCGATCGACGACGAACCACGGGTCGGCAATCGGCAGATCGAGCACGGCCCGACCGTACCGGCGAGCGGGGTCGAGGAGGTCAGACCGAGCGGCGCCGTCCGCTCGCGATGGTCACTCGATGCCGGCGGCGATGACCTGCTCGAACGACTTCGTGTAGCCGAACTTGCGCAGCAGGAACGGCGTGATCGCCGGGAACGCGTTGGCGAGCACGATCAACGGCCGTACCGGAGGGGTGTTGACGGTCACCTCGGAACGGTTCTTCCTGATGCACTCGACGGTGACGACCGCGATCGTTCCTCGTAGGTCCTTCATCGTTCCGCGGCCTGACCTCACCGGACGGCGAGGGTAGTTCAGGTTGCGGAGGTCACTTGCCGGTGAAGTTGGCGGGTCGTTTCTCCAGGAACGACTGGACGCCTTCTCGGTGGTCCGCGGTGCGGAAGAGGTCGGCGAGTGTCGAGCTGACCCAGGAGCCGAGCTCGTCCCAGTCGGGGTCGAGCGCCGTCCGCAATCCGCGCTTGAGTGCCTGCACCGCGAGCGGGGGGTTGGCCGCGATGGTGGATGCGAGGTCGATCGCGGTCGGCAGCAGGTCGTCGTGCGGGACGACTCGCGACACGAGGCGCAGATCGCGGGCCTCGGCGGCGTCGACGATGCGTCCGGTGTACAGCAGCTCCGCGGCGGTCTCCCTGCCGACGAGTTCGACGAGTCGGGCCAGGCCGGCGACGTCGCAGCAGAGCCCCCGTTTGACGAACAGTTCGCCGAATCGGGCCCGGTCGGACGCGATCCGGATGTCGGCCATCAGCGCCAGTTCCATGCCCCAGCCGACCGCTGCTCCGTTCACCGCCGCGATGATCGGGACGTCGGTGCGCAAGAGCACCCCGGCGGCCGGCGTGAGACGGGGGGTCCGGTCGCGGCTGGTCAACTCCTTGCTCGCGGCGACCATCACCTGCTTCACGTCGTCGCCCGAGCAGAACGCCGGGTCGCGACCGGTGATCACCAGGCAGCGAGCGGTCGTCGTGGCGACCGCGTCCGCCAGCTCGTCGTAGGTGGTGAACGTCAGGGCGTTGCGCGCCTCGGGGCGATCGATGGTGATGACACCGACGTGGTCGCGCTCGTCGTACTCGATCTCGGTGTACACAGCGGCCAGCCTCCCACGTCCGGCCACTCCCGCCCAGCCTCCGAGCCCCACGCCGAGCACTCTTGCCCACCGATCACCTCGTTCTCACCTGATTCTGACCCGGCGGGTGCACGATGATCGCCGATGGACATGCCGCTCACCCCTCCCACCGTCCCGCCCGCCACCCCTCCCACCGTCCCGCCGGTCACCCCTCCCACCGCTGTCGGCGGTGTCGTCGAACCTCCCTACGGCGACCCTGTCGTGAACAGCTGGACGCCCCCGTCCCCGCCGGTCGCGACCGGACCCTCGCGACCGCGGGGACGCGCGCGCTTCGGCGCCGGCATCGTCGTCGGGGCTGCGGTGACCGCCGCTGCCCTCGGCGGTTACGTCGTCGGCCAGGACGGCAACGACAGCCCGGCCGCCGTCTCGGCACCCGGCGTCGCCGCGCAGACCGTGTCGGTCGACGGCGGATCGATCGCCGCCCTGGTGCACGCCGCCCGTCCGTCGATCGTGTCGGTCCACCAGACGGTGACGCAGTCCAGCCCGATCGGCGGCCAGTTGCAGGGCACCGCCGCCGGTACCGGCTTCGTGTTGAGCGCGGACGGCTACATCGTCACCAACAACCACGTCGTGGCCGAAGGCGAGGACACGACGATCACGTTCTCCGACGGTTCGGAGGAGTCGGCCACCATCGTGGCGGCCGACCCGACCCGTGACCTCGCCGTCCTCAAGGTCGACCGCAACGACCTGCAACCGCTCGCGGTCGGCAACTCCGACGACCTCCAGCTCGGCGACCAGCTCATCGCGGTCGGGTACGCACTCGACCTGAACGGCGAACCGTCGGTCACCGCCGGCATCCTGTCGGCCAAGGACCGCACGATCACCGAGGAGAACGGCGAGCAGCTCGTCAACCTCCTCCAGACCGACACCGCCATCAACCCCGGCAACTCCGGTGGTCCGCTGCTCAACGGCCGTGGCGAGGTCGTCGGCATCAACACCGCGATCGCCGGGCAGGCGCAGAACATCGGCTTCGCCATCGCCATCACGCCGGTGATGGACGTCATCGACTCGCTGCAGTCGGGCACCGTGCCGGACCGTGCGCTGATGGGAGTGACCACGCAGCCCGCGACCGACGGCGATGGCGCCGAGATCGTCGAGATCGCCCCGGGTTCGGGCGCTGCCGACAGCGACCTCCGGGTCGGCGACGTCGTGGTCGCCCTCGACGGCGAGCCGATCGACCAGCCCGCCGACCTCGGTGTCGCCATCGCCAAGCGTCAGCCCGGCGACGAGGTGACCGTGACCGTCGACCGCAACGGCTCGACCGTCGACATCACCCTCACCCTCGGCAAGAAGCCCACCTGACCCGTCTCCTCCCCGCCCTTCCCCCCAGCAGCCGAAATTCTCCTCGCAGTGCGCGCTCAGCGCGCACCTGGAGGAGAATTTCGGCGGTTTTCAGCGGAACTCCAACCCTTCGAACTCGCCCGAGTTGCGCCAGGCGTCGATGTACTGGAAGTACGCCACCGGACCCTCCGGGTATCCCATCGAGTTGAGCGTGCCACGCCGCCCGGTCGGCTGCCCTTCGTTGTTGTAGTAGCCGGGCGTGCAGTCCGGCGAGTTCGTCATGCGTGCCACGGCGCCCGCTTCGAGCCGCTCCACCCACGCATCCTCTGCGGTCTCGGTGACCTCCACCTCCGCCGCGCCGACGTCGAGCGCGTGGTCGATGATCACGGCGATGGTCTGGCCGGCCTCCGTCAGGTTGTGCGGGATGTTCGAGATGAGGTTGGCGCCCTGCGTGTGGCCCACGATGAACATGTTCGGGAACCCGTGGACGTGGATGCCGTGCAGCGACCGCATCCCGTCGGCCCAGTGCTCGGAGAGCTTCTCGCCGTTGCGCCCGACCGCATCGAAGCCCGCCCGCCGGGCGTACTCGGTGCCGACCTCGAAACCCGATGCGTAGATGATGCAGTCGAGTTCGTAGTGCTCGCCGTTGGCCCACACGCCGGTCTCGTCGATGCGCTCGACGCCTTTGCCGTCGGTGTCGATCAGATGGGTACCGGGCTCGTTGTAGGCGTCGAGGTACTCGTCGTGGAAGCACGGACGCTTGCACAGTTGGCGGTACCACGGCTTGAGCGCCTCGGCCGTCTCGCGATCGGCCACCAGCGCGTCGACGCGGTCGCGGATCTCGGTCATCTTCTCGTCGTCGGAGTCCTCGTACGCCTTGATGAACGTCTCGCGGGTGAACTCGCCACCGCTCGACAGGACCTTGTCGCGGATGCGCTTGCTGATGTCGGTCCAGCCGTCCATCACGAGGTCCTCGTCGGTGAAGCCGCCGGTCTGCAGCGTCGTGAAGTTCATCAGCCACTCGGCCTGCCAGCCCGGCTCGAGCGTCCGGAACCAGTCGGGGTCGATGGGATGGTTGTTGCGCACGTCGATCGACGACGGCGTGCGCTGGAACACGAACAGCTCGTCGCAGGCACGAGCGAGGTGCGGAATGCACTGCACCGCGGTGGCGCCGGTGCCGATGATGCCGACCCGCTTGTCACCGAGTCGGTCGAGCGGTGCTCCCGCAGGGTCGCCGCCGGTGTAGTCGTAGTCCCACCGGCTCGTGTGGAAGCTGTGGCCCTGGTAGGTCTCGATGCCGGGGATGCCGGGCAGTTTCGGTCGGTGCAGCGGGCCGGTGCCCATCGCCACGAACCGGGCGCGCATCTCGTCGCCGCGGTTCGTGCGGATGATCCACCGCTTCGCGTCGTCGTTCCACTCGAGGCCGGTCACTTCCGTCGACAGGCAGGCGTCGTCGTAGAGGTCGAAGTGGTTGGCGATGCGGCGGCAGTGGTCGAGGATCTCGGGGGCATGGGTGTACTTCTCGGTCGGCATGTGCCCCGTCTCCTCCAACAGCGGGAGGTACACGAATGCCGCCGTGTCGCATTGCGCGCCCGGATAGCGGTTCCAGTACCAGGTGCCACCGAAGTCGCCGCCCTTCTCGATGATCCGCACGCTCTCGACGCCGGCCTGCTTCAGCCGGGCGCCGGTGACGAGTCCGGCGAACCCGCCGCCGATGAACGCCACCGTCACCTCGTCGTGCAGCGGTTCCCGTGGCGTCGGTGCCACGTAGGGATCCTCCAGGTAGTGGGCGAACCGGCCGACCGGTTCGATGTACTGCCCACTGCCGTCGGCCCGCAACCGCTTGTCGCGCTCGGCCCGGTACTTCGCCCGGAGTGCCTCCTGGTCGATCGTCGTCATGCTTGCACCGTACAAACTCCTGCACCCGCGATCCGAGCGGCGCCGATCGCGATCTCGGGCGCGACTGGCGCCGTGTTGCACGGTGTGCGACGATGGGGGAGTGCAGGTCGCTCTGGCACTGTCGCACGGGGTGTCGGCAGACGAGTGCGAGGCGTTCACGATCGCCTTCGAACAACTCGCCGACGTCGAACTCGTCGGGGTCGGCGCGCGCCTCGGCCATGTCGACGGTCCCGCCGGAGGTCACCACGTCGACGCACTGTTCGACGACGTCCGCGATCCCGACGTCGTGCTGGTTCCGGGTGGGCTCGGATGTTCCCGCACGGCGCGTGACGAAGACCTGCTGTCGTGGCTGCGTCTCGTCGCCCCACGCTGCGAGTGGATGGCCGCGAGTTCGACCGGCACGGTCGTCGTTGCCGCGGCGGGACTGCTCGGCAACCACGAGGCGGCGACGCACTGGCTCGCCTCGTCGCTGCTCGAGTCGTACGGATCGGCGGCATCGACCGAACGCGTCGTCGAAGTGGGCAACATCATCACCTGCGAAGGTCGCATCACCGCGATGCACGTCGCGCTCCTGGTGATCCTGCGGACGTCCGGGCCCGGGGCGATGGCCCAGGTTCGAACGGGTCTCGCCCAGCGGCACGCCCCGACACCGAACGCTCGCGCGCCCTGGCACCGATGGCGACACGAGCGCGCTCGGCGGCGAGCCGGTCCCGGCAAACCCCGGAACCCGGAACTCTCGGCACCGGACGTCATCGAGTTCGATCCCCTCACCCGCCTGCACTGACCGTGGCCCGGTGAGAATGTGACCGAGGGCCGTGGTCATGGACCGGTGCCCTGACGAACAATGGGTGCATGACCCAAGACGTCGTTGAACCCATCCGGCTCGACACGATCGTGCACCGGTTCAGGGCACGCGCCGTCGGCCAGCCGCGCCGTGTCGCAATGCGTCACGTGGTGAACGGTGACTGGTCCACGATCTCATGGGCCGACTACGCAACCGCAGTCGAGCAGGCTGCCGTCGGGCTGCTGGCACTCGGCGTGGAACCAGGCGATCGCGTGGGACTGCTCGCATCGAACCGTCCCGAGTGGCACATCGCCGATCTCGCGATCATGTCGGCCGGAGCGGTGACGGTGCCCGTCTACCCGACGAGTTCGTCGTCGCAGATCGCGTACGTCCTCGACAATTCCGGTGCACGCGTCTGCTTCGTCGACGACACCGAACAACTCGCCAAGGTCCTGCTGCACCTGCCCAGCCTTCCGAAGCTGGAACGGATCGTCTCCTTCGGCAGCGCGCCAGGTCTCGATCACGCCGGGCTCCTGATGACGCTCGACGATCTTCGCGCCGGTGCCGGCGACACGGCCCCGCTCGATGCGCGCGTCGACGGGTTGTCGGCCGACGATCTCGCCACGCTCGTGTACACGAGCGGCACCACCGGCCCGCCCAAGGGTGTGTGCATCACCCACCGCAACATCACGTGGACGCTCGATTCCGTCGACTCGATCCTCCACCTCACCCCCGACGACCGCCTGCTCTCCTATCTGCCGCTGAGCCACATCGCCGAGCGGGCAACCAGTCACTTCGGTGTCATCCAAGCGGGTGGCGAGACCTGGTTCGCGCGGAGCCTCGCGACGGTTGCCGACGATCTGCGGGCCTGTCGGCCGACGATCTTCATGGCCGTCCCGCGGGTGTGGCAGAAGCTCCACGACGTCATCATCGACGAGCTCGACGCCGCGCCGATCCATCTCGGAGGGCCACTGGACCGCCTCATCGCCGCCGACACCGACCCGGCCAGGCCGCGACGCACGGCGAAGGCGCTGGCCACACGCGTCGGAGCGTTCGCTGCGAACCAGACGATCGGACGCGTGATTCGGCGCAAGCTCGGACTCGACCAGGCTCGCCTCCTCGTCTCGGCCGCTGCGCCGATCCACCCGGATCTGGTCCGTTGGTTCCACGGCTTGGGGCTTCCGATCGCCGAGGTGTACGGGCAGACCGAGGACTGCGGACCGGCCACCCTGAATCCGCCCGACGCCATCCGCATCGGTTCGGTCGGCCGGCCGGTCCCGGGTCTCCAGATCCGTGCGGCGCGCGACGGCGAACTCCTCGTGCGCGGGGGCAGTGTCTGTTCCGGCTACTTCCAGATGGCCGACGCCACTGCGGAACTGATCGATGCCGACGGGTGGATGGCCACGGGTGACCTCGGCCGGATCGACCACGACGGGTACGTCTGGCTGACGGGCCGCAAGAAGGATCTGATCATCAACGCGGCCGGCAAGAACATCGCCCCGTCCGAGATCGAGGCACGGCTGTCGATGGAGAAGCTCATCGGTCAGGCCGTCGTGATCGGCGACGGCCGGCGCTACCTCACGGCACTGCTGACGCTCGACGCCGATACGGCCGCAGAGTGGGCCGAGCATCACGGCGCATCCGACGACATCGCCGATCTGATCCACGACGAACGCGTCCGCGACGAGATCGACGCCGCGGTCGGACGGGTCAACCGTGAGCACGCGCCAGTCGAACAGATCAAGTACTGGCGTCTGCTCCCGACGCCGCTCACCGTCGAAGGCGGCGAACTGACGCCGACCTACAAGGTCAAGCGATCGGTGGTCGCCGAACGCTACGCCGACCTCGTCGAGACGATGTACGTGACCTGAAACGCCGGGGTCAGACCCCAGCGTTTCAGGTGGTAGGAAGGGGGCGATGATCCGTCACGTCGTGATGCTCCGCTGGAACGACACCGTCACCGAGGCGCACGTCGGTGCGATCGCCGCCGCGCTCGATGCGCTCCCGGCCACGATCCCGGAGATCGCCGAGTACCGCCACGGCCGCGACCTCCAGCTGGCGCCGACCAACTTCGAGTACTCCATCGTCGGAGACTTCGCGTCGGTCGACGACTACCTCGTGTACCGCGACCACCCCGAACACCAGCAGTTCATCGCCGACCACATCACCGGTCGGGTTGCCGAGCGCGCCGCGGTGCAGTTCGAGTTCTGACCCGCAACCGGCGTGGCGACGGGGCCGGTGATCCATCCGGCGCGTTCCCTGCAGGCTTGCGCCGGAGTTGATGGCGCCAGAACCCCAACACGCCGAGACCGACCGGGATCAGCAGCAGCCAGGTGATGATCCGGAAGATCAGGACCGCCGCAGTGATCTGGTTGACCCACTCCTCGCCGGCCGCAGCCGTCAGCATGCCGATGTAGGCGATCTCGCTCACCCCGGCGTCACCGGCCGTGATGGGGAACACCGTCAATCCCTGCACCAGGGCGTACACGACGAACACCTGCGTCCACGGCAGCACGTCGTCGTCGACGCCGACGAAGCGCAGCGTCATCAGCAGCAGCGCGAACTTGCTGGTGGCGGTGAGCATCGTCGCCCAACTGGCCACGAGCCACCGGTCGTGCAACGTCCGCACGGCACCTGCACGAGCAGCGACCATCCGTGTGGTGAGATCGGCCGGCTCGGGCTTGCGCAACATCCGCAGGACCCGCGCCCAGATCGGCTCGATCAGTCGGCCGGCCTGTTCGGTGCGCCGCTCGGAGCCGAGGACCACTGCGAGCACCGCCACGCCGAGGCCCACGAGCAGGCAGATCACCACGACCGTGCGCAGCGTGCCGCTGATCGGAGCATCGGAGATCAGCAACCCGATCGCGGCGATGATCGGGAGAGCGAGCTTCACGCCGATCGAGAAGATGCCGCCGGCGGCCACGGCCAGTGTGGCCTCGCTCGTCGTGCGTCCCCACGAGGTCAGCATCTGATAGCGGATCGGCAGGTCGCTCGGGCCGGGAACCACCGACGTGACCGCCGCCGGGCCGAGGAAGGCGACCACACCGTGACGGACTGCAAGACCCGGCACGAGCGACGCCGTGAGCAGGCCCTGCGCCCCGATCCACAACAACCACATGCTCCCGATCGAGAGCAGTTCGGCATCGTTCAGCGATGCCACCGCGGCGCGGATCTCGGCCACGTCGAGTTCGTCGAACGTCCGCAGCAGGATCCACGTCGACAACGCGAGCGCACCGACGATGAACAGGATCCGGACCGCGATGCGTCGAACGCTGCGCTTCGGTGCCTCGGGCAGCGAAGCGCTGTCGGGGATCGCGCCGGCGTCACTCATGGTCGCCGTCGATACTGGCGCGCACGAGGGTCACAACACGGGATCGTGCCCCGAGCACCGGCCCGAGCAGACCAGCGCGATCGCGCACGCGGACCATCCCGGTCAGCACCCGGAGCTGGCGGATGAGCGGTGGCCACACGACGAGTGCAGCGATCCCGCCGAGAGCGATCGCGATCGCGTACCCCACCGCCGACCATCCGTCGCCGAGCCACGCGCCTGCGACGATCCACGTGAGCAGCATGGCGACCGACCCGAGCAGCAGGCGAACCGTGCCCTTCGTGGCCGTCGACCTGACGAGCCCGGTCCCGATGGTCACCGCGAGGATCGCCGGCAGATGGATGAGCGTCGCTGCGACGACGACCGATCCTGCGACCAGCAACGCCAGCAGGGAGAGGGCGATTCGTCCGATCGAGACGTGCTCGGGGCGCAGCTGATCGTCGGTGATCCCGATCAGTTGCAGCCGGGCTGCGAACGTCCGGTACGCCTCGACGATGGCCGACCTCGTCTCGGCGGGGGCCGTCGCCAACCGGCGCGCCACGACCTCGTCGTCGGCGAACGACCGATGGCGATCGTGCGAGCCTTGGATGCGGGCGGCTGCTCGCATCACCTCGCGTTCCTCGACGTCGGCGAATCCCGGTGACACCGCCTGCAGCGAGACGGTGATCTGATCCGTCAACGCGTTCGCATCCGCCGGGTGCGGCTCGCCATCGGCGCCGAGCCCGTTGCCGGCGAACTCGGCGACGACGATCGGCTCGCCGAACATCACTGCGACACGGCTGCGCGTCCGGATCCTGCTCTCGTATGCCATGCCGATGGGCACGATCACCACGTCGGGGGCGGTCGGGAGGGCGCCGAGGGCGATCCGCGCGGCGCCCGACTTGACGCGGTCGAGTCCGGCCCGGTCGCCCGTCGTCCCCTCGGGGAAGATCGCCACGGTTGCGCCCTGCGCCAACTCGCGATGACATGCCTCGAACACCGAGTCGTTGTCGCCGGGCCGGTCGCCGTCGGCGCTGCGATACACGGGCAGCACCCCGGCGAGGCCGAGGAACGGTCGGGCGACGACCACCTTCCACAACGCCGCCTTGGCGAGGAATCGGGGGAGGCGATGCAGCACGGCGGCCACCACCACCGGATCGACGAAGCCGTTGGCGTGGTTCGCCACGACCAGCACCGGCCGGTCGGCCGGCCAGCGCTCGCGCCATGCCACGTCGACCGAGCGATGGAATCCGAGCACGAGTCCGCCGGCGAGGATCCCGATCGTGCGATCGGTGAACCGGCGGAACATCCTCGGCGCGTGGGCGGGGTCCTCGGCGGCGTACGCGCTGTCGGCCCAGGCGAGCGCGACGACGGCCGTGAGCACGTGCCAGATCCCGTGCGGCTGGGCGAGTGACTCGGCGTTGCACAACGGGCTGTCCGCTGAACCGAGCGCCCACGCCGCGACGGCAGTGCCGCCGAGGACGAGCAGGACCGGCGACCACACGCCGGTGAGACCGCGCCGGCGGGCGATCATCGACGTCACGACGATCACGACGACGGCGACCGCGACCGTGGCGTTCGTGGCTCCGGGAGCAACGGCCCACAGAACGCTCGCCACCGTGAGACCCAGCATGAGGCCCACGAGGGAACTGCGGTCGGCGATGCCCGCGAGGCGGCCGGTGTGCCAGCCGGCGACGAAACCGAGGGCGCCGATCAAGGGAACATCGTGGAGGAACTGCGACACGTCGCCAGCCGCCCCGTGGAACGCCAGACTGCCCAGACCCTCCGCGGCGACCACGAGTGCGAGCCCGTACGCGGCGACGGGGAGGCGCTGCCGTGCGATCTGCACCGCCAGCACCACACCGGCCACCACGTAGGCGAGCGAACTCCACGCGTTGACGTCCTGCTCGAGCAACCAGTCGTCGCGGACCTCGCAGTCAGCGGTGCCCGACATCGCAGTGCGACTCAGATCGAGGTCGTCGTTCCGATACCGGTCGACCAGGCCGCGCGCAGTGTCTCACGGCGCCGATCGACGTCGACGAACTGCGCGATCATGCCGCCGATCGCCAGGACGAGGTAGATCGCGTACCACCACCAGTCGTCGGCGAGCGTCTTCGTGGTCTGCGCCGAGTCGAAGTCGCCGACGTCGGTCACCCCGAACATCAGCATCAGCCCGGCGACGATCGCCGATGCCCCTGCCATCGCGGTGAGGATCGTGAGCAGCGCCATCGGCAGGTCGGCGACGAGCGCCACGAATGCCAGCACCACGGCCAGCGCGACGCCTGCCAGCACGATCACCCACGACCACGTGACACCGAGCGCGACCATCAGCGACGTCCCCAGCGCGAAGCCGATCGCCAGCATGCCGATGATCACTGCGACCTCGTAGTAGAGGTACGCGAGCAGACCGAAGACGACTGCGAGGACGATGCCGACGATCCAGCCGAGCGCCGAGCCGAGGAACCCGTCGGCGCCCGAGACGATGCCGGCACCGAGCATGAAGCCCGCGAACGCGCCCCACAGCGGAATGATGATGCGCATGGCGAGGTACCCCCGGAAGCAGAAGACCGCTCCGGTGAGGATCGCGATGACTCCGACGACGATGTCGTTCATGGCGCCACTCTTGCAGAGCGCCACACTCGACAGAGGTCCATTGCTGCGAAGCACCCTGCAGCGAGCGACCACCGCCGCGGCGCGACCGTTGGTGGCGGAGCGGCTCGGTGATGCGAGACTCGCGACATGACCTCCACGACCGCGCCCCAGGGCCCTCCGACCGTGCTCTTGTGCACCGACGGCTCGGATCTCGCGCTGACGGCGATCCGCCAGGGCCTGGCGCTGCTCGCCGCGCCGGGTCGGATCGTGCTGTTGACGGTGGCACCCCCGATCGACCCGACGCTCGTGACCGGGACGGGATTCGCCGGCGGCGTGATGTCGTTCGACGAGAAGAACGACCTGGTCGAGGCCCAACGCGAAGCCGCCCAGCTCACACTCGACCAGACGGTTGCGGAACTCGGCCTCCCGGACGTCGAGACGCTCGTGAAGTACGGCGACGCCGGACGCGTGATCTGTGAGGTGGCGGCGTCGCTCCCCGCGAGCGTGGTCGTACTGGGCACGCACGGCCGTCGCGGTCTGCGCCGCGCCGTGATGGGATCGACATCCGATCACGTGGTTCGCCACGCCGTGTGCCCGGTGCTGGTGCAACAGGCGCAGGACTGATCGGCCCGCTCCCGGGCTGGGATACATTGCTGCGAACTTCGCACGCAAGGAGACTTCATGCCCAACGGCAAGCCCAACATCCTGATCATCTGGGGTGACGACATCGGGATATCGAACCTGAGTTGCTACAGCGACGGTTTGATGGGATACCGGACACCGAACATCGACCGCATCGCCGCCGAGGGCGTGCGCTTCACCGACTACTACGGCGAGCAGAGCTGCACGGCGGGCCGGGCGGCGTTCATCACCGGACAGAACCCGTATCGCACCGGTCTCACCAAGGTCGGCTTCCCGGGAGCCGACATCGGCCTGCGCGCGGAGGATCCCACGATCGCCACGGCGCTCAAGGCCCAGGGGTACGCCACCGGCCAGTTCGGCAAGAACCATCTCGGCGACAAGGACGAGTTCCTGCCGACGATGCACGGCTTCGACGAGTTCTTCGGCAACCTCTACCACCTCAACGCGGAGGAGGAACCCGAGCACGAGGACTATCCGCCAGAAGCCGACTTCCCGAACTTCCGCAAGGCGTTCGGTCCGCGTGGGGTGATCCACTCGTGGGCGAACGGCGACGGAACCCAGCGCATCGAAGACACCGGTCCGCTCACCCGTGAGCGGATGAAGACGGTCGACGAGGAGATCCTGCCCGAGGCCTTGCGCTTCATGAGCGACGCGAAGGCCGACGACACACCGTTCTTCGTGTGGTTCAACACCACCCACATGCACTTCCGCACGCACGCCAAGGACGCCAGCCGCGGCCAGGCCGGCCGGTGGCAGTCGGAGTACCACGACGTGATGATCGACCACGACGAGCTCGTCGGCGAGATCCTCGCCTTCCTCGACGAACAGGGCCTCGCCGACGACACCATCGTGATGTACTCGACCGACAACGGTCCGCACATGAATTCGTGGCCCGACGCGGGAACGACCCCGTTCCGCAACGAGAAGAACTCGAACTGGGAGGGCGCCTACCGGGTTCCGGCCATGGTGCGCTGGCCCGGCCACATCCCTGCAGGTGAGGTGCTGAACGGGATCGTCAGCCACAACGACTGGTTCGTCACGCTGCTCTCCGCGGCCGGGGACCGCGACATCAAGGACGAGTTGAAGGCGGGGCGCGACCTGAACGGCACCACGTACAAGGTCCACCTCGACGGTCACGACCAACTCGACTACATCACCGGGGTGGCCGATCAGAGCCCCCGCCAGCACTTCTTCTACGTGTCCGACGACGGCGACCTCACGGCGATGCGCTACGACAACTGGAAGGTCGTCTTCCTCGAGCAACGCGCGCAGGGGACCCTGCAGGTGTGGCTCGAGCCGTTCACCGAGTTGCGCATTCCGAAGATCTTCAACCTGCGTACCGACCCGTACGAACGCGCCGACATCACCTCGAACACCTACTTCGACTGGATGATCGATCGCGCCTGGGTCCTGGTGCCGGCTCAGATGTACGTCGCGAACATGCTCACCTCGCTGGTCGAGTTCCCGCCGCGGCAGGAGCCGGCCAGCTTCAACGTGGAGAAGGTCCTCGCCAAGCTGCAGGCCGGGGCCGCCAGCCGGTGATCCCGAAGCGATGATCCCGAACCGATGATGACGGTCCCCGCGGGCACGTTCCGCATGGGCTCCGACGACCACTACCCCGAGGAGGCGCCGACGCATCTGGTGCACGTCGACGCGTTCTCGATCAGCGCGACGACCGTGACGAACGAACAGTTCGCGGCGTTCGTCGACACCACCGGGTACGTCACCGTGGCGGAGCGACCCCTCGATCCCGCCGACTACCCCGGCGCGCCGACGGAGAACCTCGTCGCAGGTTCGCTGGTGTTCACGATGACGCCGGGCCCCGTCGACCTGCGCCATCTCAGCCAGTGGTGGACGTGGACTCCGGGCGCGTCGTGGCGTCACCCGTACGGACCGCACAGCACGATCGACGACCGGCTCGACCACCCCGTGGTGCACGTGGCGTTCGAGGATGCCGAGGCGTATGCCGCCTGGGCGGGCGAGGACTCTGCCGACCGAGGCCGAGTGGGAGTACGCAGCTCGTGGCGGTCACGAGGGTCGGGCCTTCGTGTGGGGCGACGAGGCGGTGCCCGACGGGCGGTACCTCGCCAACTTCTGGCAGGGCGACTTCCCGTGGCGCAACAGTGAGGCGGACGGCTTCACCGGTACCGCGCCGGTCGGGTCGTTCCCGCCGAACGGATTCGGTCTGTACGACATGGCCGGCAACGTGTGGGAGTGGACCACCGACTGGTACTCGCAGCGCCACCCCGACGACGCAGAGAAACCGTGCTGCGTGCCCAGCAATCCGCGCGGCCCTGACGTCGAGTCGAGCTTCGACCCGAACCAACCGCAGTTCCGGATCCCGCGCAAGGTGATCAAGGGCGGTTCGTTCCTCTGCGCCGACAACTACTGTCAGCGCTACCGACCGGCGGCACGTCGACCCCAGATGATCGACACCGGCATGAGCCACATCGGCATCCGCACCATCAGACGTCACACGGTGCCGGGTCAAACGTGACGGTCGCGAGCCCGCAACAAGGAGAGCCATGACCACACCCACCGATGACCCGTTGCCATCGTGGCGGCCCGGAGCCGTCAAGTCCGCGCTGCTCGACTTCCTCGCTGCTGCGAGGGATGTCCCGGTCGCCGAGCGTGTCGCGATGTTCGACAACGACGGGACGCTGTGGTGCGAGAAGCCGCAGTACCTCCAGCTGCTGTTCATGCTCGACGAGCTCCAGCGGGCCGCTGCTGCCGATCCGTCGATCGCCACCCGCCCTGAGTTCCGTGCGCTGATCGAGCGTGACCACGCGGCGCAGGCCGAGTTGGGATTGGAACGGATCGCGCTGGCGTTGGTGCAGCTGACCCTGGGATTCGGACCGGAGGAGTTCGATGAACGCATTCGCAGGTTCTTCGACGCGGCGGTGCACGCGGAACGACGCGTTCCCTTTCTCCAACTGCGGTATCAGCCGATGCTGGAGCTGATCGATGCGCTCCGAGCGGTGTCGTTCAGCGTCTTCATCGTCACCGGCGGTGGGACCGAGTTCGTGCGGGCGATCAGCCAGGAGTTCTACGCCGTACCGCCCGAAGGAGTCGTCGGAACTCTCGTCAACTACGAGTTCACGCGTGACGCCCAGGGCCGCCCGCAGCTCGCGCGCTCTGCCGAGATGATCGGCACGGCCAACGAAGGAGCGGCGAAGGTGGTGAACATCCAGCGCGAACTCGGTCGCCGACCGATCTTCGCCGCGGGCAATTCCGCCGGTGATCGCGAGATGCTCGAGTACGCACTCGCGTCCGACGGTCCGTCGATGGCGTTGCTCGTCGATCACGACGACGCGGACCGCGAGTACGCCTACGAACCGGAGGCGGTGACGGTCGACTTCGACGGCTCGTTCACGGCGTTCGCCCACACCGCCGGCTGGACCGTGGCGAGCATGCAACGGGACTGGGACCGAGTCTTTCCCCCGTCGTGATGCGGTCTTCGGTGACGCTGTCGCCGTGGCCGAAAACGACGACGGCGCCACGCCCGACGAACCGTCGGACGTGACGCCGTGACGTCAGTGGATCGTCAGCTCAGGAGCCGATGACCTTCGCCTTCGCCGTGGCGTACTCGGCGTCGTCGATCTTGCCACTGGTGTGGAGATCGGCGAGCTTGGCGAGTTGGTCGGCTTCGCTCGTGCCGGCGGTGCCGCCCGTCGTGGAGCGGATGTACTCCTGCATCTGCTCGTTCTGCTTCTTGGCGGCAGCGACCTGACGCTCACCCATGCCGCCACCGCGGATGATGAGGTAGAGGAAGATCCCGATGAACGGCAGGAAGATGATGAAGATCGACCAGATGGCCTTGGCTCCACCACCCATGTCGTCACTGCGGATGATGTCTCCGAAGATCGTGAAGATCAACATGATCCACACGAAGAACAGGAAGAACCAGAGGAGTGACCAGAGCACCTGACCGGTGCCGAATTCAGCTGCGAGTAGCAATGTCTGACCTTTCTGTCAGTCGTCTCGTCGGAGCAACCGTGCTCCGAACCTGCACATCTTGTCCGAGTGTCCGCTCAATATCAACCATCCACCGGCCGACGCTGTACCATCGCACCGGTCATTCCGACTGACGCCGCGCTCACAATTGGAGAACACAACATGCCACTCGCCCCCATCGAGGTGCTCGTCATCAACTTCCCGGGAAACCAGTTCTCCGGTGAGATCATCCCCGAGCTGGAGCGCCTCGTCGACAACGACACCATCTCCATCATCGACGGGATCCTCGTGCGCAAGGACGCCAACGGTGACGTGACGTTCACCGAGTTCGAGGAGATGGGTGGCAACGCCGAGGCCGCCGCGCTCGCCAACGTGATGAACCAGCTCGAGTCGCTCATCTCCGACGAGGACATCATGGAGTTCGCCGACACGCTCGAGCCGAACAGCTCCGAGGCGATCCTCGTGTTCGAACACACGTGGGCGCGCCCGTTGCGCGACGCCATCGTCAACTCCGGTGGTGTGCTCGCCAACAACTTCCGCGTTCCCGGCCTCGTCGTCGACGAACTGCTCGCCGAGCTCGCTCAGCTCGACGAATCCTGATCTGCATCACCCCCGACACATCGACACACGAACACATCGAACCGCGAACACACGACAGAGGGAGACATTGACATGCCACGAGGACGCAGAGGACGACCGGGACTCGTCGGAACGATGGCCCGTACGGCCGTCGTCGCCGGCACGGCCACCGCGGTGGTGGGCCATTCCCAGAACAAGCAGGCGGCCAAGCAGCAGTCTGCCGCCGAGGCTGAGGCGGCGCAGCAGGCAGCCTTCGATTCGCAGGCGCAGCTCGCCGACATGCAGGCGCAGATGGATGCGATGCAGGCCCAGCAGGCAGCGCCTCTCGCCGCGCCCGCCGCGCCTGCTGCACCCGCCGGCGACGATCTGATGTCGCAGCTGACGAAACTCGCCGACCTCAAGGCAGCCGGCGTGCTCAGTGACGAGGAGTTCGCGGCCGCCAAGGCCAAGCTGCTCGCCTGAGCGTCGTCGTCGCCGAGACCGGTCGAACCGTTCGGCGACGACGACGTGCAGGGTTGATCAGCCGATCACCTTCGCCTTGGCGGTGGCGTACTCGGCGTCGCTGATCTTGCCGGCAGCGTGCAGATCCGCGAGCTTCGCGAGCTGGTCGGCGTCGGTCGACACCGCAGCCGCATCACGGATGTAGGCCTGCGTTGCCTCGTTGGCGTCCTGGGCCACCTTCGCGGATCGCTCGGCCATGCCTCCGCCGCGTGCGATGAGGTAGGCGAAGATGCCGAGGAACGGCAGGAAGATGATGAAGATCGACCAGATCGCCTTGCCCCAGCCCGACAGGTCCTCGCTGCGGAAGACGTCGCTGAAGATCGCGATGATCATCCAGATCCAGATCACGAACATGAAGAACCAGAGCATCGACCAGAGCACCTGGCCGACGCCCCATTCAGCAGCAATCATCATGTCTTGTCACCTTTCGTCGAAGTTCGTTGAGGTGTACGTTGACGTGTTCTGCCGGGGCAGGGAATGCGTGGCCTGGCGGGTCGTCAATCGCGGATCACGACGGATGGCGCAGTTGCGCCGCCGATGAGCACCGACACGAGAATTCCGAGGGGCAGTGCGCCCCAGTAGCCGAGGCCGAGGCCGACGTTGCCGAGGAAGAGCATCAGCAGCCAGGTCGCCGGGAACGTGGCGAGCAGGAAGACGATGAGCAGTCCGATTAGTCCCTTGATCATGGAGTCCTCATTTCGATTTCGGGTACGTCCCCATGACGTCCCTCTTCGGAATGTAGTCACCGCGATATGGTGCCCCGGTGCTCATTCTTGCGATCCTCGGTTTCGGAATTCTGGTCGGCGCGCTCGCGCAGTTCATCCTCGGACGCGACGGCGGGCGGGTCGACTGGACCATTGCGATCGTCGCCGGACTCGGCGGCTCGTTCGTCGGTGGGTTGCTGGTCAGCCTGCTCAACGGTGACGGCCTGGCGCTGAAGCCGAGCGGTCTCATCGGCTCGGTCGTCGGTGCCGTGATCATCACGGCCATCTGGCGGTGGTACGCCCACAAGCAGCAGGCCGAGGCGAAGGCGGCTGCCAAGGCGGCGGCGCGGTCGGGCCGACATCACTGATGACCACCGAGGTGCACGCGCCTGACGACAACCGGACGCCGGGACTCGTGTGTGCGCACCACCACCTCTACTCGACGCTGGCTCGTGGGATGCCTGCTCCACCACGCGTCCCGCGGACGTTCCTCGACGTGCTCGAGCAGGTGTGGTGGCGGCTCGACGCCGCCCTCGACCTGGAGATGCTGGAGTGGTCGGCCAAGCTCGGAGCGCTCGAAGCGCTCGAGGCCGGGTGTACGGCGATCATCGATCATCACGAGTCGCCCAACGCGATCGAGGGGTCGTTGAGTGTCATCGCGAAGGCCTGTGCCGAGGTGGGGGTGCGGGTCAACACCTGTTACGGCGTGACCGATCGCCATGGCGCGGAGGGCGCGCGGCGGGGGCTGGAGGAGAATGACCGCTTCCTGCGCGAGGGTGGCGTCGGGATGGTGGGGGTCCACGCGGCGTTCACCTGCACCGACGAGACGCTGGGCGCAGCGGCCGAGCTCGCGACTCGTCATGGTGTCGGTGTGCACGTCCACGTCGCGGAGGGCCCCGACGACGTCGAGGCTGCTGATCGGTTGCGTTCGCTGAGCACCGACGAGTGGCTCCTGATCCACGGCGTCCACCTGCCCGACGACCACGGGTTGCGCGGCACCATCGTGCACAACCCGCGCTCGAACATGAACAACGCCGTCGGGTACGCCCGCCCGTCCCGGTTCGCGAATCCGGTGGCGCTGGGGACCGATGGCATCGGCGCCGACATGATCGCCGAGTTCCAGCTCGCGTTCGTCGCCGCGCGTGCCGTCGACGTCACCACGAGCCCCGACACGGCTTGGGGATGGCTGGAGACGGGATGGGCGCTGTTCCCCGAGGCCCTCGACGACCGCGTCACCTGGTCGTACTCGCCGATGCAGGCCTGGCATGTCGCGTACACGCCGGGCGTTCGGGCCATCGACGTCGACATCGCCGGCGAGCCTGCACTCCGACAGGGCGTCGCCGTCCGCGTCGACGCCGACGAGATCAGGGCCAGAGCCGCCGAACAGGCCGCGCGTCTCCACGCCCTGCTCTGAACGGATCAGGTGACGACGATCAGGTGACGACGACGGTGGTCCCGACGTCGGCGAACGCCCAGAGGAACGCCGCGTCGAGATTGTGCTGGCGCTGGCAGCCGCCGGACAAGCGGGTGCCGAGCTCGTCGGTCGTCTGGTACGGGGTGTTGTCGGAGACGTGCAGCGGGATCGCGTGGAAGCCGATGTGACCGATCTCGGTCTGCTGGTAGCGGATCATCAGCGGCAGCCAGGCCTTGCCGTTCCAGGCGGTGGACCTCTCCGACCGGCTGTACACGGTGTGGATGCCCGGCTGCTCGTTGCTGTACGTGCTTCCCGAGACCAGCCACGAACGGACGATGCGTTCGTCGTCGTCGACCGCCCACACGCGTTGGCCGGCGCGGTCGTACACGACCCGACGACCAGACCCGGAGTCGGCGGGCAGCGGGGGAGCATCGCTGCCGACCGACGCGACGGGCGACAACAGATACCCCATGGAGTCCATGGCCCCGTCGGGTGGGGGAGGGGTGCGCACGACGAGTGACTCCTCGTCGGGCCAGATACCGAGAGCGATCGCGCTCTCACGTCCCACGACACCGTCGACGAACAGGTTCTGGTCGGTCTGGTATGCCATGACGGCGGCGAGGGTCGGGTCGTCGAAGTCACCGTCGGCCGCGCCGTCGTAGTAGCCGAGGTCGATGAGTGCCTGCTGGAGGCAGGCGACACCTTCGCCACTCGACCCGAGCCGCACCGACATGGCACCGATGGTGCAGCCGCCGTCGGCCCGCTCGGATTCGACGGGCACGGTGGGCTCGACCTCGTTCTGGCCGAGATCGCCTTCGAGGTCCGGCATCGCAACGGCAGCCACCGCCGGCGAGGCTGGGGCCGTGTCGGGAGCCGCGCTGGGAGTCGTCTCCGTCGCGGCCGCCGCATCGCTGCCCGTCAACGTCAGCGACGAATCGGACCCGCCCGTCATCACTGCGCCGAGCGTCGCCGCCCCGAGCACGGCGACGAGGGCGATCGCCAGGCCGGTTCGCCGGCGGCGGTCGTCCGGTTCGTGCTCGGCGTCGACGTCAGGCGCGGCGGGGGCTGACTCTGCGCCGAGGAGGGTCGTCACGAGTGGCAGGTTAGCGAACGCGACGGGCTCGTCGGCCGCATCCGATGTTCCGCCGATGTGTCGTGCGACCGGACGAACCGGCCGGCGCGCACTGCCTCAGGTCGGCGCCGCCAACGACAAGGTGGCCTCGATCGCCTCGCGAACGCAGCGGGTGAACAGATCCGGATCGACGACTGCTGCCCGATCACTGTTGATCCCGAGGTGAACGTGTCCGGCATAGCTGAACAGCGTGATGTTGATCGCCGCGCCTGCCAACGGGCCGAACGCCTGGAATTCCTCGACCTTCGCGCCGGCCATGAAGACCGGGAACGACGGCCCGGGGACGTTGGAGGTCGTGATGTCGACGCCCTTGAGCATCGCACCGAGCACGGACACCGCCGCGGTCGGACCGAGTCGCGAGATCACACCCGAGATGTCGTTGACGTGGGGGAGCGCGGGTTCTGCCGTCACCTCGCGTAACAGGGATTTGACCTCCGAGAGTCTGGTGGCAGGGTCGGCGTCGCTCAGCGGCAGCACCACTCGGGCGGGAACGAACTGGTTGTCGAACTGGTTCGCCGACTCACCGCCGCGCACGCTGACCGGCATGTTCATCCTGACCTGCGGGCAACGTGACGCCATCGCGTCGTGGTAGCGCCACAGGGCATCGAGCGTGGTCGCGACGAATGCATCGTTGAGCGTTGCGTCCATCGAGCGCGCGGCCGCCTTGAAATCGGCGAACGGCGCGGTGACGGCGTCGAAGTGGGTGTTCAGCGAGCGCCCCGTCATCAGCGGGCTCAGCGGTGTGGTCGCCGGTTTGACGACCCGGGCGATCGAGCCGGTCGTGCGCCCGAGCTGCTCGATCGTGCCGCGCGGATCGCGCAACAGCTCGCCGGCGGTCCGCAGCGACGCCCGACCGAGCCGTGCTCCGGTTCTCGCCTCGCTGGCGATCCGATGGGTGAGCGAGCGGGCGCCGGGGATCGACCACAGTGGCGAGACGACACGGTGCGCGTGGGGGACCGAGGACTCGTCGAGTTCGAGTGTCTCGCTGGGGTCGGCCTCGATGTCGACCATCTGTGCGAGGAGCTGCACCAGGCCCAGGCCGTCGGCGATCGCATGGTGCACCTTCATGACGAACGCTGCCCGCTTGCTCCGGCAGGCCCTCGATGACACACAACTCCCACAGTGGGCGGTCCTTGTCGAACGAACGACCAGCGAGCCGCTGCGCATGATCGAGCACATCGCGCCGACCGACCCGACGACCCGGAAGACGAGCCCAGTGGTAGTGGTAGTCGACGTCGAAGTTCGGATCCTGCACCCATCGCGGCGGAGCGACGCCGGGCTGTTCGTCGACGACCCGCTGCCGCAATCGGGGGATCGTGGCGGCGATGCGTTCGACGACCGCATCCATCCGGCGCCGATCGGGAACGGAGTCGAGGAACCACACGCTGGTGATCGTCGAACGGAGCAGCGGGTCGCGCTCGATGTGCCAGAGCACCGAATCGCTCTCGCTCATCCACTCGTCGTACTGCAGCTCGCCCATCGTGTCCTCCTGGTTCGAAGGTACACGTCGACGACCTCGACGTCATCCCGGAGGGTCGAATGGCGCGAGACTCACGAGGTGAAGCAACTGTCCGGACTCGACGCCAGTTTCCTCTACATGGAGACGCCCACCACCTACGGCCATGTGAACGGCCTGGCGATCTACGAACGCCCGTCACCCGACTTCGACCCGTACCAGGCGGCGTACGATCGCTTCGACGCCCTGATCGGCCGGCTCGAACCGATGCGTCGCCGGTTGGTCGAGGTGCCCTTCCACCTCGATCACCCGTACTGGATCGACGATCCCGACTTCGATCTCGACTTCCACGTCCGCCACATCGGTCTCGCGCCCCCCGGAGGCGCCGATCAGCTCGCCGAGCAGGTGGCACGCATCGTGGGTCGACGGATGGACCGGTCGAGGCCGCTGTGGGAGGTGTATGTCATCGAGGGTCTCGCCGACGGCCGTTGGGCGATGCTCACCAAGACCCACCACGCCACCATCGACGGCGCCTCGGGTGTGCTCCTCCTCAACCTCCTGACCGACCCGTCGCCCGACACGCCGATGCCCGAACACACCGACTGGGTGGGTGAAGCGGTCCCGAGCGACCTGGAGCTCCTCGAGCGCACGATGCGCAACCTGGCGCTCAACCCGATCAAGGGGATGCGTCTGTCGTTGCGGATGGTGCGCAACTTCGCCGAGGCGGCGGGGGTCGACAGCGTCTCGGCGATCGCCGGCCAAGCCCGCGAGCTCCTGAAGTCGATGGCGATCGGTGGCGCGGTCGACACACCCGAGCCGACCCACCGCGTCCGCATCCCGCTGTCGCCGGCACCGCCGACACCGTTCAACAGGACGATCACGCCGCATCGTCGGTTCGCCATGCGGTCGACGGCGCTCGGCAACATCAAAGCGCTCAAGGATGCGACCGGCTGCACCGTCAACGACGTGGTCATGGCGATCTGCACCGGGGCACTGCGCGAGTACCTGATCCGGCACGACGCATTGCCGGACGAGCCGCTGCGGGCCATGGTGCCCGTGTCGATCCGCACCGGCGACGAGGAGGATCCGTGGACGAACCGGGTCGGTGGCATCATCGCCGACCTGCCGACGAACTGTGCCGACCCGCTCGAACGGATCCGCCGTTGTCACGTGGCGATGAACGAGGCGAAGCGCCAGATGGACGTGCTGCCGGCCCAGGACATCGCCGAACTGGCGCAAGTGGCACCTCCGCTCGCCGCCACCGCAGCGATGCGACTGCAATCCCGCCTGCGGCTCGCCGACCGCGTGAACCTGCCGGTGAACGTCGTGATCTCCAACGTGCCCGGTCCCCGGAACGCCCTGTACTTCGCCGGGGCGAAGATGACGAACTACATCCCGGTGTCGACGATCGCCGACGACATGGGCCTCAACATCACCGTGCACAGCTACCTCGACCGGCTCGACTTCGGTCTCATCTCCGATCGTGAACTGGTCCCCGACCTGTGGGATCTCGTCGACCTGCACATCGACGAGATCGGGGTGCTCTTCGAGGCCACCGGGGCCGACTGGTTCGAGGAGCAGGAGGCGCCGTCGATGCGACGCGGGACGCCGGGTTCTCCGGGCACCGGCAGGGCCGGCAAGGCTGCGGCCGCCATGAAGCGACGCCAGGCCTGACCGGCTCCTGACCGGCTCCTGACCTGTCTGCAGCAGGCTTCTGATCCCTCGTCGCCACCTTCGATCGACAAGAGTGGCGCCATGGATTTCGATCTCCCACCAGAGGACCACCCGACCAGGCGTACGGTGCGCGAATGGATCGCGGCGAACCCGAACCCGACGGGCCGGGTGCTGGCCGAGGCCGGCTATGTCGTTCCCCACTGGCCCAAGCCCTGGGGGCTCGAGGCTGATCCGATCGACCAGTTGGTCATCGACGACGAACTCTCGCGCGCCGGGATCCGCCGACCGAACAACCACATCGGGATCGGGTGGGCGGCACCCACGATCTTCCTCGCCGGCACCCCCGAGCAACACGAGCGATATCTCCCGAAGATCTTCAGCGGTGAGGAGTTCTGGTGTCAGCTGTTCTCGGAGCCCGACGCCGGTTCCGACCTGGCGAACCTGGGCACGCGCGCCGTGCGCGACGGTGACGAGTACGTCGTCAACGGCTCGAAGATCTGGTCGAGCGGTGCCCACCACTCGCAGCTCGGCATCCTCATCGCCCGCACCGATCCCGACCAGCCCAAGCACAAGGGGATCTCCTACTTCATCTGCCCGATGGATCTCCCCGGGATCACGATGACCCCGATCGTCGACATGACGACTGCGCACTCGTTCAACCAGGTGTTCTTCGACGACGTCCGCATCCCGGCGTCGCTGCGCGTGGGGGAGGAGGGTGACGGCTGGCGGCTCGCCAAGGTCACCCTGTCGAACGAGCGGGTCTCGCTGTCGTCGGCCGGTTCGCTCTGGGGCGTCGGGCCATCGGCGGGCGAACTGCTGCAGGTGATCCGCGACGGCGGAGGGCTCACCGATCCGGTGCTGCGTGACCAGGCGGCACGGTTGCACATCGAGGCCGAACTGCTCCGGCTCAACCGGATGCGCAGCCTCAGCGCCACGCTCAAGGG
Source organism: Ilumatobacteraceae bacterium (assembly GCA_963829585.1). Lineage (GTDB taxonomy): Bacteria > Actinomycetota > Acidimicrobiia > Acidimicrobiales > Ilumatobacteraceae > Sva-07. The sequence continues at coordinate 200,796 of CAWHJD010000028.1, read as the reverse complement.
GAAGACGCCGGGTCCGGAGGCGTCGATCCAGAAGATCATGGCGGACGAGCACGGCCAGCACGTGATGGCACTCGCGAAGGCGGTCGCCGGCGCGGACGGCATGCTCACCGGCTCCGGCCCGGCGGGTGACCTTCCGTCGTCAGCCCAGAACGGTCCCACCGAGAACAACTTCAGGGAGGCTCGTCAGTATCCCGACGTCGACCCGATCTGGCACTACGGCTACCTGTTCAGCCCGGCGCTCACGTTGGGCGGCGGAACCTTCGCCGTCCAACGCAACATCGTCGGTGAGTTCGTCCTCGGACTGCCTCGGGAACCGAACCTGGAGAAGGGCCTCACGTGGTCCGAGGCACGGCACCTGGCCCCGACGCGTGACTGAGCTGCACGGATTCGGCATCGACATCGGCGGCACCGGCATGAAGGCCGCCATCGTCGACCTGACCACCGGTGGACTGGTGTCCAAACGGCATCGGATCTCCACACCGCAGCCGGCGACGCCCGCGGCGATGGTCGAGGTCGTCCGACAGCTCATCGAGGGTCATGGGTGGTCGGCTCCGCTGGGCGTCGCCTTTCCCTCGATCGTCCTCCACGGCGTCGTGGGCCTCGCCGCCAACATCGATCGGAGCTGGATGGGCGTCGACGCCGACGCGCTGTTCACACAGGCGTGCGGGCTCCCCGTGACGATGATCAACGATGCCGATGCCGCCGGGATCGCCGAGATGCGGTTCGGGGCAGGGCGTGGCCGCACCGGTGTCGTCATCATGCTGACGTTCGGCACCGGTATCGGTTCCGGTCTGTTCGTCGACGGCACGCTCGTGCCGAACACCGAACTCGGGCACCTCGAACTCGACGGGCACGATGCCGAGACCCGGGCGTCAGCGATCGTGCGCGAACGCGAGGGCCTCGGCTGGAGCGAGTGGGCCCCCCGGGTCGAGCGCTACCTGCGTCACGTCGAGATGCTCTTCTCGCCCGACCTGTTCATCGTCGGCGGGGGAGCGTCGAAGGCTGCCGATCAGTGGCTGCCGCTCATCTCGATCGAGACGGACGTCGTTCCCGCGACGATGGCGAACAACGCCGGCATCGTCGGCGCCGCGCTGGTCGGCGCCGGCCTCGCCACAACCTGAAACGCTGGGGTCAGACCCCAGCGTTTCAGGTTGTGCGCCGGGCGAGTTCGGCGCGGTACTGGGTGGCTCGGCGCAGCTTGAGGTCCTCGTATCCCCGAACCCGATCCGGGAGCGATGCGATCTCCACGGCTTCGTCGAGGCTGTCGACGTCGAGGCGTCGCTGCAGGCGACCGACCGCGTCGATGTACTCGGGGATCATCGCCCGCTCGACACGTCGCACCTCGGCCCATCGGAACGGGTCGGCCAGCGTGCCCCGCAGCCGCTTCGCGGAGCGCAACGCCCGCATGGCCGGGACCGCCGACCGGCGGAGCTTCAGCTTCCGGTCGATCCCCATGGCCCGCAGCATCGGTGGATGCAGGTGATAGGTGACCGTGGTGTTGCGCCCGCCGACGGCTTCGTACCCGGCTCGGGCCCCGTCGTCGAGGAGGAGCCGGGCGACCTCGTACTCGTCCTTGTACGCCATCAGCTTGTGGAGGTTGCGTGCGACGGCTTCGGTGAAGCGCGTCGAACCCGGCGCGACGCGCTGCTCCGTGCGTCGGGCGTCGGCGACGACGGCTCGGAACCGGTCGGCGTATGCGCTCGACTGGTAGTCGACGAGATCGGCGGCGAGACGCTCGATCAGTTCGTCGACGGTCTCGGGTCGAGCCGGCGACGGGAGACCGGCCGAGCGCTCGACCGCCTCGGGATCGTCGGCCCACGCCCGACCCCAGCGGAACGCGGCCTGATTCGTCTCCACGGCAACGCCGTTGAGTGCGATGGCACGGTCGATCGCCTCGGTCGGCATCGGAACGGCACCGATCTGGACCGCAGCACCCAACACGATCATGTTGGCCGTGGTCGTGGATCCGAGCAGTGCATCGGCGAGTGCCGCTGCGTCGAGCCGGCGGTTGTCGACCGCTCGCGACTCGGCGTTCACCCGGTCCATCAATGCCGCCGTCGCCGGTGCGGCGAGGTCGGGATGGGTCACCATCTGGCCGGTCGGGACGGCCGCGGTGGACGCGACCACCACGGTGCGGTCGGCTCTGGCGTCGGCGAGGCTGTTGTCGCTCGCCGCGACGAGCAGATCGAACGCCAGCAGACAGTCGACACCCGAGACGTTCGCGTGATTCGACGCCACGGTGTCGCCCGCCGTGATCCGCACGTCGCTCATCACCGGTCCGGCCTTCTGCGACAGTCCCGTCTGATCGAGACCCCGGACGTTGTGGCCCGCCAGCATCGCGGCAGTACCGAGGATCTGACTCACCGTGACGACCCCGGTGCCGCCGATGCCGACCATGCGCACGGTGAAGTCGTCGGCATCGACGATCGGGTCGGCCGGCTCGGGCACATCGGGGGGAGGTGCCGGGGCACGCTTGCGGTCGCGGGCGTCGTCGGTGGTGACCGTCGCGAACGAGGGGCAGTCACCCTGCAGACAGGAGAAGTCGAAGTTGCAGCTGGTCTGGTCGATCCGGGTCTTGCGCCCGAACGGCGTGTCGACCGGTTGCACCGACAGGCAGTTGCTCTTGTCGCCGCAGTCGCCACACCCCTCGCACACCCGCTCGTTGATGACGACGCGGAACCCCGGCGTCGCGATCGTGCCTCGCGCCCGGCCCCGGCGGTTCTCCGCCGCACAGGCCTGGTCGTGGATGAGGACCGTGACACCGCTCACCGAAGCGAGCACCTCGAGCGCCTCGTCGAACCGGCTGCGATCCCACACGTCGACGCCGTCGGGGAACGCACCCTTCGGATGTCGATGGGGGTCGTCGCTGGTGACGATGACGCGGGCGACGCCCTCGAGCAGGAGCATGCCGGCGAGATCGGGCACCGACATCTGCCCTTCCGGATGCTGTCCGCCGGTCATGGCGACGGTGCCGTTGTAGAGCAGCTTGTAGGTGATGTCGACGCCAGCGGCGATGGCCGCGCGGACGGCGAGCGAGCCCGAATGGAAGAAGGTGCCGTCGCCGAGGTTCTGCACCAGATGGTCACGTCCGACGAAGGGAGCCATGCCGATCCACTGGGCGCCCTCGGTACCCATGCAGGTCAGCCCCACGATGTCGCCGACACGCGCCGGGTCCATCATCGCCACCATCGCGTGGCACCCGATTCCACCGCCGACGAGCGTCCCCGGCGCGGCGCGCGTACTGCGGTTGTGCGGGCAACCGGAACAGTAGAACGGCGCGCGGGTGACCGACAGGGGGATCCGCGTCCGCTTCGGCTGGACGACGTCGGTGATCGGACGGATCCGGGTGGCCAGGCGTGACGAGAGGCGAGTGTGGATCGGGCCGATCAGCGTGTCGACGTCGAGGGTGCCGTGACCGGGTATGAGCAGCTCGCCCATCTCGTCGCGACGGCCGACGACCCGTGGATGATGGGTGCCGTCGTAGAGCGACGCCTTGAGGAGCTGCTCGAGCGTCGGATTCTTCTCCTCGACGACCAGTACTTCGTCGAGACCTTCAGCGAAGTCCCGGGCCTGGCCGGGATCGAGCGGGACGGGCATCAGCAGCTGGAAGAGCCGGATCCCCGCCGCGCGGAGGTCGTCGTCGCTCTCGAGCCCGACCAGGCGGAGGACCTCGCGCACCTCGTGGAAGGTCTGGCCGCACGCGGCGATGCCGATCCAGTCGTCGGCGGTGCGTGTCACCACCCGGTTGAGGTGGTTGTCGACGCCGTAGCGTCTCGCCAACGGCCATCGGATCTCCTGGAATTCGCGCTCCATCTCCAGCGTGTACGGCGTGAGCAGGCGGCCGTTCGGACGGGGATGGAACGGCTCGCCGCCGACCTCCACGACGGGCGCCGTTGCCCGCACACGATCGGGATGGACGTCGACGGTCCCCGTTCCGTCGGCGACCGCCGTGACGAGCTTGATGCCGGCCCAGAGTCCGCACGACCGCGACAGGGCGACGGCATGCCGCCCGAGATCGAGGGCCTCCTGGACGTCGCCGGGGAACAGGATCGGCATGTGGAGGTCGACCATCGTGGCGTCACTGGACGACGGCAGCGTCGACGACTTCGCCGCCGGGTCGTCGCCGACGACGGCAACGACGCCGCCGTGCATCGACGTACCTGCGAACACGGCGTGGCGGATCGCGTCGCTGCTGCGGTCGAAGCCAGGGCCCTTGCCGTACCAGATGCCGACGACTCCGTCGTACCGGGCGTCGGCGAGGGTCATCGCCAACTGGCTCCCCATCACGGCCGTCGCCGCGAGTTCCTCGTTCACTGCGGGTTGCACGACGATCGGGAGGTCGGCGACGGTGCCGGCGGCCCGGCGTAGTTCCTCGGTGAACGTCCCGACCGGTGAGCCCTGATAGCCGGAGGCGAAGGCGGCCGTCGTCAGCCCGAGGCGGCGGTCGAGGCGCAACTGGTCGACGGGGAGCCGTGCGAGCGCCTGGACCCCCGACAGGAAGACCCGTCCGTCCTCGAGGCGGAACCGGTCGGCGAGTTCGTAGGCGTGGATCGGTCGGTGCTGGTCGGTGCCCGGACTGTCGATGGTCATGCAACCTCCTCGCGTCTGAGTCCCCGTCTACGTTGTAGCGCATCGACACGCCTCGCGTCGAGCAGCGACACGTGTCGTTCAGACGAGGTAGTGGCGCACGGCGAGACGTTCGGCGGAGTCGTCGCCCGGAACGGGGAGCTGGGCGACGATGCGCAGCGACGGCCACTCGGCGGGGGTCAACTGCTGGTACTCGAACGTCAGGTCGCCGGCGGCGGGATGGCGGAATCGCCGCAGTCTGGTCTCGAAGCCGGACACGTCGTGTTCGCGCCACCAGTCCGCGAACTCCGTGCTCTCGTCGCACAGCAGATCGACCAGCTCGACCATGGCGGGGTCGCGGCGCACCGACGACGTCGCCGACCGGAACTCGGCCAACGCTTGGCGGGCGTGGATGTCCCAGTCGACGATGAGGTCGCGCGTCGAGGGATCGGCGAACAGGACCCACATCAGGTTGCGTCGCGGTGCGACGAGGTCGATGATCCTCGGGTACAGGCGGGCCTGCGCGGTGTTCCAGCCGACGAACTCCCAGATCGGTCCGAGCACGTAGGCAGGGGCCGGCATGAGGGCGTCGAGGAGTCTGACGAGGGCGCTGGGAGCCTCGGCGGGAGCGGCGATGGTGGCCGTGCCGGGCTCGGTGAGCGACAGCAGGTGCTCCAAGCCGGCGTCGTCGAGTCGCAGCGCCCGCCCGATGGCCAGGAGTACGTCGTTCGAGGCGTTGATGCGACGACCCTGTTCGAGCCACGTGTACCAGGTGAGCGACACCCCGGCGAGCATCGCGACCTCCTCGCGGCGCAATCCCGGTGTGCGACGCCCGCGGCCGCTCGGGAGGCCGACCTGTTCGGGCCGCGTCGCCTCGCGGCGCGACCTGAGGAACTCGGCGAGTTCCCTGCGGTGGTCGGACCCGTTCGACATGTCGGACAGTCAAGCAACATTCGCCACCGCATCCAGGCTCCGGAGCCAATACGGTGGGTGCGGTGAGCACCACTCTCGCTGCGACCACCTTCTCGCTGGACGCGATGCTCGACGACCTCCGCACGCTCGTCGAGATCGAGTCGCCGTCGCTGGACCTCGGCGCCCTCCAGGCCTCGGCCGAGGCGGTGGCGACGATGATCGAACGGCATCTCGGGAGCCCGGCGACCCTCGTCGACAGCGCCGCTGGTCCGCACGTCCACTGGTCGGGCGGCGGGGAGCCCCGGGTCCTCCTGCTCGGCCATCACGACACGGTGTTCCCGATCGGAACGCTCGCCGCGCGCCCGTTCGACGTGACCGACGGTCGGGCGACGGGCCCGGGCGTCTTCGACATGCTCGCCGGCATCGTCCAGGCGCTGCACGGGCTGGCATCGCTCGACGATCTGTCCGGCGTCGAGTTGCTGTTCAGCGCCGACGAGGAAGTGGGGTCGCTGGCGTCTCGCGACCTGATCGAGGAGCGAGCGAGGGCCTGCGGGGCGGTCCTGGTCCTCGAACCGTCGGCCGACGGCGGGATGTTGAAGACCGGTCGCAAGGGGTGTGGCACGTTCGACGTCGTCGTGCACGGGCGGGCATCCCACGCCGGGCTCGACCCCGACAAGGGGGTCAACGCGCTGGTCGAGGTGGCCCATCAGGTGCTCGCGATCAACGAGTTCGGGCGACCCTCCGTCGGTACCACCGTGACACCGACGGTGGCCGCCGTCGGGACCGCCGACAACGTGGTTCCGGCCGAGGGGCTGATCAAGGTCGACGTCCGCGTCGAGTCGGCCGCCGAGAAGGAGCGGGTCGAGGCTGCGATGGCCGGGCTCACACCGTTCGATCCCGCGGCATCCGTCGTCGTGACCGGCGGCGTCAATCGTCCACCGATGCCCGAATCGGCGTCAGCGGCGTTGCTGCCGCTGGTCTCGCAGGTCGCTCCGGGGCTCGGAGGGGTTCCGGTGGGTGGAGGCAGCGACGGGAACTTCACGGCGGCGATCGGCGTGCCGACGCTCGACGGCCTCGGTGCGGTCGGTGGTGGCGCTCACGCCGATCACGAGTACGTGCTGGTCGACACCATGCCCGAACGAGCCGCACTGATCGCCGGCCTCGTCGAATTGATCTGTTCGGCCTCACCGCGAGTCTGAGCGCGGCGAGTGCGGTCGGCCGAACTGCGGCTTGTCCGCTGGCGCTCCCGGCGCCGCCGAGGGAAGCGCCAGCGACGAGGCGGACCGAGCCCGACCTCGATCGTCGCGTTCAGGTGGGCCGTGAGGGCGAGCCATCCAAGGCGGGCGTGACGTCGCCGGGGCCGAGCGAGCCGACGCGGCGGTACACGTCGAGCTTGTTGCGGGTGTCGGTGATGTCGAGGTTGCGCATCGTGAGCTGACCGATCCGGTCGAGCGGGCCGAACGCCGCATCCTCCACCCGCTCCATCGACAAGCGGTCGGGCTCGTAGGTCAGGTTGTCGCTCACCGTGTCGAGGATCGAGTAGTCGTCGCCGCGACGCAACCGGAGCGTGACCTCGCCGGTGATCGCCGAGCCGACCCAGCGCATCAGCGGCTCACGCAGCATGAGACTCTGCGGGTCGAACCAGCGACCTTCGTACAGCAGGCGCCCGAGGCGGCGTCCCATGGTGCGGTAGTTCTCGATCGTGTTCTCGTTGTGGATGCCCGTGAGGAGCCGCTCGTAGCAGATGTGCAGCAGCGCCAGCGCCGGACCCTCGTAGATGCCGCGACTCTTGGCCTCGATGATCCGGTTCTCGATCTGGTCGCTCATGCCGAGCCCGTGGCGGCCGCCGATGGCGTTGGCCTCCATGACGAGATCGACCGGCGAGATGAACGTCTCGCCGTTGATGGCCACGGGCCACCCCTCCTCGAAGCGCACCGACACGTCCTCGGCGGCGATCTCGACGTCCTGGTCCCAGTGCGCCACGCCCATGATCGGGTTGACGATCTCCATGCTCGTGGAGAGCTCCTCGAGCGACTTCGCCTCGTGGGTCGCGCCCCAGATGTTGGCGTCGGTGGAGTAGGCCTTCTCGACCGAGTCGCGGTACGGCAGCCCCTTGGCGACGAGGAACTCGCTCATCCCCTGGCGGCCACCGAGTTCGTCGACGAACGTCGGATCGAGCCACGGCTTGTAGATCCGCAGGTTCGGGTTCACCAGCAGGCCGTACCGGTAGAAGCGCTCGATGTCGTTGCCCTTGTACGTCGAGCCGTCGCCCCACACGTCGACGCCGTCGTCCTGCATGGCCCTCACCAGCAGCGTGCCGGTGACCGCCCGACCGAGCGGGGTGGTGTTGAAGTACGTCTTGCCGGCCGTCGTGATGTGGAAGGCGCCGCACTGCAGCGCGATCAGCCCCTCGCGGACGAGTTCGTCGCGGCAGTCGACGAGTCGGGCCTCCTCGGCGCCGTAGACCTTGGCCCGCTCGGGCACCGTGTCGAGTTCGGGCTCGTCGTACTGGCCGAGGTCGGCGGTGTAGGTGTACGGGATCGCCCCGCGGTCGCGCATCCAGGCGACGGCGGCGGAGGTGTCGAGGCCACCCGAGAAGGCGATGCCCACCCGTTCGCCGACGGGCAACGACATCAGGACTTTTGCGTTGGAGGCGGAACCGCTGGACGACGTGTCGGGCATGGGCGACGACGCTACCGGTCGGGGTCGGGTGCCGCAGCCAGGTACATCCCCGTGAACGAGCCGAGCGAAACGAGCGCGACCGCAGCGGCGATCGCGAACTCGATCGTCGCCAGGCCACCCGAACGCGACAGATCGGGGACGGCGATCAGGGCGAGTACGCCGGAGCCCGCCAGGCTGATCCACGGCAACCGTCTGACGTTGTAGCTGGCGAGGATGCCGAACACGGCAATGACGGCGAACGGGATCAGCCGGACGTACATCGGCTCGGGATGCGAGCGTGGCCCGAGCCACCACGTGGCGATCCCGATCTCTTCGCTCGCCTTCCAGACGGCGAGATATGCGAGGAAGGCCCCGACCCACGTGACGATCACGGTGATCCGCCAGGCCGGGGTCAGCTCGCCCACGCGCGCCTGACGAGTTCCGCCCGCCTCCGGACCGTCCGGTCTTTCCGGACCCGACCCCGACAGACCGGGGGTCGCCGTGCCGTTCACCGGCGGTGCGAATGCCCTGGGCGGTTCGACATCCGACACGGCGCTGAACACTACGTGGTGTCGGGCGCCATCGCGCTGCGCTCGGCGGCAAGGTCGGGCGTGGTCGGGCCGTGGTCGGGCCGTGGTCGCTGCCAGCTACCCTGCGGCGCAATGTCTCTGGATCCGACCATCGGCGAGCCGTTCGAGAAGCTCTCGATCTTCTATCCCATGTGGAACGAGGAGGAGTACGCCGAACGCGCACTCGTCGCCGGTCGCCGGGCGTGTGAACGACTGCTCGAGTCCGGTGACATCGGTGACTACGAACTGATCGTCGTCGACGACGCCTCGACGGATTCCACGGGCGCGATCGCCGACCGTCTCGCCCTCGAGGATCCTCGGGTTCGTGTCGTGCACCACCCCGTCAACCGCAAGTTGGGTGGTGCGATGAAGACCGGGTTCGCGACGGCGACCGGCGACCTGATCCTGTACACCGACGCCGACCTGCCGTTCGACATGTACGAACTCCCACGTGCGGTGCGGCTCCTGCGCGAGTACGACGCCGACATCGTGAGCGCCTACCGGTTCGATCGCACCGGCGAGGGCTATCTGCGGTCGGTGTACACCTTCGTGTACAACCTGTTGATCCGCACGCTGTTCGACGTCAAGGCTCGTGACATCAACTTCGCGTTCAAGCTCTGTCGGGCGAGGGTGTTCGACCATGTCGAACTCCGCAGCGAGGGGTCGTTCATCGATGCCGAACTCGTCATTCGCGCCACCAGGCTCGGCTACGAGATGCTGCAGTTCGGCGTCGACTACTTCCCGCGCACCCGCGGCGTGTCGACGCTGAGTTCACCCTCGGTGATCACCACGATCCTCAGGGAGATGTGGGAACTTCGCGGCGACCTGGAGAACATCGAGCCCGTGATCGACCGTCGCTGAGCGCTTTCGAGCGCCACGGAACAGCCGGCACCGGTCGGACGCGAACACCCTGTGTGGCCGCGGTCACGAGCGCGCAGGACGTTGGTAGCGTGGGCGCACCCGCCGCCGGTCGGCCCCCCGAACCCGCCATCTGATCCGTGAACGACCGACCCCTCCTCTCACCCGAAGCCCGAAAGTGGCTGCCCGCCGCGGCCGCGGGCGGCCTGCTGGCCATCGTCGTGGTGGCCGGCGTGGCGCTCGGTGGTGGCGGCGGCGACGAGTCGGCTCCGGCGGTCACGGCCGAATCGGTCGCGTTCGAGAATTCGGTGCCCGTGTCGGTCGAGGCGATCGCAACGGTCGAGACCGTTGCGCCGGTCACCAAGACCGTGCTCGGTCGTACCCTCTCCAAGGGCATGGCTGGCGACGACGTCGCCCAGGTCCAACAGCGACTGACCGATCTCGGGTTCTGGCCCGGTCCGATCGACGGGTACTTCGGCGACGAGACGCGCCGCTCGGTCTGGGCGTACGAGAAGCTCGTGCTCAGCGTGCCGTTCGACGAGCCGACCGGCGCCGTGACGCCCGACATGTGGACCGACATGCAGGATCCGTTCGTGATCCAGCCCCGGCGCACCGATTCGACGCCGAGTCACACGGAGATCTACCTGCCCGAACAGGTCATCGCCGTGTTCCAGAACGACGTGCCGGTGATGATCAGCCACATGTCGAGTGGCGACAACGAGGACTGGTGCGAGGAAGTCACCATCAGCCCGGGCGAGTACAACAACCCGGGCGACGAACCGCTCGTGCGCGGCGAGTGCGGCAAGTCGATCACGCCGGGCGGGGTCTTCAACTACACACGGATGGTCGAAGGTGTCCGTCAGGGTTCGCTGGGCGGCATGTGGGATCCGGTGTACTTCAACTACGGCATCGCCGTGCACGGTGCCCTCAACGTGCCGTTGCAGCCCGCCTCGCACGGCTGCATCCGCATTCCGTTGTCACTGTCACCGTCGTTCCAGGACCTCGTGTCCGTCGGCGATCAGGTCTTCGTGTTCGACGGCGTGAAGGAGCCCGAGGCGTACGGCGCCCAGAAGCCGTACTTCAACCGCATCGACCCCGACTACTCGACCACGACGTCGTCGACCACGAGTACGACCACGACCACGACGACGTTGGTACCACCCTCCACCACCGTGTCGTCGACGACGACGCCGCCTGCAACCACGACGACCGCCGCGGCGACGACCACCAGCACCACGCTGGCACCGGCAGCGGCCGTGGAGCCCCCCGCCGATCCCTGACCCGATGTCGCGATGGTGTCGGATCGCTTCGCATCGGCCGGACCAGGCCTGACGTGACATCGTGAGCGCCGTGATCGACTACGACGAGTTCGGCCTCTTCCACGAGAACATCTCCGAGTTCGCGCTCAGCGTCGCCGAGGTGCCCACGGTCGAGCGAGTCGACACCGTGGTGGCCGCCGACGGCGAGGACCGTCGCACGGTCAGTGCCCTGCGCTGGGGTGACACGACGCCCGAAGTGGTGCTGGTGCACGGCGGCGCGCAGAATGCCCACACGTGGGACACCGTCGCGCTCCACCTCGCGCGGCCCGCGTTGGCAATCGACCTCCCCGGTCACGGTCACTCCGGATGGCGCGCCGACGGGGCGTACAGCCCGATGAACATGGCCGACGATCTCGCTGTCGTCGTCTCCGAACTCGCACCGGAGGCCCGAGTCGTCGTCGGAATGTCGCTGGGTGGGATGACGGCGATGGAACTGGCCGTGCGTCACCCGGAGCTCGTGGCATCGCTCGTGATGGTCGACATCACGCCGGGCGTGAACGCGGCCAAGACCAAGGCGGTCACCGACTTCGTCGACGGCCCACAGTCGTTCGCCAGCTTCGACGACCTGCTCGCCCGCACGATGGAGTTCAACCCGACCCGCTCGGAGTCGTCGCTGCGACGCGGGATCCTCCACAACGCACGACAACTTCCGGACGGGTCCTGGGTGTGGCGGTACGACCGCGGCAGTCGAGCCCGATCCAACGCCGATGGCGAGAGCGCTGCTGCCGACGTCACGGCGCCCGACGATCAACTGTCACCGATGTGGGACCACTTCGAGGCGATCGACTGCCCCATGATGCTCGTGCGGGGTTCGTTGTCGCCGGTGGTCGACGACGACGACGTCGCCGAGGCCCGCCGCCGGCAGCCCGATCTCGTCGTCGAGGTGGTCGACGGGGCGGGCCACAGCGTGCAGGGTGACCGCCCGGTGGAGTTGGGCGATCTGCTCGATGGCTGGCTGACGGGTCGCTGACGGGTCGCTGAGGGTCGCTGACGGTCGCTGACGGCGCTCAGAGTCCGGCGAGGCACGCATCGGTGCCGTCGATGACCCCCGTGCGCAACGCGGCGATCTTCTCGAAGGCGCTGCCCACGACGTTGTCCTCGTTGCCGGGATCGGCCACGAGGAGCAGCGCCTGGATCGCCTCGTCGAGATCACCGGCAGAGACGGTGGACGTGCGCCCCTCCGCCCTGGGCCGAGGGAGGTCGAGGCCGCTCGGGGTGTCGACGAGGATCACCGTCTGGACCCAGCCGCCGGTGAGGCAGTCGTTGACCAGTGCCCTGGCCTCGCCGGTGAGGTCTGAACCGAGGGCCTCCTGGACCGCTTCGCTCCATGCGGAACCCAACAGGTAGCCGATCGAGAAGTCGCCGAGTGACCGGTAGAGGTCGAGGGCCGCGGGCTCGTTCACGACGACCTCGCCCGTGGCCGGGCACAGCGCCGTACCGCGAGTGAGATCTCCTCGCAGGTCCGCGCAATCGGATTCGCTCGCGGAGCGCACGACCGTGAGTTGCAGCGGACCCATGGCCGGGATCTCGTCGGCGAGTTGCTGATCCCAGTAGAGGTTCAAGTCGTCGGGGAGGAAGCCGAGCAGGTCGTCCTGGCTGTATCCGAACGGGGCGTTGCCGAGGCTCGTCTGATCGTCGAAGCTCGTGAACTGGTTCGGGACGAGCGGGAGCGGATCGTCGAGGATCTCCGCACATCGTTCGGGGCCCTCGCTGAACCCCACCTGGAAGGCGCCCACCCGGTCGAAACCCGACCCGTGGCCACCTTCGGTGAACTGGTCGATGCCGACGGGATCGCTCACCTTCGTCATGGCGATCAGCCCCGCGGTGACGTCGCTGTCGCTGTACTGCACCGTCGGCGACTCGCCACGCGCCACCCGCGCGGTCCAGGCACCGGCGAAACAGTCCGACTGCTGCTCGGTGAGGATGGTCGCCAACGAGCGATCGAGGTTGCCGGACCGCAGTTGGATCGCGTGGCCGAACTCGTGAGCGAAGACCGTGCCGATGGTGCCGGGACCGTAGTCGTCCGCCAACTGGGCCAACAGGCCGTCGTCGCTGTCGTCGTACACCAGGAAGTCGCCGACCCCGCAGTAGAAGGCGACGTACTGCTGGACCTCCTGATAGGTCGTCGACGCTGTACCGCAACCGGGGATGTCGTCGGGCCGGTCCGGGTACGCGGCATAGACGCCGCCCTCGAGTGGCTCGAACCGCTCGCCGTAGATCAACGGGTACTGCTCCGTCCACCACGCCTCGAGATCGGTGACGACGGCGAGCAGGAAGTCGTCGTAGGTCTTCGACGGCTTGTCCGGCCCGAAATCGATGGCCGCGGGGTCGGCGGGAACGCTGACGGTCGGTCGAGGCGCAGAACTCGGCGGGGAGACGGGCGTCGAATCGGTCGGGGCTGCCGGGTCGGTCGTGGACGGGGGCAGGTCCGGATCGACGACCGCGGGATCGAAGCCGAGCTGATCGGCCCGTTGCGCGGTGACTCCCGGATCGACGCCGCAGGCGGCGAGCACGATCGCGCCGGCCACGACCAGTGCGATGATTCGGCCCGACGCCATGAGTCGATGCTAGAGCGATGGATGCCCCGGCCAACCGCGCCGTGTGACGCTTCACGAGCTTCTCACCGGCTCACCCTCGGAGAAATTCTCCGGTCCGTCACGCGCTGCTACGGTCGGTGACGTACGCGGATGACGAACGAGCGGAGGACACCGTGGCATTGCTCGAGGTCGATGACATCTCCGTCTCGTTCGGGGGCATCATTGCGCTCGACAGGCTCTCGTTCGACATCGAGGAGGGGCAGATCCTCGGATTGATCGGTCCCAACGGCGCGGGCAAGACGACGATGTTCAACGTCGTCAGCCGTATCTACGACCCGACTCGCGGGCGACTGCGTTTCGACGGGCACGATCTGCTCGCTGTTGCTCCCCACGGCATCGCCGGCCTGGGCATTTCGCGGACGTTCCAGAATCTGGCCCTGTTCCCGACGATGACACTGCTGCAGAACACGATGACGGGCGCACATCATCTCGGCAAGGTCGGTTTCGTGCGGGCGATGACGCGCCTCGGTGCGGCCAAGGAGGAACGTGCGCTGGCGGCCGATGCCTACCAGATTCTGCGCGCGCTCGGGCTCGAGGACCTGGCGTTCCACCCTGCCGCCGGGCTGCCGTTCGGCACGTTGAAGCGGCTCGAGTTGGCAAGGGCACTGGCATCGCATCCGAAGTTGCTCCTGTTGGACGAACCGGCCGCCGGCCTGACCCACCACGAAGTGGACGAACTCGCCCAGTCCATTCGTCGCGTTCGCGACGAATACGGCCTCACGGTGCTGCTCGTGGAACACCACATGGGGTTGGTGATGGGAATCTCCGATCGGGTGATCGCGATGGAGTTCGGTCGGAAGATCTCCGAGGGCCTGCCGAGCGAGGTCCAACGCGACCCTCGTGTGATCGAGGCCTACCTGGGGACATCGGCATGAGCGCCGACGCTCTGCTCTCGGTGAGCGGGCATGACCGCCGGCTACGGGCCGGTCGAGGTGCTGCATCACATCGACTTCACGGTCGGGGTCGGCGAGATCGTGGTGATCCTCGGGGCGAACGGCGCCGGGAAGACCACGACCATGCGTGCGGTATCGGGTTTGATACCTCGCCATGGTCACGTCGAGTTCGGTGGTGCGGAGATCTCGAGTGCCAAGCCGGATGCGATCGTGCGCGCCGGGATCTCACAGGTTCCGCAGGGGCGTGGCACGTTCACCGATCTCACCGTCGAGGACAACCTGCTCGCGGGTGGCTACACGGTGAAGGGCTCGATCGCCGCAGATCTCGACCAGTGGTACGGCTTGTTCCCCCGGCTGGCGGAGCGTCGTGACCAGAAGGCCGGATCCCTGTCCGGGGGCGAACAACAGATGCTCGCCGTCGCTCGCGCCATGATGAGCCGTCCGAAGCTCCTGCTGTGCGACGAACCGAGTCTGGGGCTCGCGCCCCTCATCACGAAGGAACTGTTCAAGGTGCTCGGTTCACTGCGCGACGACCACGGCATGTCGTTGCTGGTGGTCGAGCAGAACGCCGGGATGGCGCTCGCACTCGCCGACCGGGCATACGTGCTGGAGACGGGGTCGATCGTCGCGACGGGAACCGGCGACGAGCTGCTCGCCGACGACACGATCAAAGAGGCGTACCTCGGGGTGGTGACCTGATGTCGCTGTTCGTCGAACGCATGGTCAACGGCCTCGCCGACGGTTCGATCTATGCACTGCTGGCCCTCGCCCTCGTCGTCGTCTTCCGCTCGACGGGCCAGCTCAACTTCGCCCAGGGCGAGATCGGCACGATGGGCGCGTTCTTCGTGTCGACGCTGACCCTCAGCGGGTTGCCCGTCTGGCTCTCGATCGGGTGCGCGATGGTGCTGGGGTTCATGGTGTCCGCCGTGGTGGAGCGTGTCGTCGTTCGGCCCATCGAACACCGCAACCCCGGTGCGGTCATCGTGGCCTTGATCGGCGTGTTCCTGGCGATCAATCAGATCGTCGCGATGATCTGGGGAGTCGACGCCCGAAGCCTGCCGAGCGTGTTCCCCGACGATGCCGACGACTTCGTCACCGTGTTCGGCACGCCGGTGCGCATCGCCCGTCTCGGTGTCATCGCCGTGCTGATCGTCGTGTTGTTCCTGCTCTGGCTGATGTTCACCAAGACCAAGGTCGGCCTGGCGATGCGGGCAGTCGCCAACAACCAGGAGTCTGCGAATCTCGCCGGTATCCGTGTCGGATCGATCCTGGTGGTCGGGTGGGGCTTGGCCGGCGCCATCGGCGTTCTCGCGGCGGCGATGCTGGCTCCCTCGGCGGGCCTGACGGGCACCTTGATGCTCGGGCCGTTCCTCCTCGCATCGGTCGCTGCCGTGCTCGGGGGGCTCGATTCGCCCCTCGGTGCGGTGGTCGGCGGGCTCGTCATCGGGGTGACCGAGGCACTGATCGTCGGATACGTGGGCTTTCTCGGCGCCGACATGCTCATGCCGGTCATGCTCGTCATCCTGCTCGGGGTGTTGCTGCTGCGGCCGTCGGGACTCTTCGGCTCCGAGCGTGTGGAGCGCGTGTGATGGCGCTTCCGCTGAGGTACACGCGGGGAAGTTGGCAGAACTGGCTCGGTCGTGCTGTGCTGTTCGGCGGTCTCGGGCTGTTCATGTACCGCGCCGTCACCGAGTGGAGCCGCTCGGGACTCGGGCTGCTGACCGACGCGCTGATCATCGCGATCGCGGTCACGGGGCTCAACCTGATCACCGGTTACACGGGGCAACTCTCGCTCGGGCACGCAGCGTTCTTCGCCATCGGGGCCTTCACCTCGGCGATGCTCGTCACCGGCAAGGTGTGGACCCCGTTCCTCACCGACGACATCTGGACAGCCGGTTGGACGCTGCCGATCGCGGCGATCGTCTGCTTCCTGATCGGGATGGTGGTCGGGATCCCGGCGCTGCGGCTGAAGGGCATCTATCTCGCGCTGGTGACGCTCGTGTTCACCGAAGCGGTGCGAGCGGTGCTCAAGTACGACCGTTTCGCCGGGGTGACAGGTGGCGCCACCGGCATCAAGGGCTTCGGCTACCTCCCCCCGTCGTGGACGGGGCTCGACGGGCGCGCGGACCTCGTCACCTGGTTCTTCTGGTTGTCACTGGTCATCTTGACGCTGGTGTCGATCCTCTCCGCGGGCCTCCTGCGAAGCCGGATCGGACGAGCGATGGTCGCGGTCCGTGACAACGAGACTGCCGCCGCGGTGATGGGAGTCAACCTCTTCACCACCAAGACGCTCGTGTTCGGTCTGTCCGGTGCGATCGCCGGGGTCGCCGGCAGCCTCTACGCCCTGAAGCTGTCCCTGGTCGATGCGGACGTTCCGCTGTTCGGGTTGTTCGGTTCGGTGACGCTCCTCGTGGCACTCGTCGTCGGCGGTGCAGCGCAGAACTGGGGGCCGTTCGTCGGCGCGATGTTCTACGTGTTCGTCAACGACTTCGCGCGAAGCATCGGCGAGGACCCCTCGGGCAGCATCTTGCTGAAGTGGTTCGTCGACCCGGGCACGAAGATCAACGGCCTCGGCGGCGTGACCTTCGGCGTGTTGTTGATCCTGTTCGCGCGTTTCGTGCCGTTCGGCGCCGTCGGCACGATGCGGTTGTGGCGTTCGAAGGTCGTCCAGGTGGTGCCGCGAGTTCCTGCGGTCGCCGGGTCCGGTGGTGAACCGTTCCCGGACGTATTAGAGGAGGAAGGCTCTGTGAGCCCCGATCAGGCGCTCAGTAGCGTCGACCGTGTCGAGAATGCCACGCTGATCGATCCAGATGGGCCTGGTTCGACACCCTGACGACACGTGCCGTGGCCATCGTTCACGGCTTTCACCACCGAGAGGGGAGTTCTGGCCATGATCAGAACCAACAAGCTGCTCGCGCTGGCTGCCAGCGGAGCACTGGTGCTCGCCGCGTGCGGAAGCGACGATTCGAGTTCGACTGCGACCGATGCGCCCGCGTCCAGTGAGGCGCCCGCTTCCTCGGAAGCGCCGGCGTCGACCGAGGCACCGGCGTCGACCGGGACCACCGAAGCCACCGGAACCACCGAGGCGAGCGGCGGGTCGGGAGCGGAATTCGTCGTCGACACCGAAGCGTGTGACGACCCTGCAGCGGCCACCGCCACCATCGAGGGCGCGCTCAAGATCGGCACGTCGATCCCGCTCTCCGGCGGCCCGGCCGTGCTCTTCGCGCCGTTCGGTGCGGGTCAGCAGGCCTTCATCGACTACTACAACGCCGAGTTCGGCGGGATCGACGGCACGCCGATCGAACTCACGATCAAGGACGATCAGTACACGGCCGACCTCACCAAGGCCAACGTCGACGAGCTCGTCTTCGATGACGGCGTCACGATGCTGTCCGGGATCATCGGCTCGCCCAACAACCTGGCGATCCAGGCGGACATGAACGCCCAGTGCATCCCGCAGCTGTGGGCATCGACCGGTGCCCCCGACTGGGGCAACGTCGAGGGTTACCCGTGGACGACCGGTCTGCTCGTGCCCTACGCCATCGAGTCGCGTCTCTGGGCCGAACACGTGGCCCAGGACCTCGGTGCCGGCTCGACGGTCGGTCTGTTCTACGTGAACAACGAGTTCGGCCAGGCCTACGTCGAGGCGTTCAACGAACTGGCTGCGGACAACGGCATCGAGGTCGTTGCCGAGGAGTCGATCGACGTGTCCGATTCGGGGGCACCGAGTGGTCAGATGACCAACCTCGTGGAGGCCGCCCCGGACGCGATCCTCGCTGTCCCGCTCGGAGCACAGTGCATCGCCTTCATGACCGAACTCGGCAACGCCAAGGCCGCGAACCCCGATTTCGCTCCGCAGGTGTACCAAACGGCGACGTGCGCGAACCCGTTGTTCTTCAACGCGACCACCAATGGCGGCGCTGACGGTGTGTACACCTCGACCAACGCCAAGTACGTGACCGACCCCGCGTACGCCGACGACGAAGCCGTGCAGGCGTTCCTCGGTGCGATGGCGACGTATGCGCCCGACACCAACGCCGCCGACCAGACCGCACTGGCGGGCTGGCTCTCGATGGAGCTCGCGGTGTACGTCGCCCAGCAGGCCTTCGAGGCCGGCGACTACAGCCGTGCGGGCATCATCAACGCCGCTCGGAACATCGACTACACGCCCGGGCTGTTGATCGATGGTCTGGTCACGCAGATGAACGCCGACGACGGCTACCTGGCCGAGGGAACCCAGTTGGTCCAGTGGTCCGACGCGTCCAAGAGCTTCGCCCCCGTGGGCGATGCGGTCGACTACAACGGCTCGCTCGGGACCTACACCCCCTGAGCAACCCGACGATCGCCCGTCATGTCCGAGGTCGGCCGGACCAGGACGTGACGGGCGATCCGGCGCGTTCTCGAAGATGATGCGTCAGGGGCGATCGGACACGCTCAGCTCGATGCGGTTCGACTCGGCGATCTCCACCTCGAAGCCCCACGTGTCGCCGTTCTCGTCGATCGCGGTACAGGCGAACGTGGTGCCGACCTCCTGATCGACCGGCTCCTCGCAGGTCGCCGAGACGAGTGCCACCCCCAGCCCGTCCGCCACCCCGGCATCCTCCACGATGAACTCTTCGGCCTTCTCGCGGTAGTCGGACGTCGACGTGAAGCAGCCGGACAATGCCAGCGCCGCAAGGGTCACGAGAGCCGGCCAGCGAGCAGGTCTCACGACGTGATGCATGCGGTGAACGTAGCTCAGGTGAGTGCGGGGACGGCCGTGCCGCGTCGATACGTGTTGATGCGGTCCCATGTCACCACGCCGAGCGCGAGCCAGACCCATGCGAATCCGATCAAGCGGTCGGCGGGCATCGGCTCGTCGTAGATCAGCCAGCCGAGCCCGAAGTTGATGATCGGAACCAACAGGTTGAGCGGGCCGAGCAACGTGAACGGCACCGACTTCGCGGCGGCGGCGAACAGCATCAGCGGTACTGCGGTGACCAGGCCCGAACAGAGGACGAGCATCCATTCGTGCGGATCGGCGGACTGCGCGACGCTGCCGTCCTGCATCGAGAACGCGACGACGGCGATCGCCGCGGGGACGAACAGCACGAACGTCTCGCCGGCGAGGCTGTCGACGGCACCGAGCGGTACCCGTCGCTTCGTCAGTCCGTACAGACTCCACGACGCAGCGATCACGAGCGCGATCCACGGTGGCCTGCCGTACGACACGGTGAGGATGACCACGGCCACCGCCGCGCAGGCGAACGCGACGCGCTGGGCGGTCGTCGGCTGCTCCTTCAGGACGAACACCCCCATGGCCATCGTGGCGAGCGGCGCGATGAAGTAGCCGAGTGCCGTCTCGACCACCCGATCGTTGGTGACCGCCCACACGTAGGCGCCCCAGTTGACCGTGATGAGCAGAGAGGCGAGGACCAGCCGCCGTGCGACTCCCGGGTCTCGCAAGGCTGCGATGATGGTCGGCCAGCTGCGGCGGACGGTCACGATGATCGCCATCACCACACCGGCGCACATCATCCGCCAGGCGATCAGTTCGAACGCGTCGAACATCGTGAGCTGCTTCCAATAGACGGTGAGCAGGCCCCACATCAGGTACGCAGCGACGCCGAGTTGCACTCCCCGGCGAACGGTACGGCCACCACCGGGCAGCTCGTCGGCCACGCTGATCGTGGCGGAGCTCGACCGGTCGGACATCGCTTCGTAGGGTACGGACCGCGAGTGGTTCCGCGCCACGTGGTGCGCCGACGGCCCATGAGGCCCGTGTGCGGACCGCGTACCGTGGCGGCCATGGAACTTCGCGTCAGCGACGACCCCGCCGCCGATGCCGGGCTCTGGTTGGCCCGACGCCTGCGCGACGCCGTGCGACGACGCGGTTCGGCGAGCCTGGCGGTCAGTGGTGGCAGCTCGGCGCCCCCGATGTTCGAGGCGCTGCTGGGCGAGGAGGTGCCGTGGGCACACGTGACGGTGTGGCAGGTCGACGAGCGCATCGCGCCGGATGGCGACCCCGGTCGCAATGCGGGCCAACTCGATTCGATCCCCGCGTCGGTGCAGCTGATGCCCGTGACCGCCCGCGACCTGCGAGCGGCCGCCCGGCGGTACGCAGCGGGATTACCCGAGCGCTTCGACGTGGTGCATCTCGGCCTCGGCGACGACGGGCACACGGCGTCGTGGCCGCCCGGCGATGCCGTCGTCGAGAGCGACCGGCCGTGCGAGCTGGTCGGTGACTTCAACGGCTTCCGGCGAATGACGCTCACGCCCTCGGTCGTCAATCGGGCCCGGTCCCGTCTGATGCTGACCTTCGGATCGTCGAAGGCGCCGATGGTCGCCCGCTGGCTGTCGGGTGATCCCGATCTCCCCGTCGGCCGGGTCCGCCGTTCGGGCACCTGGGTCTTCGTCGACCATGGAGCCGTCGCGGACCTTCCGTCGACGACCCGGGTGCGATGAGTCATCCCCGCAGAGGCCCGCACGTCGGCGGGCGGATCGGCCGGGCCAGTAGCGTCGCGTGACATGGACTCCGCCGATGCGCTCCGGGCACTCCGCGACCTTCCCCGCACACCGCACCTGCGCGAGCTCTTCGCCGCCGACCCGGGTCGTGCGGATCGATTCGTGGTCGAGGTCGCCGACCTGCGCATCGACTGGTCGAAACAGCTCGTCGACGACGAGGTGTTCGCCGGCCTGATCGAGGTCGCCCGCGATGCCGGCGTCGAAGCTCGTCGCGACGCAATGTTCGCCGGCGAGCACATCAACGTCACCGAGGATCGAGCAGTGATGCACGTAGCGCTCCGTGCGCCGCGCACCTCGTCGATGGTCGTCGACGGTGTCGACGTGGTGCCCGACGTCCACGCCGTGCTCGACCGGATGGCAGCGTTCGCCCACCGTGTCCGCGCCGACGAGCGCATCACCCACGTCGTGAACATCGGCATCGGGGGCTCCGACCTCGGCCCGGCGATGGCGTACCGAGCGCTCGCCGCGTACCGGCACGAGCGCCTGCGTTGTTCGTTCGTCTCGAACGTCGATGGGGCCGACATCGCCGCGGTGCTCGCCGGCTCCGACCCGGCATCGACGCTGTTCATCGTCGCGTCGAAGACCTTCGGCACGATCGAGACGCTCACGAACGCCCGCACCGCGCGCTCGTGGCTCGTCGATGCGCTCGGCGAGGCAGCCGTCCCGGATCACTTCGTGGCGGTGTCGACGAATGCGGAACGGGTCGCCGAGTTCGGCATCGACACCGCCAACATGTTCGGGTTCTGGGACTGGGTGGGCGGGCGCTACTCGGTCGATTCGGCGATCGGATTGTCGCTGATGATCTCGATCGGGCCGGAGCGTTTCGGTGAGTTCCTCGACGGGTTCCATCGTGTCGACGAGCACTTCCGCACCGTGCCCCTCGCCGAGAACGCCCCGGTGATCATGGCAATGCTCGGTGTGTGGAACTCCGACGTGCTGGGTTCGGCAACCAAGGCAGTGCTCCCGTACGCGGAGGAGCTGGGGCGGTTCCCGGCGTACCTGCAACAGCTCGACATGGAGTCCAACGGCAAGTCGGTCCGCCTCGACGGCAGCCCCGTCGCGGGTGACACCGGCCCCATCGTGTGGGGTGAGCCCGGCACCAACGGACAGCACGCGTTCTACCAACTCCTGCATCAGGGCACTCGGATCGTCCCGGTCGACTTCATCGGTTTCGCGAGGCCGCACCACGCATTCCAGGAACATCACGACCTGCTGATGGCGAACCTGTTCGCGCAGTCCGAAGCCCTGGCGTTCGGCCGCGACGCGAGTGCCGACGAGCCCTATCGGCAGTTCGACGGCAACCGACCCAACACGGTGATCCTCGCCGAGCAACTCACGCCGTCGGTGCTCGGGCAGTTGATCGCGCTGTACGAACACGTCGTGCACGTCCAGGGCACGATCTGGGGGGTCAACAGCTACGACCAGTGGGGAGTCGAACTGGGCAAGGACCTCGCGAACCTGATCACCCCCGAACTCACCGGCGATCCGAGGCCGGCTGCCCACGATTCGGCCACCAACGCCCTCATCTCCTGGTACCGCCACCACCGCTGACTCCACCACCCCGTGCCCCCCGGTGCCGAAATTCTCCTCCCAGTGCGCGCTCAGCGCGCACCTGGAGGAGAATTTCGGCGTGGTGGGATTGCGGCGGGTGAGGCTGCTCTCGGGATACCGGGACGGATACCGGGAGGGGTACGCTGTGGGGATGCGATTCCCCGAGGAAGTCAACGACGATGTCGTCAATCGCCTGCGCCGTCTCGAGGGCCAGGTGCGCGGTGTCCAGCGGATGGTCGAAGAGGGCCAGGACTGTCGTGACATCGTCACGCAGCTCTCGGCGTGCAAGGCCGCTCTCGACCGGGTCGGCTATCGCCTCGTGGTCGCCGGCATGCGTCACTGTGCGACGGTCGGCCCCGACTCCGATGCCGCACCGGACATGGACGCCGACGAACTCGAGCGCCTGTTCATGAAGCTCAGCTGACGTCGCCGTCCTCGCCGTCTTCGACGTCCGCGCTCTCCGGCCGCCCGCTCGGTGGTCGGGTGGCGTCCGGGGGAACCGCTCGGTTGCAGCACTGACGGCGAGATGCGTCAGACTGAGACGATGCGCGACTACACCAACATCTACATCGACGGTGCCTGGGTCCCCTCTGACGGGACGGGACGTATCGAGGTCATCAACGCCGGCACCGAACAGGTCATGGGCTCGATCCCCGAGGGCACCGCCAGCGACGTCGACAAGGCCGTCGCCGCAGCCCGCCGGGCGTTCGACGGCTGGGCCGCCACTCCGGTCGAAGAGCGCCAGAAGTACATGATCCGTCTCAACGAGGCGTTGCAGGCCCGCTCTCCCGAGATCGCCGAGGTCATCTCCGGCGAGGTCGGTATGCCGATCACGTGGTCGACCATGATCCAGGCGGGCCTCCCGGCCGGCAACATGCAGACCTACGCAACGCTGCTCGACACCTTCGAGTTCGAGGAGACGATCGGCAACAGCCTGGTCGTGAAGGAGCCCGTCGGCGTCGTCGGTGCGATCACCCCGTGGAACTACCCGCTGCACCAGATCATCTGCAAGCTGGGAGGCGCACTCGCCGCCGGTTGCACGTTCGTGCTCAAGCCGTCCGAGGTGGCACCGCTGAATGCGTTCATCCTCGCGGAGATCGTGCACGAGATCGGCCTCCCCGCCGGTGTCTTCAACCTGGTCACCGGTACGGGCGCCGTCGTCGGAGCTGCGATCTCCGAGCATCCTGGCGTCGACATGGTGAGTTTCACCGGCTCCACCCGCGCCGGCAAGCAGGTTGCCGCAGCCGCCGCCGGCACCGTCAAGAGAGTCGCACTGGAGTTGGGCGGCAAGTCGGCGAACATCATTCTCGACGACGCCGACCTGGCCGCGGTCATCCCGAGGGGCATCTTCGCCTGCTACCTCAACTCGGGCCAGACCTGCACCGCCCACACCCGCATGCTGGTTCCCAACAGCCGCTACGACGAAGCCGTTGCGATCGCTGCGGCCGCTGCCGAGAACATGCAGGTCGACGACCCGTCGAAGGAGGGCATGCACCTCGGGCCGCTGATCTCGCAGGCCCAGTGGGACCGCGTGCAGGGCTACATCCAGAAGGGCATCGACGAAGGCGCTGTCGTCGCCGCCGGTGGTCTGGGCAAGCCGGAGGGCCACGAGACGGGCTACTTCGTCAAGCCGACCGTGCTCGCCAACGTCACCAACGACATGACCGTCGCGCAGGAGGAGATCTTCGGACCCGTGCTCGTGGTCATCGGCTACGACGACGACGACGATGCCGTGCGCATCGCCAACGACAGCCTCTACGGGCTGTCGGGCGGTGTGTGGTCGGCCGATCAGGAACGAGCCATCGCGGTGGCTCGTCGGATGCGTACCGGTGCGGTCGACGTGAACGGGGGCTCGTTCAACATCGCCGCTCCGTTCGGTGGGTACAAGCAGTCCGGTTACGGACGCGAGAACGGCCCCTACGGCATCGAGGAGTTCCTCCAGACCAAGTCGCTGCAGCTTTGATCGACAGTCGACGCTGATGGCTGGGGAACGTGTTCTCGTCGCGAAGGTGGGCCTCGACGGCCACGATCGTGGTGTCAAGATCGTGGCGCGGATCCTGCGCGATGCCGGCTACGAGGTCATCTACACCGGCCTGTTCCAGACCCCCGACACCGTCGCGGCCGCGGCGGTCGACGAGGATGTCGATGCCATCGGGTTGTCGATGTTGTCGGGCGCGCACATGACCTTGGCGCCCCTGGTGGTCGACAAGTTACGTGAGCGCGGTGTCGACATCCCGGTGATCGTCGGTGGCATCGTGCCGAGCCACGACGTCGAGGAGTTGCTCGCGACGGGTGTCGCCAAGGTGCTCACGCCCGGAGCGTCGGCCGACGAGGTCGTTGCGGCGGTGCGTGACGCGATCGACGCCTCCGCCGCAATCTGACGACGAGCGCTCCTGATGGCCGACCGGGTCGAACGCCTGACGAACCTGTTGGCATTGCTCCTCGAGACCAACCAGCCCTTGAGTCTGGTACAGATCGCCGGCGAGCTCTCGGGCCAGTACCCGGAGGCCGATCAGGCCCGTCGGGCGTCGTTCGAACGTGACAAGGCGGCGCTCCGTGACATCGGCGTGCCGATCGAGACCGAGATCGTGGCCGGCGGACCGTATGCCGGCCAGACCGTCTACCGCATCGACCGTCGGGCATATGAACTTGCCGATCTCGAACTCGACCCCGACGAGATGCGGGCATTGCAGGTCGCCGTCGCCGCAGTACGCACGGGATCGGCAGCCGGCCAGGAGGCGATCTGGAAGCTCGGAGGGGCGCTCGGCGAGGAGCGCCCGCCGGTTTCCGCGGTCGTGCCCGATCGCCCGGAGCTGCCGGTCATCCGCTCGGCCGTCGCGAGTCGATCGACGATCGAGTTCTCGTATCGGGGTGAACCGCGCCGGCTCGATCCGTGGGGCCTCCTGCTACGCGGCGGCTTCTGGTACGTGATCGGCCACGACCACGACCGCAACGAACAGCGCACGTTCCGTGTCGATCGATTCGACCCGGATCCCGACGGCATCACCGTCGGCGAGCCCGGCTCGTACGAGCGACCTCGGTCCTTCGATCCTCGCTCGGCATTTCCGGCCGACCCCAAGGAGATCGGCCACGACGCATTCGACGGCGTGCAGGCACTCGTCCACGTCGACCACCTCCGAGCCGCAGCGGTGGAGCGTGAGCTCGGTGGCGAACAGGTGGTCCGCCGAGACGAGCAGGGGATCGTGGTGTCGGTCCCGGCGTCGAATCTCCCGGCCTTCCGCTCGTGGGTGCTGGGCCTGCTCGAGCACGCCGTCGTGCTCGAACCTGTCGATGTCCGTGAGGACATCGTGAGCTGGCTGACGGCGGTCGCTTCCCGCGACGAGGCCCCGGCATGAGTGGCCCACGCAATGCCGAGGACCGGCTGCGACGTCTCCTGGTGATGTTGCCGTGGCTGATGGAGGTGGGCGAGGTTCCACTGGCCGAGGTCGCCCGCCGGTACGACCTGACCGAAGCGCAGGTGCAGAAGGACCTCGAACTGGTCGCCATGTGCGGGCTCCCGCCGTTCGTCGACGAGATGGTCGACGTGTTCGTCGACGAGGGCATGGTGTACGTCGGCGTGCCGCGCCTGTTCACCCGACCGCTGCGCCTGACCGCGCCGGAGGGTTTCACGCTGCTGGCGGCCGGGCGAGCGGCGATGGAGCTCCCGGGAGCCGATCCCGACGGCCCGCTCGGACGGGGGCTCGACAAGCTGGCCGCGGTGCTCGGCGAGGCCGGGCTCGGCGGCGGCGCCGACGACACCGCCGGTGTCGTGATCGATCTCGCCCGGCCGGCGATCGCCGACGATCTGGCCGAGGCGGCGGCAGTGGGTCGGGAGCTGTCGATCAGCTACTACACCCCGGCGCGTGACGAAGTTGCCGAACGGGTCATCGTGCCCCGTCACGTGTTCGTGGACTCGGGCAACTGGTACGTCGTTGCCGACGACGATCGATCAGGTCAGCGCCGCACGTTCCGCATCGACCGCATCGAGTCTGCGGTTCCGACCGGCGTCGTGATCGGCGCCGACGACACCGTGGCGGCCCCGGATCGGTTCTTCGTCGACGCCGAGGTGCCCCGTGCGTCGATCCGCCTCGGCCCGCCGGCACAGTGGGTCGTCGAGGAGTATCCGGTGGACGACGTCACGGAACTGGCGGATCCGCCCGGATGGATCGAGGTCAGGTTGCCGATCTCCAGTGAGCGTTGGCTCGCCAAACTGCTCATCCGCCTCGGCCCGAATGCGGTCGCCCTCGATCCCGGGGCCGCGGCAGTGGCCGGCGAACTTGCCCGCCGGGTGTTGGCCGGCTACAGCGACACGTAGAACGGTTCGAGCTGCGAGGCGTCGGTGATGCCGTGGGCAGCGAGGAGGTGGGGGAGGATTGCCGCGGTGGCGGTGGCGTCGGCCAGTGCATCGTGCGGTCGATCGAGGACGACGTCGTAGCGGGCGCACACGTCGGTGAGCCGGTGCGACTGCTCGCGCTCCGGGTCGAGCCGTCGCGACATCCGCAACGTGCACAGCAGTGGGCTGAGGCCGGCGCGCAGTCGATCGTCGGTGGGCCGACGTCGGGTGGCGCGAGCCAGGAAGGCGGCGTCGAAGGCTGCGTTGTGTGCGGTGAAGATCGAGCCGTGGAGACGGTTGCCCAGCTCGTCGAGGGTGTCGGCCAGCTCGGGTGCGTCCTTCAGATGCCGTCGTCTGATGCCGTGGATGTCGGTGGGCCCGACCCGTTGCAGCGGCCAACGCAACTTGACGAGGCTCGACCATTCGTCGACGACCGTGCCGTCGGCGGTGACGGTGACGAGGCCGATCTGGAGGATCCGATGGCGTCGCGTCGAGAACCCGGAGGTCTCCAGGTCGACGACGGCGAACGTGGGGAGCGACACGTCGGCCACCCTAGACAGTGGGTGTCACAGTCGACGGGTGCGCTCAGCCCGCCTCGTGCTGCAGACGGGCGCGGACCCCGATGGGCGCAGACACGGTGAATCCGGCGAGGTGTCGGTCCTCCTCGGACTCGCCACCCCAGTAGCCGTATTCGTGGTGCGAGCGGGCAAACGTCCGGCACTCGTTGTACACCGGGCACACGGCACAGAGCTTCTGGGCCTTGGCTTCGCGGCGCTCCCGTGCCTGCGGACGCTCGGCCTTGGGTGGGAAGAAGAGTCTCGTACGGCCCTTGCACGCCGCCAGGTCCTGCCAGCTGTCGATCGGTGGCATGTCGTACTCGTACGTCTCTGCAACGGCCATGGCGACCTCCCTTTCGTGCTGGGAGCGACTGCGGACCGGAGGATCGGCCTCGGTCGCTCCATTTAACACTAAATGTTCGGAGCCGACGTCGCAAACGGATCATCGAAACTTCGGGACAGCTGTCACATGGTGTCGGCACAGGGCGGCCGCACACGTCCGAACAGGGTGTCGGGCACCCGTGCGACAGTCAGAGCAGTTCGGCGGCCAGGCTCGCGACGTCGCTGCGCTCGCACGCCGTCAGGGTGATGTGCCCGAAGCACCGCTGTCCGGCGAACGCCGACGTCAGCACGCTCAGGGCGTTGTTCGACTCGCCGAGGTACGGCGCATCGATCTGGCTCGTGTCGCCGGTGAAGATCACCTTCGTGCCGTCGCCGACACGTGTGAGAATCGTGCGCAGGGTGGTCGGCTCGAGGTTCTGCGCCTCGTCGATCACCACGAACTGGCGCTGGAGCGACCGACCCCGCAGGAACGTGACCGATTCGAGGGACAACTGCCCGCGGTTGGTCAGCTCGTCGACCATGTCGCGGGCGTCCTTGATGCTGCCACGGTCGGTCAGGGCGACGACGGCGTCGTGGATCGCAGCCATCCACGGGTCGAGCTTCTCGTCGAGGCCACCCGGGAGGAATCCGACGTCTGCTCGCCCGACCGGAACGAGGGGTCGGTACACGGCGAGGCGTTCGTAGCGGGCGTGCTCCACGACCTGCTCGAGGCCGGCGGCGATCGCCAGGATCGTCTTGCCGGTGCCCGCTCGGCCGTCGAGTGCGATCACGGCGATGTCGGGATCGAGCAGCAGTTCGAGTGCGAAGCGCTGCTCCTTGCTGCGCGGACGCAGGCCCCAGGCCTCGGGCGTGTGCTGGGACAGCAGGACGAACTCGTCATCGACGGCGCGCACGAGCGCCGACTGCGAACCCGCCCGGAGCACGGCGAACTCGTTCTCGGTGAACTCGACGCTGGCCGCGCTCGTGACGGCATCGATGGCGATGGCGCCGGCGGCGTACAGACAATCGATGGCCTCGTACGGCGCCTCGAGCGTGGACCACCCAACGGCTCCGGTCTGGCGATCCGAACGGGTGAGGCGATGTTCGGCGGCCGCGACACCGAGGTGTGCTGCCTTGATGCGCAGTGCGGCGTCGTTGCTGATCATGGTGGTCGGACCGAAGTCCGATTGGCCGATGGCGGCGCCGATGATGCGGTTGTCGGGGACCGACGGGTCGAGGCCATGCTCGACGAGGAGGTGTTTGCGGATGTTGTTGATCTCGATCTGCAGCGTGGCGGTGCCGGTGCCGGTGGGGACCGGTTGGGCGAGCGAGCCGCCGTGCGCGACGCGGAGTTCCTCCAGCGTTCGCAGTGCCGTCCTGGCCGCTCGGCCGACATCGTCGGACCGACTCTTGAGACCGTCGAGTTCCTCCACGACCGTCAGCGGAATCACGACGTCGGCATCGATGAACTCCAGCACGCAGGTCGGATCGGCGATCAACACGGAGGTGTCGACGACGAGCCGGGTTCGTTGGCCTCCTTTCGTCCGGTCGTGACCCGATGATGCGTGTTCGGCACCTGGGGTCGATGCGCCAGCGGACGGAAGCAGGTCGGTCACCATCACTCCTCGGCGGAAGCCTCGTGGATTTGCTCTGATACGGATGTCATACCCAACGGCACGGAGTTCTATCGCAGCTGTCGCGCGGGGTGGTGGATG
Source organism: Ilumatobacteraceae bacterium (assembly GCA_963829585.1). Classification (GTDB taxonomy): domain Bacteria; phylum Actinomycetota; class Acidimicrobiia; order Acidimicrobiales; family Ilumatobacteraceae; genus Sva-07. The sequence continues at coordinate 171,440 of CAWHJD010000028.1, read as the reverse complement.
TGAAAGATTCCCAATACCGGCAAGGCTCAACGGACAAGGTCGTTGCAGATGCAACATGTTGGGTGCTTGAACGCGACGTGCCCACGTCGGTCTCATGGTCACATCTCGCCGCAAGCGGTGGGGTCGGTCTCGGTGTGATCCACCGAGGTGAACAGCAACGCAACACCCATCCGAAAGAGGACTCATGGCAACCAAAGCAGAACTGATTGACGCAGTGGCCGACGCCGCAGGTGTGTCGAAGGCCGATGCGGAGCGCACGCTCGGCGCGTTCTTCGATCACGTCGTCGCCTCGACCAAGTCGGGTGAGAAGGTGGCATGGCCGGGCTTCGGCTCGTTCAGCACCACTCAGCGCAGCGCCCGTACCGGCCGCAACCCGCAGACCGGTGCACCGGTTCAGATCAAGGCGTCGACGGCGATGAAGTTCACCGCCAGCTCGACGCTCAAGTCCGCCCTCAACGGGAAGTGACCTGATGGCCGTCGCGAAGAAGGCTCCGGCCAAGAAGGCGCCAGCGAAGAAGGCTCCGGCGAAGAAGGCTCCGGCCAAGAAGGCGCCGGCGAAGAAGGCTCCGGCCAAGAAGGCGCCAGCGAAGAAGGCGCCGGCCAAGAAGGCGCCGGCCAAGAAGGCGCCAGCGAAGAAGGCGCCGGCGAAGAAGGCTCCGGCCAAGAAGGCGCCAGCGAAGAAGGCTCCGGCCAAGAAGGCGCCAGCGAAGAAGGCTCCAGCCAAGAAGGCGCCGGCCAAGAAGGCGCCGGCGAAGAAGGCTCCGGCCAAGAAGGCTCCGGCCAAGAAGGCGCCAGCGAAGAAGGCTCCGGCCAAGCGCTGAACGAGGTGTCGAATTCTTGACGGGGGGCCCACGGGCCCCCCGTTTCGCGTCCGTGGTCAGAGATCGGCGATGAGCTTGAACACCTCGGCGGCATCCATGTCGAACGGACGTCCGAGGTCACCGAGTCGATTGCGAACACGTTGTTCGAACGCTGCCAACTGGTCGTCGTCCGAGGCCTTCATCGTCGATTCGAACTGGCTCACGTGCGCTGCGAGCGCCCACAGCTTCACATCGACGAACGCCGTGACGTCCTCGGCGTGGTCGGGCTGATCGGCCTCCCACAGCAGCAGTGCATCGGGCCGATGATGCGCGATGCCGTGGTCCTTGAAGAAGTGGGGGTCACGGGCGGCGACGATCGCGTCGCATGCCAGGAGCCCGGCATGGCGATGATCGGGATGGAGCCGATATCGCTTCCACGGGTCATGGCCGAGCACCACCTGTGGCTGCAGCTCACGGATCACCCTGGCGACCTCGCCGCGCGTCGCCAGGTCGCTCTCGAGTTCGCCGTCGACTCGGCCGAGGAATCGGACCTCGCCGGCACGGTCGCCGGCCAGCCGCCGGGCTGCCTCTCGTTGCTCGTCCTGGCGACGCTCGGCCAGGGCGATCCCGTCGGCGTCCGGATCCCAGGTGCCCTTCGAGCCGTCGGTGCAGACGAGGTGGTGCACGATGCATCCGTCCGCAGCCCACTTCGCCAGCAGACCGCCGCAGCCGAATTCCACGTCGTCGGGGTGGGCGCCGATCGCCAGCGCCGACGAGGGCGTGTCGAGGTCGGTGGTGGTATGCAGCGTCGGGCCGACCGGCATCATCGGTGCGGGTTGGCCGGGTTCGTTGGCAGCCATTCTGGGAGGACCTCTCGGATCAGTGGATGTGCGAGATCACGACGGGTGTCGAGATCGAGGGACAGATCGGTGTCGGAGCGCACTTCGAGTTCCACCCCGTCGAAGGCGAGTGCCTGCTCGAGATGGCGTGCGAACGAGTCGCCGCCGTAGGACGCGCGGAGCGGTGTCCGCGCCGGGAACGACATCACGTTCGTGCCGTCGTGGCGGCGGTCCGGAACGAGCGTGATGCGGCCGGGACGGGCCACGTCGAGGAGCCCGGCGGGCCGGGCGAGGTCGGCGTGGATGATCAGGAGGTGGTCGAAGCCGTCGGCGATGATCCGTTCGACGCCATCGTCCACTGCGCCGTTCAATCCGAGTCCGGCACCCCAGATGACCTGCGCACCGCGCTGACGAGCCCATTCGGCGACGTCCTCGTCGTCGCATGCCACGAAGGTGGGCACCTCGGCCACCACGTCGACCACGCGAGACGCCATCCAGCGTGCGAGCGCGGCTCGATCGGCATCGGTGAGGACACCGGTGAGGCGGCCCTTCGCGGCCGTGAATCGTTTGACCGGAACCAACACGGCGAGACGCACGGTGGCCCACTGTACGAGAGCGCCGCTGCGACTCGGCTGCCGTAGGCCCGTCGGATGGCGCCGAACTATGGTGGCCGAGTGGTGACAGAGTGGTCGAGGACGGGCCCAGGGTCGAGGACGGGACGAGATGATGACCGGCGAGATGATGACCGGCGAGATGGTGAAGCGTTCGACGTGAGTGCCACCGAGATCAACGTGGCGGTGATCGGTGCCGGTTCGTGGGGGACCACGGTCGCGGCGCTGGCCGCGGAGAACACGCCGACGGTGTTGTGGGCGCGCCGCTCGGAACTCGCCGATCAGATCAACGATGCCAAGGAGAATCTCGAATACCTGCCCGCATTCGTGCTGCCCGACGAACTGCGGGCCACCGATTCGCTCGCCGACGCGGTCGCTCACGCCGACGTCGTCGTGATGGCCGTACCCTCGCACGGCTACCGCGACGTCGCCGTGGAAGCCGCCGCCTCGATCCGGCCCTGGGTGCCCGTGGTGTCGTTGGCCAAGGGCCTCGAACGCACCACGCTCAAACGCATGAGCGAGGTCACCACCGACGCGATGCCCGGCCACCCCGTGGCCGTACTGACCGGGCCGAACCTCGCCAAGGAGATCCTGTCGGGCCAACCGGCGGCGAGCGTGGTGGCGATCAACGACGACACGATCGCCCGCGAACTCCAGCGCATCTTCAGTCGGCCGAGCCTGCGCGTCTACACCAACAGCGACGTGATCGGCTGCGAGGTGGCCGGGGTGGTCAAGAATGTCATCGCGATCGCTGCGGGCATGGCCGAGGGGATGGGGTTCGGCGACAACACGCGCGCCACCCTGATCACCAGGGGCCTCGCCGAGATGACCCGGCTCGGCGTCGCGATGGGTGGCCAGTCGGCCACGTTCGCCGGCCTCGCCGGGATGGGAGACCTGATCGCCACGTGTTCCTCGAAGCAGAGCCGCAACAACAGCGTCGGCCTGCAGTTGGGTGCCGGCAAGTCGATCGAGGAGATTCTCGCCGGCACCAACATGGTCGCCGAGGGTGTCAAGTCGTCGCCCAGCGTGCTCGACCTCGCCCGCCGATACGGTGTCGAGATGCCGATCACCGAACAGGTCGTCGCCGTCTGCCACGAGGGCCGCCCGGCTCCCGATGCGCTTGCCGCGTTGATGCAGCGCACCCGCAAGGGCGAATTCGAGGCGTGAGCGCGGTCGAGCACGGCGCAGCCACGGTTGCGCCGGAGACGATGGTCGGAGTGACGGGCGCCCCCTGTCGTTCGGTCGTCACTCCGTGGGGCGACGTCACGTCGCTCGGCGCCCGTCACGGGCCCGATGCAACGGTGTCGTGGTACATCGCCGCCGAAGACCGTTGGCACGTGCCTGCAGTCGAACCCGCCGTCCGCCAGCGGCGCATCGAGGGCACCGCCGTGATCGAGACCCGCCTCCGGATCCCCGACGGCGACGCGGTGCAGCGGGTGTGGTCGATTCCCGACCTCGGCGGACTCACCGTGATCGAGGTCGAGAACGAGTCGCCGTTGCCGTTCGCCGTGGCGTTCGCAGGGCCGCGGGTCCTGACCGAGCGGCCACCGTCCACCGTGCCGATCAAGGGTCTCGAGCTCCCGCCGGGGTCGATCGTGCTGCCCGTCGGGCATCGATCGTCGATCCGTGTGGCCGTCCCGCACGATCCGTCGCGTATCGGTACCTGGGCCCTGCCGACGCTCGTCCCCGCGATGGCTGTCGTGCGTGGCTGGCTGACCGTGGTCCATCACGCCAGCCGGGTGGTGCTGCCCGACGCCGGACTCGCGGATGCGTTGACCGCAGCTCGCTGCGATCTGCTGCTGCACGGCCCGGTCGGTCCGGGTGATCCGATCGGATTCCTGCTCGACGTCGCCGAACTCGTCCGGCTCGGCGACGATGCCGACGCCTGGATGCCCGAGATCGTCGAACCGATCGCAGCGATCGCCCGTTCGGGCGATCCCGAGGCCGACACCGCGCTGGCGGCCTGCGAACGATTGGCACTGGCGGCCGGTGACCTTCGCGCCACCGGCGACCTCGCCGGTCTTCGCGCTCGCCGGATCCGTGACGGACGGGTTGTCGCCCATGCAGCCGCTCGTCCTGCGTCGTTCTCCGACGTGCGTCGTGGCGCATCGGTCGGGCGGTTCGTGGCACAGATCGAGCAGCGCATCGCCGATGACGGTCGGTTGCTGTCGGCCGGGATTCCCCGACGTTGGCTCGGCGCCAACTTCGAGGTGCACCGCATCCCGACGGGGCCCCGCTCGACCGTGTCGTTCGCGGTGCGGTGGCACGGGGAACGTCCGGCGGTCCTGTGGGAGCAGCAGGGCGAGCTCCAGCACCTCACGGCTCCCGGCATCGATCCCGACTGGTCGACCAGTGAGGCGTCCGGCGAGGCGCTGTGGGCGGCACCGCCACAACCCACCCGGATCGGTGTCAGCATCGACCTCGGCGACAATGGCAACCAAGATGGACGCGGTGTTGCGGCCGGCGGCGATGACTGACGGAGCGTCTTGAGTCGAACAGGCACGTTCCCGAAGCAGTCGAAGAAGCGGGCGCCGACGCGCGCCATCGAGAAGGAGATGTGGGAGCGCGGCCACGACGTGGTCGTCGGCATCGACGAGGTCGGGCGCGGCGCATGGGCCGGACCGCTGTCCGTCGGAGCGGCCATCCTGCCGCGTGACACGCGGGTCAACGGCGTTCGTGACTCCAAGTTGCTGACGGAACGTGAGCGCGAGGCGCTCTTCGACCGGTTGAGCGAGTGGTGCGTGGCGTGGTCGGTCGGTTCGGTGAGTCAGGAGGAGTGTGACCACCTCGGCATGTCGGCGGCCCAGAAACTCGCAGCGCGTCGGGCCGTCGAAGGGCTCGGTGTCGAGCCTGACGTGGCCGTGACCGACGGTTCATGGGACTTCGTCTCGCCGTCGGTTCCCCATGTGGAACTCGCGGTGAAGGCCGATCTTCGGTGTCTGAGCGTGGCGACCGCCAGCATCCTCGCCAAGGTGGTCCGCGATCGCCAGATGCGCGCCCATGCCGAGAGTTATCCGAACTGGTCGTTCGACACGAACAAGGGCTATCCGTGCCCGGTGCACAAGGCGGCGCTGCTCGGCTACGGACCGTCCGCGATCCACCGCCGTACCTGGGTGTTCATGGACCACTACGTCCCGTGGACCGCGATCCGCCGCACCCCTCCGGCCGGTCAGTCCTCGCTCTTCTGAGCGCCACCCACACACCATCACCACCATCACCACCAGACCATCACCCAGCGCCCAACAATCCGGTTTGTGTTGCAGTCCTGTTGGGACGCCCCAACCGAAGTGCAACACAAACGGGTGGGTGTGGGTCAGGTGAGGGCGCGGAGCCAGGCGAGCACGGCGTGGGGGTCGCGGAGGCGGTGGCTCGCGATGGTGTCGGCGTCGCCGACCTTGATGGCGATGCCGCCGGGGCCGAGGCGGGCGAAGGCATCCTCGTCGGTGACGTCGTCGCCGACGAACACCGTGGTTCGGGCGCCGAGCTGCGAGCCGCACTCCACGAGCGCGGCGCCCTTGTCGGCGTGCCGGGCGAACAGTTCGAGCACGTTGCTGCCGGCCTTCGTCGCAGCGCCGCTGACGCGATCGGCATCGGAACGAAGCTGGTCCAAAGCCTCGCGCCCGAGGGTGCGGTCCGCCTGTCGGACGTGCAACACAACGCTTGCCGGTTTGCGCTCGATCCACGCACCGGCACCCGCATGCTCGGCCGCCGCAACGGTCAGGTCGTCGAGCGAGGCGAGGCGAGTCCGCTCGACGTCGGTCAACTCCTGCATCGGTCGATCGCGGGTCTCCATGCCGTGGCTGCCGATGACGTGGACGTCGGGACCGAAACCGAACTGCGCGAGGCCATCGAGCGATCGGCCGGAGACCACTGCGACGTGCACGTCGTCGAGCCCGGCCACCGCGCTGATGGCATCGCCGGTTCCGTCGAGCAGGACGGCGTCGCGGGCGTGGTCGACGAGTGGCGCGAGGACGCCGTCCACGTCGAGCCCGATCAACAACGGTCGCGGTGACGACGACACGAGTTCGGCGAGCTCAGCGGGGTGGTCGTAGCTGGTCACGTCTCATCGGCCGGCCGCGGCGTCTCGGGTGTCGGCCGCTTCGATCATCACGCCGAGGAACCTGTCGGCCCAACCCTGGACGTCGCTCTTGCGGATCTGATTGCGGAGGCCGGCCATCCGCTCACGACGTTCGTGGCGATGCATCTCGACGGCCGTCATGATCGCCCGTTGCAGGGCCTCGTCGTCGTGCGGATTGACGAGTACGGCATCGGTCAGTTCGTCGGCGGCACCGGCGAACTCCGACAGCACGAGCACGCCGTCGCCGTCGATGTGGGCTGCCGCGTACTCCTTCGCCACCAGGTTCATGCCGTCACGGAACGGGGTGACGAGCATGACGTCACCGGCTCGATAGAGCGCGATGAGCTCGTCGAACGGGAGCGACTGGTACAGGTAGTGGATCGCCGGCAGACCGATCCGGCTGTACCGGCCGTTGATCTCACCGACGAGACGTTCGATCTGGTGGCGCTCGTCCTGGTAGTGCTCGACGGATTCACGCGTCGGCGTGGCCACCTGGACCATGACGTGTCGCTCGGGATCGAGTTCACCCGACTCGAGCAGGGCGGCGAATGCCTTGAGGCGCAGCCCGATGCCCTTGGTGTAGTCGAGCCGATCGACGCCGAGCAGGATCACCTCGGGGTCACCCAACCGGGCGCGGATCTGACTCATCCGTTGCCGAGTTGAGCGGCCCGCCGCCACGGCCTCGACGTCGTCGACGTCGATCGAGATCGGGAACGTGCCGATGTGCGTGCGGTGGTCGGGGTTCTCGATGACGCCGTCATGGGCATCGACATGCAGGAGTTGCTGTGCGGCGGTGATGAAGTTCGTCACCCCCATCGGGCGCTGGAAGCCGATCAGGTCGCAGCCGAGGAGACCCTCGATGATCTCGGTTCGCCACGGCAGCCGGGAGTACAGCTCGTACGGCGGGAACGGGATGTGGAGGAAGAAGCCGATGGTGACGTCGTTGCGCAGCTCGCGCAACAGCTTGGGGACGAGCTGGAGGTGATAGTCGTGGACCCAGACCATCGCGCCGGGCGGCGTGATCTTGGCGAGCGTGGCTGCGAAACGTTCGTTGACGGCGACGTAGGCATCCCACTGTTCGCTCGCGTACGTCGACTCGCGCAAGGCGTCGTGGTAGAGCGGCCAGAGCGCATCGTTGGAGAACCCCTCGTAGTAGAGCTCGATCTCCTCGGCGCTGACGGGCACCGGATGGAGGTCGACGCCTTCGAGGCTGAAGGGTTCGGCCGTGTCGTCGGGGTCACCGGTCCAGCCCACCCAGGTACCACCGGTGTCTCGCAACATGGGGAGCAGAGCACGCACGAGACCCCCCGGGCTCGGGGCCCAACCCTCGTCGGTGCGCATCACCGGAAGCCGGTTGGCGGCGATGACGATCGGTCGACGCGTCGGCGCGGCGTTCACCTGGTCATCCCAGACGGTCGAGCGCCTGTTGGAGGTCGGCCACGAGATCACTTGCATCCTCGATGCCGACCGAGAGACGCACGAGATTGTCGGGCACCTCCAGCGGCGATCCGGCCGCCGACGCGTGCGTCATCGCGCCGGGGTGCTCGATGAGGCTCTCGACGGCGCCGAGTGACTCGCCCAGCGTGAAGATCTCGGTGGAGGCGGCAACGGTCATGGCCGCATCCATACCTGCTGCGACGGTGAACGAAACCATGCCACCGAAGTCGCGCATCTGCTCGGGCCGCCGCTGCGTGACCGGGATGATCCGGCAGTTGTGGGTACAGCACCCGGTCGACCGCCGGGTGGCCGACGAGCAGGTCGACGACCGCACGAGCGTTCTCGCAGTGACGGTCCATGCGCAGCGCGAGGGTCTTGACCCCACGCAGGACGAGGTAGCAGTCGAAGGGGGAGGGCACGGCACCGGCGGCGTTCTGCGTGAACCGCAGGCGTTCGCCCAGTTCGTCGTCGTTCACCGCGACGAAACCACCGACCACGTCGCTGTGGCCGCCGAGGTACTTGGTGGCCGAGTGCACCACGATGTCGGCCCCGAGCGTCAACGGCTGCTGGAGGTACGGCGTGGCGAAGGTGTTGTCGACGACCACGATCGCTCCACGGTTGTGGGCAATGTCGGCGATCGCCTCGATGTCGAAGCAGGTCAGCAGCGGGTTCGTGGGCGTCTCGAGCCACACGAGACCGACGTCGTCCGGCCACTCGGCGCGCAGCGCGTCGAGATCGGTGAGATCGACGGCCGTCCACGGGAACCCGAGCGGGCTCCACACCTTCGAGATGAGACGGAACGTGCCGCCGTAGGCGTCGTTGCCGAGCAGCGTCCGTTGGCCGGGCCGCAACAGGCGCAGGATGTTGTCCTCGGCCGACAGCCCGCTGGCGAAGGCCAGACCGTGCCGGGCCTCTTCGAGGGACGCGACCTGTGTTTCGAGTGCGGAGCGGGTGGGATTGCCGGAGCGGGAGTACTCGAACCCCTTGTGTCGGCCGACGCCCTCCTGGGCGAACGTGGTCGACAACGTGATCGGTGTGACCACCGCCCCCGTGGTGGGGTCGGGGTCCTGACCGGCGTGGATGGCCCGCGTGGAGAACGAATGTCTGGTCGATGCCTCGACGTCACCCACCGTGGGATCCCTCCAGCGCTGCTTCGGCGACGGCACTGAAGTACGCGAGCACGTCGGTGCGGGTGAGCACGCTCAACGGGCGCCCGCCGGAGAGCACCAGCAGGGCCGGAGCGGACTCGAGCATCTCGACGGCGCGTTCGAGTTTCTGGCCCACACCGATGGTGGGGAGCTTGGGCCCCATCACCTTCTCGACCGGCGTGGACATGACCCCCGGGTCGCGGTAGATGGCTTCCATCAACTCCAGTTCGTCGATCGAGCCCGACACCTCGGCCGCCGCGAACGGCGGGGTGTTCTTGCACACCGGCAGCTGGCTCACACCGGTCGACCGCATCAGTTCGATCGCCTCGGAGACGAGCTGTTGTGGATTCACGTACAGCAGGTTCTCGATCGAGGCATTGCGGGTGTCGAGCACGGCGCCGACGCACTGGTCGCACTCCCGGAGGAATCCGAAGTTCGCCATCCATGCGTCGTCGAAGACTCGTGAGAGGTAGCCGCGTCCGGAGTCGGGATTGAACACCACGACGACGTCGTCGGGGCCGGCGGCCTTGGCCACCTTGATCGCCGCCGCCACCGCCATCCCGCCCGATCCACCGATCAGGATGCCCTCGCGTTCGGAGACGTACCGGGCCGTGAGGAAGCTCTCCTCGTCGCTGATGGCGATGATGTCGTCGAGGAGTTCGGGGGCCCAGGCGGCGGGGAAGAAGTCCTCACCCACGCCCTCCACCAGGTACGGGCGTCCGGAGCCGCCCGAGAAGACCGAGCCCTCGGGATCCGCGGCGATGATCTTGACATCGGGATTCATCGACTTGAGATATCGCGCCACACCCGTGATCGAACCGCACGTGCCGGCGCCCGCAACGAAGTGGGTGATCCGCCCGGCCGTCTGGCGCCAGATCTCGGGCCCCGTGGTCTTGGCGTGGGACTCAGGGTTGTGCGGGTTCTCGTACTGGTTCGGCCGGAACGCGCCGAGCTCGTTGGTCAGTCGTTCGGCGACGCTGTAGTAGCTCGCCGGATCGGCCGGTTCGACGGCCACGGGGCAGACGACCACCTCGGCGCCGTATGCCTTGAGGAGTGAGACCTTCTCGGGAGCGACCTTGTCGGTCATCACGAAGACGCACTTGTACCCCCGCTGGGCTGCGACGATTGCGAGCCCCACTCCCGTGTTGCCGCTCGTCGGTTCGACGATCGTGCCGCCCGGCTGGAGGAGGCCGTCACGCTCGGCGGCGAGGATCATCTCGAGCGCGGGACGGTCCTTGGCCGAGCCGCCGGGGTTCGTGCTCTCGTTCTTCATGGCGAACACGCACTCGATGCCCTCGAGTTCGCTGAGTCGCTTGAGGCGAACGAGGGGCGTGTTGCCGATGGTGTCGATGACCGAGTCGACGATCTCGGTCCCGACGAGACGAGGATCGCTCATGGCGCCGACAGTACCCGGCCCGTGTCGTCCTCGCTACGGGTCACCCGAACACCTTGTCGGCGAGGCGGCTCACGGCGCTGGGTTGCGGCGGCTCGAAGCCCTCGGGGAGCAGGTCGGGGTGCTGCTCGGTGAGGAAGTCGACGAGCTCTCGCGCCGACGGATTGACGAATCCGGTGCCACCGATGACCACGGTGGGAACCGTCTCGTTGCCGTTCGCATGGCTGCGGACGGTGGCGGCATCGTCGGCGTCCTCCCAGATGTTGTGCTCGAAACGTTCGATGCCGAGCTGGTCGAGCTTGCGCTGCAGCATCGAGCAGAACCCGCACCCCGGCCTCCAGTAGAGATCGATCCTGGTCGCGGTGTCGTTCGTGTCGGTTGCTGCGTCGTCGGCCATGCCGGTTGCAACGACCGGCACCGGGATCTATTCCCTCCCCCTGCCACTCTGTTTGCCCCACCGCTCTGTTTGCGTGACGGTTCGGTCGGGGCGGGCCAATGGAACTGTCACGCAAACGGATTGGAGGGATGCGAGCGGCTGGCAGACTGGCTCGATGAGTGCAGCCATCGTCGACTCGTCCGTCTACCTCGACCGCCTGGCTCGGGTGCGCGGCGCGATGACCGAGCGTGGCATCGACACCCTGTTGCTGTCGGTCGGCCACGACCTGCCGTATCTCACCGGCTACACGGCGATGCCGTTGGAGCGCCTCACGATGCTCGTCGTACCCCGAACCGGCGACGCCACGATGGTCATCCCGGCACTCGAGGCACCGCGGGTGCGTGAGGTTCCGGGTGCGTTCGACCTCCTCCCGTGGGGTGAGACGCAGGACCCGACGGCGATCGTCGCCCGTCTCGCTGCCGGCTCCTCGAGGATCGCCGTGGGCGATCAGATGTGGGCCCGCTTCCTCGTCGAACTGCTCGCGAAGATGCCCGGTGCCGAGTACAGCCGGGCAGTCGACGTGGTGGGCCCGTTGCGCATGTCGAAGGATGCGGCCGAGATCGACGCGCTCGCCGCAGCCGGCGCCGCCGTCGACCGCATCGCCGCGGAGCTGCAGCGCGGCGAGATCCCCCTGGTCGGTCGGACCGAGGCCGAGGTGTCGGCACACCTGAGTCGCCGGATCATCGAGGAAGGCCACGACAAGGTGAACTTCGCCATCGTGGCCGCGGGCGAGAACGCGGCCAGCCCGCACCACCACGCCGGGTCCCGGGTGATCCGCGAGAACGAGATCGTCCTGTGCGACTTCGGCGGCACCATGGCCGGCTACTGCTCCGACACGACTCGTTGTGTCTTCACCGGTGAACCATCCGCCGAAGTGGCCGATGCCTATGCCGTGCTCCACGAAGCGCAGCGCGTCGGTGTCGCTGCCGGGGTGGTCGGCACGCCGTGCGAGGAGGTCGATCGGGCGACCCGTGCGGTCATCGACGAGGCCGGCTACGGCGAGTTCTTCATCCACCGCACCGGCCACGGCATCGGGATGGAGGAGCACGAGGACCCGTACATCGTCGAGGGCAACAGCCTGCCGATCGAGGCCGGCCATGCGTACAGCATCGAGCCCGGCATCTACATCCCCGGTCGATGGGGCATGCGGCTCGAGGACATCGTCGTGGCCACCGAGGACGGCCCGGTCGCACTCAACGACTCCTCCCACGACCTCGTCGGCGTCGTCGCCTGACGCGACAGTGCTCCGACACGGAACAGCGACCTGACGATCTCTGCGTCAGCTACGACGCGCGAAGTAGGCGTTGTCGCTGACACAGAGTGCGGGAGGCGGCACCGTGTTCAGTTCGTCTCGAACTTGGTTTCGTCGGCCACGTCGGTGACCGAGACGAGTTCGATCGCCAGATCGGCGCCGTCGTACCGCGCCAGCACCCCCGAGTCGAGCGCGCAGTAGGTCTTGGTTCCACCCGATACCGGAACGTCGGCGCAGGTCGCCGTCTGCCCGGCGATGGTGCTCTCGTAGGCGCGAGCGTTGTCGAGTCGCCGGCCGGCGTCGACGCGCAGACGCCGGGCGATGCTCGGTCCGTAGAAGTCGTGGGTCACCTGGACGTCGCTCGTGCGAGCGTCGTTGATCGCGGCCTCGCACTCGTCGGTCGTCAGGTTGCACGTCGCAGGATTGCCGGTGCCGTTGAGGTATCGCACGTCGTTCACGGTCACGGAGCGGCGGCTGTTCTCGGCCTGGACGACGGTGGCCGTCGACTGCTGACCGCCGAGGCGGGTGAGGATCGTGTACCCGGCGGTGAACTGCTCGAGGCCGACGGCGTCGAGGCGGTCGAGGACGGCATCGATGCCCGGATCTCCGGTGGGTGCCAACAGTGGCTGGTCGGCATCGAAGCTCGGCCGTTGGCCCGTCGCGCATGCCGAGAGCACCCACGCGCCGACCAGCACCGCAGAGAGCGTGCGCGCACGGCGTCGGCGGGAGTGGACATTCAGGCGGAGGGTGGCCATGGCGCCGTCAGGCTACGGCGTTACCGTGGTCCAGCGTGATCAGCCTCGACGCCGCCACCGTGCTCCTCCAGTGGGCGACCGGCGGCATGTTGTTCTGCTGGTTCACCACCCGGCGTCGAATCGCCAGCCTCGGCTACGGCTGGCTGCTTCGTGGCGTCTACTTCTGTTTCGCCGCCGGCTCGCTCGCCGCCGGTCTGGCGTTCGGGGTCGTCCCCGTTCGCGAGGCGGCGTCGGTCGGCGTGATGATCACCTGCCTGTTCGCGCTGGTCGTGTCGCTGCGCCGCAAGGCGGCCGGCGTGAGCGGGGCGAGGGCCGAGTACGACCGTCGCAGCGAGCGCGTCGCGGCGATGACCGGCATCGAACGCACCGTCGACACGCCGGTCGACGGTCCCCAGGGCGGCTCGAACGCGGGGCCCGAGTTCCCGCCGATTCTCGATCTGCTTCCGGCGCTGATCGGGGCGATCGGGCTGCTCGCGGCGGCGATCGACGCCGGCGGCAACACCGGTGTGGCGATCGCTCGAACCCTCGTGGGCGCTGCATTCATCGGAGCGTTGTCCGACGGCATGCTGCTCGGGCACTGGTACCTCACCCAGCCCGGATTGCCGCGAGTGCTGCTCAACGAGATGGTCGACGCCCTCAAGTGGCTGTGGCCGGCCGAGGTGTTCGTGATGCTGCTGCCGACCGGCATGATCGCCGTGCTCACCGGATCGGTCGACGATGGATGGGGCGGCATGCTCGGCTGGATGTGGGTCATGTGTTCCCTGACCACCATCATCCTGATCTTCATCACCAAGGCCGCGCTGCGTGAGCGCTACTACTCCGCCGTCATGGCTGCGACGGGTCTGCTCTACCTGGCGATCCTCACCGGCTTCGGTATGGACATCGTCCCCCGCGCAATTCTCGCCTCCCCCTGAACCTGACGGTGTGGTTGACTCTGCGTATGGCACGGCCTGTGTGGAGTGGGACCATCTCGTTCGGCTTGGTGGCGATCCCGGTCAAGCTGTTCAACGCGGTGCGCCGCCAGAGCGTCTCGTTCAACCAGCTCGACGAACGTAACCTGGCGCGCATCCGGTATCGCAAGGTCAACGCCGAGACCGGTGAGGAGGTCGGCGACGACCACATCGTCAAGGGCTACGAGATCTCGAAGGGCCGCTACGTGGTGGTCGACCCCGAGGAGCTCGAGCCGTTCATGCCCGTCGCGACCAAGTCGATCGACCTCGAGGAGTTCGTCGATCTCGCGGACATCGACCCCGTGTACTTCGACACCGCCTACCACCTGGCTCCCGACGGCCCGCCGAAGCCGTACGTGCTGCTCGCCCGGGCGATGGAGGCCAGCGGCAAGGTGGCCATCGGACGGTTCGTCATGCGCAACAAGCAGTACACCGCAGCGATCCGCGCCGAGGACGGTCGGCTGGTGATGTCGACGCTCGCCTACGCCGACGAAGTGCTCGATCCGGCCGACATCGACGAATTGCAGGGTCTCGATTCCGTCGAGGTGAACGACAAGGAGGTCGCGATGGCCGAAGCGCTCGTCGCGTCGCTGGAGTCCGCCTTCGAACCCGAGAAGTACCACGACGAGTACCGCGAGGAAGTCATGGCCCTCATCCAGATGAAGGCCGACGGCGAGGAGTTCGAGCTGCCCGAGGTGGCGAGCGAGAAGCCGAAGGTCGTCGACATCATGGCGGCCCTCGAAGCGAGCGTCGCTGCCGCCAAGGAAGCCCGGAGCCGGCATCCTGCGAAGAAGGCTGCAGCCAAGAAGAAGTCGGCCTGACGTTCGGTCGCACGGGAGATGGCAACACCGATCGAGGTCGACGTCGACGGCCGCACCGTTCGACTGACCAACCTCGACAAGGTGCTCTACCCGTCGGGGTTCACCAAGGCCGAGGTCGTCGACTATCACGCCCGAATCGCACCCTGGATCGTCCCGCACCTGGCGGGGCGTTGCATCACGTTCCGGCGGTATCCCGACGGCACCGACAAGGACGGGTTCTTCGAGAAGCGCTGTCCCGACGCACCGGCCGGACTGGGTGCCCGTCGCGCTCGGGCCGGGCGATCGCCGCGGCGGTATCGAGTACTGCCGGATCGAGGAGCCCGCGGCGATGGTGTGGGCCGCGAACCTCGCGGCGATCGAGATCCATGCCCCGATGGCACTCGCCGCCGACCTCGACACACCTCGCACCCTCGTCTTCGACTTCGATCCCGGTCCTCAGACCTCGATCGTCGAGTGCTGCGAGGTGGTGCTGGGAGTGCGAGCGGTGCTCGATTCCGTCGGCTTGCAGGGGTGCTGCAAGACGTCGGGATCGAAGGGCCTCCAGCTGTACGTCCCGCTCAACACGCCGGGGGTCTCCCACGATGCGACCGCCGACTTCGCCCTCGCCGTCGGCCAGGTGATGGAGCGCCAGATGCCGGGACGGGTGACCACCGTGATGGCGAAGGTCGAGCGTCCCGGCAAGGTGTTCGTCGACTGGAGCCAGAACTCGTTCCACAAGACGACGATCGCGCCGTACTCGCTGCGGGCCCGTCACGATCCGACTGTGTCGACGCCGGTGACGTGGGAGGAGGTCGAGCAGTGCGCTGACGACCGGGTCGAGTTGCGATTCGAGGCCGCCGACGTGCTCCAGCGTGTCGCTGAGTTCGGCGATCTCTTCGCGTCCGTCCTCACGCTGGAGCAGCGTCTGCCCACTGCTTCCTGAGTTCACGGGTGCCGCCGCGGCGGCACGTGGACGGGTCATCATGGCGGGGTGCACCGAGCAGTTCGACGACACCATCTCGCGGCAATCGTCGCGGTGGGCGTCGCACTGTGCGCGTGTTCGGCCCCCACCGCGGAGTCCGAAGGGCCGGCCGCGTCGGCCGCGCCGGTGTCGTCGGTCGGCCCGTCGACGACCGAGTTGATCGACATCGCAGATCGCGACCCGTTGCCGTTCCCGGGTTACAGCGTCACGAGGGTGACGATCGCACCCCTCCCGGGGAGTGGATCCCCGGACGACGTCGACGAGCCGGCGCCGACCGGCTGGGCGGCCTTCGACGACGAGATCATCCGATCGGTGCTCGGCGGGGGCTCTGATGCGGTGTCGGTCGCAGTGGCGATCGACGGCGAGATCGTCCACACGGCAGCATTCGGCGCGCGCGTTCCCGACACGCCCGACGCGGTCACCACGACCGACGTCTTCCGTATCGCCAGCATCTCCAAGACCATCACGGCGATCACGGTGCTGCAGCTCGTCGAGGAAGGTCTCGTCGGTCTCGACGAACCCGTCGGGGCGCTTGTCGCGAACGACGTCGGGATCGCCGCGCCGAGCCCTGCCGTTGCCGCCATCACCGTGCGCCAGCTCCTGACACACACGTCCGGGTTCGCGCAGTACGAGAACATCTTCTTCCGCAATCAGGTGGGCTCGTGCAACGAAGCCGCTGCGGTGGGGCTCGGCCGGTCGTTGTCGGGCGCCGGGTTCCGCTACAGCAACATGAACTACTGCGTGCTCGGCCTGCTGATCGAGCACCTCACGGGGCAGCCGTACGAGCAGGTCGTGTACGAACGCCTGCTGACGCCGCTCGGGATCTCGGGGATGCGGCTGGCCCCGACCTACGACCCCGGCCCGGGCGAAACGGAACATCGCACGGTGCCGGGCCGCAACTACATGGAGGTGCTCGGCGCGGCCGGGGCCTGGGTGGCGACGCCGTCGGACCTCGTGAAGATCATCGATTCACTCGACGCCGCCACCCCCGGATGGAAGCCGTTGGACCCGGCGACGGTGGCGGCGATGAAGACCGGCGTGACCGACGCGGCCGCGCCGGATCGCGGTTACGGGATGGGCCTGATCCTCTACGGCGGTGGAGCTGCCGGCCACACCGGCACCGTCGAGAGCACGCACGCCATGGTCTTCGATCGTGCCGACAACGTCACCTGGGCCGTCACCGTGAGCGGCGAGAATCCGAGTGACACGGTGCGGCTCGCAGCCATCGTCGACCGTGCGCTCGCGGCCGGAGGCTTCGTCGCCGGCTGACTCAGAAGATGATGCCGGCAGCGCGCAGTGCTGCGGCATCGAGGCCCATTTCGGTGACGATGTCGTCGCTGTGCTGGCCGAATGCGGGCGCGTGGACGCTCACCCGTTGCGGTGTGGCCGAGAGTCGGGCGGCGGCTCGCGGCTCTCGCACGCGTCCGGCGAGCGGGTGGTCGCGTTCGACGAACACGCCGTTGTGGACCACTTGCGGATCGTCGTGGATCTCCTCGAGCGACGTGATCTTCGACGCCGGGACGTCGTGTTCGACCGAGCGGGTGGTGAAGTCGTCGAGGGAGCACGCCGTGGCGGCGTCGATGAGCAGTTCCGCCATCGCGCCGAGGTTCGCCATCCTCGCCATCACGTCGGCGAACCGAGGATCGTCGGCCACCTCGGGAACCCCGAGCGCCGCGCACAGCCCGCGGAACTCCGAGTCGGTGACCGGCGACGCCGCTGCGAATCCGTCGGCGAGTCGGGTGATGGCGTAGTTGGCAGCGATCGTCGGCGCCCGCATCACGTCGTCGTCGAGCAGCGCGGCATCCATCGCCGAGTCGGGCCACATGAAGGCGATCGCCGTGTCGAGCATCGCCAGTTCGATGTGCTGGCCGGCGGCCCTGCCCGAGGCGCGTGCGAACAGCGCGGCCGTGATCGCCTGCGCCGCCGTGTAGGCCGTCGTCTTGTCGCAGATGAGTGTCCGGTAGAGCGACGGCTCGCCCGTCGCCGGATCGCCCTGCACACTCGCCAGACCGGACGCCGCCTGGATCACGTTGTCGTACACCCGGCGGGTGCTGTACGGGCCGTCCTGCCCGTAGCCGGAGATCGAGGTGTAGACGAGGTCGGGATTGATCGCCTTCACGTCGTCGTAGCCGAGCCCGAGCCGGTCCATCGCACCCGGCCGGAAGTTCTGGATGAGCACGTCGGCGTCCTCGACGAGTCGGCGCACCAGGTCCGTGCCGGCAGCCTGTTTGAGGTCGACCACGATCGAGCGCTTGCCGCGATTGTTGTTCGCGAAGATGCCGGTCATGCCTCCCTTGTTGGTGCCGAGGAACCGCATGATGTCGCCGAGGCCCGGCGATTCGACCTTGATGACGTCAGCCCCCTGGTCGGCCAGCATCATCGCCGCGAGCGGTCCCGAGATCATCACCGAGAAGTCGAGTACCTTCACGCCGTCCAGTGGTCCGACCATTCCCGTGTTCGCGGTGCTCTGCATGGGCAGCATCGTGTCAGCCCGCACGTTCCCGACTCGCAGTCGGGCGCGGGCCGGCGCGTCGTTCGCTCAGGCGTGGGCTGCCTCGAACGGGCGGCCACCCACCACGGTGCCCCACACGCCGATGTCACGGATCGTCATCGGATCCACGGTCAGCGGGTTGTCCTCCAACACGGTGAAGTCGGCTGCCTTGGCGCACTCGATCGTGCCGAACTCGGCGTCGAGGTGCAGCTGGTACGCGGATCCGAGCGTCACCGACTTCAGCGCGGACGCCGCGGAGATGCGTTCGTGTTCGCCCAGCACCCGCCCCGACGGCGTGAGGCGGTTGACGGCACACCACATCGTGTGCAGATGGCCGAGCGGCGTGACGTTGGCATCGCTGTGCAGGGAGAACGACACGCCCTCACGCTCGGCGGTGGCCGCGGCCTCCATCCGCCGCGCCCGCTCGGGACCCACCGTGATGTCGCTGTGCTGGTCGCCCCAGAACCAGAGGTGGTTGGCGAAGATGTTGGCGCACATGCCCAGTTTGGCCATGCGACGGTACTGCGCCGCCGTGGTCAGCTGGCAGTGCTGCACGGTGTGGCGGTGGTCGAGCCACGGATGATCGATGACCAGCTGCTCGACGGTGTCGATCCAGGCATCGATCGTGAGGTCGCCGTTGCAGTGGGCGTGGATGTTGATGTGGCGTTCGTGGAACGGACGGCAGATGTCGACGAGCTGCTCCGGCGGCACCATCCACTGGCCGTGATCGGTACCGGTGAAGTAGCCGGGCCACCCCATCTTGGCAGTGAATCCCTGGATCGAACCGTCGAGCACGAGCTTGAGCCCGGCGGTGCGGAGTTTGTCGGTGTCGTCGGCGGCCAACCGGAGCATCAGTTCGGCGGCGTCGGCCCAGTCGGTGCTTCCCGGCGGTCGGGCGTGGACGTGACGCTGAAGGATCCGAGCGGGGTAGTCGTCGCGGTCGACCACGTCGTGCCACAGCGCCTGGCCGTCGGGCCGGGACAGTCCCGACGCGGCCAGATCGCACAGCATCGTGATGCCCTGGTTCGCACAGATCTGGCCGAGCGCATCGATCGCTCGGGGATCGTTGAGGGTGCGCATGATCACGCGCAGCGCCGAGGTGGCGAGTGCCATCGCCGGCATCTCCTGGAGTTCGCCGTTCGGTTCGCCGTCGGCGTCGCGGGCGACGCCCGGCGTGGTGGCGTCGCGGGTGATCTCGTGGCGTTCGAGCATCGCCGAATTGACCGTGGCGAGATGCGCACTGGCGTGGAACACGAAGATCGGGCGATCGGTCGACACGCGATCGAGATGGTGACGGGTGAGTCGCTCCGAGAAGTAGATCGGATCGAAGCCGCCGACCACGATCGGTTCGGAGGATCCGGCGGTCTCGGCGTCGATCTGTCGCAGCCGGTCGAGGAGGATGTCGTAGGTCCTGATCCCGGATGACGTGCCGCCGTCGACCCGGTGGCGGTCGAACCAGCCGACGTACGGGATCATCGAGAAGGCGCCCTCGAGCGAGTGCGCGTGGGCTTCGATCATGCCGGGCACCAGCACGTGGTCGGCGAAGCGTCGGTCGACGCTGTGCGGCCCCCAGCTCGCGCACTCGTCGAACGAACCGGCCGCGAGGATCCTGCCGTCGCGGACTGCCACCGCCTCGACCTCCGGCTGCGACGGGTCCATCGTGACGATGGTGCGGGCCGGGAACACCGTGATCTCGCTCATCGCCCGACCGTACCCGCACCCCCCAACCCCGTTTGCGTTGCAGTTCTGTCGGGCCGTCCCAACCGATCCGTCACGCAAACGGGTTGCGCGTCCGTGTCAGGCGAGCGTCGGGGCGACTTCGCGTGCGATGAGGTCGAGGTGGTCGAGGTCGCCGAGATCCATCACCTGGAGGTAGATCCGCTCGGCGCCTGCGTCGGCCCACGCCCGCAATGTGGCGGCGACCTCGTCCGGCGTTCCGGCGGCGCCGTTCTCGCGAAGTTCCCCGGGTTCGCGTCCGATCGCCGCCGCTCGGCGTTCGACCTCCGCCTCGTCGGCGCCGCAGCACACGACGAGGGCGGCCGAGAACGTCATCGTCGCCGGGTCCCGGTCGATGGATTCGCAGGCCGCGCGCACCCGGTCGGTCTGCAGGGTGAAGAAATCACGTGGCACGAACGGCGTGTTGAACTCGGTGGCGAAGCGCGCCGCCAAGGCCGGGGTCTTCTTCGGTCCACCGCCACCGACGATGATCGGGACCGGTGTCTGGACGGGCTTGGGCAGCGCCGGTGACGAGGTGACGGGATAGTGCCCCCCGGGTGAGTCGAACGTGTCGCCGACCGGGGTCGACCACAACCCCGTGATGATCTCGAGTTGCTCCTCCAGTCGTTCGAAGCGCTCGGCGAGCGGCGGGAACCCGATGCCGTACGCGTCGTGTTCCTCCTGGTACCACCCTGCGCCCAGCCCGAGCTCGACCCGGCCCGCCGACATGTCGTCGACCTGGGCAACGGCGATGGCGAGCGGTCCCGGCAGTCGGAACGTCGCCGACGTCACGAGTGTGCCGAGGCGGATCGTCGACGTCTCCCGGGCGATTCCGCCGAGTGTGACCCAGGCGTCCGTCGGACCCGGCAGACCGTCGCCGCCACCCATCACGAGGAAATGGTCGCTGCGGAAGAACGCTCCGAAGCCGAGGGCCTCGGCGCGTTGCGCCACGGCCAGCAGGTCGCCGTAGGACGCGCCCTGCTGTGGTTCGGTGAAGATACGGAGATCGGCGAGTTGCACGCCCGCAGACTACGGCCGCGCGGTGCGCGACACTGTCGGCCATGGCATCGCTGCAGCAACATGGCCGTTCGGTCGAGGACGTCATCGACGACCTGACCGCCAAGCGCGTCAACGACGTCAGATGGGCCGATGGTCGCACCTTCGGGATGGTCTACGACGGTGGCCCGACGGTGCACGAGGTGGCCGAGCGGGCCGCCCGCCTGTACCTCCACGAGAACGCCCTCAACACCAAGGCGTTCCCGTCGCTCGGCCAGATCCAGTCCGAGGTGGTCGGTTGGACAGCCGGCCTGCTGCACGGTGACGACGACGTGGCCGGGTTCCTCACGAGTGGCGGCACCGAATCGATCCTCTGCGGGGTGCTCGCCGCCCGCGAGCGCGGCCGCATCGAGCGGGGGATCACCGAGCCGGAGGTCGTGCTGGCCGAGTCGGCGCACGCGGCCTTCCACAAGGCGGCCCACAATTTCGGCGTGACGGTCCGCAAGGCACCGGTCAGGGACGATTGGACCGCCGACGTCGATGCGATGGCGGCGCTGTGCGGCCCGAACACCGTGCTGGTCGTGGGGTCGGCGCCGCAGTACCCGCAGGGCGTACAGGACGACATCCCCGCCATCGCCGCACTGGCGGCCTCGATCGGCGCCAACTGCCACGTCGACGCCTGCATGGGAGGGTTCGTGCTGCCGTTCGCCGAGATGCTCGGACGCGAGGTGAAGCCATGGGACTTCCGCGTCGACGGGGTCACCACGATCTCGGCCGACATCCACAAGCTCGGCTACGCACCCAAGGGTGTGTCGGTGATCCTCCACCGCACCAAGCAGTCGCGGGCGTACCAGACGTTCGTGTTCGACGGGTGGCTCGGCGGGTTCTACGCGTCGCCCGGTATGCAGGGGACCCGATCGGGTCTGCCGATGGCATGTGCGTGGGCCGTGATGTCGCACCTCGGCATCGACGGGTACGTCGATCTCACCCGCCAGACGCTTGCGAACGCCGATGCCTTCCGGGCCGGCGTGGCGTCGATCGACGGCATCCGGGTGCTCGGTGACAGCCGGTTCCACCTCGTGGCCGTCGCCTCCGACCCGGCCTTCGAGCCCGAGATCGACATCTTCGCGCTCGGCGACGCACTGCTCGCGAAGGGCTGGTTCCATGACCGCCAGGGACCGCCCGACAGCCTGCATTCGACGATCAGCAACTCGAACACCGGCGTGATCGACGACTATCTGACCGATCTCGCGGCCTGCGTGGCCGCGGTGGTCGGAACCCGCACCGACGACCGCACCACGAACTACGCCACCCTGGAGTGACCGTTGCGCCCGACCCGTTCCGAGGTCCGGGGGCCGGTGCTACGGTGCGCGCAGTTCCGCACGTCGACGAGAGGATGTCATGAGCACCGCACCACTGCAGCAGGCCGTTGCCACCACGAGAGGTGTGCTCGCCGCAGTCACACCCGACCAACTCGGCGCACCGACACCGTGCGCGTCGTGGGACGTGGCCGCACTGATCAACCACATCATCGGTGCTCAGCACTTCTTCCTGTCCAGCTTGACCGGGACGCCGCTGACGGACCCTCCGGACTTCGCCGCCGGCGACTACCTCGCTGCCTTCGACGAGGTGTCCGCCGCGGCCATCGAAGCGTTCGGCGCCCCCGGGGTGATGGAGCGGATGATCACGCTTGCATTCGGCGACATGCCCGGGGCAGCCGTGATGGGGCTGGCCACGACGGACACGTTCCAGCACGGCTGGGATCTCGCGAAGGCAACCGGCCAGAGCACCGATCTCGCGCCTGAGCTCGCGTCCGCGCTGCTCGCCCAGTCGAAGGCAGCGATCTCGCCTGCCTTTCGTGGTCCCGAAGGTGCCGCCCCCTTCGGCACGGAGCAGTCGGCCCCCGACGGCGCGACCGCAGCGGATCAGCTGGCCGCGTTCCTCGGCCGTACCGTCTGACCTTCACCCCACACCGAGCGATGAGTGAGATCCCGGTATCCGGGGCAGTCGCTCATCGCCTGGGTCGTGTCAGTTGACCTGGCGGGTGGCGTCGGACCAGAACGGTTCGCGGAGTTTGAACTTCTGGAGTTTGCCGGTGGCCGTGCGAGCGAGTTCGTCGCGGAACTCGATGCGCTTCGGGCACTTGTAGCCGGCGAGCTTGGTCCTGGCGAACGCGATCACGTCGGCCTCGGTGAGCGCACTGCCCGGGGCCGTGACGACGAGCGCCGTGACGAGCTCGCCCCACTTCTCGTCCGGGATGCCGATGACCGCCACCTCGGTGATCTCCGGATGCTGGAAGATGGCATCCTCCACCTCGATCGACGACACGTTCTCGCCGCCGGTGATGATCACGTCCTTCTTGCGGTCGGAGATGACCACGTAGTTGTCGGCGTCGATGGTGCCGCCGTCGCCGGTGTGGAAGAAACCGTCGTGGATGGCCGCGGCGGTCTGGTCGGGCTGATCCCAGTAGCCGTCCATGACCATGTTGCCCCGCGCCAGGATCTCCCCTTCGGAGTTGACCGCCATCGTGCATCCCACCACCGGTGCACCGGCCCGATTGAGCTTGGCCGCCTGTTCGGCCGGGGTCAGGTCGTCGTACTCCGCCCGGCCGCGGTTCATGGTGATCAGCGGCGTGGTCTCGGTGAGTCCGTAGATCTGCACGAACTCCCAACCGAGTTCGGTCATGCAGCGCTCGATGGTGCGCGTGGGTGGGGGAGCGCCGGCGACGACGATGCGCACGCGGCCGCGCCCGGGGACCGGGCGACCCGTCTCGGCCTCCCAGGCTGCGGCGGCGTCGAGCACCATGTTGAGCACCGCAGGCGCGCCGCACATGAGCGTGACGCCGTGCTCTTCGACCCGACGGAGGATCTCGGCACCGTCGATCTTGCGGATGATGACGTGCTCGGCCCCCATCCCGGTGACCGCGTAGAGCATCCCCCACCCGTTGCAGTGGAACTGGGGAAGCGTGTGCAGGTACACGTCACGGTCGTCGACGCCCATGTGCCACCCGAAGATCGAGGCATTGAGCCAGAGGTTGCGGTGCGTGAGCTGCACGCCCTTCGGTCGGGCAGTGGTGCCCGAGGTGTAGTTGATGGTCGCAGTGGCGTCCTCGTCGCCGTCCCACGGCTCCGGTTCGACACCGAATCGCATCAGCACGGCGTCGGAATCGGCGCCGATGACCATCTTGTGCTCGCATTCCACCTCGGCCATCGCATCAGCGAGTTCGGGGTCGATCAGGAGCACTCGGGCGCCCGAGTGGGCGACGATGTACTTCACCTCCTCGGCGACGAGACGGAAGTTGACGGGCACCAGGATGCGACCCGATCCCGACACGCCGAACAGGGCGGTCAAGAGGCGCGCCGAGTTGTGGCTGACCATCGCCACGCGCTCGCCGACGCCGATGCCGAGTTCATCGAGGCCGGCCGCCATCGCCCGGGCCCGCTCGGCCATCTCGCGATAGGTGATCGTCCCCCACGACTCGCGCTGGCTGGTCGGGTTCGTCGACGATCGCGACGCGGTCGGGGTAGACGAGCTCCGCGCGTCGGAGGAAGTCGTTGACGGTCAGCGGCACCTTCATGGCCCGCAACCTATTCCGTGACGACTCGCCCCCGAGACCCGAACCATGTCCACCCCACCCCGGACCCGGACGATTGTCGGTGCCTTCGGGCAGTCAGGGGGCGGTGAGTGCCCAGGGGCGGTTGCGTTCCATGGTGAGCGCGAGGTCGAGCAGGAGCGGTTCACTGAAGTGACGCCCCACGATCTGCAGCCCGATCGGGAGGCCGTCGAGCAGGCCTGCGGGCACGGACACCGCCGGGTTGCCGTGGAGATTGGCGGGAAACGTCAGGCGGCCGTTGTTCGCAGCACCGGCCTCGACGCCACCGAACACGCCGGGCAGGGGCCCCTCTGCGTCGAAGGCGACATCGGGATTGGTGGCCGCGATGACGAAGTCGACGCCATCGGCAGGATCGAAGATGCGCGCCATTGCCTCGTTGACCTCGGTGCGTCGTCGTTCGATGCGTGCCCGCGAGGTGGCGTCGTACCTTCCCTCGGTTGCTTCGAGCCCGAAGCGCATCTCGGGGGTCAGGTCGTCGGCGCATGCCGGCCACTTGTCGCCGAGTTGCGCGGCAATCGAGATCATCCCCGAGATCGACCACGCGCCACCCATGCGTGGCACGTGCGTGTCGAGGCCGACGACCCGTCGGAGTCCGCAGTCGGCGACGAGGTTCGCCGCCGACTCCTCGAGCAGTTCCCACATGATCGGCGACACCGTGGCGCCGCCCCAGTCCTCGACCACGGCGACGCGCATGCCACGAAGGTCGCCGAGATGGGTTCCGAGGCCGTTCTCCCAGCCCTCGACCCTGGGGAGGCTCAGCGGATCGCGAGCGTCGTGGCCGTTGGTGACGTCGAACCAACGGGCCGTGTCGCGCACCGAGCGCGCCATGCAACCCGTCGACACGGTGAGGTTCCCGTACTCCGCGTGCGGTCCACGGGGGATCCGCCCGAACGTTCCCTTCAGGCCGACGAGGCCGGTGAACCCGGCCGGGATCCTGATGGAGCCTCCGCCGTCGCCGCCGGTCGCGATGGGGTAGATGCCGCCGGCCACTGCAGCGGCCGAGCCGCCGGACGAGCCGCCGGGCGTCCTGCCGTGCTGCCACGGATTGTGCGTCGTTCCGTGGAGCTTGGTGCGGGTGAGGTTGACGCCGCCGAACTCGCTGGCGGTCGTCTGCCCGGCAAGCACCGCCCCGCCGAGATCGACGATGCGCCGCACCATCGTCGAGGTGTGTGCCGCGATGCCGTCGCGCAGCGGCACCGACGCCTCGGTGTCCGGCCAACCCTCGACGGGAGTGAGTTCCTTCACACCGATCGGCACGCCACCGAACGGCAACGTGACGTCAGCCTCCGCGGCTGCGGCGCGGGCGGCGTCGCGATCCTCGAAGCAGACGGCGTTCAACTCACTGGCGTCGACGGCGGCGAACACTGCCTCGAGTTCCTCGGTGGGTGAGCGCTCGCCCGAGCGGAATGCCTCCACCAGCCCCACTGCATCACCCGACCATGTCGAATCGCTCATGGGCCGAGACTGTACGGGCCCGTACGATCGGCGTCGTCATGGACTCACGAACGTTTCTCGGTCTGGAATCGACCCACAACCCATTTCGCTGGAAGCTGCCCGTCACGGAGGGGATCTCGACCACCGGCAACTTCCTCTTCGGCGGATCCGGTCTCGGCGCTGCCATCTCGGCGCTGGAGGGGACCTCGGGTCGCCAGTGCGTGTGGGCGACGGCCCAGTACCTGTCCTATGCCAAGCCGGGCGAGGTGCTGGACATCGACGTGCACGTGGCCGTCGACGGACACCAGATCACCCAGGCCCGAGCCGTCTGCCATGTCGCCGATCGTGAGATCCTCACCGTCAACGCGGCGCTCGGTGACCGTCCGATCGAGGCCTCCGGCCAATGGGAGCAGATGCCCACCGGTCTTCCGCATCCCGACGACTGCCCGGCCCGTCCGCACAACTCCGAGTGGTCGGGTTCGATCAACGATCGGCTCGACCAACGTCTCGTCAAGGGGCGGCCGTTCGAGGGCCTCGACGGGTCGGAGCCCGGCGACGGTCAGACACTGCTGTGGGCGCGTCTGCCCGACGTGATTGCCGGCGTCGATGCCACCACGCTGGCGATTCTCGGCGACTACGTCCCCATGGGCATCGGTCAGGCACTCGGAGCTCGCGCCGGCGGCAACAGCCTGGACAACACGTTGCGCGTCGGTCGGATCGTGCCGACCGAGTGGGTGCTCATGGACATTCGGGTCCACATGGTCGAGCGAGGGTTCGGACACGGTCTGGTCCACATGTTCGCCCAGGACGGAACCCTCCTGGCAACGGCGAGTCAGTCCGTCATCGTCCGATACTGGAAGGGTTGAGCCCCACGCGGCGCAATTGCGGACGGAGACCGAGCGGCGACAACACTGCAACGATGCGACGAGCGGCGGCAACACTCATCACATCGGCGGCGCTCCTGCTGGCGGGATGTGGTTCGTCCGACACATCCGGCGTCGACACGTCCGGCGTCGCCACGCCCGACGTCTCGGCGGTCACGGAGACCGCTGCGCCGACGACGGCCGAGCCGGAACCACCGCTCGCGATCAACCACATCCAGGTGATCGGTTCGCACAACAGCTTCCACCTGAAGCCCCAGCCGGCTGTCTTCGACGCGATCACGGCCGTCGCGCCCGATCTCGCCGAGAGCATCGAGTACTCCCACCGGCCGCTGACCGAGCAGCTCGAGCAGTTCGGCATCCGTCAGTTCGAACTCGATGTCTTCGCCGATCCCGACGGCGGTCTGTACGCGAACCGCGCGGCGAATGCCGTGATCGGCCTCGACCCGATCGCTCCGGACCCCGAGCTCCAGGCACCCGGCTACAAGGTGCTGCACACACAGGACTTCGACTACGAGACCACCTGTCTGACCCTGGTGATCTGCCTGACCGAGATCGAGGCCTGGTCGAGTGAGCACCCCAACCATCTCCCCGTGATGATCATGTTGGAGATCAAGACGCAGTCGGTTCCCGAGGCCGCCGCGGCCGACGGCGTCGACCTGACGATCGACCTGCCCTGGACCGTTCCGGTGCCGATCACGCCCGAACTCCTCGACGCGCTCGACGGCGAGATCACCTCCGTCTTCGATCGTGGGCGACTCATCACCCCGGACGACGTACGCGGCGACGCCGCCACACTCGAATCAGCAGTCATCGAGACGGGGTGGCCGACCCTCGACGCCGCCCGCGGCAAGGTGCTGTTCGCCCTGAACAACACCGGGGACCTCCGTGCGATGTACACCCAGGGCCGTCCCAGCCTCGAGGGTCGCCCCATGTTCACGAGCGCGACGCCCGGCGATCCGGATGCTGCCTTCGTCCGCTTCGACGACCCGAACTCGCCGGGTGTGAGCGACGCGGCCCGCGCCGGCTACCTGATCCGTACCCGCACCGACTCACCCACCGCCGACGCTCGAGCCGACGACACCACGGACCGCGAGGCGGCGTTCGTGTCGGGAGCGCATTACCTCAGCACCGACTACTACGAGCCCAGTCAGTACTTCGAGAGCCCGTACGTCGTGGAGTTCGCAGACGGCGCAGTGGCGCGATGCAATCCGGTCACGGCGCCGCCCGACTGCTCGGACGACCAACTCACGGAGTGATGCACCGGGGCGTGCGGGCGAACCCACGGGTTCCGAAGTCGCAACCCGACCTGCGTAGTGTCGGCGCATGGCGCTTCCGACACGACCTGGCATGACCGTTCCCCTCCCCGGCCCGCTCCACAGCCACCGTGAGAAGCTGGGTGCGCTGGCCGACATGGGCTACACCGACATCTGGTCGGCCGAATCCGACGGGGCCGATGCATTCACGCCACTGGCCCTGGCGGCAGCGTGGGAGCCACGGTTGCGTCTGGGCACGGCGATCGTCCCCGCGTACACGCGGGCCCCGGCCTGCATGGCCCAGAGCGTGGCGTCGATGGCCGATGCCGCACCAGGTCGATTCGCCATCGGGATCGGCTCGTCCAGCAACGTCATCGTGGAGCGGTGGAACGGCGTGCCGTTCGAGGAGCCGTACAAGAAGGTCCGCGACATCGTGCGGTTCCTGAAGGACGCGCTCGGTGGCGAGAAGATCAAGCACACCTACGACACCTTCGAGGTGAACGGATTCAAGCTCGGTGTCCGCCCCGAGCAGACCCCGCCGATCCTGGTCGCTGCGCTGCGCGAGGGCATGTTGCGGCTGGCCGGCCGGGAGGCCGATGGTGCGATCATCAACTGGCTGTCGGCCACCGATGTGTCGACGGTGGTACCCGTCGTTCGTGACGCAGCCGGGGGAGAGGACCGTGAGATCGTGGCGCGCATCTTCTGCTGCCCGAGCGAGAACGCCGACATCGTGCGCAGCGCCGCGAAGTTCGCAATTGCCGCATACCTGAACGTTCCTGTGTACGCGGCGTTCCATCAGTGGCTCGGTCGGGGCGATCAGCTCCAGGGCATGTGGGACGCCTGGGCAGCCGGTGATCGGAAGGCGGCGCTCGCGGCGATCCCCGATCAGGTCGTGGATGATCTCGTGGTGCACGGGTCACCGGCGCAGTGCCGCGCCCAGATCCAGCAGTACTTCGACAACGGCGTCACCACCAGTTCGTTGGCGATCCTCCCGCTCGACCCGGCCCTCGACTACTGGCAGGCCGTCACCGACCTGTCGCCGAGCGCGGGCTGACACATCCGAACCGGTCGCGGAATGCTCAGGCAGCCCGCTCGTGATCGGGCCGGAGCGTCTGCACGTTGCCGGTCGCTGTGGAGGAGTGGGCCCGTTCGGCGAGCATCCGGCGAATCTCGGCGACATGACGCAGGCCGCGCTCACGGGTGTCGCGGCTGAGGCGGAACCGGGCGGTGACCGCATCGTTCGGAAGGAGGGAGAGCTGCTCGGCGCTCGACTCGGCGTTCGCCCGGCGGGGTGAGGAAGCGTTGGTGATCATGGGCACCATCTTGACGAGGGGCTGTGACACAGTTGCCGGGATCACATCACCCCAGGTCACGACCATCCTGAAGGGCAGACTCAGCCGAGCGCCATGAACGCGATACCGGTGATCACACCGAGTATTCCGACCATCTGCCACCAGCGCAGCGTGTCCTCGTCGAACGCCGCCGCCAAGGTGGCCGACACCGCCGGGAACATCGAGGCCGACACGGCCACCGCGGCGAGCGAACCCTGCTGGGTGCCGAGCGCGAAGGCGACGATGGCGAGTGACCCACATGTTCCCGACACCAGCATCGGACCGATCAGCGAGCGGCTCGGCAGCCGTGGCACCTTGCGCACGGTGGCGAGCAGCAGCATCACGGCGAAGGCGACGGTTCGCTGCGCGGCCGGCGCCCAGGCCCCGCTGTCCTCGCCGGCTTCGCCCACCATGGTGAAGGAGACACCGAACAGCACCGCGGCGACGAGCGACAATCCGATGCCGCGTCGCAGCGTGCCCTTCAACGCCGGCGAGTACATCACGAGCAGCAGGCTGGCGATCGCGATGACCACGCCCATCCCCACGAGTCCGGACGGCGTGTTGCCTTTGGCGATGTCCCACCCCAGCGGAATGAGCGCTGCGCCGAGCGCGACCAGTGGTCCGGCGACAGCCGCCGACGACACCGACATCGCCTCGTACAGCAGTGCCAGAGCGAGCCCGACGATCAGGCCGGACGCCGCGCCGAGTGCCGCGTCCCGGGCCGTGAACACGCTCGGGACGATGACCAGGGCGGCCAGTGCGACGACGGAACCACCGAGCATCGCCCCGCTCGTTGCAGTGACGGCGTTCGAGCGGCGGGTGCCGTAGCGGCCGAGGAAGTCGGAACATCCGATCAGGATCGACGCCAACGCGCCCAGGAAGATGGGCACTGCTCGAGGATCAGCTCGTCGTGTCGGTCGGTGCGTCGGTCGGTGCGTCGGGGCGGCGACGGACGACATGGCCCGACGCGCCGCCGGATCCTGGTGGTAGAAGCCGCACAGTTCGGCGTACAGCGCCGGTTCGTACTGGCACAGCTCGACGGGCCGGTTGAAGAACACCTCGGTGGCGACGGCGAAGAACTCCGCCGGGTTCGTCCCCGCATACGGCCGGAGTACGGGCGAGCCCTCGGCTCGAACCGAGTCGTACGCGGTCGTGCACACCTCGATCCAGCGCTGTCGCGCAGCCTCGTCGCGCAGAGGCGGCGTGCCGTCGGTGATGCCGTCGAGCATGTCGAGCTGGTGAGCGAACTCGTGATAGACGACGTTCTGGCCGGCATCGGGGAAGCGAGCGCCCCGCCGGGCTGCATTCCAGGAGAGCACGACGGGGCCTCGGTAGTGCGCCTGGCCGAGCAGATGCTGTGTTCCGGACGCGACCACGCCACCGCCCGCCGGGTACACACCGTGCAGACGAACCGTCGACGGATGGACGATGACCGACGTGAGTTGCTCGTACCCGTCGATCTCGAGTCCGAGCAGGAGCATCGACGCCTGTGCGGCGATGAGCACCTTGATGTCGTCGGTCAGGGTGAAACCGTTGGCCGCCTCCCACCGCGTGCTGTGGAAGAAGTCGGTCACCAGGACCTGCATGCGGTCGAGTTCGTCAGGTGTCAGCAGTTTCCAGTGCTCGAACCGCTGCTCCAGGAGGAGCCGCCAGGTCTCGTCGAACTCGAGTGGGGTGCGTTCGCCCGACAACCAGTTGCGGATCGATGCGATCACGATCCGATGTCCGGGTGGGACCGTCGCTGGGCGACGGCGGGCGGGATGGCATCGACGCCACCGAAGTACTCGGCCAACCGTTGTTCGGCATCGTCGCCGAACAGGATCTCGGCCACGTCGAACAGTCCGGGCGAGTTGCGGATGTCGTCGTCGTGAACGACGAGTTCGATCTTCGAGCGTCGCCGCATGAAATCTTCGAGTCGCGTCACCATCTCCGACCGGGCGGCGGAGTACAACTCGACGCGCAGGTAGTCGGCCGAACCCATCACGTCGTGCGCCATCGTCGGGTCTTCGCGGATGGCCTCGAGCATGCCGAACGCGCGGCGCCCATACCGTCTCCAGAGTCGGTCGGTGAGCGGTTCGGTGTCGGCCTTGGAGCGGAACTCGTCCAGCCGCATGAGCCGCGCCTGTCGGTAGAACTCGTCGCGTGTCGCTCCGGCCGGTTCGCCGTACCAGTTGCGCAGGTCGGCCTCGAGGGGCACGCCGAGTGCCTCGACCTCGTCGGCAACCTCCTCGCCGACGTTGAGGCAATCGGTGAGCTTGCCTCCGAAGATCGTGACGATGCTGCGTTCGCGATCGGTCTCGACAGCGTGCTTGCGACTGAGCTTCGTCCAGTCGACCGTGGACGGGTCGGTGGTGCCGTCCCCGCGCCGGAACCACGATCGCCGACGTTGCGTGGTCGGCACCACCAGCGGGCGGACACCGACGCGCTCGGCGATGATGTCGGCGCGTGTGAGCGGGGCATCGAGGTCGAGCCGCGCATTGATCTGGCCGAGGAGGAACTCGACATCGTCGTCGGTCACCTCGGTGAACGGCGTGTCGACGCGGGTGTCGGTCGTGCCGATCACGGAGCGGCGGCCCATCGGGATGACGTAGAAGAGCCGCTGGGTGTCGTCGAAGAACGCCAACACACGATGGTGGTCGTGCGTCGTCAACCGGCGAACGACGAGGTGGATGCCCTTCGAGTAGACGATGCGGTGGTCGCTGCGCACCCCCCACTCCTGGTTGAGTTCGTCGACGAACGGGCCGGCGGCGTTGACGATCGTCGTGGCCGTGACCGTGAACTCGTCGCCGCGATCGACGTCGCGGACCGTCGCGACCCAGCGTCCGTCGATGCGCTTCGCCGAGACGAGTTCGACGTAGTTGGCGGCGGCGGCACCTGCCTCGATCGCGGCACGGACGAACGAGAAGACGAAGCGGGCATCGTTGTCGACGAGGACGCCATCGAAGTATTCGATGCCACCGGCAACGTTCGACGTGTCGACGGCGGGCTCCTCGCGCTCGATCCTGTCGGTCGACAACAGCCGGGGCGGCTTGGTGCCGAACTGGCCGATGATCCAATAGCCGAGTGCTCCGAGCCCCGCGAACCACGGCTTGTACGGCGCCGTTTCGTCGAGTGACGCATAGAACCCGATCTGGCGGATGTTGGCCGGGTACGCCTTCATCAGTCGATTCCGCGACCGACACAACTTGAACACGAGCCACAGCTCGTAGTTCTCGAGGTACTTGAAGCCACCCCAGACCAGGTTCGACGACGCCTGGCTGGTGAAGCTGGCGAAGTCACCGCGGTCGATCAGGGCGACGGATGCGCCCCGGCCTGCGAGCGACGCCGCGGCAACGGCGCCGTTGATGCCGCCACCGATGACGAGTGTGTCGAAGTGCTCGTTGCGAAGGCGTTGGAGGTGACGATCACGCAAGGTCACGGGCGATCACCATGCCACGATCAGGACGTCACGATCATGACGGAGGCGATCACGCTGAACGCCCCGACGGCGATCGGGGTGGCGTACGACGCCCACTTCGGGAAGCTCTTGTGGGGCGGCGCGAGCATCACGAGGCCGCAGATCGAACCGGCGATCATGCCGCCGATGTGACCTCCGATGGAGATGCCGGGGATGGCGAAGGTGATGAACAGGTTGAGGATCAGGGTGGCGCCGATGCCCGTCGTGAACGGGTTGACCCCGCGCCTCCACAGCCCGATCGTGGCCGCCGCCAACAGTCCGAACACCGCGCCCGATGCGCCGGCGGTGATGCCGACGCCGCCGATGACGATGACGCCGAGCGAGCCGCCGAGGAGTGCCGCCATGTAGAGCAGCAGGTACTGGATGCGGCCCAACGCCGGCTCGAGCATCCGGCCGAGCACGTAGAGGAAGTACATGTTGAACGCGAGATGCAGGATCCCGAAGTGCATGAACCCGGACGTGACGAGGCGGTACCACCCGTACGGTTCGGTGATGAAGACGCCCTCGGCGCTCTGCCAGGCGATCTGCTGGGCCAGCACGTCGCGGCTGAGACCCAACCGCAGGTGGGCATCGGTGACGCTGCCCGTCATCGCACCGGAGTCGCGGGTGAACAGCAGCACGCCGACGAAGATCGCCACGTTGATGCCGATCAGCGTCATCGTCACCAGCAACGGCTGGCGGGCCGACCAGAACCGAGCGCGGGTCTTCACATCGGGTCGACCGGCCTTGGCGCAGCTGAGACAGTGACTTCCGACCGTGGCCTGGACGAGGCACGATTCGCAGGCCGGGTTGCCGCACCGGGTGCATCGCCGCCCGGCGGGGCGATCGGGATGCCGGTAGCACGTGGTCACCGGAGCCGGCGGGGGAACGGGCAGCGACCCGCGAGGTCCGGCGGCACCCATGGTGGAACCGGGACCGTACGACGGGGGCCCTGAGGCGCCGGACGAGCCTGGCGGGGGCGGCGGCGGCAACGGCACGTCGATCAGGGTATCGACCAGCGTGCCGATGGGGCAGGCGGAGCGGTCAGAACGGAGTTGTCGTGACCAGGTCGCTCGCGCTGGCGACCGGAGCCAGGAGATTGCCCTGGACGGCGTCGCAGCCCGCTGCTCGGAGGTGGCGGAGTTGTTCGACGTCGTTGACACGCTGGGCAACGACACGCATCCCCAGCGCGTGGGCGAGCAGTACCACTGCGCGAACAAGGCGCGTGTCGGTGTCGGACGATCCGTTGCCGAGGCCGAAGATCCCGTCGAGCTTCAAGATGTCGGCACCGATGTCGGTGAGCACCGAGAGCGTGTTGGCGCCGGTACCGAAGTTGTCGATCGCGGTGCGCACGCCGAGTCGCCGAAGCGCCTGTACGGATCGGTCGACGTCGACGCTGCGTCCGAGCAGTGCGGTTTCGCGTGCTTCGAGCACCAGCTGTTCGGGGCGCACTCCGTGGCTTCGCAGCGTGCCCATGACGAAGTTGACGAAGGCACTGCTCGCCAGCTGGACCCTCGACACGTTGACGTGGACGGCGAAGTCGTCGCCGACGACACCCCGCTCGGTCCAGAGTCTCGTCTCGAGAAGAGCCTGGTCGAGGACGAACTCGCCGAGCTGCGCAATGGACCCGGCCTCCTCCGCGATCGAGATGAACGCGCTCGGATCGATCCACCCTCGCTCTGGATGCTGCCAACGAACCAGGGCCTCGGCACCCACCGCCTTGTGTGTGACGGTCGAGAACATCGGTTGGTATTCGATGGTGAGACGTCGGTCGGTGATCGCTCGCGCCAACTCGGAGGCCAGTTCCGCCCGCTCGCGTGCGGTGGAGTGCATTTCAGCGGTGAAGAGCACACTGCGCCCGCGCCCGGCGCTCTTCGCCTCGTACATGGCGGTGTCGGCGTTGCTGATCAGTGTCGCTGCCGCCGCGGCGTCGTTGTCCTTCAACAGCTCCTCGTCGGACAGGGCGACGCCGATGCTCACCGACAACGGCACGTCGAGTTGTCGGAGCCGGAGGTTCCCTGTCAGTGCCCGGCGGGCGCGGTCGGCGAGAGCGAGTGCCTCGTGCGTGCCGGCCAGGTTCGTGCAGACGACGAGGAATTCGTCGCCGCCGATGCGCGCCACGCTGTCCTGTGGGCGGATCGAGTCGGACAGGCGCTGTGCAGCGGAGATGAGCAGACGGTCGCCGACTTGATGGCCGAGGGCGTCGTTGACGTGCTTGAGCCGGTCGAAGTCGACGAAGATCGCGGCGACGTGGCCGGGTCGCCCGCGTTGGTCGGCCAGTGCGTGTGCCAGTGTCGTCAGGATCTGGCGCCGGTTGGCGAGCCCCGTCAGCGAGTCGTGCGTCGCGCGGTGACGCAGGTTCGCGGCGGTACTCCGCGAGATCGTGACGTCGTGCGCCGCGATGCCGATGAAACCGCCACCGACGTGCGCAGAGTCGTGCCTCGTGGCCAGCGTCGCCCGGAAGATCCGGTGCTCGCCCGTGGCGTCGATGTGGTCGATGTCGCCCTGCCAGATGCCGTCGGCGGTGCCGTTGACGAGATGGCGGGGCGCGTGGTCGAGCATCGATCGAAGTACGGCGCGACTCGCCGAACCGGCGGTCATCGCGGCGACGGACTTGGCACCGAAGAGCTCCAGGGCGGTCTCGTTCGCCGACAGCACCGTGCCGTCGAGAGCGAGCACGATGGCAGCAGTGCGATCGGCATCGAGGAGTTCACGAATGGCGAGTGGGAGTGACGCGGCGAGGTCAACCGCCTCGGGGGTGACCGTCTGGTTGTCGCTGTCGCCATCAGGCACAACTTGCTCGCTTCCGTTCAATGTCGATCTGAGCTGCGCCGGTCAGCGCTGGTACGTCCCGTTCAGGTCGGTCGACCTGATCGTGGACTGAGCGATGGCCTGCAGGAACTCCGTTGCCAGTGTTCCATCGGCAAGTCCGAGCGCAGTATTGAGCGCGTATGCGGTGAATCGGTACACGTGGGCATCGTCGCCGGGAGGTGGGCACGGACCGCCGTACGCGACATCGCCGAAGAAGTTGAGCGCCTGGGTGGCCCCGTCTGGGACGTCGCCCTCCACGAGTGCGATCTCGTTCGGGTCGAGTCCGGCAATGACCCAGTGGACGAACGGCTGGCCCTCGCTGACGGCCGAGTCGTCGACCATGGCGATCGCGATCTCGACGGTGCCGTCGGGCACGCCGCCCCAGCTCAACGGTGGTGCAACGTCGAGGCCGTCACAGGTGTACCGGGCGTCGATGGTGCCCCCGCTCGACCAGGGCGCCGTCATCGTGAACGACTCCGCGGTGGCCTCGTCGGCCGGTTCCTGGCCGAGGCTCGA
The DNA here is from genome assembly GCA_963829585.1 of Ilumatobacteraceae bacterium. Taxonomy (GTDB): domain Bacteria; phylum Actinomycetota; class Acidimicrobiia; order Acidimicrobiales; family Ilumatobacteraceae; genus Sva-07. The sequence continues at coordinate 135,478 of CAWHJD010000028.1, read as the reverse complement.
GCCGGCGCGGTCGAGGCTCGAGCCGTCGCCGAGGTCCTCGAACTCCGCGGGGAACGAGCTTGCTGCCACGTCGGTCGTGGGGGCGGGCTCCGGGTAGTCGGCAGGGTCGTAGGGTCGCAGCTGCCTTCCGTCGCCCGTGTCGCATCCCGCGATCAGCAGTGCACACGCAACCGCCGCCGCGATCACCGTCGATCGTTTCGCCCCGCGCCGTCTCACGAGCCGGAGCGTAGGCGCTCGCCACCGTGGTCGGGCAACGTCGTGCCGCCGGCCGGTAACCTCGATCGGGTGACCGAGCGCCTGACGTTGTTGACCGTTCACGCCCACCCCGACGACGAGGCATCGAAAGGTGCGCCGACGTTTGCGAAGTATCACGCGCACGGCGTCCACACGGTGCTGGTCTGCTGCACCGGCGGTGAGGAGGGCGACCTGCAGAATCCGTCGCTGCGCGAACCGGGCCAGCCGTTCCACGGCCTGGATCCCGAGGAGGAGCGACGGCTCGTGGCGTCCATGCGAGCAGGCGAATTGGCGGCGTCGGCGGAGATCATCGGCTTCGACGTCGTCGAGATGCTCGGCTACCGCGACTCGGGAATGGCCGACACCGAGCCGAACCAGCATCCGGATTGCTTCCATCAGGCCGACATCGACGAGGCGACGGGCCGGCTGGTGGCGATCATCCGCCGCGAGCGCGCCCAGGTGATCATCACCTACGGCGACGACCAGGCCGGCTATCCGCATCCCGACCATCTCCGGGTCCACGACATCTCGGTGCTGGCATTCGAGCGTGCCGGAGATCCGGACTGGTACCCCGACCTGGGTGAGCCCTTTGCCCCGTCGAAGCTCTACTACTCGGTGTGGTCGAAGGCCCGCATGACGGCGATCCACGAGACGATCCTGCGCGTGACGGGCGAGTCGCCGTTCGAGCAGGCGTGGCTCGATCGCCCGGGACAGGACCACCGCATCACGACCCGGATCGACATCACCGGATACATGCACGCCCGAACAGGCGCGCTGCGTGCTCATGCCACACAGGTCGACCCGAACGCGCCGTGGTGGTTCGGGGTCGACGACGACCTGATGACCGACGCGTACCCGTGGGAGGACTGGATCCTCGCACGTTCGCTCGTGGGGTCGATCCCCGCCGACGACGGCGAGCGTGACCTGTTCGAGGGAGTGCGTGAGCGGGTGGCGCCATGAGTGTGCAGTACCGCGTCGTGGTCGCCAAGAAGGACGAACGCGTCGACGGCCCCGACGACGCCGACGTCGTGATCACGGTGCCGCTCGTCGATGCCGCTGCCGACGACTTCGATCCGACCGTGGCCTACATGCGTGGCGTGCTCAAGGCGTCCGGCCACACGGGCCTCGTCCTCGACGAGTTGAAGTCGGGGGCGCCGGCCATCGCCATCGCCGCCCTCGTCGCATCATCCTGACCCAGCCCCACCGTCACACGGTGCCGGGTCAAACGTGACGTTTCGACCGCAGGATCAGTCGGTCGACCGCATGGCATCGCGAAGGTCGCGATAGCCGATCAGCGTGGCGCCGCTCGACGTGAGCCGGTTTCGCAGCTCGTCGCCGGTGACCAATTCGAGGTCGTCGATCCAACCCTGCGTGTACTCGCCGAGCGCTCGGACCTCCGGCGTGTCGATGGCCGGTTGGACATGGATCTCGGTGACGCCGGGCTGGAGGTCGTCGATGGCGGCGAACACCCGGTCGGCACTGCCGGCGCGCCAGTCGTGGTCGAAGTGGTCGGGGAAGACCACGCCTTCGTCCCGGGCGAGACTCCTGAACGGGAACCCGGCCTGCTCGGCCGAGATCGTCGACGGGAGGCGGATGGGCAGTGCGAACTCGACGGCCAGTTCCAGGTAGACGTCGAAGAACTCCGGCCGCAGCGTGATGGCGGTCAGATGCGGCGCGAGATGGGTCACGTCGATGCCCCAGGCGAGCGCTCGCTCGATCTGAGCTCGTAACTCACGGAGCACTTCGGCGGGATCGGCGTGTTCCCAGAGGTCCTCGAGCGTTCGGGGGAAACCACCCTCGCCGGACTGGAGCGACGGGGCATGCGTGATCGGGCCCCAGCGATAGCACTCGTGCTCGGCGTTGAGGGTGAGGTGGACGCCGATGTCGTCGCCGACCTGTGCGGAGCGGGCGGCATGACCGGCCCACGGGGCCGGAACCATGATCGACGCGCAGGTGGCGACCCCGTGGTGCAGGGCCTCGAAGACCCCGACATTGGCGGCGTGGCACGACCCGAGGTCGTCGCAGGAGATGATCACCAGACGATCGTCGGGCCGATGCCCGAGACGTTCGGCGAGAGAGATCTCGTCGGTCACCGCGGCGACGCTACCGGACGGTCAGGACGAGCAGGCCGTCCAGAGCCCGAGGCCGGCAGCCTCGGCGTCGCGGGCGGCCTCGGCGAACTCGGACGCGAACATCGAGTTGGGTTCGATCGTCAGCGGTGTTGCGTAACCCCGCCGGATGATCTCCATGTTGACGAAGGTGTCAGCGCTGTGATCGGTGAGGAGGTGGACGTACCCAAGCAACCGGCCGTAGTCGTCACGGCCGACGACGTCACGTTCGATCCGCACGACGGATCCGACCGGGAGCAGGGACGTGGTGAACGCGCTCGCCTCAGGCCCGTAGCACTCGACCGGGCTGTCGGGCTTCTTCGTCTCGGGTGTGTCGATGCCGATCAGCCGCACGCGTTCGTCGCGTCCGCCGATCCGCACGTCGATCGTGTCGCCGTCGACCACGTGCGTGATCGTGGCCGTGCCGTCGTTCGGCGGTCGGTCACCCCCGGTGCAACTCGCGACGACGGCGAGTACACAGCACACGGCTCCGAAGTGGCGCACGGGGTCGTTCTATCCCCACTCGCCCGCGCCCCCTCTCTCTGGGTGTTTGCGTGACGGATTGGTTGGGTCGTCCCAATGGAAGTGCAACGCAAACAGGGATTTCCGGGGATTTGGGGGGACTAGAGGCGTTCGATGATGGTTCCCGTGCCGAGGCCGCCGCCGCAGCACATCGAGACCAGTCCGTAGCGTCCGCCGGTGCGCTCGAGCTCCCACAGTGCCTTGGTCAGCAGGAACGCACCCGTGCCGCCGAGCGGATGGCCGAGAGCGATCGCGCCGCCGTTCGGGTTGGTCTTGGCGAGGTCGGCACCGACCTCCTTGGCCCAGGCGAGCACCACCGACGCGAACGCCTCGTTGATCTCGAACACGTCGATGTCGTCGATCGACAGCCCGGTGCGCCCCAGGAGGTGCCGAGTTGCGTCGATGGGTCCGGTGAGCATGAGCACCGGATCGGTCCCCACCAGGCAGGTGTCGACGATGCGTGCCTTCGGCGTGAGCCCGAGCGCGCTCGCCTTGGCCTCGTTCATCAACATCACGGCGGCCGCGCCGTCGGAGATCTGCGAGGAGTTGCCGGCCGTGTGGACGCCGTTCTCCCGCGCAACGGGCTTGAGCGACGCGAGCTTCTCGAGCGTGGTCTCACGGAGCCCCTCGTCGCGCGCCACCGTGTGTGTGGTGCCGGTGAGATTGCCCTCGTCGTCGATGTCGGGCGCCTCGACGGTCACGTACTGGCCGGCGAAGCGATCCTCGGCCCACGCCTGTGCGGCGCGCTGCTGCGAGGCGAATCCGAACGCATCGGTGTCGTCGCGTGAGATGCCCCACTTGTCGGCGATCCGTTCGGCGCCCTCGAACTGCGAGGTCATCTCGTAGTTCCCGAAATAGGTCTTGGGCACCGGGGTGCCGAGTCCGAGCGCCTTCCCACCGGCGCTGCCGATCGGGATCCGGCTCATCGACTCGACGCCGCATGCGACGGCCACGTCGACCACACCGGCGCCGACGAGCGCCGAGGCGAGGTTCGTGGCCTGTTGGCTCGAACCGCACTGCGTGTCGACCGTGGTCGCAGCGACCGTCAGCGGCAGCCCGGCCGAGAGCCACGCGGTGCGGGCGATGTTGAAGCTCTGCTCGCCGACCTGGCTGACACAGCCGCCGATGACCTGGCCGACCTCGCTCGGGTCGATTCCCGGTTCGATCGATGATCGCCCGCTGGACGGTGCCGAGCACCTCGGCGGGATGCATGGTGGACAGGCCGCCGCCCCGCTTTCCGATGGGAGTGCGGACGGCATCGACGATCACGACATCAGACATACCGCCGACGGTAGTTCGCCGGCCGTCCCCACCTTCAGCCGAGTTGTGAGCGATCTGCGCGCCAGCTGCGCTCATCGCTCACAGCCCTTCGGCGAGCCATTCGTCGATGAGGCGACGGGCCACGGAGATTCCCGGGGGGATCGTGGGAAGGGCATCGCGGCGATACCAGGCGGCGTCGGCGATCTCGGTCTCGTCGAGCACGAGGTCGCCGCTGAGGTACTCGGCGCGGAATCCGATCATCAGGCTGTGCGGGAACGGCCACGGCTGGCTCGCCCGGTAGGTGACGTTGCCCACCTTGACACCCACTTCCTCGGCAACCTCTCGCACGACGGCACCCTCGAGGTCTTCGCCGGCCTCGACGAACCCGGCGAGACACGAGTACATCGGTCTCGGGAAGTTGACGCCGCGTGCCAGCAGGGCCTCCTGGTCCGGTCCCGGCTCGCCCCGGGTCACCAACACGATCATCGCCGGAGCGAGACGCGGATAGGCGACCAGTCCGCACGCCCGGCACCTCATGCCGCGCTCGCCTGCCGAGGGTTCGGTCGGTGTGCCGCAGCGCCCGCAGAAGCGGTGCGTGCGCGCCCATTCGACGATCTGCACGGCCCGTCCCGCAGCCATCCACTCGCTCTGCGCGGCCCGGCCGAAGTAGCTGAAGAGGTCGAGCGCCGAACCGTACGACGGGTCGTCCGCCCCGGCGGGAACATCGACTGCCCACCACGCGTCGCCTTCGACGATGCCGACCACGTGGCGCTCCCACGATTCGTCGGCGATCTCGGTGTCGACGAACACCGACGACCCGATCACGTGGACGTACCGATGGCCACCGGCATGATCGACCGGTTCGACGTTCAACGCCAGGTACAGGTCGGACGAGTTCGGGTGCGGTGTCGATGGATCCATCGGGCCCATGCGTAGCACGCGCCCGGTCGGCGTCCTCGTACGGTGGGAGCATGGATCCCGAACTGCATCCGGACGTGTCGGTGCTCGCTGCGCTCCTCGGGACGTGGGAGGGCGCGGGCGTCGGCGAATACCCGACGATCGACGACTTCGCCTACGTCGAGTCGATCACGTTCGGTCACGTCGGCAAGCCGTTCCTCGCGTACTCGCAGCGCACCCGTCACCCGGAGACGGGTGCGCCGATGCACGCCGAGTCGGGCTACTGGCGGGTCCCGGCGCCGGGCAGCATCGAGATCGTCATGGCCCAGCCGACCGGCCTCGCCGAGATCTACGAAGGGGCGATCGTCTCGAACGAGGGAACGATCGTCGTCGACGTGCGCTCGAGTTCGATCGCCGCGACGCCGACGGCCAAGGAGGTCACGCGCACCGAGCGCACGTTCTCCGTGTCGGGCGACGAGATGCAGTACACGTTCCGCATGGCGGCCGTCGGCCAGCCGCTCCGACACCACCTCAGCGCCCGCTTGCATCGGGTTTCATGACGACACGTCATGTTTGGCCCGGCACCTGCGACCGTTGTGGATTCACTCGGGTAGACTCCCGTCACACATCTGAAGGGGAGTACCCCTCGAGGTCCGTCGTCAACACGCTCCATCCGGAGCCGGTGGGCCAGCCCGAGTGGCGGGGAGACCTTCAGCGAGCCATTCACGTTTGCTGAAAGTTGACCATGAGCAACCCCATGACCCTTCCCGACGTCGGCCGTGCCGACATCCCCGTCGAAACGTGGCACCGTCGATCGGTCGATGTCGTCCTGGACGACCTCGGCGCGTCGCTCGATGGTCTCGATGCGGCGGAGGCGGCCTCTCGGCTCGAACAGTACGGGCCGAACGAACTGACCGAGTCTGCGGGGACGAGCAAGCTCCTGCTGCTCTGGCAGCAGATCTCGTCGGTGATGGTGCTCATCCTGATCGGCGCCGCACTGCTGTCGCTCGCGCTCGGCAAGTACCTCGAGGCAGGAGCGATCGGCGCGATCGTCGTGCTGTTCGCCGCGCTCGGCTTCTTCCAGGAGTACCGCGCCGAGCAGGCCATCGCTGCACTTCGCCGGATGGCGGTGCCGTCGGCGCGCGTCACCCGCGACGGACTCGCGACGTCGGTCCCGGTAGGCGACTTGGTGCCGGGAGACATCGTCCACCTCGACGCGGGCACTGTCGTGCCGGCCGACATGCGGCTGATCGAGACCGCCAGCCTGCGAATCGAGGAGGCCGCCCTCACCGGCGAGTCCGAGCCGGTCGACAAGCAGGTGGAAGCGGTGGATCGGGACGGTCTGGCGCTCGGCGACCGGGTCTGCATGGCGTATTCGGGCACGCAGGTGAGTGCCGGGCGCGGCAAGGGCGTCGTGGTCGCGACCGGCATGGCGACCGAGCTGGGTCACATCGCCAGCCTGTTGCAGGGCGTCGAGTCGGAGCAGACACCGCTGCAACGCCGTCTCGACCTCGTCGGCAAGCAGCTGGCGCTCATCGGCGTCCTCGTGGCGCTCGCTGTCGTCGTCATGGGCGCGATGTCCGGCGAATCGGCTGCCGACCTCGTCCTGACCGCGATCAGCGTCGCCGTCGCCGTGATTCCGGAAGGATTGCCGGCCGTCGTCACGTTCACCTTGGCGATCGGCGCTCAGCGCATGCTCCGGCGCAACGCCCTGATCCGCAAGCTCCCTGCGGTCGAGACCCTGGGTTCGGTCACCGTCATCTGCTCCGACAAGACGGGAACGCTCACCGAGAATCGCATGACGGTGACGGTGCTCGACGTTGCCGGCCAGCAGCTCCGATTCGAGACCGATGCCGCCCGTGGCGTGGAAGCCGGTCCACCTGCACTCCGACTGGCGCTCGTCGCCGGGCTGCTGTGCAACGACGGCGAGTTCCGCCGCACGGCCGACGGGACCGTCGAGTTGATCGGGGACCCGACCGAGACGGCGCTCCTGCAGGCTGCTGACCATGCCGGTCTCGACGTGGCGGGACTGCGCAACGCCATCCCGCGTGTCGACGAGCGACCGTTCGACTCGACCCGCAAGCGCATGAGCACCATGCACGCGTCGTTCGCAGGCGGCATCCCCGAGCTCGCGGCGCTCCCTCAGGATCGAACGATCTCGTTCGTCAAGGGCGCCCCGGACGGCCTCATCGAACATGCCACGTCCGTCTACGACGGAGATGAAGTCGTCGACTTCGACGCCTCGTGGAGGCAACGTGCCCTCGACGCCAACAACGCTCTTGCCGCAGGCGGCATGCGGGTGCTCGGCCTGGCGTACCGAACGATCGACGGGCCCGACGACGACCCTGAGTCGTCACTGACCCTGCTCGGCCTCGTCGGGATCATCGACCCGCCGCGCGCCCGAGGTTCGTGACGCTGTGGCGATCTGCCGCAGCGCCGGAATCCGCCCGGTGATGATCACGGGCGATCATCCGCTGACCGCCGTGGCCATTGCCACCGATCTCGGGATCACCGACACCGACCGGGTGCTCATCGGCTCCGAACTCGACCTGATGAGCGACGAGGAGTTCAGCGCCGCGGCGGCCGAGGTGTCGGTCTTCGCCCGTGTGTCGCCCGAGCACAAGCTGCGTATCGTCGGCGCCCTCCAGGCGCAGAGCGAGGTCGTCGCGATGACCGGCGACGGCGTCAACGACGCTCCTGCGCTGAAGCGGGCCGACATCGGCGTTGCCATGGGCATCACCGGAACGGACGTCTCGAAGGAGGCGGCCGACATGGTGTTGCGCGACGACAACTTCGCCACGATCGTTGCCGCCGTCGAAGAAGGTCGGGTGATCTACGACAACCTGCGCCGGTTCGTGAGCTTCGCCGTCGCCGGCAACCTCGGCAAGATCATCGTCATGCTCATCTGGCCGATTCCCTTCCTCATCTGGGGGGACGCAGACGTGAGCAGCGTGATCGCCTTCCTGCCGCTCCAGCTCCTGTGGCTCAACCTGATGACCGACGGCCTGCTCGGGCTGTCGATGGGTGTCGAACCTGCCGAGCCGGGTGTCATGCAGCGCGGCCCGCACCGGTCGACCGACGGGCTCTGGGCCGGTCGGCTCGGGCATCGGACCGCATGGGTCGGCACGCTCATCGGTGTCGCGACCCTGGCGGTCGGGTTCGGGTACTACGCGCTGGATCTCGACCAGTGGCAGACGATGATGTTCACCTCGCTCGCGTTCATGCAGGTCGGGCAGGCCTTCGCCACGAGGTCGTCGACCGAGTCGTTGCGCACGATCGGGCTCGGCACCAACCGGGTGATGCTCGGCATCGCCGCCGGCGTCGTCGCCCTGCAGCTCGCGGCGGTGTACACGCCGCTCAGGGAGTTCCTCGACCTCGACACGTTGAGCGCCGTCGACATCTCGATCTGTGCGCTGCTCGGTGTCGGACTCCTCGTCGTGATCGAGACGGTCAAGCTGGTCGCCCGTCGCCGAGCGGCGTGAGCTTGTCGGAGAACCAGTCGAGGATGATCTCGCCGCGCTGGACGCGGTGGACCGGTGATCCGGACCGTGACAGCTCGTGGTTCTCGCCGGGGAAGCGGTAGTAGTCGACCTCCTTGCCGAGCAGCTTCAACGCCACCCAGAGCTCCTCGGCCTGGCCGATCGGACACCGCCAGTCCTCCTCGGAGTGGATGATGAGCATCGGCTTGTCGATGTTGCCGACCGCTCGGATCGGAGAGAGGCGCTCGTACTCGTCGGGAGCTTCGAGGTGGTTCACGCCGTGGACGGCGTTGAATGCCGTCGAGATGTCCGACGACCACTCCAGCGCGGTCGCGTTGTTGACTGCTCGCTCGGAGCAGAACGCACGGAACCGATCGCCGTGGTGACCGGCGAGCCACGTGGCCATGAACCCGCCGTACGAGCCGCCGAGCATGCCGACGCGGTCGGCGTCGCAGAAGTCGTAGCGGTCGAGTGCGGTGTCGATGATCGCAAGCACGTCGTCGACGTCGACCGTTCCCCATCCAGGACCGGGCACGGTCGGGTGGTTCGGACCCTGGATGGCCTGGCCCCAGCCGGTGTGCCGGCCACTGCTGCCGCGTGGGTTGCCGAGCACCACGACGAAGCCTGCCGAGGCCTGCATCTGGAATTCGTCGAAGAAGTACTCGCCGTACTGGGTGTGGGGACCGCCGTGGACGTTGAGCAGGACGGGGTAGCGCTTCGTCTCGTCGAAGTCGGCGGGCCGCATGATCCAGGCGTCGATCTCGTCGGTGCCGTCGGTGGTGCGGGCGGTGAAGTGCTCCCAGCCGAGCAGATGTGCGGCGAACTCGTCGCCGACGTGGGTGCGCCGTTCGTCGCCGACGTGGAGCTCGGACGGATGTGGTCGCGGACTCCGAGCCCTGGCCACGACGCCGCCGCGGCATCGAAGGACGTCACCGACACGGGGCCGTCGGTCAGCGGCGCGGGGACGAACGAGCCGTCCGCGGGCAACCGGTACAGGTGCGTGGCTCCTCGGTCCTCGGCGGTGGCGAGCAGGTGGGTGTCCGACTCCCAGACCGGCGCGCGGGAACCCACCGTCGGCCGGAACGTCCGGTCGAAGCCCGGCGGAGATCCAGCGGATGTCGGACAGCGGGTGGTGATCGCCGTCGAGCGGCAGGATCCCCACCTTGGCGTTCTGCGGGAAGATGGCTCGGGTCGGCGGAACCGATGAAGGCGACGAGTGTTCCATCCGGTGACACCGACGGGTGGCCGTATTGGCCGTCGTGGGCGGTGAGGGACGGACGTTGTGCCGTCAACGTCAGTCAGCCGTGCTCGGGCACCGTACGACGTACAGGTCGCTGGCGCATGGTCGCGGTCCCAGGTCTCGTGGCGCTGGGCCGAGGTGACGATGCCGTTGCTCGTCACGCAGCCAGCTGACCCCGGGTGCTGGAACTCGCCGGGCGTGAGATTGCGTGGTGTGCCCGTGCCGTCGGCCGCGACGACGTACACGTGGTTCGGGCGATCGAACGTCCAGTCCTGTCCGTTGAGGCGGCTGAAGAATCGCTCGACCTTGCGCGGCGGCTGCCAGGCGGGCTCTCCGCGCCGTAGCGCTCGTGGCGGGTGCGGCTGGTGAAGGCGATCCGACGTCCGTCGGGCGACCAGGCGAGGTCGTCGAGGCCGTCGGGCATGGTGCAGACGTGTCCGCATCTCGCCCGGCGCGCCGACGGGAAGGACGTGCAGTGTCGAGTCGCCCTTCTTCTCACCCCGGCGGGAGGTGAACGCGAGGAAACGACCGTCGGGGGACCACGTGGGGTTGGCGTCGTGGTCGCCGCCGATCACGGGGGCGTCGTCGATCCAGACGTGGGTCAGCGTCATGTTCCTCCCGAGGTCGACCGTCGCCACCACGAAGGCGACGTGGAGGCCATCAGCACGCACGGCGACGGCACCGACGGTACTGCGGTGGTCGATCAGTCGCTCGGCGATCTCGCGATGTGTCGGTCGGCGCTCGTGGCTCGACGGAGCGACTGGCGGACCGTCGGGCCGGCAAGTGACGGCGGTGGAAGCTCGGTCATGGCGCTCGACGGTAGCCCCGGGCCGGGGCGGGCGCTCTCCGGATCCGGGTGGGGATCGCCCCGAGGGTCCGGGCTACTCGGCCAGGCCCACCGGCTGGTCGTCGATGATCTGGTCGAGGTACTCGCGACATGCCGTAGCCGACCCGGCCCTCGAACTCGCCGGAGTGGATCGTCCACTTCGTGTATGCCTCGGAGATGCGGGTCTGCAGCCAGTCGCCGTCAGGAGTCTGGCGTCGGTTGCGCAGCGGGATCAGGCTGAGCGCCTCGCCGGTGAACCGCCACTCCCGGTCGGACCGACTCGAACGGATGACTCCCTCGATGCGGTCGTGGTAGTTCTCGTCGCCACGGGTCTCGGTGGTGATCTCCACGTCGTCGCACAGGTGGAGCTGTCCGTTCTCCCAGACGAACCCGCCACGGGTGCCGGGCGCATCGCGCTTGGCGACCCGGCTCGCCATGAACCCGAAGTCCTCGTCGACGTTCGCCGTCAGCCAGCGGTAGTACCAGGGCGCCTGCCAGTAGCGCGGACCCCACGAGTGGTCGCGCAGGCCGAAGCCGTCGACCTGCCACTCGCGGTCGCCGACGCGGATCGTGCCCGTGGCTTCGACGAGCTGCTCGTAGTGACCCTTGGCGAACTCCTCGCCGGGTGTCTCGTGCGGCTCGTCGGGCTCGCCGCCGAACATGCTCGGGCGGCCCTGGCCGGTGAAGGTGAGGTGGATCTCGGCCTCGGCGTACGGGTTGTCGGTGAAGGCCTGCTTCGGGTTCGCCATCTGCTCGGGTTCGTCGAGCACGACGACCTTGCCGACGTAGTCGATCCGCAGTTCCTCGAACGGCTTCACCATGGTCCAGGTGAGCCCCGCCGCGTCGAACGCGTCGTTGTTGTCGATGGCCGGCCGCTTGAACATGAACCCGACCTGACGGTTGGCGCCGTCGACCTCGGGCGGCAGGTACAGGCACACCGTCATCTCGGCGGTGCCCTCGTTGGCGCGGTTGCCCATCCGGAACCATCCGCCGACCCCCTGGACCGGGTCGAAGCAGTTGATGTACATGCTCTCGTTGAAGTTCGGCTCGGGGCCGAGCTCGTGCATGTATTCGTCGGACTCGTCCAGTCGTACACCCATGCCGACGAACGTACGATGCCGGACCGATCGCCGACGTGTCGGACGTGCACCCGACCATCGGGAGGTCGGACCACAGCACCACCGGGATGTTCCCGTACTGCATCCGGCCGAGGTATGCCGTGCACTCGGCAAGTACGTTGGGGGAGCGACGATCGGCGTCGCGCTGGAGGGACGAGATGAGCATCACCGACGACGACCTGGAAACGACGAACTCGGCGATCGCCAAACTCGAGGGGATCGAGCCGTCCGGCGACATCGGCGAGTTCAACGCCCGCAAGCTCACCTTCGGACCCGACCGGGCCGTGATCGGCCCCGTCGCCCACCTGGCGGCCGAACGCATCCGCCTGACGGCGTTGGAGTGGGAGCACTTCGAGGTCCGCCAGGTCGGCGCCACCCTCGGCGGCATCGTGAAGGGTCTCGATCTGTCGAAGCCGCTCGCCGACGAGGTGTTCGACGAACTGCGGCGCGCCTGGGTCGACTACAAGGTGCTGTTCTTCCGCGACCAGGTGCTCACTGCTGACCAGCACATCGAGTTCGCACGCCGGTTCGGAGAACTCGAGGTGCACCCGTTCCTGCGCAACAACGACGAGCGCCCCGAGCTGGTCCGCTTCGCCAAGGACGCCGACACCGGTGGCTACGAGAACGGCTGGCACCACGACGTCACCTGGCGGGAGGTGCCGTCGAAGGGGGCTGTCCTCCGCGCGATCGAGGTGCCCGAGACCGGCGGCGACACGCTGTTCTGCGACATGAACGCTGCCTACGAGGGGCTGTCCGACGAGCTGAAGGACCGCATCGAAGGGCTCGTCGCCGAGCACGACTACATGCAGGCGTTCGGCCACACGATCGCAGGTGCCGACGCCGAGGCGATGCGAGAGAAGTATCCGGTGGTCGAGCATCCCGTGGTGATCAACCACCCGATCTCCCGCCGTCGGTTGCTGTACGTCAACCGGTTCTTCACCACCCGCATCGTCGGTCTCGACCCCGCCGAATCGGATGCCCTGCTCGTCGAGCTGTTCGCCCAGGCCAACACGCTCGAGTACCACTGCCGATTCCACTGGAAGCCGAACTCGATCGCGATGTGGGACAACCTGGCCGTGCAGCACTATGCATCGAGCGACTACTGGCCCGACGTCCGTGTGATGGAGCGGGCCAGCATCGTCGGTGTACGCCCCTCCTTCTGACCCGAAGCGATGGCCGGACACGTCGCGCGATGGCAGCTCGACGGGGTCGGTGGACCGGTTGTGGTGATCGACGTGATCCGGGCCTTCACGACGGCTGCGTACGCGTTCGGATCGGGTGCAGCCGAGATCTACCTGGTCGGTGACGTCGACGAGGCCCTGGCATTCAAGGCCGCCCACCCCGGATCGATCGCGCTCGGTGAGAACCGCGGCCTGCGCCCGGCCGGCTTCGACTACCCGAACTCGCCTGCAATGATCAGCCGGGTCGACCTCGCCGGCCGCACGCTGGTCCAGCGCACCTCGGCCGGCACCCGCGGTGTGGTCGCGGCGACGCACGCCGACCGCCTGTGGGCCGCGAGCCTGGCCTGTGCCTCGGCCACGGCACGGGCGGTCAACGAGGCCGGCCTCGGCGAGCCGACCTACGTGATCACGGGTCGCTTCGAGGACAGCCCCGCGGACAGCGGCGCCGACGACGAGATGACTGCCGAACTCATCGAGCGTGCCCGGATCGGCCGGCCGCTCGACGCCGCAGCCACGTCGAGCGCACTGTTGGCCACGAACGAGGCCGCCAGGACGCTGGCGCTCGGCCCCGACCACTGCGATCCGGCGGACATCGAACTTGCCGCCACTGTCGACACGTTCGACTTCGCCATGGAGGTCGAACGCACGTCGCTCGGCCTCCGCCTCACCGCCCGGATTCCGCAGTGACGGTGAGCCTCGTGACGGGGCGCGGCCGATCGGGTGCGCCGTCGGTCAGCAGATGTCGGTGCCGTCGGGGGCGGCGATGTGCCAGCGGCCGCCGCTGTCTCGGGTGACGGTGAAACCCTGTTCCTTGAGATAGTTGTGACGGGGACACAGCGGGGCGCCGTTGGCCTGATCGGTGGGACCTCGAGTGCTCCAGCTGGTGAGGTGATCCGCATGACACCAGCCGTGCGGTTGGTCGCAGCCGGGCCAGATACAAGTGGGCTCCAGCAGCATCACCGCCTCGCGGGCGTACCCGACGAACAGCCGGGAGGTTCGTCCGAGATCGATGACGACTCCCTGGGCATCGGTGACGACTCGACGGATCATGGCCCACAGCGACACGCCGATGATGGCGTTGGGATCGACGCGATGACCGCGGTCGGTGCGGGAGGTGACGTCTCGGTAGGAGAGCGGGTCGATCAGGTCGTTGTCGGCGACGGCGCGGGCGGTGTTCGCGTCGAGGATGAAGTTGACGGTCGGCAGCGGGCGTTTGGCGTCGGGCGGGCACGCGGCGGCGGCACGTGCCATCTCCAGGAGTGCGTCGGCGCGACGTTGGGCCTCGGTCCGGCACAGTTTGGAGACGTCGACGTTGCCGTCACCGAGGCGGTCTCTGGCTTCCGACCAGTCGCGGTCGAACTCGCGGTCCGTGTACCAGGAGAAGATCTCGAGGAACTCGGGTCCGCCGACTTCGTCGAGGTCAGCGTGGAAGGTCCAGGCGCCGCTCGGGTGCTGGTGCAGTGACGCCGCTCGTCGCTGGTGGATGCGTTCGGCCTTGTCGGCGGCACCGATCGGGTCGGCGAGCGCTTCGAAGGTGAGCGCTCGGCGTTCGAACTCGACGTAGGAGACGTCCATCGCGTCGACCATCAGCTCCCAGACGCCGGCGACGAGCACGTCGGAGGGGATGCGGGGGTTGGCGGCGATGCGGGCCATCAGCCGGGTCTGGGCGACGCCGACCTGCGCGCCGGCGAGCGCGTTGTTCCACACCCGGGCGGCCCGACGCAGCTTCGCTTCCTGCACGCGCCCGTGGGCCTCGGCGCCGGACAGTTGCAGGTGGTGCCGCATCCAGGCCTTGGCGGTGAAGAACCCGTGGTGTCGGAACGGCTGGGCAGCATCGAGATGGTCGGCCACGGCGATGCCTGCGGCAGCGGACTGGCGGCGGAGTCGTTCGACACCTTTCGCCCAGGCCTCGGTGGTTGCGGCGTCGAAGCCCGACGGGTCGATCGCTTCGAGCATCGCCAAGCCCTGCGCGCAGTGCTCGACGACCGCTTCGACCCACTCGGCGCCGGGTGGTTCGGTGCGACCGAAGGCGATGTCGCTGACCGGATCGAAGCGTCGATGGTCATCGGCCGGGAACCATCCGAACCCGTCGCCGACCCGCGACTGCCGGCGCATCAGGCGCCTCGGCAGCGAAGGCATCCTCGACGACGGTCATGACTCCATCATGACGAGGGGGTCTGACAGAGTTGCCGGGCCGCCGATCCGGGGCGGCGGGATTCAGTCGGTGAACATCTCCAACTGCTCCCAGGTGACCGCCACGTCGCTCACGACACACCAGCGCAGTCGGCCACGAGAGCCCGGGCGACGGATCTCCACGCGCTCGGCCCGCAGCGACCGCGCTGACCCATCGGGGTCGCGCAGGGTGATGCTGCCGTCGTGTTCGATCCCGGCCACCCGTCCGACGATCCAGCGCCCCTTGTTGTGGCGCTGGAAACGGATCGGCTCACCCATCCGCAACCCGAGGCGGGCGAGCGAGGCGGGGGAGCGGTGCATGTCGCCGTTCGATCCGGGTCAGGCGCCGAGGGTACGACGTTGGAGCTTGCGCATCCCGCCGAGCCATCGTTCGGGATCGGTCGCCTTGAGTGCCATGTAGTCGGCAACCTCTGGATGGGGGAGCACGAAGAATCCCTCCGCCTCGATCGTGTCGGCGACCTGGCGGGCCACGTCGACCGGCTCGAGCACCGCGCCGGCCGCCTTGACGACATTGCTGCCCGAGAGGGCGTCGTCGCCGGCGTGGAGCATCTGGGTGTTGACGCCCTGCGGACACAGACAGGTCACCTTGATCCCGGCATCGCCGTAGGTGACGGCCATGTACTCGGCAAATGCCACGGCAGCCCGCTTGGTCACGGTGTAGGGGCCGGATCCGATCTGCATCAGCAGTCCCGCCGCCGACGCCGTCGAGCAGAAGTAGCCCTCGCCACGTTCCAGCCAGTCGGGGAGCAGGTACTTCGCGGCCCACCGGTGAGCGTGCACGTTGACGGCGAACGCGAGATCCCAGTCGGCCTCCGGCGTCTCGACCACGCCACGACCCGTACCGACGCCCGCATTGCAGAAGAACAGGTCGATCGAACCGAGCGCCCGTCGTGATGCATCGACGAGCGCACGGTTGCCCGTCTCGGTGCTCACGTCGGCCGTGATCGCCGTGGCTCGTTCGAGCGATGCTGCGACGTCGTCGGCTCCGGCGAGGTCGGCAATCACGACGTTGGCGCCTCGGCTGTGGAATTCACGCGCGAGCGCCTCGCCGATACCCCGCCCTGCCCCCGTGACCACGACGTTTCGACCGGCGAACTCCATACGGCCATCGTAGGTGCCGCGATCGGGCGAGACGATCCTTCGACACGCTCGTGTAAACGTTGTGTGACACCTTCGTCATTGCGCTCGTGGGTGCGCGCGCGAGGGGCCAGACACAGATACCGTGTCTACCAATGACTGATGAGCGCATCGACTCCAGCAACGAGGCCGTGATCACCGAGGCACTGAGCGTCATCGACGGCGCCCTTGCCCGAATGATGCAACGTGAACTCGTGTCGACGGGTGAGGTTGCCGATCTGCTGCTCGACGTGCGCACGTTGCTCACGGCCGAGCCGACCCGCTTGATCGAAACGGTCGAGCCGGTCACCACCGACGCTCTCTGAGCATCAGCGGTGACCGCCGAGCGTTGACGCGCCCGCGTCGATCGCCGCCGCACCGCACGCGGTGACCGACGGTCTTCAGGCCGGTGCGATGCGCTTCGCGAGGCGCCGGCCGAGGATCCCGAGCAGCAGCCCGACCACCGCGCCACCCACCACGTCGGACGGGTGGTGGATGCGGACGTAGGCACGGCTGATCCCGACGACGGCCGCGATCTTGAACCACAGCATGCTCAGCCACGGACCGTCCCAGCCCGCCAGGATCATCGCGGCGAAAACGGCCGAACTCGAATGTCCCGACGGGAACGACGACGTGGAGGGTCGGCGCACCTGGAGTCGGTGGTCGCCGGTCGTCGTCGGACGCTGGCGCCGGAAGAACCGCTTGATGCCCTGGTTCACGAGCAGGCTCTCGGCGCCCAGCAGCGCAGCGAGCACGATCACCTGATCGGGGCGCCCCTTGGCGATGCCTCGCACGATCCCGATGCCGTGCCAGATCATGCTGAAGTCGGCGATGTGCGTGGTGTTGGTGAAGACGAAGTCGGCGAGCGGATGGCCGCGGAGGTGCTCGAGCAACTCGTCGACACGGCGGTCGAACGCGTCGATCTGTGGGCCCAGGTGGCCCTGACCGGGGACGGCGTTGACCGGTTCGGCGTCGATGGCGGAGACCGGATCGTTCATGCGGTGCCGATTCCGGCGGGCTGCGCGAGCAACGCCTCGTGCGCGGCGACGGCTTCGGATGCCGCGCGCGATGGGTCGCCGCCGAAGGCCGGGCACCACTGCCGGAACGAGCAGTAGTCGCACAGCTTGCTCTGGCGCGGCCGGAAGTCGCCCGTGGTGCACGCCCGTTCGACGGCCGACCACACCGCAGTGGTGCGGGTGGTGATGAACTTCACCGACTGCGCCGACGGCACGGTCTCGATCGTTTCCCCGGAGGCGAGGTACATCAGCCGGATCTTGGCGGGGCGCTTGCCGAACACCGCCTCGCACAGGAACGAGTAGAAGTGCACCCCGGCGAGGCTCTTCTGCTCGTAGTTGCCCGAGGGCGCTCGTCCGGTCTTGTAGTCGGTGACGACGAGTTCGCCCTCGGCGTCGAGTTCGAGGCGGTCGATGATGCCGCGCAAGGTGAGCGCGCCGACCTCGGCCTCCATCCACAACTCGAGCCCGATGTCGCGCACCGTCGTCGGATCCTCCATCGCGAAGTACTTGTCGATCAGCGCGTGGCAGTCACGGTCGAACTGCTCGGCGGCCGCAGCATCGAGACGCAGGCCGACGTAGTCCGGGTGTGTGCGGTATTCGTCGAGGGCCGAGACCATGTCGTGACCGAGTGCCTCGGGGGTGCGCTCGGCGGAGGGCCGGACGAAGAGCAGCTCCAGCGCCCGGTGCACGATGCTGCCCCTGGTGGTTGCGGGGCCGGGCGCCTCGGGAAGCTTCTCGATGCTGGAGAACCGGAACTGCATCGGGCACGATGTGAACGACGACACGCGCGACGGCGACAGCGACGTCGGCACCGGGAACGTCGGTGCGGGGAGAACGGTGTCGGTCATGGACGTCATCGTAGAGCGGGGGTCTCACACACTTGGGTTGCCTGCCGGCTCAGCGTCCGGCTCAGGCTCGCGCAGCGTCGGCGATGATCTTCGCCATGGCCGCCGGATCGATGAACGGCGTGAAGTGGTTCCAGTCGTCGTGCTGGACGTAGGTCGCGTTCGGGAGTTCGTCGGCGATGCCTTCCGCGATCGCGGCAGGTCCGAACTCGTCGACCCGGCCGGCGAGCACCACCACCGGAGTCCGGATGTCGGGGAGCAGCTTCCACGTGGTGTGGCCCCCACCCGTGTCGAAGGTGCGGGCCTCGTGCTCGGGATCGCACTTCAGTCGGACGCCTTCGGGTGAGGGGCGGAATCCGTGGCCGACGTAGAGGCGCAGCACGTCGGGGTCGAACGCCATCATCGGGGGCTTCGAGGCGTAGTTGGCGATCGCCTGGTCGAACGACTCGAACGTCGATCGCCGCTTGCGTGCACCGATCGACAGCGTCGGCCCGTCGTTCTCGTGGCCCTCGTACGGATCGATCTCGCGAGGAGGGAACACGATCGGCTCGAAGGCCACGATCACGTCGAACAGGCCGGGGTCGCGGTGTGCCGCCATCAGCAGGCAGGCACCGCCCATCGAGTGCCCGAAGCCCACGAGGCCGCCATCGGGTGCGATGGCCCTGGCCGCAGCGAGGGCGTCGTCGCCGTAGCGCTCCCACTCGACCTGCCAGTCGTCGGGGCGGGCGGTGTCGCCGTGCCCCCGGTAGTCGACCGCATACGACGTGAAGTCGTCGGCCAGTTCGTCGGCGATGGGGAGATAGCAGTATCCGTGGAAGCCGGTCGCGTGCGAGAGCAGCAGTGGCCGTCCCGCGCCGCCGAACTCGTGGACGGCGACGGAGACGTGATCGGACGACATGACGCGCACCGGATCATCTTGACGGCGGCGTCATCGACGCAGCGAATCGTCACCGCCGGCGTCAGACGCCGGGAGGGACGGGTCTCGGTTCGCGGGGCAGACCGAGGAGCCGTTCGCCGATGATGTTGCGCTGGACCTGGCTCGTGCCACCGGCGATCCGGCCGCCCGGCGCGGCGAGCATGCCGGCCGCATCAGGCCCGTCGAGCATTGCCTCCGGGCCGGCGATGTCGCCGCGGAGCATCGCCACGTCGAACATCATCTCGGTGATGCCGAGCTTCATCAGCGACGCTGCGGTCGATGCGATCGGCCCCTGACGCTGCGCCATGGCCTTCGCGGCGGTCCCGCGGCTGAGGAGCGCAACGAGTGCATCACGTTCGATCGACGTCAACTCGCGACCCTCCGCGAGGCGAGCCATCTGGTCGAGGCGGCGTTCGAGACCGATCACCGATGTTCCGATGTGTCCGCGCTCGCTGGTGAGCACCGCCATTCCGACACCCCATCCGCCGTGCAGGGGGCCGAGGAGGTTCTCCGCCGGCAGTTCGACGTCGGTGAAGAACACCTCGTCGAACTCCGATTCGCCCGTCATCTGCTTCAGCGGTCGGATCTCGATGCCGGGGAGGTCCATCGGGCACAGGAAGAACGAGATCCCCTCGTGCTTGGGCGCACCGTGTTCGCCCGTGGGATCGAGCGGGCGCGTCCGCGCCATCAGGATCCCCCAGTTCGAGTACCGGCCGCCCGAACACCACACCTTCTGACCGTTGACGACGTAGTTGTCGCCGTCGAGCTCGGCTCGCGTCGACAGTGAGCCGAGGTCGCTGCCCGCACCCGGTTCGGAGAACAGCTGACACCACACGTGTTCGGTGGACAGCGTCGCCCGAAGGTGCTGTGCCTGCTGATCGGCCGTGCCGTAGCGCATGATGGCGCCGCCGGCGAGGACGAAGCCGACCATGTTGAACACCGCCGGTACACCGGCACGTGCACACTCGAGCAACCAGACGCCGTTGTGTTCGGGCGTGAGCCCCCGCCCACCGTGCTCGACCGGCCAGTGGATGCCCGCCCACCCCGCTTCGGTGAGTCGTCGCTGCCACGTGAGCCCGGCACCGACGAGATCGGGGGGACAGATCGCCCCGTAGTCGCGAGGTGCATGAGAACGGTTCGAAGCCAGCCATGCGGCAGCGTCGGACTGGAACGCGTCGACCGTGATCACGGCGCGAACGTAGCGTTGTTCGGTCGCGTGCTCAGCGTCCGAGGACGACGAGCTGCCACCACAAGCTCACCAGCTGGCGTGCCGACCGCGCGATCGCCGGCAGCCGGAAGAACTGTGAGCGTCCGTGTGGGCGTGTCCGGTGGCTCACGGGGACCTCGGCGAATCGTGCGCCGGCCTGCTCGAACTTGCGCATCATCTCCACACAGATGACGCCGGTCGTCGAGCTCAGCTCGACTCGCTCCAGCAGCGTGGCTCTGACGAGGCGGAAGTCGCAGTCGGTGTCGCGCACGTGGAGGTCGAAGAGCAACTTGACCGTGTGGTGGTAGGTGCGACCGATGACCTTGCGGTACCACGGGTCGCCCCGGCCGACCTTCCATCCCTGCACCACGTCGATGTCGTCGCCGGCAGCATCGATGCAGCGCACGATCTCGGCGGCGTCGTACTGTGCATCGCCGTCGGTGTAGAAGACCCACTCCATCGAGGCGGCCGCGAATCCGGAGATCAGCGCGCCGCCGTACCCCCGGTTCGTGTCGTGGCGAACGATCCGGAGCTCGGGATTCTCCTCGACCAGCGATTCGAGCACGGCGACCGAGCCGTCGCGGGAGCCGTCGTCGACCACGATGATCTCGAAGGCCTCGACAGCGTCGACGAGGGCGGCACGCACCGATCGCACCATGATCGGGATCGCGTGTTCGTCGTTGTAGCAGGGAAAGAACGCCGAGACGGTGCGTACCGACGGGTTGCGGAGCGTCACGGGGCAATCCGCCGCAGGGCCTCGCCGACGGTCTCGACCTCCGCGTCGGTCAACTCCGGGTAGCAGGGCACGCTCATGCACTCGGCGGCCCAACCTTCGGCATGGGGACACGGTGCGGTGGCGAGTTCGCGGTAGGCAGGCTGCTGCGTGATGGCGACGGGGTACTGGACCGCTGTGCCGACACCGGCGTCGGCGAGCTGCGCCCGGGCCCCGCTGCGGTCGCCGACCCGCGCGACACAGAGGTGATAGACGTGGTCGGCGTGGTCGGTCTGCCACCGCAGTTGCGGAGCGACCGACCGGTAGTGGCGCGCGATCTCCGCGCGTCGGCGATTCCCCGCCGCGAGGTGCGGCAACTGGATCCGCAGCCAGGCAGCCTCCAGTTCGCTCATCCGGAAGTTCTGGCTGACATCGACGTGCAGGTACCCGTCGGTCATCCCGTGCACGCGTCGGCGCCGGACGTTGTCGGCCAACTCGCTGTCGCTCGTCCACACGGCGCCACCGTCGCCGATCCCGCCGAGGTTCTTGGTCGGATAGAACGAGAAGGCGGTCGCCGCGCTCGTCGGTCGGCGCACCGCGCCCTGTGCCTGCGCGGCGTCTTCCACGATCGTGACGCCAGTGCCGGCCAGCCCGGCGGTGTCGACCGGCGCCCCGTAGAGGTGCACCGGCAGGATCGCCCTGGTCCGTTCACCCACGGCGTCGCACGCGGCGGCGACGTCGATGAGTGCCGTGTCGGCATCGACGTCGACGATCACCGGCCGAGCGCCGGCAGCGACGACTGCCGACACGGTCGGAACCGCCGTGAATGCAGGCACGACGACCTCGTCACCGGCGACGATGCCGAGCGCCTGGATCGTGAGCTGAATGGCGGCCGCGCCGCTCGACACCGCGACGACCGTTCCCCCGCCCAGCGAGGCGGTCATCTCGCGTTCGAGGGCATTCGTCTCGTCGCCGAGCAGCAATGTGCCGGATCGCATCACGCGGCTGACGGCGTCGAGGAACTCGGGCTCGAACCGTGTGAGCCGTCTGGTGAGGTCGAGGAACGGGATCATGTGACCGACCGGTAGTGGGCCATCGTCGCCGCCATCCCGTCGGCGAAGGAGATCCGGGGAGTCCACCCGAGCGTCTGTTGCGCCTTGGAGAAATCGCCCTGGAAGCTCCCGATGTCGATCCGCTCGAGTTCGTCCGGCCACGGCACGCAGCGAACCGTGCTGTCGGTGCCGGCGGCCGCGATCGTGAGCCGGGCGATCTCCGTGAGCGGGAGCACTTCGCTGTGTCCGAGGTTGAAGACCTCGCCGAACGTGCCGGGCATCGTCGCCGCACGCATCAGGGCATCGCAGACGTCGTCGACGTGCAGGCAGTCACGGAGTTGCGATCCGTCACCGAACAGCGAGATCTCATCGCCGGCGAGTGCCAGACGGACGAACACGGGGAGAAACCCCAAGCCGGCGCGCTCGAGGTGCTGTCGGGGGCCGTAGACGTTCGTCAACCGCAGCGACGTGGCGTGCAGTTCGTGGACGTTCGAGTAGACGAGGTGCAACTGCTCGCAGGCCAGCTTGTCGACGCCGTTGACGTCGACGGGAGCGGTGGGGTGTTGCTCGTCGACGGGCAGGTAGAGGGGGCGTCCGTACACCTGCCGGGTCGATGTCTGCACCACGCGTGCGGTGGGCGCCACCCGCCGCAACGTCTCGAGGAACACCAGGTGGCTGCGAACGTTGAGTTCGAGGTCACGCAGCGGATCGACCATCGAGTCGTGGTGGCTCACCTGCCCAGCGATGTTGAACACGACGTCGCATCCTGCCGCGACGTCGGCGACCTCGGGTGAGGCGATGTCGGCGACGAGCACCTCGACGTCGTCGGCCACGTTGTCACGCGATCCGCCGTGTTCGGGAATCAACGCGTCGACGACCGAGACGTTCGCACCGATGCCGCCGAGGTGACGGACCAGATTCGAGCCGATGAATCCGAGACCGCCCGTGACCAGGCACCTCTTGCCACTCAGCGACTCTGCGACGTCCTCATCCACGCTGAACACAGGATCGGAATCTACGGTGTCGCGCTCGCCTCGCGTGCCATCGCGTTCGGTCACGGGATCCACGACTCGACGATCACGAATCGGGCGAAGAAGACCAGCGCGACCGCAGTGACGGACAGCGTCGACGCCACGATCCACGCCCGTCGATCGGCCAGGAGGTCGGCGGCCGCGAAGGCCAGCGGGAACGCGAGGACCGAATACCGCGCCAGACCGATGACGCCGAGCGCGAGTGCCGGCAATACTCCGAGGATCACGACCGTCGACCACGCCAGCGGTTGGCGTCGCCAGCGCAGCGCGTAGGGCACGACGAAGATCAGGAAGAACACGACATGGAACAGGGCGAGTGGCTGATGGATGACATCGGTGGCGAACTCGATCAGCGTGAGTTCCTCCCATCCGGCCTTCGCCGACCAGAACACGAGTGGGTCCCCGGTCGCCCAGTTCAGGTAGATCATCCAGCCCAGGAGCACCGCCATGGACGGCGCCACCAACGCCGCCACTTGCCGAAGGGTCGCGCGCATCCCGATGGCGATGACCACGATGACGACGACGGCGATCACGCCGTTGGGCCGGCTCGCTGTGGCGACGGCGGCCACCAGGCCCGCGAGCAGCCACTGTCGCCGTTCGACGAGCACCACGGCCCAGACCAGACCGGCCAGGTAGAAGGCGTCGGAGTACCCGAGGATGAGGCTCAATCCGCCGGGTGACAGCGACATCACCCAGGGAACGAGATTGCCGGTGCGCGGTCCGAGGTGTCTCGTGGCGAGGAGCCGGGCGCCGGCGAGGGCCACGAGTGCGCCGATCCAGGCGAGTCCGGACAGTGCGACCGTCGACGGGACCCCGGCCTGCATGAGCGCTCCACCGGCGGCGGGGAACAGCGGGAAGAACGGGTACTCGGAGAAGCCTCCGGGGACGTACGGGCGGTCGTACCAGTCCAGCGCGATGAACCGGAACCAGTTGCCGTCCATCGCCAGCAGGTTGCCGAGGCGCAGCGAGCCGTCGGGTGGGCTGTCGACGATCAGCACCGGGACCACCAGGAGACGAGCGAGCAGCCACGGCAGCACGACCGATCGGAACGCGAAGAGCTCCCGAACACGCAACGATGTGGTGGACCGCTCTCCCTGGTCCCTAACCTGCGGTTGCGTCGTTGCCGCATGCCCGGCGAATAGTAGGCCCGGCGAATCAGCAGAAGGTCGGTGTTGCCCCGTGGAGATCGATGAGTACCGCCGCATGGCACAGGTCGAGCACTCGCACTGGTGGTACGACTCGACCCGACGTCTGCTGCAGCAGCTCCTTGCCGCCGAGGTGACAACTCGGGTGGACGGTTCCTCGATGTCGGCGCCGGTACGGGCGCAACAGGTGCGTGGCTGGCGGAGCACGGTTCCCTCGTCGCGAGCGACTTCATGCCGCTGGCCCTGGAGCTCAACCGCGAGCGGCACGAGGTTCCGGGCCAGACGCTCGACCTCGTCGCGGCCGATGTGACCAAGCTGCCGTTCGCGACCGGCTCGTTCGATCTCTGTCTGTGCGTCACCGTGCTGTGCCACCAGTCGATTGCCGATCCGGCCGACGCCGTCAGGGAGCTGGCCCGCGTGGTGCGCCCGGGTGGTGTGGTGTGTCTCTGGGAGCCCGGTGTGCGACGCCTTCGCCGCGCGCACGACCGCGTGACCCATTCGGCCCGTCGCTTCTCACGAGGTGATCTCTCCGACCTGCTGGATCGGGCGGGGCTCACGCTCGAGCGATCGTCGGGCGCCTACTCGTTCCTCGTTCCGCCCGCTGCCGTGAAGGCAGTGCTGGAACGCGGTGAGTCGTCGAGCGACCTGGACCACAACGAGGGCGGGCTCGGCGGGACCCTTGCTGCCCTGGCCCGGGCCGAGCGGTCACTGCTTCGTCACACCGATCTGCCGGCCGGCCTGTCGGTGTTCGCCGTCGGACGCGTGCCCCGTTGACCGCGCTGCTCGTCAGGCGAGCGCTTTGAGGAACAGCGCCGTCTCGTCGGCGATGGTGGCGGGCACGGCGTAGCCGTCCTGCGCCGTGACGCTGTCCCAGTGGGCGGCGAGGTCCTCGGGAGTCAGGTCGGTGGTGTTCGTGTAGCCGACCGTTTCCGCGATGAAGACCTCGGCCACGCGTCCGCCGCCGACCGAGAACACCCGGCCGGTCGCCTCGCACGACTCGTGCGCGAGGTAGGTGACGAGCGGAGAGATCAGCTCGGGCTTCAGCTTCTCGCCCAGGCCTCCGAGGATGTCCTCGGTCATGCGCGTCAGCGCGAGTGGAGCGATGGCGTTGGCCTTGATGTTGTACTTGGCCCCTTCGACGGCGAGGACGTTGGTGAAGCCGACCAGACCCATCTTGGCGGCGCCGTAGTTGGCCTGGCCGAAGTTGCCGAAGATGCCGGCGGCCGACGACGTCGACACGATGCGGCCGTATCCCTGTTCCCGCATGATCTTCCACGCCGGCTGGGTCACGTTGAACGCCCCGCGGAGGTGGACGGCGATCACCGGATCGAACAGGTCGGTGTCCATGTTGTGGAACGACTTGTCACGCAGGATGCCGGCGTTGTTGACGACGATGTCGACCTTGCCGAACGCATCGACGGCGCTCTGCACGATGGCCGCTCCGCCTTCAGGAGTGGCGACCGAGTCGGTGTTGGCCACGGCCTCGCCGCCGGCGGCCTTGATCTCGTCGACGACGAGCTGGGCCGCGCCCTTGTCGCTGCCGGTGCCGTCGACGGAGCCGCCGAGGTCGTTCACCACGATGAGCGCACCGCGCCGGGCCATCATCAGCGCGTGCTGCTTGCCGAGGCCGCCACCGGCTCCCGTGATGATCGCTACCTTGCCGTCGAATCCGAGATCTGTCATGACCGGCAACGCTAACGGCGTCCCCCCTCCCTGCGAAAACCACCGCGTTGTGAGCGATGTACGCAGCGCTTGCGTGCATCGCTCACAACAGGTCGGGGTGGGGCGGGATCACCCGCGCTGGAAGCCACCTTCGGAGTCGATGACCTGGCCACGGATCCAGGCGCCCTCGTCGCTCACCAGGAAGGCCACGAGGTTGGCGACGTCGTTCGGCGTGCCCCAGCGGCCGTCGGGGAACCTCGCCGCGATCTGCCGGTGGACGTCGGGCGGGGCGTATCCCGTGTCGACGGGACCGGGGTTGATGCAGTTGGCGATGATCCGGCGAGCAGCCAGCGCATGGTCGACCGATCTCGTCATCTGATGGAGTGCGCCCTTCGACACGGCGTACGCGATCTCGCCGTCCATCGGCGCGATGTGTTGTCCGCTCGTGAACCAGATCAGGCGTCCTGTCGGCGACTGGTCGGCGGGCGACGGCTCATGGAGCTCGGCCAGGCGCTGGGCCAGGAGGACGACACTGCGGACGTTTGCGGCCCAGCAACGGTCGAGTTCGGTGGCGGTGACCTCGGCGAGCGGCTGGTGCGACGACCGAGCGTGCGTCGCCACGACGATGTCGATCCGTCCGTGTCGTTCGACGACCTCGTCGAGCAGCGCCGCGGGCGTGTCAGCATCCTCCAGATCGTGCTGGGCGACGGCGAACGGCAACGTCGTCACCGGATCCTCCCCCCAGGGCATCTCCGCGTCGTGCGGTACCCATCCGGTCGCGACCACGGTCGCTCCGAGCTGATGGAGTCGATCGGCGACCGTGGCAGCGATCCCGATCGACCTCGACACCCCGGTCACCAGTGCGACCCTCCCCCCGAGTTGTGGTGACACGTTCGACATCGTCGAATCGTGCCACGTTCGAGATGGTCGAGATGGTCGAGGTGGCGGGGGTCAGCTGCCGAGTCTGACGCGAGGGATCCGGTACGGCTCGTCGGTGGTGACGAGAACGGACCGGTCGTCGTGACAGATCGGGACGCCGGAACCGGTGAGCACCGTCAGGGTCAGGCCCTCGGCGTCGAGGTCGATGCGCATGCGTGATCCGTGGCGGAGCAGATGGAAGGTCACACCCTCCCACGCGCTCGGCAGCCGAGGTGAGAACTCGAGGTGGTCGCCCTGCTCCACCATCCCGGCGAAGCCGTACACGATGCCCGCCCACACACCGCCGGCCGATGCCACGTGCACGCCGTCGGCGGTGTTGCCGTGCTCGTCGCACAGGTCGAGGTACAGCGCGCGGGTGAAGTAGTCGAGCGCCAGGGCGTCGTAGCCGACCTCGGCCGCGACCACCGCCTGCACGCAGGCCGACAGTGACGAGTCGCCGGTGGTGATGGGGTCGTAGAAGTCGAAGTTGCGGCGCTTCAGATCGACCGGGAACCGCTCCGACCTCAGGAACATGGCGAGCACGACGTCGGCCTGCTTGAGCACCTGGTGGCGGTAGATCACGAGCGGGTGGTAGTGCAGCAGCAGCGGGTAGTTCTCCGGCGGGGTCGTCTCCCAGTCCCAGGGTTCCAGATCGAGGAACTCCGAATCCTGCGGATTGATGCCCAGCTCCTCGTCGTACGGCACGAACATGGCATCCGCGGCGGCGTCCCAGGCGTCGAGTTCGCCGTCCTGCAGATTCGTGGTGCGGCTCAGGCGCTCGAACGCCTCGGGGTTCCAGCTCGACAGGAGGCGCACCGTTCGAGCCGCGTAGCGGAGATTGAACCTCGCCATCACGTTCGTGTAGAAGTTGTCGTTGACGACCGTGGTGTACTCGTCGGGTCCGGTGACCCGGTGGATGTGGAACGAGCGCGATCCGTTGCTCGAGTAGAAGCCGAGATCGGCCCACAGTCGTGCCGTCTCGACGAGGATCTCGGCACCCTCGTGCGACAGGAAGTCGATGTCGCCGGACGCCTCGAGATAGCGGCGGATCGCGAGCACGATCGCTGCGTTGATGTGGTACTGGGCGGTGCCGGCCGCGTAGTAGGCGGAGGCTTCCTCACCGTTGATCGTGCGCCACGGGTACAGCGCGCCGACCTGGCTCATCTCGATGGCGCGTCGGCGGGCCGCGTCGAGCATCTTCCATCGGAAGCGGATGACCTTCCGGGCCGCCTCGGGCGTCGTGTAGGCCAGGAACGGCGTCACATAGACCTCGGTGTCCCAGAAGTAGTGGCCGTCGTAGCCGCCTCCGGTGACGCCCTTCGCGGCGATGCCCTGCTCCTGCGTGCGTGCCGACGCCTGTGCGAGCTGGAACAGGTTCCATCGGAGGGCCTGCTGGGCGCGGTCGTCGCCGCGGAGTTCGATGTCCGCGTTCGACCAGAACTCGTCGAGCCACTCGCGTTGTTCCGCCAGCAGATGGTCGGTTCCCTCCGACTCCGCTCGTGCCAGTGTTCGGGTGCACCGATCGGCGAGTTCCTGCGCCGGCACACCGTTCGACGAGTGGTAGGCGACCAGTTTGGTGATCTTGACGGGATCGCCGGGGGTCGCCCGCACGGTGAAGACGGTCTTGGCGAGATCGGCGCCCACGTCGGTGACGACCTCGGTGTCGCACGACGTCTCGATGTGATGGCGGGTTCCGCACGCCAGCGTCATCTCGCTGTTCGCACACCGGTAGCCGAGGACGATCTCGTTGTCGCGCTCGCGCTGGAGACGTGGTTGCAGGACGCGATGATCGAACTTGCGGGCCTTCCTCGGGTCCTTGCCTTCGCCGAGCGCAGCGGATCGGACGTGGTACTCGTCTTCGCCGTCCTGGCGGTTGAGCAACTGCGACGAGATCACGATCGGTGCGGATGCGTCGAGCAGGGTCACCTCGAGCGTCATCACGGCGAGATGACGGTGCACGAGGCTCACCATGCGCTGTGACGACACACGGACCCGCTTGCCCGACGGTGTTCGCCAGATCATGTCGCGGGTGAGTACGCCGTTGCGGAAGTCGACCGCGCGCTCGTAGGTGTCCAGGTCGGCCGTCGACAGCAGGAGCGGCTCGTCGTCGACGTAGAGCTTCATCAACTTGGCATCGGGCACGTTGACGACGGTCTGGCCGGTCTCGGCGAACCCGAACGCATCCTCGGCGTGCAGGATCGGCCAGGTCTCGTGGAAGCCGTTGAGGTAGGTGCCGTGGCTGTGTGCCTCGCGCCCCTCCTCGGGGTTGGCGCGCATGCCGAGGTACCCGTTGCCGAGTGCGAACAGTGTCTCGGTCGTGCCGAGGTCGATGCTCGAGTACTCCTGCTCGACCAGTCGCCAGGGTTCGACCGGGAATCGGTACGCGGGCAGACCATCGGGAGGCTGGGAATTCATCACGGTGCTCCCGGTGTGTCGCGGGCGAGGAGGTCGGCCAGGTCGGCGACGACGAAGGTTGCGCCGTGGGCCAGTAGTGCCGGCACGCCGGCGCCGCGGTCGACACCGATCACGACGGCGAATCCACCCGCCGCACCCGCGGCGACGCCGGACACCGCGTCCTCGACGACGACGGCTCGATGAGGTGCGACGCCGAGCCGGCCGGCCGCGTAGGTGAACATGTCGGGCGCGGGTTTGCCGGCGATGTGGTGCTCGGCGGCCACCGTTCCGTCGACGACGACGTCGAACCGTTCGCCGAGACCAGCGGCGTCCAGCACCGTGCGGGCGTTCTTCGACGACGACACGATCGCCGCTGCAACGTCGTGTTCGGCGAGCAGGTCGAGCGTGGCCGCAGAACCCGGGTACGGCTCGATGCCGTCACGCTCGAGGATCGTGTTGAAGAGTTCGTTCTTGCGGTTGCCGAGCGCGCACACCGTGTCGACGCCGGGCGGGTCGGTCGGTTCGCCGTCTGGCAGCACGACGTGTCGCGATGCGAGGAACGAACGCACCCCGTCGTAGCGCGGCTTGCCGTCGATGTAGCGGAGGTAGTCGGCCTCGGTGTAGTCGTAGTCGGCGAACAGCTCGCTCCAGGCGTGCTCGTGGATCTCCGCCGTGGGTGTGATCACGCCGTCGAGGTCGAACAGGACGGCCTCGAACGCCCGCCAGTCGAACTCCGTCACGGCCCCGGTCACGCGGCCAGGTTAGACAGCCGGTTGGGCGATGGCGTCCGAACGGAGCTTCTTGTAGTCCAGTTTGCCGTTGGCGGCGCGTCCGATCGACGTCACGGCGACCACTCGCTTCGGCGCCTTGTACGCCGCGAGCCGTGACTTGACGTGGGCGATCAGGGCTGCTTCGTCGACCTCGTCGCCGGCGTGTGGTTCGACGAGCGCGGTGATCGCCTCGCCCCACTTCTCGTCGGGCACACCGACCACGGCGGCGTCGGCCACGGACGGGTGCAGTTTCAGGCATTCCTCGACCTCCTCCGGGTACACCTTCTCGCCGCCGGTGTTGATGCACTGGCTGCCGCGGCCGAGCAGGGTGACCGTGCCGTCGGCCTCGACGGTGGCGTAGTCGCCGGGTATGGAGTACCGCTCGCCGTCGATGACGACGAACGTCTGGGCCGACTTGGCCTCGTCCTTGTAGTACCCGATCGGCGTGCGTCCACGCAGCGCCACTCGGCCGAGTTCTCCCGAACCGGGCACG
Organism: Ilumatobacteraceae bacterium; assembly: GCA_963829585.1. Lineage (GTDB taxonomy): Bacteria > Actinomycetota > Acidimicrobiia > Acidimicrobiales > Ilumatobacteraceae > Sva-07. The sequence goes on along the minus strand of CAWHJD010000028.1, from coordinate 105,143 downwards.
ACATCGCGTCCGTCGTCGGTGACCACTCGCGTGGTCGCGCCGAGTTCGAACTTGGCGGTCTCGCCGCTCGACTCCGACGTCGTGGTGTTGGTCGCCATCCCGATCGCTTCGCTGGAGCCGAGCGAGTCGACCATGATCAGACGCGGATTGTGGCGCAGCAGGCCTTCCTTGGACTCCTTCGACCACATCACCCCCGACGACACGATGACGCGGAGCGTGGAGATGTCCCACCGATCGGGCTCGTTGTCGAGCGCCCGCAGGATGGGCTTGGCGAACGCGTCGCCGACGATCGAGGTCGAGTTGATGCCGTGGCGCTGCACGTCGTCGAGGAACTCCTCGGCGCTGAAGTGGCGACCCTCCATCGTGGTGATCGACCCGCCGATCATCAGGTTGCTGATTGCGTTGAACAACCCGGTGCCGTGCATGAGCGGGGCTGCCGGCATGTTGCGCGGGCCCGGCCTGTCGATCCGGTCGGCGACTGCCTCGAGGTCCTGCTCGGGTGGCATCCGCTTCTTGTTGTTCGCGTCGAGTACGCCGAACAGGTCGTCCTGGCGCCACATCACGCCCTTGGGCATGCCGGTGGTGCCGCCGGTGTAGAGCAACAGGAGGTGGTCGCCCGATCGGCCCCAGGGCGCCCGCACGTTGTCGTCGGTGCCTGCGCTCGCGGCGTCCTCGTACGGCGTGGCCCACGCGGGGCACGGGCCGGATCCGTCGTCGACCCAGAGCCACATCGTGATCTTGGGCACCCGATCGCGGACTGCCTCGCACTGCTCGACGAACGCGCCGTGGAACACGACCGCTGTGGCGTCGGCGTTGTCCCAGAGGTACACCAACTCGTCGGCGGCATAGCGATAGTTGGTGTTGACCACGGCGAAACCCGCCTTGAAGGCCGCGAAGATCGACTCGAGGTACTCCGGGGAGTTGTAGAGGTACTGCGCGACCTTGTCCTGCTCGGCCGAGTCGGGTCGCAGGAGTGCAGCGGCGACCCCGTTCGCCCGCCGATTGAAGTCGGCCCACGTGTGGGAGCGGTCACCCTGCTGTTGCGCCAGCGCGTCGGGGATGCGCGTCGCCACGGTCTCCCACAGGTCGGCGAAGTTCCATCCGGTCTCGGTTGTCGTCACGCGGTCGACGGTAGCGGTGCGTGGATCGGCCGGCCGACTCAGCCTGCGAACACGCCGACGCAGAGTCAGCCGGGCGGGCCCTGGAGCAGCCGGTCGTAGGCGGCCGTGACGGGGGAGTGCTCGGCCATCGCGTCCCACATCGACTCGATCCACCAGGTGGCACCGGCGTCCCCGTACGCGGCGGGGGAGTGTTCCGTCGTCGTGCCTTCGATCACGATGTCGTAGCCGTCGACGACCGAGTCGCGCAGGGCGGCGACCTCGTCGAGATGAGGTTGGCGGACCGTTCCGGCCTCGAGCACCTGCGGGATCATGCCGTCCCAACGCATCGCTCGGGCCACCGACTTCTCGCGACCGACCGCCGCGACGCACCAGATCGGGACCCGAGGTTCCTGCACGACGTTGCCGATCGTCGGGAATTCCGTGGCGGCCACCTGGTAGTGCGTGCCCTCGTACGTGAACGGCTGGCCGCTCCACAGCCCGCACACGATGTCGAGGCATTCGTCCATCAGCTCGGACCGCACACGCCGGTCGCACTCCTCGCCGAACGTTTCGAACCCCGAGTCGATCGCGCCCAACCCGACCGACAGGGTGACCCGCCCGTTCGACAGGCGATCGACGGTGGCGACCTGGCTCGCCAGCTCCCACGGACGTCGTCGCGACGGCGGAGTGAGCAGTGTGCCGAGCCGGATCTTCGAGGTGCGTACTGCCGCGAGCCCGAGCGAGATCCATGCATCGACGCCCCAGACCGGTTCCCACACGAACAACCCGTCCCAGCCCGCGTTCTCGGCTGCAGCGGCGAGGTCACCGACATCGTCGGCGTCGCCCCAGGGGACCACGAAGCCGAACTTCACACCTCTGACCGTAGACCACTTCGACGAGCTCGTGGCCACCGAGTGGCCCGGCTCGGCCACACTGCGGGAACGACCGCCGACTCGGTTCCCGACGATCAGGACCGGCTCCCGGTTCCTGCAGGGCCTGCGCGGCGCACCTACAGTCGTGACATGGGGACTGCAACGATCGTCGAGGCCGCACGCGACCTCGCCGAACTGGTCGAAGCGCATGCCGATGACGGTGAGCGGCTTCGTCGATTACCGCTGCCGACCGTCAAGGCGCTCGCCGACGCCGGCCTGATGCGGATGTGTGTTCCCCAGGTCTACGGGGGGCCAGAGGTGGACCCGGCAACGATGGTGGAGGCGATCGCCACGGTCGCCCACGCCGACGGCGCGGCGGGCTGGTGCACGATGATCGCTTCGACGACGTCGTCGATGGCGGCGTTCCTCCCCGCCGACGCGGCACGGGAGATCTACGGTGACCCGACGTCGATCACCGGAGGTGTGTTCGCTCCGAACGGCAAGGGTGTGGCCACGTCGAGCGACGGGGTCGCCGGCTTCGCCGTGACCGGACGGTGGGCGTGGGGGAGCGGTACGCAGCACAGCCGATGGATCCTCGGCGGCACCCTGTGCGACGACGGGACCTTCCGGCTCTGCTGGTTCCCGCAGTCGGCCGTCACCTTCCACGACACGTGGCACACGACGGGCATGCGGGGGTCGGGCTCGCTGGACTACTCGGTGACCGACGCCTTCGTCGCTGCCGAGCGGACCATCCAGCCGGGCGTGACCCGGCCGGTCGTGACGACGCCGCTGTCGATGTTCCCGAACTTCACACTGCTCGCCGCCGGCGTGTCGGCGGTGGGTCTGGGCGTCGCCCGGCGCGCGCTCGACGAGCTGGTCGACCTCGCCCACGGCAAGAAGCCGCAGTACTCGTCGAAGACGCTCGCGCAGAGTGGCTTCACGCAGGTCGAGGTGGCGCGCGCCGAAGGCAGGCTTCGCGCCGCGTGGGCGTTCCTGCTCGACGAACTGGGGTCGGCGTGGGACTCGGCGCTCGCCGGTCGTGAAGTGACGGTCACGGCACGCACGGGCATCCGGCTGGCCGCGACCCATGCGGCGTCGGTGTCCGCCGAGGTGGCCGACGCCGCCTTCACGCTGGCGGGTGGAACCGCGGTCTACGACACGAGCCCGCTCGGCCGTTGCCTGCGCGATGCGCACATCGTCACCCAGCACATCCAGACGGCACCGAAGTTGAACGAGACCATCGGCAAGCTTTTGCTCGGCCTCGACGTCGACACCTCCATGTTCTGACCCCAGACCGTCCCCCCGGACCGTTTGCGTTGCACTTCGGTTGGGGCGGGCCAATGGAACCGTCACGCAAACCGTCGGTGCGGTGCGGGCGGGAGGGTGCGGGAGGGCGCGGCAGAGAGGGGGTGGGCGAGCGTGCGGGAGTACGGTCGGCGGATGGACGCAATCGAGGCGATCATGACCACGCGGGCGATTCGTCGGTTCAGCGACGAACCCGTCACCGACGACGAGATCGGTATCTGTCTGCGCGCCGCGCAACAGGCGCCGAGCGGGGGCAACGTGCAGCCGCAGCAGTACGTGGTGGTGACCGACGCGCGAGCGCAAGACCGACATCGCCCGCTGGTACCGACAGTCGTTCGACCGCTACGAGAAGTCGTTGCCCGATGCCAGCGCATTCCGCGACGAGGCGGCCGCGGAGTCGTGGCGCAAGACCAGGGCCGCCAGCCGCCACCTCGCCGACCACGTGCACGAGGCACCGGCGATCGTGTTCTTCCTGCAGCCGATCATCCCGTGGACGCCGTCGGACGACGAGGGCCCGATGGACATCGGGCGCCTGGATGCCAGCGTCTATCCAGCGGTCCAGAACTTCTGTGTGGCGGCCCGTGCCCTCGGGATCGGGACGTCGCTGACGACCGTCATCAGGATCCACGCCGACGAGACCCTCGCCGCACTCGGGGTGCCGGCGAACGACGACGGGTCACCGCGCTACGAGATCGCCGCCTGCATCCCGATGGGTCGACCAGCCGGCCACTTCGGCGTGGCCCCCCGCAAGCCGGCGAGCGCGGTCACCCACTGGAACACCTACGGCGACCGTCGCCGCGACTGAACCGCTCCACGGAAGCCGGTCTTTCGGGGTCGGGTCCGGAAAGACCGGTACGGATCCGCAACGGCCGACGGCTCGTCTGGGTCGCGCCGCGTGGCGTCGGTCTGCGACCATGAGCCGATGACGACCGTCACGCCACCCGATCGCCTCGTCGCCGACCTGCTCGACCCCGAGCTGTACCAGCGCAATCCGCACGATGTGTGGGCCTGGATGCGGGCGAACGAGCCGGTGTACCGCGATGCGCGCAACGGTCTGTGGGGGATCACGCGCCATGCCGATCTGATGGACGTCGAGCGCCGATCGACGGTGTTCGTCTCCGGCCTCGGTTACCGGGCACTGTGGTCGCCGACCGAGGTCAACATGATCGCCCAGGACGATCCCCGGCACCGCCAGCAGCGCATGCTCGTGCAGCCGATGCTCACCGGCAAGTCCGTCGGGGAGCGTCAGGCCGAGATCGCCGCGCTCGCCACCGAACTCCTCGACGCCGCGCTCGGCGCCGGCGACGAGATGGAGGTCGTGGGTGCACTGTCGGGCCAACTCCCCGCACGCCTGACTGCCCGGCTGCTCGGGTTTCCCGAGTCGTACTGGCCCGAGCTCAAGTCGTGGTCCGAACGCCTCATGCGCACCGACATGCGCGACCGCGACGGCCGGATCTTCACCGAGTTCATGGCGGCGAACATGGAGTTCGTCGGGGTGCTCGGCGAGGTGGCCGCCGACAAGTACGCCAACCCCACCGACGACCTGATCAGCACGTGGGTGCATTCGACGATCGACGACCAGCCGCTGTCGCCCGAGAACATCGTCCACGAGGTCGGCCTCTTCATCGCCGGCGGCGCCGAGACCACCCGGACCGCGATCTCCCACGGGCTCCGCGTCTTCGTCGACCACCCCGATCAGTGGGAGGCCATGGCGGCGGACCCGACGCTCGTTCCCGGCGCGGTCGAGGAGGTCCTGCGGTGGGTGACGCCGCTCAACAACATGTTCCGGCGGGCGATCTCCGACGACGTCGTCGGAGGCCAGGAGATCGCCGCGGGCGATCGGCTCGTCCTGCTGTACCCGTCGGCGAACCGCGACGAGGCCGTCTTCGCAGATCCGTTCACGTTCGACATCCGACGCCACCCGAACCCCCACGTCGCGTTCGGCTTCGGCACCCACCTCTGCATCGGCACCCACGTCGCCCGCGCCGCCCTGGCCGCAGTGTTCGGCCAGATGAGCGCACGGGTCACGGATCTGCGCGTGCTCGAGGAGCCCGACGTCGAGGCCAACATCTTCGCCCGCGCCGTGCGGTCGTTCGGTCTCGGCTACACCCGGCGCGCCGGTTGAAACCGACGCGGTCGCTACGGTTTGCCGCCATGGGGAACATCACGAGCCTGGCCGACATCCTTCGTGCGCACGGAGCCGATCGGGCGGAGCACACGGCCCTGGTCCAGGACGCCCGTCGACTCACGTGGGCCGAGCTCCACTCGCGCTCGGCCCAGGTCGCGCAGGGGCTCGTCGCCGACGGTGTCGGGTCGCAGGACCGAGTGGCCTTCCTCGACAAGAACGGCATCGAACACTTCGAGGTGTTCTTCGGAGCGGCGCTCGTCAACGCCGTGTGCGTCGACGTCAACTGGCGACTCGCTGCACCCGAGGTCGAGTACATCGTCAACGACGCACAGGCCAAGGTGCTGGTGGTCGGCCCCGACTTCGTCACGATCCTCGACGCCATCGCCGCCAACCTGAACACGGTCACCCGGATCCTGGTGATCGGCGGACACGACGGCTACGAGTCATACGAGGACTGGGTGGCCTCCTTCCCGGCCGACGACCCCGGCGCGTCCTCCGCCAGCGGCGACGTGGCGTTCCAGCTGTACTCCTCCGGCACGACGGGACGGCCGAAGGGCGTCATGCTCAGCAACGACAACTTCTTCAGCCTGCTCCCGCTGGCGAGGGAGATGTGGGAGCTGACGCCGGACGCCGTGAACCTGATCGCCATGCCGCTGTTCCACATCGGCGGTGGCGGCTGGGCCGTCGCCGGCATGTACGAGGGGTGCACGTCGGTGATCTTCCGCGAGCTCGATCCGGCGGCGTTGATCCGCACGATCGAACAGGAGCGCATCACGCACGCGTTCCTCGTGCCGGCGGTACTGCAGTTCATGCTGATGGTGCCGGGCGTCGCGGACGCCGACTACTCGAGCCTGCGGGTGCTCGTCTACGGCGCGTCGCCGATCAGCGAGGACGTCCTGGCGCGCTGTGTCGAGATGTTCGCGCCCTGCAAGTTCTGGCAGGCCTACGGATTGACGGAGACGACGGGTGCGGTGGTGAACCTGCCGCCGGACGACCACGATCCGAGCGGGCCCAACCGTCACCGGCTCCGCTCGTGCGGCCTCCCGGGACCGGGAGTCGAATTGAGGATCGTGGGTGACGACGATCGTGAGTGCGAGGTCGGCGAGGTCGGCGAGATCTGGATCCGATCACCACAGGTGATGATCGGCTACTGGAACCAGCCGGAGGAGACCGCCAAGTCGGTGACACCCGACGGGTGGTTCAAGTCGGGCGATGCCGGCTACCTCGACGCCGACGGGTACCTCTACATCCACGACCGGGTGAAGGACATGATCGTGTCGGGCGGCGAGAACGTGTACCCGGCGGAGGTCGAGAACGTGCTGATGGGTCACCCGGGCGTCGCCGACGTGGCCGTGATCGGCGTGCCGGACGAGAAGTGGGGCGAGACCGCCAAGGCGATCGTCGTGAGGGCCCCCGACTCCGACGTCACCGAGGCCGAGCTCATCGCCTACGCCAAGGAGCGACTGGCGACGTTCAAGTGTCCGACGAGTGTCGACTGGGTCGAGATGCTGCCACGCAATCCCAGTGGCAAGGTGCTGAAGAAGGACCTGCGCGAGCCGTTCTGGGTGGGTCATGATCGCCGGGTCGGATGACGATGGAGCACATGACGATGGAGCAGCATGACGATCGACGACCCGAGGAGAACCGATGACTGATCTCGACACCTGGCAGACACCGTTCCTGCAGGGGCTGATGGCCCCCGTGACCGACGAGCGCGACGATCCCGACCTCGAGGTGATCGGAGAGATTCCCGCAGGTCTGCGCGGCATGTTCGTGCGCACGGGCCCGAACCCGCAGTTCGCTCCACTCGGCGCATACCACCCGTTCGATGGCGACGGGATGCTGCATGCGGTGTACCTGCAAGACGGCAGGGCCCGATATCGGAACCGTTGGATCGAGTCGAAGGGTCTGCTCGCCGAACGTGCCCGCGGACACGCGTGCTACGGCGGCATGAGCAACTTCCGGTTCCCCGACGACGACGTGCTCGCCGAGGGTGGCCTGCTCAAGAACACCGCCAACACGGCCACGGTGCGCCATGCCGGTAGGTACTTCGCGCTGCTCGAGGCCGGCCCGCCGACCGAGTTCGACCATGAACTCGCCACGCTCGGCGAGTACACGTACGGCGGTCGCCTCCAGGGGCCGATGACGGCTCACCCGAAGATCGATCCGGCGACCGGAGAGATGCTCTTCTTCGGCTACAGCCCGATGGCGCCGTACCTGCGGTACTCCGAGGTGAACGCCGCCGGCGAGCTCGTGCACACCACCGAGATCGACATCCCGGCCCCGGTGATGATCCACGACTTCGTGATCACGGAGAACTACGCGATCTTCCTCGACGCGCCAGCTGTGTTCGACATGGACCGCATGCTCGACGGTGGCGAACCGATGAGCTGGAAGCCCGACAACGGCACGCGTATCGGCATCGTTCCGCGCGGCGGGTCGAACGACGACGTCCGTTGGTTCGAGACCGACAACTGCTACGTCGTCCACTTCTTCAACGCCTGGGAGTCGGGCAACACCATCGAGATCCGCGCGCCGCGGATGTCCGACATGCCGGGTGGTTTCCAGTTCGAGAACCCCGGTGCCGCTCGCGAACCGATGCCGTGGCGTTGGGTGATCGATCTCACCACCGGCACCGTCACCGATGAGCAGACCGACGACGTGGCCGGCGAGTTCCCGCGCGTCAACGAGCAGTACACGGGTCGTCGCACTCGGTACGCCTACAACTGCCCCCAGCGCACCTGGGACTTCGAGTTCGACTTCCAGGGCGTGGTGAAGTACGACTTCGACGCCGGCACGTCGCAGGCCCACTACTACGGCGACACCGAGGTGAGTGGCGAGCACGTGTTCGTCGCGGATCCCGACGGCACGGCCGAGGACGACGGGTGGCTCATGAGCTTCGTGACCGACCGCGTCACCGAGCAATCGGAACTCGTCATCCTCGACGCGCACGACATCGAATCGGAGCCGGTCGCGCGGGTGAAGATGGCGGCGCGTGTGCCGATCGGATTCCACGCCAACTGGTTCGCCGACTGAGCCAACTGGTTCGCCGACTGACGTCGAACCCGGGTCGCCGCGTCAGGTGAGCGCGATGATCGAACGTGTGGCGGTGTAGATCGCGACCGCGACGAGCAGGATGACGAACCACTTCTGCAGGAAACTCGGATCGCGCGTGCTGGCCAGATGGCTGCCGACCACGACGCCGATGAGGCTGGCGACGGTGAAGGGGACGACGATCCCCCAGTCGACGGTGCCGCCGGGAAGACGCGTGGCGAGCGCCACGGTCGAGTTGACGGCGATGACGAGCAGCGACGTGCCGACGGCTTCGGGCATCGTGAACCCGAGCGCCAACACCAGTGCGGGCACGATGACGAACCCGCCGCCGACACCGAAGAATCCCGTGAGCAGGCCGACGAACGAGCCGGCGAGGATCACCTTGACCGCGGTTCCTGCATCGATGCGGACGTCGGTCTGGGCGTGCACCGCTGTGTTGGCGGCGGCTCCGGCGGATCTCGCCGGTGGGGGAGTCGTCCTGATACGCCGCCACATGGCGTACGCGGCCACCAGCATCAGCACGGAGAACGCGAGGAGTAACACGTCGGGGTCCGCCGCCTTGTTCCAGCGAGACCCCAGCAGTGAGCCACCGATGCCGGCGAGTCCGAAGATGGTGCCGGCAGCGAAGCGCACGCGACCGGCTCGCCAGTGGGGGATGATCCCGATCAGTGCCGTGATCGTGACGAGCACCAGTGAGGTCGTCGTGGCGGCTTTCGGATCCTGCCCGGCGGCGTAGACGAGCGCGGGAACGGCGAGGATCGAACCGCCGCCGCCCAGTGCGCCCAGGGACACCCCGATCAGGAATCCGAGAGGTGACGCCAGCAAGCCTCGCATCCGACCAATATACCCGTGGGGGTATCATTGACGACGTCGGACGGGGCGATCGTTCGTTCGTGAACGGGCGATAGCGTGGTCTGTTGTGTCCCCTCACGACCAGACCCTCCTCGAGGCACCGGCTGAAGCCGACGATGCCAACCTCCGGCACCGTGCCGACATCCGCAACATGGCGATCGTCGCGCACGTCGACCACGGCAAGACCACGCTCGTCGACGCGATGCTCCACCAGTCGGGCGCATTCCGCGCGAACGAGGAGGTCGCCGAGCGCGTCATGGACTCGGGTGACCTCGAGCGCGAGAAGGGCATCACCATCCTCGCCAAGAACACCTCGCTCGTGTGGCACGACCCCCGCAGCGGTGACGACATCACCCTGAACATCGTCGACACGCCCGGCCACGCCGACTTCGGTGGCGAGGTCGAGCGGGCGCTCACCATGGTCGACGGCATCGTGCTGCTCGTCGACGCCGCCGAGGGCCCCCTTCCGCAGACCCGGTTCGTCCTGCGCAAGGCGCTGGCCCGCAACCTTCCCGTGATTCTCGTGATCAACAAGGTCGATCGGGCGGACGCTCGCGTGGCCGAGGTCATCGACGAGGTCTACGAACTCTTCTTCGACCTCGATGCGAAAGAGCATCAGGTCGAGTTCCCGATCGTCTACTGCTCCGGCCGCGACGGCTGGGCCACGCTCGACCTCGACGAATCGAACCGGTTGATCGTCGAGGGCAAGGGCGACAAGAACCTCGCCGACCTCGTCGCGGTCCTGCTCGACCACATCCCGTCGCCCACCTACCACGAGGGCTATCCGCTCCAGGCCTGGGTCACCAACCTCGACGCGTCGCCGTACCTCGGACGTCTGGCGCTCCTGCGCGTGATGGAGGGCGAGATCAGGAAGGGCCAGTCGGTCGCGTGGTGCAAGCGCGACGGCACGGTCGCTCGAGCCAAGATCGCCGAATTGTTCCTCACCGAGCACCTCACGCGTGTCCCCGTCGACAGCGCCCGCCAGGGAGACCTCGTCGCCGTGGCCGGCATCGAGGAGATCTACATCGGTGAGACCCTCGCCGACCCCGAGGATCCCCGTCCGCTGCCGGTGATCACCGTCGACGAGCCGGCTCTGTCGATGACCATCGGCATCAACACCTCTCCACTCGCCGGCCGCGAGGGCAAGAAGCTGACCGCCCGCCTGGTGAAGAACCGTCTCGATGCCGAACTCGTCGGCAACGTGAGCATCCGGGTGCTGCCCACCGAGCGTCCCGACGCCTGGGAGGTCCAGGCCCGCGGTGAACTGCAGCTGGCGATCCTCGTCGAGCAGATGCGCCGTGAGGGCTTCGAACTCAACGTCGGCAAGCCGGTCGTGCTCACCCACGAGGTCGACGGCAAGGTGTACGAGCCGGTCGAACGGGTCACCATCGACGTGCCGAACGAACACCTCGGTGCCGTCACGCAGCTCCTCGCCACTCGCAAGGCGCGCATGCAGAACATGGGTGGTACCGGCTGGGTACGACTCGACTACCTCGTCCCGGCCCGTGGGCTCATCGGATTCCGTACCGAGTTCCTCACCGAGACACGAGGCACCGGCGTCATCAGCCACACCTTCGAGGGCTACGAGCCGTGGGCCGGTGAGATCCGTTCGCGTCAGTCGGGCGTGCTGGTCGCCGACCGTACCGGCCCCGCCACCACCTACGCCATGATGAACCTGCAGGACCGCGCCGCGATGATGGTCGGTCCGGGCACCGAGGTGTACTGCGGCATGATCGTCGGCGAGAACTCACGCGCCGGCGACATGGACGTCAACATCTGTCGTGAGAAGAAGATGACCAACGTTCGTGCGGCCTCTGCCGACGAAACGGTCAAGCTGACGCCGCACCGGGTGCTGTCGTTGGAGGGTGCGCTGGAGTTCATCGCCGACGACGAGTGTGTCGAGGTGACCCCGTTGAACATCCGTCTCCGCAAGGCCGACCTCGACCCCACCAACCGGGCGCGGGAAGCAAAGCGTCGCTCCCAGTCCGCCTGATCACAGGCCTACGGGCCGGTGACGAGGGGGGAGTCGTGGAGGTCGGTGGACTCGTTGGCGTGCAGGCGCAGGCCCGGAGCCTCCCACTGCAGCACGCCGATGCGGCAGCGTTCCCAACGATTGCCGCTGACGTCGCAGTCCGACGCTCCCCACTGCACGATGCAGCCGCTGTCGCCGTTGCACACCGCGTTGCCGTCGACCAGCGCCTGCGAACCTCCGTCGATGTCGACGCCACGCATGGTGTGGCCGATGAAGTTGCCGTGGACGTGCGCGCCCTCGGTCCGCTCGAGGTGGACACCCCACCAGCGCGCCGTGATGTTGTTGCCGCGCACGACGACGGCGGTCGCATCGGACACCCTGACCGCGCACAGATGGTCGGTGAGTTCACTGGAATCGATCTCGTGGCCGCTCCCGCCGATGAGATGCACCCCGACGTCCCAGTGCATGCCCGACAGCTGACACCGCGAGACCGAGAGCCGGTCGACACCGTCGGCGACGATTCCTGACGCCGTGGTGGCGCGGATCAGTACGTCACTGGCGTGGGCCACCACGTGCCCGTCGATCCGACAGCCGAGCACGGTTGCCGATGGGCCGGTGATCGAGACGGTGGCGCCCGGGTGTCGGGCGACACGGGCGGGGCCGCCCGTCACCGAGAGATGTTCGAGACGTGCGGCACCCTCGAGCGTGACGGCGGTCGTGCCGCCACCGTCGATCACGGTGCGGTGACCACCGAGGCCTCGTATGACCACCCCTCGCGGCACCGTGACCGGCCCGGTGTACACGCCGTCGCCCAGCTGCACGATGTCGCCCGGCGCGACGTCGCGCATCAGCGGTGCCAGGGCGATCGGCTCGCGTGGCTGGGGCTGGAACAGCGCGCTCGGTTGCTCGATGTCCGAGTACACGATGCGGTACACGCGTATGTCGTCGACGCGCCGCTCGCGCCGATCGGAGAGCAGGCGGGGCAGGTCGAGGTGCAGCGCGTCGGCGTCCTGGTGGAACCGCAGGAACTCGACGTCGCCCGCCGTCGGGTCCACCAGTTCGACCGACTCGACACGGCAGCAATCGGAGCCGAGTGCGGCGAAGTGGGCGTGTCCACCGATGTCGACGGCGTGCAGTGTTCCGTCGACGTCGAGGTAGCGCACGTGCTGGTCGCCCCAGGTTCGCCACGGCCTCGACGCGGCGAGCAGCGAGTCGTGCCGGCGGATCCAACCACCGGCGTCGCGCAACGGTTCGGCCTGCAGGTGCGGCACTGTTCCGTCGGCATCGGGACCGATACCGAGCAGGAGGTGCCCGCCCTTCGACACCACCTCGGTCAGGAGCGCGACGATCCCGTGGCCGGAGAGGTGGTGTTCGGCCCGCTCGGCCCGGTTGTGCCCGAAGCTCGAGCCCACCCCCCGACGCAACTCCCACGGATCGTCGACGATGCCGTCGGGCATCTCGTACTCGAACGTGCGCACCGTGCCGGGACGTCCCGCGGGGCCCACGTCGTCGGCCGCCGACCATCGGTCGTTCACGACGATGTCGGGATCGATCGACCAGACCTCGTCGAGGAGCTCGCGTGTTCGCCAGTGGTCGGGACCGTGGCCCCAGTGGCCGTCACCCCACAACATGCTCGACCCGTACCGCTCGACGAGGTCGAGCACATGGGGATGCAGCACCTCACCGACGTAGTCGCTGCCCGGATAGCGCGGGTCACCCCAGTCCAGGAGCGAGTAGCCGGTGCCGAACACGAGCCCGTTGCGCTCGCAGGCTGCTGCGTATTCGGCGAGCACGTTTCGCCGTGGTCCGTCGGAGAGCAGCGTGCGGTTCGTGTTCGGCGCGTCCCACCAGGCCCACCCGTCGTGGTGCTTGGCCACGAACACCGTGTAGCCGGCGCCCGCGTCGACCGCCAGACGCGCCCACGCTTCGGCGTCGAACGCTTCGTAGGTCAACAGCGCAAGGAAGTCGTCGTAGGTCTCGATGTGCCCCCAGCGGTCGCGGTGGTGCGCGAGGACCTCCACCATCGGGCGCGGGTGCAGCACGACGTCGGTGACGTCGTCGCCCATGTGGCTGCGGTACCAGTCGGCGTACTCGCCGATCGGCGACCACGCCGGGACGCTGGCAAGGTCGGAGTGGACGAAGATCCCGAAACGCCGCTCGTCCCACCATCTCGGCATCCCCATCGGACGGGCAGTCTCGCGCGTCGCAGAAATCTCGACGAACCGCGCCGGCTCGAACGTGAGCGATCACGCTTCGATGGGTCCCCACGACTCGTCGCCACATATCCTTCGGCCCCATGAAGCTGTCGATGATGATCAACTACTCGGGTGACTTCCATGCAGACGTCGCGAAGGTCGTCGAGCTCGAGAAGGCCGGGCTCGACATGGTGTGGGTGCCCGAGGCGTACAGCTTCGACGCCGTGTCGCAGATGGGCTATCTCGCCGCCAAGACCTCGACGATCGAGATCGGGTCGGGCATCTTGAACGTGTTCTCCCGAACGGCGACCTGCATGGCACAGACCGCCGCCGGTCTCGACTTCGTCTCGGGCGGGCGGTTCACGCTCGGGCTCGGCGCTTCGGGTCCCCAGGTGATCGAAGGCTTCCACGGCGTCGCGTACGACAAGCCGATGCCGCGGATTCGCGACTACATCAACGTCTGCCGGATGACATGGCGACGCGAGAAGGTCGTGTACGACGGCCCGACCGTGAAGATCCCGCTTCCCGAAGGTGAAGGAACCGGGCTGGGCAAGCCGTTGAAGCTCATCAACCATCCGGTGCGCGAGAACATCCCGATCTTCTGGGCGAGCCTGATGGGCCAGTCGGTGAAGAACACCGCCAAGTACGCCGACGGCTGGCTGCCGATCTTCTTCGACCCCGAGAAGTTCCACACGGTGTGGGGCGACGATCTCAAGGCCGGCCAGGCCGAGCGTGATCCCTCGCTCGGCCAACTCCAGATCTCGGCGGGCGGCATGGTGGCCATCGGTGACGAACTCACCGGTGAGGCGCAGAGCCGCATCCTCGACTACTCCCGCCCGAACACGGCGCTCTACGTCGGCGGCATGGGTGCGCGCGACCAGAACTTCTACAACACGATCTGTCAGCGCTACGGCTACGTCGACGAGGCCATCGAGATCCAGGATCTGTACCTGTCGGGCAAGAAGGACGAGGCCGCGGCCGCGGTGCCCGCCGAGATGCTGGAGAAGACCAACCTCGTCGGCCCGGTGGGATACGTGAAGGAGCGGCTCGCTGCGTACAAGGAAGCGGGCGTCACCCACCTCTCGGTGAGCCCGGTGGGAGCCGACCCGGTCAAGACCATCGAACAGCTCCGCGACCTGCTCTGAGCGCGCCGCGGCATACTGCGTGCGTGACTGGCCCCGACTCGGACATCGAACCGCTGCTCGCCGCCAAGGTCGAGGCGCTCGAATCCGAGTTGCGCCGGATCGGCCGCGTCGTGGTGGCCTTCAGCGGAGGCGCCGATTCGGCGTTCCTGGCCGCGGTCGCCCACAGCACGCTCGGGCCCGAGCATGCTCACGCGGTCACCGCCGTGTCGCCATCGCTCGCCGGCGACGAGGAACGTGACTGTCGTGCGCTCGCCGACGAGTGGGGGCTGCGATGGACCGCGATCGAGACCGCCGAGATGGAGCGGGCGGCATATCGACTCAACGACACCGATCGCTGCTTCCACTGCAAGGCGGAACTGATGGACGTCGTCGGGCCGATCGCGGCCGACGAGGGAGCCACGATCGTGCTCGGCGTCAACCTCGACGACGTGCGACCCGATGGTGAGGGCGACCATCGTCCGGGTCAACGTGCAGCGAGCGACGCGGGAGCCGAGTTCCCGCTCGTGGTCGCCGGCTTCACCAAGGCCGACGTCCGGGCGGCGTCGCAGTCGCTCGGCCTGCGCACGTGGGACAAACCGGCTGCTGCGTGCCTCGCCAGCCGCATCCCGTACGGCACCCAGGTCTCGGTCGAGATCCTCGGTCGCGTCGACCGCGCCGAGGCGGCGCTTCATCGGCTCGGCTTCCGTCAGGTCCGCGTCCGCCACTACGGCGACACGGCGCGTATCGAGGTCGACCTCGTCGATCTCCCCGGCATGATCGAACGAGGCACCGACGTGGTGGCCGCCGTGAAGGCTGCGGGCTACCGCTACGTCACCGTCGATCTCGAAGGTTTCCGCAGCGGCAACCTCAACGGGTGAACCGCGCCGCTCAGACCCCGCCGCTCAAACCATGCCGCTCAAACCATGCCGCGCAGCCACCACAGGCTGAGCGCCCACGCCACACCGAGGACCAGGAACGCGGCGAGCGCCCACTGCCAGGTCAGCTCGGTGACGACCTCGACAGGTTCCCCGATCGTCGTGCCGAGCGATTCGGCGATCTGGCCGTACGCGGAGGCGAGTTCGTCACCGGTACGAGCCTCGAACGCCTCGCCGCCCGTCGTTTCGGCGACGAGGGCGAGATCCTCGGGCCGCACCGGCACGGGAACCACATCACCGCTCGCCGGGTCGACGATCTGTCCATCCTCGGTCCCGAAGGCGATCGTGTACACCGGGATGCCCGCCGCAGCCGCGTCCTGAGCCCCCTCTTCGGTCGGCCGACCGACCGTCGTCTCGCCGTCACTGAGCAGGACCATCACACCCGGCGCCTCGTCGGGGTCGGCCTCGGGGTCGGCCGAATTCACCAGCAGCCGCGTGCCGGCTGCGAGCGCCTCCCCGATCGCCGTCGACTCGGCGAGTTCGAGGTTGTCGATGCCGCGTTCCATCGCTGCCCGATCGAGGGTGGGGTCGACTTCGATGTTGACGTTGCCGGAGAAGGAGACCAGGCCGACCTCCACGCCGTCGTCCACCTCGGCGACGAAGTTCCGCGCTGCCTCTTGGGCTGCGACGAACCGGTCGGGATCGACGTCGTCGGCCATCATCGACAACGACACGTCGAACAGGACGAGGATCCGCCCCTCGCTGCGCACGTTCTCCGTGCTTCGTTCGACGGGCCGCGCCGTTGCCACGACGGCGAAGGCGAGCCCGAGCAGCATCAACACCGCAACCACGTGGCGGCGCCAACGAGGACGCGCCGGTGCGACTTTGTCGAGCAGGTCCACCTGGGTGAAGCGCACCGCCGCCACCCGCCGCCACTTCAGCACCGCGACGTAGGCGATGCCGAGCGCGACCACGAGCAGGAGCAGCCAGAGGCGTTCGGGGGCGAGGAAGTCGGTGCTCATCGTTTGATCCCGTCACCGCGAACCGCCTGAACCCGCTTGCGGCGGGTGTGCTGCACGATCGCGCCGAGCCAGTCGCCATCGGTCGTCAGCTCGATGA
Source organism: Ilumatobacteraceae bacterium (assembly GCA_963829585.1). Lineage (GTDB taxonomy): Bacteria > Actinomycetota > Acidimicrobiia > Acidimicrobiales > Ilumatobacteraceae > Sva-07. The sequence continues at coordinate 88,547 of CAWHJD010000028.1, read as the reverse complement.
CGTCGGCACCCGATCGTCCGAGCGCAGTGTCGCGCCGGTTGCGTTCCTCGGTGGCCGCGGCGGCGAAGCGTTGCTGAACCTTGGCAGTCACCCGGACCTCCCGAACGGCGCCGGTCGACGGATCGACCACGTCGACGAGGCCGATCGGCGGGATGTCGTACTCGCGGGGATCGTGCACGGTGATGGCGAGCAGGTCGTGGCGAAGGCTCAGCCGTGCGAGGGACGGTTGCCACGATTCGCCCGCGAAGTCGCTGATGACCGCGACGAATCCTCGTCGGTTGGCGATCGCGCCGACCCGGTCGATGGCGCCCGCGAGGTCGGCACGACCGAGACCCTCCGATTCCGGAGGGCTGCTGAGCGTCGACAACACGGCGCGCACCTGGTTCGATCCGGAACGTGGGGGAATCACGTGGATCGACGGGCCGGCGACGAGGACGGCGCCGAGGCGGTTCTGGTTGCGCGCCGTCAGGAATCCGACACAGGCTGCCGCAGCAACGGCGACCTGGGCCTTGTCGTTGACGGTGGTACCGAACTGCATCGTGGCCGAGGCGTCGACGACGAGCCAGGCGGTCAGGTCCCGGTCGGCGATCTGCTCGCGAACGTGTGTCTCGCGTGTGCGCGCCGTGATGTTCCAGTCGATGCGGCGCACGTCGTCACCCGGCTGGTACAGCCGTGACTCGCCGGGTTCGGATCCGTGGCCGGGCGTCAGCCCCTGATGGTTGCCGTGCAACACGCCGTCGAGGCGACCGTTGATGGTCAACTCCAGGGTGCGCAGCAGCTCCGCGACCGTCTCGGTCGGCGGGCCGGCCGCCCATCGTGTGCCGGCAGCGGCCCCGCTCGGCCACGTCGCCGTCGAGGCGGTCGCGGCGGCCTTCGGCGACACGCTCGCCGGACCCAACGGTGTCATCGTCAGCTCGCGTGGTGCGCGTCGTTGGGCTTCGGGGAGACCCACGTGGCGGGGACGGTGGACAGGACGCGCTGGACGACGTGATCGGTCGTGATGTCGCGCGCCAGTGCGTCGTAGGTGAGGAGCAACCGGTGCCGCAGCACTTCGGGGGCGAGGTCGAACACGTCCTGCGGTGTCGCGTACGAGCGTCCTCGCAACAGCGCGAGCGCTCGCGCACCACGCACCAGGTTCAGCGAGGCTCTCGGACTTGCGCCGAGCCCGATCACCGTCGAGAGGTCGGCGAGTCCGAACCGCTCCGGCGTGCGGGTGCACTGCACGAGATCGACGGCGTACTGCGAGACCGAACGATCGACGAACACGCGGTCGGCGCGCTCTTGCAGGATGATCAGTTCGTCGAGGGTGATGACCTGGTCGGGCACCGGGGCGTTGACGCTCATCCGGTCGATGATCAACATCTCCTCGTCGGGTGTCGGGTAGTCGAGGACGATCTTCATCATGAAGCGGTCGCGCTGAGCGTCGGGCAGCTGGTACACGCCCTCGGACTCGATCGGGTTCTGCGTGGCGACGACGAAGAACGGCTTGGGGACGGTGTGCGTGATGCCGCCGATGGTGACCTGCTGTTCGGCCATCACCTCGAGCAGGGCCGACTGCACTTTCGCGGGGGCCCGGTTGATCTCGTCGGTGAGCAGGAAGTTCACGAACACCGGGCCGAACTCGACGTCGAACGACTCGGTGCTGCCACGGTAGATGCGCGTCCCCGTGATGTCGGACGGCAGGAGGTCGGGCGTGAACTGGATGCGTGAGAACGATCCGCCGACCACGTCGGCGAGCGTCTCGGCGGCCAACGTCTTGGCCAGTCCGGGGACCGATTCCAGCAAACAGTGACCGCGGCACAGCACGCCGACGAGCAGCCGCTCGAGGAGTCGTGTCTGACCGACCATCACCTTGCGGAGCTCGAAGAAGATCTTCTCGAAGGTCTCGGCGGTCTGCCGTTCGTCCGGTTGGGTGGCGCCGGAATCGCTCGTCATGTCGCTCATTCCGGCCCGACGGTATCCGGACCACCTGGCGCCCGGGTGGCGCCTTGGTAGGAGTTCGGTGAGTGCGGATGTGCGCTCCGACCGCACGACGCTGTCACAATGGTTCGTCGTGGAGCTGGTCAGACGCAACGACCTTCCAGGTCTTGTGGTCGTCGGCCTCGCAGTGATGCTCGCGTTCGCGCTCGACCGGATGATCGGGATGTCGCCGCTGGTGGGCGGCGTGGTGCTCGGCGCGATCTTCGCCAACGTCGGTCTGTTGACGGCCCCCTTCGTACCGGGTGTCGCATTCGCGGCCAAGCGGCTGCTGCGGATCGGCATCGTGTTGCTCGGGTTGCGGCTCTCGTTCGACCAGATGCGCGAGTTGGGGGTGAAGGGGGTCGTCGCCGTCGTCGTGGTCGTGCTGCTGACCTTCTTCGGGGTGCAGTTGCTCGCTCGTCTCATGGGCCTGTCGGAAGGGCTCGGCCTGCTCGTCGCGACCGGCTACTCGATCTGCGGGGCATCGGCCGTGGCGGCGATGGCGCCGCTCTCGACCGCCGACGAGGAGGAGACCGCGTACGCCATCGGACTCGTCACGCTGTGCGGCACCCTGTCGATCCTCGTCCTGCCGTTCCTCGGCCACCTGATGAACCTCAGCGATCTGACCTTCGGGGCGTGGGTGGGTGCCGGGGTGCACGACGTCGGCCAGGTGACGGCGACGGCATCGGCGTACTCCGAGGCGTCGCTGGCGCCGGCGACCCTGGTGAAGCTCACGAGGGTGATCCTGCTGGCACCGATGGTCTTCGGCGTGGGCGTCGCGAGCCGTCGCCGACGAACGGCGCAGCAGGCCGGCGGCGAGGATGGCGACGGCACCGCACCCGACGTGCACGTGCCGCTCGTGCCGCTGTTCGTCGCCGGATTCCTCGCAGCGATCTGCCTGCGGGCCACGGGCTGGTTGTCGCCGGAGCAGCTGTTGCGGGCGAAGAACGCCGAACAGATCTTCCTGACGGCCGGCATGTTCGGGCTCGGCGCCAGCGTCCAGGTGGCCCGCCTGCGGCGGCTGGGCGGCCGCCCGATGGTGCTCGGGCTGGCCTCCTGGGTTCTGGTCGCAGGGGCTGCGCTCCTGGCGGCGATCGCAATAACCTGACCGTGTGACCGACGATCACGTCCCCGACGATCCCGTCGCTCGGCTCGCCCGCGATCTCGAGATCGACGTCGAGCGGATCGAGGCCGAGGAGCGGGCCGCCGCGTACCGCCTGTCGATGATCCGGGCCGGGCGTCGCAAGGGCGGAATCCTCGGAGCGGCGGCGGCCGGTGCGATGATCGGCCTGCGAGACATCTACGAGGGTCCGCGCGAACAGGACGACATCGTGATCGAGATCGAATCGTCCGGTGAACCCACCGACATCGACGTCGACGGCATCTTCGGGTCGGTCGACGACGTCGACTTCTGGGCGCCGCCACCGGGGAATGCCGACGACTGAACCTCGGGTGTCGCCCGCCCGGGTCCGAACGATTGGTCGGCGGGATCAGACGTAGGCGCCGGGCCGTGCCAGGAACCCGCGGTGCCAACGGCTCGGAGTGATCAACAGGGCGCGAGGCTCGTCCTCGAACATCCAGCGGGCGAAGTTCCGCTTGCCCCACGAGCCGCTCGCGGCCACGACGCGGATGGCGCCGCGGGCTCCCCACGGCTTGGCGAGCACCGAGCCGAGAGCGAGCGACATCCGATGATCGGCGACCAGGTGATGGCGCACGCTCGCCCGGTACAGGCGTGCGGCGTCGTCGGGTCTGGTCGCCCCGGCTGCGATGAGAGCTTGGGCGGCGAGGCGCCCCGTGAGGAGGGCCTGGCCGATGCCTTCCCCGGTCATCACGTCGGTGGCCATGGCAGCGTCACCGGTGAAGAGGATGCGGCCGGAAGTGAGGACCGCCTCGTCGATGCGTGCCGGGATCGGCCACGCCGCGTGGCGTTGCTCCAGCTCGAACCCCGCGCCGAGCGCCTCGACGATGTGCGGCCGCTGCAGCAGGTCGATCCAGAGTTCCTTCATCGCCTGGCCCTTGCGACCGGCTTCGCGAAGGACGCCGAAGCCGATGTTGACCCGACCGTCGGGCAGCGGGAAGGACCATGCGTATCCGGGGAGCAGGTCGGGCTCGAACCACACGTGCAGCTGCTCGCTCGCTGCGCCGGTGACGTTGCGTCCGTACTGACGGAAGCCGTGCCACTCGCCGAGATAGCCGGGTTCGTTGACGCCGAGTGCCTTGCGCACCGGACTCCACATGCCGTCGGCGGCCACGACGTACCGGGTGTCGATCTCGAGGCCCTCGGCGAACACGGTCACACGGTCGGGATGCTCGACGAGACGTTCGAATCCGTGGCCGTCGCGCACGTCGGCGCCGTGGGTGCGGGCGAGTTGCACGAGCGCGTCGTCGAGCTGGAGGCGCGGTGCGACGGCGGAGTACTTCCCGGTCGTCGGCATCGAGACGACGACCTCGCGGCCGCTCGGCGACCGGATGACCGCATCGCGAACGTCGAACCAGTCGACGATCGTGCCGGGATCGAGCCCCAGATGGTCGAGTTCTCGCAGTGCGAGCGTCGTCAGACCGTCGCCGCAGCACTTGTCGCGCGGGAACACCGCCTTGTCGATCACGATCACCGATCGGCCGGCTCGTCGCAGTTCGATCGCCGCCGCCGTTCCCGCCGGCCCGGCACCCACGACGACCACGTCGGCATGCAGATGGCTCGTCGTCGAAGGTTCGGGCACGGTCACGGCGGCCAGGCTACGACCGGTCATCCGGCGGGGGACCACACCCACCCCCCGAAATGTGCGCCCGAATGTGCACTGCGTGCACCGAATCGGCGAACGTTTGCGGGTGGGTGAGCCGGATCAGGTGAGATGGGTGTTCAGGCGGACGGCGCGTTTGACGGGGCCGGGATCCGAGCGCATGAGACGGGTGGCGTGTACCCGGCTGCGCCAGCCGCCGAGCAAGGTGTAGCCCACGTCGCCGGGACATGCGGTGTACGTCACGTCACGATGTCCGGAGATCGTCGGTGTCGTGATCGTGCTGCCCGCCGGGAACTTGTCCGATCCTCTCGACACGAAGGTCGCCGTGGCAAGAGGGTCGGTGTCGATGCCGTAGCGGTCGGCGAGGAAGATCAACGTGCGGAGCAACGAGTCCTGGGCGGCCGGTGTCGGCGGCTGCACCGTGAAGTCACCGATGAGGCACACCAGCTGACCGAACCCCTGGTTACCGCCTGTCGCATCGGCCACCACGGGACCGGCCAGCGAACCGGCCCGGGTCTCCCAGACCGAGCCGTCGGGCCCGATCATGAAGTGGTAGCAGATGTCGGGCCATCGCTTGCTCGGCCCGGTCTGGAACGCGTAGGTCTGACGGATCACTTCGCGTGGGTCGGGCACCACGTTGCTGGATGCGGTGTGGTGGACCAGGAGGAACTTCACGTCTTCGGGGCCGATGGCGCCCTTCGGCGGCAGATCGGCTCCCCAGTCGCTGCGTGGGTGGATTCGCAGGCCGGGAGCGACCTCGATCGACGTGAGGGACGCGACGGGTGGGAGTTGGGCGGCTGAGGTGGACGTCGATCGGGCGCAGGCGCTCAACCCGAGCGCAGCTGCTCCGAGTGCGCCGACGAGGAGTTCGCGTCTCGTCCGCTGGCAGCCGCACACGAGGGTGACTCTACGATGCCGCACAGCGACGGCCGTTCCCGGCGTCGCCGCCTGATCGGGCGAGGCCGGTGAAAGGAAGATCGATGAGTGGTTTGTGCGAGGGTCGAGTTGCGATCGTCACGGGAGCGGGACGCGGAATCGGGCGCGAGCACGCGCTGAGCCTCGCCCGCCACGGCGCCAAGGTGGTCGTGAACGACCTCGGCGGCAACGTCGACGGCAGTGGTGGCGACATCTCGCCGGCCCAGCAGGTGGTCAACGAGATCGTCGCGATGGGTGGCGAGGCGATCGCCAACGGCGACAACGTGGCCGACTGGGAGGGCGCCCAGCGGATGATCAACACCGCCATCGAGACGTTCGGTGACCTCCACGCGCTCGTCAACAACGCGGGCATCCTGCGCGACCGCGTGCTGGCCAACATGACGGAGGAGGAGTGGGACTCGGTCATCAACGTGCACCTCAAGGGCACCTTCGCCCCGTCGCGGTGGGCGGTTGCCTACTGGCGGGAGCGGGCAAAGGCAGGCGAGCCGGTCAGCGGCCGGATCGTCAACACCACCTCGGTGTCGGGCATCTACGGCAACCCCGGCCAGGCGAACTACGGCGCCGCGAAGGCGGGGATCGCCGCGTTCACGAACATCGTCGCGCTCGAAGTGGCCCGCTACGGCGTGACGGTCAACGCGGTCGGCCCGGTGGCGCTCACCCGGATGACCGAGGGTCTCGGCCCGGCTCCCGAGACCGACGAGGCCCGCGAGGCTCGGGCGCCCCACTGGATCGCACCGATCGTCACCTGGCTCTGTTCGCCCGAATCGGCCCACGTCACAGGGCGGGTGTTCGAGGCATCCGGTCAGATCCTCGCAGTCGCCGAGGGGTGGGTGCGCGGTCCGTCGACCACGCCCGTCGACGACCCGACGAAGATCGGCCCGGTCGTCGAGCAGTTGCTCGCCGGCGCCCGACCGAACTCGGGCATGAACGGCGAGCCCGGTGGCTGGCCCCAGACGATGCTCGACTCCTGATCACCACACCTGTCGGTTCAACGAAAGCGAGATGACATGCCATTGAATCCCGAAGCCGTCGGATCGAAGAGCGATCCCGTCGACGCCAGCTGGAACTCCAAGGACGCGCTGCTCTATGCCGTCGGGATCGGAGCCGGCCAGAACGAGTTGGCGTTCAGTACCGAGAACACCAGCGGCGTCGATCAGCAGGTGTTCCCGACCTTCCCGGTCGTGATCGGCTGGGGCAAGGGCTCGGCCATGCGCGACATCGGCACCTTCAACCCGGCACTGCTCGTGCACGGCCAGCAGGCCGTGACGTTGCACCGACCGATCCCCGTCGAGGGCACCGTGACGCTCACGAGCGAGCTCGTCGCGATGTACGACAAGGGGTCCGCGGCCGTCGTGGTGACCGAGACGAACGCCGTGATGGACGGCTCCCCGCTGTACACGACCACGTCGTCGGCGTTCATCCGTGGCGAAGGTGGCTGGGGTGGCGATCGCGGGCCGTCGGGGCCGAAGAACGTGCCGCCCGAGCGCGATCCGGATCATGTCGTCACGTACCCCACGTTGCGTGACCAGGCCTTCGTGTACCGGCTCTCCGGCGACCGCAACCCGCTGCACACCGACCCGGCGTTCGCGGCGATCGGTGGTTTCGACCGCCCGATCCTCCACGGCCTGTGCAGCTACGGCTTCACCGGTCGGGCGTTGCTCCACACGGTCTGTGGGAGCGACCCCGCCCGCTTCGGGCACATCGAGGCCCGCTTCGCGGCGCCGGTCCTCCCCGGCGACTCCCTCACCGTCAAGATGTGGTCGGGCGAGTCGGGCGAGACCCTCTTCACCACCACCGCCGTCGACCCCGACGACCCCAGCACCGAACGCGTCGTCATCGACCAAGGCCTCCTGCGCCACTCCTGACCCAACGCGCCAACCCCACCCAACCCGCCAACCCCGCCCAACCCGGAAATTCTCCTGGGAGTGCGCGCTCAGCGCGCACCCGGAGGAGAATTTCGGCGTTGGAGTGGGGTCGTGCTGAGGTGGGTCAGCGGCAGGTGGCGACGAGGTGGGCGACGACGTCGGCGAGGGCGATGTCTTCGCGGTCGCCGGTCTTGCGGTCCTTGACCTCGATGGTCGGGTTCTCCTCGTCGGCGACGCCGCGACCGACGACGGCGATCGTCGGGATCCCGATCAGTTCGGCGTCCTTGAACTTCACGCCGGGTGAGGGCCCGTAGCGATCGTCCAGCAGGACGCGCAGTCCGGCCGCTTCGAGATCCGCGGCGAGTTGTTCGCCGGCGGGGAACTGCGGACCGTCGAGCTTGCCGGCCACCACGATGTGGACGTCGGCGGGTGCGATCTCACGGGGCCACACGAGACCGATGTCGTCGTGGCCGGCTTCGGCGATCGCAGCCAGCGCCCGGGTGACACCCACGCCGTAGGAACCCATCGTGGGCGTGACCGGCTTGCCGTTCTCGTCCTGGACGGAGAGACCCAGAGCCTCGGCGTACTTGCGGCCGAGCTGGAAGATGTGCCCGATCTCGATGCCGCGGGCGATCTCGACCGCGGACGCGCACATGGGGCAGACGTCGCCGTCACGGATCTCGGCCGCCTCGATGGTGCCGTCCGGCGTGAAGTCGCGTCCCGCCACGAGGTCGATCACATGATGGTCCCGCTTGTCGGCGCCGGTGATCCATGCGGTTCCGTCGACGACGCGCGGGTCGACGAGGTACCGGATGCCCGACGCGTTCTCGACACCGAGCGCGCCGGGGCCGATGTAGCCCTTGACCAGGGACGGGTGGCCGGCGAAGTCGTCCTCGTCGAACGGTTCGGGCTCGGCGGGCGCGACCTGCGCTTCGAGTCGCTTCATGTCGACCTCGCGGTCGCCCGGTACCCCGATCGCCAGGGGCTCGATCGTGCCGTCGGGGTGGCGGAGCTTCACCACGACGTTCTTGAGTGTGTCTGCAGCGGTCCAGTCGCGCTCGGGATGGCGCAGTTCGGCATCGGAATTGACCCATTCGACGAGCGTCGCGATGGTCGGGGTGCCCGGCGTGTGGTGCACGATCGCTTGCGGCAACCCGTCGAACGGGATCGCCGGGGGAGCGGGTGTCACGACGGCCTCGACATTGGCGGCGTAGTCGCACGACGTGCACCTGATGAAGGTGTCCTCGCCGACCTCCATGGGTGCCAGGAACTCCTCGGATGCCGACCCGCCCATCGCGCCCGACATCGCGGACACGATCACGTACGGCAATCCGAGCCGGTCGAACAGCGAGACGTAGGCAGCTCGATGAGCGTCGTACGACGCCTGCAGACCCGCGTCGTCGAGATCGAAGCTGTACGAGTCCTTCATCACGAACTCGCGCCCCCGCAGCAGACCGGCGCGCGGACGGGCCTCGTCGCGATACTTGGTCTGTATCTGATAGAGCGACAGCGGGAGGTCCTTGTACGACCCGCAGATGTCCTTCACGAGCAGCGTGAACATCTCCTCGTGGGTCGGTGCGAGCAGGAAATCGGCGCCCTTGCGGTCCTGGAGGCGGAACAGGTTGTCGCCGTACTCGGTCCAACGCCCGGTCGCCTCGTAGGGCTCGCGGGGCAGCAGGGCCGGGAAGTGCACTTCCTGGAAACCGGCGGCGTCCATCTCCTCGCGAACGATGCGTTCGACGTTGCGGTAGACGAGCCATCCGAGTGGCAGCCACGAGAACCCCCCGGGAGCAGCCCGGCGGATGTAGCCGGCCCGCACCAGCAGGCGGTGACTGGCGACTTCGGCATCGGCCGGATCGTCTCGAAGGGTCCGCAGGAACAGGGTCGACATCCGAAGCACCCGGGCACTGTACTGAGTGGCACCCAGCGATCGTTTGCGTTGCAGAATGGTTGGGGCGGTACGTCGGAACCGTCACGCAAACCGGGGTTGGCGATGGGGTTGGCGATGGGGCGTGGCGTGACGGGGTGGGCCCTGTCAAACGACGCTCGGACGCTGCTATCATGAGGGATCCATTTGGTTTGGTACCGAAAGGCGTGGGGCTGAGCCCCACGCCTTGTTTGTTGAAAGGAGGCAGTTCCGATGAGCGCAGCATCAGAGATCGATCGCATGCACGCCCTCGTCGGCCCGATTGCCTCCGATCTCTCACTCGACGTCTACGACATCGAGCGCCGGGGTGCCACGATCCGGATCACCCTCGACACGCTGCCGGGATCCGAAGGCGGCATCACGCTCGACTCACTGTCGCTCGCCACTCGTCTGATCTCGCGAGAACTCGACCACGAGGACCCGATCGCCGGGCAGTACACGCTCGAGGTCACCAGTCCCGGACTCGAACGCCAGCTGCGCACGCCGGCCCATTTCCGGCGCGAGGTGGGCAAGACCATCTCCGTGCGCCTGCGTGATGCGCTCGCCGACCCGCGCCGGCTGCAGGGAACGCTGGTCTCGGCGGACGATCGCTGCGCCACGCTCCTGCTCGACGACGGTACCGAGCGCACCGTCGTGATCACCGAGATCGACAAGGCGCGCACCGTGTTCGAGTGGGGCCCCAAGCCCAAGCCCGGCAAGCCGTCGGGCAAGCAATCGAAGAAGGCCACTGCCAAGGCATCGGCCGCAACGACTCAGAATCCGACATCGACGAAGGAGAAGCAACCGTCATGAGCAACCTCGACATGAGTGAGGCCATCGGCATGCTGGCCCAGGAGAAGGGCATCTCCGAGGACACGCTGCTGCACGTCCTCGTCGACGCCCTCGCCTCGGCGTACAAGCGTCGCCCCGACGCCGCCGACGAAGTGGTCGTCGAAGTGAACCCCGAGACCATGGAGTTCTCGTTCATCGCGTACGACGTCGACGAGGACGGCAACTGGATCAACGAGCGCGACGACACGCCCAAGAAGGACGAACTCGGTCGCATCGCGGCGCAGACATTCCGTCAGGTCATGAGCCAGCGCATCCGCGAGGTCGAATCCGAGCGCAAGTTCGAGGAGTACGCCAACCGCGAGGGCGACATCGTCACGGGCATCATCCAGCGCACCGACGCCCGCTACACACTGCTCGACCTCGGCCGGGTCGAGGCGCTGCTGCCGCAGGCCGAGCAGGTCCCGTTCGAGCGTCCGGCCCAGGGCGAGCGTCAGAAGGCGTACATCGTGGAAGTCCGGCGCACGCCGAAGGGCCCGCAGATCGTCGTCTCGCGTACGCATCCCGGTCTCATCAAGCGGTTGTTCGAGCTCGAAGTGCCCGAGATCGCCGACGGCATCGTCGAGATCAAGGCCTGTGCCCGTGAACCGGGCCATCGCACCAAGATCGCCGTCTGGTCGAACGACCACAACGTCGATCCGGTCGGCGCGTGTGTCGGCGCCCGCGGCGGTCGCGTTCGCATGGTCGTCAACGAGATGCGCGGCGAGAAGATCGACATCGTGCCGTTCAGCGAAGATCTCGCCGACTTCGTCGCCAAGGCGTTGTCGCCGGCGAAGGTCACCCAGGTGATCATCTCCGAGGACGGCACCGCGGCCGACGTCATCGTGCCCGATCACCAGCTCAGCCTGGCGATCGGCCGAGAGGGCCAGAACGCTCGCCTCGCGGCACGCCTCACCGGCGTTCGCGTCGACATCCGTTCCGAGACCCAGCTCGCCGAAGGCATCCCGGCCGGTGGCCGCGACGCCGACGTCGAGTATGCCGACGGCGAGTGGCGCGCCAACGCCGAGACCGGCGAGATGGAATGGCACGCCGCCGACGGCAGCGTCATCAGCGAGTCCGATTGGCAGGCTGCCGCAGCTGTCGCTCCGACCGAGGTCGAAGCCTCCGCCGACGAATCGGTGGAAGTCGTCGACACGGACGGCTCCGAGGACGTCGCAGTGCCGGAGTCCGCCGACCTGCTGACCGACACGGCGACCGACACCGCGACCGAGACAGCGACCGACCCGGTGTCCGAGACGGCGGCCGACACCGGTGAATCCGACGAGTCCGCCAACGAGAACGGCGACGACGACTGAGTGTCACCGAGCACCCCGAACCCATTCGCAGCTGTATCGGCTGCCGGCAGCGACGTCCCCAGTCCGCGCTCGTGCGAGTCACGAAGTCGGAATCCGGAGTCATCGTCGACGGCGCCAGCGACGGCCGCGGTGCGTGGGTGTGTCGTGGTCGGGGTGGTGCCGGTCTCGTCGAGGCCGCATGTCTCGACGCGGCGATCGCGCGGCGTGCGTTCGCACGGGCGTGGCGGGTCGAGGTCGGTCCCGACGACGAACGGGCGATCAGAGCACGTTGCAGCGGTTGTTGCAGCGACGAAGACGAATGAGATGCGCAGTGATTCCGGCATCTGCGAGGCAAAGACGACTGTGAAAGGTTGAATCGACAACGTGGCAGCTAAGAAGATCAGGATCCACGAGCTCGCGAAAGAGCTCGGGATGACGAACGCAGAGGTCCTCGACCTGTGTGGTGTGCTCGGCGTTGCCGCAAAGGGCCCGTCATCGTCACTCGCGGAGGCGTACGCCGACATGGTGACCCGTCGCGCCGAGCGTGACGGGCTCAAGCGTGACGTACAGCCCGAGGAGCCCAAGCCGGTCAAGAAGGCCGCTGCACCGAAGAAGGCCGCGGCCAAGGCTGCGCCGAAGACGGGTGATGCGACGAAGGTTGCAGAGCCCGAGGCGTCCGAGCCCACCGTTGCCGAGGCCGAGCCCACCGAGGCGGACGTGCCGTCGGTGGTGGAAGCGGTCGCCGAGGCCGAGCCCGTCGAAGCACCAGCGGCCGAAGCACCAGCGGTCGAACCCGTCGTCGAGGTGCCGGTCGCCGACACTGCAGCGCCGGAGGCCACGGCCCCCGTGTCCGTCGAGGCAGAAGTCGTCGAGCCGGTCGTCGAACCGGACGTTCCGGTTGCGCCGGCGCCCGAGCCCGTCGCGTCCGAGCCCGCGCCGATCGAGCAGGTGGCGCCCGCCGCTGCGGCCCCTGTCGTCGAGGAGGCACCGGCTGTTGCGCAGAGCCAACCGACGGTGTCCGATGCCGCATCCCGAGTGATCTCCAGCGGCCGTCCGACCGCCGGAGGCCGTCCGCCCGAGCACGTGGCGATGCCCCCCGAGGCGCGCCGGGTCGAGGAACGTCCCGAAACAGCCTCACCCGAACGCCCACTGTCGCCCACCGGCCGTGTGATCCCACCGCCTCCGGGCCGTCCGCTCTCACCGAGCGGCAAGCCGATTCCGCCGCCTCCCGGTTCTGCTCGTCCGACGAGCCGCACCGGTGGCCCCGCAGGTCGCCCCGGTGCAACGCGCCCCGGCGGCTACACGCCTCGTCCCGCAGGGGGCCCCGGTGGTGGCGCCCCGGGTCGTCCCGGTGGCGCTCCCGGTGGTGGCGGCCCTGGCCGTCCCGGCGGTCCCGGTGGTGGCGGCAACCGTCCGAGTGGTCAGCGTCGCCCGCCGCGTCGTACCGGCCGTCGGCGTCGTCGTCGCGACCAGGACGACCTGCAGCCGCAGTTCACCGCCTACACCTCGTCCGACGCTCCCGTTCCCGAGGGCGTCGTCATCATCGAGCGTGGTGTGTCGGCTCAGGAGTTCGCTCCGAAGCTGAACCGAACGCCTGCCGACGTCGTGCGCTTCCTGCTCAACAACGGCGAGATGGTCACGGCAACGATGACGCTGGCCGACGAGCAGATGGAGCTGTTCGCCCTCGAGGTCGGTGCCGAGATCCTGCTCGTCGAGCCGGGTCAGCAGGAAGAAGTCGAACTGCAGAAGCTGTTCGACGACTCCGACGACCTCGAACTGCAGGAGCCGCGACCCCCGGTCATCACCGTGATGGGCCATGTCGACCACGGCAAGACGACCCTGCTCGACCACATCCGCGGCGCGCACGTCGTCGACGGCGAGGCCGGTGGTATCACCCAGCACATCGGCGCCTATCAGGTCGAGAACGAGCACGGATCGGTCACGTTCCTCGACACGCCGGGTCACGCTGCGTTCACACAGATGCGTGCCCGTGGTGCCGACGCGACCGACATCGTGGTGCTCATGGTCGCCGCCGACGACGGCATCATGCCGCAGACCATCGAAGCCATCAATCATGCCCGCGCCGCGGACGTGCCGATCGTGGTCGCGGTCAACAAGATCGACAAGGACAACGCCGATCCGCAGCGCGTGCTGACGCAGCTCGCGGAATACGAACTCGTTCCCGAATCCTGGGGCGGCGACACGATCGTCGTCGAGATGTCGGCCCTGCAGGGCATCGGCGTCGACGATCTGATCGAGCAACTCCAGGTCGTTGCCGAGCTCGAAGAGCTCACCGCCAACCCGACCGGCCGAGCGAAGGGCATCGTCATCGAAGCCCAGCTCGACAAGGGTCGTGGTCCCGTCGCAACCGTGCTCGTCGACAAGGGCGAGCTGAAGGTCGGCGACCCGATCGTCGCCGGCGCCGCCTGGGGCAAGGTCCGCGCGATGATCAACGACAAGGGCGAGCAGGTCAAGTCTGCCGGCCCGTCCACGCCCGTCCAGGTGTTGGGTCTGTCACTCGTCCCCGAGGCCGGCGACGAGTTCCGGGTCGCACCCGACGAGAAGATCGCCCGAACGGTGGCCGAGGCCCGCGAGCTGCGCCTCAAGGCGAAGCATCTGCGAGAAGACGCCCGGGTGAAGACGGGCACGAAGCTCGAGGACATCTTCGCCCAGATCCAGTCGGGCGAGAAGGCCTCGGTGAACATCATCCTCAAGGCCGACGTGCAGGGTTCGCTCGAAGCCGTCACCGAGTCGCTTCGTCGACTCGAACGCGACGAGGTCGATGTCAGCTTCGTCCACCGCGCCGTGGGCGGGATCACCGAGAACGACATCTCGCTGGCCAATGCGACCAACGCGACGATCATCGGCTTCAATGTCCGACCCGACGCCAAGGCCCGCAAGCTGGCCGAGCAGGAAGAAGTGGAGATCCGTACCTACGAGATCATCTACAAGCTGCTCGAAGACATCGAACAGGCCGTCATCGGCATGCTCGAGCCCGAGTTCGAAGAGCAGGTCACCGGTGAAGCCGAGGTCCGCGAGATCTTCCGGGTGCCCAAGCTGGGCGCGATCGCCGGATGTTACGTCCGCTCGGGCGTCATCACTCGCGGCTCCAAGGTGCGCTTCCTGCGCGATGGCACGATCATCTGGAAGGGCGACATCACGTCGCTCAAGCGGTTCAAGGACGATGCCCGCGAGGTCCGTGAGGGCTTCGAGTGCGGTATCGGTCTGTCCGACTTCCAGGACCTCAAGCCTGGCGATCTCATCGAGACCTACCAAGACGTCGAGATCCCGCGGACCTGAGCCGTCGATAGGTTGGAGCGATGGCCGCCGACCTCGACTTCTTCTTCGACCCCGTCTGTCCGTGGGCGTGGATCACGTCGCGATGGGTGGTCAACGTCAGCGAGCAGCGTGACTACGAGGTCGACTGGCGGTTCATCTCGCTGTGGATCCTGAACGAGAAGAACACCAAGGAGTGGTACACGCCCCAGTACCGCGCCGGCCACTATCTGGGTCACCAGGGACTGCGTATCGCTGACGCGATCCGGCTGGACGACCCGTCTGCGGTCGGACGCTGGTACACCGCGGTCGGTACGGCCCTGCATGTGCACGCACAGCGAGAGGCCGCCCGCGGCGACACGGCGAATTGGTACCGGGGTCTGCTCTCGGCCAACGGGTTCGACGCGTCATACCTCGACGCTGCCGACGACGAGTCGCACGACGAGTACATCGGCGCCGACACCGAGCTGGCGCTCAGCCGCGCGGGTCGCGATGTGGGTACACCGATCCTGACGTTCCATCCGGGAGCAGACAACGAGGCGAGTTTCTTCGGCCCCGTCATCGCCAAGGCGCCGACCGGTGCGGATGCCCTGGAACTGTGGGACGCCGTCGAGACGCTGGCCGCCATGCCGGGGATGGCCGAACTCAAGCGGTCGAACCGCGCCGCCCCCGATTTCACCTGACCGTGCATCAGGGGTCTGACCCCTGATGCAAGCCATTCCCGAGGAGACACGCCATGGCAGGAAAGCGCAGCAGCAGCAGCCGCCGCAGCACCCCGAAGTACTCACGCAGTGCGCGGGTGAGCACCACGCTGCAGGAGATCATCGCTGATGAACTCGTGCGGATCGACGACGAGCGGCTCACGTTCGTGACGGTCACGGGCATCGATGTCGACCCCGAGCTGAACCGTGCGATCGTGTTCTTCGACTCGCTTGCAGGTGAGGAGGGCGACGAGGACATCCTGACGGCGTTCGCCGATCACCGGGTGAGGTTGCAGTCGTCGATCGCCCGCCAGATCCGGGCGAAGAAGACGCCGATCCTCGACTTCCGTCCCGACATGGTCATCCGCTCGGCGGCCCGGATCGACGACATCCTGAAGTCGGATCGGGCGCGACTCGACCGCGAGGCGAACGGCGAGCCAGCGGCCGTCGACCCGCCTGCCGTCGACTCGCCCGACGCCGGCTCGACCGAGGCCTGATGGCGCGCCGCAAGCCGGCCACGACGCACGGCCTGGCCGTGGTCGACAAGCCCGTCGGGGTGACGAGCCACGACGTGGTCGGCATGCTGCGGCGTCGATTCGGTGAGCGCCAGGTCGGCCATGCCGGCACCCTCGATCCGGACGCGACCGGCGTGCTCGTGGTGGCGGTCGGCAAGGCCACCCGGCTGTTGCGGTTCGTGGAGAAGACCCGCAAGGGCTACACGGGCGAGGTGGTCCTGGGTTCGTCCACCTCGACGCTCGACTCGTCCGGCGAGGTGGTGGCGACGTTCGACATGTCCCGTGTGACGATCGACGACGCCCGCGCAGCGGTCGCCGAACACCTCATCGGCGACATCGCACAGGTGCCGCCGATGGTCTCGGCCATCCGTGTCGACGGCAAACGCCTCCACGAACTCGCCCGTGAAGGCATCGAGATCGAACGCGCACCCCGTCCCGTGACGATTCACCGGTTCGATGTCGTCGACTGGGCCGAACCCGGCGTGTTGGCGATCGACGTCGAGTGCTCGGCCGGTACCTACATCCGCACGCTCGCCGATGACCTCGGTCGGATCCTCGGTGGCGGCGCGCACCTGCGCAACCTTCGCCGAACGCATGTCGGTGAGTTCACGCTCGCCGAGGCCGCACCGCCGGATCAGTGCGAACTCCTTCCGGTCGCCAGTGCGGTTCGCGCGCTCGCGCCCGTGGCGGTGAGCGACGAGGTGGCAGCACTCGTCGCGAACGGTCGTGTCCTCGACGCTTGGGATGGCGAGGGGCCGTGGGCGGTCTTCGACAGCCACGGGGAGCTGCTGGCGGTGTACGAGACGTTCCGTGACGGTCAGGCCAAGCCGGCCGTCGTGCTCCCGGTTTGATCCCGTCCACGACGGGCCGCGTGGTTCGCGGCCGGTAGCGTTGCGGCGTGCTCGTCGTGACCGACCTGGAACACTGCTCATGGGGTGATGCCCGATCGGTGATCACGATCGGCGCCTACGACGGCGTCCACCTCGGCCACCGTGCCGTGATCGATCAGGTTCGACGACGCGCCGATGAGCTCGGCGCCAAATCCGTGGTCGTCACGTTCGATCGACATCCGGCCAGCGTCGTCCGCCCGGAGTCCGCGCCGCGACTGCTGACGAGCCCCGAGCAGAAGCTCGAACTCCTGGAGGCGACGGGCATCGACGCAGTCGTGATCGTGCCGTTCGACGAGGCGCAGGCGGCCGAGAGCCCCGAGTCGTTCGTCGACCGGGTGCTCGTGACCTGCCTGAAGACGAGGGTCATCGTGGTCGGCGAGGACTTCCACTTCGGGCGTCATCGAGACGGCAACGTCGACCTGTTGCGCAAGCTCGGCGCCGAGAGCGGCTTCGACGTGGAACCGATCCGCCTGATCCCACGACGAGACGGCGTCGACGAGCCCGTGAGCAGTACGGCGATCCGTCGGGCCCTCGCCGGCGGCGACATCGCCCGCGCCAATGCGATGCTCGGACATCCCTACGAGGTTCGCGGCACCGTGTTCGAAGGCGACCAGCGCGGCCGCCTGCTCGGCTTTCCGACGGCCAACGTCGGTGTGTCGAACGGGATGTGCATGCCCGCCGACGGCGTCTACGCCGGTTGGTACGAACGTCCGAACGGCGACGTCCACGCCTGCGCCATCAACCTCGGCCGTCGCCCGACGTTCTACGAGCATGCCGATGCATCGCTCCTCGAAGCGCATCTGCTCGACGTCGACGTCGACCTCTACGGCGAGACCGCCGAGGTGCGATTCACGCACTTCCTGCGAAGCGAGCGCAAGTTCGACGGCGTCGACGCGCTGATCGCCCAGCTCACCCACGACGTCGACCACACCCGCCAGCTCCTCGACATCTGACGTCCGCGCCGGGTCGAAGCTTGCCGTGACGCCCGGTCGGGCGAGCCGATGAGCCGGCCGTCGGTCAGCTGGGCCAGATGACCTGGCCGTCGTCGGAGTAGATGCGCACGATGAGGTCGTCGCCGAGCAGCGCAGTGGCGTCCGGTGCGTCGGCATCACCGAAGAGTCCGATCTCGGCGTACGTGTCGAGTTCGTTCTGGAGCGCACCCGCCTGGGGCACGCCGTACCCGGTTCCCTCGGGCGTGAGCGACGAGATGAGCGCCGCATCGGTGGTCCAACGGAACGTCTCGCCCTCGGGCGACAGGAAGTTGGGGTTGCCACCCTCATTGATCCGAGCGACGGCGATTGCCGCCGCTGCCTCCGGATCGGCGATGGCATCGTCCAGGCCGAGCATGGTGGCGCGGACGAAGTCCTCGGCCGCCGTCGGGTTCTCGTCGATGAACTGCTGGTTCGTGTAGATCACGCCGAACGATCCGGGGATGTCGTAGTCGAGGGGATCGAACAGGTCGAACTCGATGCCGGCACGCTCGAGCTGGCCGGGCTCGTTGCTCTTGTACCCGGGGAATCCGACGATCGACTCGATCGCGATGTGCTGCACCGGGTCGAAGCCGTCGAGGAGCACCGTGTCGAAGTTCTCGCCTTCGATCAGACCCGCCTGCGCCAACATGGCGGCCACGCTCGGTGGGAGCTTGCCCTTGACGCCGATCGTGGTGCCCTCGAGGTCGGCGAGTTCGGTGGCGACGCCCGGCTTGACGATCAGGGAATCGATCGCTGTGGGACCTTCGACGGCAACGACCACCAGATCGGCGTCGTTGGCTGCGGAGAACGATGCGACCTCGCTGAAGGAGCCGCCCGAGGCGAACTGGGCGTCGTTCTCGGCGACGAGCGGGTAGTTCGCCGTGGAGAAGCTCGCCGTCACCTCGACGTCGAGGCACATGGCGTCGTAGTAGCCCTTCTCCTCGGCGACGAGAACGTCGACGATCGAAGCGGTGGCCGCGAAGTCGAAGCCCGTCAGATACGTGATCGTTCCGGCAGCCTGATTGGCTGCGCAGCGGTCCTCGGGGAATGCCTCGCCGGCGACGACCTCGGTGACGCCAGAGGTACCGCTGTCGGTGGTCGCCGCCCCGGTTTCCGTCGTGGTGTCGGTGGTCGTGTCGGTCGTGATGTCGGTGGTCGTGTCGGAGCCGGTCGTGTCGCCGTCGCTCGAACAGGCGGCGAGGAGGGCGGCGGTGCAGACGGCGAGAGCAGTGACGTTGCGGAGGCGCATCGAGGTTCCAGTCGTTCGGGGGTCGAATCGCGCGGTTGCCGGCGCGGGTGATTCATGATGCCACGTGCCGTGCAGAACGCCTCGATCAGCGGCGTGGTCAGCGGCGCTGCGAGACGTGCCATTTCAACAGCACGCGTTCGAGTACCGACACCATCGTGAGCCCGGCGATGCCGAGCAGCGCCGAGCACACGATCGTCGTCCAGAGTGTCTCGGCGTCGTTGAACGATGCGGCACGACGACCGATGGCACCCAGCCCACTGGTGGTGAGCGCCGATCCCTCGCTGAAGTAGGCGGCCGCCAGACCCAGCCCGACGGCGAAGCGAGCGGTCGTGAAGATCGACGGCAGTGCCGACGGGAGCCGGAGACGCCACAGCACCTCCCAGGGGCGGGCGTCGACGCTCGCCAGCAGCTCGCGTGCAGCCGGGTCGGCCGACTTCATCCCTCCGACGACGCCGAACGTGAACACCGGGAACGCGGTGAAGGCCACCATGAAGTAGATCGTGGGATCTCCGCCGTTCAGCCAGAGCACGACGGAGGTGATGTAGGCGACCCAGGGCGTGACGAGTACGAGGACGAGCACCGGTTGTGCCGCCTCCTCGATGAAGCGCGATGCCGCCATGACCGATCCCGCGACGACGGCACACAACAGCGAGATCGCGAGGCCGCCGAGCATGTGGCGGGCAGTGACGAGCGCATTGTCCCAGTAGAAGCCCGGATCGGCGGCGAGGGTGTCGATGATCGTCGACGGCGGCAGGAGCACGAATCGTCGGATGTCGAAGATCTGGACGAGCAGTTCCCAGAAGATGGCGAACGCCACGATGCCGACGACCGGAGCCACGAGGCGACGAATCCCCGGGCTCATCGGTCCATGCCTGCGCTGAGGGCACTCCGCAGGGACGTCGTGAGGTGGAAGAACTCGTCGGTGTCCTCGATGTCCGGGGTGCGGGGATGGGCGAGATCGATCGTGAGGTCTTCGGCGACCCGGCCCGGACGTGGTGACATCACCGCCACGCGATCGGAGAGGAACGTGGCCTCCGGGATGGAGTGGGTGACGAACACCACGGTCGTTCCGAGCGGCTCGCGCAGTCGTCCCAGCAGGTGCCGCATGTCCGTTCGGGTCATCTCGTCGAGTGCCGCGAACGGTTCGTCCATCAGCAGGATCGGTGCGTCGAGTGCGAATGCCCGCACGAGGCCGACTCGCTGCTGCATGCCGCCGGACAGCTCGTGCGGGTACGCGTCCAGAAACTCGCCGAGGCCGACCTCCTCGAGGAGGTCGGCCACCGAGACGCTGGGCGTCGACGGCGAGGCCGACCGGTTGATGTCGAGGAGCAGCCGGGCGTTGGCCTCGACCGTGCGCCACGGCAGGAGGGCAGGCGCCTGCGGGATGAACCCGATCTGTTTGTGTCGTCGGGCCTCGCTCGGCGTCATCCCGTTGACGACGATCTCTCCCGACGTCGGCGTCTCCAACCCGGCAATCAGTCGCAGCAACGTCGTCTTGCCGCAGCCCGAGGGCCCGAGCAGGGTCACCGTCTCGCCCTCGGCGACGTCGAAGCTGACCGGTGCGAGCGCGTCGAGTGTCCCGAACGACTTCGAGACGTCACGAAGCTCGATCCGGGGTGGCACGACGAGCGAGCGTACCCGTCCGCCCCATCCGGCAACCGTCCTCGTTGTGACGGCGACCGGGGCGCCGTAGCATTGCGTCGTCCGTTCGGGCTGGAATCTCCGGCGCGGGCGTGATGCAGAGTGCTCCGTCCGGAGTGCGCTGCGACCTCCACCGCTGCCGGTTCACCGGCGGCATGATCGAAGGCGACACACCATGGCTGATCTGGCCGACACCACGCCCAACAAGACGGCGACCATCGAGAAGAACCGCACCCACGAGACCGACACGGGCTCGCCGGAAGTGCAGATCGCCCTGCTCACCGAGCGCATCACACACCTCACCGAGCATCTCAAGATCCACAAGAAGGATCACCACAGCCGTCGTGGGCTGCTGATGCTCGTCGGCCGTCGCCGTCGCATGCTCGACTACGTCAAGGCGATCGACGTCGAGCGCTATCGCACCATCATCGCCGAACAAGGCCTCCGCCGCTGAGGCGGGCCAGTTCGCCCGATCGCTGCGTTCCGCAGGCTCCTCGCTGACCGGAGTCAGCTTCGTCGCTGCGCGCCTTGCGCTCGCACGAGCCGATCCCGCCTGAGAATTCCGGGTTGGTCTCGTCGCCTCGAACATCGTGTCGCATCCATGTCGGTGACCGACCTGCCGCGCATTGGTGGGCGCATCACGGTAGGGTGTGCGGCTGGAGCCGGAACGTCTGGCTCCGCGACATGAGCGACCCGTTGTCGGTTGCCGGTTGCTGAATCCGAACTCTGCACGTTTCCGACGGTGCGGGAGATGTCGGGTTGACCAACTGGGAACCGGCCGATCGCTCCAGAGGCGCACTCCCGAGGGGGAGTGCACGCGAAAGGAGCCCTTGTGGCTGACCCAATCATCGTGTCCGGACCTGTGTCCGGAACCGACAAGACCCTGACCTTCGAGACGGGCAAGTTTGCCCCCCAGTCGATGGGTGCCGTCGTGGCATCGATCGGCGGCACGAAGGTCCTCACCACCGCCAACGCCGCCAAGAGCGTGCGCGAAGGCGTCGACTTCTTCCCGTTGACGGTCGACGTCGAGGAGCGGGCGTACGCCGCCGGCAAGATCCCCGGCTCGTTCTTCCGTCGTGAAGGACGTCCGACCGAGGATGCCATCCTCACGTGCCGGCTGACCGACCGGCCGCTGCGCCCGTCGTTCCCCGACGGCTTCCGCAACGAGACCCAGGTCGTCACGACCGTGCTCGGCGCCGACCAGCACAACCCGCACGACGTGCTCTCCATCAACGCGGCATCGGCTGCACTGATGATCTCGGGCATCCCGTTCGAGGGCCCGATCGGCTCGATCCGTATGGCCTACAGCGTCGACGGCGAGTGGATTCCGCACCCCACCTACGAAGAGGCCGAAGCCGGCACCTTCGAGTTGGTCATCGCCGGGCGTGAGCTCGACAACGGCGACGTCGCCGTGATGATGGTCGAGGCCGGCGGTTCCGAGAACGCGTTCTACTACTACGAGGACGGCGCGAAGAAGGTCACCGAGGAAGTCCTCGCCGACGGTCTCGACGCCTGCAAGGTGTGGATCAAGGAATCGATCGCGCTGCAGCGTCAGCTCGTGGCCTCGGTGATCGCCACCAGTGGCCCGATCACCCCGATGAAGTGGACGCCGGTCCTCGACTACACGCCGGAGATCTTCGCCGCCGTCGAGAAGGCCGGCAGCGACAAGCTCGCGCCGGTCATCACCATCGCCAACAAGTCCGAGCGCAACGAAGCGACCGACGCCGTCACGGCCGAGATCCTCGCCGAACTGTGCGGCA
Organism: Ilumatobacteraceae bacterium; assembly: GCA_963829585.1. GTDB lineage: Bacteria > Actinomycetota > Acidimicrobiia > Acidimicrobiales > Ilumatobacteraceae > Sva-07. Next base: position 66,014 of record CAWHJD010000028.1, on the reverse strand, counting down.
CCAAGGACGCTCCCGGTGAGTTCGCCGGGCAGAACGGCATGGTCAAAGAGGCCGTCCGATCGCTGAACAAGAAGCTGATGCGTGCCCGCGTCGTCAACGAGGGCGTCCGCATGGACGGCCGCGGCGTCGCCGACCTGCGCCCCATCTCCGCTGAGGTCGGCGTCCTGCCGACCGCTCATGGCTCGGCGCTGTTCCAGCGTGGCGAGACCCAGGTGATGAGCGTGGTGACCATGGCCATGCCTCGCATGAACCAGATGATCGACTCGCTCTCGCCGAACGACACCAAGCGCTACCTGCACCACTACAACATGCCGCCGTGGGCGAATGGTGAGACCGGCCGTGTCGGTTCGCCGAAGCGCCGCGAGATCGGCCACGGTGCGCTCGCCGCCCGTGCGGTCCTGCCGGTCATCCCGAACCAGGAAGACTTCGCGTACACGTTGCGTCTCGTCTCCGAGGTCATGTCGTCGAACGGTTCCACGTCGATGGCGTCGGTGTGCGCCTCCAGCCTGTCGCTGATGGACGCCGGTGTTCCGGTGCACAGCCATGTGTCGGGCATCGCCATGGGCCTCATCTACGAAGACGGCAAGTACATCACGCTGACCGACATCCTCGGCTCCGAGGACGCGTTCGGCGACATGGACTTCAAGGTGGCCGGTACGGAAGATGCGATCACCGCGCTCCAGCTCGACACGAAGATCGACGGCATCCCTGCCGACGTCTTGTCCGCTGCGCTCGCTCAGGCTCGCGTCGCACGTCTCGAGATCCTCGAGGTCATGAACGCCTGCATCTCGCAGTCACGTGACGAGGTGGCCGCGACCGCACCGAAGATCTCGACGATCTACATTCCGCTCGACAAGGTCGGTGAAGTGATCGGCCCGAAGGGCAAGGTCATCAACACGATCCAGAAGGAGACCGGAGCCGACATCGGCGTCGACGACGACGGTGCCCGCGGCATCGTCACCATCGGTGCCGTCGAGGCATGGCGGATGGAAGAAGCCAAGGCGGCGATCCTCGCGATCGTCGACCCGCCGAAGGCCGAGCTCGGCGCCGTGTACATGGGTCGCGTGGTGAACATCACCAAGTTCGGGGCGTTCGTCAACATCCTGCCGGGCCGCGACGGCCTCGTGCACATCTCCAAGCTGGGTGGCGGCAAGCGCATCAACTCGGTGGAAGACGTACTGGAACTCGGTCAGGAGATCGAGGTCCGCGTCGAGGAGATCGACGACAAGGGCAAGGTCAGCCTCACCCCGGCCGGCGATCCGCCTGCAGTGAAGGAAGGCGCCTCGTCGAACGGCGGGGGCGAGTCGAGCTCGTCCGAGCGTCGTGAGCGTGCGCCCCGCAAGGAGCGCTCGAGCGACACCGAGGCTGCACCCGAGTCGAACTCGGGCGGCAGCGTCGACGTCGTCGAAGTGAGCTTCGAAGACAGCTTCGACGCCCAACTCGCCGACGAACTCGGTGACCTCGGCCCGAAGTCGGAGCGCCCCGCCGGTGACGGTGGCGGTCGCAGCGGCGGCGGTGGCCGTCGTCGCCATCGCTGAGCGACAACACCCATACCTTCTTCGCCAGCTGTGAGCGATGTGCGCACATGGTGCGTGCATCGCTCACAACGGTGGAGGGGGTGGAGGGTGGTGAACCGATCGGGTCCGACGTGACCGGATCGGCCAGACTGCACTCATGAGAGTCGGGGTCAACGGAGCAGCAGGACGAATGGGTCGAACCGTTTGTGCTGCTGTCGCCGCTGACCCCGATCTCGTTTTCGCCGCAGCCGTCGATCCGTTCGGAATCGGCGAGACGGTGGAAGGCGCTCGTGGTGTCCGGACACCTCCACGCGTTCGCCGACTCGGCATGTGACGTCGTGGTCGACTTCACCGTTGCCGATGCAGCGCGGAACACGTTGCCGTGGTTGGGGATGCACGGCATCCACGCTGTCGTGGGCACCACCGGATTCACGACGGCGGACTTCGAGTTGTTCGAGTCGTCGTTCGCCGGCGAGAGCGGCCCCAACTGTGTGATCGCCCCGAACTTCGCGATCTCTGCGGTGCTGATGATGCGGTTCGCGGAGATGGCGGCGCCGTTCTTCGACACGGCCGAGATCATCGAACTGCACCACGACCGCAAGATCGACGCACCATCCGGCACCGCCGTGAAGACCGCGGAGCGCATGGCTGCTGCCCGGGGAGAAGCGTTCGATCCCGACCCGACGACCGACGTCGTCTACGAAGGTGCCCGTGGCGGTTCGGGCCCCGCGGGGATCCGGATCCATTCGGTGCGGATGCGTGGCATGGTGGCCCACCAGGAAGTCATCCTCGGCGCAACCGGCCAGACGCTGACGATCCGCCAGGACAGCTACGACCGTGACAGCTTCATGCCCGGTGTGCTCCTCGCCTGCAGGAAGATCGGTTCCATCCCCGGCCTGAGTCGCTCCCTCGACCCCTTCCTCTAGGTCGTGCGCTCGGGTGCCCTCCCACGGATGCCGTTCATGGCGGCCGTTGGCTGGGTCAGGCCGAGTGCCGCCCACGTCGCCGGGACGCGAGCAGCAGCGTGCCGAACGCCATCGCGCTCAGCGCGATGATCAGGATGCGCCGGACATCGTTTCCGGTCTGCGGGAGTGCGTCGGTGAGCCGTGTTCCGGGCGCTCCAGGGTCCACGATGACGCCGTTGGCGAGACCGTCTGCGTCACCGAGTCCGCCGTCGACGAGTGTGACGACGATGCCACCCGGGATCGGGGCCGTCGGTAGCTCGATCCATCTGTTCCCGATCAACTTCCAGTAGCGGTTCACGTCGACCGGGCTGTCGATCTGGAGCTGCACCGATGCTCCTGTGGGAACGTCGGTGATCCGGAACCGAAGCACGCCGAGTGGGAAGTCGACCAGCGGCGGTGGCGTGGGCAAGGTGGACGGGTCGACCGACTCCACCTGCTCGAGCCGGCCGGTCGACGAGGTGAGTTCGACGGTGCCGGCGGGTGTCGCCAAGGTGACTGCGGCTGTCTGCGGCACCGCCGTGGTCGACGTGGGTTCCCGGTTGGCATCCGTGGTCGTCGAACCGGGCGGAGTCGAGGTTGGGGTGGTGGGTGGTGTCGTCGTGGGTGGTGGGTGGTGTGGTGGTGGGTGGTGGGTGGTGGGTGGTGGGTGGTGGGTGGTGGGTGGTGGGTGGTGGGTGGTGGGTGGTGGGTGGTCGGGGTGGTGGGTGGTGTGGTGGTGGGTGGTGGGTGGTGGTGGTGGTCGTGGTGGTCGTGGTGGTCGTGGTGGTGGTGCGTGGTGGTCGTGGTCGTGCCGGCGGGGGTGATCTGGAGCACGACGTCGATCGAGCGTTCGTTGCCGGCGGGATCCCGCACGACGAACGTCACGTACTCCCACTCGCCTGGCGAGGCGTTCGCGAGTACCTCGATCGTGCACACCTCGGGTTCGGACTCGTCGACCAGTACATGTCGGACGATGGCGACAAGTGCCGTCTCACAGGAGGTGAGACGAAGCGCCGAACCTTCCGGGTCAGTCGCCAGGTCCGCCGCGCGAACGGTGACGGAGGATGAGGGCGACATGTCCAGCCGGAATTCGTCTTCTTCGGGTGCCCAGTCCACGAGACTCGAGACGAATCGGACGGCGACCCTCTTGCGGGTCCAGGTCGAAGCTGTCCTGATCGAGGAACTCAGGGAAGTAGCTCTCGACGGCGTACTCCGGAAGTGATACCGCGTAGTCGTATCGGCAACACGAGGTCTGATCCCGACTGAGAAGTCCTGAGGTTGCCCTCGGTGGTTCGATCACGACGCCCGGGTTCACCTGGTCGATCACGCCGGTCAGTGTCACGTCGAGCAGTCCGTAGGGCGCGCTCCAGGCGAGCTCAGCTTCGTTCGTGTCGTCCGGGTCGGCTGGACGGAGCACCGCCGATTCGATCCCAATGCTCGGATCGACCGTCACCGTCACCGTGCCGGTAGGAGATTGGACGTGACGGACGTTCTGCTGGGCGACCAGCACACGGACCTCGAGTGTCACGATGCTCTGGGCGCCGCCGGGGTCGGCCACGGCAAGGTCGACGAATTCGGTCAGCGGCCAGTTGACGTCTGGTGATGGAGAGGGGGTGTAGGTGCACGACGCCACGACGCACTCGATCGTTCCGTTTGCGGCCGGGCCGGTCGGCGTGACCGTGATGTCGTCGCCGTCGAGGTCGATCAGGCCGGCCGCAGCGATCACATCGACGGTCACCTGAGTCAGATTGTCCGTCGTCACGGCCATGTCGGTGCCTCTCGGCGGCCGGTTCACGTCGGGGACGTCACAGGCGTCGCCGATCCCGTCGCCGTCGGTGTCGTCGTTGTTCGGCGACGCGAACACCGGGCACGTGTCGATGTTGTCGGCAAACGTGTCGAGGTCGTAGTCCGGCCAGGAGTGCCAGTAGAAGCTGGCCCCGATCGCGCCTGGGTAGTCGTCAGACGTCCACGCTCTGACCCAGACCTGCTGGCCGGCGGGTACCGCAACCACGGGGGTCGCGACGGACACTTCTGCGTCGATCTGAGTGAGATCGCCGAGTGAGGTGCCGGCGAACAGGTCGGTTCCACGGTTGCTCGCCGTGAATCGATCGAGCTGGAAGACCGAGTTCTCCGATGCCGTGTACCGGTACCACACGGATCCACGCGCCGGGCCGGGATTCGCTGCGGGTTCGTTCGGTTCGACGGTCGTCACCGCGGCGTTCACGCTCTGCAGCCCCCCGGCTCCCGCCAGGTCGGTGGCGTCGAGGAAGTCATCATTCGTCGCCGGGCCGTCGAGCCTCCATCGGAGCGTGTGTGTCGTCGGGAGGTCGAACGAGGAGCAGCAGGACTGCGGCGTCGAGTAGACGGCGAGGTCGATCCTGTCACCGGCACGCACCGGTATCGGTCGGAACCCTGCGATCGGGTTGCCCTCCTGGAGCGGGGTCGCCTGCCCATGGCGAAGCACCCGCATCGACGCAGGACGGACGCCTCGTCCGAACGAGCTGGTCAGCTGCGGCGTGAACACGCCGTCGGACGGGGCGATCCAGTGGAACCACACCGACTCGCGCGCGCGGATCGGGAGACCGGGAAGTTCGACGTCCGTGGTCGCGCCCGGTGCCGGGGCGAGCGTTGTTGCGCTCCCGAGCACCGCCGCGGCCGAGCCCGTGGCGCCGACGAGTTCCGCGGAGTTGCCTGGATCGTCGTTGAAGGGACGGAAATCGGACTCAAACGCCGGGTACACGGAGGAGGAGTCGCTGAGGAAACTCGAGATGCCGTTGTAGGTGAGCAGTCGGGCGCTCAGTGCGGCGGGGCTGTTGGAGAGGGGTTCGACGGTCAGATAGAGCGTGGCGATTCCGGCCGTCGACGGGGGCAGTCTCCACAACCCGTTCGTCGGGTCGTACGTCGACGGTCCCTGGCTGTTGATCCCCGGGTACACCTGGGCGGCCACGAATCGTGTTCCGGCGGGGACGGGTACCGACACGACGGGTTGGCTGATCGCCTTGGCCGACCCAGCGATCGTGTTCGTCTCCGAGGCGACGCTCACGAGGAAGGTGAACAGTCGTCCCGGGCCCCGGTGGGATTGCGTGGCGTTGTCGATCTGGATGCCGGGGTCGGTCGAGGGAGCGCCGGGGTCGGTCACGTCGTAGCACGGGTCGGGTTCGTAGTCGTTGACCTGTGTCGGGGCGCCGATCGGACACCAGAAGCCGGTTGTACCCACGTTGACGGTGATCGAGGTCGGGGAGGTCACGACGCCGACCGCCTCTGCGTCGCCGGGCCAGGTGGCATCAGTGCCTGGTCCGGGGCCGATGACCAGCGCTGCGGTGGTGGCGTCGGGCGTGCCGATCGAGGAGTTGGGGTCGCGTTGGTCGAGCGTGGCGATGAACGCGCGGACCGTGCCACCGTTGCTGATCGTGCCGCTGAGTACGAGCGTGGCGGTTTGTCCGACTCCGATCGATCCGATCGTCCAGCGGCCGCTGGCGACGTCGTAGGAGCCCGGTCCGGACACGACGACGACGTTGTCGAAGGTCCCGACTCGCTGGATCTGGACGGAAGCGTTCGTCGCAGGATCGGGCCCGGCGTTGTAGACGGAGATCGTGATCTCGGCAGATGCCCCGGGTGCAGGGACGGCCCCGGAGCGCGGTTGGACCGTGATGACGAGATCGCTCGCAGGTCGTGTCGGGCAGGCGTCGCCTGCGCCGTCGCTGTCGCTGTCGACCTGGGATGGATTCACAACGAGCACACAGTTGTCGAGCGGGTTGGCGACACCGTCGCCGTCGCTGTCGAGCGTCGCCCACTGCGTGACCTCGATCGGCGGCTGTTCGTCGAGCGGTGCACCGGCTGCAGGCTGGTCGTTCGGCAGTGCATCGCGATGATTGAAGTCGAGCGCGTTCCACTCGGGCCGGGCCACGTGGACCTCGCTCGGACTGGCACAGTGAAATGTGTCGCCGTTCAGGTCGGCCTCGAGGCTCGTGTCGACGGTGTCTCCATCGTTGTTCCAGTCGATCGGCCCACTCGCGGGGAACGAATGAGCAGCCTCGCATCGTCCTCCCACCTGACGCCACCAGACGATCGGCCAGCGCGCCATGTCGCTGATGTCACCCGGTGCGAGACCGTCCTTCGAGATGCCGACCGGCTCGTCGAGCACCGTCTCCGACAGCACGCTGAACGAGCGGCCGTAGTCGAGCGGGCGGCCCGCTGGAGGGCTGACGCCGGGGATCGCGCCGGCCCACCCGGGGTTCTGATAGCTGTAGTTCATCACCGAGAGGTGATTCGGCTTGTACTCGACGTCATCGTCGGTGCCGCCATGGCGAAGACCGAGCGTGTGGCCGAGTTCGTGCATGAACGTGCCGGCCTGGACGTTCCGCCAACAGTTCAGACCTGAACAGAGCCCGTCTGCGATACCGCCCGCAACCTGGATCTGCTCGAACGCGGTGGCGCTGTCGGTTTCGAAGTTCCCGAGGCTGATCACGAAGGCGTCGCCTCCGTATCGCCCCAGGCCTGAACCCTTCGGGGCGTCGGTCTGGCTGTGTGCGAACAGGGCGTACCGCGACGTCGCGAGGGTGGCGAAACGACTGGACACGCATTCGATCGGATCGTTGCGGTCTGCAGCCGTTCCGGCGTAGCCATCGCAGAACCGCGACGGCGAGGTGCCGAATCGGATGTCGTCGACCGGTGTGCCCGATGTGAAGAAGCCGGGGCGGAGCCGGACGGTCGACAGGTCACCGGTCGGATCGGGGATGAAGTCGTCGCGCTGGATTCCCGCGGGTGCCGGCGGGAGATGGAGCCTGATCGGGCCGGGTTGGCCCGGTCCGGTCGGTGCGTTCCTGAAGGCATCGACGACCTGGCGCATCGCGGACTCGTATGGCGCGACCTCCTCGAAGTTCGACCCGGCGACCTGTCGGTTGTCGACGGCGTCGACCTCGACGTACACGTCCTTGCCGGCGGCGCCACCGGCGGCGCTCCGAGCGGTCCAGTCGTCGTCGCCGTCACGGTCGACGTCGAGCCCGAAGGCTTCCCACTCGTCGCACAGCGCGTCCTGATCGACGTCGTAGAAGTCCCGCTGGGCGAGCGGGTATGTCGGGCGCGCGGTTCCGATGCACGCCGACGATGCCTCCGACGTATTGCCCGACGCGTCGGTGACCACCGCTACGTAGGTGCGTGCTCTGCTCTCCGACGAGGAGCCGTACGTGAATCGAAATCGGCGCGAGCGAGGGTCGATGTCGGCGGATCGCACCGTTCCGACCCAGCGCACCGGCTGGGGATACGCGGTCGCGCTCGTGGCGCTTGGCGCCGGAATGACCCACGCGGGCAGGTCGGTGTCGTAGCGTGCCCCGGCGCGCAGCGTCCGGGTGCCGAACAGGTCGTCGAGATCCCGTTCCTCGAAGATGCCGTACTCGTAGACGTCGATCGTGAGGTTGCTCAGATCCTCGCTCATGACCATCCCGCTGACGGTGAGGCTGCCCCCCTGGTTGCCGCCGCTGACCGCGACGGGCGCGTTCAGGAGGCCGTTCGGACCCGCGTCCACGTCGATCGAGGTCGGGCTGGCATCGTTGGCGGTCGGGCCGAGGTCGCTCAGATCGATCCCGAGGCCGACATTGCGGGCGATGCGATTGCCCCGCACGGTGTTCCCGGAACCGGCAGTGGCGGTGGCTCCGGGGCGAACGGCCTCGCCCGTCCCGATCCACACGCCGGCGACGAAGTTGTTGACGATCTCGTTGCAGGCGTCCCCGGAGCCGCAGGAGCCCAGAGGAGACGGGTCATCGCCGACCGGCACACCGATCAGGTTGTCGGAAGCTCCATCGCGGACGAGCACGCCGACGGAGTTGCCGCCGCCCACCGATCCGGGCGGCTCCATGCCGATCGAGTTGCCTTGCACGACCACGCCAGTCGTGCCGACACCGGCCAACTCGATTCCGGCGATCGACGACCGTCCGATCACATTGTCGGTGATCCGAGCACCGGTTGCGGCCACGGGGTGCTTCCGCGTGCTTCGACGATGACACCGGACTGTCCGATCGGGAGGATCGCTGCTGCGTCGACCGCAGCACCGATGTGGTTGGCGCGGACCACGAGGTTGTCGGTGTTGCCGGCAGCCGAGACGCCTGCCCCGCCGATGGATCCGATGGTGTTGTCCCGGATCGTGATGTCATCGGAGGAGACCTCCTGGATCGGGGTCGCGTCGTTGAGGGCCTGAGGCTCGCCGCTGACGAAGACGCCGTACTCCGCCCCGGTCGTGGTGCCCGGTGCCATGAATCCCGTGACCCCGTCGATCGTTCCGATGAGGTTGTCGGCGATGTCGACGCCATCGCTGTCCTCGTCGATCAGGATCCCCGTGTTGGAGAACCCGGCGACGACGTTGCCCTCGGTGGCCGTGTTGCCACCGATCAGGGTCTCGGAGGCATTCGCCTTGATGTAGATGCCGTTCAACTGGTCGGCGATGTCAGCCGACCCCGGACGACTCCGAACCAGCTGCTGGACACGATGGATCCACCTGCGTTCCAGAGCATCAGCTGATTGCATGGAGCGCCGAATATCGCCACTCCGTACATCTCGAACCGGGTGTTCTCGACTTGGATGGCCACGTCATCCTCGGCGACGCCTCGCCCGATGCTAAAGCTTCCTCGGGAGCACGACGACGCTGACAGGTTCGATCCGTCGATCACGATCCCCGGCGTGGCAGGCAGCGCGCACGCGGCGTCGCTTCGGATCGACCGTCGATCACGAGTGGTCGTGTGATCGATGGGAGTGGAGTGTGCGGAGATATCCGAGCCGAGAATCCGGGCGAGAACACGATCCGGTCGACGTCGGGATCCGACCCTGCTTCTTGTAGCGCAGCTCGCAACGTGCAGTTCCCGGTGAGTTGTGTTGCGCAGTCGCCGTCACCGATGTTCTCATCCGGGTCATCGGAGGCGGCGTTCACCTCGAACGTCTCGGCGGGAGCCAGCGGTTGGACGACGGACAGCATTCCGGGTCCGACCGCTCCCGATGGTGCGCCCGGCATGACGAGCTGCGATGCAAGGCCGATCGCGGTGAGCATGGTGAGAACGGTCCGTCGAGCAAACCCGCCGTGAGTCGACACACACCCAGTGTGACGTAACTCGGTGCGGGTGCGCATCAGTGGTTTCCACATGTCTGGCCGACCGCGCTCGATGTCGACCGACCCGGATCACTGGCGGTTCGATCGAAACAACGCGGCCAGTTCGGCCCGATTACGGACACCGAGCTTCCGGTACACGCGGGTGAGGTTGGACTCCACCGTCCGCACGCTGACGATGAGCTCCCCAGCGACCTCGCTGTTCGTGCGACCGGCGGAAACCCGAGCTGCGATCTGTTCCTCGGTCGGCGTCAGAACCGAGTCGATGCCGGCCCGCCGACCGATTCGTTGCAGCTCCACCTTTGCTCGTGTGAGGAACGGCACCGCTCCGAGTTGTTCGAAGGTGTCCAACGCCTCCGAGAGCGCAGCTTCTGCAGCTCGGCGCCGGCCCGCTCGTCGCAACGCGCTCCCGTACGCAAGCTGAAGGCGGCCGAACTCCAGTGGGTATCGAACCTTGTCGTGCCAAGCGAGTCCCTCCGATGCAGCGGCGATCGCCCCATCGAGATCGCCGTGGGCGGCTGCCACGAGGACGTCCGCCCGGGCCGCTTGGACGAGGCGAGCGGCAGCGTCGATCTTTGCGCGAGCTCCCGGATGTGCCTGGAGCGGACCGCTGCCTCTGGCACGCGGTTGCAGTTCGTGAGCGCCTCGACGAGATCGGCGCGGAAAGGCAGCGAGGTCAGGTCTCGAAGGTGGACCTTGTCGGCTGCCGCCCACGCCAGCGAGAGGGCATTCACGGCTGCTTCGTTGCGGTCGGCGCAGAGATCGATGAAGCCGAGACAGGATTGGTGAACTGCGACCAGGAGTGGGAGTTCATCCCCGCCGGTTGCGGTTGGGCACCGCATCGCGGCCGCCTTGGCCTTGTCGAGATGTCCGGTCGCGGCCAGCAGCGCGCGAGAGCGGAACGGGACATGTCGCCCGGCATCTCTGTCAGGTCCGCCTCGTCAGCGGCGATGCGGAGTTCGGCCTCCCCCTCGCGCCAGCTGCCCCGGCGGATCAGCAGGTTGCCGCGGAAGTCGTGAAGTTTCACGATGGACTGCGCTGCACCCGCAGAGCATGCCGCTCGTTCGAACCGGTCGAATGCCTGATGGGCGAGGGCGTCGTCAACGCCGCTCCAGGTCAGTGCCTCCAGCGCCATCCAGCTCGAACTCAGATAGTCGACTGCATCGACGATGGGCTCACCGAGCCGCCAGAGTCCGACGACATCGATCGGCTCACCCAAGAGGAAGCGGGCGTGCTGGTGTGCGATCTCGAATTCGAGCGCGTGCGAAGGGAGCTCGGCAGCAAGCATCTCGTCGCGCATCTTCCAGGCAGTGGTGGCGGCCAGTGACAGATCGATGAGCTGTTCGAGCCGGACGCGGGCCCGCCCGAGAAGTGCTCGGACATCGACTGATTGGTCGCGTTCGTCGAGAAGATCGACGATGAAGCGGTGGGCCGACAGGATGTCGCCGTGCGATGCCATGATCTGCACCCGGATACCGCCGGCGATCGCGACCTGTGCGGGGTCGACGGCCGTGGCGAAGGCCTCGTTCGACGGCGCCTCAGCGGCGCGCAGGTCGCCGGCGCCGAGAACGCGTCAGCGGCTGACGTGATCCGACGCCATCTGCTGTCGCCATCGATCGCCGGCGTCAAGTCCGCGGACCGAAGGAATCGTTGGCCGGCGGTCTGCTTCGCTCCGCGTTCGAGCGCCTGCCCGGCGCGCGTTCAAGCGCACTGGCGATCTGTTCGTCGGGTTCCGATGTGGACGATGCGAGGTGAACCGCTGCCCGATCGTCATCGTTCGGGAGGTGTTCGCCGAGTTCGCGGTGGATCCTCGCGATCGTTGTCGGTCCGAGTCGGGCCAGGATGGCGGCCGGCACCGTCGGGTGTGCGAACATAGCTCGTCCTGAGCGATCCGAGACGACGAGCCCGGCGTGCTCGGCCGACTCGAGTGCGCGGGCGGTGTCGATTGCGGGCAGGCATTGGCCGATCAATGCGCCGTCGACATCATCGAGACAGCGGCGAACTCGAGCACAACTTCGGCGTCGTGGTCGAGCGCATCGACGCTGTCTTGGTGACCCTGCGCGATCGACGGGGGCAGTGCACCCCGGCGCCATCCACTCGTGCGGATCTGGTCGATCAGCATGATCGTGTGCAGTGGGTTGCCGGATCCGAGCGAGTACACATCGTCGAGGAGGGGTGGGGTGACGACGACATCTCCTCGGCGGAGCAGCTCGTGGACCTCGGCTCGCGGTGAGTGGACCGACGTTGACAACGGCGACTCTCCCGCCGAGGATTCGGGTAGGTCGATGGGGCGACGTCGTTCGATCGCATCGCCACGATCAATGCGAGGGGATCACGTGCGCATGCCCGGATCGCCGAGGAGAACGCGGCGGCCGTCCCCGCGTCGGTCCACTGCAGATCGTCGATGGCCAGCACAGTGGGGCCGTCGCGCGTGGCGCGTCTCAGCAAGGCCCGAACGGCAGCTGCCACGAGTCCGGTCACGTCGGAGTCGTCAGGCTCCCGTTCTCCGAGCGCCACCCGCACAGCGCGTCGTTGTGCCGCGGGGAGCCTCGCGATCCAGTTTTGGGGAAGATCATCCACGAAGCTTGCGAGTCCGGCCCAGGCAGCCTCTGTTTCGGCTCGAGTGAATCCGAGGCGGACGATGTGGGTGTTCTCGCGCGACGCGTGCTCTAGTGCAGCGTCGAGGAGGGCGGTCTTCCCCGATGCCGGGCTCGCCGACGATCACGATCCCACAGGCTCCCGGCGATCGGTCGTTCAACGCAGCGGCGATTGCCGCCCGCTCCGGCTTTCGCCCGATGAGATCATGCCCGCTGGACACGGCGTCATCGTAGGAGCGGTTCGGTGCGCGGACGAAGGCAGAAGGCAGCGACGGGCCAGCCTCGATGCTCGCGTGAAGGTCAGGCGCTGCGGAAGTTGCGGAGGTTGACGAGCACCACGAGGGCGATCGAGATGCCGACGGCCCACCACTGGTAGCGCTGGAGCCATTCGAGGAAATCGACGAGCTGTGCCTCGAACGTGCGTGCCAGCCACCACATGAGCGCGAGTCGGGCAGCGATGCCGATCGACAGCAGGGCTGCGAGACGCATCGGGGGAGTGCGGTGCACCCCGCTCAGCGCAGCGACGATGTTCGACCCGACGAAGAACGGGATGAGGATCCATTCGGCCTTGGCGAATCCGCGGTTGAACCCGTCGATCGCTTCTGCGCTCACTCCGAGGTACTTGCGGAACCAGCCGATCGCATCGTCGTGGTAGGCGCGTCCGATCAGGTGACACACGAGGAACGCGACGCCGATGCGCAGGAAGCCGATGACGACATAGACCCACACGGGCACGCCTGCCGCCAGTGTCAGCGCGAGGTAGCGGTTGCGCGACGACAGCGCGAGCAGGCCTTCGGGATTGGTCTCGACCCACCGCGCCCAGACGCCGGTCGCGACGTTGGTGGCGACGACGAGGCTGACGAACGCGACCAGCGTCAGGGGTGCCCACGTCGGTCGGACGTGCGGCGCACTGGTGGCTTCGATTGCGGCGTCGGTCACGGACCACAACGGTACCGGTTCCAGTCGATCGGGTCACGCCGGGTGAGCTACCTTCCACACGATGCAAGGCCTGATGCAAGACGTCCCGCTCGCGATTCCCCACATCTTCGAACGGGCGGAGAAGTACCACCCGCACAAGGGGATCGTGACCGCGACGGGTGAGGGTCTCCAGCGGATCACCTACGGCGAGTGGGCGGCGCGCACCCGCAAGCTCGGCGGTGTGCTCGACAACCTCGGCATCTCGGCCGATGGCCGTGTCGCCACTTTCGCATGGAACACCTCCCGCCATCTCGAGCTGTACTTCGCGGCACCGTGCACCGGCCGTGTCCTGCACACACTCAACATCCGGCTGTTCCCCGAGCAGCTCACCTACATCGTGAACCATGCCGACGACGAGGTGATCTTCGTCGATCGTTCCCTCCTCGGACTGCTCGCCCCGTTGCTGCCGACGTTCGAGAACGTGAAGCATCTCGTCCTGATGGACGACGGCAAGGGTGACATCCCCGCTGATCTCGCCGGCCACGAACTGCTCGACTACGAGGAGCTGCTGGCGGCCGCGGATCCCGTCGAGTTCCGAGTCGACGACGAGCACCGTGCCGCGAGCATGTGCTACACGAGCGGCACCACCGGCAACCCGAAGGGCGTCGTGTACACGCACCGCTCGACGTTCCTGCACACGATGGGAGCGATGACCGTCGACAGCCTCGGCGCACGCGAGAGCGACGTGATCCTTCCGGTCGTGCCGATGTTCCACGCGAACGCCTGGGGTCTGGCCCACGCCGCTGTCGCCACGGGAGCCGATCTCGTCATGCCGGGTCCCGATCTGTCCGGACCGGCGGTCGCCAAGCTGATCATCGAGGAGAAGGTCACCGTGGCCGCCGGTGTCCCCACCATCTGGATGGCGGTGCTGCCCGAGTTGAAGGGCAAGGACACGTCGTCACTGCGCAGCATTCCGTGTGGCGGGTCGGCGGTTCCGAAGTCGCTGTCGGAGGCGTACCGCGAGCAGACCGGCCTGCCGATCTTCCAGGCCTGGGGGATGACCGAGACCAGCCCGATCGCTGCGGTGTGCCGCCTCGACGCCGACCAGGAGCTGCTCCCGCAGGAGGAGCAGGCCGAACTGCGCACCCAGGTGGGCCGGATCGTGTTCGGTGCGGAGTGTCGTGTCGTCGTTCCCGGTACCACCGACCCGGTGCCGTGGGACGGTGAGAGCAGTGGCGAACTGCAGTGCCGAGGCAACTGGATCGCGTCCGACTACTACAACGACGAGCGATCCGGCGAGAGCTTCACCGAGGACGGTTGGCTGAAGACCGGTGACGTGGCCACCGTCAACGAGCGCGGTTTCGTCCGCTTGGTCGACCGCACGAAGGATCTGATCAAGTCGGGTGGCGAATGGATCAGTTCGGTCGAACTCGAGAACGAGTTGATGGCGCATCCGAAGATCGCCGAAGCCGCGGTGATCGGCGTCGCCCACGAGAAGTGGGGCGAGGCTCCGCTCGCATGCGTCGTCGTGGCGCCGGGCGAGGAACTCACCGAGGCCGAAGTGCTCGCGTTCCTCGAGGGCAAGATCGCCAAGTGGCAGATGCCCAAGGGTGTCGTCTGGATCGACGAGGTGCCGAAGACGAGCGTGGGCAAGTTCTCGAAGAAGACCCTGCGTGACGAATACGCCGGTGCGCTCATGGCGACCTGATCGGACTCCGCCGAGAAAATCTGCCGATTGCGGTGTGGGCCGGTTCGGGTGATGACAGACTCCCGTGCCCATGTCTGCACGCCGCCCATTTCACCGCGCTCGTCGGGTGCTCGCGATCGCAACGGCCTCCGGCCTGCTCCTCGCTGGCTGCGGTTCGGACGACGACGCCGGGGTCGGCACCCCACCCGATGCCACTGACGTCGCGACGTCCGCAGCAACGAGTCCGACGGTCGCGTCCAACGGTGAAACCGTCGACGTCGTCGCACTCGACAACAGCTTTCGTCCCGAGACCGTCGAGGTGACCGCGGGCACCGCCGTCCGCTGGGAGAACCGTGGGCGCAACGACCACAACGTGCTGCCGACCGACGACTCCGAAACGTGGGGTGCGCCGACCGAAGCGTTCACGCCCGGTGCCGAGTACACCTGGGTCTTCGGCGAGCCGGGCACGTACACGTACTACTGCTCGATCCACGGCACGAAAGATGCCGGGATGATCGGCACCGTCGTCGTTACCCCCGCCGGCTGATGGAAGGTCCGACCATGAAGAAGACGAGAGGCCCGATGATGAAGAAGACTGCTCTTGGCCTGGTGGCCGTCGTGATCCTCGCCTCGTGCGCCGGCAGTGACGACAACGCGTCGACCGCCACCGACGCTGCGACGTCGACGGATGCTCCCGTCGCGACCGATGCGGTGGACACTCGCGCAGCCGACGGAGTCCTGTCGGTCCCCGAGGAGTACAGCACCATTCAGGAGGCCGTCGACGCCGCCTCGCCCGGTGATCTGGTGCTCATCTCACCTGGCGTCTACAACGAGGCAGTCAACGTCACCACCGACGAGATCACGATTCGTGGCCTCGACCGCAACGAGGTCGTCCTCGACGGCCAGTTCGAACTCGACAACGGCGTGCGCGTGCTGGGCGCCAGCGGTGTCGCCGTCGAGAACCTGACGGCTCAGAACTACACGAACAACGGCGTGTTCTGGACGTCGGTCGACGGCTATCGCGGCTCGTACATCACCGCCTACCGCAACGGCGACTACGGCGTCTACGCGTTCGACTCGATCAACGGTCTGCTCGAGCACTCCTACGCGAGCGGCAGCCCGGACGCCGGTTTCTACATCGGCCAGTGCTACGAGTGCAACGCCGTCATGGACGACGTGATCTCGGAGTACAACGGCCTCGGCTACTCCGGCACCACCTCGGGCGGCAACCTCTACATCATCAACAGCCGCTTCAACAACAACCGCGCCGGCATCAACATGAACTCGGCCACCTACGAGCTGTGTTATCCGCAGCGCCGGGCAACGATCGTCGGCAACATCGTGTACGACAACAACCAGGGCGACACCCCGGCGATCTCCGATGCCATCCTGGCGATGAACAACGGCATCCTCGTCGAGGGCGGCATCGGCAACGTCATCGAACGAAACCTCGTGTACGGCCAGACCAAGGTCGGCATCGGGCTCATCCCGTTCCCCGAGTTCGAGCCGAACGACGCCGAACCCGCCGAGGACACCTGGGACCTCCCGTGTTCGGAGACCCGCGACCTGCCACTGGCCGACCCCGACACGCTCGGGGCGATCCTGTGGGCACCCAAGGAGAACCGGGTCGTCGGCAACGTGGTCGAGGGAAGCGGAGTTGCCGATCTGGCGGTCTCGGCCGTCGATCTCTCACTTGCCCCGATCGACCCCACCACGCTCGGCAACTGTTTCGCCGACAACGTGTTCACCTCGAGCGCACCGACCGACATCGAAGCGCTGCTTCCCTGCGAGGGCACCGGAAGTGGTGGCGACTGGTTGCTGGGCGACCTCAACGTGGTGAGCTGGTTGGCCGACGCCGAGAGCGCACCGCCGTCGGTCGACTACGAGACGGCACCGACCCCCGCACCGCCGCTGCTCGACGGGATGCCCGATGCCGCAACGGCTCCCGCGCAGCCGGCGACGAACATGCCGCCGACGGTCGACATCACGACGATCGTCGTACCGACTCGGCCCTGACGCCGCAACTCGTGATGTCGATGACGCGACGCATCGTCGGCCTCGGCGCCGTGGCCCTCTTCGTCGGAGCGTGTGCGAGCGCGACCGAATCGTCGCCGTCGTCGCCTGCCGGCGGACCTGACGCTGTGCGACGCGGCCCCCAGGGCCACGTCGCACAGTTCATCGTGGAATGCGATCTCAGTCATGTGGCGTACGACGATCCGATCGTGCATCCGGGCAAACCGGGAATGAGCCACCTGCACCAGTTCTTCGGGAATCGGGACGTCGACTCCGACCCCGACTACGAACGGGTGCTCGGCGCCGACACGTCGTGTCGCCAGGCGCTCGACACAGCGTCGTACTGGGCCCCTGCGTTGCTCGACGAGTCCGGCGCCCAGATCCAGCCGACGGGGTTCACCGCCTACTACCGACCCGGCCGTGGTGTCGATCCTTCCCATGTGGAGCCGTACCCCGCCGGGCTGATGCTGATCGGCGGCGATGCGACGGCAACCGAACCGCAGTCGACCGAGATCGTCGCGTGGTCGTGCGGTACGGGGGCGACCCGGGACGTCGGCCCGCCGGCGTGCCCGCCATCGACGCCGCTGCGCATGCTCGTGACGTTTCCCGATTGCTGGGACGGTCGGACGCTGACCGGCATCGGCGACGAGTCGCCGGCGCGCTACAGCGACGCGAACGGGTGCCCGGACGACTTTCCCGTACCGATTCCCCAGCTCACGATCGCCATCGACTATCCGCCGGTCGACCCGGACGGGTTGATGCTGGCCTCCGGCGACATCATCACCGGCCACGCCGACTTCTGGAACGTGTGGAACCAGGAGAAGCTCGAGCAGGAAGTGGCGCTCTGCCTCAACCGTGATCTCGTCTGCGGGGTCAGCGACGTCGGCAGCTCGCGCTAGAGGCGGCCGGCGTCGGTGACGCGTTGGAGGAACTCGCGTGTTCGGGTCTCTCGCGGGGCACTGAAGATCTGGGAGGGAGGACCGTCCTCGAGGATCCGACCCTGGTGGAGGAAGCAGACGCGGTCGCTGATCTCCTTGGCGAACGCCATCTCGTGGGTGGCGATCAGCATCGTCATGCCGTCACGTTTGAGCCCGCGCACCACGTCGAGCACCTCACCGACGAGTTCGGGGTCGAGCGCCGAGGTGATCTCGTCGAGCAGCATCACCTCGGGATTCATCGCCAGGGATCGGGCGATCGCGACACGCTGCTGCTGACCGCCCGACAGTTGGTCGGGGTACGCGTCGGCCCGTGCGGCGAGTCCGAGTCGGGTCACGATCGCCAGAGCGTTCTCCCGGGCGACCGCCTTCGGCACTCCGAGCACCTTGCGCGGTCCGATCGCCACATTGTCGGTGACGCTCATGTGCGGGAACAGGTTGAAGCTCTGGAACACCATCCCGATCCGGCGTCGCACCGGGTCGGCGTCGAGCCCCGGCTCGGCGATGTCGACACCGTCGAACAACACGGCACCGTCGTCGACGACCTCGAGGAGGTTGACGCATCGCAGGAGTGTCGACTTGCCCGAACCCGACGCACCGATCAGCGTGATCACCTCGCCCTCGGCGACCCGGAGGTTGATGCCATCGAGCACCGTGGTCGAATCGAACGACTTGTACACGCCGCGCAGCTCGAGCTTGAGGGGCTGCTCGTCGCTCTGATCGGACGTCATGAGATGGTCGTGGCGCCGGTACGGCGGCGCTGCCTGGCGAGGGCGTGGTCGGCGAGACGCGTACACGGAATCGTGATGGCCAGGAAGATGAGCGAGGCCGCCACGTACGGGGTGAAGTTCGCGAACTTCGCCTTGTCGATGCCGGCCTGACGGAGGATCTCGACCGGCCCGATCAGACTGACGAGCGCGACGTCCTTCTGGAGGCTCACGAAGGTGTTCATCATGGGCGGGCCGATGCGTCGGAAGGCCTGTGGCAGGATCACCGTGTTCATCGTCTGCCGGTTCGTCATCCCGAGCGAGCGTGCCGCTGCTCGCTGGCTCTCGTGGACCCCGTCGATGCCCGATCGGATGATCTCGGCCGTGTACGCGGAGTACGACAGCACGAGTGTCACGGTGCCCCAGATCAACGGGTTCGCCCATTCGCGAGACAGTCCGAGCGCAGGGACGCCGAAACCGATGAGGAACACGAGCAGGATGACGGGGATCCCGCGGAACACGTCGGTGTAGATCACCGCGAACGCACGCAGCGGGAACAGCGCGGGGCTGCGGGTGTTGCGCGCCAGGGCGATCAGCAGCGACACGATCAGGATCAGTGGCGTGGACCACAGCAGGATCTGGACGTCGAGCCAGAACGCTCGAAGCAGTCGGGGGAAGCTCTCGACGAACACATCGCCGTCGAAGAACGCCTGACGTACCCGGTCCCACCCGGGGGTCATCGGTACGACGACGATCAGGACGCCGACCACGACGATCGTGCTGATCGCGGCGATGACGTTCGACCGCCGGCGCTGAGCCCGCTCGTAGAGCTCGCGCCGGGTCGGTCGATCCGTCATGACGTGTGGTTGACCGAAGCGACCGAAATCACTCGGCGGTGATGACGGGGATCGCCTGGTAGTCCGCCAGCCACTCGGCTTCGATGGCGTCGAGTTCCCCGTTCTCGGTCAGCGTCGTGATCGCGTCATTGACGCAGGAGGTGAGGGCGCTGTCCTTTTCGAGCACGATGCCGAACTGGTCGTTCTCTCCGCCAGCGTCAGCAGGGAACTGACCGATGACGCTGCTGCCCTCGATCTCGAATTCCGAGACGTACACCGCTGTCGGCACGTCGAAGACTGCCGCATCGATCTGGTTGGCTTCGAGAGCGGCCTTCGCACCGACGTTGTCGTCGTAGACGAACGGCTCCTGGTTGGGCTGGATCACATCGGTGATGAACTGGAGGCTCGTGGTGCCGACCTGGGCGCCGAACTTCACGTCCTTCAGATCGGCCATCGTCGTGGCGCCTTCTGCTGCTGACCCGGCGAGTCCGACGATGGCCTGGTTGGTCGTGTAATACGGCAACGACATGTCGATGTTCTCCTGGCGCTCGGGTGTGATCGAGTACTGCTGGAGGTTCAAGTCGAAGTTCTTCGCCCCGGGCTGGATGGCCTCGTCGAACGTCGTGCGGACCCAGACGACCGATTCGGCGTCGTAGCCCATCTCGCCGGCCACGGCGTAGGCGACGGCCGATTCGAAGCCCTCACCGGACTCGGGTGCGTCGTCGATGACCCACGGGTAGAACGCGGGTTCGCCGGTGGCGATCGTGAGGACGCCTTCTTCGATCGTCGGGCCGCACGCCTCTCCGGCAGCCGAGGCCCCCTCCGTGCTGGCCGGAGCGTCGGTGCCGGCGGCAGCATCGGTGCTCGAAGCGCCTGACGAATCGTCGTCGCTTCCGCACGCCGCGAGGACGAGGGCACCGACGGCAAGGGCCGGCACGAGCCGACTCAGGATGGGGGAGGGTCGCATGATGATCTCCTTCAGTTGTTGTTCACGCAGGGCAGAAGCTAGCGGCTGCCACCATCGAGCAGCCCGTCTCGGTGTGGCCGGCGGGGAATCGGAATGCGCGTGGTGGCAGGGATCGAATAGGTTGCACGTCGTGATTTGCGATGTTGAGCACGCTCGATTCCCGATGGCGACCGCAGGTCACTGCTGATGGCTCGGTTCGGACGGGTCCTGACCGCCATGGTCACGCCCTTCGACGAGGAGGGTGAACTGAACGTCGACGCCGCTGTGGCTCTGGCCAAGTGGCTCGTCGAGCAGGGCAACGAAGGCCTGGTGGTGTGCGGCACCACCGGCGAGGCACCGACACTGTCGATCGACGAGAAACTGCAGCTCTTCGAAGCCGTGGTGAACGCCGTGACGGTGCCGGTGATCGCTGGGACGACCGGGTCGAACACACGCCACGACATCGGCCTCACCGAGGAAGCCGGCCACCTGGGTATCGCCGGAATCCTCGGTGTGTGCCCCTACTACAGCCGCCCGTCGCAGGCCGGGATCGAGACCCACTTCCGAGCGATCGCGTCGTCGACCGATCTCCCGATCGTGCTCTACGACATCCCGGCGCGCACCGGTCGCAAGATCTCCAGCGACACGATCGTTCGGCTCGCCACCGACGTTCCCAACATCGTCGCCCTGAAGGACGCTGCAGGGAACCCGGGGGCAACCGCTGCGGTGAAGGCGAAGAGTCCGGTGGGGTTCGAGATCTACTCGGGCGACGATTCGATGACGCTGCCGCTGCTGGCCATCGGTGCGGTCGGCGCGATCGGGGTGGCCACGCACTGGTGCGCCGCCGACCATCTCGCGATGTTCAACGCCTGGGCACGCGAGGACGTCGTCGCAGCGCAGCGGATCAACGCCCGCCAGCTCGAGAGCTACGAGTTCGAATCCAGCGACGACGCGCCGAACCCGGTACCGTCGAAGGCAATGTTGAGAACGCTCGGTCATGACGTCGGGGAATGCAGGTCCCCGATGGGGCCGACGCCCCATGGACTCGAACACGCCGCACGCGGCGTCCACGAACGACTGGTCGCCGCCCGTGGCTGACCGTCTCGCACCGGGCTCCACCGATCAATCCGTCCCGGTCCGCATCATCTTCCTCGGCGGCCTCGGAGAGATCGGCCGCAACTGCATGGCGATCGAGCAGGGCGCCGCCGACGACCCGGATCGCACGATCATCCTCATCGACTGTGGGTTGATGTTCCCCGATGCGAACATGCACGGGATCGACCTGATCCTGCCCGACTTCACCTACCTGCGCGAGAACGCTGCACGGATCCAGGCGCTCGTGCTCACGCACGGCCATGAGGATCACGTCGGCGCCATCCAGTACCTGCTGCGTGATCACGACGGCATCGGCGACCTCAGAGACGATCCGCTCCCGATCTACGGCGCCGCATTGACGCTCGGCCTGGCACGCAACCGCATCGAGGAAGCCGGGCTGCTCCCGAAGACCGACATGCGCAAGGTCGTCGACGGCGAATCCGTCGCGATCGGCCAGCTGCTCGTCGAGTTCATCCCGGTCACCCACTCGGTGCCGCACGCCCACGCGATCGCGGTCCACACGGCGCAGGGCGTGGTGCTGCACTCGGGCGACTACAAGATCGACCTGACACCGGTCGACCATCGCCGCACCGATCTGGCTCGCATCGGCCAGCTCGCGAAGTCGCCCGGTATCCGTCTGCTGATGGCCGACTCCACCAACGCCGAAGAGGCCGGTTACTCGCCGAGCGAGACCAGCGTCGGCAGCGTCCTGCAGGGCCTGTTCGCAGCTCAACGTGACCGCCGAATCATCACGGCGAGCTTCGCGAGCCACCTGCATCGGATCCAGCAGATCGCCACGGCGGCCATCGCCGAAGGGCGCGTCGTCGCCACCCTGGGTCTGAGCATGAAGAAGAACGTCCGGCTCGGACGTGAACTCAAGGTGCTCGACATCCCCGAGTCGTCGATCATCGACATCGACGACATCGACAAGTACGAGCCCGGCAAGGTCTGCATCATCTCGACCGGGTCGCAGGGCGAACCGATGTCCGCGCTCGGATTGATGGCTCGCGGCGAGAACAAATGGCTGAAGCTCGGCGAGCACGACACGGTCGTGTTGTCGAGCCACGCGATTCCGGGCAACGAGAGCAACGTGAATGCCGTCATCGACGGGCTGCTGCGCATCGGTGCCGAAGTAGTGCACTCCGGCATCCTCGACGTGCATGCCACCGGCCACGCCCAGGCCGACGAGATCAAGACCTACCTGTCGATCGTCAACCCCGAGTGGTACGTCCCGATCCACGGCGAGTACCGGCACATGGTCGCCAACGCCCGCCTCGGCGAGCTGATGGGCGTGCCGCACGACCGGGTCATCCTGTGCGAGGACGGCGACGTGCTCGAACTGACGAAGAAGGAAATTCGTCCGGTCGGTCGTGTGCCCGCGGGCTACCTCTACGTCGACGGCATCGTCGGCGACGTCGGCCAGGGCGTGTTGCGCGACCGTCAGAAGCTCGCCGAGGAGGGCGTGGTCGTCGTCGTGGTCACCGTCGACATCCAGACCGGCAAGGTGCTCGTCGGCCCCGAGATCATCACTCGCGGCTGGGTGTACGCGCCTGAAGCAGAAGACCTGCTCGACGAGGCGTGCGACGCCGTCGCCGACGCGGTCGAGTCGTCGCTCGGCAAGGGTGTTCGTGACGTCGAAGCACTCGAGCGCGATGTTCGCCGCGCGGCAGGAAAGTTCGTCAGCGAGCGCACGAAGCGCCGTCCGATGATCGTTCCCGTCGTCATGGAGACCTGACTCTTGGCGACGGTGCGCCACCGCTCCCTCCGGATCCGATTCGTGGTCGGGATCACCGCTGCCATGACGCTGGTGGCTGCGTGCTCGGGCGACTCCGACGAGAGCGTCGACGCGTCGTTCGTCGACGACATCGCCGCCGGTGTCGCCGCCGTCGAGGCGGAACTCGGAGCGGGTCAGGACTACTTCGAGGTGACCGCCGGGCCCAAGCTGACCAACATCTTCGTGGCTGTCGACGGTGCGACCGCGGCGATTCCGTACGTGTACGCCGACGGCGAGCTCCTGCCTCCGGCGCCGGCGCTGACCGGGGCATCCGGATTCACGTTCACCGCGGATGCGATCGACTTCGACGAGGCCGCCATCCTCGCGAAGGTCACCGAGGAACTGCCTGATGCCACCATCCAGACGCTGAGCGTCGAAGGCGGCGAAGGCGGCAGCGTGCGCTACGTGGTTGCCGCGCAGTCGGCCGAAGGCGGCGTGCTCGACATCACGGTGGGCCCCGACGGCTCGGTGCTGGCCGTCGACCCCGTCTGATCCGTCGTGGGACAGTATGAGGGTCACGGTTCGGTGTGACGGCCCCTTGGTACCGTGTGATCCGTCATGACCACGTGGGGCCCGTCCAAGAAGCGTTCGACGTCGAAGAAGTCGACCTCCGGCGCGTCCCGATCCTCGTCGTCGAAGACGTCGCCCTCGAAGAAGTCCTCGACGAAGTCATCTGCCAAGGCATCGCCGTCCTCGCGTTCGAAGGTGCCGGCGCCCGGGAGCGTTCGCGACGCAACACCACCCGAGGGTGAGATCACTCACGGAGGCTCGGTCCTGCGCGGTGCGGTCGGCGGGCGCGAGCACGAGTTCGTGGGGATCGGCCTGATCGGCCTCGCGATCGTGCTCGGCTTGGCCGTCTACCTGAATCTGGCGGGTCCGCTCGGGAGTGGCATCGACACGCTGATGGGTTGGCTGGTCGGCTACGGCCGGTACGCACTGCCGATCGTGCTCGTCGCCGTCGGCGTGGCGTTCCTCCGCCGTGGGCGCACGGCCAGCCCGATCCAGCTGGCGATCGGCTGGTCGATCGTGTCGCTCTCGGCCCTCGGGCTGCTGCAGGTGGCGCTCGGACCCGACAAGATCTCCGACGGCGCCGACGAGGTCGTCGACGCGGGCGGCTACATCGGTGCGCTCGTCGGCGCGCCCCTCGAAGCGCTCCTGGCCTCGGCAGGCGCTGCGGTGGTGCTCACCGCCGGGTTGATCGGCGGGGCACTGCTCGTCACGCGCACCTCGCTTCGCACGTTCGCTCAGAACACGGGTGGGTTCCTCGCAGCCGTCGGCGCGCCACTGGGACGGGCGGCCAAGTCGGGCATCAGCAACATCTCCACGCTCAGCAGCGACCGCGACGGTGACGTCACCGGTGACGGCCCGACGTTCGCGCCGTACGACGTGGCGGGTGAAGCGTCGACGCTCACGGGTTCGGGCTCTGCGCTGTACGACTTCGCCGCCGAGGGCGACGAGCTGGCGAGCGACGACGCTGCACCGAAGCGGCGCCGCACGCCGAAGGTCTCCACCGGCACCCCGTCGGGGGCGGTGAATCCCGACGGCACGAGTGTCGGCGCCTGGGTGCTCCCACCGATGACGTTCCTCGATCGTCCGGCCGAACAGAAGATCGATCGCAAGGCGGTCGAGGCGCGCGGCGTGACGTTGCACGAGTCGCTCGCCTCCCACGGCGTCGACACCACCCTGGTCGGCATGACCGTCGGCCCGACCGTCACGCGCTACGAGCTCGAGCTCGGGCCCGGCGTCAAGGTCGCGCGGGTCACGAGCCTCCAGAAGGACATCGCGTATGCGATGGCGGCGGTCGACGTCCGGATCCTGGCGCCCATCCCGGGCCGTTCGGCGATCGGTGTCGAAGTGCCCAACCACCAGCGCCAGCTCGTTGCACTGGGCGACCTGTTGACCTCACCGGAGGCTGCGACGGCCACCAATCCGCTCGAGGTCGCCATCGGCAAGGACATCGCCGGAAAGGCCGTGTTCCTCGACCTCGCCACGACCCCGCACATGCTGATCGCCGGTGCCACCGGTGCCGGCAAGTCGAGTGGGATCAACTGCATCATCACGTCGCTCCTCATGCGCACCACGCCCGACGACGTGCGACTGATCCTCATCGACCCGAAACAGGTCGAGATGGGCCAGTACGCCCGCCTCCCGCACCTGCTCACGCAGCCGGTCACGAATCCGAAGAAGGCCGCCAACGCGCTCGGGTGGGCGGTCAAGGAGATGGAGCGGCGCTACGACGTGCTCTCCGAACTGGGTTACCGCGACATCTCGGGGTACAACAAGGCGTTCGCGAAGGGCCAGATCCAGCCGCCACTCGGATCGACCGTCGAGTACGAACACATGCCCTACATCGTGGTGGTCGTCGACGAACTCAACGACCTCATGATGGTGGCGGCGCGCGACGTCGAGGAGTCGATCACTCGCATCGCCCAGAAGGCCCGTGCCGTCGGCATCCACCTGATCGTCGCCACCCAACGCCCGTCGGTCAACGTGATCACCGGTGTCATCAAGGCCAACATCCCGGCGCGCATGGCCTTCGCCGTCTCCAGCCTCACGGACTCGCGCGTCATCCTCGACCAGCCCGGCGCCGAGAAACTCGTCGGCAAGGGCGACATGCTCCTGCTGCCCGGCAACTCGTCGGTCGCCAACCGCATCCAGGGATCGTTCGTGAGCGAGGAGGAGGTGCGCCAGGTCGTCGCGCACTGGAGGGCGCAGTCACCCGAACCGATCTACTCCGACGACGTCGAATCGGGGGGCGAGAGCGGCGGCGACCACGATGGATTCGCGGGTCAGTCGGCGCTCGTGCCGCCACGTGGTGGCCCCGGGGCACCATCGGCGGGTGCGGGTGCCATGGCCTCGTTCGACGATCTCGACGTCACCTCCGACGCGAACGCATTCTCCGCGGGTGACGACGACGAGGACACCGCGATGATGCGCCAGGCCATGGAACTCGTGGTGCGCAGTCAACTCGGATCGACCTCCATGCTGCAGCGCAAGCTGAAGGTCGGGTTCGCTCGCGCCGGACGCATCATGGACCTGCTCGAACAACGCGGTGTCGTCGGCCCGAGCGAGGGATCGAAGGCCCGCTCGGTGCTGATGACCGTCGAGGAGTTCGAACTGCTGCAGCAGAACGGCCAAGTCTGACGAGACGAGGTGGCGGTGACATCATGTCGCCATGGCGTCTGCGACCGTTCGTGAGTTCACACCCGAGTTGACCGAGATCGCCCAGGGTCTCCGGTTCCCCGAGGGCCCGATCGCCATGCCCGACGGTTCGGTCGTGGTCGTGGAGATGTTCGGACAACGGCTCACCCGGATCCATCCCGACGGAACCACCGAGACGATCGCCGAGATCCCCGGAGGCCCGAACGGTGCCGCGGTCGGTCCCGACGGGGCCTTCTACGTGTGCAACAACGGTGGATCGTTCACTCCGATCGAGTTCGGTGGGATGACGGTCCCCGGCGGGTTCAACCGTGACGGGTACATCGGTGGCAGGATCCAGCGCGTCGATCCCCATGACGGCACGGTGACCGACCTCTACACCGAGTGCGACGGCCACCCGCTGCGGAGCCCGAACGATCTCGTGATGGACGGCCATGGCGGGTTCTGGTTCACCGACCACGGTATTCGCGACACGACCGCACGGACCGCCGATCTCACGGGCATCTACTACGCGCACGCCGACGGCAGCGGCATCGAGGAGGTCGTGTTCCCGACCGACTCGCCCAACGGCATCGGCCTGTCGCCCGACACCGACACCCTGTACTGGGCCGAGACCCACAACGGACGCGTGCACCAGCGCACCATCACGGCGCCCGGTGAGGTGCGCCCACCGGCTCCGCTCGACTATTCGGCGGTGCTGTGTGGCCTCCCGGGTCACCAACTGCTCGACTCGCTCGCCGTCGACGGCGACGGCTGGGTGTGTGTCGCGACATTGATCAACGGGGGGATCACCGCGATCTCGCCCGACGGCAGCGAGATCGAGTTCCATGCCACCGGAGACGTCATCACGACCAACATCTGTTTCGGAGGTGACGACCTGCGAACCGCGTACGTGACGTGCTCGAGTTCGGGTCGCCTCGTGTCGTTCCGGTGGCCGCGTCCGGGTCTGCGCCTCGCGCATCAGTGACCGTCCGGTGATCCCGGCGACGGGATCGGCCTGGGGCGCACGACCCTCGGGTAGCGTGGACAGCCGTGTCCCAGCGGTTCTACATCGAGACGCTCGGCTGCCCGAAGAACGACGTCGATTCCGACAAGCTGGTCGGCGCGCTCATCGCGGACGGCATGGAAGCGACCGACGACGCTGCGCTCGCCGACCTCGTGGTCGTGAACACGTGTGCCTTCATCGACGAAGCCCGACGCGAGTCGATCGACACGATCCTCGCGCTCGACGGACAGCGCCCGCAGGGTTCGAGACTGGTCGTGACGGGCTGCATGGCCGAGCGCTACGGCGAGGAACTCGCTGCTGCACTGCCCGAAGTCGATCAGGTCGCCGGGTTCGGCAAGGCCTTCAACGTCGCACCGGTCGAGCGTGACGGCACCGAGGTCCCGAACGGCACGCGAAAGCTCATCCCGGTCTCGTCCACACCGCTGCCCGAGTTCGATCTCCTCAACCTGCCTCGACCCCGCTCGGCGGTGCCGTGGGCGTACGTGAAGATCGCAGAGGGCTGTGACCGCTCGTGCGGGTTCTGTGCGATCCCGAGCTTCCGCGGCCCGCAGCGCAGCCGCGACGTGGCCGCGATCCTGGCCGAAGTCGACCAGCTCGAGGCCCGCGAGATCGTGCTCGTGGCCCAGGACCTCGCGTCGTACGGCAAGGATCGTCCCGACGAACTCGGGGCCGGATCGATCGTGCCGCTGGTCAAGGCGGTTGCCGCCGCCGTCGATCGTGTCCGGCTGCTGTACCTCTACCCGAGTGATCTGAGCGACGACCTCATCGACGCGATCTGCAACTCGGGGGTGCCGTACTTCGATCTGTCGCTGCAGCACGTCAGCAAGCCGCTCCTGCGTCGGATGCGCCGTTGGGGGGACGGCCGGCGATTCCTCGACCGCATCGCCGACATCCGCGACCGTGAACCGGACGCCGCTTTCCGGAGCAACTTCATCGTCGGGTACCCGGGCGAGACCGAAGCCGATCACGACCAGCTCCTGCACTTCGTCGAGGAGGCGCAGCTCGACTGGTGCGGCTTCTTCTCGTACAGCCGTGAGGACGGCACGTACGCTGCCGACCTCGATGGGGCGGTCGCCCCGGGCCTCATGAGCGAGCGGCTGGCCGAGCTGCGCGAGCTGCAGGACGACATCACGGCGACCCGGCGTGATGCGTTGATCGGTACGACGGTGTCGGTGCTGGTCGACACCCCCGGGGTCGGTCGCAGCCATCGCGAGGCCCCCGAAATCGACGGTGTGGTCCATCTCGCCGCGGATCTCGTGCCCGGCAGCTTCGTCGACGTCGAGATCGTCGACGCAATGGGTCCCGACCTCGTCGGCGCCGGGGTCGACGTCGGGGGACTCTGATGGTCGAGCCCGACAAGCTCGCAACCTGGGCCAATGCCATCACGGTGGGGCGACTGCTGTTGTCGCCACTGATGTTCTGGGTGATCCCGAACGACGAACTCGGTTCGTGGATCGCGTTCGCGATGTGGTTCCTGTTCTGCTCCACCGACTTCGTCGACGGCTACATCGCTCGTCGTCAGGGCACGACCTCCGCCGGCGCCTTCCTCGATCCGCTCGCCGACAAGGTCCTGATCCTCGGTGCGATGTTCACGCTGGTGAGTACCGGCGTGTTCTGGGTCGTTCCCGTCGTGATCATCACGGCCCGAGAAGTGGTCATCAGCGTGTATCGGGTGCTCGTCGGCGGCAAGGGCATCAGCGTGCCGGCCAGCAGGCTCGCCAAGTACAAGACGGTGAGCCAGCAGTTGGCCGTCGCCTTCGCCCTGCTGCCCCTGACTGCAGTCGACGCCACCTGGATCTGGAACTCGTTCCTCTGGCTCGCCGTGATACTCGCACTGGTGAGCGGTGCCCAATACCTGTGGCGGGCTCGTCAGCTCGAAGCCGAGGTGTCCGATGCCATCGACGAGGAACTCGGCGGAATCAGTCGGACGGCGACAGCCGAATGACGCTGCGCTGCGACGTGCTGGCGGTGGGCACCGAACTGTTGCTCGGCCAGATCATCGACTCGAACTCGGCCTGGATCGGTGGTGAGCTCGCCGCCAACGGCATCGACTCGCTCGTGCAGGTGAAGGTCGGCGACAACGTCGCTCGGATCGAGACCCAGCTGCGGTGGCTCCTCGAGAGCGCGGACGCGGTGATCATGTGCGGCGGGCTCGGCCCGACCCACGACGATCTGACACGGGATGCGATCGCCGCGGTGATGGGTGTCGATCTGGTTCCCGACGATGCGGTCGCCGACGTGATTCGCGAAATGTTCGCCGCACGCGGGCGCCGGATGGCCGACAACAACCTGCGTCAGGCCATGGTGCCGGTCGGTGCGACGATCATCCCGCAGACCCGCGGGACGGCACCCGGTCTGATCTGTCCGGTGACCGTGAACGGCGTCGACAAGGTCGTCTACGCCGTGCCCGGCGTGCCACACGAGATGTACGACATGGTGCACCGGGCGATCCTTCCGGACCTGCGGCACCGCAGCGGTGACGACTCGGTGATCGCCAGCCGGGTGCTGCGCACGTGGGGTGAGAGCGAGAGCGGACTCAACGAGCGCCTCGACGACGTCATCGAGCAGCTGGAGGGCCCCGATACCCCGACGTTGGCGTTCCTCGCCAGCGGTTGGGAAGGGCTGAAGGTGCGCCTGACGCACAAGGCGCGGACGGAGGCCGAGTGCACGGCGCAGCTCGATCACTGGGAGCAGGTGGTGCGCGCAGAACTCGGCGATCTCGTGTTCGGCACCGACGACGACACGATGGAGTCGGTGGTGCTCGAGCTGTGTCGTCGACGCGGGCTGACGTTGGCGACAGCCGAATCGGTGACCGGCGGCCTGGTCGGTGCGCGACTGACGGCGATTCCCGGGGCCAGTGACGTGTTCCGCGGAGCCATCGTGAGTTACGCGACCGAGGTCAAGCAGACGTTGCTCGGCGTGGGGGAGGGGCCGGTGGTGAGCGAGGATGCTGCTCGTCGGATGGCCCACGGCGTGCGCGAACGTCTCGGTGCCGACATCGGGCTGGCTCTGACCGGAGTGGCGGGCCCCGACGAACAGGACGGTCAGCCGGTCGGCACGCTGTACGTCGGCCTCGTCGGGCCCGGGTTCGACGAGGTGCGCCAGACGCGCCTGCCCGGCCAGCGCGAGCAGATGCGCCAGTTCTCGGTCATCACCGCCCTCGGACTCCTGCGTACCGAGTTGAGTGCCCGCTAGCGTTGATCGAAAGCCCTCGTAGCTCAGTTGGATAGAGCAACGGCCTTCTAATCCGTAGCGCGCACGTTCGAATCGTGCCGAGGGCGCTGTGCGACGGTGGTCGAGCCATGCAGGTGACCTGGTGTCGACGCGCTGACGGTGAAAAGCTGAGCACATGCTCGATCATCTCGGAATCCAGTGTGCAGACATGTCGGCGAGCTCGTCGTTCTACGACGCGGTGCTCGCGCCTCTCGGTGTGAGTCGGCAGATGGACTTCGGCGTCGCCATCGGGTACGGGACACCGGACAAGCCGGACTTCTGGCTCGGCGTGTTCGACTCCGGCGAGGGGTTCCGGGAATCGCACATCGCGTTCGCGGCCGCTGACCGGGCAGCGGTTCGAGCCTTCTTCGATGCGGCCGTGGCCGTCGGTGCGGAGGTGCTGCACGAGCCTCGCGTGTGGCCCGAGTACCACGCGAACTACTACGCAGCATTCGTGCGCGATCCCGACGGGAACAACGTCGAAGCGGTCTGCCACCTCCCGGTCGACTGAGTTGTCCCACACCCACGGCTTTCGAGCGCCGCGGGACACAACGGCGCGAGGGCGCTGTAACCTGGAGAGCTGCTGCGTCCACCCGCGGCCCCCACCCCCGACCAGGCGAGGTTCTGCGTGAAGTTCAAGAAGGGCGAGACCGTCATCTATCCCCAGCACGGCGCATGTGTCGTCATGGGGACCAAGAAGATGGAGTTCTTCGGCGAGAAGCAGGACTATCTGATCCTCAAGACGGTCATCAACGAGATGACCCTCAAGGTGCCGATCTCCAGCACCGACGACGTCGGTGTGCGGCCCCCGGTGTCTGCCGACGAACTCGAAGACCTCGTGGCCGTGCTCGCCAAGCCCGACCCGCGAGTGCCGTCGAACTGGAGCCGTCGCTTCAAGAATCACCAGGAGAAGCTCAAGAGTGGTGACGTCTACCAGGTCGCCGAAGTCGTCCGGAACCTCGCCGCCCGCAACCGCGACGCGTCGCTGTCGGCCGCAGAGCGCACCATGTACGAGCGGGCCCGCGTCAACCTCATCTCCGAGATCTCGCCGGCGCTGAAGGTGTCGGCCGAAGAGGCCGAGGCGTACCTCGACGACGCCCTCGCAAAGGGCGTGCTGAAGGCTCCGGCCGCCGAGGCCAAGAAGAAGAAGTAGACCTGCAGAAGCAGACGTGCAGAAGGGTCGCCGAAGGGCTCAGAACCCGTCTGCAACAGCGGGGAGCGAGAAGCGGACCGTCACCGGAAGGTGGTCGGAGATCGCTGCCCAGTCCTGACCACCGCTCGGTACGACGACTGACACGCCGGTCGCGTTGGCGGGCAACAGGACGTGGTCGAGCAGCTGCCGGGGTTCCAATGACGGGTTGGTGTTCGACGGCGCGATGTGTTCGATCCCCGGCAGTGCGGCGATGATCGTCGGGTCGTCGGCGTCGTTGAAGTCGCCGGCGACGATGGGCGGTGGGTCGTCACCGATCGATGTCACGATCGCGCTCACCCGCTCGGCTTCCGACCGTCGGTGACTCGGCGTCGTCGTGCGGCGACAGGTGCAGGTTGTAGATCATCACCGAGGTGCGGTCGGGTCGGCGGACACGGGCCCACTGGACGATCCGCCTCCTCCAACTCCGCATGGGCTGCCGGTCCGAGATCTCGCGTTGGCCGGCCGCGTCGAGCAGGTGAGGCGTGAGGATCGCCATACCTTCCGCCCGCCACCACATGGCCCTCGTGTACGGGTTGTGCTTGTGGTCCCAGGAGAACCTCATCCCGAGGGCGGGTCCCAGCGATCCGGCCTGGCCCTTGCGGATCTCCTGGATCACCACGATGTCCGGCGCCTCGACCCGGATCACCTCCGCAACTGCCCCGATGTCGGGCCCCGCGGAGCCGTGCAGGTTCCACGTCAACACGCACCACGGCACTGTCTCTTGCCCATCCTCCACGCCCGGCAGTGTCGCGCACGACGGGGGCATGCCAGACTCGGCGGCCATGACGAAGATCGCGTTCCTCGGAATGGGTGTGATGGGCGCCCCGATGGCCCGGCACCTCGCGAAGTCCGGCCACGAGGTCGTCGTCTACAACCGCACGGCGGCCAAGGCGCTGGCCTGGGTGGCGCTCCACGGTCATCGAGCGGCGCCGACGCCGGCCGAAGCTGCTGCAGACGCCGACTTCGTGGCGCTGTGCGTCGGCAACGACGACGACGTCCGTGAGGTCGTCCTCGGGCCCTCCGGGGCACTTGCGGCGATGTCGGCCGGATCGGTACTGATCGACCACACGACGGCATCGGCGGGGGTGGCGAGGGAGCTCTCGGCGGCGTGCGCCGAACGCGGCATCGGATTCGTCGATGCACCCGTGTCGGGCGGGCAGGCAGGGGCAGAGAACGGTCAACTCACCGTGATGTGCGGGTGTGACGACCTCGAGGTGTTCGACCGCGCCGCCGAGATCATCGCGGCGTACGCCAAGTCGTGTGTCCGGCTCGGCCCGGCCGGATCGGGGCAGCTCACCAAGATGGTCAACCAGATCTGTATCGCAGGTCTCCTCCAGGGCCTGGCAGAGGGCGTGAACTTCGCCAAGCTCGCCGGCCTCGACGTGGACCAGGTCGTCGAGGTGATCGGCAAGGGAGCAGCCCAGAGCTGGCAGATGGACCACCGGGCCCGCACGATGGCCGCCGGCGAGTTCGAGTTCGGCTTCGCCGTGGAATGGATGCGCAAGGATCTCGGCATCGTGCTCGACGAGGCCGATCGCAGCGGGGCTCGGCTGCCGGTGACGGCGCTCGTGGACCAGTTCTACAAGCAGGTCGTGGCGATGGGTGGCGACCGGTGGGACACGAGCAGTCTCATCCGTCTGCTCAACCCCTGACGACCGGGCGGCTCAACGCAACGCCAGCTCCATGCGGTCGACCCCCCGGATCGTGAGCCGGTCACGGAAGGTCGGTTCGCTGAGCAGTTCGATGTCGTCGAACCGCCGAATCAGGCGTCCCAGGACGACCGTGGCCTCGAGCCGCGCGAGTGACGCCCCCAGGCAGTAGTGGATCCCTGCAGCGAACGCGAGATGCCGGTTCGAGTTGGCCCGATCGAGCCGCAGCGCGTGCGGATCGTCGAAGACGGCCGGATCGTGGTTGGCGGCGCCGAGCACGGTGAGCACCGACGTGCCGGGTTCGATGTCGACCCGTTGTGACCCTTCGCCGAACGACATCGGCACCATGGCCACTCGAACGGTGTGCTGGACCGGGCCGTCGTAGCGCAGGAGTTCGTCGACGGCATTCGCATCGAGCGACGGATCGTGGCGCCACCGATCGAGCTCGGTCGGATTCCTCAGCAGCGCCAGCATTCCGTTGCCGATCAGGTTCACGGTGGTCTCGTGGCCGGCGACGTACAGCAGGGTCACGAACGACAGCAACTCCTCGGTGCTCAGCCGGTCGCCCGCTTCCTCCGCGATGATCAACGCGGACAGGACGTCGTTTCCGAGGTTGCGGCGCCGGAGTTCCACGACGTCGATGAGGTACGCGCCCATCTGCGCCAACGCCCCCTCGGCGGCATCGAGTGTCTCGAGGGTGGCGGTCGGCTCGAGCGAGGCGGTGAGGAGTTGGCCCCACTCGCGCATCTCCGCCGACCGATCCTGCGGGATGTCGAGCAGGTCGGAGATCACCTGGAACGGCACGGGGAACGCCAACTCGTCGACCAACTCCATGGTGCCTCGCTCGGCGGCCCGATCGAGCACGGTGTCGACCTGTTGCACGATGACCGTGCGCAGGGCGTCGATGGCGGTGGGCGTGAACGCCTTCGAGACGAGTCGCCGCAAGCGCGTGTGGTCAGGTGGGTCGAGGTTCAAGATGGACTTCGACCCCTGTGACCGGCGGAGGCGTCGGCGCTGCGCGACGGCATCGTCGCTCGGTGTGGCGTTGGCGTCGATGTCGCGGCTGAAGTCGTTGCTTCGCAGGGCGTGGGACACGTCGCTGTAGCGGGTGAGTACCACCAGCCCGAATCCGGTGTCGAATGCCGGCGCCCGCTCGCGCAGCACGTCGTAGAAGGGATATGGATTCGCCCGGAACGCAGGGTCGAACGGGTTGTACAGGGGCTCGACGGGGTCGCTCACCGGGTCATGATCGCGCGTCGACCGTGGTCAGGCACCAGCAATGTCGCCGAGCGCCGTGGCGAGGGTGTCGACGATGCGGTCGACCTGCTCGTCGGTGGTGACGAAGGGCGGGCAGAAGGTGACAGTTTCGGTGCCGATGGCGCGGGTGACGACGCCGAGATCCAGCATGCGGTCGCGCACGTGCATGGCGTCGGTGTGCTCGTGCAGCTGGACACCGAAGATCGCGACGTCGCCACGGACGTGATCGACGGTGCCATCGGCTTCGAGCGCCCGCAGGCCACGGCCGAGTCGAGATCCGACATGCACGGCAGCGTCGAGCAGACCCTCGCGCTCGATGATGTCGAGGTTCGCGAGTGCGCCGGCGCAAGCGGCGGGGTGCCCGGAGTACGTGTATCCGTGTCGGAGGATGAAGTTCGTGTCGGCTTCCAGCGCGTCGCGGACCTTGCTGCCCACGATCACCCCGCCGAGCGGCTGATAACCGGAGGTCACGCCCTTGGCGAAGGTGGTCATGTCAGGCGTGACACCGTAGTGCTGGGCCGCGAACCAGGTCCCCAGACGACCGAAGCCGGTGATCACCTCGTCGAAGATCAGCAGAGCGCCGTGTTGGTCGCAGAGGCGGCGAGCTTCGGCGAGGTAGCCGTCGACAGGTGGGAACACGCCGGCCGCGCCCTGCACCGGTTCGGTGATCACGGCCGCGAGCTCGTCGGACCGTTCCGCCATCAGCACCGACAGCGCCTCGACGTCGTCGCTCGGCACCTGCACCACGTCCGCGAGAAGTTCGCCGTAGCCCTGCTTGTTGAGCGTGATTCCCTGTGCGCTGGTGCCGCCGTAGTTCGTGCCGTGGTAGCCGCGAACCCGCGAGATGATGAGACGCCGCTCGGGATGACCGGACTGTACGTGGGCGAGTCGTGCGAGCTTCATGGCCGAGTCGACGGCCTCCGACCCGGAGCCGGCGAAGAAGATGCGGGCATCGGGGATCGGGCTGAGCGAGGCGATCCGCTCGGCGAGGGCATCGGCGGGCGCGTTCGTGAAGGGATCGAAACAGGAGTAGGCAGCGATCGTGCCCATCTGTCGGGCGACGGCGTCGGCGATCTCGGTGCGGCCGTGGCCGACCTGGCAGTACCAGAGGCTCGCCATGGCGTCGATGAGCTCGTTGCCGTCCGCATCCCACAGCAGCGACCCTTCGCCGCGGGCGATCGTGATGAAGCGCTCTCGCGTCGGCTTGGCGAACGGGTGGAGGAAGGCACCGGGCATGCCCGCATTCTGACAGGCGGTCCCGTCCGCACGGCCATGGCGCCGACGCGCCGGTAGCGTCGTCGTCCATGCGCAAGCCAGAGGTCACGATCCCGCAGGAAAACCCGCCCACCGAACTCGTCATCGACGACGAGACCGTCGGAGAGGGCGACGAGGCAACGGCGGGTACGAACGTCACGGTGCACTACGTCGGTGTGTCGTGGTCGACCGGCGAGCAGTTCGACGCGTCGTGGGACCGCATGGAACCGTTCCAGTTCGGCCTCGGTCGCCGCCAGGTGATCCAGGGGTGGGACGACGGCGTGCAGGGCATGAGGGTCGGCGGGCGTCGGCGTCTCACGATTCCGCCGCACATGGGCTACGGCGCGGCCGGCGCCGGCGGCGTCATCGCCCCCAACGAGACCCTGGTCTTCGTCGTCGACCTCCTCGCCGTCGGCTGATCTGACGATTGGTGCCCGACACCAACCGTCACATCGTGTCGAGGTTGTAGCTGATGTCGTCGAGTTCGAACTCGAGGTAGGAGAACTCACCCTCTGGTGCGTGCCACCGAGCCTCGCCGTATGTCATGACCCGGCGACCGTCGAGGGTGCGATATCGGTCGACGGGGGTCGACCAGCGCTGCAGGGTGAACTTCGATCCGTCGGAGGACGATCGGAACCGGTCGTCGGAGACGAAGTCGACCAGCCGATCATCGTCGTCGAAGTGGAGCGTGGCCGACACTCGTTCGGCAAGTCTCGTGTACCGGACGCCGGCGGTGCGATCGTCGAGAGCGTGCCACTCGAATGCATCGTCGACGAGCGCCGCCGGCGCCATCAGGCAGATGTCGTTGAGGATGGTGACGGTCTCCGATCGGTTCATCTCCGGGCCGCTGGCGTCCACCACCCGTACGATCGACAGCAGCTTGGCCCGCATCGTCGCCGACTCTCCGACGAACGAGTGGAACACGTCGACCGGCAGCCCCTTCATCGATGCCGTGATGATGAACAGCCGACTGGGAACCTCGGTGCACGTGTTGACCTGCTCGCCCGCGAATGGCATCCATGGCGAGTTCGCTCCCGAACGGATGCGGCCGTGGATCCGGGCGTGGAAGTTCGAGGTCATCGGCATGCCGAGCGCGCCACTCCGGCGGATGTACCCGGCGACGGGGTCGGGCAGGTGGGCCAGGTGCTCCTCGGTCAGGACGACGTCGCTGCGCGGTCTGGCCAGTTCCACTGCAGCGCGTCGCCCGAACTCGGCCCTGCTGCTCGCGGGACCGGTGGACATCCGCCGGTGGGCGGCCCACAGTGCACCGGCGGCGGCGCCGACCGCGATCGTCGCTGCACGGCGGCTCATGACGCCCTCATGGGGTCATCGTGCGCTGTCGACGGCGAGCCGGCCAAGGGTCGGAAGCCCCCGACCCCCGACGCCGGGGATGGGCTCGCCGAAAAAATTGGAGCGGACGACGGGAATCGAACCCGCATCATCAGCTTGGAAGGCTGAGGTTCTGGCCGTTGAACTACGTCCGCAAGAGCCGACACCCTATCGGGGTCGGCGTGTGACCCTCAGGTACGAAGGAGGGCAGACAGCCCGACGACCCATGCTGCACGGGTGCGATCGGTGGAGCTGGCGAAGAGTCGGGTGTGGATCGCATAGGACTCGTAGCTCGTGAGGACCACCACGGCATCGACGATGAAGTCGCGCTCGGACTGGGCTCGGGCGGCCAATTCGACGGCGAAGTGCTCGCGGATCTGATCGCGGAACTGTTCGGCGATCACGGCGATCTCCTCGTCGATCGACGGGATCGTGTAGGCACGGATACGGGCGAGCTGCATCGTTCCATCGACGAAGGCGAACAACGCAAGGCGCGCATCGACGAGGTTGGCAACGCGCTCCTCGAAGGTGCCACGACCAGCGTCGGGAATGGTGCTCAGTGGAGCGGCGTCCTGGAAGGCCTGGTCGATCGCGGTACGCGCGAGGTCGTCGAGATCGTCGAAATACCGGAAGACCGAACGATGCGAGACTCCGGCGCGTTCTGCGATTTCTGCCGCGCCCGGATGCAGATCACCCTCCCGGATCATGTCGAGGAGGGCGGTGATCACCGCAGTGCGGTTGCGGTTCCGACGCATGGTGCGTCCGTCGACAACACCGTGGCCCGTGTCAACGATGGGAGTCTGTGGTGTCTGGTTCATCGTCGTACGCTCGCAGTGTGAGGCCCGTTCCCAATCAGGACATGTTCTGAATGGTGTCGACAACCTACCCCCACGACGACGGTGGTAGTCATCCTGCCCTGCTGCAGCGGGTGCGCAAGCTCATGGACAAGGCGGCGGCCACGTCGAATCCGCATGAAGCCGACGCGTTCGCACGCAAGGCCGCGGAGCTCGTCGCCCGACACCGGATCGATCCGGACCGTGTGGCCGAGGCGGGCGATCGGCACGATCTCGTCGTTCGCGAGATCTCACTCGGACGAGGAGCGTACGTTCGGGCTCGTCTCGCCCTCCTGATGGCTGTTGCCGCGACGCATGATGCCCGTGTCGTCTTCGGCGCCACGCCGAACGGCACGGTGGCGTACGTGGCGGGCTACCGCTCCGATCTCGATGTGGTCGAGCTCATGTACCACTCGCTCCATGGGCAAGCCGCGGCCCGCATGGCCTCGGAGCGACGTGCCACCTCGGCGGCCACACAGCGGTTCCGGCGATCGTTCCTGTTCGGGTACGCCGATCGGATGAGGGAGCTGCTCGCTGACTCGCGGCGACATGCCGAGGCCGACGTCGTCGTGACCTCGGCCGACGGTCGAGTCGCAACGACGCACCTGGCTCTCCTCGAGCGGAGTCGGCGAGTCGATGCGTTCGCGAAGGAGTCCTTCGGTCGCGTCAGGACGGCGCGTGCGCCTGGCGCAGCGCAGGCGACCGGGTGGAGTGCCGGTGCTGCGGCCGCTGACCGTGTCGACGTGGGTCGGGCGCGGCTGGCCGGCAGGCCCGCGCTCGGGTCGGGCTGAACGGTGGACGTCGATCGATCCGCGGTGTACGCCGCCGAACTCCGGGCGTTCGAGGGCACCGACCTGGAAGACGTGGTGGAGTTCGGTGGTATCGCTGCACGCATGGACCTGGTCGTGAAGGGGGAGTGGTGGGCGGGCCCGGCGGTCGAGGTACTGGCGTCGCGAGCCGGTGCGGCATCATCGAGCACCCGCTGCGTGGTGATGGCCGAGGGAGGTGTTGCGACGATCCGGCTCGCCGGACCACAGACGACCATTGCCACTGCTGCGCACGAGTTGGGCCATGCTCTCGCCGGGGTGGGAGAGGGTCACGGTCCGGTGTTCCGCGCGGCCTACCTCGACGTGATTGCCGTCATCACGAACGCTGACAGCACCGACCGCCGTCACGAGCTGCACGTGCACCAGTTGGCGACGGCGTTCGCCGAGGATGGCTTGCCGGTCGGTGACCGGCGATGGCCGCAGCCGCCGGCATCGACGACCACGGCAATCGCGCTGTGACACGAGAGGCAATCGGATGTCGATCAGTAGGATGACCCGCCACATCCGGGATGTAGCGCAGCTTGGTTAGCGCGCCTGCTTTGGGAGCAGGAGGCCGGGAGTTCGAATCTCCCCATCCCGACCACATCTACCAGGTGTGATGATCAGCTGATCGTCCGAGAAGTCGGATGTATCCGCGATGTATCAGACTTCTGAGCGCTCGCGACGCTCGAGGAGGCGCCATGGCATGGAAGGCAACTGGTCAACCCACCGTCCGCAAGCAGCGAGACAAGTGGGTCGTGCGAGTCGACGGCATCGACACGGGGACGGGTCAGCACCGTCCGAGACAGCTCGGCACGTTCACGTCGCAGCGTTCGGCGCTCGCTGCGGCCCGGTCGACTCGGGCCGAGGATCGTTCGACCGAACGGGGCACGGTGAGTTGGCTCGTTCGCCGTTACGTGGCCGGCCGTACCGACATCACGCTCAAGTCGCGTGAGCAGTACGAGTGGGCGATCCCGCACATCGAGAACGGTCTCGGAGCGATCCAACTCTCGCTGCTCGACCGCGACGACGTCGCCACCTGGATCAGCAACCTCGCCGAGGGCGGCAAGCTCTCGCGGCGAGGCGTTCAGATCTGCCGCAACGTGCTGCGGGCGTCGCTTCGCGAGGCCGTCGACGAGGGATTGATCCCACGGAGTCCAGCCGCCCGTGTCGGCCTCCCCCGAACGGTCGCCAAGCCCGACAGGGTCAAAGAGACCGACGCATGGACTGCGGCTGAGGTCGACCGCTTCCTCGATGCCTCTACGAGCCACCGCTGGGCGGTCGGCTTCCGGCTCGGCGTGCTGTACGGGCTGCGCCGCAGCGAGATCCTTGCACTGCGATGGGACGACCTCGACACCAGGGCCGGAACGCTGCGAATCGACGAGAGCC
Organism: Ilumatobacteraceae bacterium; assembly: GCA_963829585.1. Lineage (GTDB taxonomy): Bacteria > Actinomycetota > Acidimicrobiia > Acidimicrobiales > Ilumatobacteraceae > Sva-07. Next base: position 25,865 of record CAWHJD010000028.1, on the reverse strand, counting down.
TCGTGGCCACGCGGACCGGCGCGGCGTGGAGCAACGCCAAGAACGAGCGATCCCGCCGGATCATCCCGCTCGACGACGAAACGCTCCGAGAGTTCGCCCGTCGCCGAGCCGCACAGGCAGCGGAACGGCTGGCAGCCGGCGAGGCATGGGAGGACGAGGATCTGATCATCACGACCCGCGCCGGTCGGCTCGTCCTGCCCCGCTCGTTCGATCGTGCACTCGAACGAATCGTTGCCGCCGCCGAGCTCCCGCGCCTCACCTCGCATGGACTGCGACACACGCAGCAACCCACATGGTGCAAGGAGCGACCGACCTCGGCGAATTGCGGGCCATCGCCGACCTGCTCGGACACAGCCCCGAGATGCTGATGAACACCTACGCCCACGCACTGCCGCAGAGCCAGTCGGCGGTCGTCGAGCGAATCGGTCGCCGAAACACCTGACCGGTTCGCCGGAGATCAGTCAGGGTCGAGCGAGTCGACGATCGCTTGGAGACCGTGCAGGATGGCCGGCACGTCACGCTTGACGACGTCACCGATGATGTCCTGATCCACGTGGAAGTACGCGTGGGCGAGGATCACGCGGGTGCCGATGATCTCTCGCCACGGGATCTCGGGGTGAGCTGAGCGGAGGTCTTCGGAGAGGTGGGTGGCGGCTTCGCCGAGCACCTCGATCCATCGCTGTGCGGCCGCTTGGACGACGGGATCGGTCGCCAGCGTCTCGTCGTCGGAGGCATGCGCGATGAGCAAGTTGCACATCTCCACCATGTCGAGGAGCCGATCCCGGTCGCTTCTCACAACTCGACTGCGTCGTCCAACACGCGTTGTGCGACTCGAGACCGCAGACCGGCCTCGGTGACCACGTCGACGTTGTGCCCGAGGAGTTCTTGCAGATCCATCAGGAGCCCTCCGAGGTCGAAGAGTCCGCGACCGTCGTCGAGGTCGACGAGGAAGTCGATGTCGCTCGTCTCGGTGGCGTCCCCCCGTGCGACTGACCCGAAGACGCGCACGCGCGAGGCGCCGCGGGCGCGAGCGGTCGCGAGGATCTCGCTGCGACGATTTCGCAGGTCAGACAACATCGGCGCACCCACGAGGCACAGGTTAGATCCGCCGGCCGGCGGCCGGGTCCCAAATTGGGCTCCAGAATGTTTGCCCGTTTTGGGGCTCTCGATGCCCGTTGAGAAGCGTGGGTTGTCACAGATTCGCGTTTTCGCAGGCATGTGTTCGTATGAGGAACACAGGCTGATGGGTGCCGAGGTGTCGATGACGTCGGTTCCGGTGCCGGATCTGTTGAAGGTGATGGAGGCCGCCGGCGTGTTGCGGGTGGGTCGCACGACCGCGTACGACTTGGTCGGCAAGTACTTCGACACTGACGGCGCGGATGGGATGCCGTGCCTGCGGGTCGGTGGCCAGCTGCGCGTTCCTCGAGTGTTGTTCGAGGAGTGGCTCGGCTTTCGGATCACGGTGTGGCCGCCGCTCGAAGCACCCGACGATGACGACGTCGCGATGATCGCCCCGGCCACGGTCGAAGCAGTCCCCACTACCCGTCGTCGATCGAAGACTGCGGCGCAGTCGTCGCGTCTGTTCAGCGTGTAGGCCCGCTGATGGAACACACCTTCTGGTTCGACTCGCGAGGTAGCAATGACAGACAGGTGCCCGCGGGCTCGTGGGAGTTGTCGTGTTGAGGGTGTCGACGCTGTACGCGGACACCTCGGCACTACGGCGGCCTACTACACGCGGTATCTGACCCAGGCCGACGGTGAACAACCCGGTCACTGGACCGGGCGGCAAGCGGCGCTGCTCGGGTTGAGCGGGGAGGTCACGACCGAGGACCTGCAAGCCCTGCTCGAGGGCCGTGATCCGCGTAGCGGGATGTTGTTGGGGTCGCCGTTCATGAATCGGGTGACGTCGTCGGGTCGGCTGGTGCGGGCGGTGGCGGGGTTCGATGCGACGTTGTCGGCGCCGAAGTCGTTGTCGGTGTGGTGGACGCTGTCGGGCGACGACGGCCTCGCCGAGTGTCATGAAGTCGCGGTCCGGGCGGTGGTGGACCCGTCGCATCGACCACCGAACGCTTCGCAGCTGCCGAGAACGACGAGTGCCAGCATGTACCCCGGCCCAGACCACCCCGACAGTCACGTCCAACGCGATGCGCAACGTCACGAGCGTGCCCTGCGTTCGGGCCGTGTCAGGCGCCGGCTCAGCGCCACTCACGACGAAACCTGAGGAAGACCTTCAGGTCTCCGTCCTCGAACCCGCAGCCACCGCGACCCGCGATCGGGCTCTGGCTTGCGAGGGAGTCCCAGCACGCCTTCGGAGAAGGTGGCCGCCTCTGCCTCGCGTCGAGCGGGCATCGCCAACTGCACACGGTCAAGACGAACGATCCCACAACACATTCTGCCTCGACAGCGGCACCTGCGCCGGACCACGCAGGCCGCGCAAGGCATGCGAAGCATGCGGACGGCAGCGCGCAGTCCACCGCGTAACCGCAGGGTTCACGCACAGGCGTCGAGCTCGATGGACGGTGCCGTCTCCTCCGGAGACTGGGTAACCCAAGGAGGCCAACCAACCACGCTCGCGCCGATGACCGACCACTGGTGACCGCGCCCGGCTCGCGGCGTCGGTTCGCTCAATTGCCCGTTCCGAACGTTCGCTTCAGGCCGACGATGTCTCCCGGCATGGTTACAGATTCGTTACAGAACGACGTTTGCTCGTAACAGACGGCGGGTAGGTCACATCTCGATCGGCTGACCGCCGATCCAGCACCGACCACCCGACGGGCCGACATCGACCACTCGATCGGCTCTCACCCCCGAAATGAAATGGATCTCCCATGTCACTGGACATCGTCATCCCCGCCCACAACGAAGAAGACCGGATCGATCGGACGCTCACGGCGTATCGGTCGGAGTTCGGCCAGGACGACGTGAGCTTCCATGTCGCACTCGACGGGTGCATCGACGGCACCGCCGGTGTGGCGCAGCGTCATGCTCGCGAGGACGGTCGCGTCCATGTTCACGACTATCCGAAGCTGGGAAAGGGCGGCGTGTTGATGGAGACCTTCCGACGCTGCAGCAGCGAGCTGATCGGCTTCGTGGATGCCGACTGCGCGACACCACCCTCACAGTTCGGCCAAATCGTCGAAGCCGCCGACAACGCCGACGGCGTGATCGCCAGCCGCCGTCTGCCGGCATCGATCACCCCGGGCAAGCGGAAGGCGTCCCGCGCCATCACCTCGGTGGGGTTCGCCTGGTTGGTTCGGCAAGCCTTCGATCTGCCATATGCGGACACTCAGTGCGGGGCCAAGGTGCTTCGTCACGACGTGGTCGAGAAGGTGATACCGCTCATGTCGTCGCGCGATTTCCTGTTCGACGTCGACCTGCTCGTCACGGCGCGGCGTGTCGGCTTCGACGTCGTCGAGGTGCCCACGGTCTGGATCGACCAGTCGGGCTCCAAACTCGACGCCCGACGCGATGCATTGCGGATGCTCGCCGGCACGGCGCGTCTGTGGGTCCATCATCACACCCTCCCCGTCGATGACGGGCGCCAGGACGGCCTTGCCTGGTCGGGGTCCGTGACCTCCGACCACCTCAGTGACGAACCAGCGATGTTCCGCGAAACGGAAGGGGACCGCTGTGCGCCGACAGCCTGAGATCGCGATCATCTCTCCGTACCCCCCTGCGGGTGAACGACACGGCGGCCACAGCGGGGTGGCGTCGTACACGGCGAACCTGGCTCAGTCACTCGCCGCGGCCGGGGTTGCGGTGACCGTCGTCGCTCCGTTCCTCCCCGCCGATCGGTTCCCGGCAGAGCCAGCCGACTTCCACGACGGAGACGTCAGAGTGCAGCGCCGGTATTCGTTCGGACCGGGCGCACTTCCCGGCGCCGCTACGGCGGTGGCCGAGCTCGGTGTCGACGTCGTCCACCTCCAATGGGAGCTGTTTCTCTACGGCGGTCCTGCGGCGCTCGCCGGCCTCGGTCCGGCGCTCGCCACGCTTCGTCGCGACCGGCAGCCCCTCGTCACGACCATGCACCAGGTGCTCGACCCGTCGTCGATCGATCGCTCGACGACAGCACTCCACCGTGTGGGTGTTCCTGCGCCCCTCGCTCGGGTCGGAATCGGTGCCGTGCAGCGCACCGTGGCGGCGGCATCGTCGGCGACCATCGTGCATGAACACGGCTTTCGGTCCATCGTGCCGGGATCGACCATGATCCCCCATGGCATCGAGACCGTCCGACCTCTCGAACGACAGCTCGCCCGGCGACGGCTCGGGCTCGACGATCGCTTCCTCGCGCTGAGCTTCGGGTTCCTCGCGCCGTACAAGGGCCTCGAGCTCGTGGCCCGTGCATCCGCACTCGCGGTACCGGATGTCCAAGTGGTCATCGCCGGCGACGAGCATCCCCGTCTGGCCGGCCAGCGATATGCCGACGAGCTGGCAGGCCTCGGGGCAGGCACCCTGCAGTTCACCGGTCGGGTGCCCGACGACGAGGTCGGGACGGTGTTCTCGGCTGCCGACGTGGCGCTCTTCCCGTACCCCAAGCCGTTCTCGGCGAGCGGGGCGCTCGCCCTCGCACTCGCGCACGAGACCCCAGTGCTGCTCTCCCCGGCGCTGGCACGATGCATCGGCGCACCGAACGCCCTGCACGCAGAGATGGAACCCGCCTCGCTGGCACAGCAACTCGGTGCACTCGCGGCAGACCGGGAGGGCCTCGCCGAACTCGCCGCCTGGACTCAAGCGCTGCGTGTCGGACGCGAGTGGCCGTGCGTCGCGCGACGCCACATCGATCTGTACGAGGAGGTGAGCGATGGCCAACGTCCTACTGGTCGGCGCCTTCGGGCAGCGTAACTGCGGCGACGAAGCGCTCTGCGCGGTGATCAGCCGAGCGCTCGACGAACACGAGGTGACGATCGCCAGCCGCGATCCCGAACTCACCCAGAGGCTCCATGGCCGCCGGGCGATCCCGGCGACACCACTCGCCACGCAACGAGAGCTCCGTCGGACGGACCTCGTCGTGGTCGGGGGCGGCACGATCTTCAAGTCGCTTCACCCTTCGTCGGGTCGTCATGGCGGATCGCTGCTCGTACGGACGCTGGGCCTGCTCGCGCTCGCGCGCGTGCACCGCGTTCCCGTTGTGTTCGTGGGTGTCGGCGCAGGCGCCGTACGAGGCGCGATGGCGCGAGCGCTGGCCCGCAGAGTCGCTCGTGGGTCGCAGATGCTCGTGCTTCGCGACGAGGAGTCCGCCGCAGTGCTTGCCGACCTCGGCGTCGCACCACCATTCTGGATCGGGGCCGATCCTGCCTGGGCACTGTTCCGCGATGGCCTGCCGGTTCCGGTTCCTGGTCGCGCGTCGCCCGTTGCGCCGGGCGTGCCGCGGGTGACCGTCGCGATCAGCCACCTCGCCGACGACGGCTGGACCCCGTCAGGGGGGTCGTGGGCCACACCGTCCCGGGTCGATCGCCTGGGCGAGGCACTTGCCGGCCTGGTGGTGCGGGGATGGCAGGTCCGCCTCCAGACCTGGCAACAGGGATCCGACGACCTCGCGGTCGCCGAAGCCCTCCGGGCCTACGTCCCTGATGCCGCGGTCGAGGCGGTTCCGCACGATCTCACGGCTGCCGCGAGGTCGTTCATCGACGACGAGCTGGTGATCGCCATGCGGTTCCACGCACTCGTGGCTGCAGCCGCGGCGGGACGTCCAATCGTTGCGGTCGCGCACGAGCCGAAGCTCGCGGGTCTCGCCCGCCGCCTCGACCAGCTCGCAGTCCCCGCGGACGCCTCCACAGCGGTGTTCACGGAAGCGTTCGATCGGGCCGTCGAGCACGGGGCACCACCGCGACATGCTGTTGACGAGCAGATCGAGCTCGCCGCTCGAACGCTCCGACTGATGCGGCTCGTGGTGGACGAGGGCCGGCTCGATCGTCCCGAAGAAATGGCGACGCTCTCGCTCTCCACCGGGGAGGCGCGCTGGTGAGCTCATCCGCCACGCTCACCGAGGCCACCGCGCGTGCCCGTACCCGTGTCACGACGGGGAGCGGGCGCACCCAGCTCCAGCTGATGGGAGCGCAGCTGGCCGCCGGTGTCGGCAACCTTGTCGTGTCGGTGATCGCCGCACGGATCCTTGCGCCCGGCGCCTACGCCGAGGTCGTCACGTTCCTTGCGCTCTACCTCGTGGTCAATGTCCCCGCGGCGGCGTTGTCAGCGCGGCGGGCGCCGTCGATCCGGCGCGAGCTGGGGCGGTGCGTGGCCGCGTGCTGCCGATCGCGCGTGACGGTGGGCGTCGCCGTCGCTCTGCTCAGTGGACCGATCGGTGCCGCCACCGGTCTGCCAGCGATGATGATCGTGATCCTTGCGGCGGCCTTGCCGGGTGCAGCCGCGCTCGGGCTGGCGCGCGGTGAGGCGTACGCCCGACACGACGTTCGCGCCGTTGCCTCCAGCCTGATCGCCGAACCCGTCGCGCGGGCCGGTCTCGGGTTGGTGTTGATGCTGCAGTTCGGAGCGTCCGGGGCCGCCCTCGCCGCCGTCGTCGGCGGCTACGCGGCGTGGTGGATCTGCGCTCGCCCCATCGGCCGCGCTCAGGCCTCCGACGAACGCGCCGGTGACGAGACCGGCGCCGCATTGCCTGCCGTCGGCCGTCATGTGGCCGTCGGCGTGGGTCTGTCGTTCATCCTCCTCGCCGTGTTGCAGGTCGTCGACCTCGTGTTCGCCAACGCCCGACTCGAGGACACCGCCGCCGGCCAGTTCGGGAGCCTCTCCACGATCGGCGGTGGCGCGCTGTTCGCCACCGCGACGATCCCGCTGGTGCTGCTCCCCGACTCGGCACGCGGCGACGTCTCGGCTCGTCGCTTCGCGCTGCGGATCGCCGTGATGACTGGCACAGCGATCACCGTGGTCGGCTGGCTCTTCGCCGAGCCGATCCTCCGGTTGGCGGTCGGCGACGAGCTTGCCGGAGCCGCACCGTGGCTCGGCCCGTACCTCGCAGCCATGGCGGCCCTCGGTGCCAGCCGGGTGCTCGTGGCGACACGTTGGACCGCCGGGGACGGCGCCTTCGTTCGCCGCGCACTCCTGTCGGTGCTCGTGCTGCAGGTCACCCTCCTGGTCACGCTGGGCTCGAGCGTCGGAGCGATGGCGCTCTGCACTCTGGCGAGCGCCGGCACGCTGGCCGGGATCCTCGCCTTCGCCCCCTCGACGACGCAGGTCGCCGTACCGGTGCCCGGCACGCCGCTCGACCGGCTCATCGGCCGGCCACCTGGCTGGCGACCGGTGCGGCGATGGTTGGGTGTCCGTACCGACGTCTGGGCGTTGATCGGGCTCTGCGCGCTGGCGGCCGTGTTGCGGGCGGCGACCAGTCGCGGTCTGTGGGTCGACGAAGCGATCTCGGTGCAGCAAGTGCGGCTGCCGTTCCCGGAGATGCTCGCCGACGTTCGTGACCGTGACGTCCATCCGCCGTTGCACCACAGCGCCCTGTGGCTCACTGTGCGCATCTTCGGGACCTCCGAGGCTGCGGTACGACTCCCGTCGCTCGTCGCCGGCGTCGCATTGGTGCCGGCGATGCTGTGGACCGGCCGGGTGGTCTACAACCGCCGAACGGGATGGGTTGCGGCGTGCTTCGCAGTCGTTGCCCCGTTCTGCGTGTGGTACTCGCAGGAGGCACGCATGTACTCGATGTTCATGCTGTTCGCGACCCTGGCCGTCGGCGCCCAGGTGCGGGCGATCCAGCGAGGCCATCGTGTCGACTGGTTGCTCTACGCGGGCACGACGGCGGCTCTCTTGTGGACCCAATACTTCGCGCTGCTCCCGATTCTCGTCCAGCAGGCCGCGTTCGCCATCGTCGCCGTTCGTCGACGTCGTGATCGACCCGCCCTGCGGTCGTACCTCCGCGGCTGGGTGATCTCGTCGGCCCTCGTGGCGGTCGCTGCGCTGCCGTTGCTGCCCATCGTGGCCGACCAGCTGGCGGCGTACGGCGCACGGAGCGCCGGGGCCGTTCCGGGCCAGGCGGGCGCCGGGTCGTCGGCGCTCGGTGGCACGATCTCGGTGTACGCCGTCGGGGCCAACCTGGTGTGGGCGATCTGGGGCTACCACGCAGACGGCGTGATGGTGCAGCTCACCGCGCTCTGGCCGCTGTTGATGCTGCTCGTCCTCGTCCTGCTCGGTCGCGGGCGCTCATGGCGCACCGTGTTGCTGGGGGCCCTCGTCGTCGTACCGATGATTGCGCTGTTCGTGATCGGTGCGGCGAAGCGCGACCTGTTCGAGTTGCGCTACTTCTCAGGTGCGGTCCCCATGGTCCTGCTGCTCGGTGCTCGGCTCGTCACGGTCGTCGCCCGTGCCAAGCGCGTGCTCGTAGTGGCGGCGTTGGTGGCGACCACCACATTGGGAGTGGGACTCGTCGACCAGCAACTCAACGGTGCCAATCCCCGACTCTACGACTTCGAAGGAGCTCTGAACAGAGTGAACGAGACCGATGGTGGACCCGACGCAGTCTTGCTGTTCGAACCCGACTATCTGGGTGACGTGATCGACTACTACGCACCGGATCTCGACACGCGTCCGCTCGGGTCGGAAGTGCCGGACGACGCCAGCACGGTGTGGATCCTCGCCGCCGAGCGCGTGCTGTCCGACGAGCAGATCTCAGGGCGCGTCGGGTCGGTCCTGGCCGAGATCGAACAGACGCGCACCGAGGTGTCCGTGTTCCGGCGTCCGAACGTCCGGGTGTGGGAGCTGCGATGAGCGCAACTGCGACCTACCCCACCCTGGAGTGGCGCGCCGAGGAATCGTCCGACGACGTGCGTCTCTCGCCACCGACGTGGGACGCGTCGCCGCCGGGCGCTGCTGCCCGTCGGCGGTCGATTGCGGTTGCGCTGGCCGGCACCGTCGCCGTCACCGCCTACCTCTCCTGGCTCCTCCGACCCGAGCGCATGGGGTCACCCGTGCTGTTCGCCGTCCTCGTCGTCGCCGAACTGTTCAATGTCGCCCAGGCGCTGGGTTTCTGGTGGACGTGTGTCTTCGTGCCGCGTCGGCGCTATCGCCGGGCATCACCGCGGAGGACCGACCTCGTCGATGTCGACGTGTTCATCCCCACCTACGACGAGTCGGTCGCGATCGTGGAGCCCACCGTTGCTGCAGCCACCCGACTCCGCGGTGCACGGGTGCGCGTTGCGCTCCTCGACGACGGCGATCGCGACGCCATGCGCGAGCTCGCTCGTCGATACGACGTGGCGTATGTGACACGTCCGGAGCACACCGGTGCGAAGGCAGGGAACATCAACCATGCGCTCGGCCGGACGACGTCGCCGTACGTCCTCGTGGTCGATTGCGACCATGTCGTCGATCCCGACCTGCTCCTCCACGCGCTGCCCCGCTTCGAGCTGCTCGACGATTCCGGCGACGCGGGGGAGCGGGGCGTGGCGTTCGTCCAAACCCCGCAGTACTACGCGAACCACGGCGAGAACCGGATCGCGCAAGCGTCGTGGAGCCAGCAGTCGCTGTTCTTCGGGGCGATCGCGCGTGGCAAGGACGCCCGGGGGACCATGTTCTGCTGCGGGACCAACGTCGTGTTCCGGCGAGCGGCCCTCGATGAGATCGGAGGATTCCCCGAGACGTCGGTCACCGAGGACTTCGAGTTGTCGATCGAGTTGCACGAACGGGGCTGGTCCTCCGAGTACGTCCCGGAGGTCTTGGCAAGCGGTCTCGGTCCCGAGGACCTCGGTTCGTACGTCAGCCAACAGCACCGCTGGGCGAGGGGGTGCGTCGGCGCGATCGGTCGGATCCTCCGTGCACGGCTTCCGTGGCGAATGCGCCTGCAATATCTGCTTTCCGCTTCGTACTTCCTCTCCGGTTGGACGCTTGCGGTGTACATCTCGCTGCCGATCGTGCGGATCTTCACCGGTGCCCAGCCGATCGCCGATGCATCGGCGGAGAACTTCCTCGTCGCATTCGCTCCCTATTTCGGATTGGCGCTGATGGCGGTTGCCTCAGTCGGGGGCGGGGCGTATACGTACTCGGCCTACGCGTTGGCCGCATCGACGTTCTGGGTCCACATCCACGCAAGCTGCAAGGCGCTGTTCCGCCGGCCGAGCCGGTTCGTCGTGACGCCGAAAGATGCCAGTGGCGACCGTCAATGGCGCGCAGCGGCGCCGACACTCGGAGTGCTGGGTGTGCTCGCCCTCACCATCGTGGTCGGTCTGCTCCGTGACACGAGTGCCGGGACGCTCAACAACGTCGCGCTCGCGCTGTTCCACATGGCCGTGCTGGCCCATGGCGTGTCCACTGCGGTCGTGCCCTCCGTGGCGCGCATCACCCCGTTGCCGGTCGAAGACGACCGACTGGCGGCCTGACCAGCCGTGCGTGGTGCCCGGGCCGGAGCGGAAGGGACTCCAGTGGTCGTCCTGTTCCTGTTGCTGATCGTGACGATCGGCGTCGGATGTTCGGCCGTGACCGAGCACGATGTGAACCGGGGCACGACAGGTCGCGACGCCGACACCGTCGCCGCTGGGCGGGCCGTCGACGAGTTCTTCCGGCGTTACGTTGCTGACGACGGGCGCGTGATCCGTCAGGACCAGGGCGGCGACACGGTCAGCGAGGGACAGGCGTACGCCATGACGATGTCGGCGGCAGTCGGCGACGAGGAGGGCTTCCGCAGGGTGTGGCGGTGGACCGCCGACCACCTCCAGCGCGATGATGGATTGTTCGCCTGGCGGTGGCACCACGGACGCATCGTGTCCGACGAGCCAGCCACCGACGCGGACCTCTGGATCGCCGGCGCACTGTCGATCGCTGCCACCCGATTCGACGACCCGTCGCTCGCCCACCAGGCACGGGAGATCGGCGATGCGATCCTTCGGCTGGAGACGACGGAGGTCGCCGGCCGGCCCGTGCTCGTCGCAGGGCCGTGGGCGCGCCACGATGGCGTCGTCAACCCGAGCTACCTCACGACGGTGTTGATGACGCCATTGTGGCGGATGGGCCAGCACGACTGGGCTGCTGTGGCTGCGACATCGCGACAGCTCCTCGATGACCTCACTGCCGACGCACCTCATCTCGCTCCTGATCTCGCGCGGGTGCACTCGGATGGGACCCACCCCACCGCCGCTCCCCACGGGAAGCGAATCTCGGGATGGGACGCAGTGCGCATCCCGGTCCAGATGGCCGCAGACTGCGATCCGTTGGGACGCGAGATCGCCGCTCGCACGTGGCCGTTCCTGCTCGCCCGTGACGTTCAGGTGGCGAACGTCTACTCGTTGCAGGGAGACGTCGTGGATCCTGGTCAGCACGCCGTGGCATGGGTCGGCGCCGCCGGTGCGGCGATCGCTGCCGGCGAGGTCGGCTCGGCTGACGTCCTCCTCGACCGTGCGACTTCGGCCGACCGCTCGTACCCGACGTACTACGGCGCCGCATGGTTGGCGCTCGGCCGTCTGTGGCTGACCACAGATCTTCTCGGCGGGTGCGCAGGCGACCCCATTCGGCGACCCGATCGAATCGATCGCGTCTTGCGGCGGGTGGACGAGATACCAGAATGAAGTTTCGTCGACGTCAACGACCCGGCGACTACGTGAACCCCGTACTGGCGAACCAGCTCAGGTACAGGATCGACGGCCACAAGTACTCGGAGGAGGGCGAACTGCCGCACTATCCCGTCTGAGGTTGAGCAGACCCGGAGATCAGTCAGGGTTGAGCGAGTCGACGATCGCTTGGATGCCGTGCAGGATGGCGGGCACGTCACGCTTGACGACGTCACCGATGATGTCCGTGCGCGATGAGCAAGTTGCACATCTCCACCATGTCGAGGAGCCGATCCCGATCGCTTCTCACAACTCGACTGGCATGTCGAGGGTGATCGTGGGTGACGACCACGCGACAGCGATGGTTGTGCCGCACTCACGTCCGGCTACGCCGGGCTCGGCCGCCGTCGGAGCACATCTGGACCCGCGGTCCGTGGAGTACGCACTACTGGATCGTCCAGAACAGCTCCGTGCGAAGTTCGGCAGGATCCATGTCGGGGTTCGGTTCGGTCACGTAAACCTCCCACATGTCTGCGCCGGGTGTGAGACTCTGCTCGGCGATCCAGGCGCCCAGGCGACCCCACGACTCGCCGAGGTGGCCATAGCCACCGGCGTGGACCAGGCGTGCGACGCGGCCAGCTGGCAACGAACTCGGATACACCTGGCCCTCGGCGGTCACCGGTTCGTGAACTGGGAAGCCGACCTCGAGGTCGGCAGTCTCCCTCGGCGGCCCGGCGTAGCGGGCGAATGCCGGTCCCGTCGGTGCGACGCCTTGCCCTTCGAGCACGGTCGCCAGCTCGGAGAACGAGCGGTCGAAGAAGTCGGCGATCTCGGCCAGGGGCACCACACCATGAATCACCGCAGTCATGGTCTCGTTCAGGTAGGCCAGGTCGGGTTCGGTCATGTTCACATCTTCCATGCCATCACTGACGGTCGTAGCGCTGCGAACTCATCGCTCTGCCCTCGCATCACTCCGCCTCCGACCGCCGGCTGTGCGTGTCCCCTGAGGCGTTGCCGGGGTGCCACACACGGGTGCGGAGTCGGGCCGTTGGACGCACGTCGATGTGTCGCCACCGCGTGCTCGCCCCAACTTGGCGCTGAACGTGATATCCGACGGCTCGCAACCTTCTTCAGCGACTGCACCCGAACGCCGGATCGGGGACGCGTCTACGTGACGCGTGACGTGGGCCGGACTGTGTGGTTCGGTCCTGCTTCGCAACCGCGAGACAGCTGCAGGGCTTGCGGTCGGTCCCGGCGCATGGTAAACACTGAACCGTATGGTTCAGTATGCGAGTTCGCAACTCGACGCCTCGTTCGCGGCGCTGTCGGACTCCACGCGACGCGGTGTCCTCGAGCAGCTCAGCCGTGAGGAAGCGTCGATCACGGACCTCGCCGACCGCTTCCACATGACGCTCACGGGCATGAGGAAGCACGTCGGGGTGCTGGAGCAGGCGGGCCTAGTCGTCACCGAGAAGGTCGGGCGCGTACGGACGTGTCGAATCCGCGCTCGCCATCTCGCAGAAGCGGAGGCGTGGATCGAGAGGTATCACCAGCTCTGGGACGAGCGCTTCGGCGAACTCGACCAGGTCATCGAGGAATTGAGACAAAAGGAGAAATCGGATGGAAGCACGACAACGAGGTGAGCACGACCCGATGGCGAACGTCACGAAGGTGGAGCGAATCTCCGATCGTGAGGTCGTCGTCACGCGATCTTTCGATGCGCCGGCGCGCGTGGTGTTCGAGGCGTGGTCGAAGCCCGACCTGTTCAGGCGCTGGTGGGTGCCGAAGTCGATGGGCATGACGCTGCGCTCCTGCGAGATGGATGTACGCACGGGCGGTAGCTACCGCCTCGGATTCGGCGATGGCGCGGACTTCTTCGGCACCTACCTGGAAGTGACACCGCCGACACGCATCGTTTGGACGAACGAGGAAGATGGCGAAAACGGCTCCGTCACCACGGTCACCCTGACGGAGACAGATGGCAAGACGCTGCTCGTCGTGAGCGAGCTCTTTCCTTCGAAGGAAGCGCTCGACGCCGACGGTGGCGGCGCGGCCGAAGCGATGCACGAGACATTCGGGCAACTGGATGCGCTACTCGTCGAACTTGCTTCGAAATCCTGATCCATGACGGCGCAATCCGGTGTGTCACCAACCGCCAGATGAACGGCGGCGGGTGCTTCAGGCCAACAACAACTCGACAAGTCCGATGGGGTTGGCCAGCGCCGGAAGGTGGCCCGCTGCGACATGCTCGGGCTCGACGCCGAGGCGGTCCCGGATGAGTCGGTCCATGAAGGCCACGGGAAAGAAGCGATCGTTCGTCGCCGCGATCGCTCGTGTGGGGACGGCGGGCAGGGCCGGCAGGGGAAACGGGTCGGTCATGACGCGGTCGGTCTGCTCGGGTTCGCCCCGCTCCAGAACTTCCTGAAGAACGCGCGGCTGGAGGTCGTGGAGGAAGTGCTCCATCGCGTCCATCGCTTGCTCGCCCCAGAACTCGTCGAAGCCGCTTGTGGTCCACCAGTCGCCGGCCGTCTCACCTGGCTTCGGGATCATCGCGGCGACGAAGATGAGCATGGTCGCGCCGAGGCGCTCGGCGACGACGGGAGCGGTGAACCCTCCGAGCGACTGCCCGACCACCACCACATCGCCCTCGGGCGCGCCGACGGCATCGAGCGCAGCGGCAACATAGGCGTCGAGTCCCGCGTCGGGGTCACTCGCGGGCAGACCGACTGGGACGGCGCGGTGCCCGGCTGCCTCCAGCAGCGGACAGACGAGGTGCCAGTACCAGGCGTCCCCGCCTGCACCCGGGATGAGCACATAGGTAGCCATGCAGGTCGAGGGTACGCGTCGTCCCGACGCGATCCGATCGCGATCGAACCCTCAGTCGAGGAGGGACTCGTAGATCGCCATCGTCCGTCGGGCCGCGACGTCCCAGCCGAAGTCGGCGATCGCCCGGCGACGCCCCTCGACGCCCATCGCCCTCGCCCGGTCGGGGGCGCGGACAACCTCGTTGACCGCGTCCGCGAGCCCCGCCTCGAAGGCTTCCGGTTCGCTGGCGTCGTAGTGCACGAGGCGGCCCGTGTCCCCGTCGACGACGACGTCGGGGATCCCACCGACGTCGCTCGCGACGACCGCCGTCTCGCACGCCATCGCCTCGAGGTTCACGATGCCGAGCGGTTCATAGATCGACGGGCAGACGAACACCGTGCCGTGTGTGAGCACCTGGCGCACCTGCTCCCGCGGCAGCATCTCCGACACGAGGTGGACGGCGTCGCGTTCGGCGCGCAACGTGGCCACGAGGTCGTCGGTCTCGGCGGCGAGCTCAGGTGTGTCGGCTGCGCCGGCCAGCAGCACGAGTTGGACCGACTCATCGAAGTCGCGTGCCGCGCGCAGCAGGTGGGGAACGCCCTTCTGGCGTGTGATGCGACCGACGAAGACGACTGACGGACGCTCGGGGTCGACACCCAGCCGTTCGAGGACGTCCGTCTCGGGATCGGGCCGGTAGAAGTCGGTGTCGATCCCGTTGTGGACGACGTGCACCTTGGCCTCGTCCAGTGTCGGATAGGCCGAGAGGACGTCGCGCTTGGATCCGTGGCTCACCGCGATCACCGCGTCGGCGCCCTCGTAGGCGGTGCGTTCGGCCCATGACGACACCCGGTAACCACCTCCGAGCTGTTCGGCCTTCCACGGCCGATGGGGCTCGAGCGAGTGCGAGGTCACGACGTGGGGAATGTCGTGGAGCAGCTTCGCCCAGTGGCCGCCCATGTTGGCGTACCACGTGTGGGAGTGGACGATGTCGCAACCCGCTGTCTGATCGGCCATGGCCAGGTCTGCTGCCAGCGTCCGTAGCGCAGCGTTGGCGTCGACGAGCAGCGGGTTGCGTTCGGAGTGGGCGATGGCGCCCGGGCGGGGGTCGCCCATGCAGTGCACCTCGACGTCGGCGAGCTGCACCAGCTCACGGACGAGGAAGTCGACGTGGACGCCGGCGCCACCGTAGACGTCGGGCGGATACTCGCGGGTCAGGATCCCGATGCGCACCCGGGCAGGGTACCTGCCGGGCATGTCGACAGGTTCGCCACCGCTGCGTGCGTTTCGCCTCGCTGAGCTCGACGCCGAGGAGGACCGCGTCCGAACCTCTCGGTCCCCATCCCGACCCCATCGACCAAGTGCAGTGGACCTCGAGCTCGAGAGCGTGCTCGTGTTTCATCCGGGCCCGCTACGGCAACCCTGCAATTGGTCTATGAACAGCACTCCCACCACCGGTTCGGTTCTGGGCTCACGGTACGTGCTGGACCACTTGATCGCTGTCGGCGGTATGGGACAGGTGTGGAAGGCGACCGACCAGGTCCTCGAGCGTCCGGTGGCGGTGAAGATGCTGCGCACAGACCTGCTCGATTCCGACGATTTCCGCAACCGGCTCAGAGCCGAAGCGCGGCTCGCCGCCGGGCTGCCACACCCTGGCACCGCGCACGTGTATGACTACGCGGAAGACTCGTTCGACGGTCGGCGGGTCGCGTTTCTGGTGATGGAGTTCGTGGAGGGTCAGCCACTGTCGCATCGATTGGCGCGAGGTGATCGTCCCAAGCTCGGCGAAGTCGTGTCCATCCTCGACCAAGCCGCCCGGGCGTTGGGTGCTGCCCACAGCGTTGGCATCGTCCACCGCGACGTCAAACCTGGCAACCTGCTGATCACACCGGATGGCCGGGTGAAAGTCACAGACTTCGGCATCGCCCGAGCGATGAACTCCTCGGACATCACCGAGGTCGGCAAGGTGATCGGAACGGTGCGGTACATGTCTCCCGAGCAAGCACGCGGCGGGGACGCGACGCCGGCCAGTGACGTGTACTCGCTCGCCGTGATCGGCTACGAGATGTTGTCCGGCAGCACCCCGTTCCACGGCGATACTCCGGACGCGATCGCGTGGGCCCACGTGCATGCCAGCCCGCCAGCGCTCCCCATGCACGTGCCGGCCGAACTTCGATCCCTCATCGAACAGTCACTTGCCAAGCTGCCCGACGAGCGACCGGGCGATGGTGCCCGATTCGCCGGCGCCCTGCAACGGGTCACCATCGATCCGACACTGCCAATCGTCGCGTCGACGACTCGGTTCGACCCCACGTCGCGTCCCCCGACCCAAAACGTCGGCGTGGACCCCACCGCTGTCTTCCACCATCCTGTGACAACCGTCGAGCGACTGACGACCGCAGAAGATGCGGGTGCCGAAACGGCGTCGCCGGTTCGTTCGCCGTCGGAGGAACCGCTGATCGTCGGAGGGTTGGTTCACCAGCAACGTCGCCGTCGGCGTGCAGCGGCATGGGGTGCTGCCATGGCGGTCGCCGTCTGTTTGCTGGTTCTCATGGCGCTCAGTGGCGGCTCCGACGACGGGGCGACCATCGCGTCGGGCGCTTCCGACCCGCCGGTCACGACGTCGGCACCTCCTGCGGCCGCTGTCAACTTCGTCACGGTCGAGCCGTCGACCTACCTCGGGCACACCGAGGCCGACGCGCGTGCCGCGCTGACCGCTGCCGGTTTGACAGTGGTGACCAAGACTGCCCCGAGCACGGGGGACCTCACAGGTCTCGTGATCGACGTGCAGCCGAACGGGCCGGTCGCTCCCGGCTCGACCGTGACCATCACGCTCGGCGACGGCACGATGGCCCCGGCCACCGACCCGGTCACCGACGATCCGGTCACCCACGATCCGGGAACCGGAAGAGGCAACGGGTATGGCAAGGACAAGAACAAGGGCAGGAACCGGGACTGACGCCTCGGCGTCGCAGGCGTCGTCCGTCATCTGACGCCGGGTGGAGCGTCACGGATCGTGCAGGACTCGCCGAGTAGCGTCCGACGCCGTGGAGCACTCGACGGGTGACAGTGTGGACGGTCGTCACCAGGAGGTGGGCCGGAGACTGACGACACCGCGAGCGGCAGCTGTCGCGGGGATCGCATTCTCCGTGATGCTGACCGTCACCTACGCGCTGCTGCGTTCGTCGGTCCCGGAGGACCCGCAGGACTCGGGGGAGTGGCTCACGAGCAATTCCGACCGCGTCAACTTCGCGCTCTGGCTCGTCCCGTTCGCCGGCATCGCCTTTCTCTGGTTCATCGGCGTCATCCGCGACCGACTCGGGGTGTTGGAGGACCGCTTCTTCTCCAGCATTCTCTTCGGAAGCGGCCTGCTCTTCATCGCCATGACGTTCATCGCGACCGCGCTCGCCGGCGCCCTGATCGCGTCATATCAGCAGGACCCGGTGGCGACGATCGAGAACGGGCTCTACGCGTTGGAGCGCGAGACCATCTTCAGGGTCACCAACGTGTTCGGCGTCAGGATGGCGGGCGTCTTCATGTTCTCGGCCGGCACCATCTGGTTGCGCTCGGGCACGATGCCGCGCTGGCTGGTGGTGGTCACCTACCTGACCGCACTCGTGCAGCTGTTCTCCCTCGGCTTCAGCCTGTGGTTCACGCTGCTGTTCCCGGCATGGGTGCTGATCGTCAGCGTCCATTTCCTCGTGTACCCGCCGGGCGACCCGCTCGCCGCTGACGCAGCGTCGCCGGACTGAGTGGCACGACCGGTCCGCTACTTCTTGGCAGCCGCCTTCTCGAGGCGCTTGGCTGCCTTGCCGATCGGCTCGATCTGACGCTTGTCGAGATCGCCGACCTCGGCCCCGTTGTCGAACAGCACCCGGTAGCGCTGCCAGTTGAAACCGTTGGCCAGGATGACCTTGCCCTCGGTTCCGGCCGGCACGCCGTGCATCTCGACGACGGTGCGGACCCGGTCGTTCATGCGCAGCTCGAGCTGGTCGGCGTGCGGTGTGGCGAGCGCGTGTGGCTTCCAATACTCCATCGAACTCCATTGTGCCCGCTGGGGGCCGCGACGCGCGAGTTTCTCGTGCGAGGGGGACCGGTGGGCCGGACCGGAGGCAGGGCGTCGCCGATACACTCGCCCGTCTGTGAAGAGTTCGGTGGAGACCCTCGAGGGCAACAAAGTCAAGCTGTACGTCGAAGTCGACGAGGCAGAATTCGAACACGACATCGATCGGGCGTTCAAGCTCATCGCGAAGGAGGTCAACCTTCCCGGCTTCCGGGCGGGCAAGGCCCCCCGCAAGGTCTTGGAGGCCCGGGTCGGTGTCGCTGTCGCCCGAGAGCAGGCGCTGCGTGACGCGGTGCCGCAGTATCTCGCCAAGGCGGTGCGCGAGCACGAGATCGACCTGATCGCCACACCGGAGGTCGAGATCACCGACGGTGCCGAAGCCGGCCCCGTCGAGTTCGACGCCACGTGCGAGGTGCGTCCCACGATCACGGTCGACGGGTACGCCGAGATGCGCGTGGAGCTGCCCTCGATCACGGTGAGTGACGACGATGTGGCGTCGGCACGCGAAGCCGAACTGAAGCGCGGCGGCTCGCTCGTGGATGTCGACCGCCCGATCCAGACCGGTGACTTCGTCACGATCGATCTCGTCACCACCCGTGACGGTGAAGAGCTGATGGGTCTCAACACCGAGGACTGGTCCTACGAGGTCGGCCAGGGTTGGGTCACCGATGACTTCGACGAGCAGCTCGTCGGCGCAACGGTGGGCGACGAGCTGACGTTCACCTCGACACCGAAGGGCATCGACGAACCTGCCGATTTCGTCGTCAAGGTGACCGCCGTCCAGGAGATGACCGCCCCCGAACTCACCGACGACTGGGTGTCGGACAACCTCGGCGAGTTCGACACCGTCGAGGAGTGGGACGCCAGCCTCAGGGAGTCGATCGCGAACACCAAGCTGAACCAGGCTCGACAGAGCCTCGTGCGGTCGCTCAACGAGGCCCTGGCGGCGCTGGTCGACATCGAGGCGCCCGAGTCGATGGTCGATGCCGACCTGAACCAGCGGGTCCAGGGCACGGTCCAGCAGTTCCAGGCACAGGGGATCGATCTGGGCCAGTGGCTCGCTGCCACCGGTCAGGAGCCCGAGCAGTTCATCGAGTCGATGCGCGGTGCTGCCGTCGAGGCGGTCAAGGTCGACCTCGCCCTGCGAGCCGTCGCCGACTCCGAGGGCCTCGAGGTCGAGCCGTACGATCTCGACAGCGAGTACGCCCGCATGGCGATGCAGTACGGCCAGAAGGCCAAGGACATTCGCAAGGCCTACGAACAGAACGACGCCGTGCCCGAGTTGCACGCACAGATCCGCAAGTCCAAGGCGTTCGACTGGTTGATCCACAACGTCGAGTTCGTCGACGACAGTGGCGAGGTCATCGACCGTGACACACTGCTCGGCCACACCCACGACGAAGACGGTGGCCACGGAGAAGACGGTGGCCACGGCGACCACGACCACGGCGTTGCCGACGTCGAGGCGGCAGCGGCCGCCGTGATCGCGGCCACCGACGCCGAAGCGGCGGCCGCCCAGTCCGCAGCGACCGAACCCGCAACGACCGAATCCGACAACGAAGAGGAGACCCCGTCATGAATCTCGATGCGGTGAGCTACCTGGTCCCGAACGTCGTCGAACAGACGAGTCGCGGCGAGCGGGCGTACGACCTGTACAGCCGCTTGCTGAAGGACAACATCATCTTCCTGCAGACCCCGGTCGACGATCAGATCGCCAGCCTGCTGTGCGCCCAGTTGATCCACCTCGAGTCGGAGAACCCCGACAAGGACATCAACATCTACATCAACAGCCCGGGCGGCGACATCACGGCGCTGTTCGCCATCTACGACACGATGCAGTTCATCAAGAACGACATCGCCACGATCTGTCTCGGTCAGGCGGCGTCTGCAGCGGCGGTGCTCCTCGCTGCGGGCACGAAGGGCAAGCGTCTCGCGCTGCCGCACAGCCGCGTGCTGCTCCATCAGCCGAGCGGTTCGGTCGGCTACGGCCAGGTGACCGATCTCGAGCTCGCCGCCAAGGAGATCATGCGGATGCGTGAGCTCCTCGACGGCATCCTGTCCTTGCACACCGGGCAGCCGATCGAGCGGATCCACGCCGATACCGACCGTGACTTCGTCATGGAGGCCGACGAGGCGCTGGAATATGGCATCATCGACAGAGTGATCTCGTCTCGCGAGGCGGTGGACCGGACCGGTCCCATCCGCTGATCGGGGTGGGGTCGACCTGATTCGTCGGGTGGGTCCACGACTCGTCGTGGTGGACGCGCCAGACTGTCGGGCTTCAACTCGCACAGCCAGCGCAGGAACGACACGGAGGGGTACCGACAGTGGCGAAATTCGGGGACACCGGTGAACTGCTGAAATGCTCGTTCTGCGGCAAGTCGCAGAAGCAGGTCAAGAAGCTGATCGCAGGCCCGGGTGTGTACATCTGCGACGAGTGCATCGACCTGTGCAACGAGATCATCGAAGAGGAACTCACCGAAACCGCTGAGCTGACCTTCGACAACCTTCCCAATCCGCGTGAGGTCCGCGCGTTCCTCGACGACTACGTCGTCGGACAGGAGTCTGCGAAGAAGATCCTGTCGGTCGCCGTCTACAACCACTACCGGCGGATCCAGCACCAGAGCCAGGCCACCACGGTCGGGCGCCGCGACGATGTCGAACTCGCCAAGTCGAACATCCTGCTTCTCGGCCCGACGGGGTGTGGAAAGACCCACCTCGCGCAGACCTTGGCGCGCCAGCTCAACGTGCCGTTCGCCGTCGCCGACGCCACCGCCCTCACGGAGGCCGGCTACGTGGGCGAAGACGTCGAGAACATCCTGCTCAAGTTGATCCAGGCGGCCGACTTCGACGTCAAGCGCGCCGAGACGGGGATCGTCTACATCGACGAGATCGACAAGGTGGCCCGCAAGAGCGAGAACCCTTCGATCACTCGCGACGTGTCGGGTGAGGGCGTGCAGCAAGCCCTGCTGAAGATCCTCGAGGGGACGCAGGCCTCGGTGCCGCCGCAGGGTGGTCGCAAGCATCCTCACCAGGAGTTCATCCAGATCGACACCACCAATGTGCTGTTCATCCTGGGTGGAGCGTTCGCCGGCCTCGAGCAGATCATCGAGTCGCGCATCGGCCACAAGGGCGTCGGGTTCCACGGCACGGTCCGCTCCGCCGTCGACCGCGACCCCGGCGAGTTGTTCGCCCAGGTGTTGCCGGAAGACCTCGTCAAGTTCGGCATGATCCCCGAGTTCATCGGTCGCCTGCCGATGATCGGAGCGGTCGGCAGCCTCGACCGCGAGGCGCTGGTGAAGATCCTGGTCGAGCCGAAGAACAGCCTGGTCAAGCAGTACGAGAAGGTGTTCAGCTTCGAAGACGTCGAGCTCGAATTCACCCCCGACGGTCTACAGGCAGTCGCTGATCAGGCCATTCTGCGCGGGACCGGCGCTCGCGGACTGCGGGCGATTCTCGAAGAGGTGCTCCTCAACACGATGTACGACCTTCCGGGGCGCACCGACGTGGGCAAGGTCGTCATCGACGAGACAACGGTGATCGACAAGGTGAATCCCACGCTCGTGCCCCGGTCGTCGGGCCGCCAACGAAAAGCCGCTTCCTGAGCAACCTCGCGCCCCGGCCCTAGCCTGGGCGTTTCATGACCTACGACGACGCGCTGCGTTACCTCGACGAGCACGCGACCTACGAGAAGACCGGGCGGATCACGTCGCCGTCGCTCGACAACATCACCGCGCTGTGCGAGGCAATGGGTGACCCGCAGCACGCCTCGCCGGTCATCCACATCACCGGCACCAACGGCAAGGGTTCGACGGCCCAGATGATCTCGCGCCTGCTCGTTGCGAGTGGTCTGACCGTCGGTACGTACACCAGCCCGCACCTCGAGCGCGTCAACGAACGGATCAGCCGCAACCTCGAACCGATCTCCGACGAGGATCTCGCCGAGCAGATCGCCGCGATCGCCGAACTCGAGGCGATCATCGGTCGCCGTCCCGGCTACTTCGAGATCATGACGGCAGCGGCGTTCCGCTGGTTCGCCGACGTCGCGGTCGATGTGATGGTGATCGAGGTCGGACTGCTCGGCCGGTGGGACGCGACGAATGTCGTCGACGCCACGGTTGCCGTGGTCACCAACATCGGGATGGACCACACCGAGTTCGCCGGACCGACGCTCGCCGACATCGCCCGTGAGAAGTCCGGCATCATCAAGCCGGGGTCCGCGACCGTGGTGGGTGAGACCCGGCCCGACCTCGTGTCGATCTTCGCGGCCGCTGGGGGCGCCTCGCTCCTCACCGTCGACGACGATTTCGAACTCGTCGGGAACCGGCTGGCGATCGGCGGGCGCCTGCTCGACATCCGCACGCCGACGACCATCTACACCGACGTCTACCTGCCACTCAACGGAGCCCATCAAGGGAGCAATGCGGCGGTGGCCCTCGTGGCCGTCGAGACCTTCTTCGCGTCACCCCTCGCCGAGGAGGTCGTCATGGAGGGCTTCGGCGAGGTGACGATGCCCGGGCGCTTCGAAGTGCTCGGGCACCAACCCCTGGTGATCGTCGACGGCGCGCACAATGCGCCGGGAGCCGACATGTGTGCCGCGGTCTTCTTCCAGGACTTCGATCCCGACGGTCGCCGGATCCTCGTCGTCGGCACCCTTCGAGATCCCGACGAGATGCTCGCCGCGCTGCGTGCCGACGAATTCGACATCGTGTTCGCCTGTACGGCGCCGTCGCCTCGCGGCGTGCCCGCCGCGGCTGTCGCCGACGCGGCGCGTCGGCTCGGGTGCGACAACGTGTACATCTTCGACTCGGTCGAGGCCGCCTGCCAGCGCGCCATGGAGTACGCCGACGGCGACGACGCGATCCTCGTCACCGGCAGCCTCTACACCGCCGGTGCCGCACGCCCCGTCCTCCAACGCTCCGCCAACTGACCCCCCGATTCCCGAACCCCCTCCGAAATTCTCCTCGAGGTGCGCGCTCAGCGCGCACACCGAGGAGAATTTCGGAGGTAGGAGCGGGGATGGGGGGTAGGTTCGGCGGGATGTCCGATCGAACACTGGTCCTGTTGAAGCCCGATGCCGTGGAGCGCAAGCTCGTCGGCGAGATCGTGTCGCGATTCGAGGCCAAGAACCTCGACATCGTGGCGATGGAACTCCGCTCACTCGACGCCGACACACTGGCTCGTCACTACGAGGAGCACGTCGGCAAGGGCTTCTACGGCGAACTCGTGGAGTTCATGAGCCGCGGCCCTGTCGTGGCCATGGTCGTCGAGGGCCCCGAGGACACATGGGAGGTCGTCCGTGCGATGATGGGCGCAACCAATCCCCGCACGGCGGCTCCGGGAACCATTCGTGGCGATCTCGGCATCCTGTTCACCGAGAACCTGGTGCACGGCAGCGACTCGCTGGCGTCCGCCGAGCGCGAGATCGGGATTTTCTTCCCCAATCTGTAACATTGAGTGTTCCCGGTTGCTGGCACGGTTGGAGTGCCGGATCGGAACTCTCGACAGCTCGCGAAAGGTGGCCAGTCCATGGCCCGCAACAATCCGCTCAGTCTCGGGCGTGACCTGGCCATCGACCTGGGCACGGCCAACACGCTGATCTACGTCAGGGGCCACGGCGTGGTCCTCAACGAACCCTCCGTGGTCGCCATCAACGCCAACGACGGACGTCCCGTCGCGGTCGGGATGGAAGCCAAGCGGATGATGGGTCGTACCCCGAACCACATCAAGGCGATCCGGCCGCTCAAGGACGGCGTCATCGCCGACTTCGAGGTGTGCGAGAAGATGCTGCGCTACTTCATCCAGAAGGTGCACGGCTCGAAGTGGAGCAAGCCGCGCATGGTCATCTGCGTGCCGTCGGGCATCACGGGTGTCGAGCAGCGCGCCGTGCAGGACGCCGCCGAATACGCCGGGGCCCGCAAGCCCGTCCACATCATCGAAGAGCCCATGGCGGCGGCGATCGGTGCCGACATGCCGGTCCACGAGCCATCGGGCAACATGATCGTCGACATCGGGGGCGGTACCACCGAGGTGGCCGTCATCTCACTGGGCGGCATCGTCACGGCACAGTCGATCCGCGTCGCCGGCGACGAGCTCGACGACGCGGTGCTGCAGTACGTCAAGAAGGAGTTCTCCCTCGCGATCGGTGATCGCACCGCCGAGGAGATCAAGATCCAGATGGGCTCGGCGTGGCCGCTGGAACTGGAACTCACCGCCGACATTCGCGGACGCGATCTCATCTCCGGTCTGCCCCGCACGGTCCAGGTCACGACCGAACAGGTACGTGAAGCCCTTGCAGAACCGATCTCTGCCATCGTTGACGCCGTGAAGACGACACTCGACAAGACCCCGCCGGAACTGGCGGCCGACATCATGGAAGACGGCATCACCATCACCGGTGGTGGCGCGTTGCTCGGCGGCCTCGACCAACGGTTGATGCACGAAACGGGCATGCCGATCCGTATCGCCGACGAACCGCTGTACAGCGTGGTGATCGGATCCGGTCGAGCCCTCGAGAACATCGACGCCATGCGTGGCCTCATGTCGCTCGGCGGCGGGGACTGACCGCCGGCGTCGCGCTGAACCCCCTCCCACCATGGCCATCTACTCCGTCGGGCGCAAGCGTGTCATCCTCGCGCTGCTGCTCACCACGGCACTCCTGCTGACCCTCGACCTACGCGGCAATCCGGTGATCGACGGCCTGCGCAACGGCTTCTCGTACGCCATGGATCCGGTCGAGTCGGCGACCGATGTCGTGACCGTTCCGATCGAGCGGATCTGGCACGGCATCATGGACTACGACAACCTCGAGCGGGAGAACCTGGCACTGCAGGAGCAGATCGACCGCCTCATCGGAACCCAGGCGGCGGCCGAGGCCGCAGTGATCGAGGGCAAGGAACTCCAGGCGCTCTACAGCCTCCCGTCGCTGTCGGGGATCGACACCGAGGTCGCTCGCGTCGTCGGCTACGCCGCCAACAACCTCGACCAGGTGATCGAGATCAACAAGGGGTCGCGCAGCGGCATCGAGGTCGGGATGCCGGTCGTCAACCAGGCGGGTCTCGTGGGCAAGGTCACCCAGGTGTCGGCCAACTCGGCGCGTGTGATGCTCGTGACCGACGCCCGCTACAGCATTGCGGTCAAGGTCACCTCGTCCGATCAGGCGTTGGCCGACACTCCGACCGACACCACGCCCTCGGGCCTCGACCCGCAGCAGGTCGCCGACGCGGCGACGACCACGACGACCACGACCACGACGGTGCCGGCCGCCCTCGTGCCCGGAGTCACCGGACCCGACGGGCTGCCCGTTCCGGCCACCACTCTGCCGGGCGCCACGCCACCCAATCCGTTCGTCGATGCAACCGGTCGTCCACTGACCGAGGAGGAGATCCTCGCCCTCGCGGAGGCGTTCAACACGACCGATTCGGTGCTGATGACCCGTGCTGGGCGATTCGGTGCCCGGCGAATCGGTGCTCGCCAACACTGGTGCGGCAACGACCACCAGCACCACCACG
>CAWHJD010000027.1:0-220734 GCA_963829585.1 Ilumatobacteraceae bacterium | reverse complement strand
CAGGGGCTCCTCGTTTCCGAGAAACCCCTGGTCGCAGTGTCGGGCTGGGGAGATTCGAACTCCCGACCTCTTGTCCCCCAGACAAGCGCGCTAACCAAGCTGCGCCACAGCCCGTATGCATGTGGAGCGGCAACTCTATCGAGCCGAGACGCAGTTCATTGCAGGTCCGGCTATCTCTGTCACACCCTCCTGTCATGATGAATTCATGGTCGTCAGCACCCTGGTCGAGCGGTTGGAGGCGGCAGACATCGGCGCCCTCAGCGCTGGCGAAGTGGTCGCTTCCCTCCGCGACCTCAACCGCCTCAAAGGCTTCGTGGCCGAGACCGAACATGCACTCGCACGCCGGGCGAATGCTCTGGCTGCCGTCGGATCAGGTGCTCCAGCGGACGAGCTCATCGGCCGCGCCGGCATCTGCTCGAAGCGCCAAGCGGAACAGATCTCCCGTCGAGCCGAGGCAATGGGAACACTGCCCGCCGTGTCGACTCAGCTCGGAAAGGGCCGCATCGGAACCGAGCACGCCGACGCGCTGGCACATGCCGTCAATCGGCTCGATGACGACGGGCGGACGGTGCTGGCATCGCTCGACCAGGAATTTGCGGCAGCGGCTGCAGCGTCGACTCCCGCCCAGTTCCGCCGATATGTCGAGCGCGTCGTCGACCAGCTCGCCGCCGATCGAGGGCTCGAACGAGCAGCCCGGCAACGCAACGCGACATCGCTCACCAAGGGCATCAATGCCGAAACCGGCATGTACTGGCTCCGCGCCGACTTCGACCCGGAATCGGGTGCACGACTGTTCCGCGCCATCGACGCCGAGACGGCCGTGCTGGCCAAGAGATCCGACACCGCGACGACACCCGACCGCTCCAAGCTCGCTGCTCGAGCGCTCGTCGATCTCGCCACGTCCTCGAGTCGCACAACGCGACCAGGCAGGGTGGAACTGCTCGCACTCGTCGACTTCGAGACACTCGTCAGCGGGTTACGCGACGACTCGGTCTGTGAGTTCGGCGACGGCACCGACATCCCCGTGGCGGCCATGCGTCGTCTCGCGTGCGATGCGCACATACTGCCGGTGGTACTCGGCGGTGACGGCGTTGTCCTCGATGTCGGCAGGAGCCGGCGGCTCGCCACCGATGATCAGCGCCGTGCGTTGCGAGCCATGTACCGCCGATGCGGCGTCGGCACGTGCGACGTGCCATTCGATCGCTGCGAGATCCACCACGTCGACGAATGGGATGCCCATCGGGGCGACACCGACCTGAACAGGCTCATTCCGACCTGCAGTCGCCACCACCACCTCGTTCACGAAGGCGGATGGCAGCTCGAACTGGATCCCGACACGAGGGAACTCACGATCACGCTCCCTGACGGAACGATCCACGAGCGAAGTCGACCCGACTCCGTGACGGCAGCGACCGTCAGGCGATCCGCCTAGTACACGGCGTCCCGAGCGGCCATCGACGGGGCCGCGCACGTCGGGATCAGGTCACCATCTGGACGACACGCCAGCCGAGGTACACGACGAGCACGGCCACCATCAGCTTGAAGTGCCACGGCGCCTTCTCCTCGTCGGCGGCCTCCGACGTCGGTTCCTCCACGACACGTCCACACGTCGGGCACGTGCCGTCTTCGTTCATCGAGTTGGGCGTCCAGTACTTGGAGCACTCCTCACACCAGGGCATCGACGTCTCCGTCCACGTTCACCGGGCCTACGTCACTGCCGCTTGCGCACGCGAAGCTTGAGCGCCGTGGAACCGAGTCCGAACTCCTCACGGATGGTGCGCTCGATGTAGCGGAGATAGTGCTGCGGAATCTCGCGGTTGACGAACAACGTGAACGTCGGCGGGTCGATGGCGCCCTGCACGGCATACAGGATCTTCGCGCCGCCGCCGGCGGGTTGACGCTGCTGCGCTGCGGCGATGATCTTGTTGACGTCCTTGGTCGGCACACGCGTGTGGTACTGCGAGATCGCCTCGTGCAGGCGTGGATGGAGTTTCTCGACGTTCTTCCCGGTCAGCGCCGAGATCTTGAGCACCGAGCTGTCGGCCACGAACGCCAGCATTCGAGCCACCTGCGCCTGCACCTCCAGGCGTTCCTCGGTCCCGACGAGATCCCACTTGTTGAGGATCAACACGATCGGGCAACCCGCCGAATCGACACGCTCCGCGAGACGCTGATCCTGCGCGGTGACTCCCACGGTCGCATCGATCACGAGCAGTGCCACGTCGGCATTGTCGATCGAACGAAGCGCCCGGACGAACGAGTAGTACTCGGCCGCATCGTCGATCTTGCCCTTGCGACGCATGCCGGCAGTGTCGATGAAGACGATCGGGCCGCCGTCGGTCTCCACGAGCGTGTCGATCGAGTCACGGGTCGTCCCGGCGAGGTCGTGCACCACCGCACGATCCTCCCCCACCAGCCGGTTGAAGAGCGTGCTCTTGCCGACGTTCGGCCGCCCGACGATGGCGACACGCGGCACCGCGGGCTCATCGTCGTTCTGGACGGGGGCCTCGGTGGCCCACGGGTCGGGTTTGGAGAAGGTCGGTTGACGAAGATGTTCGGGGAACAGCTCGATGACACGATCGAGCAGATCGCCGGCGCGCCGGCCGTGCAGCGCACTCACCGGAACGGGCTCGCCCATGCCGAGGCTCATGAACTCCCACATCTCCGCCTCGCGACGTTCGTTGTCGGACTTGTTCGCCACCACGATCACGTGGGTGCCCGAACGGCGGATCCAGTTGGCGATGTTCGAATCGTCGTCGGTCAACCCCACCGACGCGTCGACGACGAACAGCACGACGTCGGCTCCCTTGACGGCCGCTTCGACCTGACGGCTCACCTTGGCGTCGAGTTCGTCGCCGCCGGGCATCCAGCCGCCGGTGTCGACCACCCGGAACGGAATGTCGAGCCACTCCGCCTCGAGCTCCTTGCGGTCGCGGGTGATGCCGGGGCGGTCTTCCACGATCGCCTGCTGGCTGCCCACGATGCGGTTGAACAGTGTGCTCTTGCCCACATTCGGTCGGCCGATGATGACCACCGTGGCCAGCTCGTTCGCTGTGTCGGCGCCGTTCGTCTCGTCGATCGGCTCATTGGTGGTCATGGTTGTTCCGTTCCGGCGCGAGCCGATGCTGGTTCGAGGGCAGTGCGCAGTGCAATGCCGTCGGTTTCGATGATCTCGACGACTCGGGGAAGGTCGTCGATCGTGATGCCGTCGAGGAAGCGTCCCTCGTCGGACAGGCAGACGTCGGGCAGCAGGTAGCGATGGCCCTGTGGCTCGGCGGCGAGCGCACGGGCGACGTCCTCACCGGTCATGAGACCCGTGACGCCGGTGTTGCCGCCGAAGAAGTCGTTGCGCACCGTGATCACGCGGATGTCGTCACGGCCCAGCGAGTCGATGAGCGGGCCGATGACCGGCGCACCGAGCTCGCCGGTGAGGACGCCGATCGGAGCCGACCGGCGAGGACGCAACGAGATCGTCGCGACGCTCGTCGAACCGTCCGACCCGCACGCCGACGCACTGCGCAATCCGGTGTAGGCCGCCGGGTTGGGCGGGGCGTCGACCGCGGCGAAGAAGCCGCGACGGACCCCGGTGGCCTCTGCGGCGCGGCCGTGGAACTCTGCCTCGAACGTACGGGCCATCCCGATGCCGTCCTCGTGCATCGGGAAGCCGTCGTAGCGTTCGGCAGCGGGGAACGGCCGCTGGGCCATCAGGTAGTACTCGTCGGCGGCGTAGACCATCCGCTTGCCGAGCGTCGCCTGGAACACGTCCTGCCAGTCGTCGACGATGTCGACGACTGCACGGGCCTCCTCCAGTGTGTGGAACCGCATGGCTGCCTCACCGTTGAACTTCGAGATCCCGAGCGGCACGACCGCCACCGAATCGAGTTCCGGGTACTGATCGAGGATGCCGGCCATCGTGTCGGCCAACACCGCACCGTCGTTGACGCCGGGACACACGACGATCTGGCCGCGCACGGTGATGTCGTGGTCGAGCAGCGCTCGGAGCCAACGCAGGCTCATCGCGCCGCGCGGGTTCTTGAGCATCTGGCTGCGGACGTCGGGGTCGGTCGCGTGGATGCTGACGTGCAGCGGCGACAGCCGTTCGGTCACCACCCGCTCGAGGTCGGCCTCGGTGAACCTGGTCAAGGTCGTGAAATTGCCGTACAGGAACGACAACCGGTAGTCGTCGTCCTTCAGGTACAGGCTGCGGCGCATGCCCTTGGGCAGCTGATAGATGAAGCAGAACTCGCAGTGGTTGTCACATGTGCGAACCCGGTCGAACACGGCGCTCGACACGTCGACGCCGAGCGGTGCCCCCTCACGCTTCTCGACCGAGAACGCCAGGTCGAGCCCGCCGCGCAGGACATCGAGTTCCACCTCGGCCTCGTCGGTGGCCATCTGCCACTCGATGATGTCGCGCGGCACCTCACCGTTGACCCGCACGATCTCGTCACCGGCCCGCACGCCGGCGAGATCGGCCGGCGACCCCGGAGTAACGGCCACCACCATGGGCGCGAGCGATCGCGTCGGCGCCGCGCGCTCGATCTCGCGCTCGATGTCAAAGGTGGCAGACATGGGCTGTTCAGGCTACCGGTCACGAGTCGCGGGTAGATTTGAACCACATGTCTCCCGCTCCGACAGCCGCTCGTGTCGACGTGGTGCTGCTCGCCCAACCCGCGGGTTCTGCGCCGGCGTGGAGATGGCCATCAAGGCGCTGGCGTGGATGGTGCGCAGCTTCCCGGCCCCCGTCTACTGCTACCACGAGATCGTGCACAACAAGCTCGTCGTCGATCGCTTCAAGGCGCAGGGCGTCGTCTTCGTCGACGACATCGCCGACGTGCCCGGTCGGCAGCCCGATCATGCTGTCGGCGCACGGTTCGGCTCCCGAGGTGCTCGAGGCCGCTCGCAGCCGCGGCTCGTACGTCGTCGACTCGGTGTGCCCGCTCGTCACCAAGGTCCACCACGAGGTGAAGGTCCGCGCCGGCAAGGGATATCGCATCGTCTACGTCGGCCACGCGGGCCACGAGGAGGCGGTCGGCACCATGGCCGTGGCCCCAGCGTCCATCGATCGAGTCGAGTCCGTGGCCGAAGTCGACCAGCTCGAGTTGTCGGACCAGCCGGTTGCCTTGCTCGCGCAGACCACGTTGTCGCACCGCGACTGGGAGGGTGTGGCCGTGCGGGTCAAGGAACGCTTCCCCGACGTGTGGACGCCGGGTCGCAGCGACCTCTGTTTCGCCACCACCAACCGACAGTCCGCGCTCATGGAGTTGGCCCACCGGTGTGACGTGGTCATCGTGATCGGTTCGGCGAATTCCTCCAACACGAGAGCACTCGAGCAACTCGCCCGGGAAGAGGGATGCGCACGTGTCTTCCGGATCAACGACGTCGACGAGTTGCCGAACGACCTGTCCGGCATCGTCGGTGTCACTGCGGGAGCATCAGCCCCTGAAGAGCTCGTCGACGCCGTCCTCGAATTCCTCGCACCCGAACGTGGCGTCGAACTCGTCGACGTGACCGACGAGGACGAGTACTTCCCCCCACCGCGCAACATCCGCGATCTTCAGAACGCCATCGAGTCCGCGACGACCACGATGCTCGGTGGCAGCATGCTCGGTCGCCCAGGGATGGACGACCGCTCGATCGGTGCCAGTGAGGTACTCGGCGCGCTGGTCGACGGCGTCTCGCCGCTGCGTTGAGGGTCAGCTGCGCGGCACCTCGGACCACGGCCGGTCACGATCGACGCGGACGTCGCCCGGGAGTCCGAGCACCCGTTCGCCGAGGATGTTCTTCATGACCTCCGTCGTGCCGCCCTCGATGGAGTTGGCACGGCTGCGCAGGAAGGCCTTCTGGAGCGTGTCGGAGCCCATGGCGGTCTCGGGCCGGATCATCTCGTAGCTGCCGTACAGCATCCCCTCGGTACCGAGCAGGTTCATGACCTCGTCGTAGATGTCCTTGTTGAGGTCGGCCGACGCCATCTTGCCGATCGAGCCCTCGGGGCCGGGATCGCCCATCTTGCGATTCTGGTTCGCACGGATGTTGGTCAGTCGCAGCACCTCGGCGCGCGCCCAGAGCTTCATGACGTCGTCGAGCGCAACGGGGTTCTTCGCCGCCTCAGGGAGCTTCTGCCACGTCTGCACGAGCGCGGAGATGGTCCCCGAACCGCGGGCTGGAATCGTTCCGCCGATCGACACCCGCTCGTTCATCAACGTCGTGAGCGAGACGCGCCACCCGTCGCCGGGACGCCCGAGCATCTCCTTGTCGGCGATGCGGGTGTCGGAGAAGAAGACCTCGTTGAACTCGGCTTCGCCCGTCATCTGGCGAAGCGGCCGGATCTCGACCGTGGGATCCTCCATGTCGACGACGAACGCCGTGAGCCCGGCGTGCTTGACCGCGTTGGGGTCGGTGCGCACCACGAGCAGACCCCACTTCGACAGGTGGGCGAGCGTGGTCCACACCTTCTGGCCGTTGACGATCCACTCATCGCCGTCGCGCACGCCGGTCGACGACAGGCCGGCGAAGTCGGATCCCGAGCCGGGCTCCGAGAAGAGCTGGCACCAGATCTCCTCACCGGTGAAGAGCGGACGCAGGTAGCGCTGCTTCTGCTCGTCGCTCCCCCATGCCACCACGGTCGGGCCGCACATGCCGTGACCGATCGGGTTCCGGTACATCGGGTTCGGCGCACCCGCTGCATACACCCGCTCGTTGACCAGCTTCTGGACCTTCGGGTTGAGCCCCAGGCCACCGAAACCCTCGGGGAAGTGCACCCAGGCGAGCCCGCGGTCGTACTGCGCGCCGAGGAACACCTTCGGCTCGGTCGAGGCCGGCGGGAACGACGCGAGGAGGTCGTCGACGAGTTCGGTGACTCGCTGTTCGTCGGCCGTCAGATCGGTGCTGGAATCGGTCATCGTCATGACCCGAAACGTACCGCGACGACTGCAGCGACTCCGCAGCGTGCTCTGCTCCGATCCTGATGGTCCCGCACGCGCCAGGCGGTTCTAGATTGTCGCCGCCATGAGAGAGACACGCCGTCTCGAGTACCAGCCTGCCCTCGACGGCGTCCGCGCACTGGCCGTGCTCGCTGTGCTGCTGTTCCACGCCGGAACACCCGGCTTCGGTGGCGGCTATCTCGGTGTCTCGCTGTTCTTCACGCTCTCCGGCTATCTGATCACGAGCCTGCTCATCCGCGAGCACGACGCGACCGGTGCGATCGGATTCGGAGCGTTCTACGGCCGTCGGATGCGACGCCTCATGCCGGCGAGCATCGCCACTGTGGCTGCCGTGGTGGTCATCGCCGCCGTCTCCGACGTCTTCGACGGCGTGGCCGGTCTGCGCGCCCAGGTCGTCGGGGCGCTGCTGCAGGTGTCCAACTGGGTCCTGCTCGCCGGCAACAGCTCGTACCAGGATCTGCTCGCAGAGGGAAGCGGTGCGGTCTCTCCGCTGGAGCACTTCTGGTCGCTCGCGATCGAGGAGCAGTTCTACTGGCTGTGGCCACCGCTGGTGATGCTGCTGCTGACCCGGGTGCGCGCCCGGCGCGCCAGGTTGTGGGCCATCGGCGCGCTGACCGGCGCGGCCATGGTCGCCGCCCCGGTGATCGCCGCCGTGTGGGGACCCGATGCCGCGTACTGGGCGACCCCGGCGCGTCTCGGCGAGATCCTCGTCGGCGCGTTCCTGGCGTTCGTGCTCACCGGCGCGTCGCTGCCGAAGCACATCTCGCTGCTCGCTCCGATCTCCCTGGCCGCCCTGGCCGTTGCCGTCGTCCTGTTCCCCGCGTCGAGCGGCCCCGCATACGAGGGACTCCTCCCACTGGTCGCCGTGCTCTCCGGCGGTCTGATCCTGGGGCTCCAGGCGGACAGTCCGCTCAGACGGGCCCTCTCGCTTCGACCGCTCGTGGCGATCGGGTTGATCTCGTACGGCGTCTACCTCATCCACTGGCCGGTCTTCGTGATCGTCGATGCCGACCGCACCGGGCTCGACGGGCCGACGTTGACCATCGTTCGATTCGTCATCACGGCCGTGATCGCGATCGCCAGCTACTTCCTGCTCGAGCGCCCCATCAGGCTGCGGCAGGGCACGCCGCTGCGCGTCACGGCCGGCGCCGCTGCGCTGGCGTCGCTTGCCGTCATTGCCGTTGCCCTGGTGACCATCCCCGCCGGCCCGAGCAACTACTGGCGCGTCGACTCCGACGCGCTGGATGCCGCTGTCATCGACGGTCGACCCCGACCCCGTCGCTCTGACAGCCGCTCCCACCAGCTCGACGACGCTCCCACCGACGGCAGACGCCGTGACGCGAATCGACCACCGGGAGCGATGTCACCACATCTGCTCCCGTCACGGAAACGGTCCCTCTGCCCGAACTCGCGCGTCCGCTGCGGATCGTCGTCACGGGTGACTCCACCGGCGACGCACTCGGCACGGGTGTCGTGTTGTGGGCCGCATCGAATCCCCAACTCGCGCAGGCCGAGGTGCACGCAGCACTGGGATGTGGGTTCGTGATGGGCGGCGAACGACGCTGGGGGGACGACATCGTGTCGACCGCCAGCTGCGACGGCTGGCCCGCCACCCAGCTGTATCCCGAGGTGGAACGGACCCAGCCCGATGTCGTCGCGGTGATGACGTCGACGTGGGACATCCTCGACCAGCGATGGGAGGGCGACGAACTGCTCGCACCGAGCGATCCCGAGTACCGCGCTCGGCTCGTCGACGCGTACTCACAACTGGTCGACGACCTGATCGCCGCAGGCGCCACCCGCGTCGCGTTCGTCCTCGAGCCGGTTCCCAACGTCTGGTGGAACGACGCCACCGACGGCGAGGCCGACCCGGCACGCCACGCGGTCCTCGCCGACGTGTACCGGGAGATTGCCGCCTCTCGCCCGGACGCCGTCCGTGTCGTCGACCTGGCCTCGTGGTTCTCCGAGCAGGGGCTCGACGGCGACCGCGACGCCCGACCCGACGGGGTCCACCTCGCACCCGACACCGCGACGTCGATCGTCGATCGGTTCCTCGGCGAACAACTCATCGCCGCCGCCCTCCGCTGACACCCGAACCCCAGAGCCCCCGAACCCCCGAAAAACCCCTGGGAGTGCGCGCTCAGCGCGCACATCCAGGAGAATTTCGGCGGTGGTGGCGAGGTGGCGTCAGTTGAAGACGGAGGTGGCGCTGGCGATCTCGTCGTCCTCGGCGTCGGCCAGCTCGGGGATCGTGGCGCGCAGGCCCATCACGATCCCGAGGCGGATCGCGTCCGAACGGCCGGCGAAGACGCTCTTGAGGTTGTTCAGCATCCTGATCACGATGTCGCGATTCGGGGTGGGGTCGAGGTAGCTCTCCCGCCACGGAGCCTGCCGGTGTGTCAGATCCTCGAACAAGCCCCTCGCTTGGTCACGGTCGAGCCGGCGCCCGCCGGTGAACGGGTCGAAGAAGACCTCCGGGTCACCGGCGACACCGACGAGGAAGTGTGTCGGCATCCCGACACCCACCAGCTTCACACCGACTCGTCTGGCCACCTCGATCATCACCACCGACAGGCTGATCGGGATACCCGTACGCGTGGCGATCACCCGGTCGAGGCACGAGTTGCGCCAGTCGTAGTAGGCCTGGCGGTTCCCGACGAAGTGCCCGTCGCCGAACAGGAACCGGCTGACGCCGACGGCGGTCGGCGTGGGACACTCGCCTGCCAGCAGGTCCAATGCCGCCATCCACTCGATCAGATCGAGCCCCGGCTGGAGTTCCGTCGAGATGAGCAGCGCCGCCTCGTCGAGCGGGACATCACCGGCATCGGCAGCCATCAACTCGGCGAAGCGGTCTCGACCCATGGGGGCAAGGTACCGGTCGACTACGTTGCCCGGGCATGTTCCCCGGTGCACATCTCGAACAACACGGCGACAAGCCCGCTCTCATCATGGCCGGGTCCGGCTTCACCCAGACCTTCGCCGAACTCGACGCGGCGGCCAACCGTCTCAGCCGACTGCTCCGCGCGGCCGGCCTCCAGCCCGGCGACCACGTCGCGATGTGCATGGAGAACCACGATCGCTACCTCGAGATCGTCTGGGGCTGCCACTACGCAGGGCTCGTCTACACCTGCGCCTCCTCGCGGCTCACGAGTCACGAACTCGAGTACATCATCAACGACTGCGGCGCCCGGGCGTACATCACCTCCAGGTACAAGGCCGACCAGGCAGCCGAGATCGTCCCGACGACGCCGAACGTCGAGCTGCGTCTGATGCTCGACGGCACGATCGACGGCTACGAGAGCTACGAGGCGGCCGTCGCCGGGCAGTCCCCCGAGCCTCTCGACGAGGTCCGGGTCGCCGGCCTCGACATGCTCTACTCCTCGGGCACGACCGGCATGCCCAAGGGCATCACGCGGCCGTTCCCCAACGCCCCGCTCGACACGAGCGCCGGCGCGGTGCAGGGTCTCCTGCAGTTGCTCTTCGGCATGGACGACTCGAAGCGGTACCTGTCGCCGGCCCCGCTGTACCACGCGGCGCCATTGCGCTTCTGTCTCGGCACCCATGCCATCGGCGCCACGATCGTGGCCATGGAACACTTCGATGCCGAGGAGTACCTCCGGCTCGTCGAGAAGTACGAGATCACCCACAGCCAGGTCGTCCCGACGATGTTCGTCCGCATGCTCAAGCTCCCCGACGACGTCCGCGCGAAGTACGACGTCTCGTCGCTCGAGTGCGTCATCCACGCGGCGGCCCCGTGCCCCGTGCCCGTGAAGCAGCAGATGATCGAATGGTTCGGCCCCGTGATCCACGAGTACTACGCCGGCAGCGAGGGCAACGGCTTCGTGTACTGCAACAGCGAGAGCTGGCTGGCGCACCCCGGCACGGTCGGGTCGCCGATCAACTGTGTGGTCCACATCGTCGGCGAGGACGGCAACGACGTGCCGCAGGGCGAGTCGGGCACGGTGTACTTCGAGGGCGGCGCCGAGTTCGAGTACCACAACGATCCGGAGAAGACGAAGAGCTCGCGCCACCCCAAGGGCTGGAGCACCCTGGGCGACGTCGGCTATCTCGATGCCGACGGGTTCCTGTATCTCACCGACCGCAAGGCGTACATGATCATCTCCGGCGGGGTGAACATCTATCCCCAGGAAGCCGAGAACGTCCTCGTGACACATCCCAAGGTCGTCGACGTCGCGGTGTTCGGCGTGCCCAACGAAGACTTCGGCGAGGAGGTCAAAGCCGTGGTCCAGCCTGTCGAGATGCCCGCCGACGACGCAGCGGCAGCAGCGCTGGCATCCGAACTGATCCAGTTCT
This sequence comes from Ilumatobacteraceae bacterium, assembly GCA_963829585.1. GTDB lineage: Bacteria > Actinomycetota > Acidimicrobiia > Acidimicrobiales > Ilumatobacteraceae > Sva-07. Next base: position 209,476 of record CAWHJD010000027.1, on the reverse strand, counting down.
GCCGAAGCCAGTTGGCCGACGTGAAGTGCCCACGTTCGATCGACTTCCGTACCGAGCTCCCCCGCCATCCCACCGGCAAGCTCTACAAGCGGCTCCTGAAGGACGAATACTGGGAGCAGGCGGGCCGCAGCATCTAATCTCTCGCTTCGTCGTCCCACGGGCGGGATGACGCCGGGGAGATTGGAGCATCGTGGCCGGAACCAGAGGGGATGGACCAGGCACGGTCCAGATGGTCCGCGTTCGCAAGGCGTTCGACGACGTCGTCGCCGTCGAGGATCTCGACCTCACGATCGCCGACGGCGAGTTCTTCTCGCTGTTGGGCCCGTCGGGCTCCGGCAAGACCACCGTCCTGCGGATGATCGCCGGTTTCGAGAAGCCGACCGCCGGAGCGATCCTGCTCGGGGGCCAGGACGTCACGTCACTGGCGCCGTACGACCGAGACGTGAACACCGTCTTCCAGGACTACGCACTGTTCCCGCACATGACCGTGCAACAGAACGTCGAATACGGCCTCAAGGTCAAAGGCGTCGCTCGAGCGAGCTCGTCGCGATCGTGCCGGTGAGATGCTCGAGATCATGCGTCTGTCGGGGTACGGCTCGCGGCGACCCAATCAGCTCTCCGGTGGGCAGCGCCAGCGGGTGGCGCTCGCCCGTGCACTCGTCAACGAGCCGCGGGTCCTGCTGCTCGACGAGCCACTCGGTGCACTCGACCTGAAGCTACGCGAAGAGATGCAGGTCGAGCTGCGCACGATCCAGCGCGACGTGGGCATCACCTTCGTGTTCGTCACCCACGACCAGGGCGAGGCACTCTCGATGAGTTCACGAGTCGCCGTGTTCAGCCACGGAAAGCTGGAGCAGGTCGGCACCCCTCGCGAGATCTACGAGCATCCGGCCACATCGTTCGTCGCCCACTTCGTCGGCTCGTCCAACCTCCTCGACGACGAGTCCTCCCGACGACTGCTCGGTATCGGAGGCGCCCACACCGTTCGGCCGGAGCGGATCCGACTGCTGAGCGACACGCAGCTTGCCGCTGCCGACGACGTGGTCGCGTCGGGCACCATTGCCGACGTCCAGTACCTGGGCGCCGACTCGCGGGTCCAGGTCGAACTCGACAGCGGCGGGCGTCTGGCGGTCACCGTCCCCAGCGCAACGTGGAACGATGCCGATGTCGGCACGGCCGTCAGCGTCGCGTGGCCGAGGGCAGCGTCCTTCGCCATCGTCGTCGATGAACCTCCCGAGGCGGAGGACGACACCTCAGATCTTCCGACCAGCACACCATCCCACACACCGATCACCACATCGATCACCACCACACCGGTCACCACATTCGTCAACAATGAAGGGGAGCACAGCAATGAGAACCAGTAGGAGAATCGGAGCGATCGGACTGTCACTCGTGATCGTCCTCGCAGCCTGTGGCAGCGACGACTCGTCGACGTCCGATACCACCGCCACCAGCGACGCGACGGCATCGACCGACGCGCCGGCGGCAACAGAGGCACCGAGTGGCGACGCCACCGCAGCGGCCACCGAACTCGGCGAGGGCGAAGGCGAGGTGAACCTCATCGCCTGGGCCGGTTACGTCGAGGACGGTTCCACCGATCCTGCGGTCGACTGGGTCACTCCGTTCGAGGAGGCCACCGGATGCCAGGTCAATGTCAAGACCGGCAACAGCTCCGACGAGATGGTGCAGCTCATGCAGACGGGCGAGTACGACGGCGTCTCGGCGTCCGGCGACGCGACCACCCGTCTGATCGCCGGCGGCGAGGTCGCCCCGGTCAACACCGATCTCATCCCCAACTACGCGGACGTGTTCGAGGACCTCAAGCTCAAGCCGTGGAACAGTGTCGACGGCGTCGCCTACGGAGTGCCACACGGTCGCGGGGCGAACCTGCTCGTGTACAACACCGAGTTGTACACCACCGCTCCGGATTCCTGGTCCGAGATGTTCGATCCCTCCTCGGCGGCGAGCGGCAGCATCTCGGTGTACGACTCACCGATCTACATCGCCGACGCGGCGCTCTACCTGATGGCGACGCAGCCCGAACTCGGGATCGAGAACCCGTACGCACTCGACCAGACCCAGTTCGACGCCGCAATCGAGTTGCTGACGCAGCAGCAGGACCTCGTCGGCCAGTACTGGGCGTCGTACACCGATCAGCAGGCAGCGCTCGAGGACGGCAGCGTGCTGGCCGGCACGACGTGGCAGGTCATCGTGAACCTCGCGCAGGCCAACGGCGCCAAGATCGATGCGGTGAAGCCGGTCGAGGGGGCAACCGGCTGGTCCGACACGTGGATGATCTCGTCGAAGGCGAAGAACCCCAACTGCATGTACATGTGGATGGACCACATCATCTCGCCGCAGGCCAACGCCGAAGTTGCGGAGTGGTTCGGTGAGGCGCCGAGCAACGCGCTCAGTTGCGACCTGACCGCCGACGCGGATCATTGCGCCACGTTCCACGCGGCAGACACCGAGTACTGGACCGACGTGTGGTACTGGGAGACCGCCACCGAGGAATGCCTCGACGGCCGCACCGACGTCGCCTGCGTGCCCTACACCGAATGGGTCAATGCGTGGAGCAAACTGCGCAGCTGATCGATCCGATCGACGACGCCCCGGCCACCGGTCCTCTCCAGGGAGGACCGGTGCGCCGGTTGGCGCGCGTCTTCACCCATCATCCGCGTCTGAGCCTGACGGCCACACTCGGCGCTCCGGTGATGTGGCTGCTGGTGGTCTACGTCGGCTCGTTGGTCCTCCTGGTGGTCACCGCCTTCTTCGAGCTCGACACGGCCACCCAGAAGCCGACGAATGTACTGACTCTCGACAACATCAATGTTGCGTTCACGACATCGGAATTCGTCTGGACGGTGATCCGCAGCGTCGGGGTCGCGCTGGCAGTGACGCTGCTCTGTCTCGTCATCGCGCTGCCGACGGCGTTCTACATCGCCAAGGTGGCCAAGCCATGGGCGCGACGCGGGCTCGTCGTGGCCGTACTGCTCCCGTTGTGGGGTGGATACCTGGTCAAGGGATATGCGTGGCGGGCGATGTTCAGTCCCGGAAGCGAGTTCTCCGCATCCGGTAGCGGAGGCGTGCTGGACTCGACGCTCGGATGGACCCCCGGATTCGGTCGGACTGCGCTCGTCGTCACGCTCGCCTACCAGTGGCTGCCCTACATGGTGTTGCCGATCTATGCGGGTCTCGATCGGCTCCCTGCGTCGCTGCTCGACGCGTCGGCAGATCTCGGCGGACGGCCGCTGCGCACGTTCCGCTCGATCATCGGCCCGATGATCATCCCGTCCATCGCCGCCGGTTCGATCTTCACCTTCTCGCTGTCGCTCGGCGACTACATCATGCCCAACATCGTCGGTGGGACGACGCAGCTCATCGGCAACCTCATCGCCCGCACGCTGCTGGCACCGAACCAGCCGCTCGCTGCAGCATTCACACTGTGGCCGATCATCATCATCGTCGTGTACCTCGCGACGATGTCGCGCCTGAAGGCCTTCGACAACCTGTGATGCCTCCATCCGTCACCATGTCGGTCCTCCCGATTCGGAGGCGCTCGTGAACCTCAGCGCGTTCACCCGCCTGTCGCTGCGGGTCTGGACCTGGCTCGCACTCGCGTTCCTCTACGTGCCGCTGATCGTCGTGGCAATCCTGTCGTTCAACACCTCGACGTCACTGTCATGGCCCCCGGGCGGATTCACCACCGACTGGTGGACGAAGGCGTGGGAAGCCGAGGGGCCACGCGAGGCGTTCGTGACCTCGGTCAAGGTCGCCCTCGCCGCGACCGCAGTGGCACTGGTGCTCGGCACGTTGGCAGCGTTCGCACTCCAGCGCTACAAGTTCTTCGGCCGGTACTCCATCTCCTTCCTGCTCATCCTGCCGATCGCCCTTCCGGGCATCGTCACGGCGGTCGCGTTGCAGAACACCTTCAGCCGACGAATCGACGTGGGACTGTTCGATTTCCAGGTCGGGTTCGGGTACCACTCGCTGGTGATCGCGCACGCCACGTTCTGTGTGGTCCTCGCGTACAACAACGTCGTGGCCCGGCTGCGCCGCATGTCGCCGAATCTGCTCGAGGCGTCTGCCGATCTCGGCGCAGACGGCGTCCAGACCTTCCGTCACGTGACGTTCCCGCTCGTTCGGTCAGCACTCCTCGCCGGCGGCATCCTCGCCTTCGCGCTGAGTTTCGACGAGATCGTGGTCACGACGTTCACGTCGGGACCGGGTATCGAGACGCTCCCCCAGTGGATCCTCAACAACCTCACCCGCCCCAACAACGTGCCGCTCGTGAACGTCGTCGCCACCGTGACGATGCTGCTGTCGATACCGCTCGCCTGGCTGGCCCAGCGGCTCTCCGACGGCGCGACCGCTGCGATGTGACGGGCGTCGGCGCGTACAGTCGGCGCCGTGACCGCCCCTCATCCGTACCTCGACTGGCCGGGGCCGATCCCGTTCGCGCATCGCGGCGGCACGAGTCGTGCACCCGAGAACACGTTGCCGGCGTTCGAACACGCGGTCGCACTCGGCTACCACTACCTCGAGACCGACGTGCACCTCACCGCCGACGGCGTCCTCGTCGCCTTCCACGACCCCGATCTCCGGCGCACGTGTGGCGTCGACACCACGATCGCCCAGAGCACTTGGAGCGAGCTGGGTGAACTGCGTGTCGACGGACGCGAGCCCATCCCGCTCATGAGCGAGCTCCTCGATCGCTTCCCCGACGCCCGCTTCAACATCGACTGCAAGTCCGACGCCGCGGCCCCGGCCCTCGTGCAACTCGTTCGCGAGCGCGGGCTGCTCGGGCGTGTGTGCCTCGGTTCGTTCAGCCATGCCCGGCTCACGAAGCTCCGTTCCCTGCTCGGACCCGACCTGCTCACGTGCATGAGCCCCCAGGAGACCGCCCGCCTCCGGCTCACCGGTCGAATCGCCGGCAGCGCGAAGCGGGTCGCCCAGGTGCCCGTCCACGCCGCCAGTTCCGGCCCGGGCCGACATGTCACCGTGGTCAACGAACGCTTCGTGCGAGCCGCCCACCGGGGCGGGGCCGCGGTCCACGTGTGGACCATCGACGACCCGGCGGAGATGCACCGTCTCCTCGACCTCGGCGTCGACGGCATCATGACCGACCGCCCGGAGGTCCTCCGCGCGGTGCTGACCGAACGCAACCAGTGGTTCGACTGACCGTCGAATAGGGTCGCATCGATGCCAGCGTCGAGCCCACCCGTCAGCACCGTTCGTGCGCCACGCTGCATGGTGGCGAGCGCCGATCATCTCGCCACCTCGGCCGGTATGGAGATGTGGGCACTCGGCGGAAACGCCGTCGACGCCGCGATCGCCTGCAACGCCGCCATCGCGGTGACCGGGCCGCACATGTGTGGCATGGGCGGCGACCTCTTCGCACTCGTCCACGTCGACACCGGCGCGGGCCAAAGGTGATGGCACCGGCGAGACCTTCGCGTTGAACGCCTCGGGGCGAGCGGGGTCCGGCGCCGATCCGGATGCGCTGCGTGCAGAAGGACATGCCGACATGCCGTTCAAGCTCGACCCGCGCACGGTGACGGTTCCCGGCTGCATCGACGGGTGGATGGCGCTGCACGAACGATTCGGTTCGCTCCCCCTCGATGTGATCCTCGCCCCCGCTCGTCGGCTCGCCGCCGACGGTTTTCCCGCGAGTCCCCTCCTCGTCGGCTCCCTCCGCCGCCTCGATGCCGAGAGCCGATCGAACCTGGCCGAACTCGCCACGCAGGCCACCTCCACGGGTGCCGTCGTTCGCCGGCCCGGCGCGGCGCTCGTGCTGGCCGGACTGGCCGTGTCGGGCCGCGACAGCTTCTACCGCGGGGCATTCGGCGACGGACTCCTCGAACTCGGTGACGGCCTCTTCGTGGAGTCCGACCTCGCGGCGAACCAGGCCGATTGGGTGACACCGCTCACGGCGTCGGCGTTCGGTGTCGACCTGCACACGATCGGACCGAACTCCCAGGGGTACCTCACTCTCGGCGCGGCGATGCTCGCCGAACAGCTCGACCTCCCGACCGACCCCGACGACGAACGGTGGGCCCACCTCCTCGTCGAGGCCGCCACGGCCGCCGGATTCGACCGCCCCGATCGACTGCACGAGGGTGCCGATGGCGCCGCGCTCCTGGCGTCGATCGCCGATCGTGTCGGCATGATCGGCCTCGAACGGTCGAGTGGCCGGACCGCGCCGGTCTCCGAATGGCGACACCACGTATCTCTGCACAGCCGGCACGGCGCCCGACGGGACCCGGATGGGCGTGTCACTCATCCAGTCCAACGCCTCGGGATTCGGATCCCACCTCGTCGAGCCGAACACGGGGATCAACCTCCACAATCGGGGGCTCGGCTTCAACCTCGTCGCGGGCCACCCGGCCGAGTTCGGCCCTCGGCGGCGGCCACCCCACACCCTGTCGCCGGCACTCGCGACGCGCGCCGGGCGACTCGCGGCCGTGTTCGGCACGATGGGTGGCGATGCCCAGCCGCAGATCCTGTTGCAGATCCTGACCCGACTGTTCCACCACGGCCAGTCGCCGTCGGTGGCGATCAACGCCGGGCGGTGGGCCCTCGACGGCCCGCTCACCGGCTTCGACACGTGGACGGGTGCGGGTGGCCCATCGGTCGGCGTCGAGGGCCATGCGCCCGAGGGCTGGGTCGACGGGCTCGCCGCACGCGGCCATCGGGCCACCTCGCAACCCGCCTGGGACTCCGCCTTCGGGCACGCTCATGCCATCGTCGTGGAGCCCACGCGGCATGCTCGCCGGCGCCGCCGACCCCCGTGCCGTCGTCGGCTCCGCCGCCGGCGCCTGACTGATGGCTGCTCCGGGAGATGGCTATGGTTCGCGGGTGACGTCCAGGCGTAGTGTCTGCTGGGTATGTGAACCCCTGGCGGGACGTCAGGACGATCCGTGAGCACAGCCCAGAGTCGCCACAACGAGGCACGAGATGCACTCACGTTGTTCGCTGCGCCTGCGCTCGCACTGCTCCTCGCTCTCGTCGTGGCCATCGGCGGATTGCGGGGTTCGGATTGGCCGGCGCATCTCTTCAGGGTCGAACTGTTCCGCGAAGTCGGCATGACGCTGTGGAACGGTCAGTGGTACGGGGGCCACTACACGCTGGGTTACAGCGTGGTGTTCCCGCCACTCGCGGCATGGTTCGGGCCGGTGCTCGTCGGCATCGTGAGCAGCGTGGTGGCGACGATGTGCTTCATGCTGCTCCTTCGAGAACGCTACGGAGTGATCAGTGTGTTCGCCGCCAGCTGGTTCGCGATCGGTACGGCGGTGAATCTCGCGGTCGGACGACTCCCGTTCGCGCTCGGCCTTGCCTTCGGCCTCCTCGCCCTGCTCGCCTATCAGCGGGGTCACGGTCTGCTGGCTGTGGTTGCGGCTCTGCTCGCACCCCTCGCCAGTCCCGTTGCGGGTGTCTTCCTCGGAGTCGGCGTCGGCGGCCTGGTCGTCGACCTGTGGTTGCGTCGACGCCAGGGTGACCACGTGGCGCTCGGAGTGGCCGTAGGTATGGGCGTGGCCAGCATCACGCCGGTCGCGATCACATCGGTCCTGTTCCCCGATCCCGGTGTGTTCCCATTCCGGGGTGCGGCCTTCGTCGGTGTGCTGGTCTGTTGCGTCGGCGTCGCGGTCGTGCTTCCGGCGAGCGAGAGAGTGCTGCGCCTCTCGGCCGTCCTCGCCGCAGCAGTGACGTTGCCGTTGTTCGTGATGGCGAACCCACTCGGCGGCAACATGACGCGACTCGTGGTGTTGTTCGTCGTACCGGTGATGTTGTGTGCTCTCTGGCGACGACGGCCGCGGCTGGTCCTCGTGGCGGCCATACCCCTGAGCTTCTGGCTCGTGCTGCCCGGCGTTGCCAGCGCCGGTCACATCAGCGATCCCTCCGGCAGGCCCGAGTACCACCAACCGCTCGTCGACTTCGTCACGCGCGCCGGCGGGCCGATCGGCCGGGTCGAGATCCCGTTCACCGACGCGCACTGGGAGGTCGCGTACGTCGCTCCCTACGTGCCCATCGCCCGGGGCTGGGAGCGGCAGGTCGACATGGATCGCAACCTGATCCTGTACGACCCCTCGATGACCGCCGCGCAGTATCGCCAGTGGCTCGACGACAACGCTGTGCGCTGGGTCGCACTGCCCGACGTCGCGCTCGACGAGGGCGGAACCGCAGAGGCGGCGCTCATCGAGCGCGGGATGCCCGGACTCGAGTTGGTGCACACAACCGAGCACTGGCGCATCTGGGAGGTCACCGACGCCGAACCGATCGTCGAAGATCCCGGTGTGCTCGTACGCGAGTCCGCCGACGAGATCGTCATCTTCGTCGACCGGCCCGGCGTTGTCCTCGTTCGGGCGTGGTACATGCCCTACTGGTCGGCGAACGGTGCCGACGCATGTGTCAAGGCATCTCGCGACGGCCTGCTCGAGGTCGTGGTGAGCGAACCCGGGCTCGTCCACCTCGAACCACAGTTCTCACTCGAGCCGGCACTCACGTCGCGGTCGTCCGACGCCTGCCTGGACTCATGACCAGGAATGTGCGTGCCGTCTCTACAGGAGCGGGAGCACCTCTTCGGCGAAGCGGGCCATCTGCTCGTCGGCCTTCTTGTACGGGTCACCGATGAGGTGCGGGAACAGCGTGAGGTACTCGAATCCGAGCAGGTCACGCAGGAACGCCACCTCCTCGGCGACCTTCTCGGGCGGGCCGACGAGGATCGTCTTGTTCTCGATCGACTCGTCGAGCGTCGGGATCAGCCCGGGCTGCGACGGCTTGCCGTCGGGGCCCATGTAGCCCCGGCTCCAGCCGTACGGGCCGAGGAACTTCCAGAACTCGTCGTGGCCCGGCAACGCCGATGCCCGCGCCTCCTCCATCGTGTCCTCGATGCGGTACGACACCACGAGCATCCGCTTCTCGTGCGGCGCCAACTCCACACCGTGCGAGGCCGCATACGTCTCGCCGTACTTGTCCCAGAAACGCTTGATGAAGCTGTAGTGCTGGTTCCAGAACACCGCGCCGTGATCGACCACGGGGACGTAGTCGAGCGTCGGGGGCGACGTGACCGCCTGCCAGATCTCGAACGGATGGATCGGCTTGGGCACCAGCGTGATCTCCTGCACCGTCGCGCCCCGGTCGGGGATGCCCTCGATCGGGATCTGGAAGTGCTTGCCCTGGAACGAGAACGACTCCTGGGTGAGTGCCCGACGGATGATCTCCATCGACTCCTCGAACACCTCACGGTTGTGGATGTCGGCGTCGACCTGGTCCGGGTTGTCCATCGAGCCGATGGAGACCCCCTTGTCGTTCAGGTGCAACACCTCACGCGGCACCGTGCCGCGACCCACGCCGAGCATGGCCCGACCACCCGACAGGTTGTGCAGCGTGGCGAAGTCCTCGGCGAGTCTGCAGCGGATTCCACTGTGGGACCACGTTGAACATGGCGCCGAACCGCAGCGTGGTGGTCTGCGCGGCGATCCACGTGGAGATCAAGAGGCCGTTCGGGATCACCTCGTAGCCCTCGTACTGGAAATGGTGCTCGGTGGTCCAGAACGAGTCGAACCCGAGCCGCTCCGCTTCCTTGGCCGAGTTCACGTAGTCGAGCGTGGCCTTCCAGCACTCCTCGTTGGAGTACCGCCGATCCATGGGATCGGGCTTGCCGGCGCCGGCATCGTCCATCTCGACGCCTCCGAAGAAGAAGGCTCCCAGTTTGAGGTCGGGGCGTTCAGACATGGGGCTAGCTTCGCGCAGATGTCGAGCACCCTCCTACAGCAGGCGACGATTGTTCACGGAGCCGTGACAGACGTACCGCACGACGTGTTGATCGTCGACGGGGTGATCACCGAGGTTGCACCCTCGATCTCCACGACCGTGGACGAAACCGTCGATCTCGCCGGCTACCTCCTGTCGCCGTCGGCGGTCGAACCGCACGCCCATCTCGACAAGGCGTTCCTCGCCGAGCAGGTCCCGAACGACGCGGGTGACCTGATGGGGGCGATCGAGGCGATGTGGGCGCACCGCGATCTCCTCGAGGTCGAGTACATCGTCGAGCGAGCCGAGCGCGCGGCGCGCCTCATGGCGAACAACGGCTTCCGATTCGTGCGGACCCATGCGGACGTCACCGTCGAGCACGGGCTGCGCAGCGTGGAGGCTCTCGCCGAGGTGAGACGGCGAGTGGCCGACGTGATCGACCTCGAGATCGTCGCCCTGTGTGACTGGCCCGTCGTGGGGCCGGCAGGCGCCGCTCAGCGCGCCCTCCTCGTCGACGCGCTGGCTGCCGGAGCCGATCTCGTCGGCGGGTGTCCTCACCTCGAGGACGACGGTGACATCCGTGGTGCCACCGAGGTCTTCCTGCAGATCGCCACCGATCACGGTGTCGGTGTCGACCTCCACACCGACGAGACCCTCGACCCCCACGTCCTGGGCCTCGTCGACCTGGCCGAACTCGTCCTGGCCGGATTCGAGCACCCGGTGACCGCCAGCCATTGCGTGAGCCTCGGCATGCAGGACCTGCGGCGCCAGGCCGAGATCGCCGAGATGGTCGCATGCGCTGGGATCAACGTCGTGGCGCTCCCCCACACCAACCTCTTCCTCCAGGGACGCGGCCAGGCGCCGATGCCACGAGGGCTCACCGCCGTTGCCGCGCTCCGCGCCGCAGGCGTGACGGTCGCCGCCGGCGCCGACAATCTCCAGGATCCGTTCAACCCGGTCGGGCGGGCCTGTCCCTTCGAGACCGCCGGACTGATGATCATGACCAGCCACCTGCTCCCCGACGATGCGTGGGCGTCGGTCACGGAGCGTGCCGCCGCCGTCACCGGGGCGACCCCTGCCTCGTGCGCGCCGGGCTCCCCGGCCGATCTCGTCGCCATCCGGGCAGCGACCGTCAGGGAGGCGATCGCGTTCGGATCCGCCGACCGTCAGGTCTGGCGGCGCGGTGTGAGAGTCGGGGAAACGCGGAGTTAACAGAACCGCCGCGGACGGGCTCGCGCCACGGACCTATAGTGGCGGCCATCATGGTCGAAAGCGCAGGGGGCCTCGTGCCGACGACTCCGCGATTCACGGACCGCCGGATCGTGGTGACCGGCGCCGCACGCGGCATCGGAGCCGAGATCGCGCGGCAGTTCGCCGCCGCCGGAGCCCGCGTCGCGATCCTCGATCAGCTCGCCGACGAGGCCGCAGGCGCTCGCATCCGAGATCGACGCACTGGCGTTCCGCTGCGATCTCGCCGACACCGAATCCACCACCGACGCCATGGAATCCGCCCTCGGTGCACTCGGCGGCGTCGACGTACTCGTCAACAATGCCGGCGTGTTCAGGATCACCCCACTGCTCGACATCTCGAGCGACGAATGGGACTGGGTGTTCGCCGTCAACGTCCGAGCCATGCTGCTCACCACGCAGGTCGCCGCCCGGGTCATGATCGCGCAGGGCGGAGGCGGCAAGATCGTCAACATGGCCAGCATGGGCGCCAAGGTCGGAGCCGCAGGTCAGGCGCACTATGCGGCGTCGAAGGCCGCGGTCATCTCGCTCACCCAGGTGGCGGCCGCCGAACTCGGACCGCACGGGATCAACGTCAACTCGATCTGCCCCGGCTACGTGCTCACCGACATGGGAGCAGCCACGCGGACACCCGAGCAGATCGCCGAGTGGTCGTCGAAGTCGCCACTCGGTCGACTCGCCGAAACCTCCGACGTCGCTGCGATGGCACTGTTCCTGGCGTCACGCGACTCCGACTACTGCACCGGACAGGCGATGAACGTCACCGGCGGAATGATCACGCACTGAGGACGCCATGACCGACACCATCGCACCAGATGCCACCACGACCGACGCCGCCGTCAGCTTCCGCGACGTGTCGATGACGTTTCCCGACGGGACCCAAGCGTTGAAGTCGACCTCGTTCGACGTCAAACCCGGCGAGTTCGTCACGGTGGTCGGCCCGTCGGGGTGCGGCAAGTCGACGCTGCTGCGCATCGCCTCCGGGCTCACACAACAGACGACGGGGTCGGTGAGCGTGGACCACACGGGACTCGGCTACGTGTTCCAGGACGCGACGCTGCTCCCCTGGAGAACGGTCGTCCAGAACGTCGAACTCCTCGCGGAACTCGACGGCCTCCCCAAGGACGAGACGCGCAGACGTGCGATCGAGAACATCGAACTCGTCGGGCTGACCGGGCACGAGAACAAGTACCCCAAGCAGATGTCGGGCGGCATGCGGATGCGGGCCTCGCTCGCGCGCAGCCTGGTGCTCGAGCCGAAGGTCTTCCTCTTCGACGAGCCGTTCGGAGCGGTCGACGAGATCACCCGCGAACGCCTCAACGACGAGGTGATCTCGCTGTTCATGCGCAAGAAGTTCGCCGGGCTGTTCATCACCCACTCGATCAGCGAAGCCGTCTTCCTCTCCACGCGGATCCTCGTGATGAGTGGTCGCCCGGGTTCGATCGTCGGTGAGTTCGAGGTGCCGTTCGCCTACCCACGCGATCCCGAGTTGCGGTTCGACCCGGCCTTCGCCGAGCTCTGCGGGCAGGTCTCGCACGCCCTTCGTGGGGCCCACTCGTGAGCGCCGTGACCGACAACGACCCCGACCTCGACCCGTCGTACGCTGCACTCGGAGGCGATCCCTCGCTGATGGGCGACATGGGGCCGTCCGGCCAACCCACGGTCCGTGCGTTCGTGCACGCCCTCGTCGGCCCGATCCTCTTCCTCGTGGCGTTCCTCGCGCTGTGGGAGTATTTCCATCGCGACGGGATGCGGCGGTTCTTCGACAAGCCGGGGTTCCTGCTCCCGTCGCCGACGACCGTCATCGACCAGTCGTTCCTCGACTCGGTGGTGCGTCAGCAGATGATCACCGGTCTCGCGTGGACGACGTTCACCGCCCTGGTGGGCCTCGCGATCAGCGTCGTGCTCGGTATCACGATCGCCGTCGTGATGGCCCAGGCCCGCTGGCTCGAGCGATCGATGTATCCGTACCTCGTTGCCGCACAGGCACTTCCCGTGCTCGCCGTGGTCCCGCTGATCGGCTCGGTGTTCGGTGGCGGGATCGGCGCCCGCATCTTCGTCTGCGTGATGATCTCGATCTTCCCGATCGTGACCAACACCCTCTTCGGGCTCACGTCGGTCGACGTGTCGCAGCACGAACTGTTCACCCTCCACGGGGCCACTCGTTCGACCCGCCTGCACAAGCTCCAGTTCCCCGCAGCCATGCCGTCGATCTTCATCGGCTTCCGCATCTCGGCGGGTCTCAGCGTGATCGGCGCCATCGTCGGCGAGCAGTTCTTCCGTGCCGGCCAGAAGCCCGGCATCGGCGTCGTCGTCGAGCAGTTCCGTCAGAAGGCACGATTCCCACAGGTGTACGGCGGTCTCATGGTCGCGGCCGCGCTCGGCATCGTGGTGTTCCTGGCCTTCGGCGCGTTGCGCAAGCTCGCCATCGGTCGCTGGTACGACGAGTCGTCCTGACCGCCGCCACATCTCCCACCCACCCGGAATCATCCCGATTCCCCGATCCCAGCCAGCGTGAACCCCCAACAAGGAGCAACCATGAAAACCACCCGCAGCGTCAAGCTGCTCGGCCTCACCCTCGCAGCCGGTCTCGCCGTCGCAGCGTGCGGCAGTGACTCCGACAGCGACAGCAGCTCGTCGGACACCACCGGCACCGACACGACCGAGGCCACCACAGAGGCCACGACCGGCGCCACCGACGCGACGACAGAAGCAGTGTCGCTCGCCGGCGATTGTCCCGAAACCGTCGCCATCCAGCTCGACTGGATGCCCGAAGCCGAGCACGGCTTCCTCTACCAGATGATCGGTGAGGGCTACGAGATCGACGCCGGCAACGCGTACGTGACCGGCCCGCTGATCGATGCCAACGGCAACGACACCGGTGTGAAGATCCAGATCCGCTCGGGCGGCGCCGCTCAGAACTTCTCCCCCGTCACCCAGATCATGTACGCCAACGACGACGTGCTGCTCGGATTCGTCTACACCGACGAAGCCATCCAGTTCTCGGGTGACTTCCCGACCGTCGCCATCGAGTCGGGCTACGAGAAGAACCCGCAGATGATCATGTGGGACCCGGAGACCTATCCGGACGTGACCGGCATCGCCGACCTCGGCACCGAGGGTGTCAAGGTCCGTTACTTCGGCGGAGCGGCCTACATGGACTTCCTCACCGGAACGGGCGTCCTCAGCGCCGAGCAGGTCGACGGCTCCTACACCGGTGACCCGAGCCTGTTCATCGCCGACGAGGGCGCGTCGGCACAGCAGGGGTTCGCCTCGGCCGAGCCGTATCTCTACGAGTTCGAACTGACCGACTGGGGCAAGCCCGTCGCGTACGAGTACATCAACGACATCGGCTGGGAGAACTACGCCCAGTCGATCGCGACCAAGCCGGAGAACATCGAGAAGTACGGTGCGTGCTTCACCAAGCTCGTCCCGATCATCCAGCAGGCCAGCGTCGACTATCTGGCCGACCCGGCTCGGACCAACGCCATCATCCTCGACGCCGTCGACCAGTTCGGCGCCGACTTCGGTTGGGACTACACCCAGGCGGCGGCTGACTTCGGTGTTGCCAAGATCATCGAGGACGGCTTGATCGCCAACAGCCCCGAGGGTGTCATCGGTCAGTTCGACACCGACCGGGTGGCGAACCTGATCGAACTTGCCGTGCCGATCTACACGGCGCAGGGCGCCACGCCGAAGGATGGCGTGACACCCGACGACATCGTCACCAACCAGTTCATCGACACCTCGATCGGTCTCTGATCGATCACCACTGAAGACCGGACAACGACACGGGGGACGCTGTACGCAGCGTCCCCCGTGTCGCGTCCACGACCGGTTCGTTCAGCGATAGGCGCAGAGGTCGAACGGGTTCCCGTCGGGATCGGCGAGGTTGGCGATCGATCCGTACGGCTCCCGGCGTGGTCCGCCGAGCAGCTTCGCCCCGAGCCCGGTCAATCGGACGACTTCGTCGTCGAACATCTCCGGCTCGCACGACAGGTCGAGGTGGACGGATCCCGACCGGGCGGCCCCGCGCTGGATCCCGAGGCGTCGGAGTCCGGTCGCGTCGGCCAGCACGATCCAACGATCGACGTCCTCCCGCTCGACCTCGTGCAGATCGGCTGCGTGCGACCAGAAGCGTGCCGATGCCTCGGTGTCGGGCGAATCGAACGTGACGAGATCGAACCGCGCACGATCAATGTCGGCGGTCACGATCGATCCGGCGAGCCGGCTTCGGCCAGTTCCAGCACCAGCTGGAGCAGGACGTTCGCACCCGCCTCGATGTCGGCAGCCTCGGTGAACTCGGCGATGTTGTGGCTCAGCCCGTTCACGCTCGGCGTGAAGATCATGGCCGTGGGACACACCCGGGCGAGCATCTGCGCATCGTGGCCGGCACCACTCGGCATGCGGCGGGTGGAGTAGCCGAGGCGGGTCGCGGTCGACTCCACCCGGCCCACCATCGCGGTGTCGAAGGAGACGGGCTCGAAGCGGGCCAGGGATCGGGTCGTGATCTCCACGCCCTCCGCCGCGGCGATCTCCTCGAGGTACGTGGCAAGACGTGACTCCGCCTCGCGCAGCACCCGATCATCGGTGTTGCGCATGTCCGCAGTCATCACCACACGTGACGGCACGACGTTGGTGAGGTTCGGGTAGACGTCGATCCGCCCGACCGTGCCCACCTGGTCGTTGCCGAGGTGACGGGTGAGATCACGGATGTACGTCGCGATCGCACCGGCGCAGTAGGCCGCGTCGTGGCGCAGGCGCATCGGGTGTCGTGCCTGCATGGGCGGACTGGCCGACGATGACGATCTCGGTCCACGAGATGCCCTGGACACCCTCCACCACGCCGATCGTGATGCCCTCGGCCTCGAGGATCGGGCCCTGCTCGATGTGGAGTTCGACGTAGGCATGGGGTGCCGTCGGATGCGGACACGGCACCGGTCCGGCATAACCGATTCGTTCCAGTTCGTCACCGAGTCGGGCCCCGTCGTCGGCGGCAACGACGTCGAGCGCGTCCTCGATCGGCATGCCCCCCACGTACACGAGGCTGCCGAGCATGTCGGGTGCGAAGCGCGCTCCCTCCTCGTCGGTGAAGAACGCCACCTGTACCGACCGTCGGGTGGGGATGTCGCCGCGTGCCAGGGTCTCGACGACCTCCAGACCCGCCAGCACGCCGAGGTTGCCGTCGAATCGTCCACCGGTGCCGACGGTGTCGATGTGCGAGCCGACCATCACCGGGGCGAGCGTCGGGTCGGATCCCTGCCGGGTCGCCACCACGTTGCCGATCGCATCGACGGCCACATCGAGGCCGAGATCACGCATCCACGTCACGACGAGATCACGGCCGTCACGGTCGGCATCGGTCAGGGCGAGGCGGGCATTGCCCCACTCGCCGTTCGGGCCGTCGATGCGGCCGATCTCGCCGAGTGCGTCGATGCGAGCGAGCAGGTGCGCCACGTCGACTCGCAGGTCGTGCAGTGTCACGTCGGACGGCACGGTCAACGCACCGGGAGTTCGAAGCGGGACACTTCGGCCAGCGCCTCGCAGAAGGCGTCGACCGCTGCGTCGAACAGCATGGCGCCACGTTCGGCGGTCGCAGCAGTCGGGTCGCCGATGTGGCCGTCGGGTCCGAAGTCGTTCGACAACCAGCCGAAACCGACGGCGCCACCGAAGCGGACGTACCGGTTCTCGGCGAGCGAGTCGGGAATGTTGCGACTGGCCGTCGACATGTCGACGAGTTCGGGGGCCAGATGGAGCATGATCGAGGTCTCGTCGGTTCCCCCGTGGATCCCCATGCCCAATTCGTCGGCCGGTGATGCGCCGCCCTGGTCGGGCGGGACACCCGGATGGGCCAGGAACGTCATGAGGCCGTGCGCCAGGCGGATCTCGCGGTTGGCGACACCGACCAACGCGGAGTTGCCCCCGTGTCCGTTGAAGAACACGAGCTTTCGCGCCGGCGTGGTCGCCACACACCGCCCGATGTCGTCGAGCACCGCCAGCAGCGTCGTGGCCGACAACCAGATCGTGCCGGCCGACCAGGCGTGCTCGTTGGACTTCGTGTACGCGAGCGGCGGGAGCAGCCACACGTCGAGGTCGGCACCCACTCGTTGCACCGCCGCGGTTGCCACACGATCGGCGACGAGCAGATCGGTGTTGAACGGCAGGTGCGGGCCGTGTTGCTCGACCGCGCCGAGCGGCTGCACGAACACGCTCCGCGGCGAGATCAGTTGTTCGAGCTGCGGAGCGCGGAGGTCGGCCAGTTGTCGCGAAACGATGGACACACAGGCACGTTACGCCCTGGACATCGAAGTGCGGGAGACTCTGCCACGTGTCTGCTCCCACGACGTCCGACTTCGACGCCATCGTCATCGGCGCCGGCCACAACGGGCTCGTCACGGCGGCGTACCTCGCCCGCGCGGGGATGCGAACGCTGTTGGTCGAAGCCCGCTCCGACGTCGGCGGCACCGCGGCGAGCGAGCAGTTCGCCGGCGCGACGGTCAACATCTGCAACTGCGACCACCTGACGTTCCGGACCACGCCGGTCTGCGAGGAACTCGACCTCGCCGGATTCGGCCTGCGCTACATCGATGTCGAGCCCGCCCAGCACAACTTCTCGTGGGCGAGTGCGGCCGAGGGCAGGGGTTGGTCGCACCACCACGACCTCGACGCGACGCTCGACGACATCGGACGGAACTTTCCGGGCCAGGTCGAGGGGTATCGCCGCTACGCCAAGGCCGCCATGCCCGCCATCGAGATGGTGTTCGAGGCGGCCTCCCAGCCGCCCACGATTGCCGGCCTCACCAGGCTCGCACTCCGCCGACGTCTGAGCGGAGCCACCACCCTGATGCGTTGGTCACGTCGCAGCGCCGCCGACGTGCTGCGTTCGTTCTTCACCGAGGACGCCATCACCGGCCCGGGCGCCCTGACCGGGCCAATGGTGTGGGGAATCTCGCCGGAGACTCCCGGAACGGGGCTCGGTGCCCTCCCCCACGCCATGCGACACGTCGCCAAGGTCGGTCGCCCGGTCGGCGGCAGCGGGCAGGTGCCGCTCGCGCTGCTCGCGGCGTTCGATGCCGCCGGAGGCACGCTGCGCACGAAGAGCCCCGTCGACACCATCACCTGCACCGGCGAGCGCGTGAACGGCGTCGCCCTCGTCGACGGCACCGAGATCACCGCACCGATCGTCGTGTCGGCGTGCAACCCGCACGACACGTTCCTTCGTTGGCTCCGCAATCCACCGGCGTCGGCCGCCGATCTCGTGCGCCGCTGGAAGAACGTCCGCCACGACGAGGGCTACGAGTCGAAGATCGATGCCGTACTCTCCGCGCCGCCGGCGCTGCGGGGGTTCGACGGCCCGCTCGGGCCGACCACCGCCATCGCGCCGGGGCTCGACGAGATCCATCGCGGTGCCGGACTGATCTCGCAGGGTCGGGTCATGGAACGCCCGGGCATGCTGGTCAACGTTCCGACGGCGCTCGACCCGTCGATGGCACCCGAGGGTCGCCACGTGTTGAGCCTGGAAGCGATCTACACGCCGTTCGGCCTCGCTGGAGGCTGGCCCGACTCGAACGAGCCGCGGCGCTGGCTCGAAGCATTCGCCGAGCTGTGCGAGCCGGGCTTCATGGACTCGATCGTCGAGTGGCGAGCGATGACACCCGACGTCTACGAACGTGACTTCCACCTCCCGGCAGGGCACGCAACGAGTTTCGCCGGCGGCCCGCTCGCCGCATTCCGCAACGCGAACCCCGAGCTCACGAAGTACGAGACGTCGGTCGACGGGCTGTATCTCACCGGTGCCGCGACGTTTCCCGGCGCCGGTGTCTGGGGCGCCAGCGGCCGCAACTGCGCGACGGTCATCCTCGAACACCGCTCCTGATCGGGCGGCGCAGCCACCCGTCCGGCGGAATACGGACTCCTGACGTACGGTTCCAACAGGTGCTCGCCGAAAGGAGCACTGTCCGTCATGACCACTGGTTCGATGCGTTTGGGTACCTACGCCGGGATCCCCGTGCGTGCCCATTGGAGCATGGCGCTGATCACCGTGCTGTTCGGGGTCAGTCTCACCACACAGCTCGGCCTCGTCGCGGGGATCATCGCCACGGTGGCGTTCTTCGGTTCGATTCTCGCCCACGAGTTCGGTCATGCGCTCGTTGCCCGTCGGTACGGCGTCCAGACGCGGTCGATCGACCTCTGGGCGCTCGGCGGCGTCGCTCATCTCGATCGGGAACCACCGACGCCGAAAGCCGACGGACTCATCGCCCTTGCGGGCCCCGCCGTGAGCCTCGCGATCGGTGTCATCTCGTTCGCCGCCGGCATGGGGCTGCAGTCACAGCCCCTCGCGTGGATCGGCTTCGTCAATCTGATTCTCGCCGTGTTCAACATGCTGCCGGGCGCCCCGCTCGACGGTGGTCGCGTCCTGCGGGCGTACCGGTGGGCGCGTACCGGCGACAAGTACCGGGCGATGCGCGACGCGGGCAATGCCGGCCGGATCCTCGGCTGGGGTATTGCCGCCTTCGGCGTGGCGCTCATGCTCAACGGTCAGCTCGGTGTGTTCATCATGATCACCGGTGTGTTCATCGCGACGAACGCCCGCGCCGAGATCATGTCGTCGTACATCAGTGAGCAGCTCGAGGGCATCAAGGTCCGTGACCTCACCTGGTTCGGGGTCGCGCAGGCAGGCACCGACATGGACGCCGACTCCATGATCGAGCAGCGTCAGCGCCTCGGCAGTGCGGGCGCCGTTGCGGTCCTCGACGACGCCGGTCGGCTCGACGGCCTCGTGATGGAGGAGCAGCTGTGGGCCATCCCGTACGACCGACGGCCGCTCGTGATGCTCACCGAGCTGATGGTGCCGTTCAATGCCCTGCCGAAGGCATCACCCGACGAGGACCTCAGCGCCGTCCTGCCCCGTCTCGACGCTCGTCGGCAGGTCCTCACCGTGTGGAGCGACGAGAAACTCCTCGGCATCGTGCCGCCGAGACGCCTCGAGGAGCGTCTCCGCCAGGCTCAGCGCACCGCCTTCCCGAGCGCAGCTGCGACCTGATCCTGACAGCGGATCCGGGCAGCCGGGTCAGGCGTCCTTGACCGTCCACTCGCGTTTGGCGACGGGATCCTTGTCACTCCACGGGAAGTTGATCCACATGTCCGTGCGCTTCCAGATGTAGTCGCACTTCACCAACGAGTGCGACTTCTCGTACAGCACCCCGGTACGCACCTCGGCGACCTTGCCCGCACAGAACTCCTGAACAGAGCGCAAGGTGTGCCCCGTGTCCGCCACGTCGTCGACGATCAGGATGCGAGCGTCGGACACGTCGACGAAGTCGGGCGCGGGCGGAAGGATCCGCGGCACCTCGAGGCGCTCGTCGACACCGGTGTAGAACTCGACGTTCATCGTGTAGACGTTCTTGACCGACAGCGCGTAGCCGATCGCTCCGCCGATCAACAGCCCGCCGCGAGCGATGGCGAGAACCATGTCCGGCTCGTAACAGCTGTCGACCACCATCTGCGCCAGGTCTCGGGACGCCGCTCCGAAGATGTCCCAGGTCATGATCTCGCGCTCGTCCGGCATGCGAACCGAAGCTAGCCGCACGCAGCATGTCCTCCGACATTTCCCATGAACACGACGTGTCCGTGACACATCTTGGACGTCAGAGGCAGGTCAGAGGCAGGTCAGAGGCAGATGTCGCCGGGGCGGACGGGCACGCGATCGATGGGTCGACCGACGCCGTCGGCGCGTCGCAGGGCGTCACGGATCGCGTTGACGATCGCCGGTGTCGACGAGATGCACGGTGCTTCACCGACGCCCTTCGCGCCGAGCGGAGCGTGCGGATCCGGCTGCTCGATCAACGTCGCCACGACGTCGGGCATGTCGAGGAACGTCGGCAACAGATAGTCGGTGAAGTTGCCGTTGCGGATCACGCCGTCGGTCTGGATGATCTCCTCCATCACGGCCAGCCCGAGCCCTTGGGCGATGCCGCCCTCGATCTGTCCGAGCACCGACAGCGGGTTCAGCGCCCGCCCGACGTCCTGCGCGGTGGCGACCTGTACGACCTTCACCAGCCCGAGCTCGGGGTCGACGTCGACGACGGCGCGATGCGCGACGAATCCGAACGCCGTGTGGCAGTTGCCCTGGCCGTTCTCGTCGAGTTCCTCGGTCGGCGGATGCCGGTACTCCACCGTCTCGTCGAACTCGACACCAGCAGTTGCGTCGGCCACCGAGATGCGCCAACCGGACACCGTGTCGACGACGTCGGTCTCCTGCACCGCGAGACGGATCGGATCGATGCCGTGCAGGCGGCCGAGGTGTTCGAACATCCGCTCACGCACGGTTCGACATGCCGCATCGACCGCTCCCCCGCTCATCCAGGTCTGACGCGAGGCCGACGTCGAGCCCGCCGACCCGACCTGGGTGTCGATGCGATCGAGGAGCACCTCGTCGACGCCGAGGATCGTGCGGGCGATCTGTGGCGCGATCGTGACGAACCCCTGGCCGACCTCCGAGGTGGCGAACTTGAGCGTGGCGACCCCGTTCGACAGTCGACACCGAGCAGTGGCGTAGTCGTCGAAGCCCTCCGAGTACATGAGATTCTTGATCGCCACCCCCCAACCGACGCCCCGCACGATGTCGGGCCGGTCGGCGGTACGGCCCGCTCCCCCGGGGAGCCGCATCGCGTCGACGACGCCCTCCGCGCTCAGGTGACCGCCGATGGGCGCATCGGGCATCGGGAGGGCCGCCGTGTCACGGATGCACTGCTCGACCGGGGCCACGTTCAGGACCGGCTGACCGGTGATCAGCAGGTCGCCCGTTCGCATCGCGTTGCGAATCCTGATCTCGACCGGATCGATGCCGCACGCGAGCGCCAGCCTGTCCATCTGTGACTCGTGGGCGAAGCAGGCCTGCACCACGCCGAATCCGCGCATCGCGCCGCACGGCAGGTGGTTGGTACGCACGGCATAGCCGTCGACGACCGCATTCGCGCACCGGTACGGGCCCTGCGCGTGCGTGACCGCGTTGATCAACACCGCCGACGACGTCGAGGCGTACGCACCACCGTCGAGGACCATGCGGGCCTCGATCTTGACGATCTCGCCGTCGGACGTGGCGTGATGACGCATCCAGATCGTCGCCGGGTGACGGTGCACGTGACCCAGGAAACTCTCGGCACGGCTGTAGGCGATCCTCACGGGGCGGCCGAGCCGCAGTGCGAGCAGGCATGTGTGCACCTGCAGGCTGATGTCCTCACGTGCGCCGAACGCCCCGCCGACACCGCCGAGCACGAGGCGGACCGAGTCGACCGGCAGGTCGAGACACGCGGCGATCTGAGCCCGGTCCTCGTGCAGCCACTGCGTGGCGACGTGCAGTTCGACGCCCCTGCCACCGGGGTCCGGGACGGCGAGCGCCGCCTCGAGCCCGAGGAACGCCTGATCCTGCATCCCGATCTCGTAGGTCCCCTCGACGACGACGTCGCCACTCAGCGTCAGGTCGCCGGTCACGATGCGCTGGTGCCGGATGAGGTTGCCGTCGGGGTGGATCGGTGGGTGGCTCCCGTCGATCGCCGCCTCGGGGTCGAGCAGAGGATCGAGCAGTTCCCAGTCGACCACGATCGCCTCGAGCGCTCGTCGACAGGTTTCGGGATGATCGGCGGCGACCGCGGCCACCGGCTCGCCCACGTACCGAACGACGTCGGCGGCGAACACCGGCTGGTCCTGGCTGATCAGGCCATAGGTGAGCTTGCCGGGTACGTCACTCGCGGTGATCACGGCCTCGACGCCGTCGATCTTCCACGCCGCGCTGACATCGATGGACCGGATCCTGGCGTACGGGTGGGGCGAGCGCAGGGTGGCACCCCACAGGCAGCCGTCGGCCGACAGATCGGACGAGAATTCGAACGATCCCTGGACCTTGGCGATGCCGTCGGGACGTGGCGACGACGTGCCGATCGTGCCGGCACGGGTCGACGCGCCGACGCTGGGAGCCTCGGTGATCGTCATGACGCCCCCCTGCGTTCGACGGCGACACGCTGGACGGCGTCGATGATGCGGCCGTACCCGGTGCAGCGACAGACGTTGCCGGCAAGTTCCTCACGGATCTCGGTCTCGCTCGGCCGGCCGTTGCGCTCGAGCAGGTCGTGGACCGCCATGATCAGCCCCGGCGTGCAGAATCCACATTGCACCGCGCCCGCTTCGACGAACGCCGCCTGCACGTCCGACGGTGAGCCGACCGGGGCAATCCCTTCGATGGTCACGATCGGTTGGCCGACCGCACTCGCCGCCATCACCAGGCAGGAACACACCAGCAGGCCGTCGACCATCACACTGCACGAACCGCATTCACCCTGCTCGCAGGCACCCTTCGTGCCCATCAGACCCAACCGGTCGCGCAACACGTCGAGCAGGCTCTCGCCCAGCCACGAATCGGTGACCTCCCGCGGAGCGCCGTTGACGTCGAGGACGTAGTGGTCGCTGTCGTGGCTGTTCTGGTTCATGCGGCCACCTCCGCGCTCGATGCTCGTCGCACCAGCCGTCTGGCGAGCACGCCGACGGCGTGGCGCCGGTAATCGGCACTCGAGCGGTGATCGGTGATGGGACGGCTCTCCATCGAGACCAGTTCGGAGAATCGGGCGAGATCGGCCGGTGCGACCTCGAAGGTCGCGAAGTCGATCGCGGATTCGAGCTGCTGTTCGGCCTCGGGGCAGCGCAGCACGGTCGGCCCGACCGAGCCGAGCGCCACGGCGACGCTGCGGCGGACGGGGTCGAGCACCACGCACACGCTGGCCACGGCAATCACCATCGCGTTGCGTACGCCCACCTTCGCGTAGCCCTGCCATCCGGCGATCAACGGCAACGTGATCGACACGATCATCTCGCCCGGCATCAGCGCGGTGCGTTTCACACCGACCATGAACTCACTCACCGGCATCGTGCGACGACCTGCCGCCGATGCGAGCTCGACCGTCGCGTCGAGTGCAGCCAGCACCGGCAGGCCGTCGCCGGCCGGAGAGCACGTCGCGAGATTGCCGCCGAGCGTCGCGGCGTTGCGGATCTGGGGAGACCCGACCGTCCGTGCAGCCTGCCCGAGCGCCGGGAACATCCCGCCGAGGGGGCCGGTCTCGATTTCCCGGTAACTCACCGCCGCTCCGATCGTGACCGACGTTCCCGACTGGTCACGGCGCCACGATCGCAGTTCGGTGATGCGGTTCACCACCACGACACTCCCATCGGGGCGGCGATGGCCGTCGTTGACCTCGACCATCAGGTCGGTCCCCCCGGCGAGGACGGTTGCCGTCGGGTCCTGCGCCAGGAACGCGACGGCAGTGTCGACGGAGTCTGGGACGTGAACGGGCATCACGCGTGACTGTACAAAGTGTCGACCACGCCCACGCGTCATCCCGCCGGATTGACATCGCCGCAACGAGCGGCACACCGTTCGTCCCGAACGATGGTGCCAGTAGCGTTCGCTCGACGCTGCGGGAACCCGCGACGTCATCGACCCCACATGTCCCGTCGACTCCCCCACCTCCCGGCCCTCGATGGCCTGCGGGCGCTCGCCGTGGCGTTGGTGGTCGCGTACCACCTCGAACTCGGTTGGGCGACCGGCGGATTCATCGGTGTCGACATCTTCTTCGTGATCTCCGGCTTCCTCATCACGCGTCTCCTCCTCGACGAGCGATCGACGACAGGCCGCATCGCCCTCGGCGAGTTCTGGGTGCGCCGGTTCAAACGGCTCGTGCCGGCCCTCGTGGTGATGATCGCCGCCACGCTCGTCGCAACGCGTCGATGGGGGCTGCCCGAACAGTGGAACTCCGTTCGTCTCGACGCGATCGCGGGGCTGGCCTATGTGGCCAACTGGCGATTCGTGTTCGACCAGCAGTCCTACTTCGAGGCTGCGCTCGGCCCGAGCCCGCTGTTGCACACGTGGTCGTTGGCCGTCGAGGAGCAGTGGTATCTGCTGTGGCCCATCGCCATGGTCGGGCTCGTCGCACTCGCCGCACGCCTTCGTCGAGGCGCGGGAATCGCGGCTGCATCCGT
This sequence comes from Ilumatobacteraceae bacterium, assembly GCA_963829585.1. Lineage (GTDB taxonomy): Bacteria > Actinomycetota > Acidimicrobiia > Acidimicrobiales > Ilumatobacteraceae > Sva-07. Next base: position 184,444 of record CAWHJD010000027.1, on the reverse strand, counting down.
CATCGCTGCCGCCGTCGTCTCGGCCGGTCTGATGGCGATCATGTTCGAACCCACCGATCCGTCACGTGCCTACTTCGGCACCGACACACGCGCCCAGCACCTGCTGATCGGCGCCGCCCTCGCGTGGCTCGTCGAGCTCTTCCCCGACCTGATCGCCGTGGCGGAGCGTCGGAGACTGCGGCTGCCGTTCTCTGCGGCACTGGTCGTGCTCGTCGTGCTCGCCGCCACCATCCACGACACGAGTGGTTGGCTGTATCGCGGCGGGCTCTTCGCCATCTCGATCGTCGCCGCCGTCGTCGTGCTCGGCACCGCCAGCCCGCGTCCCGATGCAGCCCTGGGCTGGATGGGACGCCAACCGCTGACGTGGATCGGCCAACGCTCGTACGGCATCTACCTGTGGCACTGGCCGGTGATCGTGTTCGTCGGCGCATCGATCGACATCGGGCTGAGCGGCACACCGCTGATCGTCGTGCAGGTCGCCATCACCCTTGCTCTCGCCGAGATCAGCTTCCGATTCGTCGAATCCCCCGTCCGGCGATCGAATGCACCGTCGAGGAGATTGGTCGGCGCATGGAGCATCGGGGCATGTGTGGTGGCCGGGCTCGGATTCGTCGCGCTGACGACGCCGGCCGACCGCCGGCTCGCGCCCACGGCTGCGATCTTCCCGAACCTCGACGACCCGGCGTCGACGACCCCACCGAACGGCGTGGTCGCCGACGCGGACGAACCGAACAGGACCGGCGACCCGACGAACCTGCCGTCGGACCGTCGACGGGTCCTGCTCCTCGGCGACTCGGCGGCGTACTCGCTCGCCCAGCAACTCGACCCTTCGACGCGACCCGACTGGGACACCCAGGCGTTCGTCCAGGTCGGGTGTCCGCTCACACCCGGCGAGACACTGGACGCGGACTCGTCCACGACCAACGCCGTCAACCCCGACTGTCTCGCGTGGCAGACCGCGTGGCCCGACTTCGGCACGGCACTGCAACCCGACATCGTCGTCGTGATGATCGGCGCATGGGAAGTTCTCGACCATCGCGTCGACGGACGCGACATCCGCTTTCCGTCGCCGGAGTGGGAGGCGTTGGTCGGCCGGACGCTCGGTGAAGCGGCAGACGCTGCGGGCTCATCCGGCGCACCCGTCGTCCTGCTCGACGTCGCCTGTATGGGCGCCGGACCCGACAACCCCGGCACTGCGTCACGGAGCGACCCTGACCGCGTCCGAGCGGTCAACGCCCTGATCGAGGATGTCGCGTCGAGCCACACCGACGTCACCGTGGCCGCCCTGTCGTCGGTCGTGTGTCCCGACGGCGTCGACGGGTTGGAGATCGACGGCGACCCGGTGCGATACGACGGCGTGCACTACACGCGAGCCGGCGCCGCACTCGTCTGGCCGTGGCTCTTCGACCAGCTCGACCAACGCCTCGATCCGCCCCCCGCCACGGGTGACGAGTGACCCGGCCCAGCCCGGGCGCTGCTGCTACCTTCTCGCCGTGCCCCCACAGGTGAACGACGCACAGGTGAACGACGCACAGGTGAACGACGCCACGACGGCGCACTCCGTGGTCACCTCCGACCGGAGCAACTGGCATCGGGCGCTGTTCGTCGGGATGGCCGCCTACGTGGTGTCGCGGATGTGCGTGATCGCCGCCGCCGGCGTGCGCGCATCACAGATGGCCGTCGACGCACGCAAGGACGGCATCGCCGAACCGACCGCCTACGAGACCATCACCGACGTGCTGACGTCCTGGGACGGCCGCTGGTACCTGGAACTCGTGCGACGCGGGTACCCCGACTCGGTCCCGGCGAACATCACCTACGAACAACTGGAGGCACGCGCGGCGTTCTTCCCCGTCTATCCGTGGACGGTGCGCGTCGCGAATGCCGTCCTGCCGGGCGGCGACACGTTCTCGGCCCTCTTCGTCAACTTCGTGCTCGGCGCCATCGCCGTCGTGCTGGTCGGCCTGCTCGCCCGCCGGCTCTACTCGGTGTCGGTCGCGGCGCGGGCCATGACACTCTTCGCGGTGTTCCCCGGCAGCTTCGTGCTGTCGTTCGCGTACTCCGAAGCGGTGCTGATCGTGCTCGCCGCAGCATGTCTGTGGTTCCTGATCGACGAACGATGGCTGCTCGCCGGCGTCTTCGCCGCCGTCGCGACGGGTGCGCGACCGAACGGCATCGCGCTCGTCGGCGCATGCGCGGTCGCCAGCTTCCTGGCCATACGACGCAACCGCGACTGGTGGTCGCTGATCGCACCGATCCTCGCGCCACTCGGGTTCATCGGGTTCCAGTTGTACGTCGACCACACCGCCGGCGAGCGCGGTGTGTGGTTCCGGGTCCAACGCGAGGCGTGGTCGGAGGGAACGAGCTTCGGCGCCACGGCGATCACCAACTCGTTCGACTTCCTCACCAATCCCCTGGGATCGCCGACCGACGCGTTGACCGCGCTCTCCGTCGTCGCCCTCGTCGCCATGATCTACTGCGCGTGGAAGGTGCGGCTCTCCTGGGTGCTCGTGGCCTACTGCGCCGTCGTGATCGCCCTGATGTTGGCCCCCGAGACCGTGACCGCTCGTCCCCGGTTCCTGTTCACCGCCTTCCCACTCTTCATCGCCGTCGCGGCCTGGTGGCCCGACCCCGACGACGACCCCGACCATCATCGGGCGAGCTGGGACCGTGCCGGCTGGGACCTGACGCTCGTGCTCTGTGGTGCCGGACTCGTCGCCGTGACCGGGCTCTATGCCGTGTTCGGCGCCATCCCGTAGCCGTGCACGTCCCATCGGACACAGCGTCGACACCAGTGCTGTCCAGTAGTCTCGGCGAACCGTGCGCACGCTGATCATCGTGCCGACCCACAACGAGGCGGCGAACATCCGTGAACTCCTCGATCAACTCGACGCGCACGTCCCCGCGGCCGATGTCCTGGTCGTCGACGACGATTCCTCCGACTCGACGCGAGCGCTCGTGCGCGAGCGGATGGATGACGCCGGGCGCACGGATGGTGGCGGACGGTTGCGACTGATCGAGCGGCCCGAGAAGCGAGGGCTCGGTGATGCCTATCGCGAGGCGTTCCGACTGGCCCTCGACGAGGGATACGACGCCGTGGTCCAGATCGACGCCGACCTGTCGCACGACCCGGCCGCACTGCCGATCATGCTCGCGGTCGCCGACCAGGGCATTCCCGTCGTGATCGGATCCCGCTACGTCCCGGGCGGCACGGTGACGGGATGGCCACGGCGCCGGACGTGGCTGTCACGCTGGGCCAATCGCTACGTCGCTGTGATGTTGGGTCTCGCCATCAACGACGCGACCGCTGGGTACCGCGTGTACCGCGCCGATGCGCTTCGGACCGTCGGCATCGACGATCTGCAGGCCAGCGGTTACGGCTTCCAGGTCGAGATGACCTATCGCGCCGTTCGTGCCGGGCTCGGGGTCGTCGAGATCCCGATCGCCTTCCGGGACCGCGTCGCGGGCCAGTCGAAGATGGACGGACGGGTGGTGCTCGAGGCATTCCGACTCGTCACGGCGTGGGGCATCCAGGACCTCGTCACCCTGCACCGACGCCGACGCGCGTACCGCACCGACGACTCGCGCTGAGACACCTCCGCCGTCGCGCTGATTGCTACGATTCACCCGCTCATGTCACGTCCCTCGCCACTCTCGACTCCGGTGGGACGGTTCGCCGATCGGCTCCTCGCCCGTGACCTGCCGCAGCTCGAAGCGCAACGACGTGCCGACGCCGTTGTCTTCATCCAGACCCGGGTCGACGGTCTGGCGTCGTTCACGCGCTTCGGTGTCGTCGTCATCAGCGAGCTCGTCGATCTGCTCGGGCGGCTCGTGGGCGCCTCGCGTGCGTTCGACGTCGCCGTGAGCGTTCCACTTCCGCTCCTGTCGGAGTACCCGCGACTCGTCAGGTCGCTCGGCTACACGTACGTGTGGGAGAAGTGGCCCTCGACCGCCGTCGACGGGAGTACGCCGTGAGACCCGAGCGCCACCACGACTGCGACGTGCTCATCATCGGATCGGGTGCAGGCGGAGCGACGACCGCCGCGACACTGGCCGAGGCGGGCCACGACGTGCTGATCGTCGAGGAGGGCTCCTGGGTCCCGCAGGGGTCGGTGACGCCGTTCTCGTTGGAGCAGATGAACCAGCAGTACCGCTCCGGTGGGGTCACCGTGGCACTCGGGCTCCCGTCGATCGCATATACCGAGGGGCGTTGCGCGGGTGGTGGCACCGAGGTCAACAGCGGGCTGTACCGCCGTCCTCCCGGGTACACCCTCGACCGGTGGAGACAGGACTACGGCATCGTCGACTTCGCCACCGACGACCTCGAGGCGATCTGCGACGACGTCGAGGACGCACTGAGCGTCCAGACCGTGCCGGGCGAGCAGACGCCGGCCAGCGACATCCTGAGCCGGGGCGCCGAGGCACTCGGCTGGCAGCACGACGAGATCCCGCGCTGGATGACCTATCCCGAGAACGGACGCGCCTGCGAGGGTCGTCGCCAGAGCATGACCGAGACCTACCTTCCCCGGGCCCTCGCTGCCGGCGCACGTCTGCTGACCGAGCACCGTCTCGACCACATCGTGATGCACGACTCCACGGCGCTGCGTGCGGAGCTGACCTCCACGATCGACGGCGAGCGACCCGTGACCATCAGCTTCCGCGACGTCATCGTGTGCGGCGGCGCCATACAGACGCCTGCGATGCTGCAACGCTCGGGCATGCGCCATCGGATCGGCCGGACACTCGCCGTCCACCCCACCGTGAAACTCGCCGCCCGTTTCGACAGCGAGGTCAACACCCCGAGCGACGTCGCCGTCATCCAGGTCAAGGAGTTCGCACCCGAGATCTCGTTCGGCGGATCGGCCAGCCATCCCGGACTCGTCGCACTCGCGCTCACCGACAACTGGCGCGACTTCGGCCACGCCGTCACGGCATGGCCGGAACTGGTGATCTACTACGCCGCGATCACGAGCCAGGGGCGTGGTTGGGTGCAGGCAGTGCCTGGCCTGCGTGACCCGATCGTCACCTATCGCCTCACCCGGCGTGACCGCGATCTGCTCGGCCGCGGTCTGGCCCGCCTGGCACTGTTGATGCTCGAGGCCGACGCGCTCGAGGTCTATCCGTCGTTCAGAGGGGCGCCCATCGTCCGTTCGCGCCGAGACCTCGCGGCCATGACGTCGGCGTTCTCCGCCAACAATGCGAGCGTCATGACCGTGCACCTCTGCTCCACGGCGCCGATGGGAGAAGACGTTCGCAGGTGCGCGACCGACAGCTTCGGACGCGTGCACGGCTCGAAGAACGTCTACGTGAACGACGCCTCGCTGCTTCCCGACGCGCCCGGAGTGAATCCACAGGCGTCGGTGATGGCGATCGCCATCCGCAACGCTCGCCGCTTCGTCGACCAGAGGGCAGGATGACCGCACCGTTCATGACAATGGATCCTCCGGACACGACGGTCGTCACCGGAGCCGGCGGCTGGCTGGGCACCGGGCTCGTCGCGGCGCTCGACGCCGGACAGTGGGCCCGACCCGGTCGTCTGCGTCTGCTCGTCCACGATCAGGCCGCCAGCCCGGTCGGGTCGCTCGTCGGGTCGGATCGCGTCGACGTCGTCGTCGGTGACGTCACGGTCCTCGCCGACGTCGAGCGGCTCTTCGACGGCCTGAGCGGGGTCGTCGACGTCATCCACACCGCCGGCGTGATCCATCCGACTGCGATGTCGCAGTTCGACGCGGTGAACCATCGCGGCACCGAGAACATCGCACGCGCGGCGGAGCGCCACGGCGTGCGGCGCATGGTGCACGTGTCGTCGAACAGTCCGTTCGGCACGAACCCGTCTCGATCCGACACGTTCCGCAACGACGAGCCGTACCACCCGTACCTGGGCTACGGCAGCTCGAAGATGGACGGCGAGCTGCGCATCCTCGACGCCGCCGAGCGGGGCCTCGACGTCGTGATGGTGCGACCACCGTGGTTCTACGGGCCGCACCAGCCCGAGCGCCAGACGACGTTCTTCACGCTCGTACGCACGGGCCGATTCCCGGTGCTCGGCGACGGGGGCCAGCGGCGTTCGATGGTGTTCATCGACAACCTGGTGCAGGGCATCGTGCGCGCCGAACTCACGCCGACCGAACCCGGACTCGGCTGGTGGATCGCCGACGCTCGGCCCTACACCGTGAGCGAGATCGTCGAAACCGTCGGTCGTGCCATGCGTGACGAGGGCTTCGAGGTCAAGCCCAATCGCCTGCGGCTGCCCGACGTCGTCGGCACCGATGGCCGAACGGATCGACCGGACCCTCCAACGCTCGGGCCGCTACAACCAGCAACTGCACGTCCTCGGCGAGATGAACAAGACCATCGCCGTCGACATCTCCGCAGCCCGGCGCGACCTGGGCTACGAGCCCGAGGTCGAGCTGTACGACGGTATGCGCCGCAGCATCCGTTGGTGCCTCGACCAGGGCATCGAGCTGTGAGCCTCGTCCTCGTCACCGGCGGGAGCGGTTACTTCGGATCCCTGCTCGTCGACCGCCTGCGCACCGAGGGGCACCGCGTCAGGGTGTTCGACCTCAACGATGCAACCGATCGGCCCGCCGACGTGGAGTTCGTCGCCGGCGACATTCGCGACGCCGCTGCAGTGCGCGAAGCGGTCGATGGTGTCGACGTGGTCATGAACAACGTGGCCCAGGTGCCACTCGCCCGCGACCTCGACCTGCTGCGCAGCGTCAACGTCGACGGAACCCGTCTGCTCCTCGATGCCAGCATCGATGCCGGTGTCGGCAAGGTGATCCACACCTCGTCGAGCGCAGTGTTCGGCGTGCCCGACACGAACCCGGTCCTGCCCTCGACCGTGCCTGCGCCGATGGAGGCGTACGGACTGGCCAAGCTCGCCGCCGAATGGGCGTGCCTCGACGCTGCCCGTCAGGGACTCGACGTGTCCATCGTGCGGCCGCGCACGATCCTCGGCCACGGCCGCCTCGGCATCTTCGGAATCCTCTTCGACTGGATCGCCGACGGGCGCGATCCCATCGTGCTCGGCGACGGCACCAACCGATACCAGTTCGTGCATTCCGACGACCTCGCCGACGTCTGCATCCTCGCTGCCCGACATGCCGGGCCCGGCTTGTTCAACGTCGGCACCGACCGTTTCGGCACGATGCGTGAGACCCTCGAGGCGCTGTGCCTCCATGCCGGCACCGGAGCGGTCGTGCGTTCGCTCCCCGCCGCCCCTGCCGGCCTCGCGATGCAGCTCAGCGCCGCGCTGGGGATCACGCCGTTCGCCCCGTACCACTGGTTGATGTACTCGAAGTCGATGTGGTTCGACCTCGACCACCTCCGTGAACAACTCGACTGGACGCCGACGTGGTCGACCGACGAGATGTTCGCCCAGAGCTACGACTGGTTCGTCGAACACCGCGCGCAGGCCGCCGACGGCGAGGCGTCGCATCATCGCCGCACCGCGAAGCAGGGTGCGCTCCACGTGGTCAAGCGCATGTCGGGCCTCCTGCCGCGAGCTCGGTGACCGACGTCGACATGTCGTGGATCCGACGCCACTCGACGTGGGTCTCGGTCGTCGTCCTCGGCCTGCTCGCGTACGTCCCGGCGCTGACCGCTGCGCCCGGGCGGATGCCGTCGGACTCCAAGCTCTACGTCTATCTCGACCCCGGCCGCTTCCTCGCCGACGCGACGACCACGATGGATCCCCGCCAGTTCGCCGGTTGGGTCCCCCATCAGCACATCGCCTACCTCTGGCCGACCGGACCCTGGTTCTGGCTGTTCGAACAGCTCGGTGTGCCCGACTGGATCGCCCATCGCCTCTGGATCGGCACGCTCCTCGTCGCCGCGGGGCTCGGCGTGCGCTGGATGTCACGCGTGATCGGGCTCGCTCCGCTCGCGGCCCTCGTCGCCGCGCTCGTGTACCAGCTGTCGCCGTACGTGCTCCCGTACATCTCCCGGACCTCGGTACTCCTGCTCCCCTGGGCCGGCCTCGGTTGGATCGTCGGGTGCACCGCGTTGGCGGCGACCCGGGGGCGCTGGCGGTATCCGGCCGCGATCGCGCTCATCGTGTTGACGGTGGGTGCCGTGAATGCAACGGCGCTGGCGATGATCATCCCGGCGCCCGCACTGTGGCTGATCCACGTGGCGTGGCGGCGCGACATCACCTGGATGCGTGCGCTGACGACCGGGGCCAAGGTGGCGCTGCTGTCGACCGTGGTGTCGCTGTGGTGGATCGTGATGCTCATGATCCAGGGCCGCTACGGCGCCGACGTGCTGGCGTACTCCGAGTCGCTCGAGTCCGTCTCGTTCACCTCCACGTCGACCGAAGTGGTCAGGGGTCTCGGGTACTGGCTCTTCTACATCCGTGACTCGTTCGCCGCCACCACGACGGCGTCGCTCGACTACCTGGCGTCGATCAAGATCATCGCGATCGGCGTCGTGCTCCTCGCGTGCTGCCTCGTCGGCATCGTGACGACCCGGTGGGCCCACCGCCGTTACGCGGCACTGCTCATCGGCGTCGGCACGATTCTGGCGGTCGGCGTCCACCCGATCGACGACCCCTCGCCGGTGATGTCGGTACTCCTCGGCGACGGCGAAGGCGGTTTGGCGCTCGCACTGCGCAGCAGCACCCGAGCGGTACCGGTACTCGTCCTCGGTCTCGCGCTCGGTGCAGCGATGGCCGTCGGTGCGCTGCGCGCCTTCCGCGTCCCCCTTCCGTTCACGGATCATCGGCTCCGCGCCGACGGTGTGCTGGCGATCGTCGTTGCGATCCTCGCGGTCGCCAACCTTCCCGCCCTGCGCACGGGAGGTTTCGTCGATCCGGCGCTCGAACGGGACGCCGATCCGCCCGCGAGTTGGCTCGACGCCGCGGCACACCTCGACGGCCTCCCCGACGGCTTCCGGGTGCTGCAGGTTCCGGGCACCGAGTTCGGCGCGTACCGGTGGGGCTACACGGTCGATCAACCGCTTCCGGCGCTGACCGAGCGACCGCTCGTGACCCGTGACCTGCTGCCCCTGGGGAGCGCCCCGGCGATGGATCTCGTGTTCGCGCTCGACGACCGCTTCCAGGAGGGCACCCTCGAGGTCGCGAGCGTGGCTCCGGTGGCACGGCTGCTGGGTGTCGACACCGTCTGGGTCACGGGCGACGTCGACTTCGACCGGTTCCGACTGGCCCGGCCCGAGATCGTCGACGACCTCCTGACGTCGCCTGCCGCCGCCGACGCAGGGCTGCAGCCGCCGCTGCGCTTCGGGGAACCGACCGTGATGCAGCCCAACCGACCGATGGTCGACGAGCAGGCGATCAGCGACGCCCGCGTCGGCTCACCGATCGCACCGGTCACGCTCGTGCCGGTCGACAATCCGGTACCGACGGTGCGGGTCAAGACCGACGAGGTGGTCCTCTCCGGCGATGGCGCCGGCATCGTCGACGCCGCTGCCGCCGGCATCATCGACGGCACCGAACTCATCCGCTACAGCGCCTCGCTCGACGAGGATCTGGTCGACGCGTTGCGGACCGCATCACGCCTGGTCGTCACCGACACGAACCGCGACCGCGCCCACCACTGGCGCAGTTCGCAGGACGTCACCGGGTTCACCGAATCCGGTCAGCCCGGGTCGGATGTGCTGCGCTTCGAGGGCGCCGACCAGCGGCTCCCGGTCTTCGACACCACCCACGACACCGGCGACGACGCCACCGACGATGCCACACAGACGATCTCGGTGCAGTCGGGGCCCGTGACGGCAGCAGCGTCGGCGTACGGCGAACCCTTCGCCTACCTGCCCGAGCACCGACCGGTGATGGCGATCGACGGTGATCCCACGACCAGCTGGACGGTCGCCGACCGGGCACCAGCGGTCGGCGAGTACATCGTGCTGAACGCCGAAGCCGGCGTCGACCACGTCACCCTGCGCCAGCCCGACGCCGCCGACGGCGATCGCACGATCACCTCGATCGACCTGGCCGTCGACGATCGCCCCGTGCAGCGGGTGCAGCTCGACACGACGTCGTTGGAGGGAGCAGGACAGCGCATCGACATCGAGCCGACCGACGGCCCCACCGAGATCACCGTCACGATCGCATCGACGAGTGACCCCCAGCCGCCCATCGGGGCCGCCCTGCGAGGCGTCGGCTTCGCCGAGATCGACCTCGGCCTCGGCCCCACCACCGAGTTCATCCGGCCACCGGTCGACGCGCTCGGCCGGACCGACGAGGCCCCCGACACGCCGATCAGCCTGTTGTTCACCCGACTCCGGACCGACCCCACCGACCGCTGGCGTGACGACCCCGAGCCGACCATGAGGCGACGGTTCGATCTCGCCCGAGCCGTCGAGGTCGACGCCGACGTGACGCTGCGATTCGACCGGCGAGCCGACGGAGAGGTCCTGGCGGAGCTGCTCGGCGAGAATGCCGCCGACGACGGTCATCTCACCGGCGTGCCGGCGGCGCGTGGGTCGGCCGCCCTCGACGGCGACCCGGCAACGAGCTGGATCACGCCGTTCGGCGAACCGACCGGCCACCGCCTGACGCTGCGCGACACCTCGACCGCATCGGCGTTGAACCTCACCCAGCCCGAGGGCGACTTCTCCCCCGTCACCGAGATCAGCCTCACCGACGGCGACGGCACGTTGACCGTACCCATCGATCCGGCCTCCGCCGGCGACATCCAGCTTCCGCGTCCGGTCGCACTCGATGCGCTGACCATCGAGATCACCGCCGTCGATCCCCGTACGACCATCGACCGCCGGTTCGGTGAACCGGTGGTCCTGCCCGCCGCCATCTCCGAGATCCTGTTCGACGGGGCCTCACCGGGCGTCCGGCCGGCGCCGACGATCGCCGCCGAGTGTCGCTCCGACCTTCTCGAACTCGACGGCCGAGCAGTCGACCTCTCGTTCTCCGCGAGCACCGAAGCGCTCCTGGCCGGCGAGCCGATCACCGCGGTCCTGTGTGATCCGATCGAGCGCCTCGCGGTCGGAGAACACGACCTGATCGGGGCCGACTCCGCCACAACGGGACTCGCCGTCGACCGGGTCCGCTTGACCGAAGGCGGACCCGACGCCGCATCCGAACTGATCACCCCGGTCGAGGTGACCGAGTCGAGGAATCGTCGGGTCGTCGAGGTGCCGCCCTGCCCCGCCGGATGCTGGCTGGTCGTCGGCGAGGGATACAACACCGGGTGGACGGCCTCCACCGACGACGGATCGCTCGGCCCCCCGGCGCTCGTCGACGGCAACGCCAACGGCTGGTACCTGGAGCCGTCGACCACACCGACCACCGTCACCGTGGCGTGGACCGCCCAGCGTCCGTTGAACATCGCCTTCGCGCTCTCTGCCCTCGGCGCGCTGCTCGCCATCGCCCTCGTCGTGCTCGATCGCCGGCGCGCCGACGACACCGACGACGTGGCGCCGGCGCCGCGGCTCGCCACGCCCGCCGACAAGACGACCACGCGGATCGCGGCCGTGACGGTCGGGATCGGTGTCGTCGCGACCGCGCTGTTCGTCGGGTGGGCGTGGGGGCTCGTTGCACTGCTGCTCGGGATCCCGGCCATCGTCCTGCGCCGCAATCGTCTCCTCGCGGCAATCGGCGCCGCGCTCGTGCTCGGTGCGAGCCTCGTCGTCCTCGTCGTGGTCCGCAGGTATCGCCCCTATCCCGGAGCCGGATGGCCGGTCAGGTTCGAGTGGCTCCACGGTTGGACGCTGCTCGGCGTGGTGCTGCTCACCGTGTCGACGCTGTTCGCCACCGACGCGAGGCGCCGGTCGAGATGACCCACGCCGCACCGACCACGGTGCCGGTGGTGCCGCGGGGCGCGTACCACCCGGCCCTCGACGGTCTGCGCGCCGTTGCCGTGATCGCCGTGGTGCTCTTCCACGCCGGGGCGACCTCCGAACTCGCGGGCGTTGCGCCGGGCGGCTTCATCGGCGTCTCGGTGTTCTTCACCCTCTCGGGGTACCTCGTCACCACGCTCCTGCTGCGCCAGATCGCCGGCGGAGCGGAGCGCGACCTCGGACAGTTCTGGATCCGCCGTCTGAAGCGGCTCGCTCCGGCATCGCTCGTCGTCGTCCTCGCAACCGTGGTGCTCTCGAGTCGTTACTGGCCCGGGATGACGCCATCCGATGCCCTCGCCGGCGCGTTCGGCTACACGAACTGGCACGTCATCTGGAGTGGCGAGGACGCCCTGCTGCGTACCATCGTGGGCCCGCTCGGACCGTTCTGGTCGTTGGCCATCGAGGAGCAGTTCTACCTGCTGCTGGTGGTCGCCGTGATCGCCGCGGCTCGCACCGCCCGACCCGTGCGCACCCTCACGATCCTCATCGCCTGCGGTTGGTCGGCATCGGTCGTCGTCCAACTGCTCGCCGACTGGCCCCAGTACCAGCTGGAGTTCAGCACGATCACACGCGCCTCGGAGCTGACCGCCGGGTGCGCACTGGCGGTGCTCCTGCACACACGGACCGGCCTCCTGGACCGCCTGGCGCCCCTGCTGCGACCGGCCGGCGTGGTCGCCCTGAGCGTCATCGTGCTCCTGGCGGCCACGACGGACTACGACCCTCCGTGGTTGCTGCACGGCGGGTACGGAGCGATGTCGATCGTGAACGCCACGCTCGTGATGTCGCTGTTGGCGCCCGGTCCACTCACCCGGGTGCTGGCGTGGGCGCCGGCGGCCGCCATCGGCAGGTTGAGCTACTCGTGGTACCTCGTGCACTGGCCGGTGATCCTCATCCTGACCCCTGACCGCACGGGTCTGCAGTCGTGGGCCCTGCTGACGCTCAAGGTCGTTGCGTCACTGGCTGTCGCAGTGGTCCTCCATCGAGCCGTGGAACAGCCGTTGCGACGCGCCGAGGCCGCTCGGCGAACAGTGATCGCCGTGTGGGTGTCGGCATCGCTCGTCGTCGTCATCGCCGCCGTCGTCCTGCTCTGAGTTCCGCAGGAACGTGAATCGATCAACTGCTAGGGACCCTGGGTTTGGGCGGCGTCCATGATGGTGTCGACGAGGAGGGTGAGGTCGGCTTGTCCGAACTCGAGAACCTGCCCACCGGGGCCGGACGAGGTGGCGGCGTCGGGATTGGTGAGCCGTACGACCTCGGCGGGAAGACCCTGTGCTGCCATCTCCGCGGCCATGGCGTCCGCCATGTCACCCATGTCGACGCACCCGTCTTCATAGGCCCCGACCGCGTCGAGCTGCTCGCGCATGGCGCCCGTGGGATCGCGTGATGTCATCCAGTCAGCATCCCGATCGTCGCAGCGCCCGGTGACCGTGACAGCATCCGAAGTGACCACCAACTTCGTGGGGATCGTGGGCGCCTGGTCCAGCAGTGCCCACGGGGAGAACACCTCGACCGCAGCTGACGCAACCGCGTCGAAGAACGGCGCGCCGGCGAGCCAATCGTCGTTCAGTCCGACCAGACCCGTCGCGCTCCATTCCGTCGTGGACGCAAGGCAGCCCGGATACGGATCCGCCGTGCCCAGCGCCACCATGCTCGCGGTGTTCGCGCCATAGAGCTCGCCGACGAGCACCAACCGGGACGGGTCGGCTCCGAACTCGGCGGCCTGGGATGCTGCGAACGAGACGGCACATCCGGCGAAGGACTGCCCCGCCCGAGCGATGTCCGTGAGCGCCGCCGGATCCTCGAAGGTCTCCGGGGGGTCCTCCTGCTGGCTCCAGTTGGCGACGACGACGACCGCTCCCCGCTCGGCGATGCCGTTGGCGAGCTGGACGGTGGAGGGATTGTCCTTGGTGAAACCATGCGGGGTGAGCAGCACGACCAGCGGCAGGTTGCCGGCTTCCTGCGGCGAGTACACATCGAGGAGAGGCTCACTCCACAGCGCGAGGTCGGGCGAAGCTTCAGCGAAGCGGACGTCGGACGTGACCGTGACGGACCCGCTGTCGGGCGACGAATCCGACGTCGTCGATGCCTCGACGGTCGTGGTGGTGGACGCATCCGTCGGCTCGGCCACCTCGTCATCCCCGCATGCGGCCCCGACAGCCGCAAGCCCGACGACCACCAGCAGATTCACAGCTCTGATCATGAGGCACCTCGCTCTTCGGGTTTCCCTCATCGTCCGTCGCCCGCTCACTACGCGAAAGGGCCCAAGGTCACCGCACGTCTCGACGTCCCGATGACATTGGGCTCTGTTCGTGTCGCACTTCGACGACCGACCATGAGGTTGTCGAAGATCTCGTCGAAAGGAGCTGGGCAATGTCTGCTCGAACCGGCCACGAAGGCGACATCCAAAGACGCTCACACGTCTACTTCAGCGCGATCGTGGGTGTCGCGCTCCTTGCTGTCATCTCACCCGCCTGTGACAGCGGTGACAGCACCACATCCACGACGAACAGCGCTGCGACGGTTGCTCCGACAGTTGAGCCCACCGTTGCGCCGACATCGACCATCGGTGCGCCGGTCAGTTATCCAGGTGAGGCGACGTACGTCTCGGGCACGATCGAGAAATTCAACCTCGAGGAGGGAACGGTCACCGACGGGGACAACGGAGCGTCGCAGAGTCGGGACGGCACGATCTCGTACACGATGGTCGCCAATGATCCACGCGTGAGCGGAACGCTGACAGGAACCTGGAACAGCGACAGGTGGGGCGTCATCGACGACGGGGCGTTGGTCCAGTGGGGTGACGTCGTGCTGACCAACGACGACGGCACCTGGGAGGGATCGTTCGTGGGTGCCTACGCGTCGGACTACGGCGGCGACATCCTCACTCGTTGGACCGTCGGGACAGGAGCGTATGAGGGCTTCACCTTCTACTTCTGGTTGGACACCCCCGACGGTTCCATGAGCGGTCCGTGGTACGGGCTCATCTACCCCGGTGACCCGCCGCCGAATGTCCAGCTGACCACTCCTTCAGGAGGCTGAAACTCTCAGCGACACGGGCTGGCCACAGGCCGAGTGTCCTGGTTCGCGAATCTGCGCTGCGTGCCATAGTGACGGGATGATCGATTTGGTGTTGACCATCATCGGACGCGACCGGGCAGGTGTCGTTGCGTCACTGGCCGACGTGATTCGCTTTCACGAGGGCAACTGGAAGCGCAGCGAGTTGGCCGAGATCGCCGGGACGTTCGCCGGCGTGGTGGTGGTGGAGGTCGGCGACGACCGGGTCGACGAACTGCTCGCCAACCTCTTGGTGCTGCGTGACCAGGGTCTGCACGTCACGGCTCAGCAGGTCGAGGAACCCGTCGCTGCGCCCGATGCCGATGAGGTGCGCCTGCGACTCACCGGTGATGACCGACCGGGCATCGTCCATGAGATCTCCACAGCGATCAGCGAGGCGGGCATCAGCATCTCGCGTCTGGGGACTGTCACCGACTTGCCAGACAAGGATGGTGGCAGGGGATTCGAGATCACCGCCCAGTTGACCGTGCCGGTCGGAGTCGACCTCGACGCCGTGCTCGATTCGATCGGGGAGGTCGCCGTCCGCTTGGGTGTCACCTTGAACGTGGAAGACCTGACGGGCGATGACGCAGGCAACTAGCCGAGCACCACTGACGCGCCCTGTCGATGGCGTCGGGGCGATTGGATGCGCCGTCAGCAGAGCCGGAACCTCGACGATCTTGCGCTGGTCAGACGGGAAACGTCACACCGGTGAGGGTCTCCGATGCATCCCAGAGTCCGCGTTGGAGCTCCTCGTCGTGTGACCGGTCCGTCGACTCGACCAGGACGGGATGCCCACGCAGTTCGCCGATCCCGTCCGGCCCGTAGTACTGCGCGCCGACCGCTGCCGGGTCGGTCGCCGCCCGCAGCGTCGGGAGCGCCCCCATCGCCGCGCTCTGCATGAACGGTCGGAACACGATTCCCACCGCGCGCATGAGGGCAGGGGCGTTCCGGGCCAGTTCGGTGTTCGATCCGCCAGGGTGTGCTGCCAGCGCACTCGTGGGGGCGTCAGCCGCTTCGAGCCGCCGCTGCAGCTCGTAGGTGAACAGCAGGTTGGCGAGCTTGGACCGTCCGTAGGCCGCCGTCCGGTTGTACCCGTCGGTGCCGGCGAGGTCCGCGAGATCGATGCCGGACTTGAACTTGTGGGCCCCGCTGCTCACGGTGACGATTCGCGACCCGTCGACCGGCAGCATCAGGTCGAGCAGCAGTCCGGTGAGTGCGAAGTGTCCGAGATGATTGACACCGAGCTGGAGCTCGAACCCGTCCTTCGTCGTCGACTTCGGCGTGAACATCACCCCGGCGTTGTTGACGAGCAGATCGATCGTGTCGAAACGTTCGTGCAGGGCCTCCGATGCGGCCCGGATCGAGGCGAGCGATGCCAGGTCGAGCGCCTGGACGCTGACATCGGCCTCGGGGAGGCCCGCGGTGATGTCGGCACGGGCCGTCTCGCCCTTGTCGAGGCTGCGCACGGCCAACACGACCGTGGCGCCCTTCGCCGCGAGCTCGCGAGCGGTTTCGAGCCCGAGTCCGGTGTTCGCCCCGGTCACGATGGCCCGCCGACCGGTCAGATCGGCGATGTCGTCAGTGGTCCACTTCGGGTCGCCCATCCGGTGTGTGATCCCGCCCGCTACTTGCTCTGGAAGGGCTTGTAGACGGGGGCGTTCATGGCCGCGAACATCGCCTCGAGGTCGGCGGATGGGCTCCCGAAGACCTCGAGGTCCATGGCCCCACCGACTTCGCCGAGTCGTCCGAGGAGTTCACCGACGTTCGCTCCGTGGGCGAGCACTGCGTCGGAGTCGACGTACGCCTCGCGAACGATGCACTTGGTCTCATCGTCGTTGAAGAACCAGTCGTACTGGAGGCTGCCCGCTTCGGTTCGCGTGGCCACCATCTGCTGGGCTGCGATCTCCTTGAACTTGCCCAGGTTCTCGGGTGGGATGTTCGGGAAGGTCGCAGTGAATTGGATCTTGCTCATCGGTTTCGCTCCTGGGGTTGACTGGGCGATCAGTGTCGCACAACGAGCTCGATGCGCTCGATGGGGGCGGCCCGCCGCGTGGTTACCGAAGGTCCGCCAGCGGGTACCGAACTGCATGACAGCACCTTCAGCATTCAGGCCGGTCGGTGCAGCGACCCCGCTGGTCGAGGCAACTTTGGGCATCGCAGCCGCGGCATTGTTCTCCACGACGTCGGCGATCCGGGGCGCGCGCACGTTCCATCCGATCGGTGCCGCGTTCGAGGCGACCTTCACCGTCGTCGAGCCGGCGGGTGTCGGCGTGAAGTTGCTCGACACACCACGAACCCATGACGCCGTCGTGCGGTTGTCGCGCGGTGTCGGCGTACGCGAACCCTGGCCCGACGTTCTCGGTCTCGCCCTGCGGGTGGTGGACGCCCATGGCCCCGGCGCACACCAGGACCTGCTCCTCGCCACCTCCGGGGAACGACCGGTCGTCCGACACCTCTTCGTCCCCACGACCAGCTTCGGCGGCATTCGGTTCTCCTCGGTCCTCCCCTATCGGCTGGGTGACCGCGACGTGCTGTTCGGCGCACGCAGCGACGACCTCGACGGCCGGCGACTGCTCCTGAACGACATCGACCGACACCGCTCCACGAGCCCCGTGCGGTTCACGTTCGACATCGCCACGTTGCGAGGGCCCTGGGAGGCGTTCGCCCGGGTCGACATCGGCAGGCAACTCTCCGGTCGGACCGCGGACGCTCTCCGGTTCAATCCCGCCAACACCGGCGGGGGCATCAGGCCGATCGGCGTGCTCCAGGCCGTGCGTCGGCTGTCGTACGCCGCCAGTCAGGCTGGTCGCTCGGGCCGTTCCGCCGAACTCGTCCAGCTCCCGGTGCGACGACATCCCGGCGCACGGGGAGGCCCCGAGAGACCGATCAGAGCTGCTGAGTGAGCTCGACGCACAGGGCCGATGGGGCGCCGTCGGCCGCCACGGGCCGTATCGCCGACAGCTCGGCCGGCAGGAGGACGACCGCATCGTCGACACGGGCGGTGTACTCACGCGAGACGCCGTCGAGAACGACCTCGTAATCCGTCGGTACCGTGACGTCGACGGGCTGTTCGTACGTGACGGCGCCCGTGGAATCGAGCACGCGGAGCACGGTCACGCCATCGGACTCGGCCGCCTCGAGTGTCCAGCCCGCACCGGTCGCCAGGACTGCCGGGGCGTCCAACCGGTCGATCGTTCCGCTCGCACGTCGGGTCCCACCTCGGTCGATGGCCAGCCAGTGGCCCTGTTCGGCCATGTACACGCCCTGGCAACGCGGATCGAGCGCGACGATGCCGTCGCGGGGCACGGCGACACCGGCAACCAGGGGCACGAGCGAGGGCGACGGCGAGCCGAAGAGAGCGTCGTCGATGTCGTAGCGGAGCTGGGTGAAGCCGAGGGTCTTGTACTCGTTCGTCCAGGTGGCCAGCGATGCGTTCACCCACAGGCCCCACACCACCAGCACCACGCCGGCGACCTTGACCGCCCGCTGCCACGGCACGGCGAGCACGATCCAGATCCCGACGGCACCGGCGACGATCAGTGGCGGCAGCATGTCGATCAGGTAGCGGTTGGCGACGAACCCGATCATGAACGTCGGCACCGCACCGATCAGTGCAGCGGTCGCGAGCAACGACCACGTCAGGTTCCGGTGACGGACCATCCAGACGACACCGACGATCGCGAGCAGCAGCAGCAGCGTCGCGCTCGCCGGCAGCGACGAGGCCGGGGTGATCGATTCGGCCGGGTAGCTCCCCCGGTCGGCCGCCAAGGGACCGAACCGGATGCCGGGAACGAGCCGCTCGAACCTGATGCCGTCGGGTCGTAGGTACTGCACCAGCGTCGTCGGCAGGAATCGGTACGAGAAGAAGCTCCCGTTGTTGCCGGCGAACCAGGCGGCCCGCTCGGGGTCGGTCAACGACAGCAGCTGTCGATCGCCCGGGATCGAGGTCAACGTACCGAACTTCGCGAAGTTGACGGCGACGTGAGCGACGATCGGGAGCATGCCGCCGACGAGCGCCCAGCGCCCGCGATCGAACCCCGTGCGTCGGCTGCGCCACATCAACACCGCACCGCACGCGACGAGCGCGATCGACACGCCGAGCCCGATCGGCGCCCGGGTCAGGGTCGCCGCGATCGCCGCCGCACTCGCACCCAGCAGTGCACGGCGATCGGTGAATCCGGACGCCGCCCATTCGGCGATCAGGGCAAACCCGATCACCGCGAGTGTCAACGCCCACAGCTCCGTCTCGTTGTAGACCGAGATCCAACCGGCAGCGAACAGCGCCGGTGAGAAGGCAACCGCCGCCGTGAAGATCCCCAGCGCCCATCGGCCGTCGACGGCCGTCGTGGGCCGGACCACCGCACGCGCGGCGCGAGCGAGCCGCGCCGACCATCGGCAGAGCACCACCACGGCGATCAGCATGGACACGCGCACCAACCGCCCGACGAACAGGTCGCCCACGAGCATGAACGGCATGCGCACCAACGAGAGGAAGGGCCCGTAGTAGAGGTAGGTCTTGCCGTCCACCAGGAAGCCCTCGGGGCCGGGGATCGACGGGTCGACGGCGAGTCGGCCGTGCCAGAACGCCCGCGCCTGTTCGTCGTAGAAGTCCGCGCTGAACCCGGCGCGGTCGAACAGATCCCACGGCCGCCATGAGGTCGCCACCAGCCAGAACACCACCACGGCGAGCACCGTGACCCCCCAGACCACCCGGTTCGCCGACGACTCGACGTCAGCCGACTCCCGGGTGGAACCACCGCCGGCGACTTCGTCGGTGGCGTGCTCGAGGTACGACGTCACGTCACCGGCGGGTCGAGCAGGTGGGGTGCGGTCTCGAGTCGAACCACGAACTGATAGGCGAAGAGCGTGGGCCAGACCCGGCGCGCCAGGCCGTCACCGGCGGCGACGACACTCCCGAGCGCGCCGTCGACGCCGAGCACGTCGAGCGGCAGCCCGGCGTAGGACTCGGTCGTGGTGACGAGCCCGGTGTTGGCGAGCGTGCGCCGGAAACTGCGTCGGGTGAAGAAGCGCACATGGGTGCGGTCGAGAATGCCGCGCTGGTCGTAGTCGAAGAGGCCGGCCATCGTTCGCAGACGCGGATACCAGTGGCCGAAGTTCGGCACGCTGGCGATGATCGTGCCGAACGGGTCCATCCGGCTCGCGAGATCGGCCAGCAGCTCGTCCGGGTTGCGAACGTGTTCGATCACGTCGGCGGCGATGACGACGTCGTAGCCGTCGCCCACCTCCTCGGGAAGCCCGCCCTCCACGTCGGCGACGAAGAACCGGTCGGTCCGCTCCGCGATCGCCTCGTCGGCGACGACATCGACTCCCGTCACGTGATGGCCCCGTCGACGAAGCTCGGCGGCCACCCAGCCGGGCCCGCATCCCACGTCCAGGATCTTCAGCGGTCTGCCCACCGGCACCAGTTCGAGAACGATCGCATGCGAGCTGTTCGGTGACGGCTTGTACTCGTACGGCTCGCTCTTGTGTCCGAGGTCGCCACGTCCGAATCCGTACTCGCCCAGGCGGTGCCGAACGGTGTCGATCATGATGTCGCGGGCGTAGGCGATGCCGTTCACCCGTGAGATCTCGTCGCCGTAGTAGGTCGGGATCGGCACTTCGACGATGCGCTTGTCGGCGCCGAGCAGCTGCAGGATGATCTCGGTGTCGAAGTCGAAGTCGTCGCTGTTGCCGACGATCGGGAGCTCCGCCAACGCCGCCACCCGGTACGCGCGATAGCCCGAATGCCACTCGCTCAGGCGCGCGCCGGTGATCGCGTTCTGCGCGGTGGTGAGAATGCGGTTGCCCACGTACTTGTATCGCGGCATCCCGCCACGGAGTGCGCCGCCCGGATCGAGCATCCGCGACCCGAACACCGCATCGGCGTCGCCGTCGACGATCGGCGACAGGAGGTCGGCCATCTTCTCCGGCGCGTACTGCCCGTCGCCGTGCAGGAGCACGACGACATCCCACCCATGGTCGACGGCGTAGCGGTATCCGGCCTTCTGGTTGCCGCCGTAGCCGAGGTTGTGATCGTGGCGGATGATGGTGAGCGGGATGTCCGTGCCCGACGCCACGTACCCGTGAGCGACATCGAAGGTCGAATCCGACGAGTGGTCGTCCATGACCAGTACCTCGGCCAACTCGGCACGGAGATCGGCCGGAATGCGGTCGAGCACCCACCGCAACGTCGATTCCGCGTTGTAGGCGACGACGAGCACCCCGATCTTCACGTCACTCCTCCGGGCTGCACGCGCATCGGGCCAACACTACAAAGCCGACGCCGCCTCGGGCGTCCCTCTACAGTGATCGACCGGTGAGCAGCGACACACCCTCGAACGGGACCCCCACTCTGCTGGAGCGCCAGCAACTCAACATCCAGGACCCGTCGGCGCACACGTTCTGGCACTGGGTGCGATTCGACCTGGTCGCCGAGGCGGCGAGCGGCCGACATGCCACCCAGGTGCTCGACATCGGCGCCGGTTCGGGCATGCTCGGTGACTGGATGGCGACGCACGTGCCCGATGTGCAGTATCGATTCGAGGAGCTGTCGCCGGTCCTCGACGCTGCCCTGGCGGCCCGTTTCGGGTCCGAGGCGCGCCACGACCCGGCCGAGCCGATCGGGGCCGACACCGTGGTGACGATGCTCGACGTCGTCGAGCACATCGAGGACGATCTCGGCGCGCTGACGCATCTCGCCACCCGTATGGACCCGGGTTCCACACTCGTGCTCACGGTGCCCGCGCTGCAGTGGGCGTTCTCCTCGTGGGACGTCGAACTCGGCCACCACCGCCGCTATTCGAGGCGCCAGATCCGCACCCTGCTCGAACGCGCCGGGTTCGAGGTGCAGAGCACGGCGTACCTGTTCCCCGAGATGCTGGTGATGCTCCCCGTGCGCAAGCTGCGTCCGGGCAGCCGCTCCGACGTCGACTTCCCACGACTGAGCGACCGGATGAACCGCTTGGGCTACGCCGTGAGCCACCTCACGGCCCGCTGGCGGCGGGTGTGGCCGGCCGGCACCTCGGTCGTCGCGGTGGCGTCGAAGCGGACGACGACTCCATGACCGAGTCGGCCGGCACCACTCGCTGCTGGGTCGTCAGCCCGATGCTGAACGACACCGAGTCGTTCGTGCGACTCCGCACCGAGACGACCGACGCCTGCCGTGCCGACGGCCTCGACCTCGATCTCCACTACGTCGTCATCGACGACTCCGCCGGCACCGATCCCGACATCCACGCTCTCGACGAGTTCGCCGACGTCGAGGTGCTGCGGCCTCCGTTCAACCTCGGCCACCAACGGGCGATCGTCTACGGACTCCGCCACATCGTGGCCGAACTCGCCGACGACGACATCGTGGTCACGATGGACTCCGACGGCGAGGACCAGCCGTGTGACGTCCCCCGGCTGCTGCGGGCGCTCGACGCCGACAACGTGGCGCTCGCGCTGGCGCAGCGCACCGAACGGTCCGAGCCGCTGAGCTTCCGTGTGATGTACGTGGTGTTCCGGGTCATGTTCCGGGTACTGACCGGGACCACGATCCGGTCGGGCAACTTCGCCGCGCAACGCGGTGATTCACTCGCCGTCACCATCCAGCACCCGAGTTTCGACCTCTGCTACTCCTCGACGCTCCTCGCGCTCCGTCGACCGACCATCACCGTGCCGTGCGCCCGCGGTCACCGCTTCGCCGGCAGCTCCCGGATGAACACCTACGCCCTCATGGCCCACGGCGTCAGGATGTTGCTGCCGTTCTCGGAACGGATCGCGGTGCGCATGATGTTCGTGGCCGCCACCAGCGCGGTGACGCTCCTGGTGTTCCTCCTCGCTCTGGCGACGGGGCTCCTCGGTGACCCACCGGGCACGGCCGCGTGGAGCGCACTCGTGGCGATCCTGACCGTGTTCGCGGCCAGCTTCGGATCGTTCGTCGTACTGTTCTCGGGATTCGCACAGTCGTCGGCCATCGCAATGAAGGGCGTCGGCCAGGCACCGTCACGCGAGATGACGCCATGACCGCGACCGACCTCGCCGAACAGCCCGAGGTCGACACGGCGGTCGTCCCCGTCGAGGGACCCCGCCGCTGGATCCGTGTCGCACTCGTGATCGTCGCGGTCTTGCCGATCCTGTCCGCCGTCGTGCGTGCGCTGCGTCGCGACTGGTTCCCGATCGGCGACAACGCGCTGCTCTACCTCCGCGCCGTCGACGTCTTCACCGAACACCACCCGCTCCTCGGGTCGTGGACCTCGGCATCGCTGTCGGTCGGCGAGAACATGAACAACCCGGGCGCGCTGTACGACCTGCTGATGGCACCGTTCGCCCTGACGCTCTCCCCGGGCCCCGGCGCAGCGATCGGTGTCGGCGCACTCAACATCGCGTCGATCGTGGGCATCTCGATCGCCGGCCGCCACATCGGCGGATGGCGCATGCAGCGCTGGATGCTGCTCGCCGCGGCTGCGCTCGCCTGGTCGATGGGCAGCGAGATGCTGATCGACATCTGGCAGGCGCACGCGCTGCTGTTGCCGTTCCTGCTGCTGCTCGTGTTGATGGTCGGCTGTACGGCGGGACGGACGGCCTGCATCCCATGGGCCGCCTTCGTCGGCAGCGTGTTGATCCAGACCCACATCAGCTACGCCTACGTCCTCAGCGCGCTCTTCGTCGCAGCGCTCGGCGTGGCGTGGTGGACGCATCGGCCCGTCGAGCGCGCCGCGGTGTGGCGGGGTCTGACATCGCGCACGGCCCTGATCACGGCGGGCGTCCTCGTGCTCTGTTGGGTCCAGCCGCTGTACGAGCAGTTCTTCGGCGAGGGTCGTGGCAACCTGACGCGGCTGGCGTCGAACGCCGGTGGAGGCGACGTCACGCTGGGGGTCACCGACGCCACGAAGATCACGAGTGCGATCATCGCGTTGCCACCGTGGTGGATGCGGTCCGGCTACTCCACCACCGTCCCGATCACCCAGGTCACTCCGACATCCGACGGCTACCGCCTCGTGCTCACGGAGCTCCCCGGCCTCGCCGTCTCGGTGCTGGCACTCGTCGCCGTCGTGTCGCTCCTCGTCGCGTTGACCGTCGCCGCCCACCGGCGCGGCCTGCTCGCCGCGACGTGCGCCGGTGCCCTCTGTGCTGCCTCCGTGCCGATCACCGTGGCCGCGCTCGCCAAGCTCACGATCGGCACGGTCGGGTTCTCCTCGCACCATGTCCGCTGGGTGTGGCCGTTGTCGGTGTTCATCACCTTCACGGTCGTCTGGATGGCAACGGAGATCTGGCTCGCCCGTCGAGCCGACACCGGCGTCGAGTCCGAGCTCGAATCGCGAGCCGAGACGGCCGTCGCGTCGGAGGCCGGGCGGTCGACCGCCTGGTTCGACCGGATCGCCATCGGTCTGATCGTGGTGTTGTCGATCGCCAACCTCGCCTATCTCGAGCGTCCTGACGGGCCTGTGGCCGCCTACTCGAAGATGCCGGCGATGCGACGGGCACTTCCCGAGATCGGCGTGCTCGCCGATCACGACCCCGTGGTGTACGACGTCTCGAACCTGCGCGTCTTCGAGCCCTACAGCTCCACGATGATGATGCGCATGCAGGAACTCGGCATCGAGTTCCGCGTGACCGACGAGGGCCTGGTCCGCCAGCTCGGCCCGTCCCGGCGCGCCGACGGCACCGAGACCACACGGGTCTTCCAGCTCGAAGGGGTCGAGGCGCTCGACTACAGCGGACCGGCGTGCACCATCGCGCTGGTCAGCGCACTCAGCCCCGACGACGAGGCGGCGACACGTGCGCTCGCCGACGACATCGCCGCTGACCTCGCGGACGGCACGATCGTCGTCGACGACGCCAGCCTCACCGAAGCCGACCCCATCGACCAGCTCGCCGCGGCCCGCGCCGGCGACCTCGACGCGGCGTGGCTGCTCGTCATCGACGGTTCGCTCGCGAGATGGGTCGCCGACGGCATCGCGACGACGAGTCGCGAAACCGACCTCGGTGGCGACATGGAGCAGGTCATGCGTTGGCAGGAGACCAGCTTCGGCCTGTTCGCCGAAGGACCCTGGGACTGCCCGACCTGAGTGCGCTCACCAGTCTCTGCGGAATACGTCTCGGACGGTGAGACCCATTCCGCCGAGAAGTGTCCGGCTCGCACGGCGCTCTCCGTCAGCCGGCGTCGTCGTACACGTCCGGCGGGACGAGGAAGACCGCCGTCTCCTGGCCGAGCTTCAGCATGCGGTCGACGATCCGCTGCAGGTCGTCCGGTACGGCCGGGTCGAGCTGCACGCCGAACAGGTTGAAGTCGACCGCCGTGGCCAGCGCGTCGCGCTGATCGGCGTCGATCGGCAATTCCGCCAGTCCCTCCAGCAACTCGGTGCGCAGCTGCTCGAACTCCTCCGACTGTGCGTCCGAGCGTGGCTCGAACGTGGCGACCTCGATCGCCCGGGGATCGCTGCGCCACTCGTCGATGTACGCACCGGTCGCGAACTGCACGACGACGTCGGCGTCGTCGATGTCGACCACGCGCTGCGGGGTGATCGGCACCCGCCACACGTCGGGCGCACCGGCGTCGAAGCCGCGCCGTTCGAGCTCGTTGACCAGGCCGAATCCCTGCGAACCGAATGACGCCGCGTCGTTCCAGAGCACGGTGTACGTGCCGTCTCGTCCCGGCGCTGCGCCAACGCCCCGTTCCAGAGCGTCGACGGTGGGGCCGACGACAGCTCCCAGCGGACGTGAGAGGTGCTCCTCGGGGACGGCGACCGACGCCGCTTGCGCCACCAGCGTCATCCACATGACCGAGCCGACCACGACGAGCCCTGCCGTCACGACCTGGTCGAGCCGACGGCGCTCGTCGCCCAACCGGCGCGCCACCGCGGCGATCGCGGTCCAGATCACGGCCGCGACGACGAGGGCGGTGATCGACCATGCCCACAGCGTGAGGTAGTACCAGACCTTGCCGAAGATGCGGACCATCGAGAACGCACCCAGCGCCACACACACGGCGAGCAGACCGTGCAACACGGTCAGGCGCCGGTCGCGCACCACCAGGACGGCGACCACGGCGGCAACCGCCCACACGATCAGCAGGACGATGCCGGGGATCAACGACCGCTGGGCCTGGGTGGCCGCCACGTCGGCGAACGAGCCCGAAGCGGAGAGGTCCGCGAAGCGGGTGACGTCGAGGTGCCGCAACAGCAGTTCGAGCCCGGCGCGTCCACCGATCGCCTCCTCGGGTGGATTGCGGAAGTAGTCGACGATCATCGAGAGGTTCTGCGAACCGAACAGCTGGTCGAGCGCCACGGGCGTCCAGCACACGACACCCACACCCACGCCGATCGCCAGGCTCCGACCGGTGGGGCCCCGATCCGGATCGGGTGCCGGCTGGTACGCGCCGGTCGCGCCGTTGCGGTCGGCGTGCCACCAACGCCACGCGACCACCAACGTCGCCCCGATCACGATCGAGCCCGCGATGCCCACGTAGGGCAGGTGGGTCTGCGCACACAGCGATCCGGCCAGGGTCGCGACCCACAGCACGCCGTTGTCGCCGACGATCACGGCCCACACGGCGATCAACGTGGCGAACCAGGGCAGCAGCGGAAGATAGGGATTCCACGGCTGGCCGAGGAGCTCGAAGCCGTAGGTCTGGACGACCACGAGCAGCACGACGACCACGGCCCACTGCAGGCGCAGGCCGCCCATGCGGCGGATCACGAGCACGCCGGCCACCGCCGCCGCCGCGCCGATCACCACGGCCCCGACGAGGAGTCCGACCGCCGACGCGCCGAAGAGGCGATACACGGGCGCCAGGAGGTAGTAGCCGAGCGGTCCGGGATGGCTGCCCTGGTCCGGGAACGTCCCGATCCGCCCCGGGAGCCCGATCAAGGGTGTGTCCATCCCGCCGACGTCGCGGACACGGAACTCGGTCATCGCCAGGTCGAGAACGGGGTACCACGATCTCGTCGCCACTCGGATGGCCGCCACGACGAAGGGCACGAGCACCACCACGATCGGCGACCACACCGACCGAACCGCTCGATCGACGATCGTGTCGTCGTTCACCGACGACCCCGGACGCGTCCGATCCGGTCCGCAACCCCCCAGCGGGTGACCAGCAGCATCGACTCCACGATGATCCGGCCCGACATCTTCGACTTGCCGCGCAACCGATCACGGAACACGATGGGCTCCTCGACCACGATCGCACCGGACGTGGTGAGACGCCGGACCAACTCGGTCAGGAAGGCGTATCCCTCGGCCGAGGTCGACGTCGGGTCGATCGCCGCCAGCGCCGTTGCCCGATAGGCGCGGTAGCCACTCGTGCAGTCTCGGGCGCTCACACCCAGGATCGTCCTCGTGTACGCATTGCCCCACTTCGACAACAGCTGACGTCGCACGGGCCAGTCGGTGGTCCCTCCCCCGCGGACGTACCGCGACCCGATCACGAGATCGGCTCCGGCCTCGACGGCCCCGACGAACTGGGGGATCTGTGCCGGATCGTGCGAGAAGTCGGCGTCCATGGACACCACGACGTCGTAGCTGCCGTCGAGGACGCGGGCGAACCCTTCACGATAGGCACTGCCGAGACCTGCCTTGCCGGGCCGGTGCAGGACGCTGACGCCGCCGATCTCGGCGCCGACGGTCTCCGCGATCGCCCCCGTGCCATCGGGGCTGTTGTCGTCCACGACGAGCACATCGGTGGTCGGGGCAGCATCTCGCACGGCGCGCAGGAATGGCTCGATGTTCTCGGCCTCGTTGTACGTCGGGAGTACCACCACGCTGCGCATGTCGTCGGCAGGCTACTGACGGCCCGGTGCGCCGCAAGCGATCCCGTGCAGGACACGCATGATGCCGAGAGCGCTCGCATCCCAGGTCAGCGACGTTGCCCGCTCGGCAGCCGCCGTGGCGAGCCGCGACCGCAGGTCGTGGTCCGTGAGGACCCTGACCATGGCGGCGCCGAGATCGGCGGGAGGCGCCAGGATGCCGGTCACACCGTCGACCACACTGCTGCGGTGGCCCCGGATGTCCGATGCCACCGCCGGCGTCCCGCAGCGCGCGGCTTCGGTCAGACTGAGGCCCCACCCCTCGGCGAGCGATGCGCTGGCCACGATCCAGGCGCGCCGGTAGAAGGCGACCAACTCGTCGGGATCGACGTGCCCGGCGAACGAGATCCACTCCGAGGCGCCGGCCTGCGCGACCTGGCTCACCAGCGCATCTCGTTCGGGACCGTCGCCGACGATCGTCACGGTGAGCCCGGGTACCTGCTCCCGTGCGGAGATCGCGGCCTCGATGAGCAACCCGAACCGCTTGACGGGCGCCAGGCGGGCCACGGCGATGATCGACGGTTCGAGCGTCTTGGCTCCGCCCGGCGAGAAGCGAGGATCGGTGCCGTTGGGCACCGCCGTCACCAGCTCCGGCCGGAAACCGAGCTCGATGAGCTCCTCGCGCGTGGCGTCGGACGGCGTGACCATGCTCGTGCGGCGGTAGAAGGGCGGTGCCACCCGACTCTCCAGGGCGCGGCCCATCGCCGCGAACGGTCCGGGCAGGATCTGGTCCCACATCGGGCCGTGTACGTGGTGCAGGAACGTGATGTGTGGTCGTCGACACCACACCGGCGAGAACCACGGCACACCGTTCCAGATCTCGACCAGTGCGTCGTACCGGCCCATCCGATGCGTCAGTTCGGCGGCGATGGTCCTCGGGAAGACCGAGTACCGGCTCCCCCGTCGGACGACGTCGTAGCCGTTGCGCCGGGCGGTGGCCGGTTGCCCGACGGCCGACGACGTACGGTGCAGCACCTCGAGACCGGCGGCCGCCCAGCGACGCATGAACTCGTCGGCGTGCACCTCGGAGCCGCCGGCGTCGGGATCGTCGAGATCTCGCCATGCGAGCGTGTGGACCCGGCGAACGCCGTGAGCGATCAGGTCGTCGACGTACTGCTGGAGGTCACCGTGCCGGAGATCGTCGCGCGGCACGTCTGGAGACACCGCAACGACGATAGACCCACGCCTCGGCATTGCACTGGCTACCATCTCGACGCTTGACCGATCTCGCCACTCCCCACGTCGAAGGAATCTCGGCGCCGACGGAACGGGCCGTGGCGATCCCGTTCGTGAACGGGGGTCGTCTCCGCTGGTCACTGCGGGGCCTGCTCGCCGTTTCCACGTTGCTGGGCTTCTGCCTCCTGCCGGTGCGCGGCCTGTACCGGGCGACCGGATCGTCGATGGAGGAGGGCTTCATGCTCGTCTTCCCGAAGCTCGTGCAGGACGGCAAGATCCCCAACGTCGACTTCCTGCACCTCTACGGACCCGGATCGCTCGACGTGCTGGCGCTCTGGTACCGGGTCTTCGGCTACACGCTCGAGGCCCAACGCACCTTCGGCCTCCTGCAGAACCTGGCGATCGTCTTCGCCGTCTACGCACTGACGCGTACGTGGGGCCGGGTGACGGCAGTCGGTTCCGGCGTCATCGCGGCGCTGCTGATCATGACCCCGATCGGGCTGTCCGCGCTGGCATGGCACGGAGCGGTCGCCATGGCCATGTGGGCAGTCGTGTTCGCCCTTCGTGCCCGTCGTACCGCACGCACATTCGACTGGGCCGTCGCGGGCCTGCTCGGCGGTGTGGCGCTGACATTCCGCCCGGACATCATCCTCGCGATCTCCGCAGCCCTGCTCGTCGCCGGATGGGCCCACCGTCGCGTCGCGCTCGTCCCCGTCCTGGTGGGAGCGGTCGTCGGGCTGCTGCCCATGTGGATCCATCTCGTCGTCGCCGGGCCCGGCGCCGCGATCGAGGGCATCGTGCTCGACCCGGTCTTCCGACTGCGGGCGGGGCGAGAGCTTCCACGACCGCCGTCGTGGGGCGTGGTCGACGGCGCCCTGCAGGCCGTCGCGGAAGGTGTTCCGCCCTGGTGGGGTCTGCCGGCCCCAACGGCCAGCCAGCAGCTGTTCCTCTGGTTCTTCGCCGTCGTGGTCATCGCCGTCGGCGTCCCCGCGTGGGCCTGGTGGCGGCGTCGCCGGGGTGAGCGCGACGAGCACAACATGGTGCTGCTCGCCGCGGGCGTGTTCGGCCTGGGCATCCTGCCCCAGGCGCTCCAGCGTCCCGACTCGACGCACCTCGCCTGGGTCGCGGTGGCGTCCTGGCCGTTGCTGGCTGCGGCCATCGCCGACGCTCGCAGCCGGCGCACCGGCAGGCCTTCATGGCATCCCGGCGTGACGGGGGTCTCGATCGTGTGCGTCCTCATGCTCGTCGTCGCTCCGTTCTTCACCTACCGCCAGTACGTCCTGCACACGCGGGTGTCTGCCGGCGATCTGCCCTTGCCGTTCCTGGTCGAACGCGACGGGCGCCGTTTCTGGTTCGGCGACGCACTCGTCGCATCGGCGCTGAACGAGATGATCGTCGACCTGGAGGAACTCACCGAGCCGGGCGATCGTGTCGTCGTGGGCCCGGCCGATCTGAGCCGCACGATCTACAGCGACGTGGCCATCTACTACCTCTTCCCCGAACTGGTGCCGGCGACGTACTACGTCGAGATGGACCCCGGCCTCGCCGATGCCGAGGGTTCGGGCTTGGCGGAGGACATCGAGACCGCCGACTTCCTCGTGCTCACCAACATCTGGACGGGCTGGAGCGAACCGAATGCATCGTCGGAACACCTGTCGCAGGAGGCCAACCAGGCGGTCGCCGACAACTTCTGCCTGGTCAGCACGTACGAGGAGAACCTCGTGATGATCTTCGAGCGGTGCGAGGGCGGCGGTGGCGTCAGCCCCGCCGACGTCCCCGGACGGTATCCGCTCCCCGCCGACCCCGCCGGATAGGCCAGACACCAGGCCGATGAGCGAAGCGACCACCTCTCGGTCGTTTCGCTCATCGCTCGCCTGATGTGTGGCGGCTCAGCGATCGAGGCGGCGCCAGATCGGTCCGGGAACGAAACGCAGGACCGCGAACACGAACCGCAGGATGCCCGGTACCCACACGACGTCGGCGCCCCGGCGCAGGCCCTTCACCGTGGCCTCGGCGACATCGGCGGGATCCACTGCGAACGGCGCCTCGGCGACACCGGCGCTCATCGACGTTCGCACATAGCCCGGACGGACCGTCAGGACCCGGGCACCCGAACCGTGGAGCCAGTGGCCGAGTCCGGTGGCGAACGCGTCCTGGCCCGCCTTGGTCGAGCCGTAGACGAAGTTCGACGGACGCGTCCGGACCCCCGCCACGCTCGACAGCACCACGAGGGTGCCGTGACCCTGGGCCTTCAGCTGACGGGCGACCGCGAGGCCGGAACTGACGGCTCCGACATAGTTCACCTCGGCGAGGCGGGCCGCCGCGTCGGGATCGTCGCCGTCGTCGGCGCCGAGTTGCCCGAACGCCTGGACGACGATGTCGAGGTCGCCGTACGTGGTCGCCATCGACCGGACGAACGATTCGTGGGCGCCGTGCTCCGTGGCGTCGAACGCGACGGCCACCACCTCGGCGTGCTCGCTGAGCCCGGTGGTGTCGACGTCGTCCGGGTTCCGGCACGCCAGGATCACCCGACGCAGGCTGGGTGAGTCGAGTGCGCGCACGATGGCGCGTCCGATGTCACTCGCGCCTCCGAGGACGAGGATCGATTGGGGTTGGTGGATCGCGTTCTGCACAGAGGCCTCTCGCAGTGGGTGTCGGATGGTTGTCAGATGAGTTCGAGTCGGCGAGCCTGATCGCTCACCCAGAGACCGTCGGGATCGACCCGATGTCGGATCGCCTTCCACTCGTCGAGACGTGGATAACCGGCGCGGATCACCTCGGGCGGGCAGAACGCATCCTTGGCCAGGTAGTGGCGACCACCTGCCGCGATCACCAACTCGTCGAGTTCGCACAGCAGTCGCCCCAGGCCGTCGACGCCGGCGGGAAGATCGAGCGTCAACGTCCAGCCCGGCTTCGGGAAGCTCAGCAGACCACCGCTCTCGGCGCCGAGGCGTTTCAACACCGCGAGGAAGCTCGCATGACCCTCGGCAGAGATCTTGCCGACGATCGCGCGCAGCGTGTCGACCGCTTCGAACGGCACGACGAACTGGTACTGGAGGAAGCCGGCCCGACCGTAGAGGCGGTTCCAGTGCCCGACCATGTCGAGCGGGTGGAAGAACGCCGTGATGCTCTCGATGCCGTGATGCTCACGCTGGGTCTTGCGGTACCAGAACTCGTTGAACGCCCGCACCGCGGCGCGGTTCAGGACGTTCGGCATGCCGACGGGCACGCCCGGCAGCACCGGCGGATCGAAGGCGAGCGGATCGAGCGCGGCCTTGGGCTCGTACGACCGCAACTCGCCCAAGCTGGCGTGGTTGCCCAGTGAGAGCACCGACCGGCCGAGCGACGACCCCGTGGCCACGAGGTCGATCCACGCCACCGAGTAGCGGTACTGATGATCGCCGTCCTCCATGCGTTCGAGCAGTACGTCGAGGTTCGGGACGCGCTCGGTGTCGACCAGGAAGTGCCCGGTCTCGATCGGGATGAGTCCGAACGTGGCATCGACGATGACGCCGGTCAGACCCATGCCGCCGATCGTCGCCCACCACAGGTCGGCGTGCGTTTCGGGAGTGATGTGCTGGATGGTGCCGTCGGCGAGCAGCATCGTCATCGCCACCACGTGCGAGCCGAACGAGCGGTCGGCGTGGTGTCCCTTGCCGTGGACGTCGCTGGCGATGCATCCGCCCACCGTGACGAACCGGGTGCCGGGGGTCACCGGCACGAACCAGCCACGGGGCACGATGTCGCGCAGGATCGTGTCGAGGCTGACGCCCGCGCCCACGGTCAGCGTCCCCGCCTCGGGATCGAGGATCATCGGCGTGTCGTCGCCGGTCAGGCGCAGCACCGTGCCGCCGCCGTTCTGGGCGGGATCACCGTACGACCGGCCGAGACCTCGCATGATCGCACCTCGGGCGAGCGGGCCGAGCTCGGCCAACGAACCCGGCCGGGCGAGTTCCGACGCACTGACGTCGACGACCGAGGCCACGCTCGGCGAGGTGTTGCCCCACCCGGAGAGTTCTCGTTGCTCGGATTTCACGGGAGTGCCGAGGATAGTGCTGGATCGGCGCTCAGTAGGGCCACTCGGGCACCGGCCGACCCACGCGCTCCAGCAGACGACCGTAGCCGGCCGACAGCATCACCTTGAGCCCGACGTTCTTGACGAACCACGGGAGCTGGGCGATCTGCCGGGCGGCGTTGGCCACCCGTGCGCCGACGCCCGGCGGCGAGGTCGGCGCGGTAGATCGTCATGGAGCGTGAGCGTCCGACATATCGGAACTTCGACCCGAGCAGCAGGGCCCGGAGAATCGCCCCCGTCACACCGATGGACGAGAACGAGTCGTGGATCAGCATCGTGCCACCGTCGGCGACACGATCTCCCCACGAACGGATGTCGGCGAGCGCTGGTCCGTAACGGTGCGCCCCGTCGATGTAGAGCACGTCGACCGGCCCGTCGACGTGCCCCAGCGCCTCGTCGGAGAACATGCGCAGGTGACGCACCCGGTCGGCGACACCTGCTCGTGCGAGGTTGGCGAGGAACACCGCGTGGTCGTCGCTCGCTTCGTCCTGATACCCCTCGATCTCCTGCGGTCCACGATCGTTGCCCGCGTGCGGGTCGATGGCGACGATCTGCGTCCTCACGAGGGGCGCCGCTCGCCAGAACGATCGTCGAGCGGCCCCGGAAGCTTCCGATCTCGACGATCGACCCCGCCGGCGGGCACCGCCGTGCCGCGTCGAGGAGTGTCGATGCCTGGCCCGGTGTCATCCAGCCGTCGACGTCGGCGACCAGCTCCATGACCGATGCCAGATCGTTCGCGCCCGGAGCGCCCTCAGGAGACATAGACGGCGAGACCATAGACGACGAGCCAGCAGAATCCGAGGAACAGCAGCAGTCGATCACTCGTGAACACCTCTTCGGGCGCCGATCCGCCACCTTCCTCGAGCACCAGGAGGTAGCGCATCAGCGCCATCAGCATCGGCACGATCGACAACTCGTAGAGCGGCCAACTGCTCGTCGACTCGGCGCTGGTCTCGAAGGCCCACACGCAGTAGCTGATCAGCACGCCCGCGACGCTGACGGCGAGGATCATCCGGAGATAGTTGATCGAGTAGACCTCGAGGGTCGCGCGGGTACCGGCGTTGTCACCCATCTCGTTCAGTTCGGCGTAGCGCTTGCCGATGACGATGAACAGCGACCCGAACATGATGCACAACACGAACCAGCGCGACATGGGGACGTCGACGGCAACGGCGCCCGCTGCCGCTCGCAGGACGAATCCGGCAGCCACGGTGACCACATCGACGACGGGAACCTGCTTGAGCCACAACGTGTAGGCAAGGGTGATCACGATGTAGGTGGCCACGACGGCCACGGTCTGCCAACGTCCCGTGAGCGCGGCGATGCCGAGCGCGATGATCGGGAAGGCCACCCCGGCGACCCGGGCGGTGCCGACCGCGAGCTGCCCCGAGGCGATCGGACGGTTGCACTTGGTGGGATGGCGGCGGTCCGCTTCGACGTCGAGGAGGTCGTTCCAGATGTAGATGCCACTGGCAGCGAAACAGAACGACACGAACGCCAACAGCGTCAACGCCAGGTTGTTGCCCTCGTCCAGTACCCCGGCCGCCCCGGGGGCGGCGAAGACCAGGATGTTCTTCAGCCACTGCTTCGGGCGGGACTCGCGCCACAATCCGCTCAGCACGCGTCGACGCTCGGCAATCGGTACTCACTCATCGCGTCGGCGACCGTAGTGGCCGGCGACCGCTCATCTGGGCATCTTCCGGTACCCCACCCAGCGGGCATCGTCGGCATCGGCGAGGAGTTCCCGATCACCCTTCGAATCCCCGTACGCGGTGACGTGCACCGCGGACCGACCGCCGGCATTCTCGGCGAGCCAGTCGTGAAGCCGTCGGACCTTCTCGGGCCCTCGACAGTTGGCACCCGTCAACCGACCGGTGAGGACT
Organism: Ilumatobacteraceae bacterium; assembly: GCA_963829585.1. GTDB lineage: Bacteria > Actinomycetota > Acidimicrobiia > Acidimicrobiales > Ilumatobacteraceae > Sva-07. The sequence continues at coordinate 149,648 of CAWHJD010000027.1, read as the reverse complement.
CCGTCGGCGTCGACCTCGAGGCGGGCCGCGAGGACGTCGTCGGCACCGAGCAACGTCACGAGCGGACGCAGGTAGACCTCGAACGAGGCAGAGACCAGTACCACCTTGTCGCCGTTGGCCTGGTGGGCCCGGAGGAATTCGACGACATCGGGGCGCAGGCCGGTGTCGAACACCGTGCGGGCGAAGTCGGCGGCCTCGGCCTCGACGTGATCGATCGGCACACCTCGGAACGAGGCCATGGCACTGTGCGCCTTCAGCGAATCGCGGTCGCGCCGGGCCACCGCCCCACCGACGGCGACACCCTGGCGGAGCATGCCCTGTGTGAGCCGGCGCGTCCCGGCCACTCGACGCAGGAACGGCACCACGCAGTCGCGGCGCGTCAGCGTGCCGTCGACATCGAACGCAGCGACCCGCGTGATGGGTCGAGGCTCGGAGTGATCGGCGCCGGTCACAGGAGTCGTGCCGGGATGGCCGCAAGGGCGTCCCAGTAGCTCGGCCAGCTCTTCGACACCACGGCCGGATCGACGATCTCGATGCCGTCGACGACGAGGCCCAGGAGCCCGAACGCCATGGCGAGGCGATGGTCGTGGTGGGTGCGGAGCCGGGCGCCGTGCAGGAGATCGGTCGGCTCGATCAGCAGGCCGTCGGGCTCGACGGTGACGCGCGCGCCGGTGGCGCGCAGCTCGTCGGCGAGATCGCCGAGACGGTCACTCTCCTTCGCGCGGATGAACCCGACGCCCGTGATCCGAGTGGGCGTGACGGCCTGGGTCGCCACGACGGCCAAGGTCGGGACGAGGTCGGAGATGTCGGCCATGTCGACGTCGACGCCCCGCAACGGGGTGTCGCGGCGTCGCATGACGACCGTGTCGTGGGACCCCATCGTGACGAGGCAGCCCATCGATTCGAGGATCTCGACGAAGCGCACATCACCCTGGACCGACCCACTCCCGAGACCGCGCACGCTCACCGCCCCGCCGACCATCGCTGCGGCGGCGAACGGGTAGCTCGCGGAACTCGCGTCGGGTTCGACCCGGAAGTCGGTCGCGACGTACTCCCCCGGCCCGACGATCACGTGACGGTCACGCAGGTCGACGTCGGTGTGACCGAACGCGGCCATCACCGATCGGGTCATCTCGAGATAGGGACGCGACACGAGACCCGACGACAACCACAGCTTCAGACCACCCGGCACGTACGGGGCGATCAGCATCATCGCGGTGATGTACTGGCTCGACACGTCGCCCGGCATGACCACGGCGTCGGCTCGGCGCAGTGGGCCGGCAACGGTGACCGGCAGATGACCGGCGGTCTCGCCGGGCACCACGCTGGCACCGAGCGCTGTCAGCGAGTCGTGCAGCGGACCCATCGGGCGTCCACGCAGCGGCGGGCCCCCGTCGATCGTGTACTCGCCCGTGCCGAGCGCCGCCAGTGCCGTGACGAAACGCGAGGTGGTGCCGGCCAGGCCGGCGTCGAGCGTCATCGGCCCGGGTGCCAGCTCGCCTCCCGTACCGACCACGTCGGCGATGCGTTCGTCGTCCTCGACACGGACGCCCACGCCGCAGCCGAGTTGTTGGAGACACGTGATCATCGCCGCGGTGTCGTCGCCGGGCGCGACACCGACGATCTCGCTGGTCCCCTCGGCGAGCGCGGCACAGACGAGCGCCCGGTTGACGATGCTCTTCGACGGTGGCACCCGGACTTCGGCGATCACGGGGCCGTCCGCGCGGCGCACCCGGTGGATGCTGTCGCCAGGTGTCGATGGCGTCTGCGTCATGACAGCGGCTGGACGGCAGGCCGGAAGCCGCGAGCGAGCAGACCGCCGCGGAACAGTTCGACGAGCGCCCGGTCGACGAGCACGACGGCGACGCCGCGGGTGCTCTCGGCGACGTGGACCACCTCGAAGCTGGCGATGTTGACGCTGAGTTCCGCGGCCAGGGTGAACACCTCGGCCGCAGCGCCCGCCCGGTCGGGGATCGGGATGCGCACCTCGGCGAGTTCGTCGGGATGCACGACCCGGGCCGGAAGGTTCACCCTGGCCTGGCGGGCCGCAGTGAGACGGGCATAGAGCTGCTCGCGGTCGTCGGTATCGACGATGTCGCGCATCTCGGTGAGGCCGTCGATCAACTGGTTCAGCACCTCGACGATCGCCGGGCGGTTCTCCGCACAGATGTCGAGCCAGATGCCGGGACGCCCGCTCGCGACCCGGGTCATGTCGCGGAATCCGCCGGCAGCCAGACGCAACAGTGCAGCGTGTTCCTCGGCGCGTTCGCTCGCCAGCCCCATCAACGTGGCAGCGGTGAGGTGCGGCACGTGGCTGACGACGGCCACGAGCTGGTCGTGACGCTCCGGCGACAGGGCGACGACTTCCGCCCCCAGTGATCCGGTGATCGAGGCAACCTTTGCGAACACGGCGTCGTCGCTGTCGGTGCCCGGCGTGAGCACCCAGACAGCGCCTTCGAAGAGATCGTCCTGGGCGCCGTCGAGGCCGTCGAGTTCGGAGCCCGCCATCGGGTGCCCGCCGACGAAGCGCGGGTCGTCGCAGGCCGAACAGATCGCGGCTTTGACACTGCCGACATCGGTGACGGCGCCATTCGTCTCGGCCAGCGCGCGTTTGACCTGATCGGCCGCAGCAAGCACGGGGACCGCCACGAACGTGATCTCGGCAGTGGGATCCACGCCCAGCTCGTCGACGACACCCCGCGCGATCGCCGTCTCCGCGGTGTTGCGGTCGACGTCGTCACCGCTCACGTGCCAGCCCAGGTTCCGCAGCCCGAGCGCGACCGACCCGCCGATCAGCCCGAGGCCGATGACATTGGCTCGCCGTGCATCACTCACGGGTTTCGAGCGTACTGGCGGACGCTTCGGCGACCGCCTCGGTCAGCGCTCGCCATTCGTCGGTGGTGAGATCTCGCCACTGACCCGGACGCAACGATCGATCGACGAGCGGGCCGATCCGCGTTCGCACCAGACGGGTGACCGGGTATCCCACTGCTTCGCACATGCGACGCACCTGGCGGTTGCGGCCCTCGTGGATGACGATCCGCAGGACGCCGGGCTCGGGCTGCGACACCCTCGCCGGGGACGTCATCCCGTCGTCGAGTTCGACGCCCTCGCGCAACGTTCGCAGTGCACCGGGCGACACCGGTCCACCGCGCACCTCCACGAGGTATTCCTTCTCGATGCCGTGCGAGGGATGAGCGATACGGTTCGCCAACTGGCCGTCGTTGGTGAGCAGCAGCAACCCCTCGGTGTCGACGTCGAGCCGACCGACCGAGAAGACGCGTGGGTCGCTCGGCACGAGGTCGAGCACGGTCTGGCGCCCATGGGTGTCCCGGGCCGTCGTGATCACGCCGATGGGCTTGTTGAGCAGGTAGTAGACGAGGCCGGGGCGCACGCCGATCGGCGCACCGTCGACCTCGACCCGATCCACCTCGGGATCGACGCGCCGACCGAGAACGGCAACGGTCCCGTTGACCGTCACCCGGCCCGCCGCGATCAGGTCTTCGCAGACCCGACGACTGCCGTACCCGGTGGCTGCCAACACCTTCTGCAGTCGTTCGCCCTGTGGCAGTGCAGCGCTGGCTGCAGCCATCTGTTCCCACAGCGGTGGCTCGGGGGTGCGATCGCTCACGGCTCGCTGATCTGGTCGTGCGCTGCCGGCGTGTTCGTCGACACCTCGATGACCGGCGTGATCCGGAGCCCGGTTTCGAGCGCCTCGATCACCTCGGCGCTCGGGATGAACTCGGCGATCGGTGGCAGGTCGTCGAGCGAGGCGAGGCCGAGCTTCTCGAGGAACGTGCCGGTCGTGCCGAACAGGATCGCCTGGCCGGGCCCGTCGTCGCGTCCGGTCTCCTCGATGTAGCCGCGCGCCTGCAACGTGCGGATCACACCGTCGGGATCGACGCCACGGATCGACGCGATCTGACCCCGCGAGATCGGCTGCTTGTAAGCGATGATCGCCAGCGTCTCCAGCGCGGCGCCTGACAGCCGGGCGCGCTGGTCGTGGAGCAGGAATCGTTCGACGTACGGCGTCAGGTCGGACGCGGTCTGATAGCGCCACCCCCCGGCGATGTGGATGAGCTCGAATCCGTGACCGGACGCGACATACGTCTGGGCGAGTTCCTCACACCACTGCTCGACCATGACCGTCGGCTCCTCGAGCAGCTGTGCGAGCAGTTCGGCAGGAACGGGGTCGTGGGCGACCAGCACGATCGACTCGATCGCGCGCTTGTACTCGGCGACCCGATCGGGTTCGCCCGCGGATCCGTCGTGGGAATCGTCGTTGCCGCTGAGTTCGTCGGACATCTGCTCAGCCCTCGTATGCGTCGATCAGGATCGACGCCGTGTCGAACTCGGCGTCGGCGGTCCAGATGACCTCGATGTCACCGAAACGTTCGGGCTGATCGAGTTCGACCGCGCCCTGCTTGTACAGCTCGAGCACCGCGAGGAATCGGATGATGACCTCGATGCGGTCGGCGAAATCGGCCGTGAGCCGTCGGAACGTGATGCGTCCGGCGCGGGGCAGTTCGTCCAGGAGTTCGGCCACCGCGTCGGCCACCGTCGTGGTGATCGGATTGACGTGGTAGAGGTCGACCACGGGCACGGGCTTGGGCGTGAGCGCCCGAACGGCCGCGTTGCGCAGGCTGGTGACGCTGGTCCCCTCGAGCATGTCGGGAACGACGTCGGCGAAGCGTTCGTCCGGCCCGACGACACGGGGGAACGACAGATCGGCATCGTCGGCGAGACGCGAGAACACCTGGGCGACGTCCTTGAACGTCTTGGCCTCGAGGAGCCGGGCGAGCAGCATGTCCCGCTCCTCCCACAGCGCCAGTTCGTCGTCGAGGTCGACGTCGCTCATGTCCGGCAGCAGCCGGCGTGCCTTGAGTTCCACGAGGGTCGCCGCGATGAGGAGGAAGCCCGTGGCCACGTCGAGGTCGAGGAACTGCATCTTCTCGATCTCGACGAGATAGGCATCGACGATGTTCGACAGGTTCACTTCGTAGATGTCGACCTGTTCGCGCAGGATCAGCTGCAGGAGCATGTCGAAGGGCCCCTCGTACACAGGGGTGGAGACGACGTGGGCGGAAGCGTCGAGGGCCATCGGCGCCCAACCTACCGGAGCGCCGGGGGCTCGACGGGGTATCGTCGGCGCCCGTGACCGACCCTTCCAGTAACTCGGCCAGCCACTCGACGACACGTGTGCTGTCGTGCATGCAGCCGACCGGCGACGTGCACCTCGGCAACTACCTCGGTGCACTGCGCAACTGGGTCGCCGGACAGCACTCCTGCGATGCGTTCCACGGCATCGTCGACCTGCATGCGCTCACCGTCACCGAGGAACCCGACGTGCTCGGCCGCCAGACGATGTCGCTCGCTGCGATGTTCTTCGCCATCGGGCTCGACCCCGATGTCGCCACGATCTTCGTGCAGAGCCACGTTCCCGAGCACAGCCAACTCGGCTGGATCATGGAGTGCACCGTCAGCTTCGGCGAACTGTCGCGGATGACGCAGTTCAAGGACAAGACGGCCAAACGCGAGCACCAGTTCATCTCGGCCGGGTTGTTCACGTACCCGGCGCTCCAGGCCGCCGACATCCTGCTGTACGACGCCGACGAGGTGCCCGTCGGCGACGACCAGCGCCAGCACGTCGAGATCACCCGGGATGTCGCGATCCGCTTCAATCATCGCTTCGGTGACACGTTCGTGGTGCCCGAGGCGGTCACCCCGGCCGCCGGCGCCCGCGTGATGAGCCTCCAGGACCCGCGGTCGAAGATGTCGAAGTCCGACGAGTCCGATGCCGGATGTGTCTATCTCGTCGACGACCCGAAGACCGTGATGAAGAAGTTCAAGCGGGCGGTCACCGACTCCGACACCGGCCCCGATGCCGTTCGCTACGACCGTGCCGAGAAGCCGGGAGTCGCCAACCTGCTGGAGATCAACGCGGCGGTCACCGGCCGCACGCCGCAGGCGGTCGCCGAGGAGTACGAGCAGTACGGGGCGCTCAAGGTCGACACCGGCGAGGCGGTACTGGCCGTGCTCGACCCGATCAGGGTCCGCTACCACGAACTGATGGACGATCCGGGCGAACTCGCCCGGCTTCTCCGCGTCGGTGCCGACAAGGCTCGCGAGGTCGCCTCCGCCACGCTCGCACGCGCCCACGCCAACATCGGTCTCCTCCCCGCCACTCCCCCGGCCTGACTTCCCCACCGCCGGCCGTTCACGAGATGGGCGGGTGGGTCGGCTCAGGCGTGATCGGAGGCGTCGAGCGCGTCGAAGGCCGGCCCTCGCTGCGCGATCAGTTCGACGGTGGCCGCATCCGAGCCGGCGCGCCGGGCCATCGCGGCACCGATGTCCTCGTGATCGTGATAGGCGCGGAAGGACCGGGTCCGCGGTCCGACCAGCGTCGCGACGACCCGCCCGAACGTTCCGAGCCCACACTCGATCTTGCCCACGTCGTGCAGGATCGCGCCGGCGATCTCGGCGCGCGTGGCATCGGGGCGACGCTCGACGAACCGACGAGCAACCGCGGCGCTGTGTCGCCGATCCTGATTCGACAGCCGTACCCACAACTCGCGTTCACCGGCCAGCAGGTGATCGTCGACCCACACCTCGTCGTCGACGGTCGGCGGGGTCGGTGGCAACGACGTGACGAACCGTGCCGCGAGATGCCACAGCTTGGTCAGCGGGTTCGCGTCACTCATCGCACCAGTGTGGCGCGGGGGTGGGCCGATCGGTAGACGTCCCACAGACGCTCCTGGCTCACCTTGGTGTAGATCTGGGTGGTCGAGATCGACGCGTGGCCGAGCATCTCCTGCACCACTCGCAGGTCGGCGCCGTGATCGAGCAGATGGGTCGCGCAGGAGTGCCGCAGTACGTGCGGTGACAACTCCCTGCCGACCCCCGCCCGGGTGCCGTACTTCTTGATCACTGCCCACGCGGCCTGGCGGCTCAGCCGGCCGCCGCGTGCGTTGAGGAACACTGCCTCGGCGTCGCCGCGCGAGCGCCACTGATCGGGCACCAGCGCGGCTCGCCCGCTCGGCGAGAACCAGTCGTCGAGTGCCGCGGCCGCGCTCGACCCGAACGGAACGATCCGCTCCTTGGATCCCTTGCCGTACAGCCGCACCAGTCGCGCGTCGAGATCGATCTCACCGATCGACAGGCCGACCGCCTCGGAGATCCGCGCCCCGGTCGCGTAGAGCAGTTCGATCAACGCAAGGTCACGCCGATGGATCGGCTCGGTGACCACGACGGCGTCGATGAGGCTGGTGACCTGGGCCTCGGTGAGCGGTTTCGGGATACCGGCGGGCACCCGGACGCCCTCGAGATCCGCAGCAGGATCGTCACGTCGCACCCCCTCGATCGACAGATACCGGTGCAGCATCCTGATCGCTGCCAGCTGGCGGGCGATCGACGACGTCGCCCCACCGGCTGAGCGTCGCTCCCCCACGAATTCGACCAGCTGCTGGTGATCGACGTCGAGCGGCGACGATCCATGCGCGTCGAGCCATTCGCAGTAGGCGCTCAGATCACGGCGGTATGCCGCCAAGGTGTTCGGCGCCCGCCCCTTCTCGGCGACCATCCACGACAGGAACTCCTCGACCTCGAGTGGCAGCATCGGGCGATCGTCGCCCCCGGCTCAGCTCACGCTCGACGGGTGGTCCGACGCGCGCAGGCGACGTTCGGTCAAGAGCAGTGCGATCACCGACTTGGCGTCGACGATCTCACTCCGCTCGACCATCGCGATCGCCTCGACGAGTGGTACGTGGAGCAGCTCCATGTGCTCCTCCTCGGGCCCGTGGCGGTCGTGCGGCACCGGTGTGCAGCCGGTTGCCAGATACAGCGTCGTCACCGAATCGGTCATCCCCGGTGAGGGGAGGATCTCGGTCAGCAGGTCGAGATGCTCGGCATCGAGACCCGCCTCCTCGATCAGTTCGCGACGTGCGACCTCGGCGGTGTCCTCGCCGGCGATGTCACGCATGCCGGCCGGTATCTCGATCACGGCGCGCTCGTACGCAGGTCGATACTGCGACACCAGCACGACCGACGGATTGCCCTCCGCGTCGAAGACGAGCGGCACCACACCGACGGCGCCGGGTGAACGCACGATGTCACGCCGGAACACCGACCCGTCAGGCGCCTCGAACTCGGCGACTGCCAGGTTCCAGACGTGTCCCTCGTGGATGACCGACTCCGACACACGTCGGAAGACAGCGTCGTCGTTCACGACGACAACGACGGGACCGTTTCCGCGCCGGCCGAATCGCCGGCAGATTCGACGACCGGTGCCGGATCGGTGACGGCACGTCGTGCCAGCGCTGCCGCGATCAACTCGCGGAACAGCGGATGTGGCCGATCGGGACGGCTCTTGAACTCGGGGTGCGCCTGGGTCCCCACCCAGAACGGGTGGCCGGGCAGCTCGATGAACTCGACGAGACGGTTGTCGGGCGATGTGCCCGAGCACCAGAGCCCGGCTTCCTCGAGTTGGTTCCGGTACCGCTCGTTGAACTCGTAGCGGTGGCGGTGGCGTTCGCTCACGACGGGCTCGCCGTACGCCGCAGCGACCTGCGAGCCCGCTGCCAGTACGGCGTAGTACGCCCCGAGGCGCATCGTGCCGCCCTTGTCCTCGATGCCCCGCTGCTCCAGCATCAGGTCGATGACCGGATGGTGCGTGGTGGGATCGAACTCGGTCGAATTGGCGTCGACCAGACCGACGACGTCGCGCGCGAACTCGATCGTCATCGCCTGCAGCCCGAGACACAGCCCGAGGCAGGGCACGCCTTCCTCACGGGCGTATCGGGCGGCGGCGATCTTGCCCTCGACTCCCCGGTAGCCGAATCCACCGGGGATCACGATGCCGTCGAGGTGATCGAGTTGACCGGCAGCGAGCAGACCCTCCACCGTCTCGGACTGGATCCAGACGATCTCGACGTCGGCGCCATGGTGGAATCCGGCGTGCTTGAGGCTCTCGACCACCGACAGATAGGCATCCGGCAGCTCGATGTACTTGCCGATGAGGCCGATTCGCACGGGTGTCGTGGCCGCTTCGACCTTGGCGACGAACTGTTCCCAGTAGGTCAGGTCCGGCTGACCCTCGAGATGCAGCAGTTCGCAGACGAAGTCGTCGAGGCCCTCGTCGTGCAGGATCAGCGGCAACTCGTAGATGTTCTTGGCGTCGGCGGCATTCACGACCGCTCGTTCCTCGACGTCGCAGAGACTGGAGATCTTGCGCTTCAGGTCGTCGGAGAGCGGCGCCTCGCTGCGACAGACGATCACGTCGGGTTGGATGCCCCGGCTGCGCAGCTCGGTGACCGAGTGCTGCGTCGGCTTGGTCTTCTGTTCGCCCGACGGGCCGATGAACGGCACGAGGGTGACATGGATGTAGCAGACGTTGTCGCGTCCGACCATGTTGCGGAACTGACGGATCGCCTCGAGGAACGGCAGGATCTCGATGTCGCCGACGGTGCCGCCGACCTCGGTGATCACCACGTCGACGTCGTCGTGGGCCACGCGTTGGACACGGCGCTTGATCTCGTCGGTGATGTGCGGGATCACCTGAACGGTCTTGCCGAGGTAGTCGCCGCGACGTTCGGCCGCCAGCACCGCCTGATAGATCGAGCCGGTGGTGGCGTTGGAGTTGCGCGACAAGTTCTCGTCGATGAAGCGCTCGTAGTGTCCGAGGTCGAGGTCGGTCTCTCCGCCGTCATCGGTGACGAAGACCTCGCCGTGCTCGAACGGATTCATCGTGCCCGGATCGATGTTGATGTACGGATCGAGCTTCTGGAGCGTGACCCGCAGACCACGCAGCTTCAGGAGCCGCCCGAGCGACGATGCGGTCAGGCCCTTGCCGAGCGAGCTGGCAACGCCTCCCGTCACGAAAATGTGCTTGGGCATCTGCCAATCCTCCGTCTCGAATCCCGATGTCCGCACGACACCATGACGGGAGATCACCATACCCCGCCGCGTGCCTGCCCCGTGGAATCCCCCGAACGGAATCTCGCGTATCGATCCCGATCGAACAGTCGCTCTCAGCGGTCGAGCAGCTCCCGAGCGTGTTCGAGGGCCGACTCGGTCGTCGAACCCGACAGCATGCGCGCCACCTCGGCCACACGATGCTCGCCCTCGATGCGCGACGCGTGGGCGAAGGTCTCACCGTCGCGAACCGTCTTGGCGACCGCGATCTGGACATCGGCCGCGGCCGCCACCTGTGCGAGGTGCGTCACCACGAGCACCTGATGCGACCGGCCCAGCTGCGCGAGCGCATCGCCGATCGCCTGCGCCGCCGCGCCGCCGATTCCGGCATCGACCTCGTCGAACACCAGCGTGCGACCGTCCTCGGACCGGCCCGCCGCAGTGGACAGGACGAGTCGCAATGCCAGCATCGCTCTGGCGAGTTCGCCACCCGAGGCGACCCGGGTGAGCGGCAGGAGGGGCGAGCCCGGGTTGGCCGCCAGCAGGAACTGGATCCGATCGCCGGGGTGATCGTCCGGATGTTCACCGATCTCGACGCCGACCGACGCGTGCGGCATCGCCAACCGGCGCAGTTCGGTCTCGACCGCCGACGCGAGCAGGGGCCCGACCTCTCGCCGCCGTCGCCCCACGACCTCGGCGGCGACCAGTTCCGCCGCCAGTGCGTCCCGGCGCGCCCGGTCGAGTTCTGCGGCACGCTCGTCGAAGTGTTCGAGTTCGGCGAGCCTGTCGGCGGATTCGCGGTGGAATGCCATGACCGCTGCGAGGTCGTCGCCGTACTTGCGTCGCAGGTTCTTGAGCACCTGGCGGCGCTCGCGTATCTCGGCCAGCCGCTCGGGCGACTCGTCGATCTGCTCTCCCACGGACCGGATCTCACCCACCACGTCGTCGAGTTCGGCCAGGAGGTCCCGCAGCCGGGTCACCTGCTCGGTGAACGGCGAGCGTCCGTCGAGCGCCCCGATCCCCATCGCGATCGCGTCGTGTGCTCCCCCGTCGTCGGACATCGACGCGACCGCCGCAGCGGCTGCCTCGCGGTGGGCCGTGGCATCGGCCAGCACCGACTCCTCGGCATCGAGACGCTGATCCTCACCGGCGTCGACGATGTCGGCGGCATCCAGCTCGTCGACCTGGAATCGCAGCAGATCGATCTCTCTCGCCCGCGCGCGATCGTCGCCTCCGAGTGCAGCCAGTTCCGCGTCGATCTCGGTGAGTCGCGCCCGTGCTGCTCGCAGCGGCCCGAGATCGACGGCTCCGTACTGGTCCAGCGCGGCGCGCTGGGTCGCGGTCGACAACAACGACTGGTGGGCGTGTTGGCCGTGCAGGTCGACGGCGTTCGCAGCCGCGTCGGCGAGCGAGGCAACCGTGGCCAACCGACCGTTGACGTACGCCCGCGACCGACCCGACGTCGGGATCACCCTCGTCAACACCGTCTCCGTGCCGTCGGGCGTGACGAGACGTCCGTCGACGCGCGCCTCGTCGGCACCGTGACGGACCATCGAGGCGTCGGCTCGTCCCCCCACCAACAATTCGATCGCCTCGACGAGCATGGTCTTGCCCGCACCCGTCTCTCCGGTGACCGCCGTCAGCCCCGGGCCGAGCACGATCTCGATGCGCTCGATGACACCGAGATTCTCGATGTGCAGTTCGGTCAGCATCAGCGGTCGGCGAGGCCGAACTTGGCCTTCAGGATCTGGTGGTAGCGCTCACCGCCGAAGCGCACGAAGCGGGCGGTGGCGTCCGACGGGGTACACCGCACGACGTCACCGTCATCGAGTGATCCTGCCGCGTGCCCGTCCAGGGTGAGTTCCGCCAGTCGATGCCCCGACACCTCGATCTCGATCACCTCGGACGGATCGAGGACGAGTGTGCGGTCGAACAGCATGTGTGGCGACACCGGCGTGAGGAGCATGGCTCGATGCCGTGGCGACACGATCGGGCCGCGCGCGGAGAGCGAGTACGCCGTCGAGCCCGTCGGCGTCGCCACGATGAGTCCGTCGGCGGCGTAGTACGTGAACGGTTCGCCGTCGATGCGCGCCAGCAGACGGACGGTGTGGCCGGCCACGGCCTTCTCGACGACCGCCTCGTTGAGCGCGCGTCCGACGTGACGGCCGTTGACGGCCACGTCGAGCATCATCCGTTCATCGAGGTGCCAGCTGCCGCTCGTGGCACCGCCGACGATCTTCGTCAGGGCCTCGTCGAGGCGATCGGGCTCGACCTCGGTGAGATAACCGAGCGACCCCAGATTCAGGCCGAGCAGCGGCACCGCTGCACCTTCGAGCAGCCGGACTGCCCGGAGCATGGTGCCGTCACCACCGAGGCTCAGCACCAGGCCGGCTTCGCCGACCGGCCTGCCACTCGCGGCGTCGGCGAGATCGAGTGCGACGGCATCCTCGTTCGGCATCCAGAACTCGATGCCGCGATCACGACACCACAGCTCCGCCTCGAGCGCGTACCGGCGTGCCGTGGCCCGTTCGTGATGGGCCACCAGGGCGATGGCGTGCATCATGCGGCTGCGGTGCGTGCGTGGACGAGGAACTCGACGTTGCCGTCGGCGCCCGTGATGGGTGAGGTGGTCCAGCCCACGATCTCGCAGCCGGCGTCGCTCAAGGCGTCGGCGACCTCGCTGCGTACCCGTTCGTGGACGACCGGATCGGTGATCACCCCGCGCCCCTTGTCGACTTCCTGACGACCGGCTTCGAATTGCGGCTTGACGAGCAGGATCATCGGCGCTCCAGGTTGGCACAGACGCGTGAGGATCGGGATCACGAGCCGCAGGGAGATGAACGACAGGTCGCCGACCACCACCTCGACGGGCCCCCCGATGGTCTCGAGATCGGCGTGACGCACGTTGCACCGTTCCAGATTGGTGACACGGTCGTCGGCGCGCAGACGTTCGTGCAACTGACCGTGCCCGACGTCGAGGGCGACGACATGGGCGGCGCCGCGTTGGAGGAGGCAGTCGGTGAAGCCGCCCGTGGAGGCGCCGACGTCGAGCGCACGCCGACCGGTCACGTCGACGTCGAACACGCCGAGCGCATGCTCGAGTTTCTCGGCACCGCGTCCGACGAATCTGGCCGGAGGGCCTTCGATCACGACGGCATCGCCGACCGCGACCTGACGAGACGCCTTGTCGGCGACTGCGCCGTTCACCAGGACGCGATGATCCGCGATGAGGTGTTGTGCTTCGGTACGACTCGCCGTCAGCTCGCGTCGAACGAGTTCGGCATCGAGCCGTCGACGAGGCGCCACCGAACGATCAGCCGGCGGCTGTGCTCGCAGCCGCGGCCTTCTTGGCCGGGGCCTTCTTCGCTGCCGTCTTCCTGGCCGGAGCCTTCTTGGCGGGAGCCTTCTTCGCTGCGGTCTTCTTGGCCGGAGCCTTCTTCGCCGCGGTCTTCTTGGCGGGAGCCTTCTTCGCTGCGGTCTTCTTGGCCGGGGCCTTCTTGGCTGCGGTCTTCTTGGCCGGGGTGTTGTTCATCTCGGCCTTGATGCGGTCGGCGATCCTGTCGGCGAGCTCCTCGAAACGATCCTCGAGTTCGTCGAAGCGCTCCGAGAGCCAGTTGACCTGCTTGGAGAACTCGCTCTGGATGTTCTCCGACAGCCGCTCGGAGGTCTCGCGGCCACGGTCCATCAGCGTCTGGACCGCCTTCTCGGCGTCGGTGCGCCGCAATTCGCCTGCCTTCACCATCGACTGAACGATGGACTCGGCTTGCTTACGCGAGATGTCGGTGAATTCGACGCCCGCGTCGACCAGTCGTTGCAATGTCGTTTTTGCCATGAGGCCAGGCTACTGCGCCTGGTCAGAGGTCGAAACGATACGAGCGAGCGATGCGAGATCAGCGACGTCGAAGTCCACCGCGATCTCGTCGTCGATCCGTTCGCCGGGCGGCGACACACCCGAGCGAACGAGGGCGAAGCGGCACCCGAGTCGGCGAGCGAACAGACCGTCGGTCTCCGCACGGTCCCCCACCATCACGGCCCGCGTCGGATCGAATGCCCGGTGCGGTGTCGAGACCGTCTTCGCGATGAGGTCGGCCATCGGCGCGTGCGGTTTGCCACCGATGACGGGCACGACACCCGCGGCGGTGGCGACCGCCGCGAGGATCGAACCGCCACCCGGCTGCAGGCCGGTCGGTGTGGGGTAGGTGGAGTCCGTGTTGGTGCCGATCAGGCGAGCTCCGGCGCGCACCGCCGCCGATGCCACCGCCAGACGATCGAAGTCGAAATCACGGTGCAACCCGACGACCACGGCATCGAAGCCGACGGGGTTCACGTCCGGCGCGTTGAGGACGACGTCGGCGCCTCGCTGCTCGAAGGCCTCGACGACGCCGGGGCCGCCCGCCACCAGCACCCGATCGCCTCGCTGCACCAACAACGCCGCCGCCATCGCGGAACTCACCACGTCGCCCACGGCCGGAATCCCGATCGCCGCGAGCGCCGTTTCGTGCTGCGCGCGAACTGCCATCGAGTTGTTGGTGACGAAGATCACCCGCCGGCCCGACGCCCGCAATCGGGCGATCCCTTCGACCGACCCGGCGATCGGCTCGTGACCGAGCCACACCACGCCGTCGAGATCGCACAGGACCGTGTCGATGCTGTCCAGTGATCCCCGGCGACCGTCCACCGACCCGATCGTTGCAGGACGAGGGGGTCAACGATGGCATCCTGTCGTCGTGCCGCGATTCACTCCGTTCCCCGCCCTGCGCTACAGCGACCGCTCGATCGACGAACTCATCGCCCCGCCGTACGACGTGCTGTCCGATGCCGACCTCGACGAGTTGGGAGCGCGCAGTCCGTTCAACATCACCCACGTCGACGTGCCGCGCGAATCGCAGGGCCCCGACCGATACCTCGACGCTGCGCGCACGCTGCGGGAGTGGGTCGACACCGGCGTGATGGAGTACGACGAGACCCCGACCTTCACGATCTACCGCATGCGCTTCACCGACTCGACCGGAGCGGCGCGCGACATCGCCGGCGTACTGGGTGGACTCGAGGTCGTCGACGAGGGTGCGGGCGGGGTGCTGCCCCACGAGCGGGTCACGCCGAAGGCCTCGACCGACCGGCTCGATCTCACTCGTGCCACACGAGCCAACATGTCACCGGTGTGGGGCCTCTCACTCGCCACGGGGTTGACCGAACTGCTCGCCGCGCCCGGTGAGCCGCTGAGTTCGGTGACCGTCGACGGTGTCGAGCACGTGGTCGAGCGGGTATCGGATCCGGCACGTGTGGAAGCCATCGCGTCACTGATCGCCACCGACGACGTCCTCATCGCCGACGGCCACCATCGTTACGGCATCAGTCGCACGTACCGCGACGAGATTCGCGCGGGCAACGGGAACCAGCCGTCGCCGGCCGACGAGACACTGGCCTTCGTCAACGAACTCGTGGCCGATCAACTGTCGGTCGAGGCGATCCACCGGCTCTACCACGACGTGACATTCGAGGACCTGAGCGCTGCACTCGATGCCGTGTTCGAACGTTCCGACGCCGGGGTTCCCGGCAACGACACCCTCGCCACCATGGACCGCGAGGGGGCCCTCTGTCTCGTGGCCCCGGATGGCTCCGCGCAGTGGTTGTCACCACGACCCGGTGCCTTCGAGTCGGTGCGGGCGCTCGACGGCGCCTGGCTGGAGCACGCGCTGGCGCACCTCGACCATCGCGTCGCCTACCAGCACGGTGTCGACCACGTCGTCGACGCGGTCACCTCCGGTGGGCCGTTGCCGCGGTGCTGATCCGGCCGGTGAGCATCGCCGAGATCGAGCGGACCGCCCGCGAAGGCGCCCTGATGCCACCGAAGTCGACCTTCTTCACGCCCAAGCTGCGGACCGGCCTCGTCATCCGCAGTCTGGTCTGACGGGGCGCCCTCAGGGGGCGCACAGCCGGTCGATCACCGCGTCGAGGGCGGAAGCGACCTGCTTGCGCCTCCTGACCGGGATGACCGCCTCGGCGACCACCTCGGTCCGGCTCTGGGTTGCGCCGCCGACCCGGAAGAAGCGTCGCTGCACCGTGCCGATCACGACCAGTTCGTTGCCGTCACCGAGACACGCCGTCGACGCACTCGTCGGATCGGCCCACGCGACCGGAACCGACGTGTTCGACGACACGCCTCGAGACGTCACCGCTGTGGACACGTCGAACTGCACGACCACGCTGCCCGACGGCAACACACGGGTCACCGGTTCCCCGCGGACCGTCCCGCGCAACAGCGCGACATTCGCCAGCGTCTCGCCTGCATCTGTCTCATTCATCTCTCGCTCCTCTGGTCGAAATCCAGCGGGGAGGAGTCGGTCACCGCTCACCATACGCAGGGGTTGTCACAGCGTTACCGAGCCACACGATCACGGGGCTACGGTCCGGCCATGACCGAACACGAACCCCTTCGTTGGGGCATCGCCGCCACGGGCGGTATCGCCGCCAGCATGTGCGAAGCCCTCGCCGGGTTGCCCGACGCCCGAATCACCGCGGTGGGATCACGCACCCAACGAGCCGCCGACGACTTCGCGGCGCGCTTCGGCATCCCGAACGCACACGGCAGCTACGAGGCGCTCTTCGGCGACCCCGAGGTCGACATCGTCTACGTCGCCACGCCGCACAGCCATCACCACGCCATGACGATCGCGGCGCTCGATGCCGGCAAACACGTGCTGTGCGAGAAGGCGTTCGCGCTCAACGCCGCGCAGGCGCGCGAGATGGTCGATGCCGCTCGCCGCAACGACCGTTTCCTGATGGAGGCGATGTGGACCTGGTTCATCCCGGCCGTGGTCGACGTCCGCCGGCGAGTGCTCGACGGTGAGATCGGCGAGTTGAAGATCGTGGAGGCCAACTTCGGCATCCCGGTGTTCGATCCCGACGGACGCCACCGCCGCGCCGACCTCGCCGGTGGCGCGATGCTCGACATCGGCATCTACCCGGTCACGTTCGCGCGTTTCCTCGCCGGCGACCCCGTGGAGGCGAAGGTGATCGGCGTCCTCGGCGAGACCGGCGTCGATGCCACCGTCGGGGGCGTGGTGTCGTATTCCAGCGGGGCAATCGGCGTGTTCCACACCTCGCTCGACATGCCCACGAGCCTGCGCGCCTCGGTCTACGGCACCTTGGGCCGCATCGACGTCGACCCACCGTTCTGGTTCCCCGCCGGCTTCACCGTCCGCATCGCCGGCGAAGAACCGGTCCATGTCGACATGCCCAACCTCGGCCTCGCCCACGAGGCGCAGCACGCAATGGAGCGCATCCGCGACGGCCACCGCGAGAGCGACGTGATCTCCCTCGCCACGACGGTGTCGACGATGGAGCTCCTCGACGACATACGCGCCCAGCTCGGCGTCGTGTACCCCGGGGAACGCTGACGACTGCCGCCGACAGGTGCGCGATCAGCTGTCGGACGGATAGCCGGCGTACGACGCCTTGAACACGCCCTGGTGGAGGAGCACGGTTGCGGCGTGTACGCCGGTTTCGGCGTCGGTCAGTGTCGATTCGGTCCAGTACGACTCGACCCGCTTGCTCTGGCCGAGTCCCACGAGCGTGTGCTCGACCAGGTAGGGCTGCCCGACGAACACCGGGCCGTCGACGAAACGCACCTCGAGGTCGATGAAGAGCCCGATCGACGGGCCGCGCACCGGGAAGTGGGCGTTCGAACGGTGGGCGATGACACTCACCATCTCCGTGGGCACGACAGGACGGCCCCACGGGCTGTCGCCGTCGGGGAGGTACCACGACGAGGGCTCCGTGATCTTGGCGAGCTTCTGCGCCAGCGTGAACGGATAGAGGCTCCCGTTGTGATCGTCGAAGCCCATCGTGACGGGCTCGCCGACCTCGACGCGCATGCCCAGCTCCAGTTGGTCGACGATGTACAGCTTCCCGGGATCGCCGAGGGCCCGTTGGCGACGCTCGTCGAGTTCGGTGGTGTCGTCACGTCCGACCGAGGCCGTTCCGATGAGCACGGGTGTGCTGTCGGCCTTCTCGGCGCTGATACGCGCCAGGGTGGAAGTCACCGGCTCGAACGCAGCGCGGACCTCCTCGCCCTCCACCACCATGTTCAGGAAATGTGAACTGACGCAGCCACGCTCGAACCACACCTGACCCCAGCGGTCGACCGCGAGTGGGTCGATCTGGCTGAAGTGGGTCGGCCCTTCGATGGGTGCGCCGGCGAGGCCGAGCTTCGCGGCGGTGTCCTCGTCGTGCACGCTCGTATGGCCGGCGTACTCCTGCTCGGCCAGCATCTGCGCCGGCGCTCGCAGTGGCCCGATCCGCGTCTCGCCGTCACGGGTGATCTCGGTGTCGAAACTCATCGCACGAGCCTGCCAGATCAGGCCGTGAACCGTCAGGTGGCGGGAGGGAGAACCTTGAGGCCGAGTTCGGCCATCGCCTTCGGGTCGCCCGGGATCGGCGAGTTGGTCATCGGATCCGTCCCCGACTGGGTCTTCGGGAAGGCGATGACCTCGCGGATGTTCTCCTCGCCCGCCAGGATCGCGACCAGCCGGTCGAGTCCGAACGCGAACCCGCCGTGCGGCGGTGCTCCGTAGTCGAACGGGTTGAGGAAGAACCCGAACTTCCGCTCGGCTTCCTCGTCGGAGATCCCGAGGGCGAGGAACACGCGACGCTGCAGGTCGGCCTCGTGGATTCGGATCGATCCGGAGCCCAGCTCCCAGCCGTTGAGCACGAGGTCGTAGGCGATCGATCGGACCGACAGTGGGTCGGACTCGATCATGTCGACGTCGTCGGGATGCGGCCGGGTGAAGGGGTGGTGGCCCGGCTTCGGGCGCCCCGACTCCTTGTCGACGCCCACGAACAGCGGGAACTCGACGATCCAGACGTATCGGTACGGGCCCTCGTGCACGGGCGGACGGCCGATGTCGTTGCGCAGGGTGCCGAGCACCTCACACGTGGTCATCCACTCGTCGGCGACGACGAGCACGAGATCGCCGGGCTCGGCGCCCATCGTGGAACGCACTGCAGCGGCCTCGTCGGCCGACAGGAACTTCGCGACGGGCGACTCGAAGCCGTCGTCGGTGGTCTTGAGCCAGACCAGCCCCTTGGCTCCCAGCGACTTCGCCCGATCGGTGAGCTTGTCGAGCTGGTTGCGGCCGTAGTCGGCCGCGCCGCCCGGCACCCGGATGCCCTTGATGGCACCGGCTCCGGCGAACGCCTTGAACTCCGTTGCCGAAAAGATCGGTGTCAACTCCGTCAGCTCGAGCCCGAACCGCATGTCGGGCTTGTCGATGCCGAAACGATCCATCGCCTCGCGCCATGTGATCCGTTCGATCGGCTGTGGACGCTCACCCGTCGCCGCTTCGGCTGCGTCGAGTACGGCCTCACTCACCGCGTCGAGCACGTCGTCCTGCGTGACGAAGCTCATCTCCATGTCGAGTTGCATGAACTCGTACTGACGATCGGCGCGCAGGTCCTCGTCGCGCAGGCATCGCGCCATCTGGTAGTACCGGTCGACGCCGGCCACCATCAACAGCTGCTTGAACAGCTGCGGCGATTGCGGCAACGCGTAGAACGAGCCCGGCTCCTTGCGCGACGGCACGAGGAACTCGCGAGCCCCCTCGGGTGTCGACGGCACCAGCATCGGCGTCTCGACCTCGACGAAACCCTGAGCGTCCATGGCGTTGCGCACCGCAGCGTTGATCTTCGAGCGGATCCGCAGGTTCTTCTGCATGCGCTCGCGGCGTAGGTCGAGGTAACGATGCTGGAGGCGAACGTTCTCGTCGACGTCGTCGGCGCGAGCGTCGATCGGGAAGGGTGGCGGAGTGGCCTGACGCAGGATCTCGACGTGGCAGTCGCCGATCTCGACGTGGCCGGTCGGCAGGCCGTCGTTGACCGTGCCCTCGGGACGCTGGCGCACGACACCGGTGATCCGCAGCACGTACTCGCTGCGCACGTCGACGTCGTCGTTGATGACGCACTGGATGATGCCCGAATGGTCACGCAGGTCGACGAACGCGAGGTGCTCACCGTGCTCACGGCGACGCCCCACCCAGCCACAGACGCTGACCGTCATGCCGATGTGATCGCTGCGCAGCTCACCGCACAGATGAGTACGCATGGTCGTGGCCCTGGAGGAAGTCGTGTGATCGCTCATGGTTCGATTCAATTCTGGTCGGAGTGGACAGCGAGGTGGTTGGAGATTTCGGACCTGGCGACGGCAATCTGCTCGCCTTCGCCGCGCATCGGCTTGACGACCACGGTGCCCGCCGCGAGTTCGTCGTCGCCGATGATCACCGCGAATCGGGCGCCGCTGCGGTTGGCGAGCTTCATCTGGGCCTTCATCGACCGATTGTCGTACCCCCGGTCGGCGGCGAATCCGGCGGATCGCAACTCGGCGGTGATCGCCACGGCGTGGAGCCCGCCCGTGACGTCGACGACGAACGCGTCGAGTTCGACCGGTTCGGCCGCGAAGACGCCCTCGTCGTCACAGGCGATCAGTGTGCGGTCGACACCGAGCGCGAACCCGATCCCGGGCGTGGCGGGCCCGCCGAGCGCCTCGACGAGACCGTCGTACCGACCGCCACCGCCGAGAGCGTTCTGCGCCGAGTCGAGCGTGCCGCCCTGGAATTCGAAGATCGTGCGCCGGTAGTAGTCGAGGCCGCGCACCAGCGTCGGCTCGATCGTGAACGGGATGTCGAGCACCCGCAGCCCATCGAGCACCGCGGCGAAGTGGGCCGCGGCGTCGGCGCTGTGGAACTCGCCGATGCGGGGAGCACCGGCAATGAGTTCCTGATCGTGCTCGCGCTTGGAGTCGAGCACCCTCAGCGGGTTGCGCTCGAGCGTCGCTCGTGACGGCTCGCTGAGCCGGTCGCCGGCCGCCGTGAAGTACTCGCGCAGCGCCTCGACGTAGCGGGCCCGGTCGTCCGGCTCGCCCAGGCTGTTGACGACGAGCGTCACCTGGCGCAGACCGAGGCGGGCGTAGAACTCCCAGGCCAGGGCGATGACCTCGACATCGAGGTACGCATCGTCGGCGCCGAGCACCTCGATGCCGACCTGGTCGAACTGGCGGTACCGACCGCGTTGAGGCTTCTCGTAGCGGAAGTTCGAACCGGAGTAGAACACCTTCCACGGCACCGTCGGGCGGTGCTCGGCAAAGGCCCGACACACGCTCGCCGTCATCTCCGGACGCAGCGCGATGTGGCGCTCGCCCTTGTCGACGAAGTCGTACATCTCCTTGGTGACCACATCGGTCGCATCGCCGATCCGGGTGAAGACACCCAGGTCCTCGAGCAGCGGCGTGATGACCTGTCCGTATCCGGCGCGTTCGACCACGTCGGCGAACACATCGGTGAATCGACGCCAACGCCCGCTCTCGGGCGGCAGGATGTCCCGCATGCCGGGACTGGTCTGGAACGCTGGCACGGCCGGTCAGGCTACCGGCGTGGCTGCGCCCGGGTTCAGGCGATATGCGTCGTACACCGAATCGACGCCCTTGATCGTGCGGATCACCGCATCGAGATAGCCGGGGTTCGCGAACTCGAACTCGAAGCGCATCTTCGCGACGCGGTCACTGCTCGTGACGGTGTGGCACGAGAGGATGTTGACGTGGTGGTCGGCGAGCGCATTGGTGACGTCGCGGAGCAGACGTGATCGGTCGAGCGCCACCACTTCGACCCCGGCCACGAAGGTGGCCCCTCGATGTTCCTCGTGATCCCACTCGACCTCGATCATCCGCGTCGCCTGTTCGGCCATCAGCGACACCGCATTCGCACAGTCGGAGCGGTGCACGCTCACGCCACGTCCCTTCGTGACGAATCCGATGATGCTGTCACCCGGCATCGGCGTACAGCAGTGCGCAAGGCGCACCATCACGTCATCGAGCCCCTCGACGTGGATCCCGACCCGGCGTTCGCCGTCGGAGCGTTCGCGCCGTGGCGAGCTGATCGTCGCCGGCATCTGGGCGGCATCGTCGCCGGTCTGATAGGCCCTCGCCAGACGCTGGGCCACCGACTTCGCCGACACGTGGTGCTCGCCGATTGCTGCGAGCAGCGCGTCGAGATCGACGTAGCTCAGCTCCGCGACGACCTCACGCAACTGCGGCGACTTCCACACCTGCTGCACCGGCAGCCGCTCGCGTCGCAGCTCGGAGGTCAAGTCGTCACGACCGGCTTCGACCATGTCGACACGCCGCTCACGGCTGAACCACTGACGGATCTTGTTGCGCGCCCGTGGTGACGCGACGAACGTCAGCCAATCCTGCGACGGCCCCGCCGTCTCGACCTTGGAGGTGAAGATCTCGACGTTGTCACCACTGGCCAGCACGTGGTCGAGCGAGACGAGGCGCCCGTTGACCTTGGCGCCGATGCAGGCATGACCGACTTCGGTGTGCACGCCGTAGGCGAAGTCGACCGTCGTCGAGCCGACGGGCAGCGTGATCACGCGCCCCTTCGGCGTGAACACGAACACCTCGTCCTGGTCGAGGTCGGTCTTCAGGCTCTGCATGAACTGAGCCGGATCGGAGATCTCCTCCTGCCAGTCGATGATGCGGCTCAACCAGTCGATCTCCGCGGGCTTGTCGGAGCCCTCCTTGTAGGCCCAGTGTGCGGCAACGCCCCACTCGGCCCGTTGGTGCATCTCGACGGTGCGGATCTGGACTTCGATCGGCTTGCCGGCTGGTCCGATCACCGTGGTGTGCAAGCTCTGGTACAGGTTGAACTTCGGCATGGCGATGTAGTCCTTGAACCGCCCCACGACCGGACGCCAGCGACCGTGAATCGATCCGAGGGCGGCGTAGCAGTCCTTCATCGAGTCCACGACCACGCGGATCGCGATGAGATCGAAGATCTCGTCGAACTCTCGACCCTTCACGACCATCTTCTCGTAGATGCTCCACAGGTGTTTGCCGCGGCCCGTCACCTCGGCATGCACACCGAGTTCGTCGAGGCGGGCGCGAACCTCGGCGAGCGTCTTGGCGAGGTAGAGGTCTCGTTCGGGAGTTCGAGTGCTGACCAGGTGGTCGAGTTCGGCGAAGCGCTTGGGGTGCAACGACGCGAACGCCAGGTCCTCGAGTTGCTGCTTCATCTCCTGCATGCCGAGCCGGTGGGCGAGCGGCGCATAGATGTCGAGTGTCTCCTGGGCGATGCGCTGCTGCTTCTCGAGCGGCATGGCGGCGATCGTGCGCATGTTGTGCAGCCGGTCGGCCAGCTTGATCACCAGCACCCGCAGGTCCTTGGCCATCGCCACCAGCATCTTGCGCATGCTGGCCGCCTGCTGCTCCTCGCGCGAATCGAAGCGGATCCGTTCGAGCTTCGTCACCCCGTCGACGATCGCTGCCACCTCGGGGCCGAAATCACGCTCGACGTCGGCGACGGTGATCTCCGTGTCCTCCACGGCATCGTGGAGAAGTGCAGCGGTCACCGAGATCTCGTCGAGGCCGATGTCGGCGACGATCTGGGCCACTGCGAGCGGATGGTTGATGTAGCTCTCGCCACTCGAGCGCATCTGCGACTGATGCGCCTCGGCGGCTACCCGGTACGCCCTGCTGATCGTGGCGACCGGCGACTTGGGATGCGAGCGACGGTACGACGCCAGCAAGGGCGTCAGTTCGGAGTTGGCGACCTCGACGTGCTGTCGCCTCCAGGGAAGTACTCGATCGACCGTCCCCATGTTCAACCGGCCTCAGTAGTGAAGGAGCGACCTCACGGTTCGCTCCCCCACCTGGACACGCCCTTCCAGGTCGTCGAGTTCGATGACGAATCCCAGCCCGGCGATCACTCCACCGAGCGTTTCGACCAGCCGCGCGGTTGCTGCGGCCGTGCCCCCGGTGGCCAGTACGTCGTCGATGATCAGGATCGATTCACCCGGGTGGATCGCGTCACGGTGGATCTCGAGCTTGTCGGAGCCGTATTCCAGCTCGTATTCCTCTCGCACGACGGCCCAGGGCAGCTTGCCGGCCTTGCGGACCGGAACGAGCCCGGCCCCCATGCGGTAGGCGACCGCCGAGGCGAAGATGAAGCCGCGGGCTTCGACGCCGACGACCCGGTCGATCGAGAGGTTCGGGAACTCGTCCACGAGGCCGTCGACTGCCTGGGCGAACATGGCGCTGTCGCCGAGCAACGGTGTGATGTCACGAAACGTCACGCCCTCGGTCGGGTAGTCCTTGATGTCGCGGACGAAGCTCCGGAGAGACCCGTGATCGGCTGCCATGTTCGGAGGATACCGCCGGCACAAGGGTGCGCCGCCGATGGGTCAGCGCCGCTTCTTCTTGCGGGGCCGGGGCGGATGCGTCAGCAGGCGATCGGCGGGTTGGGCGACCGCTGAACCCGCCAGTACCGGCTCGGCATCGGTATCGGCGGTCCCGTCGCCGTCGCCGGTGCGGGGCGGTTGAACCGCTGCAATACGCGACTCGCCGGCTCTGCCGGTCACCCCGGCACCCATCACTGCGGCGCGCAGTTGGTCGCCGAGCAACCGGGGACGGTGTGTCTTGCGGCCGGTGTCACGCTTCAACCAGGCCAAGAGGGGTGTCGCGATGAAGATCGACGACAGCACGCCCGAGACCATCCCGACGAGCAGTGCGAGCGCGAACTCCTCGAGTGAGACGACGCCGAGCAGACCGGAGCCGATGAGGAGGAGCGAGATGACGGGCAGGATCGACGACAGGCTCGTCAGCAGCGATCGCATCATCACCTGGTTCATGGAGATGTTGACGATGTCCTCGTACGGCATCCGCACGGCGGCGTAGCGGCCCTGGTTCTCGTTGACCCGGTCGAAAACGACGATGGTGTCGTACAACGAGTACCCGAGGATGGTGAGGAACGCGATGACGGTGGCGGGCGCAACCGGGAACTGGAACAGCGAATAGAAGCCCACGGCGAAGATGACGTCGTACACCATCGCGGCGATGCCCGACAGCGCCATGCGCCACTCGAACCGCACCGAGATGAACAGCGCCACGATCA
The DNA here is from genome assembly GCA_963829585.1 of Ilumatobacteraceae bacterium. Taxonomy (GTDB): domain Bacteria; phylum Actinomycetota; class Acidimicrobiia; order Acidimicrobiales; family Ilumatobacteraceae; genus Sva-07. The sequence goes on along the minus strand of CAWHJD010000027.1, from coordinate 124,797 downwards.
CGAGGAACACCACGAGTGCCCGGATGGCCTTCTCGGTGATTTCACGGCCCCAGGTGGAGCTGGTGAACGAGAAGCTCACGTCGGCAGGGTCCACACCCGCCGCGTCGGCGAAGTCGGCAGTCACCACGGCGGCCTGCTCACGCAACAGTTCCTCGACCTGGACGGTCACGACGTCGGAGGTCTCCGACGTACGCAACTGGATACGGGCGCCGTTGGTGTCGATGCCGTTGTCGGACAGCACGGTGGCGGCTTCGTCGACGCCGAAGGTGTCACTGGCGGGGATGTCCCAGGCGTCGCCGCCCTCGAAGTCGAGGCCGAGGTTCAGCCCTTGGGCGAACAGCGAGATGACCGTCACGACCACCACGACCACCGCGATGCCGAGGCCGACACGCCGCCGCCCGTAGAAGTCGATCGCGGTCTGACCGCGGAACAGCCGTCCGATGCCGGTCGACGAGATCGAGGTGTCGAGCGTCATGTCGTCGCAACCTTCATGCCGAGGAGATGGTCCTGCTTGGCCATGAGCTTGGTCTGTGCCAGCAGGAGGATCGCCGGACGGGTGAAGAAGTAGCAGACCAGCAGGTCGCAGATGGTGGTGAGGCCCAGGTACAGGGCGAAGCCCCGGACCGACCCGACGCTCAACCAGAACAGGATGAACGCACCGATCAGTGACACGACGTCTGCGGACCAGATGGTGCGCCACGTCATGTTGAAACTGCGTGGTGCCGCGTTCTTGATCGTTCGCCCGCTGCGGAGTTCGTCCTTGATCCGCTCGTAGAAGACCACGTAACTGTCGACCGTCACGCCGACGGCGACGATGATGCCCGTCACGCCCGCGAGGCTGAGCGAGTAGTTGGTCCATCCGGACACGAAGGCCGACATCGCCCACACCATGCCGGCCCACACGAACATGCCGGCCACGATGACCAGAGCGAGCCAGCGGTAGTAGGCGATCATCAGGATCAACACCAGCGCGAGGCCGATGAGGCCGGCGATGATCCCGGCGCGCATGGCGTCGGTTCCCGCCGATGCGGAGACGGTGCGTGCTTCCTGGGCCTCGATGGCCACGGGGAACGCACCACGGTTGAGCACGTTCACGAGGTCTTCGGCCTCGGCGCGGGAGAAGTCGCCGGTGATGGCGACGGAGTCGGTGAAGTTCGGCTGATTGACCTGCGGCGACGACTGCACGACGTCGTCGAGGACGATGGCGATCTGACCGCGGAGCTCCGGCTTGGGTCGACGGGCACGTCGGCTGGGCGTTGTAGCACTGGGTTGCGAGGCTGTTCCAGGTGGCCTGGCCATCGCCGCGCAGATTGACGGCGACGCCCCAGCCCTGGTCGCCGGTGAGCTGGGCGCTGCCCTTCTCGAACACCTCGCCGGTGCCCTGTGGCGCGCCCACGCAGACGACCGATCCGTCACGTGTCGGCAGCAGCTCGGCGCCGACGGCGGTCGGAGTGGCGACGGGTGTGCTCGAGGACCGGCTGGTCGCTCGTCGGCACCGACCCCTGCGGGGACCGTCGTGTCCGGAACCGTGGTGTCGGCAACGGTGCTGTCCGGCACGGTGGGTTGCGGAGCCTGAGGCCGACGGAGACCCTGGGGTTCGGTGGTGCCGGCGTCGGGAGTGGTGACCGTCGGGGTCGTGCCGGTTGCGGGCACCGTCGTGGCGGTGTCGCCGACGGCAGGCGCCGGCGCTTGCGTCTCGGGTGCGGGACAGTCGGCGAAGTTGACGACCGGGCGGAGTTCGACCACGCCCGACACGTCGACGGCGTCGAGGGCGTCCTGCCTGATCCCTGACGCCGGGGAGGTCGACGACGATCGTCTGTCCCTGGACCCGAACGTCGGGCTCGGCGATGCCACGCCGCTCGAGTTCGTCGCGGATGAGGTCACGGATGACGAGCAGATCCTCCTGCGTCGCCGGTTCGACCGGCGCCAGGATGACGGACACGCCGCCCTGCAGGTCGAGGCCGAGGATCGGCGTGTTGTCGGTGGCGATGTTGTAGGCCAACGTGCCGAAAACGATCAGAACGACACCGATGAGCGATGTCCAGAGGCGACGGCGCATGACGGGTCGATCAGTCGTCGTCGGCGTTGTTGGCCGACTCGAGTTCACCGGCATCGGTGACGTCGGCCGCTGCAGGCTGGCCGTCCGGAGAGGCCTTGCCCTGGATCGCAGCCCTGGCGATGCGGATCTGCACGTCGTCGTCGACCTCGAGCCAGAACCGGGTGTCGCCGTCCTCGCCCGTGATGGTGCCGAAGATGCCCGAGGTGGTGATGACCTCGTCGCCCACCTGGATCGAACGCTGGAGATCCTGTTGCTCCCGGACCCGGCGCCGCTGCGGCCGGATCATGAAGAAATACATCGCGAACGGGATCAGCAGGAGGATGCCGAGCTGGATGAGGGCGCCGCTACCGCCTCCATCCTGATTCCTGGGCGATGATCGTGGAGAGTTGCGCAGTCATGTCGGCGGGCGAGCCTAGCTGCCATTCCGTCGGCGCACCCGTCAACTCCACACATCCAGGACGGAACGTCGCAGCTGGTCGAAGGTGCCGGCGGCGATCGACGTACGCATCCGAGCCATCAGGTCGATGGTCCAGGCCACGTTGTGGATGGAGAGCAGGCGCGATGCAGTCGGCTCACCCACCTGCAGCAGATGCCGGATGTAGCCGCGGCTGTGACGGGCGCACACCTCGCAGGGGCAGTCGTGATCGAGCGGTTCGTCCAGTTCGGCGTTGCGGGCCGCTTTGGCCTGGAACCGTCCGGTCGAGGTGAGCGCCGTGCCGTGACGACCGAGCCGGGTCTGCATCACGCAGTCGAACTGGTCGACGCCGAGCGCCACGGCCTCGACGAGTGACGCCGGGTCACCGACACCCATCAGGTACCGCGGGCGATCCGTCGGGAGGTGTTCGAGTGCAGCAGCGAGCGCCGGAAGCATCTCCGCGCGTGTCTCCCCCACCGAGAGCCCGCCGATGCCGTAGCCGTCGAACCCGATCTCGACGACCTGCTGTGCACTCTCTCGCCGCATGGTGTCGCTGATGCCACCCTGGACGATGCCGAAGAGTGCCTGGTCGGCTCTCGTGTGCGCCGCCTTGGCGCGTGCCGCCCAGGCGGTGGTGCGTTCGACAGCCAGCCTGATCACGTCGGGCGGGCTCGGCAAGGGTGGACAGACGTCGAGCACCATCTGGATGTCGGCACCGAGGCGCTGCTGCACGTCGACGGCGATCTCGGGGGTGAACCGGTGCGACGAGCCGTCGTAGGTGCTCTTGAACGTGACACCATCGTCGTCGACCTTCGGGTCGAGCGAGAACACCTGGAAGCCGCCGGAGTCGGTCAGCGTGAGTCCGTCCCAACCGGCGAACCGGCCCAATCCCCCGAAACGTTCGACCAGTTCGGCGCCGGGCCGCAACATCAGGTGATACGTGTTGCCCAACACGATCTGCGCGCCGATGCGGTCGTAGTCCGCCGCGCTGAGGTACTTGATGGCGCCGCGGGTACCGACCGGCATGAACAGTGGCGTGGTGTAGCTGCCACGGGCCGTGACCGCCGTGCCCGCGCGTGCTGCCCCGTCGGTGGCCTCGACCTGGAACTCGACCGGATGCATCCGAGCGACGGTATCGCTCCCCGGCCTCACCCCGACCCGGCCGGCTGGTCAGCGGGCGTGGCGGTCGAGGAGCATGGCGTCGCCGAACGACAAGAACCGGTAGTCGTCGGCCAACGCGGTGTCGTACAGCGTTCGCCATCGCGGGCCGACGAAGGCGTCGACCATCATCAAGAGCGTGGTCTTCGGGAGATGGAAGTTCGTCATCATCATGTCGACCACCTGCCAGTCGAACCCACGATGGATGAAGAGATCGGTTCGGCCCGACAGTTCGCCGGACGCGGCTGCGGACTCGAGCGCCCTGACAGCGGTCGTCCCCACGGCCACGACCCGTCCGGCTTCGCGGCACGCCACCATCGTCTCGGGTGGCACCCGGTAGCGCTCGGTGTGCATCGGATGTTCGAGCGGATCGTCGGTGCTGATCGGCTGGAACGTGTCGAGACCCACCGCCAGCTCCACCGTGGCCGTGCGGACGCCGGCGGCCGCGAGCCGGTCGAACAAGCCCGGGGTGAAGTGCAGCCCTGCGGTCGGGGCGGCCGCCGACCCGGGCTCACGAGCGAACACCGTCTGATAGCGATCGGGGTCGGTGAGGCGCTCGCCGATGTACGGCGGCAGCGGCATCTCGCCGTAGCGGTCGAGCAGCTCGACGGGATCGTCGTCGCCGACGAGTTCGACCCAGAACGTGTCACCGGCGGGCGTCCGCTCGCCGACGCGCACCAACGGCGCATCCCCTCGGTAGAGCAACTCGCCGACACGCAGCTTCCCGCCGGGCCGCACGAGCGCGTCCCATGTCCGACGGTCGGCGTCCCACGGTTCGAGCAGCAGCACCTCGGCCGCTCCCCCCGTGGATCGGTGCAGCCGCAACCGGGCAGGAATCACGCGGGTCTCGTTGAGCACGAGCAGGTCGCCGTCGCGGAGCAGCTCGGGGAGGTCGTGGACGTGGCGATGCTCCGGTGCCGCACTTCCGCGGTCCACGAGCAACCGTGCCGCATCACGGGGTTCGATCGGCGTCTGAGCGATCCGCTCGTCGGGGAGCTCGTAGTCGAAGTCGTCGATCAGCACCAGCACGAGGCTAATGACCGCCCCAACCCGAAACGCCGGGGTCAGACCCCGGCGTTTCAGGTCAGTCGAAGAGGCTGGCGTTGGAGGATCGCCGCGGTGGCGTGAGGCCGAGGTGCTCGTAGGCGACGTCGAGCACCACTCGCCCGCGAGGTGTGCGGGCGATCATGCCCTGGGTGATCAGGAAGGGCTCGTACACGTCCTCGACCGTCTCGGGTTGCTCGCCCACACTGATCGCCACGGTGGACAACCCGACGGGGCCGCCGTTGAACGTGGTGCACAACGCCGTGAGAATCGCCCGGTCGACCTTGTCGAGACCTCGATCGTCGACACCGAACAGCGCGAGTCCTTCACGAGCGACGTCGGCGTCGATCGTGCCGTCCGCACGTACCTCGGCGAAGTCACGGACCCGCCGCAGCAGTCGGTTGGCGATACGCGGCGTCCCGCGCGACCGGCGCGCGATCTCCCATGCGCCGTCACGGTCGATGGTCACATCGAGGATCCGTGCCGCCCGCTCGACGATCGCCTGCAGCTCTTCGGCGTCGTAGTAGTCGAGACGGGCGACCAGTCCGAAACGGTCGCGCAACGGTCCGGTGATCATTCCGGTTCTCGTGGTGGCGCCGACGAGCGTGAACGGCGGCATCGTGAGCCGGATGCTCGACGCCGCCGGTCCCTTGCCGACCACGATGTCGAGCTGGAAGTCCTCCATCGCCGGGTAGAGGATCTCCTCGACGGCCCGTGACAGCCGATGGATCTCGTCGATGAACAACACATCGCCGTCTTCGAGCTTCGTCAGGATCGCCGCGAGATCGCCTGCTCGTTCGAGTGCTGGCCCCGACGTGACGTGGAGGTGCACACCCATCTCGGTGGCGACGATGCCCGCCAGCGTCGTCTTGCCGAGCCCGGGGGGCCCGGCGAACAGGAGGTGGTCGACCGGCTGCTCGCGCCGACGGGCCGCCTCGAGGACGATACGCAGGTGCTCCTTCAGCTCTCGTTGGCCGATGAACTCGTCGAGCGCCCGCGGCCGCAGTCCGGCCTCGAGTTCGATCTCGGAGGCCACCACGTCGTCGTCGGCCCCACCGATGCCGGGATCGAGGAACTCATCACGCACGGCGGGCCCCCAGAGTCTTCAGCGCATCGCGCAGCAGGGTCGCGGAGTCGGAATCGGACGGGAGTTCACGCAGTACGTCGCGTATCTCGTCGGTGCCGTAGCCCAACCCGGCGAGGGCATCACGCACGTCGGCCACCGCCGACGCAGAGCCACCGGTGCCGTCGAGCATCGGCACCGACAACCGATCACGCAGCTCGATGATGAGCCGCTCGGCAGTCTTCTTACCGATGCCGGGCACCAGCGTGAGCGCCGCCACGTCGTTGTTGGCGACCACGTCGAACAGCGCTGCGGGGGGATGTGTGGCGATGACCGCCATGGCCAGTGCCGGCCCGATGCCGTTCGTCTTGATCAGGACCTGGAACGTCTGGCGGTCGTCACGTGACGTGAACCCGAACAGCGTCTGGGCGTCTTCGCGGATGTGGTGGTGCACGTACAGGAACACGGGCGTTCCCGGCTCCAACTCGGCCAGGACGCGCGTCGACACCGCCACGAGGTACCCGACCCCACCCACTTCGAGCAGCACCGTGCCGTCGAGGTTGCGTTCGAGCACCGAACCGCGCAGCGATCCGATCATGCGCTGCGCTCCCGTGACGTCACGTTTGACCCGGCACCGTGTGACGCGGCGGCGCGGGCGCGGGGCGAGAGCACCGGCGACATCGCCAGATGGCACAGTGCCAACGCGGCGGCGTCGGCGGCGTCGGCTGGTTTCGGCAGCATGCTGAGGCCGAGGCGGGCCTGCACCATCTTCTGCACCTGCTCCTTGTCGGCGCCACCCCACCCGGCGACGGCGTCCTTCACCTGATTCGGCGTGTACTGGACGACCTCACATCCGGCGAGCGATGCCTCGGCGAGCGCGAGTCCACTGGCCTGTCCGACGCTCATCGCCGTACGAACGTTGACCTGGAAGAACACCTGCTCGACCGCCACGACGTGCGGGGCGAACTCGGCGATGAGGGCGGTGAACTCCGTGCGCAGCGCCGCGAGCCGCTGCGGGAGTGGATCGCTCGGAGGTGTCGTGATGACACCGAGCGAGATCGCGACCGCACGTGCCGACCCGCGGCCGTCGATCACGGCGTACCCACATCGGGTGAGTCCGGGATCGATTCCCAGCACTCGGCAGGTCGATCTCGACGGCCGGGAATCAGCGGCATTGGCGAACACAGGTTCGAAGACTAGTGCGCCGACCGCATCAACTGGTGATCTTCTCCAACTCGGCGATCAGTTCCTTGACCGGCCGGAACGTGAGCCCGGCGATCGCCCGGTGCGCGTAACGCACGATGCCGTCGGCGTCGACGATGAAGACGCTGCGGCGGGGAAAGCCGATGGGGCCGAGCGTCCCGTACTGTCCGGCGACCGCCTTGTCGGTGTCGGCGAGCAGCGGAAAGTCGAAACCGTGCTTGCCCGCGAACGCGTCGTGGCTCGACACGTCCTGCGCCGAGATGCCGAGCACCTGCGCGTTCATCTCGCTGAACTGCTCGAGATCGTCGTTGTAGCTGTTGAGCTGCTTGGTGCACACCGGCGTGTCGTCACCGGGGTAGAACACGAGAACGACCGGCTGGCCCCTGAACTCGGACAACGAGTAGTCGCGCCCGCCGGTGCCGGGCAGTGTGAAATCGGGAGCCTGTTCGCCGACACCGAGACTCACGATGCCGCCACTTCCATCAGCTCGTCGCTCATGTCGAAGTTCGAGAACACGTCCTGCACGTCGTCGTTGTCCTCGAGGGCATCGAGGATGCGCAGGATCGCCTTGGCGTCGGCGGTGTCGGTCACCGGCACGAGGTTCTCCGCCACCATCGGCGAATCCGCCGAGATCACCTCGATGCCGGTCTCGTCGATGGCCGCCTTCACGTCGTACACGATCGACGGATCGGTCATCACGCGGAAGGTCCCGTCACCCTCGGCGATCACGTCGTCGGCACCTGCTTCGATCGCCGCCATCATGATGGTGTCCTCGTCGACGCCCTCGCCGGTCAGGATCACTCCTCGGCGGTGGAACTGCCAGCCGACTGCGCCCGGCTCGGCCATCGAGCCGCCGAGCTTCGAGAAGATGTTGCGGATCTCGGCTCCGGTTCGGTTGCGGTTGTCGGTGAGCACGTCGATCATCAGCGCCACACCGCCGGGTGCATACCCCTCGTACATGATGCTCTCGTACGTGCCGCCGTCATCGGTACCGGTGCCACGCTTGATGGCCCGGTCGATGGCGTCGTTGGTCATCCGGCCCGCCTTGGCCTTCTGGACCGCCGTGCGCAGCGTGGGATTCGTGTCGACGTCGCCGCCGCTCTTGGCCGCCACCTCGATCTGCCGGGCGAGCTTGGCGAACAGCTTGCCGCGCGCCTTGTCGGCAGCGCCCTTCTTGTGCTTGATCGTTGCCCATTTGGAGTGGCCGGACATGTCGTCTCTTTCAGGTCACGTCAGTTCGTCGACGACACGTGCTCGACGAACAGTTCGTGCAACCGTGTGTCATCGGTGAGTTCAGGATGGAACGCCGCCACGGTACAACGTCCGCCTCGTACGAGAACAGGCACATCGTCGTGGCGGGCAAGTATCTCCACGTCGGGACCCACCCGCTCGACCAGGGGCGCACGGATGAACACCGCGTGGAACGCCGAATCGAGACCTTCGACGTCGATGTCGGCCTCGAAACTGTCGAGCTGGCGGCCATAACCGTTGCGTCGCACCGTGATGTCGATCAGGTCGAAACCGCGCTGGTCGGGCCGGGCGTCGAGAACATCGGTCGCACACAGGATCATCCCGGCACACGTCCCGAAGACGGCCATGCCGTCGGCGAGACGTCCCTTGAGGACATCGAACAGCCCGCTCGTGGTGAGGAGCCGGGACATCGTCGTGCTCTCGCCGCCGGGCAGGATCAATGCGTCGACCGCATCCAACTCCCGCGGTGTCCGGACGAGCGGGGCGCGTACGCCGAGCCGATGCAGTCGCTGCTGATGGACCTCGAACGCACCTTGGAGCGCCAGCACCCCGATGGTGGGTCCAGAACCGCCCGGCTTCGTGTCACCAGCCCCGATCGGCATATCGCTGGTTGATGTCGTCCATCTCGATACCCGTCATCGGGGCGCCCAGGCCGCGACTCACCTTGGCCAGGATGTCGGGGTCGTTGAAGTGTGTCGTCGCCTCGACGATCGCCTTGGCTCGCGGGGCCGGGTCCTCGGACTTGAAGATCCCCGAACCGACGAACACGGCCTCGGCGCCGAGTTGCATCGCCAGGGCGGCATCAGCGGGGGTGGCGAGGCCACCGGCGCAGAACAACGGGACCTGGAGCTTGCCGGTCTCGGCGATCTCCTGGACGAGCGGCAGCGGGGCCTGCAGGCGCTTGGCCCATTCGAAGAGTTCGGCCTGGTCGGCCTGGGTGATCTTCCTGATGTCGCCGATGATCGAACGGAGGTGGCGGACGGCCTCGACGACGTTGCCCGTGCCGGCCTCGCCCTTGGAGCGGATCATCGCAGCGCCCTCCGAGATGCGCCGCAACGCCTCACCGAGATTGGTCGCCCCGCAGACGAACGGCACGTCGAACGCGAACTTGTCGATGTGGTGGGCCTCGTCGGCCGGTGTGAGCACTTCGGACTCGTCGATGAAGTCGACGCCGAGCGCCTGCAGGATCTGGGCCTCGACGAAGTGTCCGATGCGGACCTTGGCCATCACCGGAATCGACACCGCGGCCTGGATGCCGTCGATCATCTCCGGGTCGCTCATCCGGGCAACGCCGCCATCGCGACGGATGTCGGCCGGAACCCGCTCGAGGGCCATGACGGCCACGGCGCCGGCATCTTCTGCGACCTTCGCCTGACCCGGGGTGACGACGTCCATGATGACGCCCCCCTTCATCATCTCGGCGAGGCCCCGCTTGACGGGGAAGGTTCCGGTGCTGCGACTCTCGGTCATCTGCACATCGTACTTTCGTCGGGCGGATTCCCGCGGTGCCGAATCAGGGCGAAGGTGGTGCTGCTTCCAACACCTGCACCCCACCGGCGAGGACATCGGCGATGTCGGCGAGTTCGATCCAGGTGTTGCCGGGTGCGAGTTCCATCGGTTGGCCGTCGGCGGTCAGGAATTCGATCGCATAGAAGCCGTTCTCGCGCTTCCACGTGCCCTCACGGACCTGTCCGCCGGTGAACATCCAGATGGGCCCCTCGCCGATCGTTTGCGCTTCGGGACTGTTGCGATCGACGACACTGCGGTCGTACTCCACGCCCATGACGATCACGTTCGTGGCGCCGATCCGACCGAAGACCTTGTCCACGTGCGGCTTGCCACGCTGCGAACGCTCGAACTTGGTGAGCTCCGGGTTCCACGTCCACTCGATGTTCTCGCTGCCGACGCGTACCTTCACGCCCGCTTGTCGGCAGTGCCGTCGACCGCCTCGCCCTCGTCGAGGTACTGGTACTGCTGCTGCGGCGGACCCGGCTGGTCGGGCGGGGTCTGGAACCAGATGTTGTCGGTACTGGTGTAGAGGTTGTGCGGGGCACTGCCGGGCCCCCGGTAGTAGCCCGAGGCCACGCTCGGGCCCATGTTGATCAGCGTCGACTCGTTGATCAGGCGCGTGACGCCGGGATTCCCGCCGCTCCACACGAACAACGGGCTGTTGAACGACGAGAACAGGGCGATGTCCTGCGTACGGCCCGAGCGGATGGGGCCGATCGGATCCGAACTCTGCGAGTGGAAGACTGCCGCGAACCGGGTGGTGCGACCCTCGACCACCTCCTCGAACACGATGTCGGCAACGGCCAGGCCACTGTGATTGGGCACGGCGGCGGCATTGTTGTCGATCTTGGCGACGAGGGCGGGGCGCTGGATGATGTCATCGGCGCTCGCGAGCGGCTCACCCGTGAGCGGCTGACGGATCGTCGCCGGGATCGTGGTCGTGGTCGACGTCGACGACGACGTGGTGGTCGTTGCCTTCACCGTGGTCGTGGTCGTGGACGACGAGAGTCGTACTCGTGGAATCGGCGGACTCTCCCCCGCCACCGCACGCGGCGGCGACCAGGGCGAGAGCGGCGAGACCCATGAACGGGCGGATCAGTTTCATCAGAGTTCTCTCAGCAGGGCAATGCGCTCGTCGAGCGGGGGGTGGGTGTCGAACAGTTTGTGGATGCCGCCCAACTTGCCGTCGTCACCGACGCCACTCATGGGCTGCTCGATCCACAAGTGTGCCGTAGCGGTGGAGGCAGAATGCGTCACCGTCGTGTCAGCCTTCAATTTCTCCAGCGCGGAGATCAGCCCGGGCGGGTATCTGGTGAGCTGGCAGGCGCTGACGTCGGCCAGGGTTTCGCGGCGTCGGGAGATCGTGGCCTGCATCGCCTTGGCGACGATCGGGGCGAGGATGAGCATGATGATGCCGATCCAGGCCAACGGATTGTTGCCGTCACCGCGGTCGCCGTTGCGGGTGACACGCCCACCGTTCCACCACATCGTGCGGATCGCGAGGTCGCTCATCAGTGCCACGGCCCCGACCAGTGTCACAGCGAGGGTCGACACGAGAATGTCGTAGTTGCGGATGTGGCTCAGTTCGTGGGCGATCACGCCTTCGAGTTCGACGCGGTTCATCATTTCGAGCAGGCCCGTGGTCACGGCGATCGCCGCATGGTTCGGGTTGCGGCCGGTGGCGAACGCATTCGGTGCGGGGTCGTCGATCACGTAGATCCCCGGCTTGGGAATGCCCCCCGCGATGCACAAGCCCTCGACCAGGTTGTGCAGCCGGGCATAGTCCTCGGGCGGAGCAGGACGCGCCCGGCTCACCGACAACGCGATCTTGTCGGCCTTCCAGTACGACGTGAAGGCGATGAGCGCGCTGATCACCAGCGCAGCAATGGTGAAGGCGATGCCGTTGCCGACGACCCACCCGATGGCGGCGCCGACGAGTGCGACGACGACGATGAAGCCGGCGACGAGCGCCACGCTTCGTCGCTTGTTCGATCGGATCAGTTCAAACATGGATGACGACGCGTCAGAACTCGACGGTCGGAACGGTTCGCGCCTGCTCGTCGGCCTCGAAGTACTCGCGTGGCTCGAAGTTGAACATCTTGGCGAGCACCACGGTCGGGAACGACTCGAGCTTGTTGTCGTAGGTGAGCACGCTGTCGTTGTAGAACTGGCGGGCGTACGCCACCCGTCCTTCGGTGGCGGTGAGCTCTTCCTGCAGGGCCAGGAAGTTCTGGTTGGCCTTGAGGTCCGGATATGCCTCACTGAGGGCGAAGAGCTGGCGCAGCGCACCGGTCAGCACGTCATCGGCGTTCGCCTGCGCCCTCGGGGTGTCGGGAGCGGCGAGTGCCGCATTGCGCGCTGCGACCACCGCAGCCAGTGTTTCGCGTTCGTGGGCCGCGTAGCCCTTGACGGTTTCGACGAGGTTGGGGATGAGGTCGAGCCGGCGCTTCAACTGCACGTCGATCTGCGACCAGGCATTCTCCACCTGGTTTCGCGAGCGAACGAGCCCGTTGTACGCGGCGATCACCACCCCCACCAGGATCACCACGACGATGATCACGATGATGACGGGGAGCATGGCGACCAGTGTACGGGCCGAGCGCGGATCAACCGGCGATGGCTCGACCGGCGATGGCTCGACCGGCGACGAGCGCGCCGTAGATCTCCAGGTAGCGGTCGGCCAGCGAGGTCATGGCGAACTGGTTCGCACGCTGCATGCCGGCGTCGCGGAGCCGGTCGGCGAGGGCTCGATCGTGGATGATCGAACGCAACGCGTCGGCGAGCGCTCCCGGATCACCCGGCTCGACGAGGATCGAATCGACGTCGTCGGTCGCCACGTTCCGATACCCGTCGAGCGCGCTGGCCACGACCGTGGTTCCGGCCGCCATGGCCTCGATCAACACCACCCCGAACGATTCGCCGTGCAGGGAGGGCGCACAGAAGATGTCAGCCGAGCGCAGTCGGGAGAATTTCTCGTCGTCGGTGACCCGCCCGAGCCACTCGAACCGTGGGTCGCCGGCCGTCGAGCCCATCAGTTCCTCGGTGTCCGGGCCGTCACTGCCGATCCACACCCGAAGCGGCAGCGAATTCTGCTGCACGGCCTGGACGAGCACGCGCAGACCTTTGCGTTCCTCGTGGCGGCCGCAGAAGAACACGACCGGATCGTCGCCACCGCTGTCGGGCCATGGTGTGGCCGATCGGATCTCGTCGAGTTCGACGCCGTTGAACAACACCTCGTAGTCGCCGCCCAGATAGGCCTGTACGAGCGCCAACGCGTCCTTGGACACGACGACCTTGTGATCGAGACGGGTGATCAAGCGGCTGAGGGCCGGGCGGAGGATCCGATAGCTCGCCGAGGTCCCCGCCATGTGGAACGTGCCGACCGTGGGTGCGCGATGCACCATCAACGCCGTCGACGTGGGTCCCGGGGCGAGCGGCTCGTGCAGGTGGATCACGTCGAACTGTTCGTCGTTGAGCACTCGAAGTGTTCGAAGTGCCGCCGACGGGTCAGGAGCGATCGGCGCCACCGAGCCGTTGGCCGAGAGCGGGAGCGAGTCGCCGAGTGGTGTGATGAAGCTCTCGGGCGGTGGACCGTCGCACGGGCCGAGTACACGGGTCTCGTGACCCCGCCGTCGCAACTCGCGCGCCAGGCCGAGCACCTGCGCCTGGACACCACCGGGCACGGTCAGACTGTACGGACTGACCATCCCGATCCTCATGGGAAATGAGTACACCAGTTTCGCGGGGTTCGCCAAGACCGTCCGTGCACCGACGACCCACTACGTCTGCAGATCGACCACCGGCTGGTGGACGAGTCGCAGCTGACCGCGAGCGAGAGCCTGCGACAGGTCGCTGCGGAATTCGAGGTGCCTCGAGGCCGTCAGTCTCATGGTCGGATCGAAGATCTTGACCTGACACTTCCCGGCCCGCTTCGCCTCGTACATGGCGGTGTCGGCATCACGCAACAAGCCGGCTGTCGTCATGCCGGGTTTCGAGACTGCGACACCGACGCTCGCCAGCACGGCAACGGCATGCCCGTCCAGCACGACCGGCTCGTGCAGGTCGGCCAGGAGTTGCCCGGCCACGTCGATGGCCCGGTCGACTCCACCGCGATCCTCGAGGAGGAGGGCGAACTCGTCGCCACCGAGGCGTGCCGGGGTGTCGCCGGCGCCGGACACACGCCGGATCCGGTCGGCGATCGTTCGCAGCATCTGGTCGCCGACGTCATGGCCGAGGGCATCGTTGACCGACTTGAAGTCGTCGAGATCGACGAACAGCACGACCACCGGATCGGAGTCGGGGCGTACGACGCGCAGCGCGTGATCCATCCGATCGAGGAACAACGCGCGATTCGCGAGTCCGGTCAGCTCGTCGTGGAACGCCCGGTGACTCAGCTGTCGTTCGAGGTCGCGCTGCTCGGTCACATCACGGAACGTGGCGACCATTCCGTCGACGGCGTCTCCACCGAGCAGATTGGCGATCGTGGCCTCCACGCGACGACGGTCGCCGTCGACGCGCACCAGGCTCGCCTCGAACTTGACCATGCCGCCGTGCCCGAGCCGCACCACCTCGCGCAGCTCTGCGGCGGCGGCGCCACGGTCGTCGCTCGAGACCAGATCGATCACCGATCGGCCCGTCCAGTCGCTCGACCGGTGCCCGAGCGTGCTGGCGAGGCCCGGACTCGCATACCGGATGATCCCGTCGGCGTCGACGAGCAGCACGACGTCGCTGGAGTGTTCGACCATCGCAGCGAGCCGATCCTGCCCTCGGCGCTCCGTCAGCCCCTGCACCGTGGCGACCAGGCGCCACATCCTGGTGAGTGCGAGCACGACGACGACGACCGAGCAGATCGCGGCCAGCGTCCTCGTCGTGGCACTGCCGAGACCGGTGGCCAACAGGGTGAGCAGCACGGTGAGCGGCGTGAGCGCAGCGACGCTCAGCCAGATCACGCGACCGAAACCGAAGACCGGCCCGACGACGACCGCTCGGTTCATCTGCCTCATCGAGGGGTCGAGCGCGGCAGCGCCGATGAACAGCGACGCCGGGATGATCAGTGCCGCCACGAGACTGCCTGCGCCGTAGTCCACGCGGAGTTCTTCGACGGTGCGCAGGATGTCGCCGACGACGAGCAGGACGACGCCGGTCATCATCAACGTCGATGCTGCCGAGCGGAACTGCGACCTGATGGCCATCCGAGAAGCCATCGCCACCGCCACTGCCCCGACCATGGGTACGAGTACCGCCCAGATCCGTTCGCCGACTGCGAGTTCGTCGTCCGAGAGATACGGCTCGACGACGGCGAGCCACACGCCGAGCCCGACGGCAATGCCCACGACTGCCACCTCGATCCCGCCGAGCCCGTCACTCTCGCCCTCCGAATCACGCGAGACGATCGACAGACCGACGACGAGTGCCACGGCCGACATGAGGTGGAGCGCGTCGCTCGCGGACGGGAACGTGTCGTCACCGCCGAAGAAGAGCACCGCCCACACCAGGTTCGCTGCTGCGAGCAGCCCCATCGACAGGGCGATCAGAACCCACGGCCACCGTCGAAACGGCTGGAATCCAGCGGCGCCGACCGCGATCGCTCCGACCGCAATTGCCGGCGACACGACCCGAAGTGCCTCGGCTGTGGCGCTCGACGGCACGACGAAGTAGGCGGTCGTGAGCACGCCCGCCAGTCCGATGAGAGCACGCGACCGCGCCGACACCGAGAAGTTCGTCAACTGTTCGATGGTCGTTCTTCGGCAGATGGGCCGGCCGCCTTGACGAGCGCGTGGCCTCGTTACCTGGGTGGTTCTCGGTAGCCCGGATCGCTCGGCCAGTTCGGCTGGAACATGTGCCATTGCGACGGCGCGCGCCTGATGAGAATCTCGAGTTCCTCGGCCAGGAGCTGGGTGATGCGCTGGACATCGTCGCGGAGTCGCTTCTCGACTCGATCGACCGGCAATGGCGGACGGACCCAGGCTCGGTGACCATCGACTCGACCGGTGAAGTACACCGCGGTGGGCAGGATCGGCGCACCGGTGCGCAAGGCCAGGGTCGCCGGGCCGGCGGGCAGTGTGGTGCGTTCACCGAAGAACTCGATCTCGGGGCCGCCGCCCTGGAGATCGCGGTCAGCGAGCAGGCACACCACGTGATTGTCACGCAGGGCCCGCATCACTGTTTCGCCGGCCCCGGAGCCCAGAGCGACGACGTTCATTCCGAGTGCCGATCGCAGCTGGACGAACCAGTCGAAGAGTTCCGGCGGATCGATCTTCTCGACCACCACCGTGATCTGATGGCCCTGCTCGGCGATCCACCGGCCCGCCCACTCCCATCCGCCGAGATGAGGCAGCACGAGAATGACGCCGTTTCCCTTCGCCAGCCCGTCGACGATGTTCTCGTAACCGTCCACGTCGAACCCTCGCTCGACGGTCGCGCCCGACAGGTTCGGGAGCCGGAAACTCTCGAGCCAGTAGTGGGCGTACGAGTCGAATGCCTCTTGGACGGCACGACGGAGCCGGACGCCGCGGAGTGTCGGATCGACCCGCTGGAGGTGTCGCGTGATCATCGCGCGGCGCTCCCGGCTGGCGAAGCTGGCGCCGAGCCCGAATGGCGTGGTGAGGCCCGCCGCCACCCGCGCCGGCATCAACTGCGCAGCCGCGGCACCGAACCGGTACGACGACGTGGTGGCGAGGTCGGTGAACCGGCGCGGATCAGTGATCGATCGTGGAGGCACGGGTCAGGTCGGCCGACGTGGGACGCTCGTGCGCCGACGCTCGGTTCGTGCGACAC
Source organism: Ilumatobacteraceae bacterium (assembly GCA_963829585.1). Lineage (GTDB taxonomy): Bacteria > Actinomycetota > Acidimicrobiia > Acidimicrobiales > Ilumatobacteraceae > Sva-07. The sequence continues at coordinate 108,318 of CAWHJD010000027.1, read as the reverse complement.
GCCGGCTCTGGCGTCGCGACCGGCGCATCTCGATGCGGGCCGCGGTGACCGGCGCGACCGCTGCCTGCTTCCAGACCTTCAGGAAGCGCTGAATCGCCGTGATCGTGGTGAGCGCCAGCATGATCCACAGAATCGGGATCAGCAGGACCGGGAACAGCAGTCCGACGCAGAGCGCGATGATCCGCTCGGCGCGCTCCATCAGGCCGCCCTTGGCTTCGATGCCGAGCGACTCCGCCTTCGCCCGTTCGTAGCTGATGATGCTCGACACGGCCATGACGGCGAATGGCAGCACGGTCATGTAGGGCGATTCGGTACTCGCGAAGTACCAGGCGATGCCACCGAGCAGGAACGCATCGGTGACCCGATCGACGGTGGAGTCGAAGAACGCGCCGCGCTGGCTCGAGGCATCGGTTGCCTTGGCGAGCGCCCCGTCGAACAGGTCGGGCAACGCAGCGAGAATCACGAGGAGCAGCCCGAGGCGGAGGCGTCCGGAGCCGATGGCAACTGCAGCACCGATGCCCACGAGCAATCCGAGGATGGTGAGATGATCGGGCGTCAGGCCCGTCTTGCGCAGAGCGTTGCCGATCGGCTTGACGGCCTTGTCGACCGGCTTTCGAAAAGTACCGTCGAACATCGCCGAGACGCTATCGCGACTCCGGAGCGAGATCAGGGTTGTCCTCGCTCAGGTGTTCGACGACCGTCCCGTCGACGGCGTCGACCAGGACCAGTCCGCGTCGGGCCGGTGGATCCTCGGCCGAATAGACCATCACGCGCCACGTCGGGCGGCTGCGCAGCCCTCGCCAGACCTGCTGGGCCGAGGCGTGCCCGACCGGAAATCCCAACGCCTGCTGGGCAGCACCGAGTGCGTCCTTCTCGTCGACGTGCATTCTCCAACTCGACGTGATCGAGAAGATCCCGACGGCGGCGAGCAACGCGGCGGCAACGAGCAGGCCGTCGTTCACGAACGCGGCGTCGGCGAACGCTTGATGGATGACGACACAGAGCGCAGCGATGACGAGATAGATGACTCCCGGCCAACGACGACGGCTGTTGTCGGGGAACTGGTACGGACCGACGAACCCCGTGGGGTCGAGGTCGGCGGGCAGTTCGTCACGGATGTCGTCGGTCATCGCCATCAGGCTACGGCGCTCCATCCGGAGCGCAGTTTCGCGGCGGTGTCGACCAGCGCCTCGGGCAGGTTCTGCGTGTTGGAGATCGCCATCATGAAGTTGGAGTCGCCGGTCCATCGCGGCACCACGTGGACGTGCAGATGGTCCGGCACCGATCCCCCGGCCGGCCGGCCGAGGTTGAGCCCGATGTTGAGACCTTCGGGCCGGTAGACCCGCCGAACGACACCGACTGCCTCGGTGACGGTCGCCCACAGATCGACGGTCTCCTCGGGCGTCAACCCTTCGAGATCGGCCACCTCCCGATACGGCACGACGAGCAGGTGGCCGCTGGCATACGGGAACAGGTTGCACACGACGAAGCACGTCGTCGAGCGGTGCACGATGTACGTCTCGGTGTCAGGCGCGCCCGAGTTCAACAGTTGCGTGAACACCGAACCAGAAACGCCGGGGTCCGACCCCAGTGTCTCAGGTTCGGATCGGACGGGGGTGCCGGTGACATAGGCCGAGCGCCAACCCGACCAGATGCGTTCGAGCATGTCAGGCGCCGAGTGCGGCCGTCTCGGCGTTGGCCGCTTCGGTGCGGAACTGTTCGATGAACGCATCGAGTGCGACGCCCCGCTCGACCTCTCCCCCGCGCGGGTTGACACCGACGGTGCGTGCCGCGACGTCGTCGTCGCCGACGACCAGCACGAACGGGATCTTCTCCAGCTTGGCGTTGCGGATCCGCTTGCCGAGGCCTTCGTCGGCCACCACGGTGTCGACGCGAGCACCGGCATCACGCAGCGCGTCGACGACGGATGCGGCATAGTCCTCGTGCGCTTCGGCGACGGCCAACACCCTCACCTGGACGGGCGCGAGCCAGGTCGGGAACGCCCCGGCGTAGTGCTCGATGAGCACGCCGAAGAACCGCTCGATCGAGCCGAACAGCGCGCGGTGCAACATGATCGGACGGTGGCGGTTGTTGTCGGCGCCGACGTACTCGAGACCGAATCGCTCGGGGAGCTGGAAGTCGGCCTGGATGGTCGACAGCTGCCACGAGCGCCCGATGGCGTCGCGCACGTCGATGTCGATCTTCGGACCGTAGAACGCAGCGTCGCCGTCCTTGACGGCGTACTCCAACCCGTGCGAGTCGAGGGCCCGGCGCAGCGCCTCGGTGGCCTCGTCCCAGATGGCGTCGTCGCCGATGTACTTCTCCGGGTCCTTCGTGGACAGGTTGAACGTGAAGTCCTCGAACCCGAATGCCCGCAGCACCGACAGCACGAAGTCGAGCAGACCGGCCACTTCCTCGGCCATCTGCTCCTTGGTGCAGTAGATGTGGCTGTCGTCCTGCGTGAACCCGCGGATGCGCATCAGGCCGTGCAGCGTGCCGGCGCGCTCGTAGCGGTAGACGTTGCCGAGTTCGAACAGGCGCAACGGCAGTTCGCGGTAGCTGCGCTGGCGACTGCGGAAGATCAGGCAGTGCATCGGGCAGTTCATCGGCTTCATGTAGTACGTGCCGTTGTCCATCTCCATCGGCGGGTACATCCCGTCGGCGTACCACTGGAGGTGGCCCGAGGTCTCGAAGAGCTTGCCGTTGGCCAGGTGCGGCGTGTAGACGAACTCGTAGCCGCCGTGTTCGTGACGCAGACGGCTGTAGTCCTCCATCAGCTTGCGCACGATCGCACCCTTGGGATGCCACACGGCGAGGCCGCCGCCGAGCTCGTGCGGGAAGCTCAACAGGTCGAGTTCGGTCGCGAGCTTGCGATGGTCGCGTTTCAGCGCCTCCTCCAACTGGTGGAGATGTTCGGCGAGCGCCTGCTTGGACTCCCAGGCCGTGCCGTAGATGCGCTGCAGCATCGGCCCCTTCTCGTTGCCGCGCCAGTAGGCCCCCGACACGCGTTGCAGCTTGAAGAATCCGAGCTTGCCCGTCGATGGCACGTGCGGGCCGACACACATGTCGACGAACGATTCGGTGTTGCGGTACGCGCTGATGATTCCGCCCTCGCCGACCTCCGCCGAGTCCTCGTTGTCGGCCTCCGCCGCCTCCACCCGTTCGATGATCTCGACCTTGTACGGCTGGTCGGCGAAGAGTTCCTTGGCCTCGGCCATCGACATCTCCGACCGCACGAACGGCTGATTCGCCTTGATGATCTCGCGCATCTCGGCCTCGATGCGTTCGAGGTCGTCGTCGCTGAAGGTCGCGCCGCCGGGGAGTTCGAAGTCGTAGTAGAAGCCGTTCTCGATGGCGGGTCCGATGGAGAACTTCGCACCGGGGAACAGCCGGGTCACCGCCTGGGCCATCACGTGGGCGGTGGAGTGGCGGAGTACGTGGCGGCCTTCGTCGGTGCCGGCGGTGACGATCGAGACGACGGCGCCGTCGTGGAGCGAGGTCGTCAGGTCGGTCTCACGACCGTCGACCACTGCGGCCACGGCTGCCTTCTTCAGGCCCGAACCGATGGCCGCGGCAAGATCGAGCGCCGTGGCGTCGGCGGCCAGCTCGCGCTCGGAACCGTCGGGGAGAGAGACCGTGATGTTCGACATGCGACGATCAGGATACGAGCCAGGCCCGCCGACCGCCGGGAGGTTTTTCGCCGAAGGCCGGCGCTCAGCTGCCCGCCACGAGGGTGAGCTCACGCTCGATGAGGCTCGTGGGCCGTGAGATGTCGGGAATCGGGTCGGTCACCGACGACACGCGCCCGGCCACGGTGGGCTCCGCGTCAGCCTTGGCACCCGCGTAGGAGTTGACGTACTGCTGACCGGTGAGCTCACGGATCTCGTACATGACCTCGTCGATCATCGAACGCCAGGCGATGTGTTCGGCACCGCGCCCGCGGTACCGCTCGGGCCGGATCGGCCGGCCGATCTTGATCTGGCACGATGCGAACAGCTTCGGCATCTTCGCGTCGGGCGGCTGGATCTTGTCGGTGCCGATCACGCCGACGGGAAAGATGGGGCAGTCGAGCTTCATCGCCAGACGGGCTGCGCCCGTGCGACCCTTGTGGAGATCCCCGTTGCGACTGCGCGTCCCCTCCGGGAAGATCCCGAAGAGCTCTCCGCGCCGCAGGACCTCCTCGGCCGCGTCGAGCGCCGCCGAGCTCTTCTCGCCGCCGGAACGATCGATGGGAATCATCCCCATCGCCGGGAACAGGTACTTGGTCTTCCACGAATCCATGTACTCGGCCTTGCCCACGAACGAGATGTTGCGCGGCACGGTCAGCATCAGGAACGCCGAGTCGAGGAAGCTGATGTGGTTCGGGCACAGGATCGCGGGGCCCGTTGCCGGGAGACGCTCGTACCCGGAGAGTTCGATGTGCCACAGCCGTTTGGAGATGGGTCGTCCGATTTGGCGCACCCTGCGCTGCATCGTCCCTGCTCCTCGTCCCTGTGTCACGGGTGCCAGAATAGACGTCACGAGCGCGCAGGAGAACCACGAGACGTGAACTTCATGTCAACGTACGGTGTCCGCGGCTCAGTCGAGGTCGACGCCGAGCAGGGCCGCCGCTTCACCGACGCCGGCGCCGGCGCGAGCCGCGTCGTCGATCGCCGCGAGCGCGCCCGGAGTGTCGAGGTCGTCGTCGAGGCGCCGGCGGACCTCGTCGAGCAGGTCCGGGTTCGAGCCGGCCCGCTCGTTCCATGCGTCGAGCCGGGCCTGGTTGCGTGCCATGAGCTCGTCGTCCCACTCCCACTCGACGCGGTAGTGGTGCTCGATGATCCCCAGACGGATTGCACGCGCGTCCCAGGTCTCACGCAGTTGGTCGATGAACACGAGGTTCCCGAGGCTCTTCGACATCTTCTCGCCGTCCATGTGGATCAGCGCCGTGTGCATCCAGTGCTTGACGAACGGCTCACCCGTGGCCGCTTCCGACTGCGCCCGCTCGCATTCGTGGTGCGGGAAGATCAGATCGGTTCCCCCACCGTGCAGATCGATCGTGGTCCCGAGTTCCCGCAATGCCAGCGCCGAGCATTCGATGTGCCAGCCAGGGCGGCCCGGACCCCACATCGTGTCCCAGCTCGGTTCGTCGTCGGCCGACGGGTGCCAGAGCACGAAGTCGAGCGGTGAGCGCTTGTTCGGGTCGTCGATGTTGCCCCCGCGCTCCTTGGCGAGCACGAGCATCTCGTCGGTGGTGTAGTGGCTGAGCGAGCCGAACGACTCGAACTTCGACACGTCGAAGTACACCGATCCACCGGACTCGTACGCGTACCCACGATCGAGCACCATGCCGATGAAGCCCCGGATGTCGGGGATCGCCGATGACGCCCGAGGAGCAACGGCGACCGGAAGCGCATTCAACGCAACCATGTCACGCTCGAAACGGGCCTCCTCGCCGGCCGCGAGATCGAGATAGTGCACGCCGAGCTCACGGGCCTTGGCGAACAACGGATCATCGACGTCGGTGACGTTGCGGACGCACCGCACGGTGTGGCCCATGTCGATGAGCCGCCGCTGCAGGACGTCGTAGGAGACGAACGTTGCCGCATGGCCGAGATGCGTCGCGTCGTACGGCGTGATCCCGCAGGTGTACATGAGCACGTTGTCGTTCGGTTCGAACGGAACGATGGCGCGCCGCGCGGTGTCGTAGAGCTGCATCACCCGGCGTCAACAGCTCGGGGGTCGCTTTTGATTCCCGTGAGCTTCGGGGCAACCCGCGTCTTGTACCGCACGTTGAGCTGCAACAGCACCGCGGTGAACGCCTCGATGGCCGTGGCGTTCGACAGCTCGCCGGCGTCGAGCGGCCGACAGCCGGGGAACTTCGCGACGATGTCGCAGACCGCTTTCACCGCCGACGCATCGTCGCCACAGATCAGCACGTCGGAGTCGATGGGTTCGTCGATGTGCCCGAGCTCGGCGGCCGGCAGGTGATGGAACGCCGCGACGACACGCGAGCGCGGTACGGCCGCCTGGACGTGCGCCGCAACGCTGCCGCGGGGCGGAACCAACGGCTGGAACTCCTTGTTGACACGAACGAGCGCGTTCGCCATCGAGATCACGATCTTGCCCGCAAGGGCATCGGCGTTCTCCTGTGCCGTTCCGGCAGCGGAGTCCCACGGCGTGGCGATCACGACGAGATCGCAGTCAGCGGCGAGCGCGTTGTCGCCGGCTTCGAGCATGCCCGCGAGTTCCGGCCACGCCGCGACCAGCTGGTCGACCTTCTCGACGGCACGTTCCTTGGACCGAGAGCCGATGACCGTGGGATAGCCGATACTCGCCAGTCGAGCGGCGAGGCCGCTTCCTGCTGGTCCTGTTCCGCCGAAGATGCCGATGCGCATGGCGACAGCGTGGCACAACGATGCGGTGAAGCTTCAAGGCGCCGGCGCGATGATCTACGGTCCGATCCATGGGTTTGCTCGACGGCAAGAAGATCGTGATCACCGGTGTGCTGACCGACGCCTCGTTGGCGTTCGGCGTGGCGCGCCTCGCACAGCGCGAAGGCGCCGACATCGTGCTCACCGGCGCGGGCCGAGCGCTGTCGCTCACCCAACGGACGGCGCGCAAACTCGGCGACGGCATCGACGTCCACGAACTCGACGTGACGGTGCCCGAGCACGGCGTCGCGGTTCGCGAGGCACTGGCAGAGAAGTGGGGACACGTCGACGGCGTGGTGCACTCGATCGGGTTCGCTCCGGCGGTGTGCCTCGGCGACGACTTCCTCGCCGCCCAGTGGGACGACGTGGCCGTGGCGATGCACATCTCGGCGTATTCCCTGAAGGCGCTCGCCGACGCGTTCCTGCCGCTCATGAGCGAGGGCGGCTCGTTCGTCGGGTTCGACTTCGACAACCGCCAGGCCTGGCCGGCGTACAACTGGATGGGTGTGGCGAAGTCGGCCCTCCAGAGCGTGTCGCGGTATCTCGCCAAGGAGGTCGGCCCGAGGGGCATCCGCTCGAACCTCGTGGCGGCCGGTCCGATCAAGACGATGGCCGCCAAGTCGATCCCCGGTTTCGCCGTGTTCGAGGACAGCTGGGACGGCCGCGCGCCGCTCGGCTGGGACGTCAACGACTCCGAACCCGTCGCCAAGGCATGCATCGCGCTGCTGTCGGACTGGTTCCCCGCCACGACCGGCGAGATCATCCACGTCGACGGCGGCTACCACGCGATGGGCGCGTGACCCCGATCTGCCCGGGGTGCGGCCCGCCGACCTACAGGTCGCGGGACGCGACGTATCCAACGAGACTTCGCACCAGGTTCAGATCCGGTCCCCTGCGTGCATCGGCGAACGCCGCGTCGAACTCGTGCACCGCCGCATTCGCCAGGGATGACGCCGCATCGCGTGCCCACGCGATGCTCCCCGACGCTGTCAGCATCTCGTTCGCGATGTCCAATTCTCGTGCGAGCCTCCGCTCACGAGGTGTCGCGAACAGCCGCTCGAGCCATTGCTGCTCGCGTCCACCCAGGTGCGTGAACGCGTGCGTGAGGATCAGCGTTCGCTTCCCCTCCCAGAGGTCGCCGCCGATCTCCTTGCCGTATCGGCCCAGATCGCCTGTCAGGTTGAGCACGTCGTCCTGGATCTGGAACGCCGCCCCGAGGAGGAATCCAAATCGGTTGAACCGATCGAGGTCGTCGACGTGTCCCGCCGACAGCGCACCCATCCTCATCGGGTGGACGAAGCTGTACCAGGCGGTCTTCTTGAGCACCAGCTCGAGGTAGTCGGCGACGTCGATGTCGCAGCGGTTGTCCCGCGTCCAGCCGAGTTCGAGGGCCTGTCCCTCGAGCGATTCGAGCAACAGGTGATCGAGTTCCTCCCCGAGCATCGCGGCAGGCACGGGTTCGAGCGTCGACGCATACGCATGCGCGACCCGCAGGGCGAGTGCGTTCAGCGCGTCACCGATGTTGACCGCGAGCGGAATACCGATCGTCCGATGCAGCGTCGGCCGCCCTCTGCGGGTGAGGCTTGCGTCCTCGATGTCGTCGTGAACCAGGAACGCGTTGTGCAAGAGCTCCAGTGCGGCCGCCAGATCGAGCCCGTCCTCGGTCGCGCCGCCATGAGCCCCCATGGATGCGAGCAGGAGTCCGGGACGGAGCCCCTTGCTCGGCCGGGCGATGAACTCCCGGATGGGATCGTACAGATAGGGGCCGGGCTGGCCGTCCGGTATCAACTGCTGCACCCGCTCGATCACCAGCGTCCGGTACCAGGCGAGTCGCTCCAGGAACTCCGGCGGGCCGACTGCTGTGTCCCTGCCGTCGTCACGCTCGGGGCTCATCGACGCCGCGTCACCTGCCGCACCGGGATCGGATGCCGTCAGCGGCACCCCAGCGACCCAGGCGGACGCGGCGCGTGTGATCGCGGAGGGCGGACGCAACCCTACGATCTGTTCGGCGTCGGAGAGCTCACCCTCGGCGGCCAAGACCACTGGGACGATCGGGGCGACCTGGGCAGCAAGTTCGACCACCTGCGCACTGAGCGGATCGGCCAGCCGGGCGCTGATCGATGCCAGGTCGACAAGCGTGTGATCCCACGCAAGGCCCTGTTCGAACCGTGCCGCGTCGTACCGTCGGAGCGGTTCGAGCGAAAGCGGCTCCTCGAGCGGCCAGATCTCGCACGGAGTCGCGTCCTTCCCACTCGAGCGGATGATCGCGTTCACGGCGCGCCGCGCGGCCTCGTTGGCCCCCTCCATGGTCGCCAGATCGGTGTACGTGCGCACGTAGTCGGACGCCAGGAGCAGATTCGGAATCGCCGTCGTCGACTCTGGACGGAGCCTCCAGGTGTCGACCAGGTTGACGAGCAGCGGTTCGGAATTCTGGAGCACGCCTGGCACCTCTGGATCCGGAGCGATGTCCGGATCGAGGAACCATCCGACGAGGTCCTCGTCGCGCAGCACGACCTGGCCATCGACGTTCACCGACAGCTTCAACTGGTTCCACACCTCCCGACCGACCTCCTCCCGGGAGCACTCCGCGGCCGTCCGGCCGTCGAGTCCCGGCTGCGTCCAGTCGGACACGTCGATGCTGAGTACGCCTCGGACCTCGGGGTCGCCGTACATCCCGAGCGTGCCAGGCTTCCAGAACTGGAGCTGCGAAATGCTGGTGAGTGCCCACGGCGTGTCGATGTGGATCATGTGGCCGTGCACCATCGGCACGTCTCGTCGGAGGTAGAACTGCAGGCCGTTCATCCATGCGACGTTGTCGGCCAGCATCGCAAGACCACCCAGCACCGGATCCAGGGCCACGAGTTCGTCCGTCAGCAACGGCACGACCCGTTCGATCGGCAGCGCACAGAGGTAGTAGTCGCCGACGACGAGTTCTCGGCGTCCCTCGAAGTCCTCGATCTCGACACCGGAGATCATGCCATCGGCCACGTTGATGGCGGTGACCGTCGATCGGTCGTGATAGGCAACACCGAGCGAGCTCAGGTGACGCATCCACGGGTCGATCCATACCTGGTCAGTCGGGCCGTCGAGGACGCGGTCGGTCGTCGAGACCGACGGGTTCGCTCCGACCTGCATCAATTGGATGAACATGTCACCCACGGTCTTGGTGCTCGCCGTGCGAGCCTTCGCTGCGACGAGCGATCTCGTGAAGCCCGACGCGAGGAACTTCTGATAGGCGTCCGGGCGCGTCTCGGCGTCCGTGTACTCCCACCAGGACATACGCTCGTACTCTGCGAGGCGCCGTTCGGGACACGACGTCAGCAGCTGCCAGGTCCGCGCCAGGAAGAACGCCAGGTCGGCGGGCTCGAGCCCGAGGTCGGGACCGAACGCGGCGAGGAGGTCGGCAAGTACTGTCGCCGCGTCTGATGGCGATTCGGGGAAGCGCGCCGGGAACGGGATCGTCGGCCGACCGAACTGAGAGATGCCGATCCTGGTGGTCGCAACCAGATGATCGACGACCGAATCCCCCGACGAGGTCGGGATGCGTGACATCGTGTCGGTCACGTGTTTGTAGAAACCAGGGAAGAACCGGAAGCCGTGCTCGCCGGGGATCCAATCGACGCGTTCTGGCCCTGCCTCGTGGGCGTGGATCGCCTCGACGAACTCACCTCCGCCCGGTCGGGGCGAGACCGGAACGCTCCTGGCCTTGCCGCCGGCAAGGAATCGTCGTTCGTAGACGCTGACGGTGAATCCTCGCTCGGCGAGCTCGTGCGCGGCAGAGAGGCCTGCGACACCCCCGCCGAGCACGACGACGTGGGTCACGACGTCACCTCGATGCCCAGCCGCGGCAGGTAGATGTCGGATCGGATCACCGACTCCTGGAGGGCCACCGCTCCGACCCCGAAGCCTTGCTCGCGGTTCAGCCAGGCCCATGCGGGTGCCGATGTCTTCCACTGGGGCGACGAGTAGTACGGCGCCGACCCGACGAAGACACCCGCCCGCACCTGGGCGAGTTGCGTCGAATCGAGCTGGAGCACCCCACCCGACTGTTCGAGGATCAAGTCGCCCTCACGTGTCTCATAGGTGACGCCCACGTCGACCACGCCGGTCCCGTCGGGACGGATCGTCATCCAGTCCACGCCCTCCGCACGGAGCTGTGCATCGAGATCCGGACCTCGGACGGTCCCGCCTGTGACGTAGAAGTTCACCCGATAGCCGTCGGGAGTCTCGCCGATCACCTCGGCTCGAACCGATGCGGTGAGGGTGGCGAAGTACACGAAGTCGCACGCGTATCGGGGTGACGGCGCATCGTCCGTCTCACGTTGGGGCGCCTGTTCGGGATGTTCGAGATCGCCCGAGGGGTCAGGTGACGGCGCCGCATCGCGCTTCATCAATTCGGTGAGCAACGACCGCCGGGGCGCGAGTGGTCCCGGTCCGCTCATGCAGCGCCACTTCTGACCAGCACTCGGAGGGCTTCGTGTTGCTTGATCCGCAGGGCGAATCGTTCACGAAGGCGCAGGACTGCTCGCGGCTCGAGGGTCGTCTGGATGTACTTGAGCTCGAGGTCGGTGGCGACCACCAGGTCGACCGGTTCGGCGGCGAGCGACACGAGCACACCTTCGCCTGCAGGAATGGCGCCCGAGCGGACCAGCGGCCCGTTGAGGAAGGGAAGGATCCTGTCGCTCGCCAGCACCATCGAGTTCTGGTTCGGGGAGTTGGCATCGAGGTACAGATCGTTGCCGAGCGCGAGAGCGAAGGGGCCGTGGAAGCCGGAACGCTCGAGTTCACCGATGGCTCGCACGGTGGCGGCGACGAGGGCCGACGGGTAGTCGACGGCCGACGCTGCATCGATCGTCACACGGGGGACGCCTTCGTGGGTGAGGAGCCCCGGGGATGCCTGTCCGCCACTCACCGTGTAGATCATGGGAAGCACGGGTTCGACCAGTTCGTGATCGTTCTGTCCGTTGAAGACGATCGAATCCTCCACGCGGCCGAGCAGGTCGGCGGCCCGCCCGATCATCGCAAGTGCCGACGACATGTCGGGGTCGGCGAGGTCGGAGTTGCGAAGGTACACGTCAGCGGCGATCGTCGTGAGCGGCATCACGTTCCCGGTGTCGATCTGCAGCCGCTGCGGAGCCTCGCCTGCCGATCCGTTGACGTTGTCGACCGTGCTCATCACCTGCGTACTCACCGTCACCTGCTCGGCGGGCAGCGGCCCGAAGAGCGGGAGGAACGAACTGGCCACTCGCGCTCGGCGGGCGTTCTCCTGCACGACCTTTCGTGCGCGGCTCCACTGGTCGTCGGTCCACGGGAAGCTTCCTGCGGTGTCGGTCATGGTCGGTACCCCTTCGGTTTGATCTGGTTTGGGAATGTGGCCTACAGCGCAACGGCGGCGGCAATGGTGCGACTCGCACGGACGATCTCGGGCTCGACGTCCGGGGCATCGATGCGCTCACACGTCTCGCGGATCTCGTCGATCACGCGTCGTCGGTCCGCGAGTTCGTCGAGGTCGTGGCGATCGAGCAGGGTGCGCAGGCGGAACACCAGCGATCGTTGCCTGTCCGCGAGGGCGATGGATGTGTCGAATGCGGTCGTCGCCTCGGCGGCTCGTCCCGTGAGAGCAGCAATGCGACCCCGAAGTCTCCAGACTTCGGGTTCCATGAGCCGCTCCCCACGTTCGTCCATGCCCTGCTTCGGCAAACTGCAGTTGAGTTCGGCATTCCCGTAGTCCTCGAGACGTAACAGGGTCTCGACGAAGTTGATCCGGATGTTGACCTCGGTCAGGCGCGACCCCGTCTGCGTGAACGCCTCGAGACCCACCTCCATCTCGGCTCTGGCCCGCTCGAGGTCGAGCAGCTGCGAGGCGTACAGACAGTGGCTGACCGCCTGGAACAGCAACGACCCTTCCGGGCCCGTCACGGCGTGCATCTCCTCGCTGATCGGATTCAGCAGAGCGAGTCGGTCGTTGGCGGCATGCCTGATCTTTCCCCCATGGATCATGAACGCCAGGGCAGCCTCGAGCGACGGCGGATGCCCGAGCTCACGGGCGAGTCGATCGAGCGCCTCCCACTCGAGGTCGGCTTCCCGCACACGACCGAGCAGATACAGCGCCTCGGCTCTCGTCGCTCGTAGCGCGACCGACGACGAGAGCTGGAACATGTTCGCGATCGCACGTTCCTGCTCGAGGTCGAAATACGACAGCCCGCGATCCGCGGCCTCGAGCGCTTCGACCAACTCACCTCGATAGAGATGCGTGTAGCCGAGTGCGTGTTCGCCGGTGACCTGGATCATCGGAACCCCCGACGTGTCGGCCATGGCCCGGACCTGCTCGGCCACCTGGAGCGCCTCTGCCATCTCACCGCGCAGGAACTGCACGGTCCAGAGGCCGAAGAACGAGCCGTACAGGAGATCAGGGCGTTCGAGTTCGTGTGCGAGTGCCAGACCGCGCTCGCACGCATTCAAGACATTGGCCGACGCCCAACCCTCGGTCGCGGCCCACAGTCCCCAGATCTGATTCTGGATCTCGAGTTCGGCCAACTTCGTCTCGTTCGTCGGTGGCAGCGCCTGCAGACAGGCGATCGCGAAGGACAGGTGAGTGGTGGCCTCGATGAGCGACCCGTAGGCCATGTCACCTTGTGCCGCAGCGACCCAGTTCGGCCATGCACGGGCGGGATCACCTGCTGCCTGGAGGTGATAGGCCAACTCGTCGGGACTCACCGGACCATCCCACTGCTGATACACCTCGGCAATTCGACGGTGGTACGTCGCTCGCGCGGCGCGCAGCAGCGTGTTGTACGCGGCGTCTCGGATGAGCGCGTGTCGGAACGCAACCCGATTCCGTTCGGCCCCGACGGGCTTCACCAATCCTGCCTCCACCATCGTTGCGATATCGAGGTCGACGGTCTCGGGCGAGCGCTCGCTGACCTCCTTGAGGAAACGAACATCGAACTCACGCCCGATCGTGGCCGCCAACTGAGCAGTCGCCCGTGAGCCACCGGTGCTGTCGATCCGAGCCGTCAACGAGGACTCGACCGTCGCAGGAACATGGCCGCTGTCGGTTGCGCCGAGCACCTCCCACGATGCGGAGCGTTCCACCAACTGGGCGCTCTGCATCGCCGATTTCGTCAGTTCCTCGACGAACAGCGGGATGCCGTCACTGCGCACGGAGATCTCACGCATCAGTCCGCGAGGCAACGTCTTGCCACCCGCGACGGAGGTCGCGAGTGTCGAGATCGCATCGGCGTCGAGCCGCTGGAGATCGACCACCTCGATCCGGTCATCGGCCATCCAGCGGCCACCGATGGTCGGGCGCGCCGCCATGACGACGGCGAGTGGAACGTCCGGCGACGCGGCCACCAGGCGCTCGACGCATTCCAGCGTGGACGCGTCGGCCCAGTGGAAGTCCTCCATGAAGAGCAACGTCGGCGAACCGGACGCGGATCGTGTGAGGAGATCGACGAGCAGCTGCATCGTGCCCCCTCGGAGTCGGGCCGGCGACTCGTTCACACGTTCGATCGTGTTCGCCACCGGAACGTCGAGGAGATCAGCGAGATACATCACGTTGGCATCCGTGCGAAGATCGTTCGCCTCGAGCACCGACTCGATCGCGCCGACCGGGTCCGCGGCGTCGGCGACGCCGAGCTCGGCTCGCAACAGATCGCGGATCGACGCGAAGGGAAGGTTCACGGTTTCCTGCGTCGACGTGGCGACACGGATCGTGTTGTCGAGGGATCCGAAGCGCTCGAGCACCGTGTGGGCCAAGCGAGACTTGCCGAGACCGGCCTCCCCCACCAGCAACGCAAACCTTGCTCGCCGGCTGGCGCACGAATCGTCGACGATCTCCTCGAGTCGACGCAGTTCTGAAGACCTGGCCACGAGCGGGCTCAGGTCGAAACCCACATCGATACGGTCGTGCGCCCGGGAGCGCCGTTCGACGATCCAGACGTCCATGGGACGCTCGACACCCTTCAAGGTCCGCAGGCCGAGACTTCTCCCGACAAATCCGCGTTCGACCAGTTGCCAGGTCGTGTCGCTCACCGCGACGGTTCCGACCTCTGCCTCGGCCTCGAGTCGAGCAGCGATGTTGGGAGTGTCACCGAGAGCGATCCGGTCCTGCCGGTCTCCGGCACCCACCGGTCCGACGACGACACGTCCGGTGTGTGCTCCCAGCCGGATCCTGATGGGATCCGACACCTCCGACCTCGCGTTCAGATACTCGATCTCCTCCAGGATGTCGAGAGCGCAACGCACTGCCCGATGCGCGTCGTCCTCGTGCGACCGCGGGTACCCGAAGTAGATCACGATGCCATCGCCGAGGAATTGGGCGATGTGGCCGCCGTGCACCTCGACGGCATCGTTGCAGACACTCTGGTAGTCCGCGAGGAGATCGCGCAGATCCTCGGGGTCGAGGCGCTGCGACAATCGAGTCGATCCGACCAGATCGACGAAGAGACAGGTGATCTGGCGGCGCTCCCCAAGTGCGTCCTCGGCCTGGGCCTCTTCGAGCGCTTTGCCACAGCCCCCGCAGAACCTGGACTCCGCCACGTTCGTGAATGAACACGACGAGCACACCTTGCCGAGCGCGTTGCCGCAGCGGTGGCACCGGGCCCCCGTGGCGCCGTCCTGGCCGCAGTGGTGGCAGATCATGATTCGCCATTCTCCGTGCCCGAATCGGCCGACTTCTCCGCAATCGTCCGTGTGGCGCTCCACGCCTGCGTCGCGGAGTCGATCACCTTGAGCGCCACCGCGACCACGTCGTCACCGTCGGCCGGATGTGCGGCCACCGTCGACTCGATCTGCCCCTGCTGTTCCATGTGCCCCTGCTGTCCGACGTCGCCGTCTATTGACTCTGTCGGAGACGATACAACACGCTCGAGGCGCCCCGAGCGGTGTGGTCGCCGCAGCGCCTCGGCGCCCGAGGCGGATACCGTCGATGCCGTGAATCGCCTCGCCGACGAGACCTCCCCGTACCTGCGCCAGCACCGCGACAATCCCGTCGACTGGTACCCGTGGGGCACCGAAGCGTTCGCCGAGGCCCAGCGGCGCAACGTACCGATTCTGCTGTCGGTCGGCTACTCGGCGTGTCACTGGTGCCACGTGATGGCCCACGAGTGCTTCGAGGATCCCGACGTGGCAGCGAAGATGAACGAACTGTTCGTCAACGTCAAGGTCGACCGGGAGGAGCGTCCCGACGTCGACGCCGTCTACATGGACGCCGTCCAGGCGATGACCGGACGCGGCGGCTGGCCGATGACCGTGTTCATGACGCCCGACCGCGAGCCGTTCTACGGTGGCACCTACTTCCCGAAGGAGGCGTTCGTGAAGCTCATGGACGCCATCGACGACGTCTACCGCAACAAGCCCGACGACGTCCGCCAGAACGTCGACGCCCTCGTGAAAGCGATCGACACGACTGCCGATCTGCGCCCGGCCGAGGACGCGCCGGGCGTCGAGCAACTCAACCAGGCCCTGAAGGCTCTCGCTGTGGCGTTCGACCAGGAGTGGGGCGGGTTCGGCCGGGCCCCGAAGTTCCCGTCGACGTTCCATCTCGAACTCATGCTGCGCGCCTACATGACCAACGCCGGCGACGGGCCGAAGAACATCGTCACCACCACCCTCGACGCCATGTGTTCGGGTGGGATGTACGACCACATCGGTGGGGGCTTCGCTCGCTACTCGACCGACCGGGAGTGGCTCGTTCCACACTTCGAGAAGATGCTGTACGACCAGGCGCTCCTGCTCGGCACCTATCTCCGCGGCATGATCGTGCTCGGCCAGCCGCAGTACCGGCTCGTCGTCGAGGAGACCATCGACTACGTCCTCACCACGCTGCGCCACCCCGACGGCGGTTTCTACTCTGCGGAGGACGCCGATTCACCGGACCCCGAGGGCAACCAGGTCGAGGGCTGGTACTCCACCTGGACCCCCGACGAGGTACGCCGCGCCCTCGTCGACCTCGACGCAGCGACGATCGGGGCACTCGTCGACTGGTACGGCATCACCGACGAAGGAAATTTCGAGGGCCGGTCGATCCCCAACCGGCTGTCGGCGCGCGGGCAACTGGTGCGGACCCCCGAACTCGACGATGCGCGCCGCCGGCTCCTCGCAGCTCGTTCACTGCGTCCCCGGCCCGGCCTCGACGACAAGGTGCTCACCGAGTGGAACGCGTTGTTCCTCTCCGCGCTCGCGCAAGCTGCAGCGGTGTTCGGACGCCGCGACTGGCTCGATGCGGCGATCGCCAACGGCGAGTTCCTGCTGCGCGAGCTCCGAGGCGCCGACGGCCGGTGGTCACGCAGCTGGCAGGCCGACGGCGACCCACGGGCCCGTCACGCCGCGCTCGCCGCCGACCACGCCGCGCTCGTCGACGCGTTCACCCGCCTGTCCGAGGCCACCGGCGAGGCGCGCTGGATCGACGAGGCGGTCGCCACGGCCGAGACGATGCTCGAATGGTTCTGGGACCCCGAACACGGCGGCCTCTACACGACAGCCGAGGACGCCGAAGCGCTGGTGGTCCGCCAGAAGGACATCGCCGATGGTGCGACACCGTCCGCGAACTCCTCGGCGGCGATCGCCCTGTTCCGTCTCGCTGCGCTCACCGGCGAACAGCGGTACGCCAATCAGGCAGACCGAATCCTGCAGCTGCTCGCCGGCCAGGTGGCGAAGTCGCCCGGCCGGTTCTCGAATGCGCTCGTCGCCACCGATCTCCGTCGACGCGGCATCACCGAGGTGGTCATCGTCGGCGATCGTCCCGACCTCGTTCGTCTCGCACAGTCGATCTGGCGGCCCGACACGGTGCTGGCCTGGGGCGAGCCCTACGACTCGCCGCTGTGGCACGAACGTTCCGACGGGTTCGCCTACGTGTGCCGCGAGTACTCCTGCCAGGCCCCGCAGGACACGTTGCAGGGCTTCGCCGAAACCCTCACCGGACGCAAGGTGACCCTCCCCGGCGACACCCCCACCGGTGAAGCGGCTACCAACCGCCCCGATGGATGATCTGAGTCGATCGACGACGGTCACGACCTGCGCTCCGACCCGGGCCCGAGGTCGAGACGGCCGTCATCTCGTCGGTCGGATCCGCGCGATGACCGAGCGCGATGGCTCCGAGCAGCTCGAGGCCACTCGGAATGCCCAGGAGATGACGCAGCTCACGCTCGCCACGGAACACGCCGAAGAACAGTGCTCCCAGCCCGGCATTCTCTGCGGCCAACAGCAGCGTCATCACGGCCATCGACGTGTCGATCGTCCAGTACGGCACCGGCCAGGCCGATGCGCCCGATCCCAGGCCCGTCTGGATCTTGTCGGGCTCGGCATATCGATCGACGTACGCCTTGGAATCGGCGAGCGGCAGAGCGATCACCGGGGCGTTGAGCAGCCGCTTCCAGCGGAACGAGTCACGCTTCACCGGCGGCAGTGTGGTGTCCCAGAAGGACGCCGTCTGTGCCCCTTCGAGCACCACGAGGCTCCAGCCCTGTGTCTTGCCGGCGCTCGGAGAACGAGCGGCCAGATCGACGAGACCGTCGAGGACACCGGGTTCGAGCGGACGGTCGTCGAACGCCCGGGTCATCCGTCGAGCCCGCACGACCTCGGCGAACTCGGTCATGTCACTGACGACTCAACGCCTGCCGAGTTTGAGCAGATCCTCGGCCATGGTCCAGCCGTACACGACCATCGCACCGCCCTTGGCCACCGGAACGGCCGTGAACATCTCGACCACGGCTGCATCGAGCTTCTCGGGCTTCGAGGACTCGTGATCGAGATAGCCGTCGGAGCTGCCGGTCGCCGCGATGAACGAGTTGGCGTCGTATTTGGCGTCGACACCGAATCGCTTGGCAAGACGACGACCCCAGGCCCGCTCCTCGCCGACCGCGCTGGTGCCGGGAGACGGCGTGACCTCGCGGAGGTCCTTGAACGCTTCGAGGCCGTCGGCGTTGACGAAACGGCAACCGACCACCACGTCTTCGTCGGGGAAGGCCATCAAGGCTCGGTGATAGGCCTCGCCGACGAGACCCCGCAGCACCTGGTCGCGCTTCGACGACCGTTTGACCGACATCAGCCCGATCAGGACGCATGGCGTGCCGCCGATGCGCTCGAGAGTGGAGAACGTGAATCCGTGCAACGCACCGCCGAATCGGGCGGTGGTGATCAGAACCCAGTCCTCCTTGGCCTTGGAGAGCTGACCGGCGCTGAACGCGTCCTCCATCGACGCCAGTTCGTCGAGGTCGGAATCCGTCAGCGCCGAAGCGTCGTTGGTCGAGACGTCGAGTGCCATTCGTCCTATTCTACAGCAGCACCGCCTCATGTCCGAAGGCCATGCGGAGTTCACCCACCGAGCGGTCGAGATCCACCCTGAATTCGTCGGCCAGCTTGAGCACTTTGCCCTGCCCGATGTCGACCATCACCACGGAATCCCCCGGGTGTTCGCGCAGAATGCGCTTCAGACGTGCAATCTTGAGCTCGTCGAGCGCTGCCGAGGGCAGCCGGAGCCTGAGCGGAGCCGCCGGACCGTCGCTGAGTCCCGACAGCACGGTGACGGTCTGGCCGATGAGGCCGAAGCGCGATTCGTCGCGCCGGTCGAGTCGGCCCTTGACGGCCACGATGAGGTCGTCCTCGAGCTTGTGGCCCTGCTCCGCGAGCGTTCTGGGGAAGATCGTGACCTCGATCGAGGCATCGAGATCCTCCAGGAGGAAGACCGCCATCTGATCGCCCTTCTTGGTGAACTTGCGTGCCAGGTTCGTGATGACACCGCCCACGACCACGTTGGCGCCGTCCTCCATGGTCTGCAGGTCGAGCACCGACTGTTCGACCTTGCGCTTCAGGGCGGCCTCGACGCCGAAGAGGGGATGGTCCGACACGTACAGGCCGAGCATCTCCTTCTCGTAGCGGAGCTGTTCGGTCTTGTCGAAGGCCAGATCGGGGATCTCGGTGCGTTCGTCGAAACCGTCGCCGGTCGCTCCCCCGGTGCCGGCGTCCACCCCACTCTCGGCGCCCCAGTCGCCGAACAGGCTCATCACGCCCTTCTCACGCTCGCGTCGACGCTTCACCGTCGTGTCGATGATGTGTTCGAACACGGTCAACAGGCCACGGCGAGTGTGGCCCAGCGTGTCGAACGCTCCGCCCTTGATCAGTGACTCGATGGTGCGCTTGTTGAGCACCGGCTCGGGCACCCGCTCGACGAAGTCGTGGAAGCTCGTGAACTGGCCGTTCTCCTGGCGCTCGGCGATCAACAGCTCGACGAGCGCCTCACCGACGTTTCGCACCGCCGACAACCCGAACGTGATCGCTCCAGGACTGCCGACGGACAACGTGACGCCCGGCGGCAGCTCGGCCGGCGACAGCGCGCCGAAGTTCGACATCGACCGGTTGACGTCGGGCGGCAGCACCTTGATGCCCATCGATCGGCAGTCACTCAGGTAGATGGCGGCCTTGTCGAGATTGCTCTTGACGCTGGTGAGCAGGCACGCGATGTACTCCACCGGATAGTGCGCCTTGAGATAGGCGGTCTGGTAGGTGATCAGCCCGTAGCCGAAGGTGTGGCTCTTGTTGAACGCGTAGTCGGCGAACTTCTCGATGATGTCGAACAGATGCGGTCCGAGTTCCTTGCCGTACCCCGTGCGCTCGACGCCCGCCTCGAACGCGTCGCGCTCCTTGGCCATCAGCTCGCGGATCTTCTTGCCGCACGCCTTGCGGAGGTTGTCGGCCTCGGCGAGCGAGTAGCCGGCGAACTTCTGTGCCACGCGCATCACGCTCTCCTGATAGATCATCAGGCCGTACGTGTCGTGGAGCACCTCCTCGGCGTCCGCGTGGAAGTACTCGACGGGTTTGCGGTTGTTCTTCCGGTCGGCGTAGTCGTAGTGCATGTTGACGCTCATCGGCCCGGGCCGATAGAGCGCGAGCACAGCGGACACGTCCTCGAAGCTGTTCGGCGCCATGGCCTTGAGCAGCTGACGCATCGGCGGTGACTCCAGCTGGAACACGCCGATCGTGTCGCCGCGTGACAGCAGGGCGAACGTGTCGGCGTCGTCCATCGGGATCTCCTCGACGATGAAGCTCCGATCGCGCTGGCGCTGGATCATCTCCTCGGCGTCGGTGATGACGTCGAGGTTGCGTAATCCCAGGAAGTCCATCTTCAACAGTCCGAGGTCCTCCACGCCGTGCATTTCGTACTGCGTGACGACGGGTGCGTCGGCGGGGTCCTGGCCCGACTCTGGTTTGCGCTGGATCGGGACGTAGTCGGTCACCGGATCCTTGGTGATCACCACGGCTGCGGCATGGATGCCGTCGGACCGTTTCAGGCCTTCGAGGCCCCTCGCGACGTCGATGACCTTCTTGAGATCGTCGTCGGTGTCGTACATGGCCCGCAGGTCGGCCGCGGCCTTGTAGCCGTCGGCGTACTTCGGGTTCGGCTCGAAGCAGTACTTGAGGGGCGTGTCGCGCCCCATCACCATCGGCGGCATGGCCTTGGCGAGCTTGTCACCGACCCCGTACGGATAGCCCAGGACGCGGGCGGCGTCGCGTACGGCGTTGCGGGCCTTGATGGTGCCGAACGTGATGATCTGGGCGACGTGATCACGCCCGTAGCGTTCGGCGGCGTAGCGGATCATCTCGTCGCGGTATCGGGAGTCGAAGTCCATGTCGATGTCGGGCATCGAGATGCGACTCGGGTTGAGGAACCGTTCGAACAGCAGGTCGTACTTGATCGGGTCGAGATCGGTGATCCACAGGCAGTACGCCACCGCACAACCCGCAGCCGAGCCACGGCCCGGACCGACCCTGATCCGTGAGTCGCGGGCGTGCTTGATCAGGTCCCATGTGATGAGGAAGTACGACGCGAAGCCCATGTCGTTGATGGTCTTCAGTTCGTACGCGAGGCGTTCCTCGACGTCGGCCGACAGATTGTCGCCCCACCGTTTGCGGGCACCCTCGTAGGTCAGATGGCGGAGGTACTCCGAGTCGTTCTCGAAGCCCTCCGGCACGGGGAACTCGGGCAACAACGGATTGCCGAACTCGATCTGGAGGTCGGCACGCTCGGCGATCCACAACGTGTTGTCGCACGCGGAGGGCACCTCGCGGAACAGGTAGCGCATCTCGGCAGGCGACTTCAGATAGTGCTCACTGCCCTCGAACTTGAATCGCTTGGAGTCGGACAGCAACGCCCCGGTCTGGACGCACAGGAGCGCATCGTGCGACTCGTGATCCTCCTGGTGCGTGTAGTGGCTGTCGTTCGTCGCCAGCAACGGCGCGCCGATCTTCTTGGCGATCTCGATGAGCTTCGGGTTGGTCTCGCGTTGCGCTTGGAGCCCGTGATCCTGCAGCTCGACGAAAAGGTTGTCACGTCCGAAGATGTCCTGCAGGCGAGCGGCCTTCTCGACCGCTCCCTTGTCGTCGCCGTTGAGGAGTGCCTGCAGCACCTGTCCGCCGAGACAGCCGGTGGTGGCGATGAGCCCGTCGGAGTACTTCTCGAGCAACTCCCAGTCCATCCGGGGCTTGTAGTAGTACCCCTCCATGAAGGCCAGGCTCGACAACTGGATCAGGTTCTTGTACCCGGTCTGGTTCTCGGCCAGGAGCGTCAGGTGGTAGTAGAGCTTCTTGCCGCCTTCGGTGTCGCCACCCGAGTCGTCGATGCGCCCACGTCGGGTCGGCCGCTCGGTGCGACTGTCGTAGGCCATGTACGCCTCGGTGCCGATGATCGGCTTGATTCCCTGCTTGTTGCACTCCTTGTAGAAGTCCAACGTGCCGTACATGTTGCCGTGGTCGGTCATCCCGATCGCCGGCATGCCGTCACGCACCGCCTTGGCAACCAGTTCGTCCAGTCGCGCTGCCCCGTCGAGCATCGAGAACTCGGTGTGGACGTGGAGGTGGGTGAAGGAATCGGTCACTGATCTGATCTCTCGGGGATTACACGGATGTGGTTCGACACTAGCGTTCGCGCGCCGGTCGCCGTTCCGCAGCCGATTCCCCAGGAGCGGGGGCTAGAGGTACGTGCCGGGGCGTTCCCGGCTCTGCTCGCCGGGTTGCGGGGGCATCATCTGCCCACCGGGGAGTTGGCGCATCTCCTGCAGTTGTTGCCTCGCGGCGAACTGCTGGGCCATCAAGGTGGCCTGGATGCCGTGGAACAGCCCCTCCAACCAGCCGACGAGTTGGGCCTTGGCGATACGCAGCTCCGACTCGCTCGGTACTTCCCCTTCGCCGAACGGCAGCGCCAGGCCGTTGAGCTCGTGCTGCAGGTCGGGCGACAACGACGCGGACAGCTCCATGATCGAGCGGTCGTAGATCTCCGCCAGTCGCTCGCGCGACGCCTCGTCGAGCGACGATGCCCTGACCTCCTCCAGCAACTGCTTGACCATCGATCCGATACGCATCACCTTGGCCGGTGACGTCACCATCTCTTCGGGCTCGGGGCTGTCGCCCGGCGCGGACGGGCCGTTCGTGGTGATCTCGTCGGGAACGATCGGCTCGGTGCCGTCACTGTCGGTCATGTCTGCCTTTCTACCCCGGCGTCAGGCCGACGCACCGACCAGCGGCACGTTCACCTCGGCCGACGTCAGCGATCCGTGTCGGCAGATCAGTTCGAACGGGCCTGAGTCCGCAGGGTCGTGAAAGCTCACGGGCTCGAACGCGACGAGCGCAACATCACCCAGACGAGAACGCACCGCTGGAGCCATCGACGGGCCGAACCACTGCTCGTCGAGCATCTGCTCCCGTGTCACCACCCACGCCAGGTGACCGACTTGTGCCCGGGCAACCGCGGCCGTGTCGTCGACGGCACCCTTCGTGACGTGCAGCCACCGGAAACGGCCTTCGCCGGACTGCTGAGTCACATTCGCCAGGAGCTCCGCCGACGGCGTCACGATCCGGTCGCCGACGTGCACCTGCCCGTGGTCGGCCGTCACCAGCAACGTGGTTCCCGACGGGAGCGCCCCCAACAAGTCGGCCACCAGTGCGTCGGCCGCACGCAGCTCGGCCTCGTAGTAGGGCCCGAAGCCGCGTTCGTGAGCGATCTTGTCGATACCGCCGTAGTAGCAGTACACGAAGCGCTCCCCCGCTTCGACCTGCCGCCGCGCCTCCACGGCGATCGACGACGCCGCGCGCCATCCGGTCGGCAGACTGCCGCGGAGGTGGGCCTCGCTGAACGCCGAACTCTCCAGCTCGGCGGGGTTGATCACCGGCACGGTCTGGCCGAGGAACGGCTCGAACGGCTGCGCCTCGCCCGGAGGATGCGAACGACGTACCGGCTGGTCGCCGACACACCAGCGCAGCACGTTCACGATCTCGCCGCCGAGCACGATCCGATACCCGATCAAGCCGTGCTCCGCCGGAGTCAGCCCCGTCGTGATCGACGTCAACGCCGTCGCAGTCGTCGTCGGAGCGACGGTCTGAATCGGGCCGCCGACCATCGAGGCGACCGTGGGAAGCAGATCGCGATGGTCCTGGAGTTGGTCCCAACCGAGACCGTCGAGCACCAGCAGCACGACGCTGCGAGCATCCTGCACCGGCTCCGGCATCCACCCAGGGAGCCCGGACGTCCACGACGTCGGGCCCAGGATGGCCGGCACGATCCCCCGCACGTTGGCACCGGCGTAATCCGGAATGATCGGGCCGCCCGTCGTCACCCGTGCAGTCCACCACGTCGACGACACCGACGACAAGCGCTGCGGAAACCATCCGCGGGTCGGCCACTGAATAGGGTGACGGTGTGCGGATCTCGACTCGCGGTGACTATGCCTGTAGGGCCCTGCTCTCATTGGCCCTGCACAGCGACGAGACGGGGCCCACGTCGGTACGTGACATCGCCGAGCGCACTGCCCTCCCCCAGCCGTACCTCGAACAGATACTTCTCGCCCTGAAGGGCGCAGGGCTGGTGCGCTCCAAGCGTGGCGTGGGTGGCGGTTACGTCCTCGCCCGACCGCCCGAGGAGATCCGCCTGTCCGCGATCGTGTCGGCGGTCGACGGCCCCATCACCCTCGGCGACTTCGGTCAGCCCCACCAGGACGGCGCCTGCGACCACGAGGGGCAGTGCGTCCTGCTCGGCATCTGGAATCAGGCCGGCGAACACATGCGCACCTATCTCGACGGATTCACCCTCGCCGACATCGCCGACATCGCCCGCGGCGACGCCCCCTGGCCGTAACTCCTTCTCGGCCTCACGTCGATTCGGTGCGTCACGATCGACGTCGGCCTCGTCCGGCTCGTCGCTGGCGCTTCCCTCGCCGGCTGTGACTCCTTCTCGGCCTCACGTCGATTCGGTGCGTCACGATCGACGTCGGCCTCGTCCGGCTCGTCGCTGGCGCTTCCCTCGCCGGCTGTCAAGCTGGTTGTAACGTTCAGACTTCGGCGGCGGCGAGCCAGGCGGCGAGGTCCGGGGCGAGCGGGCTGGTGAAGGTCACGCGTTCATCGGTGGCGGGATGGACGAACGCCAGCTCGGCGGCGTGGAGGAACGGACGGGCCAGCCCCAGTGTCGGGCGACGCTGGCTGTACGTCGGATCACCCACCAGAGGATGGTTGATCGACGCCAGGTGGACACGGATCTGGTGGGTACGGCCCGTCTCGAGGCGGCACTCGAGTCGTGAGACCAGAGCCGGGCTCGAGTAGGTGCCGACCACCCGATAGTCGGTCCGCGCCGGTCGACCGCCCGCAACGACGGCCATCTTCAGTGGGTCGCCGCGATCGCGACCGATCGGGGCGTCGATGATGCCGTGCGGTGCGTCGGGCACTCCCCACACCACGGCGTCGTAGCGGCGCGTCGCACTGTGGTCCGTGAACTGGGCGATGAGATGTTCGGCGGCCTCGTCGGTGCGGGCGACGACGAGGAGCCCAGAGCTCCCCGCATCGAGACGGTGCACGATGCCCGGTCGGACCGGATCGTCGCCGACTCCTTCGATGTCGGGATAGCGAGCGAGCAACCCGCTCACCAGCGTTCCGTCGAGGTTCCCGGCACCAGGGTGCACCACGAGACCGGCGGGCTTGTCGACCACGATGACCGTGTCGTCCTCGTACACGACGCCGAACTGCACGGCGATGTCCGCGGTCGGCAACAGCGGGGCCGGCACGGCGCTCGGGTCGACTTCGACCTCCTGACCCTCGGCGAGTCGGACCTTGCCCGACGCAGCGGGTTGGCCGTCGACCCGCACACCTCCTGCTGCAATCGTCGCGGCCGCTTGCGCCCGGCTGAGATCGCCGATCAACGCAACGATGCGGTCGAGCCGCTCCCCCGCGAGCGCTGCAGGTACCAGCTCGACGATCATGCCGCTGAGCCGTTCTCGGCCTGGGATTGCGATTCGCCGGCCACCGGTGTCGCCTCGACGTGCTTGCGGGCACGCGACGACCGAACGCTGCCGATGATCAACAGCGCGGCCCCGACGTTGACGGCCATGTCGGCGACGTTGAAGATCGGGAACCACTGCAGGTCGACGAAGTCGACCACGGCACCGTTGAGCCATGCGTCGCCCCGGAACAGCCGGTCGATCAGGTTGCCGGCAGCCCCGCCGATCAACAGCCCCATGCCCACGGAGCTGAGTCTGCTCGTCTGATCACGAAGCGACACGAGCAGGTACACGATCACGAGGGTCGCCACCACGCCGATCACCGGGCCCAGCCCACGGCCCTGACCGAACGCCATGCCGTTGTTGAAAGCCAGGTTGAACCGCAGGGTCCACACGAGATCGATCACTCGATCGGTTCCGAGCGAGGTGACGGCCCAGTGCTTGGTGAGTTGATCGACGACCACGACAGCTGCGGCGATGGCAACGGGCGTACGCCATGCGCCGAGTGATCGCATCCCGATCAGCGCGGCCCGACGCCGCTGACCTTCTCCGCGGCGAGCACCGTGGTCTCGGGAATGGCCTCGAGACGCTCGCGCGGGATCGGCATCCCCGAGATCGTGGAGTAGCCGTACGTTCCCTGCTCGATCCGGGCGAGCGCGGCGTCGATGTCGAGGATCGTCTGACGCGCCTGGGTGGAGAGCACCCGATCGAGGTCGCGCTGCACCACCATCGTGTCGCCTTCGCCACCCTCGTCGTCGAACTGCACGTCACCCATCTCGCCGTCTTCGATGATGCTCGTCGCCTCGTCCTCGAGGCGCTTCGCCCGAGCGAGTTCCGCCTCACGCCGGGCGATGAGCTCGTCGCGTTGGGCCTTGAGGAACTTGAGGTCGAAGTCCTTCGTGTAGGCGATGCCGTCCTTGCTGTGACCACGCGGGGGCGGGATCTCGAAACGCTCGAACTGGGCATTCGAGAGCAACGACGGCGTCAAGCTCGTCAGGCTCGGCTTCTTGGGAGTCGCAGGAGCCTTTGCGGCGGCCGGCTTCCTGGCGGGCGCAGTCGACGTCACCGCCGGCGCGGCCTTCTTGGCGACCGGAGCCTTCTTCGTTGCCGGCGCCTTCTTCGCGGGCGCAGCCTTCTTGGCGGCCGGCGCCTTCTTCGCGGGCGCAGCCTTCTTCGCGGCCGGCAGCCTTCTTCGCGGGCGCAGCCTTCTTCGCAGCCGGCGCCTTCTTCGCGGGCGCAGCCTTCTTCACCGGCGCAGCCTTCGTCGCGGCCGGCGCCTTCTTCACCGGCGCAGCCTTCTTCGCAGCCGCGGGCTTTTTCGCGACCGCCGCCTTCTTCACCGGCGCGGTCTTCGTCGCGGCGGCCTTCCTCGGCGTCGGTGTCTTGGCGGAACTCGTCTTCTTGGCAGCCATGTGCGCTCCTCCAGGCGGGGGTGAGCGGCGGACTCTACCGGAACGTCCGCCCGATCGAACGACATTCCCCAGGGAGATCGATCGTCACACCCGGGTCACGGTGATGACGGGCTCGTCACCACTGCCGGCGCGTTCGGTCGCGATGCTCGTCGCCAACGTCTCCCCTGCGATCAACGCTTCGTGCGCAGCGACAGCGTCCAGCCACGGCTCGGTCGCAGCGACGGTGAGCGTGATGCGGTCGGACACGTCGAGTCCGGCGTCGCGCCGCGCCTGCTGGATCAACCTGACGAGGTCGCGTGCGCGGCCCTCCACCTCGAGTTCGGGTGTGACCTCGATGTCGAGCGCCACGACGCCGGCATGAGAGCTGAGCCCTGCGCTCGCCTTGTCGTCCTCCGCGACCAGTTCGAGGGTGTATTCGTCGGCCTCCAGTACGACGCCGCCGACGGTGACCACATCGCCCTCGACGGTCCAGTCGCCGGACTTGTGCGCGCGGATCACCTGTTGGACGTCCTTGCCGAGACGCGGGCCGAGACGTGCAGGCACCAGCTGCAGTCGCTCGGTCGCAACCGAGCCGACGTCGTCGGTGAGTTCGACGTGACGGACGTTCACCTCGTCGGCGATCACGTCACGGAAGTCGACGAGTCGATGTGCGTCGGGCGACGCCACCGTGACGGTCTGCAGCGGCAGGCGGACTCGGCGCTGATGGGCCTTGCGTACCGAGAGCGTCGCCGAACAGACGTCGCGCACGAGGTCCATGGTCGCGACCAGATCGTCGTCGGCAGGAAGCTCGTCGAACGACGGCCAATCCGTCAGGTGCACGCTGCCGGCA
Source organism: Ilumatobacteraceae bacterium (assembly GCA_963829585.1). Taxonomy (GTDB): domain Bacteria; phylum Actinomycetota; class Acidimicrobiia; order Acidimicrobiales; family Ilumatobacteraceae; genus Sva-07. The sequence continues at coordinate 80,405 of CAWHJD010000027.1, read as the reverse complement.
TCGGCGCCGTGCAGACCCGAGTGGATCTCCTCGGCAACGAGCGGCAGGAGCGGAGCGATGGCTCTCGTGAGCACCGACAAGACCGTGTGCATGGTGTCGATCGCATCGGTGTCGCCCGCCCAGAACCGGTCACGGCTGCGACGGATGTACCAGTTCGTCAACACGTCGAGGTAGTCACGAACGATCTGGCACGAACCGAACAGATCGAAGGCATCCATCGTCTCGGTCAGATCGCACACGAGCGCGCGGGTCTTGGCCAACACGTACCGGTCGAGCACGTTGGTCGAGTCCGTGCGGATGGTGCCCTGCCGGCCGGCGGCATTGGAGTACAGCGACAGGAAGTACCACGAGTTCCACAACGGGAGCAGGACATGGCGAACCGTCTCGCGCATGCCCTCCTCGGTCACCATGCCGTCGCCGCCGCGGAGGATCGCGGACGACAGCAGCGACCAACGCATCGCGTCGGCACCGTGCTTGTCGAACATCTCACGCGGGTCGGGATAGTTGTTCAGGCTCTTCGACATCTTGCGGCCGTCGTCGCCGAGCACGTTGCCGTGGCTCACACAGTTGGCGAACGCCGGTCGGTCGAACAGGGCCGTTGCGAGCACGTGCAGCGTGTAGAACCAGCCGCGCGTCTGGCCGATGTACTCGACGATGAAGTCGCCCGGGTAGTGGTGCTCGAACCACTCGGTGTTCTCGAACGGATAGTGGACCTGGGCGAACGGCATCGAGCCCGACTCGAACCAACAGTCGAGCACCTCGGGGACACGCCGCATCATGGATCGACCCGTCGGGTCGTCCGGGTTGGGTCGTACCAGGTCATCGACCTGGGGCCGGTGCAGGTCGGTGACCGGTACGCCGAAGTCGGCCTCGAGTTCGGCGAGCGAGCCGTAGACGTCGATCCGCGGATGGGTCGGGTCGTCGGACTGCCACACCGGGATCGGCGATCCCCAGAACCGGTTGCGGCTGATCGACCAGTCACGAGCGTTCTCCAGCCACTTGCCGAAGCTGCCGTCCTTGATGTGCGCCGGCTGCCAGGTGATCTCCTGGTTGAGCTCCACCATCCGGTCGCGGATGGCGGTGACCTGGACGAACCACGACGAGATCGCCCGGTACACGAGGGGCTGGGCGCAGCGCCAGCAGTGAGGGTACGAGTGGTCGTAGGTCGCATGGCGCAGGACGACCCCGCGCTCCTTCAGCTCGCGGATCACGAGCGGGTTGGCATCGAACACGTGCGTCCCCGCCCAGTCCGTGATCTCGGCGGTGTACCGACCGTGCTCGTCCATCGGACAGATGGTCGGGATACCGGCAGCGTTGGCGACGACCTGATCGTCCTCACCGAAGCCGGGCGCCAGGTGCACGATGCCCGTGCCGTCCTCGGTCGACACGAACTCCGCGCCCAACACCTGGAACGCCTCGCCGGTTCCGAAGCGGTCGGTCTCGGCGAAGTAGTCGAACAGCGGCCGGTAGCGACGGCCCACGAACTCACTGCCCTTGCGGGTCTCCACGACAGTGGCCTCACCGAGTTCGGCCGAATACGACCCGAGCAGTGACTCGGCGATCACGTAGCGCACGCCCTCGAGTTCGACCACGACGTAGTCGATGTCGGTCCCGACAGCGAGCGCCAGGTTCGACGGCAGCGTCCACGGGGTGGTCGTCCAGGCCAGCAGTCGTTCACCCGTGTCGAGTTCGAATCCGACCGTGAGGGCAGGATCCTGTCGATCCCGGTACACGTCGTCCATGCGCGTCTCGGTGTTGCTCAGCGGCGTCTCGCACCGCCAGCAGTAGGCGATCACGCGGTAGCCCTCGTAGACGAGACCCTTGTCCCAGAGGGTCTTGAACGCCCACATCACGCTCTCCATGTACGAGAGGTCGAGTGTCTTGTAGTCGTTGTCGAAGTCGACCCAGCGCGCCTGACGTGTGACGTACTCTCGCCAGTCGTCGGTGTACTGCAGCACGCTGGTGCGACACGCCTCGTTGAATCGGTCGATGCCGTACGCGGAGATCTCGGGATGCCCGGAGATCCCGAGCTCCTGTTCGGCCTTCACTTCTGCGGGCAGCCCGTGGCAGTCCCAGCCGAACCGGCGCTCGACACGATGACCGCGCATCGTCTGATAGCGCGGAATCGCATCCTTGACGTACCCCGTCAGCAGGTGGCCGTAGTGCGGCAACCCGTTCGCGAAGGGCGGGCCGTCGTAGAAGACGAACTCGTTGGCGCCGAACTCGCCCGCCTCCCGCTGGTCGATGGACGCCTGGAAGGTGTCCTCCTCGGCCCAACGCGCCAGGACGTCCCTCTCGAGATCGGGAAAATTCGGCCGGGGGTCGACGTCGGGGTAGGACACGACGGCGATGCTACCGACGCTCGGTCAGCGAGACGTCGGGCGTTTGCTGCTCAGGAGCGTTCGTCGTCGAAGGAGAAACGGAACTCCTCCCCCGTCTCCTCACCGTCGGCTGCCGTTGCCGACAGATCGCGATCGTCCATGCGGAACACCGGGATCGCCTCGGTGGGATCGCCCGCGTCGACGTACTCGTCGGCCACGGGATCGCTGTCCGGATCGGCGTCGAGGCCGGCGTCGGATTCGGGTCGTGTCGAGCACCTCACCGTGGTTGTGCGCAGCGATCTCGGTGACGATCACCAGGTCCGGGGATTCGGTGTCGCCGTCGACCGACCCGCCACCGGCGTCGATGTCGTCCTGGATGTCGAGGTCGATGTCGTGGCCGATGTCGTGATCGGCGTCGTCGTCGGACGCCGACAGCAGCGGTGCACGCACGTCACCGAGGCCACCCGGGACCCGGTCGGCGATGTCGATCAGGGAGGTGGCCGCCTCGCGAACTCGGGCGCGCTGGTCGGCGAGGAACGTCTCGAGATGATGGACGTCGGATTCGAGGAAGTCGCGACGCGCCTTGAGCGCCTCGACCTCGCTCGCCACCGAGTCGACGCTCGGCTTCACCGATCCTGCGCGCGTCGACGCGCGCCTCGACGAGCAGTTGCGCCGACATCTCACGGGTCGAGTCGAGTGTCCTGGCCGCCTCGTCGTTGGCCTTGCGCAGGATCTGCTCCGCCTCGGCTCGCGCACCCGCAACGGTCTGGTCGGCCGTTCGCTGGGCCAGCAGCAAGGTGCGGCTGATCGTTTCGGACTCCTCGACCGATGCGTCGACAGTGGGGGCGGCCGCAGGCCGCGCCCGCCTCGCTGAGTTCCTGCAGCCGAGCCACGGCAGCTCGCGCGCGCGCCTCCATCGCTGTCGACTGGTTCTGCGCACGTTCGAGTTCGTCGGCGACGTCACTGAGGAAGACACGGACTTCGTCGGGATCCACGCCCTTGCGAACCGTCTTGAACTCGGCGCTGCGAACGCGTTGGGGGTTGATCTCCATGGTGATCTCCTTCGAATTCAGTCGTCGTAGTCGTCGTAGCGGGGTGCGCGCTGCGCGACGGGGGGCTTGAGCAGGTACACACCGGTCGCGACCTTCTCCATCGATCCGTCGAGCGCATAACAGATCCCGCTTGCGAAGTCGATCAGGCGGCGGGCCACGTCTCGCTCGGTGCCCTCGAGGTTCATGATCACGGGTTGGCCGTCCTTGAACTTGTCGGCGACTTCCTGTGCCTGGTCGAAACGACGCGGCCGAACCGTGTGTGGTTCCATGGATCCTCCCGGAACGGTGCGCAGATTGGCGGACTGGGACTGCGACGGACTGGGACGGACCTGCACGCCGGAGTCGTCCGGTCGACCCGACGAACCGTTACCGGGGGTGCGTCTCGCCGACGATGCGTCGAAGTCACGCGACGGATAACTCGGACGGGCCGACACCGTGCGCACGGCGGGCTCGTCGGTGTCAGCGTCCCACCCGCGCTGCGAGCTCGCTCCCGACGGTCCCCGACTCTCGGCGTCACGCTGCCCGCGTCCCTGCCTGGGTGCAGGCGCGGGTTCGTCGTAGTCGTCGTAGTCGTCGTAGGCATCGTCGGGACCCAGACCCAGGTAGTCCATGGTCTTCTTCCAGAGTGACATGCATTCCTCCTGCGTGGCGCAGGCTAGCCGAGCGCACCCCGCACACGGTGGACGGCGTCGACGGCCGCGACCCCTTCAACCACGCGGTGGGCGGGGGCCGAACAGCGCCGTGCCGATCCGCACCTCGGTGGACCCCTCCTGCACGGCGACCGCGAGATCGCCGCTCATACCCATCGAGCAGACCTCGAGGCCGAGATCCTCGACGAGATTCCTCACCAGCCGGAAGCCCGATCGTGCGGATTCGGCCGGCTCGCCGGTGGGCCCGACCGTCATCAGGCCGTCCACGACGAGGCCGACGTCACGCGCCCGCTCGACCAACGCCGCCACGTCGGCAACCGCACAGCCACCCTTGGCAGGATCGCCGGTCGTGTCGACCTGGATCAGGACCCGGCCCGCCGGTGCCCGCTTGGCCACTTCGTCGACGATGGCGGCTCGGTCGAGACTCGCCCACACGTCGACGAGATCGGCGACGAGCCTGACCTTGTTCGTCTGGAGCCGACCGATGAAGTGGACTTCCGGCGTCAAGCGCTCGATCACCTCGCGTTTGGCCACGAGTTCCTGCGCGTAGTTCTCGCCGATCGTCGGGCAACCGGCCGACACCGCTGCTTCGATCGCCCACTCACCGAACCCCTTGGTCACGGCGACGATGCGTACGTCGTGGGTGAACCGACGCTCGACGCCGGCTATCCGGCGCTCGATCGCTGCCAGCGCCTGCGAGATGTCAGGGTCGTCGTGGATCACGGTGCGTCCTCGCTCCAGCCGACCATCGTGTGACGTTCGATGTCGCCCCGACGGTGCGAAAACCAACGTCCGTCGCACGCCGTACACGCCCCGCCGATCACGACATCGATGTCGTGGCGCCCGAGCGCGGCGGCGACCGCAGCGGGAACATCGAGCGCCAGCGAACCCGAAGATGTCGTCGCGGCGACGGCGTCCACCGGGACGCCGACACCGTCCGCGACCTGGGAGAGTTCGCGCTCACCGAACTCGTAACAACACGGGTGGATGCACGGGCCGAGGACTGCGACGACGGGTCGGCCCACCGCTGCGACGGCGACGTCGATCACCCCGGCCGCGAGGCCACGCCACCCGGCATGACATGCCACCGGCACTCCCTGCCGGTCGAACAGCATCACCACAGCGCAATCGGCGGCCCAGACCGCCACGGGTCGCGCGACACGGCCCTCGGCGGGTGCTTCACCCACGAGGACGTCGCCGACCCCGACGATCGACGTGAGCGGTGTGTCAACGCGACACCGATACGTCCCGACTCCGTGCACCTGATCCAGCATGACCCAACGATTCCCGGTGGCGGCCATCTGCCGCGCCACGAGCACCTCATGGGGCACCTGCACAGGATGCAGGTCACCGTCGGAGCGCTCGGACACGACGACGATGCCACGACGTCCACCCAGGTCGTACCGCAGCAGTTCGAGCATGCCGCGTGGCGACCGATGCGTCTACTTCAGGAACGAGGGAACGTCGAAGTCGTCGTCGTCGTCGGGCGTGGCGAGCGGATCGGGCTCGTCGTCACTGGCGAAGAGTTCGGTGATTCGCGTGGGCGTCACACGCGGGGCCACGTCGCCACCGGTCGAGCGCCCGCCTCCGGCATCGTCGAGACGGTCGAAGCCGGCTGCGATGACGGTGATGCGCACCTCGTCGCCCATCTCGTCGTCGATGACCGTACCGAAGATGATGTTCGCGTCCTGATGGGCCACGCCGTGGATGATCTCGGCCGCAGCATTCATCTCGAACAGGCCCATGCCCGACGGACCGGTGATGTTGAGCAGGACGCCGCGGGCGCCGTCGATGGCCGATTCGAGCAGTGGGCTCGAGATGGCAGCCTTCGCCGCCGAGACCGCACGGTCGTCGCCGCTCGCCTGACCGATTCCCATGAGTGCGGAGCCGGCATTGGACAACACCATCTTGACGTCGGCGAAGTCGGTGTTGATCAGGCCGGGCGTGGTGATCAGGCCCGTGATACCGGAAACGCCCTGGAGAAGGACCTCGTCGGCCATCTTGAAGGCGTTGAGCACGCTCGTCTTGTCGTTGGCCACGGTGAGCAGTCGATCGTTCGGGATGACGATCAGCGTGTCGACCTTCTCCTTGAGCTTCTGGACACCGTTGTCGGCCTGGACGGCACGACGACGACCCTCGAAGGAGAACGGCCGGGTGACGACACCGATGGTCAGCGCACCCGCCTCACGGGCGATCTCGGCAATGACGGGAGCCGCACCGGTACCGGTACCACCACCCTCGCCCGCCGTGATGAACACCATGTCGGCTCCGCGGACCATCTCCTCGATCTCGTCGTGGTGCGCCTCGGCGGCCGAACGGCCGACCTCGGGGTCGCTGCCGGCGCCGAGACCGCGCGTGAGGTCACGTCCGATGTCGAGCTTGACGTCGGCGTCGCTCATCAACAATGCCTGGGCATCGGTGTTGACCGCGATGAATTCGACGCCCTTGAGCCCGGCGTCGATCATGCGGTTGACGGCATTGACGCCACCACCGCCGACCCCGACGACCTTGATCACGGCAAGATAGTTCTGCGGAGCGCCGACCATCAGCTGATCCTCCATTGGTTCTGGTTCATGAATCGATTCGTTTCAGACGAGCGAGCGCTGGATTGTACGTGCGCACATCCTGTCAGGTCCGCATCCCGAGAATGGGGACGGTCGACGCGACATCATCGCACGGTCACCTCTGCCGTCGACACGTCGATGACCGACACGGGCTCGTCACCGACGTCGGCGAGCTTGCGTTCGAGGCGGACGAGCTTCTCGATCTGCGCGTTGTCGCCGATCGCCGAGCCGAATCGCACCTCGACGGGGCCGGTCGGGCTCGTGAGCACCAGCACCAGATCGGAACCGTCCGGGGTCACCACCATCGACTCGACCCGCGATCGAATCGTCGGCGTGAGCTTCGTGACCAGCGAAGCGGCCGACGAGTAACCGATGGGAGCGAATTCGCCTGGAGCCAGGTCGAGTGTGCCCTCACCACTGATCCACACGAGCGCGACCGGTTGGCCTTCGATGACCGCGAGCACCCGACCGTCGGCGTCGAGCACCCTCGAGCGGGTGTCCTCGCCCAGCATCGACGCGACAGGTGTGCGTTCACGGATCTCGATCGAGGCCGAATCGGGAAACGACGTGGTGACACGCGCCGCCTCGACCCAGGGGATCGCCTCGAGCTGCTCCTCGACCTCGGCGGTGTCCACCAGCAGGACCGGGGTGCCACGGAGTTCGTCGACGACTGCCGCGAGTTCGTCTGCGTCGGTGTAGACGTTGCCGCTCACCGACACGGTGTCGACGGCGAACAACGACGAGCCGAGCACGGCGAGAACTCCGACCGCCACGAGCACGACGACCGCCGCGAGCGCGGCCCACCAGAGCCGCTTGCGGCTCGCCGCCCGCCGCACACCGATACGGCGTTGGCGCAGGCGTGGTTCGATGCCCCGCGACGTTGCGTCCTTGGGCATGAGTGCGTCGCTGCTGCCATCGTCGTCGATGAACACCGGCGCACTCACCGAGCCGTCGTCGGCCTGCTCGTCGAGATACACCGCATCGGGAAGGTCGTCGTCGCCTCCGATCGAGATGATGGAACGTTGCGGTACGGCAGGCTCGTCGGGCGTCGACTCGGTGTCGCCGAACACCCTCGACAGCTCGTCGAGGACGGCCGTGTCGGGTTGGCCCGAGTCGGCATGATCGGGCACGGTCGTGTTCACCGACGCGTCGTGCCCGGCCTCCTGCGACGACCGGCGTCGCCATGCCATGTCAGTGACCCCACTCGCCGAATCCGACCAGGCGGATCTCGCTGCGCAGGAGGTGTCCGCTCGTCGCTGCGACCCGATCGCGGACGATCTGCATCAGCGCGCGGACGTCGTCGGCGCTGCCACCGTCGTCGACCTGGATGAAATTGGCGTGTTTGTCGGAGACGTACGCCGAGCGGACACGAAGTCCTCGAAGGCCTGCCGCGTCGATGAGCGCTCCAGCGCTCACCTCACCCGGGATCGGGTTGACGAACACGGACCCGGCGTTCTGGCCGCCTGGTTGATTGGCGCGCCGCCAGCTCACGATCTCGGAGATCATGCGCTCCGATTCGCGGCGGTCACCGCGGGCGAGCTGCAGCCGAGCGTCGACGACCACTGCCGACTCCGGCAGTTCACTGTGTCGGAAGCTGAGTCCGACATCGGCCGCGGGGAGCGTTCGTTCGGAGCCCGCGGTGAGGTCGACGATCGTGACCTCGATCAGCGAACCCGCCATGTCCGAGCCGTGACCCCCCGCGTTCATCCTGACGGCACCGCCGATCGACCCGGGAACACCGACGGCCCATTCGAACCCTGTGAGCCCCGCTGCCGCGGTCTTGCGGGCGACCACGGGCAGAGACGAACCCGCTGAGACGTGGACCGTCGCGCTGCCCACGTCGATGTCGAGGGTGTCGGCCAGGTCGACCAGTGTGACCGCGATGCCGGCGAAGCCGGCGTCGGCGACGAGCATGTTCGAGCCGCGACCGATCGGGAGCACCTCGAGTCCGGATGCCTGCCCGGCGGCGCCCACGCGAACGAGATCGTCTCGCGTCCGGGCCCGGACGAACACTGCGGCCGGCCCGCCGACCCGGTACGTCGTCAGCGGGCCGAGCGCCACCCCGCGTTGAGCCAGCGGCCCCAGGGCGTCGACCGCAACCGCCACCCGATCGGCGAGACAGCCGGCGTCGCCGTTGGCGTCACGGTTGCCGTCATCGCCGGCGTGCATCGAGTACCTCACTCGGCAACGTGGCGATGTCACCACATCCCATCGAGATGCACACGTCACCGGCGCGCACCTCGGTCGACAGGAACGTCACGAGATCCTCGCGTCGTGGGAGCCACACCACCCGGAGCTCGGGATGCGCCTCGGTCACGGCGTTGACGATCAGTTTGCCGGTGACACCGGGGATCGGGACCGTCCCGGAGGGGTAGATGTCGGTCAACACCACGACATCGGCGTTGCCGAACGCGTGCGCGTACTCGTGCCACATCTCGGCGATGCGGTTGTACCGGTTCGGCTGGAAGACGCCGATCACACGCTGCCAGCCGTCGCCGCTCGCGCGGGCGGCGGCGAGTACGGCGTCGATCTCGGTCGGCAGGTGCGCATAGTCGTCGACGAACGTGGCGTTGCGATCGATGCCCATCACGTCGAATCGACGCGCGACACCACCGAAACGGCCGAGCGCGGCAGCGATGTCGGCGAATGCCACACCGAGTTCGAGCGCCATCGCGACGACCCCGGTGGCATTGGCGACGTTGTGCAGTCCCCGCAACGGGAGCGCGATCTCGCCGACGGGCTCGTGCGCTCCGCCGGCACCTCGTCGCTCGATGGTGAAGGTGAACGCACCGACGGTCGCGGCGACATCGACGGCGCGCACGTCGTTGTCCGCCGAGAGACCGTAGGTGATGGCGCCGTGACGCGCAGCCAGTGCGACGCAGACGTCGTCGTCGCCGCACACCACCTTCGGACCCGTGACCTGGGCCAGGTACTCGTCGAAACTGTCGATGATTCCGTCGTACGAGCCGTAGTGGTCGAGATGGTCGATCTCGACGTTGGTGAGGATCGTGCCGTGAAGCGGCAGTTCGAGGTGGGTGCCGTCGCTCTCGTCGGCCTCGACGACCAGCCAGCGCCCGCCGGTCCACTGGGCTCCTGTCCCGACATCGGTGATGTCACCGCCCACGATGAAGCTCGGACGCAACCCGGCACCGGCGAGCACGAGCATCAGCATCGACGTCGTCGTGGTCTTGCCGTGGGTGCCCGCGACGGCAATGGAGTCGGCCTGAGCGCAGATCGACGACAACATGCCGGCCCTGGTCAACACCCGCACGCCCGTTCGTCGGGCCTCGTCGAGCTCGATGTTGCGGTCGGGGATCGCCGTGGACGCCGTCACCGCGTCGACGCCGTGCACGAGGGCACGGTCGTGGCCGATGTGCACATCGACGTTCGCGGCTCGTACACGTTCCAGCACCGGGTGATCTCGTAGATCCGACCCCGACACACGGTGCCCCATCTCGGCGAGCGCGATCGCGACGGCGCTCATGCCCGGGCCGCCGACTCCCACGACGTGGAGGCGGTGCGGGATCGACAGATCGAGCGGCGCGGTCGGCACGGAGCCGTGGGGAACCGGTCGTGCGACGAGGCGGCCGACAGCTCCGACGCGTGCCGAATCGAACGGCGACGCGCCACCGGAGCGGGCGGAGACGGGGACGAGCGGCGTCACGATGCTGCAGATGTTACGGCGACGCGTTCGATCAGTTCGGCCAAGGCACCTGAACGACTGACCTCTCCACGACGGCGGGCCGCGGCCGACAGCTCGCTGCACCTCGAGGGGTCACCCCGAAGGGCCTCGATCTGCGCACCGAGCCGGCCGATGTCGCTCTCGGGGAGCAGGATCGCGCCGTCGACCTCGCTGAGCCAGCGCACGTTGTCGGTCTGGTGATCGTCGGCCGCGTCCGCCCAGGGCACCAGGATCGCCGGCGTTCCGGTGACGGCGACCTCGTGCACCGTGCTCGCTCCGCCGCGCCCGACGAGCAGGTCGCATCCGGCGTACACCGCCGCCATGTCGGGTTCGTAGGCGACGACCTGGTGCAGCACGCCACGGTCGCCGTCGCCCACCGTCTCGACACTCTCGGCGAATCGCTCACCGGCAACCTGGCGAACAGCGAGCGATCGGTCCTCCCGGTGCGCCTGCAGGTAGTCCGCCAGCGCCGTGTTCAACACTCCGGACCCCAGTGATCCGCCCATCACCGCCACGAGGAACCGATCGTCGGCGATACCGAGCGCCGCCCGGGCGGCCGCCCGTTGGGCGCCTGATCGCTCGACATCGAGGATGACCCGACGAACGGGCGCCCCGGTCAGTTCGGCCCGCGGGAGCGGCGAGTTCTCGAACGCAACGGCGCACGCGGCGGCCCGTCGGGCAGCAAGTCGGCTGGCGCGACCGGGCGTGCGGTCGTACGACACCACCACGACGGGAATGTCCAACCGGCGAGCGGCGAACACCGCCGGCATGCTGGCGTATCCGCCGACCGACACCACGACCTCGGGCGCCCACCGACGCAGGAGGTCGGTCGCCCTGCGGGTCGCACTCACCATCTTCGGCACGAACGCGAGATTCCGGCGCGTCACGCGGCGTTGGAGGCCGACGACGTCGAGGAAGTCGTGCGGATATGGCGTCCCCGGGAGCAGGCGGGTCTCGATGCCTCGCTGTGCACCGACGTATCGGATGCTCGTCGCGTCGTGACCGGCGGCCACGAGTGCATCGGCGACAGCGAGTGCAGGCAGCACATGGCCCGAGGTTCCGCCGCCGGTGACCACGGCGAACACGGTGTCACTCATGGTCGGCCTGCCCGCGACTCGCAGTACTCACCGCGAGTTGACGCGCCGGGCGACGCTCAACAGCAGGCCGGCAGCGACCATGCTGACGAACAGCGAGCTGCCACCCGCCGAGAAGAACGGCAACGTGAGCCCGGTCACCGGCATCAGGCCGGTGACGCCTCCGAGGTTGACGATGGCCTGCACACCGAACCAGGCAGCCAGACCACCGGCGAGCAGCATTCCGAACCGATCCGTCGTGGCGAGCGCCACCTGGATGCCGAGTCCGACGAGCATCACGAATCCACCGATGACCGCAATGGTGCCCACGAGACCCAGTTCGTCGGCGATGACCGCGAAGATGAAGTCACTGTGGGCATAGGGCAGATACCCCAGCTTGCCCTTGCTCCCACCGATCCCCGAACCGGTGAGGCCGCCCGACGCCATGCTCAAGAAGCCCTGATAGGTCTGATAGGCGAGGTGATCCTTCTCCTCCGACACGTTCATGAATGCCGTGAACCGGTCGAGCCGGCGCGGACTCGACACGACGAACAGCAGCGCTGCGCTCGCAGCACCGACCACCATGACGGCCAACGGCGTCGCCGGCACTCCGGCGATCCAGGCCACGCTGAACACGATCGCCCCGAGGACGACGGCCGATCCCAGGTCGCCCTGCGCGAGACACAGTCCGGCTCCGATCATCGCCAACATCCCGAGCGGGACGAGCGTGGCGCGACGGTCGGCCAGATCGTCGCGCCGACGGGTGAGGAGGTCGGCGGCCAGGACGACCACCGCGAGTTTGAGGAACTCGGACGGCTGCACGCTGAGCGGGCCGAGACGAACCCACGAATGGGCTCCGTTGACGCTGGCACCGATGCCGGGGGCGAACGGCGCCGCCATGGCCGCGGCCGACAGCAGCCCGAGCGGAATCACGAACCTGCGCCACGTCCGGTAGTTGCTCCGGGCGACGACGACGAGACCGACCAGCCCGATGGCAGCCCACATCGCCTGCTTGGCGAACACCCGATACGGCGAGTGGCCGAGATTGGCCTCGGTGACCGCCGACGCCGACAGCACCATCACGAGACCGAGCATCACCAGCACCGTCACCACGCCGGCGATGGCGTAGTAGGTGCCGGGCGGCGGGCCGAGGACCTCGCGCTCGGCGGCCACCTGGGAAGCGCTGCGCCTGGCCGGGACCGCCCGACGCACATCGGCACCCCGCTGCGGTCGACGCTGGGCTCCACGTTCTGCCCGCCGTTCTGCCCGTCGTTGTGGGGCCTCACCCCCGTGGAGTCGGTCGAGTGCGGCTCGACGTCGGTCGGCAACGGTCAAGGTGCTGGACATGCGTGCTCCTCGTGGGTCGAATCGGTGACGAGCGCCCGGAAGTGCTCGCCGCGGTGTTCGAAGCTGCGGTACTGATCGAAGCTGGCACACCCCGGCGACAGCAGCACCGTGGATCCCGGGACGGCGATGGTCCGTGCCAGCTCGACGGCGGCGGCCATGTCGTCGACGACCTCGCGGCGCGCCACCCCGTCGAAGGCTGCGACGACTGCCGGTGCCGTCGCTCCGAGGGCGATCACGGCGTCGACACGACTGCGATCGACCGCCATGGGCGACAGGTCGACGTGCTTGTCGTACCCACCTGCGATGAGCACGATGTGGTCGAACGATCGAATCGCCGCGGCAGCCGCGTGGGGCGTGGTCGCCTTGGAGTCGTTGAACCACGCGACGTCGTTCCAGGTGCCGACATGCTCGAGGCGATGGGGCGGCCCGGTGAACGTGGCGAGTGCGCCCGCAACGGCCGATCGATCGACGAGCCCGGTCTCCAGGACGAGCGCCGAGGCAGCGAGTGCGTTGGTGATGTCGTGGGGCAGGCTTCGACGCATCGACTCGATCGCAGCGATTTCGCCGCCCGGTCCGCGCAGCGATCCACCGGCAACGTGGTAGTCCGCACCACTCGCCCCGAACGTGACGTGTCGGCCAGGGGCCGCAACGAGGCGACGCATGACCACCTCGTCGTCGATGAACCCGACGGCAACGTCGCTCGGTCGCTGGTTCGCGTACACCTGCGCCTTGGCGCTCTCGTAGGACGACATCGAACGATGCCAGTTCAGGTGGTCGGGCGCGAGATTCAACCACGCTGCACCCTCGGCCCGGAACGACGGCGTCCACGCGAGCCGGAAGCTCGTGGCCTCCACGACGAAGGCATCGAGATCCGACGCGATGGCGTCGACCAGCGGCGTGTCGGTGTTGCCGGCGTCGATCGTGCGCAGCCCGCCGGCGCGCAGCATCTCCACGGCGAGCAACGTCGTGGTCGTCTTGCCGTCCGTGCCGGTGATCGCCAGCATCGGACGCGCTCCCCCGCTGCGCTCCTGCTCCCACCGGTAGGCGAGTTCGATCTCCGACACCAGCTCCACGCCGATCCTCTGTGCCCCGATGACCACGTCGTGGGTCTCGGGTACCCCGGGTGCCGGACTCACCAGGTCACACGATCGGATCAACCGGTCGAGCTCCGAGGCCGACGGCCGCTCGACGATCTCCACGTCGAGTTCTCCGGCCAGTCGACGGCGCTCCGCGGTGACCTCGTCGTCGGCGACCACCACCTCGATGTCGTGGCGCTGCAGTGCTCGCACCGTGGCGGCTCCGGCGACTGCGAGGCCGTAGACGAGCGCTCGCGTCACGATGCACCTGCCGTGATCTCGGTGAAGTCGCCGATGAAGATCGCCAACGCCGTCGCGACGCAGATCGCGGAGATCAGCCAGAACCGGATGATCACCGTGGTCTCGGGCCACCCGACGAGTTCGAAGTGATGGTGGACGGGTGACATCCGAAAGAGCCGCTTCCTGCGCCCGGACGCCTTGAACACGCCCATCTGGATGGCGACCGAGCCCGCCTCCATCACGTTGATGCCACAGATCAGCACGAGCAGCAGCGTCGTGTTCAGCGTCAGCGCGCAGAATGCCAACGCGGCGCCGATCGCGAGGGCGCCCACATCGCCCATGAAGATGCGCGCCGGCGCGGCATTCCACCACAGGAAGCCCAGACATCCGCCGGCGAACGCGGCGGCGAACACACCCATGTCGAGCGGGTTGACCACCGTGCCGTAGATGTCCGGGTTGCGGAACGCCCAGTACGCAATGATCGTGAAGGCGCCGAAGCCCATCAGTGCCGAACCGGAGGCGAGCCCGTCGAGACCGTCGGTGACGTTGACCGCGTTCGTCGTCGCCCAGATGATCATGCCCGCCCAGACCACCCAGACCGCCGTGGGCACCTCGAGGCCGACGGACCCGCGGGTGACGTTGATCGTCTCCGAGATGCCGGTCGCGACGACGAGCCACCACGCCATGAGAATGCTGGCGATCATCGTGATGTAGTTCTTCTGCTTCCAGAAGATGCCGCGGTTGTGGCGCTTGCGCACCTTGATGAAGTCGTCGAGGAATCCCATCAGGGCCATGAAGAGGACGCCGATCCAGACGATCATCGTCTGGTCGGAGAACGCCAGGCCCCGCCGCACGTGCGCGATCAGCCAGCCGATGAACGCTGCGGTGACGATGGCGATGCCACCCATCGTCGGGGTGCCCTGCTTGACCATGTGATGCTCGGGGCCGTGATCCTCCTTCCCGAGGATCGGCTGCCCCTGGCCGTGCGTCCGGAAGAAGGCGATCAGCCATCGGGTGCCGAAGAGCGACACCAGCATGGCGCCGGCGCCGGCGAGCATGATGGCGATCACGCCAGCGCCTCGACGATCTCGGCGGCCACCCGGGCGTCGTCGAAGTCGACCGTTCGGTCGGCGTACTCCTGGGTGTGCTCGTGTCCCTTGCCGGCGATCACGACGACATCGCCTCGCCGAGCGGACTCGAGGGCGGTGCGGATGGCCGATCGACGGTCGGGGTCAGTCACGACTCGGGCACGGTACTCGGCTCCGACTCCCTCGATGATGTCATCGATGATCGCCGTCGGCTCCTCGCCTCGCGGGTTGTCGGACGTCACGACGACCCGGTCGGCGAGTTCGGCGGCGACCCGACCCATCTCGGGGCGCTTGGGCCGGTCGCGTTCGCCGCCACATCCGAACACCACGATGACCGAGTTGGCCGCCGCCACGGCTCGCGCCGAGGTCAACACCTCTTCGAGGCCGTCGGGTGTGTGGGCGTAGTCGACGACGATCGTCAGACCCAGATCATCCGCGGCCGGCGTCCGCACCAGCTGGAACCGGCCGGGGACCGCTGCCACCGATCGCAGCGCGGCGACCGCGGCGGCCGGCTCGACACCGAGTTCGACGGCGGTCGTCAGCGCGATGAGCGAGTTGGACACGTTGAAGCGACCGCCGATGGGCACTTCCACCTCGAGGCCTCTCCAGCGGTACCGGTGCGACGCGGCGTCGACCTGCACGTCGGCGAGATCGTCGGTCGACACGGCCACCACACGGAAGTGGGGATCCGTCGACTCGGCGGTGTCGGCGAGCAGGCGACCGTGGGGGTCGTCGACGTTGATCACGCCGAGCGACGAGAAGACGGGTGAGAACAGCCGGGCCTTCGCTCGGAAGTACTCCTCCTGCGAGCCGTGCAGGTCGAGATGGTCGTGGCCCAGGTTCGTGAACACGACGGCATCGAACTCGGTGCCGTCGACCCGGTGGAGCGCGAGTGCGTGTGACGACACCTCGAGCACCGCGACGTCGCGACCGTCGTCGAGGAAGCCTCGCAGCGTCCGTTGCAGTTCCGCGGCCTCGGGCGTGGTCCGCGGACCGTGCAGCGTGCCGACGACCCCGGTGGTGTGGCCACTCCCGTCGAAGATCGCTTGCAGGAACTGTGCGGTGGTCGTCTTGCCGTTCGTCCCGGTGATCCCGACCGTCGTCAGTGAGCGACTCGGATGCCCGGCCACGAGCGCGGCGATCGGGCCCACGCGAACGCGGGTGTCGTCGACCACGATCTGGGCGATCTCGGCCGGCACGTCGACCAGGTGATCCACCAGCAGTGCGACCGCGCCGTCGACGACCGCCCGGCTCGCGAAGTCGTGGCCGTCGAACGACTGCCCGCGCAAACAGACGTACAACGACCCCGGCGTGACGCGACGCGAGTCGTCGACGACGTCGGTGACCACGATCCCCTTCAGGAGCAGGTCGTCCAACTGCCGGAGACCGGACGGGTCCGCGTCCACGTCAGCCGGCCTCGCAGAGCGGTGCGCCGGGATTCGGCGCGATGCCCAGCTCGTGGATCAGTGTCGGCGCGAGTTCGGCGAACACGGGCGCCGCGGCGGTGCCGCCGAAGCGGTCGTCCGTGCCGGCGGGCGGTTCGTCGACCGACACCAGCACCGTCACCTGTGGATCGTCGGCCGGGAAGAAGCCGACGAAGCTCGCGTAGTAGATGCGATCGCCGTTGTCGTCGAAGTAGGTGCCGTTGTCGGCCACCTTGAACGCAGTGCCGGTCTTGCCGGCGATGGAGAGGCCGTCGACCTGCGCCCGAGTGGCCGTGCCGCTGCACACGACGTTGCGCATCATCTCCGTCGTCTGTGCGGCCGCCTGCTCGGACACGACGCGCCGTTCCGGCGATGCCGGGGTGTCGGTGACCGACCCGTCGGGACCGACTGTCGCCTTGACCAGTTTCGGTGCGACGTAGACGCCCTTGTTGGCGATCGTGTTGATCGCGGCCACGAGCTGCAACGACGTGCTGGCAACGCCCTGACCGTACGCGACGGTCACTCGTTCGGAGCCCCACAGTTCGTCGGCCGGCTTGAGGATGCCGGTCGACTCGCCGGGGAAGTCGAGCGCGGTCTTCTCGCCGAGACCGAACGCAGCCATGTAGTCACGGTGGCGCCAGCGACCCATCTCCTGCTGCACCATGATCGTGCCGATGTTCGACGACTCCGTGAGGATCTGCGACACCGACAGCCACTCGTCGGGATGCTGGTGTGAGTCCGTCAGCAGGTCGTCGTAGTACTGCTTGCGCCACGGCACGAGGTAGGAGGTCTCGGGTGTCACGAGCCCGTCGCTGAGTGCAGCGGCGACGGTGATGACCTTGGCCACCGATCCCGGCTCGTAGGCGTCGACGGCGGCGTAGTTGCCGGACGTGACCTCGTAGGCGCCGGTCTCGTCGTTCTGGCGGACCGATGCCATCGAGTAGATCTCGCCGGTGTCGGTGTCGACGACGATCGCGGTGGCGCCGCGAGCACCGATCTCGGACACCTTCTCGAGCAGCACCTGTTCGGTCGAGTACTGGATCGATCGGTCGAGCGTGAGGACGAGGTCGTTGCCCGACACCGGCTGCGTCGTGACCGTTTCCGAGCCGGGGATCGAGCGGCCGTTGGGTGCCACTTCACGACGCAGCTGGCCGACCGGATCCGGTGAGGATGCCGTCGTACTGCAGTTCCAGACCGGAGATCCCGACGCCGTCGATGTTGGTGCTCCCGATGATGCTTCGGCCGGTGTCGCCCCCGGGCATCTCGCGGCGGCTCTCGCGGTCGACGTTGACCCCTGCGAGTCGCATCGCCGCGATCTGATCTCCGACGTCGGCGTCGGCCTGGCGCTGGACGAACACGAACCCGCGGTCCTTGGTGGCGATCTCGGTGAGGAGCTCGTTGACCTTGTCGTCGGACAGACCGAGGAGGTCGTCGAGCATCTGCACGGTTGCCGGGCCGTTCTCGACGAGCTTGGGGTTGATCGACACCGTGACCGCCGGGACCGACATCGCGAGTTCGTTGCCGTACCGGTCGAAGACCGTTCCACGCTGGCCGGGCAGCTCGACCGAGCGGGTCCACTGGTCGGTCGCCGCCGACCGCAGCGTTGCCGCCTCGGTCGTCTGGAGGAATGCCACCCGCACGACGATGCCCACCATGATCGCCGTCACCACGACGAGCGCGAGTATCAACCGGCGCCGGGGAGATCCGACACGGAATCTGGAGCGCCGGCGTGGTTGTGGTGCTCGCACACGCCGTCGGGTCGGCGCCTTCGTTCGCGACAGTGGCGCGTGATTGCCGGTGGTGCGGCGGTGCGGTGCTGCCGGCGACGTGCCCTTCGCCGGCGCCCGGCGCTCTGGTGCGGGTCGCGCTGGTGCCCGTCGTGCTGGTGCGGCCGACGGTCCTCGTGGCGTGGTACTCGACCCCGAACGGGGTGCCGAACCCCGAGATGCCGGCGCGGCGCCGTGACGACGTTGTCCGGTGGTTCCGTGTGTGCGTGTCGTCTGCTTCACGGCAGCCGCTCGGTGACGGACTTCACGGCACGGAACTGATCGAGCGGATCGCTGTCGATGGTGATCTGCACCGCTCGATCGTCGATCACCCCTGCCGAAGCGATCTGCGCTGCGAGCAACTGCGGGCTCACCTCGATGAACTCGGTCGCATCTCCACGCCGCATGCCCAGCTCACCGGCGGCAGTCGCAAGTCGAACCGGCGAGCGCAACACGGCGCGTTCGTACCGGAGTTCGTCGAAACGCTCGCGCTCGGCCGCGACGGAACGCTCCAGCCGATCGATGTGCAACTGGCGCTCGGCCAACTGGGTGTGGAAGACCGCAGCGCCGAGCAGACCGAGGAACACGATCGTCCAGGCCACCACGGCGACGAGTGCGGGCCAGCGGCGACGCTGTTCGACCACGGCGAGTTCGGGGCGAGCCGAAGCCCGACCCTGACGACGCGCCGAGACCCGTCGCTTGCCGATGGGCTCGACGTCACGCAGCAGTGGGATCGCAGCCATCACTCGTCTCCGTGCTGCTCGTCGTCGTGGGTGTCGTCGTCGTGGGTGTCGACGTCGTGGGTGTCGACGACAGCAGTGCCGTCGCTCTTGCGAGTGGCGACGATGCGTTCCACGACCCGCAGGCGCGCCGACGCCGCGCGACGGTTGTCGGCCCGCTCGGCAGCGCTCGGCTTCTTCGGGATGCCACGAACGATGCGAACGGTCTGGATCGCACCGCACACGCACGGCAGGTCGTCGGGACAGTCACAGGCGCCGGATGCCGTGGCGAAGCGCTCCTTGACGATGCGGTCCTCACCCGAGTGGTAGGACAGCACCGCGATACGACCGCCGGGACGGGTCGCCTCGACCGCTGCATCGAGCGCATCGGGAAGCACGCCGAGTTCGTCGTTGACCTCGATGCGGATTGCCTGGAACGTTCGCTTGGCGGGATGCCCGCCGGTGCGCCTGGCGGCGGCGGGGATCGCCGTGGTGACGATCGCCGCGAGTTCCGTCGTCGTCTGGATCGGGCGGGCCGCACAGATCGCACGGGCGATGCGATCGGCGAAGCGCTCGTCGCCGTAGCGGCGGATGACCCGCGCGAGATCGCGTTCGGAGTAGCCGTTCACCACGTCGGCGGCCGACCATGTCTGGTCGGCGTCCATCCGCATGTCGAGCGGCCCCTCGTGCCGGTACGAGAAGCCGCGGTCGGCTCGATCGAGCTGCGGCGACGACACCCCGAGATCGAACAGTGCGCCACTGATGGCGTCGATGTGGTGTTCGTCGAGTGCGCCCGCGATGTCGTCGAACCGACGACGGCTCGTCCGAACGCGGTCGCCGTACGCAGCGAGTGCCTCCCCTTGCTGCGCTCAGCGCGTCGGCGTCCTGGTCGATACCGAGGATGTCGAGGTCGGCGCGCGAGTCCAGCAGTGCTGCGCTGTGGCCGCCACCACCGAGCGTTGCGTCGACGACGGTTCCGCTCGGCACGGTCGAGAACACCGCGGTGATCTCGTCGCGCATCACGGGGTCGTGCTCGAACGCGTCGCTCATCATCCCCGGGCGATCTCGTGCTGTCCGGCGGCTTCGTTCGCCCGGTAGGTCTGCGGATCCCAGATCTCGATCTGGTCGAGGTACCCCAGCACCACGACGGCTGCCTGGGGCTCGATGCCCGCGTGCTGGCGCAGACGCGTGTCGAGGGTGATGCGACCCTGCTTGTCGATCGTCGCCTGCGTCGCGGACGATGCGAACGCCCGCAGCCGGTTGCGGCTGATCTCGCCGCGCTTGGCCTTCTCGACGAGTTCGGCGGCCTGTTCGTCGAACGACTCGACGCTGCGGACGCTGACGCAGCCGTCGTCACCGAAGAAGAGATAGCACTGGTCGCCGAGTTCTCCCCGGTACGACGAAGGCAGTGCCACTCGTCCCCGTTCGTCGAGCTGTCGCTCGTAGACCCCGACAAACACGCGCCGCGTCCCTCCCGCTTCCTGCCTCGTTCCCCCGCGGCGGACCTGCCGTGCCGGGAACGCGGGAGTCCTCCCCAGCGATCCCCATTCTTCCCCCAAACTCCCCCATTGTCAACCATTCTCCCCCATTCCCTGCCCCGACCACCCCATCGCCCCCACCAGGGCCCGAACTCACCGCCCGTCCCGCCACCCACCGCCGACGTTCTGCGTCAGCCCAAGCCTCGACCGCCGACGTCATCGCTGACGCAGATCACAGCGCCTTCTTCTGTGTCAGCCACAACGCCGAGTTCGGTCACGTGCGCTGACGCAGAGCGCCAGGCGAGACAGGGTCAGACGGGGTCAGAAGCGGGTCGAGAGGGCGCCGGCGAGGGCGGCGGGGATCGCGTCGGCGACGGAACGCGGAATGGTGGCGACCGGCCGCAGATCACCGACCGGCGGACGGTGCGCCGGGTGGAGGAGATCGACGAGCGCGGTGGGGTCGTAGTCGTTGTACCAACAGCACTGCAGTCGTGCGGCGTGTCTCGTACGACGCTGGCTGATGCCGACCAACTTGGCGCCGTCGAGCAGGACCTCACCGGAACCGAGACCGTCGAAGCACACCGTCGACGACCACGTCGACGACACCATCGGCCCGTCGTGTACCGAGATGACCCGCTCGTCGAGCAGCCCGCCGAGCAGTCCGCCGAGCACGGTCGCGAGGTGCCGGCCGGCCCACACCATCGGCGCGTGGATGTCGGCGGCCCAGCCCGGCGAGCCGAAGGGCACGATCACGTCGACCCAGGTCACTGCTCCGGGGACGAGCAGAACCGCTCCCCCACCACTTCGACGCCGAACGACCTCGACACCGCGACGACGGCAGGCTTGCTGGTCGACCACGTCGGCTGGCTGCGTCGAACCCAGCACGAGCGCCGGCGCCGTGATGTCGTGCCACCAGATGTCGAGCGGTGCGGGGTCGGGCACGACGCGACCATGGAAGTCCGCCGCAGTGGATGCCGACCTCACCAGCCGGTACGAGCGACTCACGCCCTCAGGAAGCAACGGGAAGGTAGGGACGCCAGGTTTCGGGCACACCGCTCACCGACACGACCACCCAGGCCGTCGCGCGGGGCGCCCGACACGGGCGGGCGAGACGCATGCCCGCTTCGTCCGGAGTCCGATCGCGCTTTCCCAGATTGCAGGGTCGGCACGCTGCCGCCACGTTCTCCCAACTGTGTGGTCCGCCCTTCGACCGCGGCACGACATGGTCGATGGAGTCGGCGCGGTCGCCGCAGTACTGACACCGATAGTCGTCGCGGGCGAAGATCGCTCGCCTCGACATGGCGGCTCGTCTGACATACGGAACCTTCACCATGTACCGCAGACGGATCACCGACGGGCACGGCACACAGAGCCGCTCGGAGTGCAGCACATCGCCCGTGTCTTCGAGGACATCGGCCTTCTGCGCCAGGACCAGACAGGTGGCGCGATGCGACGACACGACGCTGAGCGGCTCGAAACTCGCGTTGAGGACGAGCGCACTCAACACGGTCTCACGTCCCGAATCGTTGCCAGTCGCGGCACCATCGCAGATAGTTCAGCACATCGTCCGGCTCGGGGCGATGCGAGGTTTCGCCATATTGGGTCAGCAGCACGGAACTCGAGGTACGAACGGGACGGCACCGGCAGGTACGGGGCCCGCGTCCACCAACGGCTGGGGACGAGCCGCCACCCCTGCCTGACAGCGGTCGGCCACAGTCGAGGGTGCGCGGCCACCGCTGTGACGACTCGAAGCATGCTCAGGCCGGCTTGGGTTCCTTCGGGAGCTGCAGGATCATCTCGCCGATGATGTTGCGCTGGATCTGCGACGACCCCGCATAGATGGTGCCGGCCCGGGCATTGAGGAACGTACCGACCCAGGATGCCGACGAGTTCGCCGCCCCCGGATCGTCGGTCTGGAACGCCGAGGACGGCGGACGACCCTCGGTGTACAGGGCGTCGGCACCGAGGATGTCGACGGCGAGTTCGGTCACCTTCAGGTGGTACTCGCTCCAGTACAGCTTGGAGATCGCGCCGTCGGGACCCGGGTGGTGACCGGCCAGGAACTGCGTCAGCGTTCGCTGGCCGAGGTACTTCATGATCTGCACCTTCGAGTAACACCAGGCCAACCGCTGACGGATGACCGGATCGTCGGCGACGCCGCGTTCGCGAGCCAGCTCGAACAGACGGTCGAGCTCGGCCTGGTAACGGATCGGACCCGTGGCGGCGGCCTCGCCGCGCTCGAACCCGAGGAGCGACATCGCAACGGCCCAACCGTTGTTGACGCCGCCGACCACGTTCTCCTTGGGGCACCGTGCATCGGTGTAGAAGACCTCGTTGAACTCGCTGTCGCCGGAGATCATCTTGATCGGGCGGACCTCGATACCGGGCTGGTCCATCGGCACCAGCAGGAACGAGATGCCCTTGTGCTTGGGGGAATCGGGATCGGTTCGAGCCAACGTGAAGATGTGGTCGGCGAGATGGCCCGCCGAGGTCCAGATCTTCTGACCGTTGAGCACCCACTCGTCGCCGTCGAGCTCGGCCCTCAGCCCGACATTGCCGAGGTCGGAGCCGGCATTCGGTTCGGAGTAGCCCTGACACCACGTGTCCTCGCCCGAGAGGATGCGCGGCAGGTAGTGCGACTTCTGCTCGTCGGAGCCCCACATGAGCAGCGTGTTGCCCAGCATCTGGATGCCGAAGACGTCGTTCGGCCCGCCACTCGGGACTCCCGCCTTGGTGAACTCCTCGGCGAGGATGACCTGCTCGGTCGCGCTCAGCCCGGCTCCGCCGTATTCCTGCGGCCAGCCGGGAGCCAGATAGTTGGCCTCGTACAGCGTCTTGCGCCACTCGGTGACGAACTCGACGATGGCATCACCCTCCAGGGCGCCCATCCCCTGCCAGTTGGACGGAAGCTTCTCGGCGAGGAACGCCTGGACTTTCTCGCGGTAGGCCTCGGCCGCGTCGCTGTAGGTCGGTTGCATGGCTACCGACACTACTCGGGATCGGCTCAGCGGCCCACGTCCGATGCGGCCCGCAAGGCCACCGACGCGGCGGCAACCAGTGGCTGACCGTAACCCGAGAGCTCGACGACGCGGAGGTCGGCCAGATGCGTGAGGCGAGATCGCAGGGCCAGTTCGCGCCGGAGTGAATCGAGGACGGGATCGCCGAAGGTGTCGATCACCGCACCACCGAGCAGGACGGTGGTCACATCGAACGCTGCGGCCGCTGACGCGATCGCCCGTCCGATCATGATGCCGGTGCGGTCGATCATCGACGGCGTGGCTCGGCGTATCGGCCGATTCATCTCGGCCTCGAGGGCCGTCACCGTCGCGTAGGCGCTGAGGCACCCCGACGCCCCGCAGCCGCACGCGGCGCCGCCCGGCTCGACGGCGACGTGCGCCAACGAACCGGCGTTGCCGTGCGCTCCCCGCAACCGCACGCCGTCGATGATCACCGCGGACTCGATGGTCTGGTCGAACAGCACCAGGAGGAAACTCGCAACGTCGACGGCGTCGCCGTTCCACTGTTCGGCAGTGGCCGCGGCGCCGGCGAGCGTGTCGAGATGCACAGGCAGGCCGGTCAGCTCCTCGAGCTGCGCACGCAGTGGGAACGCCCTCCACGCCGGAATCGACGCAGGAGACACCGAACCCGCGTCGACGTCGATCGGGCCGACACAGCTGACGCCCACCCGCGAGGGAAGGGCCACGTCGTCGGGCCGAGCGGCCAGGATCCGCCGCACGATCTGTTCGAGCGAACGCCACACCTCTCGACCGGTGGTGCCCACCCGATCCCGCACGAGCACGTCGCCGTCACCACTCACGATGCCGGCCGAGAGCCGACCGGGGTCGATGACCACGGACAGTACCGTTTCCCGGTCGGAACTCACGGACGACGAACCTAGCCCGACTCTCGCCATGTCGCCGCTCCGTCTAGCCTTGCACTGGTGACGATCCACACTGCCGACGAGGGCACGCCGACGCTGACCGAGCCCGACGTTGCCGAGCCGGCGACGATGCGAGGATTCGCCGATCTCTTCGATGCGATCACTGCCAACGTGGCCCAGGTGTTGCGCGGAAAGAAGGACACGATCGAGCTCGCGGTGATGTGTCTGCTCGCCGAAGGGCATCTGCTCGTGGAGGACGTGCCCGGCGTGGGCAAGACGAGCCTCGCCAAGGCGTTGGCCGCGTCGATCCACTGTTCCTGGAAGCGGATCCAGTTCACGCCCGACCTGTTGCCCGCCGACCTGGTCGGCGTGAGCATCTACCAACGTTCGACCGAGACGTTCCAGTTCACGGCCGGTCCGCTCTTCGCGAACATCGTGTTGGCCGACGAGATCAACCGCGCCTCCCCGAAGACCCAGTCCGCCCTGCTCGAGGCGATGGAGGAGCGCCAGATCACCGCCGACGGTCGCAGCCGCCTCCTCGAGCCACCGTTCATGGTGATCGCCACCCAGAACCCGATCGACCAGGAGGGCACGTACCGGCTGCCCGAGAGCCAACTCGATCGGTTCCTGTTGCGCATCGCCATCGGCTACCCCGACCGGGCCGCCGAAATGGAGATGCTCGACGCGCAGGGCTCCGCCGAGGCATTGCGGGCACTCGAACCCGTGGTGTCCACCGAGGAGGTGCTCGCGATGATCGCGGCTGTCCGCCGGATCCACGTGGCCAAGGCGTTGAAGTCGTACCTGATCGACCTCGCCGAGACGAGTCGCCGTCACCCCTCGATCGAACTCGGCCTGTCGCCCCGCGCGACGCTGCAGCTCGCCGCCGCGTCGAGGGCACACGCCGCAGCACGTGGCCGCGGCTACGCGACTCCCGACGACGTCAAAGCTGTCGCGCAGGCCACGCTCGCCCACCGCATCGTGGTCAGGTCCGACCACGGCGCACAGCTCTCGCCCGCTGACGCGATCAGCGAGGTGTTCGAGGCCGTTCCGGTCCCGGTGCCACGGTGAAGGTGCCGCACTCGACGTGTTGACCCGTCAGGGCGTCGTGGTGCTCGTCGCCGGAGTCTCGGCGGTCGTCATCGGACGCGTCTTCGCCGTGGTCGAACTCTTCGTGATCGGCGCTGCCTGCTTCGCGGCACCGGTCATCGCCGTTCTCTACGTCCGTCTGCGTCGACCGCGTCTCCAGGCGGAGCACTGGATACATCCGACCGTGCTCGTCGCCGGTGACACCGGCCGTGTCGACATCCATCTCGAGCAACGTGGCAGGGTCAGGTCCGCGCCGTGCGTGCTGCGCGAATCGATCCGACGAACGATGGGCGACACGCGTCACGCCCGGATGCCGATCGCGCCGATGCCGCGGGGCGCCCGGAGCACCACCGGCTACCAACTGCCGACCGCACAGCGCGGCGTGATCGTCGTCGGCCCACTCGACGTCGAGATCGGCGACCCGCTCGGACTCGCCCGTTCGACGACCACGATCGCCGACGCGGACGAGGTGATCGTGGCACCGCGCGCACATCTCCTCGGCATGCCCCACCTCGGGCAGGGGGCGCTCGGAAACGAGTTGCTGGCCAAGGCTCGGCGCCTCGGTCCCGGCGAGTTCCATGGCCTGCGCGAGTACGCCGAAGGCGACGAACCGCGCACGATCCACTGGAGGTCCTCGGCGCGTTCGGATTCGTTGATGGTCAAGGAGCACGCGGCTGAAGGTCTCCGGCGATGCACCGTCGTGTTCGACGCAGCACCGACGGCCCACCCCGACGCCGACGCGTTCGAACGCGGGGTGACGGCCGCAGCGAGTGTCGTGTACAGCGCGGTGCAGGCCGGGTTGTCGACACGGTTCGTGACCGCCGGCGGCATCGATCTGCGGGGCCCCGACGTCGTCGTGAACTGCCTGCGTGTGCTCGCTCGAATCGAACCGACCGACGAACCGCTGCCCGTGATCGATCGCGACACGGGCGAGGGACTCGGCCTGGTCGTCGTGATCACCGGATCGACGACCGGCCCTGCCTGGGTGGCAGCACGTTCGATTCTGGATCCGACACTGACGACGCTGTTGGTGTCGACCGGCGAGCCGGACCCGGGTCGCGCGCCGCGTGGCCTCGTCGTGGCCGCGAACACCGACGACGCTCTCGTCCCGGCATGGCAGTCGCTGGTGGGCCACGGCCGACTCGACCTGGTGGACGCGTGAGCGCCGAGCCGTCCCGCGTCCGGTCCGATCGTCGATCGGGTCAGCCGACGCTCGAGCGAGACGTCGCCGCCTCGTTCGCGGTCGCGGCGTTCTCGATCGCCGTCGCCGCCGGCTTCGCACGGGTCTTCAGCGGTTGGGACTTCATGACTGACCTGGTCGCGGTCGTCGCCGTCGGCCACGGAGTCGGACTTGTCGTTCGACGACTGTCGTTGAACTCGTGGTTCGCGGTCCCGGTCGTGGCCGCCGCACTCGTCTGGGCGATCGCCGTGCTGTACTACCCCGAGACGTTGTCGTTCGGCCTCCCCACCGGGACGACCTGGGAGCTGTTCCAGCTGGAGCTGACCGGAGTACGCGAGCAGTTCCAGACGGCCGTCGCTCCCGTGATCTACGGCGCCGGTTGGGACGTCCTCGCAGCCATCGGTCTGGCCATCGCGGTGCTGCTCGCCGACGTCTTCGCCTTCCGCGCCGCTGCTCGCGCCGAGACGCTCGTTCCCGGTGGCGTGCTGTTCGTGTTCGTGGGCGCGCTCGGCGACGACCGGCTGCGCGTCGAGCTGACCGTGCTGCTCATCGGCGTCGGCGTCGTGACCGTCGCCGTACTGCGCTGGTACGGCTCACCGGCAGTGGCCGGCGCCGGCTCGTCCAGCGCGCTGCGTCAACTCTGGCCGGCGGTGATCGCTGTTGCCGTCACGGTCGCCGTCGTTGCAGGGTTCGTCGGACCGCGCCTCCCGGGCGCCGACGCTGCGCCGTTGTACGAGACACGCGGTCGAGGGGGCGGCGTGACCGAGGTCGTGAGCCCGCTCGTCGACATCCGCTCACGGCTCACCAACCGTTCCGACAGGGAGCTGTTCCGGGTGCAGGCATCCGCAGAGTCGTACTGGCGGACGTCGGCCCTCCCGGAGTTCGACGGCACGACCTGGGGTCTGCCCGAGCGGTCGCTGCGATCCACCGACGAGACACTCTCGAGTCCACGCAGCGGCGCCGAGGAACTCCGCCAGCAGATCACGATCGTCGATCTGGGCGGCTCGCTCGTACCGGCTGCGCCGGATCCGTTCCAGGCCTCGGGGCCGACCGATCTGCGCTGGGTGGCGGAGACCTCGACGCTCGTGACCGTCGACGGCCAGCTCGAATTCGGCGATGTCATCGACGTGGTGTCCGCGTCGCCCCGGTTCGATGCCGCCGTACTCGCTGCGGCGACCGCGACCGATGCCGGCGACCCGATCTACACCGACCTGCCCGACGACCTACCCGAGGTGGTCGCCGCGACCGCCGCCCAGGTCACAGCGAGCTCCACCAGCGCCTATGACTCGGCCATGCTCCTGCAGGGATGGTTCCGGACGCAGTTCGAGTACAGCCTGGAGGTCCAGTCAGGACACGGGAACAACGCCATCGAGAACTTCCTGCGTGAGCGGGTCGGATACTGCGAGCAGTTCGCGGGAACGTATGCCGCCATGATGCGCACGCTCGGGATCCCTGCGCGGGTCGCGGTCGGGTTCACGTCGGGCACCCAGACCGAGTCGGGCGTGTACAGCGTGCTCGGCAAGAACGCTCACGCCTGGCCCGAAGTGTGGTTCGACGGTGTCGGCTGGGTGGCGTTCGAACCCACCCCCGGCCGCGGCGCGCCCGGCGCCGAGAACTACACCGGTCTCGTGCCGCAGCAGGACACCTCCGGCGCCGCTGGGGAATCGAGTGACGCCCCACCGATCGAAGCCCCGGCGTCGACCGTACCCCTCGGCGCGATCGACCAACAGTTCGATCCGAACATCCCGAACGAGTTCGCAGACCCGACCGGCGCCGACCCGCCCGTCGTCGAGACATCGTCGACCGACAACACCGTCGGTCGATGGGTGTGGACGGTGCTCCTGCTCCTGGCGGCGGTCGGCGCCGTGCCTGCGGTCGTCAGGCGCAGCCGCGTGCGCGGGTCGGGCTCGGTCGAGCAGCAGCTCGGACGGATGTGGACGCGCTCGTTCGATGCCCTGGCTCATGCCGGTGTGCCCGTGTCCTCCTCGCAGACCCCGTTGGAGACCGCCGCCGTGACCAAGGTCCACTTCCCGATCGTCTCGCGGCCCGTGGCACTGCTCGCCGACGCGGTCACCGAGGCGACCTACCGCCCCGAGGGGGCCGCCGGTTTCGACGAGGTCGGCAGCTACGGATCGAGCACGATGCGCAACTGCCGACACTGGACGGCGCAGATCGATCGAGCAGTGAACGATTCGGCAGCGTTCCCCGTCCGGGTGCGCCGCTACTTCACCGACTGGGGCTGACGCTCAACGGTTGGCGTCGTCGTCGACGCCGGGTCGACGACCGCTCAGCCACGCCGAGATGGGCAACTGCCCGAGTCGTTCGCGGCCGAGGAGCCGGAGTTCCGATTCGAGCATGATCGCCATGACCAACACGAGCACGAATCCGGCGAAGGCCACCAC
Source organism: Ilumatobacteraceae bacterium (assembly GCA_963829585.1). Lineage (GTDB taxonomy): Bacteria > Actinomycetota > Acidimicrobiia > Acidimicrobiales > Ilumatobacteraceae > Sva-07. The sequence goes on along the minus strand of CAWHJD010000027.1, from coordinate 51,377 downwards.
GAAGTTGACTGCCAGTCCGCCGATGGTGATGACGAGCCCGAGGATCAAGCCCAGCGTCAGCAGCAGCGACCGACGACGAGAGACCCGATAGCCGCGCTGGGAGAACGCGGGATCCTGTTCGAGCTGCTGCTCGATCTGGCGAAGAATTCGCTGTTCTTCCTCGGAGAGAGGCACGCCAGACATCATCGCACGTTCTGCGCCGTTCCTCAACGCGGCCGGCGCAGTTCTCGGTCGCCCATCTCGGCCCCGGTCAGGGGGCGTTCGATCGGAGCGGCATCGTCGGCGGAGGTCGTCGGAGCCTCGTCGGGCGCACGAAGGGTGAGTTCCGTGCGGAAGCGGTCGCCCTGTCGTGCCAGCATCACGGCGACCGCGATGATCAGCGCACCGGACACCAGGATCAGCAATGGGGCCCGTCCCTCACCGGGGAAGAAGCGGGCGATCGCCCAGGGAACGTTGATGAGCAGACCCAGCGAGCCGAGCAGCGAGTAGAGCACGCGGCCCGGCCGTGTGCCGATGACGAGCAACGTCAGAGCGGTCGCGAGCCCGAACAGCGGGGCGAAGGCCGGCCATTGGGTCGCAGTGAGTGCGGCACCACCGATCAGCGCCAGACCGCCGACGATCTCGGCGACGATCGGCGCACGAAGGAGCCGTCGGGCACCGGCGACCATCACCAGACCACCGATCGCCCAGGTGACGATGCCGGTCAGGCCACCCGCTTCGTCGGAGAAGTGGACGAGGGTGGGCGGAATCCCCTGCAGCGCCAGCCATGCCGGCCACGACGACGAGCACCACTCGCTGGAGGGTGCCCATCGTGAGCTGCGGCAGGGTCGCCAACAGCAACAGCAGCCCAACGGTGGCGGTCACCAGGAGCAGGCCCGCCCCCATCCACTCCGACACGGTGACGAATGCACCGGCCATGATCGCGACCGTGCCGACGACGTGCGGGATGATCGGCTGCGGCGTGATGCCACGCAACCCTGCGGTGAGGACCATCGCGGCGAGGAGCCATGCGATCAGCCCGGCGGCCCCGCTGTTGGCGAGCGCATCGACGAACGTCGCTGCGCCGACGATGGAGCCGACGAGGAAGAGCAGCTCTTGGACCGGACGGTCGCGCCACCACCAGAGCATCCCGTTCTCGACGGCGACCACGCCCGCACAGGCGGCGACGACGAGCGATCCCCTGTCGACGTCCAGGACGTCGACCATGAGGACAGCGGTGAACAGCGCCGCGGTGGCCGACGACAGTGTCCAGAGGAACCATCGCAGCCTCGCCAGAGCGGCGTCGACGTGCTCGTGAACGAGCGCGCCGGCTCCGACGAGGGCGAGTGTCGTCACGAAGCTGAGTGCCAGACGCATCGACGTCGACAGGTCCGGCCAGTAGTTGGCGATCAGGAGCGTCAGCCCCGTGAGCGCGAGCACGCCCCCGAGGTAGCCGAGCGCTTCTGCGAACAGGGGGATCCGCCGTGGTGGGCCGGGAGCCCGTACGCGGCGACCGGGTGCGGGAGTCGCGGCGACCACGCGCTCATGGTCGAGAATGGCCAGCGCCTGATCTGCAGACAGCAGGCCATCGGCGACCCAGCCGTCGAGCATCTCGGGGAGAGCTGCCGAAGAACTGGAGCGTCGTGTTCCGATCGCAACGTCGGACGTGGGAAGAGTCGGAGGTACCGAGGCCTCGTGGCGGGCGGCACTCCGCACTGCGAGGACGATCGCCGTGATGATTCCGGCGAGCACGAGTGGACCAAGGAGGATCATGGTGGACTCCCTTCCATGGATCTGTCTTCAGCATCCGCCTCGGACCTCGACGCCGACAGGGCCGAAAGCCATTCCTGCCGCTCGATCGCCTTCCGCGCCGTGCCGCCCGATCGCGGCCGGAGCGCAACCACTCAGGCGTCCGGCCCCCACTGTTGCCCGCCACGCTTGACGTTGCGGACCTTGCCACCCTGGACGGCGCTCGCCGGGCCGATCGCATCCGTTCCGAACCGCTCCCTGATCTCGTCCAACGCAGCCTCCCTCGCCCCGTGCACCGGCACGTTCACGGCGGCATCGTCCAGTGTCAGTTGGTGATGCACCGACCCCAAGTTCGATCCGCTCACTCCGACGAGTCGAACACCCGGGGACGGGTCGATGGTGTCGAGTATCGGTTGGAGCATCGCCACGATCGTGTCGGCCTGGTCCGTCGGTTCCGGGCCGGTCGTGGACCGGGTGATCGTGTGGAACCCGTCGTCGAAACGCACCTTGAGCGTGAGGGTCCGGGCGCCCACTCCCGCCTTGCGCAGGCGGCTCGCGACAGCGTCCGACAGCCTCACGAGATGGGTGCGCATCTCGCTCGGGTCCGTCGCGTTGGACGCGAATGTCTCCTCGTGGCCGATCGACTTCGCCTCACGTTCGGGTTCGACGGGTCGGTCGTCGATCCCGCGAGCGAGTGCCAGGAGATGACGGGCCTGCGACGCTCCGAGCGAGGTCGTGAGCACCGCCTCGTCGACTGCGATCAGATCGGCCACCCGCCGAACCCCGATGCGATGCAGCTTGTCGAGCGTGACCGGCCCGACGCCCCACAGGCGTTGCACGGCGAGCGGCTGGAGGAACTCCTGCTCCCTGCCCGCCTCGACCACGACCACCCCCGCCCCTGCGCGAACGCCGCTGGGTGTGGCAACCGGCTTGGCCTCGACCGACGCCAGCTTGGCGAGGAACTTGTTGGGAGCGACTCCGACCGAGCAGGCGAGCGCCAACTCGCTGTCGACGTCGGCGCGAATCCGCGCGGCAATGTCCGCCGCCGGTCCGAACAGACCGATCGACCCGGTGACGTCGAGGAACGCTTCATCGAGCGACAAGGGCTCGACGAGTGGCGTGTACCGGTCGAAGATCTCGCGCACCTGGGCGCTGACCTCGCTGTAGAGGGCGTGATCGCCGGGGAGGAACACCGCCTGCGGACAACGTCGCATGGCGACGACCGACGGCATCGCCGAGTGCACCCCGAAACGCCGGGCCTCGTACGACGCTGCGGCGACGACGCCGCGGCGACCCGTGCCTCCCACGACGACCGGCTGGCCCGCGAGGTCCGGCCGGCGCCGCAGTTCGACCGAGACGAAGAACGCGTCCATGTCGACGTGAAGGATCTGTCGGGGACGACCCATTCACACAGTGTGGCCCACCGCCGTGGTGAGCACCGGCCCCGTGGAGGACGGCGCCGGTACGCTGCGATGCCGTGAGCACACCGGTTCCCAACCAGAGCAACGGGTCACTCTCTGCACTGCCGTCGGTCGGGGTGCGTATCGCCGCATTCGCCGCCATCTGCCTCAGCGGACTCGCCGGCGCGATGATCGGCTACTCACTCGTGTCGCTGCAGTGCGAAGGCGACTGCGGCGTGTGGGAGGGCATCGGCCTGCTCGTCGGAGCGCTCGGCGCCGCAGGCGGCATGGCCGTGGTCGCGGTGCTCGTCATGCGCGCCATGGGCGAGTGGCGCGAAATCGAGGACCGCGCCAGTGCGGGCCATGCGCCCACCGAACCCAACCGCTGATGAACCCCGATCCCGCCGCCCTGCGCAGCCTGGCCGAAGACCTCGCGCGCCGCGCCGGCGTCGGAGCGCTCGAGGGGCGGCGTTCGCTCGGCGTCGGCCAACCGGTCGTCCACGACACGAAGTCGAGCCCGACCGATCCGGTCACGGAGTTCGACCGCGCCGCCGAGCAGCTGATCGTCGATGCGCTGCGATCCAGCCGACCCCACGACGCCATCGTCGGCGAGGAGGGAGCCGACGATGCCGGCACGTCGGGGCTCGAATGGCACATCGACCCGATCGACGGAACCGCCAATTTCGTCTACGACCTGCCGAGTTGGTGCACATCGGTGGCCGTGGTCGACGCCCACGGCCCGCTCGCCGGCGCGGTCTACGTCCCGGTTGCCGATGAACTCTTCTCGGCGGCCCGCGGCAGCGGCGCCACACTCAACGGCGTGGCGATCGCCTGCTCATCGGTCGCGGATCTCTCGCGCGCTCGTCGGAACCGGGTTCAGCTACTCCGCCGAACGGCGCGCGGAGCAGGCTCGACGCCTGTCGCGCCTCGTGCCCGAAGTGCGCGATGTCCGCCGCCTCGGCTCGGCCGCCATCGACCTCTGCTTCGTCGCCTGCGGCCGCCTCGACGCCTATTTCGAGGAGTACCTCAATTCCTGGGATCTGGCCGCCGGCGTGCTGATCGCCCAGGAGGCAGGAGCGATCACCTCCGACCTGAGCGGCGGCCCGGCGGGCTCCGCGATGACGGTCGCTGCGGGCCCGGGAATCCATCGCGACCTCGTCACCACGATCATCGTCATCGACGCCTGAGGGCCGCGCCGGCCCGATGGTCGCCAATCGGGCGCCGGATGCGGCATCATGGGGGCGTGGGTACACGCATCCTCGCCGTCGAAGACGACGAACGAATCCGTTCGGCGGTCAAACTCGCGCTCGAGGACGAGGGCTGGACCGTCGACGAAGCCGAGAGCGGCGAGCAGGCGATCGAGATGTTCCAGCGATCGAATCCCGATGTGGTGCTCATCGACATCATGCTGCCGGGGATCGACGGTTTCGAACTCTGCCGGACGCTACGCCGCACGAGCGACGTGCCCGTCGTCATGGTCACGGCGCGCAACGACACCCACGACGTGGTGGCCGGCCTCGAAGCGGGAGCCGACGACTACCTCACCAAGCCCTTCGCCCCCAAGGAACTGTCCGCGCGCATCCGAGCGTTGCTGCGTCGGGTCCGACCGAGCGCACACGGTCACTCCCGTCTCAGTTTCGGCGACCTCGAACTGATCCCCGACGAGGGCAAGGTGCTGCGCGACGGCGCCGAGGTCCATCTGACCAAGACCGAGTTCCGTCTGCTGTGCGAACTCGCCGAGAGTCCCGGCAAGGTCCTCAGCCGGGAAGCCCTCCTCGACAAGGTGTGGGGCTACGACTACTTCGGTGACGGTCGGCTCGTCGACGTGCATGTGCGTCGGCTGCGCACCAAGGTCGAAGCCGACCCGGCCAACCCCCGGCACGTGGTCACCGTTCGCGGGCTCGGGTACCGGCTCCAGACGTGAGCGAGGGCGGCTGGCTCCGTCGCCTGGTCAACCGTTCCCGGCCCGCCGCGCTCGGGCTCCGACGACGAATCCTGTTGATCTTCACCCTCGGCTCGCTGCTGCTGTCGGTGTTCCTCGCCACCACCACCTATGGGCTCACCCGATCGAGCCTCGTGTCCGAACGGGTCGACACCGCGGTCTCCACCTCCCAGCGCAATGCCCAAGGAGTGGAGCGCGACCTCCGCACGCTCCCGGCCAACGCCGACTCGGCGACGTCGTCGCTCGAACGAATCGGCGTGCAGGACTACCTCATCTGGTACGCGGGCCGGTGGACGGGCGGGGCAGCGACGTTCCAGAACCCCGACATTCCCCCACCGTTGGTCACCCGGGTCATCGACGAGGCGACGTCGGCGAGCCAGATCATCGAGATCGGCGACGAACTGACCGTGGTCGTCGGCTGGGACATCCCGCGGATCGGCGCGTACTTCGAGGCCTTCAGTCTCGATGAAGCGAATTCGACGCTCACCAGCGTCCGGCTGTCACTCGTGTTCGCCGCGGCGATCACCACCGGACTCGGCTTCCTGCTGGGCATCTTCGCCGCGCGACGAGCGGTACGTCCTGTCGGCACCGCCGCGCAGGCTGCCTCTGCGATCGCCGGCGGCCAACTCGACACGCGCCTCGAAACGACCGACGATCCCGATCTGCGCATCCTCACCGAATCGTTCAACGACATGGCCGAGGCCCTCCAGCAGCGGGTGGAACGCGATGCGAGGTTCGCGTCCGACGTGAGCCACGAACTGCGCTCGCCGTTGATGACGCTCTCGGCGTCGGTGGAGGTGATGGAGGCTCGACGCGACGAGCTTCCCGAGCGGGCGCAGGCAGCTCTCGATCTGTTGGCGAGCGAGGTGGCGCGTTTCCAGGGGCTCGTCGAGGACCTTCTCGAGATCTCCCGGTTCGATGCAGGCGCCATCCGGCTCCACATGGAGGAACTCCTCGCCGCCGAGTTCGTCCGCCAGGCCGTGGCAGTGAGTTCGCTGCCGGACACGCCGATCACGGTGGCCCCACGCGCCGAACTCGCCCTGATCCGTGGTGATCGTCGACGCCTGGCGAGGGTCATCGCCAACCTCATCGACAACGCCCGCGCGTACGGAGGTGGGGAACCCGAGGTGTCGATCGCCGTGGTGGATCCCGATGACGAGCCGATGTCGCACATCCTCATCGCCGTCGAGGACCACGGGCCAGGCGTGCCCGAGGAGGAACGCGACCTCGTGTTCGAGCGATTCGCCCGCGGCAGCGGCGCGGGGCGGCGAACCGGCAGCGAGGGTGCCGGACTGGGGTTGTCACTCGTCGACGAACATGTCCGGATGCACGGCGGTCGGGTCTGGGTCGAGGATCGTCTCGACGGTGAACCCGGCGCCCGCTTCGTGATCGAACTGATGGCATCGGAGCTGGACGAGTGACCCGACCACATCGATTCCGAGCACATCGATTCATCGCCGTGTCGGTGTTGATCGCCGCACTGGCCACGAGCTGTTCGATCCAGCCCGAAGCGGCACCGAACGACCTCTCGGAGGAACGCAGCGACGTCTTCGGCGACCCGGCCACGGGCGACGAAGCCGCCGGAGCCAACCGAATCTTCCTGCTCGTGCCGGCCGACACCGAACAACCCGAACGCCTGCGATCTGTCCAGCGCGACGTCCCGATGGAACCCGAAGCGGTGTTGGAGTCGCTGTTCGCCGGACCCAACACCGAAGAGCGCGACGAGGGCCTCGACACGGCCATCCCGGCCGACGTGGAATTGCTGTCGACGCCACGCGCGGTCGGCCAGGTGCTCACCGTCGACGTCAACGACGTCTTCGGTGCGTTGAACACCGACAGCCTGCAACTCGCCGTTGCACAGATCGTGAACACAGCGACCACGATCGACGGGGTGCAATCGGTGCAGCTGCGCATCGACGGGGAACCGAGGGTGTGGCCACTCGGCAGCGGCGAGCTGACCGACCGGCCCCTGACGGCATACGACTATCCGGGCCTGGTCGAATCGAGTCAGCCGTCGTTCCCCGGTATCCCCTCGCCCAGGGTGTGACGCTGCCGTCACGGTTGGAACGTCCGGCCGCTGCTGCCATGCTCTCACCCAGGATGGGATGGGACAACAGCCGACCGGTGCCATGGCAGCGCCTGATTCGCGAATGGTTGATCTACGCCGCGATCATGTCCGCGGTCTTCGTGATCTTCTTCCGCGGCGACAACGTGGTCGGAGCGATCGCCGGCGTCCTGATCTCCGGGCCGCTCTACCTCGGTTTCGGCGCGGTGATGGCGAAGTTCGGCTACCAACGCCAACGCCTGAAGGATGTGCGGGCCGCGAGCGCCGATACCGCGAGCTCGACCACGTCATCAGTGCCCGAATCGTCTCGCCCCAAGCCTGCGCCGACGAGTCGCACCGCCGGCGGGAGCCGACCCAGGTCGGTCTCCAAACGCAAACGCTGACCCGGCGCTTGCCGTGACGCGACGCACCGGGTGACGCGACGCAACCGGTGAGGCGAGCACGCTCTCGGCTACATTCGCCACGCGTGACAGCGACGTGTGTGATCGCCATCGATGCCGGCACGACCGGGGTTCGCAGCCGGGCGGTGTTCACCGACGGTCGGCCCTCGTCGGGTTCGTACCGGGAATTCACACAGCACTATCCGCAGCCGGGTTGGGTCGAACACGATGCCGACGAGATCTGGGCCGCCGCCCGCGACACCCTGAACGACGTGATCGGCGACGTCGGCATCGACGCAGTGGCGGCCATCGGAATCACGAACCAACGCGAAACCGTGCTCGCGTGGAACCGGTCGACCGGTGCGCCCTACGGCTACGCCATCGTGTGGCAGGACCGCCGCACTGCACAGCGGTGCGACGAACTCACTGCAGCCGGGCATCTGGGGCTCGTGCGGGAACGAACCGGGCTGGTCCTCGACCCGTACTTCTCGGGAACGAAGGCCGAATGGATCCTGGCAAATCGTGACGTGCCGATCGACGACGATCTGGCGATCGGCACCATCGACGCCTGGTTGATCTGGAAGCTGACCGGTGGCGAGGTGTTCGCCACCGATGTCAGCAACGCCAGCCGCACGATGTTGTGCGACATCCGCACCCGAAGGTGGGACCCCGAACTGTGTGGGCTCCTGAACGTTCCGATCGGGGCCCTGCCGACCATCGTGCCGTCGAGTGGACGCATCGGCGTGACGTCGCCGACCGCCGACGTCCCTGGCGGTATTGCCGTGAGCGGTGTGGCGGGCGACCAGCAAGCGGCACTGTTCGGCCAGGCGTGCGTCGTGCCGGGGATGGCGAAGAACACCTACGGCACGGGATCGTTCGTCCTGCTCAACGTCGGAGCGACCTGTCCGGCGCCCACCGAGGGGATGCTCACCACCGTTGCATGGACGCTCGCCGACGGCACCACCCACTACGCGCTCGAGGGATCGATCTTCGTCACCGGCGCGGCGATCCAATGGCTCCGTGACGGCATCGCCATCATCGACGACGCGTCCCAGGCCGGACCGCTCGCGGCGTCGGTCGCCGACACGGGCGGCGTCTACGTCGTCCCCGCGTTCGCAGGGCTGGGATCTCCGTGGTGGGACCCATACGCCAGGGGCACGGTCGTTGGGATCACGAGGGGAACCGGTCGGGCCCAGATCACCAGGGCCGTCGTGGAGTCGATGGCCTACCAGACGCGCGATGTGATCGATGCCATGACGGCCGCGAGCGGCACCCCGATCGTCGACCTGCGCGTCGACGGTGGTGCGTCCGCGATGGATCTGCTGTGCCAGTTCCAGGCCGACCAGTTGGGCGTCACCGTGCAGCGCCCTGCCGAGAAGGAGACCACTGCGCTCGGCGCCGCCTTCCTGGCGGGTCTCGCCGAGGGGGTGTGGGTCGACCTCGACGATGTCGGCACGCACTGGGCATTGGAGGCCGAATTCGCGCCGGCTGCCGACCGGACGACCGCCGATGCCCTCCACGCCCAGTGGCTGCGCGCCGTCGAGCGCTCCCGCGACTGGGTGCCCCACTGACCCCCTCCCCCTCCCCTCCCCACCCCAACCCCACAACCCGAAATTCTCCTGGATGTGCGCGCTGAGCGCGCACATCCAGGCACATTTCGGGGTGATCAGGTGACCATCAGGGCGTCGGCGAGCCGGACGAGCAGCGAGAATCGCACTCGCTCACGTTCGTGGATCGGGTTTCCCGACCGACCGGCGGCGACCGTGAGCCCCGACGTGCTCATACTGGCCCAGAGCAGATCACTCGGCGACGAGTCGTTGAGGCCGTCGAGATGTTCGCTCCCGGCGAGGAACGCCGACAACCAGCCGAGATCGGGACCCGGACCGAGTTCCGCAACCAGATCGCCCGACCGCAACACGACGACCCAGTCGGTCTCGGAGAAGCGTTGGATTCCGCTGATCATCACGTCGAGCCGCTCGGGTGGCGAGCATTCGGCGATGGCCGCACCCACGGCGAGCGCCGACAGGCTCGCGTCCGTCCGGTCCGGGTCGACGACCCGGATGCTCTCGACGGACACGCCGTCGACGGCATCGACCTCGGCGGTCAACAGTGCCAGCAGGTCCTCGTCGGGCAACGACACCGTCAGTTCGTCGATCGCGCGTCCGCCACCCTGCTCGAGGATCTCGATGGCCAGCACGTCGCCACGAACGGCACCGATTCGACTGGCGACCTGACCCAGTGCCCCCGGACGGTCGGGCATCCAGACCCTGACGACGATGGTGATCATGGGCGGGCACGGTAGCGGCAGCCACGTCGCCGCCCGGTGACCACACCGTGACCATCGTGTTACACGGTGCCGGGTCAAACGTGACGTTTCGCCCCGGTGTCACATTCCGGCGTCACGTTTGACCCGGCACCGTATGACGGTCAGCCGAGTTTGGGCAGGCCGCGCTTGAGGTTGCGGATGGCCTGTTGGATGCGCTTCTCGTTCTCGATCAGTGCGAAACGGACGAATCCTTCACCGCCGGGGCCGAAACCGACGCCCGGCGACAGCGCGACGTCGGCGTCACGAACGATCAGTGAGCAGAACTCGACGGAGTCCATCTCGGCGTACGGCTCGGGGATCGGCGCCCAGACGAACATCGAACCACCCGGCTTGGGGATGTCCCAGCCGATGCGGCCGAGCCCCTCGATCAGCGTGTCGCAGCGCGACTCGTAGATGGCGCACACCTCCTTCGGGAAGTCGGGCGCCTCGTTGAGCGTCACCGTGGCGGCAATCTGAACGGGCTGGAACATGCCGTAGTCGAGGTAGCTCTTGAGCTTCACGAGGGCCTGCACCACCTCGGCGTTGCCGACGAGGAAGGCGCTGCGCCAACCGGCCATCGAGAAGCTCTTCGTCATCGAGTACAACTCGACGGCACATTCCTTGGCGCCCTCGGCCTGCAGGATGCTCGGGGGCTCGTAGCCGTCGAACCCGACGTCGGCATAGGCGAAGTCGTGCACCACAATCATCTCGTGCTCACGGCAGAAGTCGACGACACGCTGCATGAAGGGGAGATCGACGGTGGCACCCGTGGGGTTGTGCGGGAACGAGATCACGAGGACGCGCGGTTTGGGCCAACCCACGTCCCAGGCGGTCTGCAGGCTGTCCATGAAGTCATCGGCGAAATGCTCGCGCTGGGTGGAGTCGGCCAGGAACCTCATCGGCACCTGGCGGAGGTCGGCGCCGGCGAACAGCGGACCGTAGATGTGGATCGGGTAGCTCGGGCTCGGCACGATGGCAGCGTCACCTCGGTCGAGCAACACCCACATGAGGTGGCTGAAACCCTCCTTCGAGCCGATGGTATTCGTGATCTCCAACTCGGTGTCGAGGTCGACGTCCCACTTGTTCTTGTAGTAGCCGGCGATCGCCTCGCGGAGCTTCGGAAGGCCACGGCTGAGCGAATACCGGTGGTTCTTCGGATTGCGTGCCGCTTCGGCGAGTTTGTCGACCGCGATCTGCGGCGACGGGATGTCGGGGTTGCCGAATCCGAGGTCGACGACGTCGGCACCGGCACGGCGTGCCTCGATCTTCAGGCCATTGATGATCGAAAAGACGTACGGGGGCAGATTCTCGATGCGCCGGAACTCCATCGCTCCGAGGGTATCCGACCGACGTGTGCGATGCTGTGGGCAATGCCCAAGACACCCTCCCCCGATTGCATCCACGTCGTCATCGAGATCCCCCGTGGCAGTCGCAACAAGTACGAGATCGACCACGAGGACGGCAAGGTCTATCTCGACCGCCGCCTCTTCACCGCCACCACCTACCCCGCCGACTATGGCTTCGTGCCCGACACGCTCGCCGGCGACGGCGACCCGCTCGACGCGCTCGTCCTCCTCGAGGATCCGGTGTATCCGGGTGTCATCGTCGAATGCCGACCCGTCGGTGTGTTGTACATGCGCGACGAGGCGGGCGAAGACGCCAAGCTCATCTGCGTGCCGCCCAAGGAGCCTCGCTTCGCGAACGTGAACGACATCACCGAGTTGACCCCGCAGCTCGTCGAGGAGATCCAACACTTCTTCAACGTCTACAAGGCCTTGGAGCCCGACAAGCACTCGTCGTCGGCCGGCATGGGCGGCAAGGCCGAAGCTTGGGCGGAGATCACGGCGTCACGCGCCAACTACATCCCTCACTGATACGTCCTTCAGTAGCCTGATCAGGCCCCGCACCGATCAGCGCAGCGTGGGGAGCAGTGCTGCACCCACGGCGCCCGCGAGTGGGCCCCACTTCGCGAACTCCACGCGCGGCATGGGTCGCAGGTGCGGCTGGTACAACAGCTCGCCGTACCAACGCACGATGGGTTCCAGGTAGAGGTCGGCGCCCGACGCCAGACCGCCTCCGAGCACGAACATCTCCGGGTCGAACGCATTGGTGAGGTTCGACAGACCGAGCGCCACCCAGCGGGCGAAATCGTCGATCACCGCGAGTGCTTCGGGGTCGCCCTCGCGGGCGGCAGCCTGGACGTGCTCGCCACGCACTGCCTGTGGGTCGCCTCCGGCATGACGAACCACATCGCGGAGCCGCTGTCCCGTCGCCGCCTCGCGGGCCAGCATGGCGAGCCCCGATCCGGACGCATACCGTTCCCAACACCCGCGACGCCCACACGGGCAACGCGGACCGTCCGGATCGACCACCATGTGACCGAACTCCCCGGCGAATCCGTTCATGCCACGCAAGATGGCACCGTTGGCGACGAGCCCGCCGCCGATGCCCGTGCCGAGCGTGACCAGCATCATGTTGTCGGAACCTCGAGCGGCGCCGAGTTGCCACTCCGCGACCGTGGCGCATGTGGCGTCGTTGTCGACGTACACGCTCGTACCACGCCGTTCGCCGAGGAGCCGAGCGATCTCGAAGTCGGCAACGCCGTCGAGGTTCGGTGCGGCCCGCAGGACGCCGTGACGCGTGACGAGGCCGGGGACCCCCACGCCGAGACTCCCGCACTCCCCCAGTTCGTCAGCCAGTTCGGCCAGCGTGTCGACCAGTGCCCCCAGGCTGCCGTCGCCCCGCGGCGTCGGTCGCTGGGCGGTCGCCTCGACGTTGCCGCTCGGGTCGAGCGCCACACCCTGCGCCTTGGTTCCGCCGACATCGATGCCGACACGCCGGGTCGGGCCGGCGGGCCCGCTCACGCCTCGGCGCGGACTTTCAGTTCGCGCACCGTGTTGAGGATGCGCACCTCGGCGCGTCGCTTCACGAAACCGGGCAACGGAACGGCGAGGTCGATCTGCAGGTCGTAGCGCACCGTGGTGCGATCGCCGTCGTCGGGATCGAACCGCCACACGCCGTCGATCGACCGCTGGATGTCGCCACTGAGCATCGTCCACCCCATCTCGAACGGGGCGTTCGTGTAGTCGTACCTCAGCGTGTAGTGCGTGCTGCGGCCGAGCGCCGATGCTCGGAACTCGACCTCGAGCGGACGGCCGAGATCGTCGGTCTCGCGGATGTTGACGTCCTTGATGTCGTGGGCCCAGACCGGGTAGCTCTCGAGGTCGAGCGCGATCTGCCACACCCGCTCGTGAGGGGCGTCGATGGTGATGATCTCGGTCGCGGTCTCAGCCATGTCAGCCATTCTTGTCGATCTCGGCGCCGAAAGTGACGACATCGGGACGAGGCGGGAACACGCCGTGGAATGCGCACCACAATCCGTTCAGGCCGATGCCGAACATCGGCACCAACACACCGACCGCCAACGACGTGCCGGGCGAGCCGTCCTCGGCCTCCGATCTGGCGATGGCTGTCGCGAGGCCGACGACGGTCTGCACGACGAGCATCGACAACATGATCCGACGGACACGCGCCGGCGTCGGCGAACCCAGCAGCAGGTAGACCTGGGTGACCGAGATCTGCTCCTCTCGACTGCGCTGGACCGCGTTGAAGAACGACCAGATGAACGCGAAGACGCCGACGGCGAACAGGGCCATCGCGGTGATCGCGCCGACCCATTGACTCGCGGTCGAGAACACCACGGCCGCGGTCACAGCGGTGACCACGAACGCGAACGTTCCGATCACGTCGGCGAACACGATGACGTCGCCGGCCGCACGGTTGGCCGTGTGACGGTTGCCGCTGTCACCGTCGATGCTGTCAGCGTGAGCTGTCACCGTCGATGCTGTCACCGTCGATGCTGTCACGGTCGCCGGTGTCACGGTCGGGGGTGTCGCTCACGGGTGCAGTGTGCCAGCGTGGTCGATCGGTCAGTCGTACACGCCGAGCGTTTCGCCGAGACGGCGGGCGAGCACGTCGTAGGCGAACTCGTCCAACGCCCGTTGCCGCGAGCGCTCGCCCATCGAGCGTCGTAGATCGTCGTCGTCGAGGAGTCGGGTGAAGGCGTCGACGACCGAGTGCACGTCGTCGGGGTCGGAGATCACGATGCCGGTCTCACCGTCGGCGACGGCCTCGGCGGCACCACCCGAGTCGCCCGCCACCTGAGGGACGCCGCAGGACGCAGCCTCGACGAACACGATGCCGAAGCCCTCCTGTTCGAGCCCGCCCCACCGGTTGCGGCACAGCATCGTGAAGATGTCGGCGCATCCGTAGAGCAGCGGCAGGTCGGCGTTCGGGATGCGGCCGAGGAACCGGACCGGCGCCTCCAGTTCGGTCGCCAGCTTCTCCAAGCGGTCACGATCGCGTCCACCGCCGGCAATGACGAGCACCAGGTCCGGCCGTGTCAGCCGGAGGCGGGCAGCGGCGCGGATGGCGGTGTCGAAGCCCTTGCGCGGGACGAGCCGTGAGATGCCGACGACGACCTCGGCGTCGACCGGGAGGCCGAAGTGTTCGCGGGCAGCAGCGCGCTCGTCGGGTGACAGCGGTCGGAACCTGTCGGGGTCGACACCGCACGGCACGACGGTGATCGGCAGCTCCCGTCCCGCTGCGTGTTCACCCTCGGCTGCGGGATAGCCGCCGGCGGCGATGATCTTGCGGGCCCGACGCAATGTGTAGGCGAGTGTCTGCTTGGCGCCGGGGAGCCGCCCCGGAACCGTGACCTCGGCACCGTGCAGCACGAGGTCGTAGGGAAGCTGCAGCGACGGCCCGATCAGCCCGAGTGGGACGGCCGGGTCGATGACGACGAAATCGGCGCCGAAGTCCTTGGCCAGTTCGTTGACCCGGTGCACCATCCAGGGGTGCGGAAGCAGCACGGGCTCGCGAGTGCGTTCGATGCGGTACGGCTCGCCGGCGTCGAACTCGGCGGTGCCCGCATACGGGCTGGTGAGCACGGCGAACGACTCGGGAGGAAGCCGGCGCCACCATTCCCACAGCAGCGACTGGATCCCGCCGATCTTCGGCGGGAAGTCGTTCGTGACCAGCAGATGCTTCACGTCGTGGGAGCGTTCGTCGAGTCGGGCTGCGGCCCAGACGGCGTGTTCGGCGAGGATCGGGTCGATGTCCGAACGGTAGTGGTCGACGACTCGTCGGACGCGTCCATCGGCCGGATCGCCGACGTTGCCGACGACGACGAGTGCATTGCGTCGTAGCCATCGCACATCCCGGTCGGCGATGTACCAGTGGCCGTACCGATCGTTGATCCAGTCGTCGTCGGCGTCGAGCAGCTCGAGCGCGTCGACCCACGCATCGGCACTCGCGTCGAGTTCGATGGCCTCACGCGGGCCGAGACGCACCGAGATCGGGCACGCGTCCTGGCAGTCGTCGCAGCCGTAGATGCGGTCGCCGATCGCCTCGCGGTAGTCGACCGGGATGGCTCCCGGCTTCTGCAGGACCCAGCTGAGGCAGCGGTTGGCGTCGATCACCCCGGGGGCGATGATCGCACCCGTCGGGCAGTCGTCGATGCAACGCCGGCAGGTGCCGCACCCGTCGGCCACCGGCTCCCCCGTTGGCTCGTAGTTCGCCGTGGTGACGATGCAGCCGAGCACGAACCAGCTCCCGGCGCCGGGCAGCAGCAGGTTGGCGTTCTTGCCGTACCATCCGAGCCCGGCGCGGTGGGCGACTGCACGGTCGACGATCGAGTTGTCGTCGGCGAAGGCCACTGCACGGTGGTCGGCACGGCGGATCTGCCGACTGACGTCGCGCAACGCCTGTCGTAGTGGTGCGTAGTGATCGACCCACGCGTAACGGCCGACGCGGGCGTGCGGTCCGGCGTCGGAGGCCGGCGGTTCGGGATCGGCGACGGTCAGGTACGGCCGTGCCGCCACGATGACCGACTGCGCACCTTCGACCGCCCGCCTCGGATCGGTCGATCGATCGGGGTCACGGTAGGTGAACCCCATGTCGCCGTGGAGACCCCGTGCCTTCGCGGTCGTGGAAGTCGCGTTCGGGCATCCTACGAGGACGTCGGCTGTCGTCACGCCGACGTGGCTGATGCCCGCAGCTCGAGCCAACCGCCCGCGGATCTCGTCGATCGTCGGAAGTGGCTCGGGGCGACGCACCCGGCTCAGGGTACGTCGGCGCGCAAGCACGCACGACGACGCTCGATAGCTGCCGAACAGGAGGTCGTCCGACCTGGTGATGTCGCGGGCCCGACCGTCGCCGGTCAGGCGGCGGTTCGTCGGCCGGGTGGTCCGGTGCTCTGCGTCGTGCCATCGGGAAGGCGGAGCGTGAGTTGCCGATTCGGCCCCAGCTCGATGGCCCAGCCGTCGTTGTGGATCTTGCCGTGATGTTTCGAACAGATCGGCACCAGATTCACGAGATCTGTTCGCCCGCCGTTGCGCCACCAGATGATGTGATGCAACTCGCAGCGGTCGTAGCCGACCGTGCAGCCCGGGATCGCGCACGTGCTGTAGAGGCCTCGGAGAGCCCGGCGCTGCGCCCGGTTCGCAAGCCGTGTCGTCCGACCGAGATTCAACTCTCCGGGCGCGTGGAGCACGACTCCGTTGCGGACAACCACCGCGGTCACGTCGGCGTCACCGGCGAGCTCGGCCAGTACTCGCGCGGGAATGTCGACCGGGATCGACCACTCTGCGACCGGCCCGACCTGCCCGGATGCGTCCGCATCGATCACCACGACGTACTCCGGCCGACCGGGTTTGCCGCTTGCAGCGCCACCCAACAGCCGCGCCAGAGCATGAGCTGCGAGGAACTTCTGCTTCTCGATCGGATCGGCCGGGCACCGCTCCGGCACCCGCTCCGCGAACAGCGTCTCGACCGCACCATCCAACGTTGCAGCGAGCTTCACACCGGTGATCGGGTCGAATCGACCGCGTAGATTCCACATTCCCTCGGCATCCACCCAGGTGTTCAGCCTCGTGTTCGCCTTCTGACGTTCGAGACGGTCGAGCCCGTCGTCGGCTTGCAGCCGGGCGGCTTCCAACCGGACCCGTTTCGCGAACTCGTCGACCGTGGCCGCCGCAGCTACGTCCGCAAGTTCGTCCACCCGCTCGAACAACGCCGAACGCTGCCGATCGTCCAACTGTGTCGAACAGCGAGTGACCGCATCGACATGACCAGCCGTGATCGCACCGTCACCCAACCGACCCGCCAGATTCGGCGTTCGATCCAACGTGTCGGAACGTTCCTTGGACTTGGCTGCCTGGCCGATCGAGGTCTTCGAAGTCTTCGCGATCACCGCCTCCGGGAACGACACTTGCGACGCCAGCCGCCTCACGAGTGCGGCCTGCTGTGCGTCGGCCCATGCCGTCACCTCACGTACGGCGACCAGGCCGGCTTCGATCAGCCCGGCGTCAGCAGCAGCGTCGGCGCGCACCGCGGCGATGCGCTCCACCCGCTCGACAACCGCACCGATTTCCATCGATCAGGCCCCAACTCGGGCAACATGCCCGTGCTCGAAGTCGGCGAGGCTCACGAACTCGACGGGATCGTCGAGCAGGCCTGCGCGCTGGAACAGCGCCACGGCTCGATCGGCGGCAGAGACCGGTGCACCAACCGGCACGGTGACGAACTCGATTGGCCCGTCGTCGTTGGCGAGCAGATGGGTCACGACGCACTCGGCGCATGCTGTCGTGCCAATGGCGACGCAGGTGTCGCACCGGATCGAGAAGGCGGGGCCGCCGATGTGATCAGCACCGTCGATGTAGGGGATCTTCATGCCACCCATCCTGACGAGGGGGTCTCACAGAGATGATGTGAAGACCGTTCCGGACGGTGGAGGAGACTCCCGGTGTGGTGGTTCGGTGTTCAGCTCTGACCCTGGGTGTCACTGACCCGCAGGTGTCCTTACTCGTGACCTGTCGAGCTGTTCGCCGGCCACCACGTTCCGGGAGCCTCGATCGGAAAGCGTGACCTGATAGGAGCCTGTTGGCGCAGACCCGTCTCTGTGTTGTCCGCTTCTCGATCGTTGATCCCTCTTCAACCGTTCAACCGAATCGAAGGGATCACACATCATGATGACAGCAACACGGCGCCGTGTCACCGGCGGCGTCGACACTCACGCCGACACCAACGTCGCAGCGGTGCTCGACACACTCACGTTGCGCACGCTCGCGAGAGCAACGTTTCCGACCACGGCGGTTGGTCACCAGGCGGCGCTCGAGTGGATGCGGGCTCAAGGGGCTCTCGATGCCGTTGGGGTCGAGTCGACCGGCACCTATGGTGCCGGCCTGGCACGTCACCTCGTAGCCGCTGGTGTGAAGGTCGTCGAGGTCAACCGCCCCGAGAAGCTCGACCGCTATCTCGACGGCAAGGACGACTTCATCGACGCCGAGGCCGCAGCCCGGGCGGTGTTGTCGGGTCGAGCATCAGCGATCCCGAAGTCCGGTGATGGCCCCGTCGAGGCCATCCGCTCGTTGGAGACCGCTCACGAGTCCGCAGCTCATGATCGCGTCGAGGCGATCAACCAGTTCAAGTCGATGATGTTCGGTGCTCCGAACCAGTTCCGTGACGTGTTCTCGACCAAGACGTTCAATCATCAACTGAACGCCGCGGTCCGGTTCCGCACCAGCCACGACGACCTCGTCGAGCAAGAACTCCGGGTCCGCGTTGAAGATGCTCGCCCAGCGAATCCGGTTCCTCGAAGCCCAGATCGCCGACATCGAAGCCCGGCTGCGGCCGATCATCGCCGAGCACTTCCCAGCACTGTTGGGTCTCCACGGTGTTGGTCCGCACTCAGCTGCGCAACTGTTGATGGCCGCCGGCGATAACGCCGGTCGGCTGCATTCCGAAGCCGCATTCGCGAAGCTCTGCGGCGCATGCCCACGACCCGCGTCGTCGGGCAAGAACGTCCGGTTCCGGCTCGATCAAGGAGGAAGCCGCAACACCAACCGGGCGCTCTATCGGATCGTGATCGTCCGCATGCGCCACGACGACAACACCAAACGCTACGTCGCCCGCCGGCTCGCAGAAGGCAAGACCAAAGCCGAGATCATCCGCTGCCTCAAACGGTTCGTCGCCCGAGAAGTCTTCGCCGCGATCATCAACCCACCCGACCAGATCCCCACCGGCCAGGACCTCCGCGCCGCACGAGTCGCAGCCGGCATCACCCTCACCGCCCTGGCCGTCGCCCTCAACGTTGCCCCCATCCACATCTCGCGACTTGAACGAGGCCTCGAGCACCACACCACCCGAGTCCACCAAGCACTCGAGACGATCACCGCAATGATCACTTGACATCTATAGGAGCGTCACAGTTGGAAGAATGCTCTCGTCCGGCCGTTCGATGCCGGTCCGACTCCGGATCTCACCGACCGATCTTCGTATCTCCACTCTGATCTGTCGGGCGGTGTCGGACGGTCGGATGCGCACCGGCCGGTCGGGCACACCGCAATGGTGTGCGACCATCTCGGTGGCATTGTCGCGACAGCCACGGTCGGCACGACACCGGCCGGTCACCGAGGGATCCTTCGCTGCACTCTGCGGCACCAGCCCGGTCGATGCGTCATCACGCAAAGCACACGCCACCGCATGAACCGGGGCGGCAATCGCAACGCCAACTCTGCGCTGCACGTCGCCGTGTTGATCCGCTCGTCGCGCTGCGAAGAAACACGCGCCTACATCGCCCGACGCACCGAAGACGGACGACACAACGCGAGATCTGGCGGTGCCTCAAACGAGCTCTCGCCCGCCGATTCCACTGCCTCGTCGTCCACGAGCTTGCCACCGCCTTGACATAAGAGCATCACGGTTGCCCGGTCTTCACCGTTGGTGATGGCCATTCCGATCATTACAGAGATTTCGATCTCATGAATTGTCGCGTCACACCGACGAAACATTGAGGGTGACAGTACGTGTAATCGAGCACCTCCGATATTGCCGATACCCTTCTACCAATTGGCTTGCAGCCCCAATGCGGCACAAGTCGTCTTGATGAGGAGCGGAGACCCTCGTTTCAAGCTTTCTGCAAGATGAGAACTGGCCCCTTTCATCTGAAAATGAACTGATCTACGGTCGCACCGGTCACGAACCGACCTGTTGGGAGAGTTGGCCGAGATGTACTCCACGAGCCATTCATTGGCACCAATTCAAGAACGCGCGACGGACGGGCTCTGCCCGTCCAGCCACGACATCGACCATCATTCTGCGACGGGCCGAATTCTTGTGGTCGAAGAACACGCACTGTTGGCAAAGGGATTGCAGCTCGCGCTGACCGAGCGGCGCTGGGCTGTCGAGACAAGCAGCGGGTCCACAGCGGATGATGTGGTCGATCACGCGCGGCGTTTCGAGCCGCACTGTGTGCTGCTCGAGACACATCTGCGCAATGGTGTCGGCAATGGCGTCGAACTCATCGCACCGTTGGCAGCCATGGGCACCCGTGTGGTGATGCTGACGGCCGAACGACGTCGCACCGTTCTTGCGGAGTGCCTGGAGGCTGGAGCAGTCGGTTGGATCGGGGTGACCACCCCGCTCGACGAGGTCGACTCGACGCTCAGCCGTGTCCTCTCCGGTGCGGCCATCATCGGGCGGACCCATCGCGCCGAACTGCTCGAGCACCTGCGGCTCGAGCGGTCGCGTTCGCTGCGGGCGCAGGCAACGTTCGAACAGTTGACGCACCGCGAGGCCCTGGTGCTCGCGGCCCTGACCGACGGCCTCAGCGCCGAGGAGATTGCCCGTGAACATTTCGTCGCGCTGACGACTGTCCGCTCGCAGATACGCGCCGTGCTGCAGAAGCTCGGCGTGCGGTCACAGTTGGCGGCGGTCGCTCTCGCCGACACCCACCGCGAGCTGCTGCCGTACGAATCGAGTGCGGCACACGATCGGCGACGTTCCACTCCGAGCGGTCGGGGCTTCGGTCCGACCCACTCCGCCGCGCACTGCCTGACTGCAGCGGCGCCGGATCAGCCCGAATGCAGCTGACTCAAGGACAACCTCCCCGGCAAACACAACTAGAAAGCGTTCCCAAGGCTCATCAGGCTCGGGACCACGAGGATGATCATGCAGACCGGCAGGAAGCACAAGATGATGGGAAAGAGCAACTTGACACCGAGTTTGGCCGCCTTCTCCTCGGTGCGCTGCGTGCGCTTGAGCCTCATCTCGGCGGACTGGACTCGCAGCGTTTCCACGATCGGCACGCCGTGTTTCTGGGCCTGCAGCAGAGCAGTCACCAGCCGACGGATCTCGGGGACCTGAGCTCGGTCCGACAGCGCACGCAGCGCTTGAGCACGCGGGACACCCGTGCGGATGTCGCTCATCGTGTGCTGGAGCTCGTCTGTCAGGGGACCTTCCGTCGTTGTCGCCACCCGGGCGAGCGCGGCATCGAACCCAAGGCCGGCCTCGACGCAGATGGTCAATTGGTCCATGATGTCAGCGGCGTCGGCTTCCATCTGCGCTTGTCGCTTGTCGCGTACGCTCAACACCCAGTAATCGGGCAGGAAGAACAATCCGGCGGCGGCGATCGCTGCGAGTAACACCTGCCCGTTGATGAGGAACACGAACGCCGCGAGGGCCGCGAGAGCGACCTTGATTCCGAGTAGTCGCGGCAGGTCAAGACCCTGGGGATGACCCGCTTGCACCAGCTTGACCCCGAGGCCGTCCACCAATGCGTTCGGCAGGAGCCGCTGCGCTGTCTGGCCCAGTTGGCGCATCATCGATACCAGCGGGTTGGCGGACGGGGCAGGCTCCGGCAGACCGGCCATGAGGTTGGTGCGGGCGGCCGACGGCCGGGCCGTGACACCCCACCACAGCGTTGCGATGGCACCGACGATCGCGATCGAGCCGAAGATGAGTGTGGCTTCCATTGGTTCCGTTCCTCCGTTCAGTAGGCGACCGAGTTGACGATCTTGTGCACCCACACCGAGCCGATGATCATCAGGATTCCGGCGATGATGAGGAGCACGAGTCCCCCTCCGTCTGTCAGGAGGTTGAAATTGTCCGGGTTTGCTCGCCACTGCCACAACAGCATCACCAGTGGGAATGCGACAAGGATCCGAGTTGACAGGCGCCCCTCGGCAGTGAGTGTCTGGACCTGGCGTGCCAAACGGGCGCGCTCGCGGATCGTCTCACTCACCCGTTGCAGGACTTCGGACAGATTGCCACCCGTCTCCCGGTTGATGTCGATCGCCGACACCACCCACTCGAGGTCGATGTTCTCCATGCGCTGCGCGAGGGCACGCAAAGCGTCGGAAAGATCTCTACCCAACCGGACTTCGACGAGCACACGAGCAAACTCGCCCCGCGCCGGTTGCTCCGCGTCCTCCGATACCGACTCGAGCGCCTGCGTGATTCCGTAGCCGCTGCGCAGCGCGGTGGTGAGCAACTGCAGCACATCGGGCAGCTGCTCGGCGAACGCTTCCTGACGCTTGGCCTTCGTTCGGCGGAGATAGAACCTGACCGCAACCAAGATCGAGGCTGCCACGAGTAGGCCCATGAGCGGCCCCACCAGCGCGAGTCCGGCGAGGCCGGCGACGACGGCGATCACCCCGACAACGGCAACGAACTCGGCGGGCTTGATCGAGATATCCGCAACCGCCAGAGCGTTACCCAGATCAGCTCGCTTGCCGTGTCGCTCGAGGGCTTCATCAATCGCCGACACGGTACGCGTGCCGATTTCGGACACATTGCGTGGCGTGTCGGTGCCCAGCCGCGCCTTCGACACACGTTCGCGAGGCCACAACAGCAGCGTGAGGACGAAGAGACCACAGAAGAGGCCGACGGCCCCGAGCCATAGCCAGACTGATGCATTTGACGCGTCGGTCGACGTTGTAACGGCCGCGGCCGGAATGGGCGTTGCCGTCGTGACAACGGTGGGCGCCGCCGCCACGACGGTGGTCGCAGGCGTGGTGGCTCTCTCCGTCGAGCTCGGCACGGCGCTCGGCTCGATCGTTTCCACGACCAGGCTGGCGACGCGAGCGAAAGCTGCCGCGACCCCGGCCGCGTCCTCAGCCGATGTGACCGGTCCGAGAGCCGTCAGACTCTCCAGATCAGTCTCCGCGGTCGTCAGGCTGATGGCTTCCACATTCACACCCTGGAGAGCGGTGATGGCATCCTCCAACGTCGCCAGGCTGCCTTCGTCCTTGCCATCGGACAACAACACCAGCACTTTGTGCTCGGCAGTCGGCGTGAAGTGCTGGCTTGCGGCGACCGCCACGTCGTACAGGGCTGTGTCGCCGGCGACTTCGATCGAGTCGATCTGCGCAGTGACGAGTGCCCGGTCAGTTGTCGGAGGGGTCAACACGGTCACGATGTCGGCGAACGTCTCGACACCGATGCGAACCTCTGCCGGCATCGAACTGACGAACTCGTTTGCGGCCGCCTTCGCTGCGTCGATGGCCCTCAGCATGCTCCCCGACGCGTCGATGGCCAGGATGACCTCGACGTCGTCGGCAGGTACCTGGGCCCCGGCCACGTCGAACGGCACGACAGCGACCGCCACGGCCACGATTGCGGTGAGAACTCGCAGTCTGCACTTCACCGCTTCCACCCACCTGCGAACAGCCCGTCGGGGATGGTGACGTCGCGCTGGCTCATCTTGTCGACGAACTCCGGGCGGACACCGGTCGGCATCAGCGCCATGTCCTTGTAGTCATAACGGTAGATGTCCTGGAGCGTGATGATTTCGCCCTCCATCCCGACCACCTCGGTGAGATGGCTGATACGGCGGGAGCCGTCTCGTGAGCGCTCGATCTGGACGATGAGGTTCAGCGCCGATGCGATCTGCTCGCGGATCGCCCGGGTCGGCAGGTCGATAGCCGGCCATCAGCACCATCGTCTCCAACCGGGCCAGCGCGTCGCGCGGACTGTTGGCGTGCACTGTGGTCAGCGAGCCGTCGTGGCCGGTGTTCATCGCCTGCAGCATGTCGAGCGCTTCGCGCGCCGCGAACCTCACCGATGATGATGCGGTCGGGTCGCATGCGGAGTGCAGTTGCGCACCAGATCGCGGATGGTGATCTGCGCCGTTGCCTTCGATGTTGGGCGGCCGGGTCTCGAGGCGGACCACGTGCTCCTGGTGCAGTTGCAGTTCGGCGGCATCCTCGATGGTGACGATGCGCTCGCTCGTGCGGGATGAAGCTCGAGAGCACGTTGAGCAGCGTGGTCTTTCCGGTGCCTGTACCGCCGGAGACGAGAATGTTCATGCCGCCCTCAACCGCACGCGGCGAGCAGCGACGCAACCGGCTCGGTGAAGGTGCCCATTCTGATCAGGTCGCTCGACCGTGAACGGATCCTTGGCGAATTTGCGGATGGTGAGGATCGGGCCGTCGAGCGCCAGCGGCGGGATGATCGCGTTGACGCGCGACCCGTCGGCCAGACGGGCGTCGACCATCGGCGAGGACTCGTCGATTCGACGGCCGACCGACGACACGATGCGCTCGATGACGCGGCGCAGGTGGTCTTCGGAAATGAATCGTACGTTGGTCCGCTCGATCAGGCCGGCGCGCTCGACGTAGATGTTGTCACTCCCGTTGACCATCACCTCGCTGATCGTGGGGTCGTTGAGGAACTGTTCGATCGGACCGAGTCCCATCACGTCGCGGGCGATGTCCTGCACGAGCAGCTGCCGCTCTTGCGGAGTCAGCACCGATTCCCTCGCGTCCATCAGGGCGCCGATCTCGGCCATGACCAGTGACTGCATCTGCTCTTCGGTCGTCGCCTCGAAGAGACGCGTACCGAGCCGCTCGAAGAGCGCGTCGTGCACCTGGGCCTTGAAGTCCCCCAGGCTGTCGGCCGCATGGGCTTGATTCGGAGCCTGCCGCCAGGAATTGGCGACCTCACCTCGCTGGAGAGCGGCCTGTTGCGCTTGAAGAATGCGTTCGCTGACGCTCATCGCCGCCAACCCTTCTTCGCTGGTGCGGCATCGACGGGCGCATACAGCAGCGCAAGTTGTTGCAGCTGATTGGCGACCGGCGATTTCGGCTTGCTGAGGACGACCGGTGTTCCCAAGTTCAACGAAAGCGGGATCTCACGGCTGGAGGGGATTTCGCAGGCGATCGTCATGCCCATCACTTCCTCAGCATCGGACGGGTTGAGTCCGACCTTGGAGTCGGCCCGATTGAGAACCAATCGCCGATCGGCCGTGATCCCGATGTGGTCGAGGGCGTCGACCGCTTTGCGGAGGCTGCGGATGCTGGTGACGTCGAGGCTCGACACCAACAGCAGATCGGTGGCGCATTCCAGGGCGGCCAGCGTGCGCTCGTCGAGGCCGGCCGAGGTGTCGACAACCACATAGTCGAA
Organism: Ilumatobacteraceae bacterium; assembly: GCA_963829585.1. Classification (GTDB taxonomy): domain Bacteria; phylum Actinomycetota; class Acidimicrobiia; order Acidimicrobiales; family Ilumatobacteraceae; genus Sva-07. The sequence goes on along the minus strand of CAWHJD010000027.1, from coordinate 26,314 downwards.
GTTCTCCGCCAGAAGGGGTAGGACTCGTGTCACGTGCTCGTGGCCGATCGAATCGGCGTCAACGGGATCGCTGGCACCAGCAAGGACGAACAGGCCATTCGGCGCCGGGGTCAGATGCAGCTTGACAGTGGTGGCATCGATTTGGCTGGTCCGTGCCAATTGGGCGAGCGTGTTCTCCGCCGTCAGCGAAAGCGCCATCGTGAGATCGCCGAACTGGACATCGAGGTCGACGGCCACCACACGTCCTGGGTGACGTTGGGCGAGCGCCACCGCCAGGTTGGAGGAGACGGCCGTCTTGCCGGAGCCACCCTTGGGCGACACCACGACGATGACCTTCGTCTGGCGCGGTTGTGGTGCGTCGTAGCCGTTCACTTTGACGGCTACGCCCATGCTGCGCAGAGCCGCGGACACATCGACGAACAACTCCGGGGACATGTCGTGACCGATGATCACGGTCGGTGTCTCGGGCTCCATCACCGCACCACCGTGTAGACGTTGCCGAGCGTGACAAGACGTGTGCCGTCGTCGTCGACGCTGGCCGGTTCGATCGACAGCCAGATGCGGCCGAACTCGGTGGCGAACACGAACCGCTCCGACTGCTCCGGCGACAGGGCGAGCGTGACGACGTACTGCGTGCCCGTGACTTGGGCGATGCCGGTTGCTTCTTCGGCGCCGTCTTCGGCGCTCACCGGCGCGCTGATCGTCTGAACGTTGGTGACGAGCACGTGCTGGAACTCGAGCCGGCTCACGTTCGGAGTGTTCTTCGGCTCGGCCGCAGCGTCTTCGGGGATCGATTCGGTGGTCGACGGTTCAGTGGACGATTGGTCGGGCAAGACCGCTGCGTTGACAGAAGCCGACCCATCACTGGACTCGGCTTTCTGTCCTGCGGCGTCGAGCGCGAACGGATCGAATGAGATGTAGACGCCAACCAGATCACCCTTCTGGAGCACGCCACCCACGGCCCGTTCTGCTTCGAGCAGGGCTGAGATCTGCACCTTGTCGGTCACCTCCTCCGATACAAGTTCTTTGGCGGCCAAGCGTGCGACGAGCAACTGGTCACCTGGCTCGAGGTCGGTGGCAGCAACCAAGTCGCCCAGCTCCTCGAGTTCGGTGATTGCACCGTCTTGCTTGAGTCGTGCGGGAACCTGCTCGAGCGATACCGCCGAAGCGATGGTCTCCGGTTCGGCCCCCTTGGGCACGAACTCGTCGACGACGTAGACATCGACGAGGGCCTCTTCGGCCACCGCCTTGTCCTTCGCCGAGCGCACGTAGCCAACGAGTGACGCGGTGCCGATGAGTGCGAGGAGCGTTGCTGCAACGATCCCGATGATCCGCCGTTTGTTGTTCATGTGTGGAGTTGCCTTCTCTCGTTGTGAGTTGACTAGCTGTAGGAGAGGTAGGGCCTCGTGGCCCCGAAGTTGGGTCCGCCGGACACAACGTTGGGCAAGTTGCCCGGGAGGATCCGCTCGACGAAGTCACCGATGATGCAGGCGCTCTGCTCCTCCTCGGCCTCAGCCTCAGCCTCGGGGTCAAGTACCTTCATGCACCAGTCGGTGCTCGGGGCTGGAGGCGACCCGGCCGGCAGGCGCGTCAATTGTGTGGGTGGGTGAAGCTGATAGCCCTTGAGCAGGACCATCGCGTACGCCATGATGGGGTAGTCGCCATTGCCGGAGCAGCGCCCAGCGCAAAGGTCATCGTTGTAGATGGGGATCAGAATCGTTCGATCAGCTGGGTTCGGCTGGTCCAGGATCTTGTCCAAGCAGTCGGCGATCTTGTGATGGGGTGTGCCCCCTCGCCCTGCGATCACCCACTCCTCAGGACCCTCTTGCACAGGAGTTGTGATGCACTCATCGCCTTGTGCGTCCCTAGTGGCCGCCAGTAAACTAAAGCCGCCTGTGGGAGATGAGCATCCGTCATGCGGATTGGGATCGTCGAAGAAGAACTCGACATCTGCGGTAGCTGGCAGCATGTCGAGCGAGAACTCGCACGCCGCAATGGTGAACGGGGACGGTACCGACGCAGCCCGAATGCCACCCCATTTCGCGATGCCCGTTCGGGTCACAGTTCCTCCACCGGGAGCGAACAGAAATCCGATCGTCTGCTGCATGGTGGCCTTGCACAAGCCGGCCGCGGTGTCGCAGTACGTGTTCGGATAGCCAGCTACTACGTTCTCGTCCGTGATGCTGGACCGCTGAGTCGTGGTGCGCTTGTAGTTGCCAGCGGTGGTATCAGCACCTGAGACGCACGTGGGCAGCCCCATCGCGCAGTCGGTGGCCATTGCGAGCGCTGCAGCGTCAGCACTGTTCTGGGTTTCACGCCTCGCGATAAATGCACGGCCGCCATCGAGGACCAGCGCGGCGAAAAGAATCAGCACGGGCAAGGCAATCACGACGAAGATCGTGGCAACGCCGGAATCATCGCTGTGCCCTGCTAGCCGCCGCATCGCATTCGTCCTTCGACTCGGATGGTCTTCGTTCCCAGTGGGATCAGCGGGATCGAGAAGGTGTAGTTGGATACCAGGTTGACCCGGGCATCGCTCGTGGTGTTCCCTGCCACGCAACCGACGTTGGTCTTGGTCGAGTCGAGCGTCATGCCCGTCGGGACTGCAGCGGCGGGAGCCATTCCCGGGCTCAAAGCAAGTGTGCGCGCTGCGTCTCTCGCGGCACTCTCGACTTCGACCTTCTTGGAAAAGAAGATCCCGAACTGTGCGATCGAGAAGATCAAGGCGATCAAGAAGGGCGCGACGAGAACGAACTCGATGGCGACGACTCCTCGGTCGTCCTTGTTCGTGTTACGTGTGCGTCGCATGTCGATCTCCCTTGGATTGTTGGGGGGAGGACTTCGCGTCCTCCCCCCGAAGACAATCACTTAATGATGTTGTCGAGCGCCGTCTTCAATTCGCCCCAAACACCAGTGAACGCGACGGTTGTGATGCCAACGGCCACGACGCCGGCCAAGAGGACGTATTCGATTGCGACCACGCCGTCCTCGTCGGTGGCCTCGACGGCATCCGGTGTGTACTTCTCCACCAGGTTCATCATTTGGTTTGCTCCTTGTTAAGTTCCCGATCCCCGCCGATCGGGGGTGGGTAGCGAGGAGCACGATAAAGACGCCGAGAGGTGGCCGAATCGTCAATATTGATGATCCTGAAGGCGAGGCCGGTCCGTAACTTTCACGGTGATGTCTGTTCGGTTGTTCATCCAGAAGCATGCCCTCAACGCCGTGACCGCAGTGCTGTTCGTGCTCGCCTTCTGGCGGCTCGGGCTCAGGCCCGAGCTCCCCGCCGTGCTGGCCTTCATCTTCGGCGGCGTCCTCTTGGCAGTGATCGACTGGAAGGTGCAGCGCCTTCCGACTCAACTGGTCTATTACACGCTCGCCGGAGTCGGTGGTGGCCTGGTGCTGGCCTCACTGCTCGAGTGGGATTGGGTTCCCCTTGCGACTGCGGTGGCGGGTGGGGTGCTGTTCGCCAATGCGTTCTTCCTCATCTGGTACCTCGGCCGGAAGTTTTACGGCGTGATGATCCTTGGCATGGGAGACGTTCGGTTGGCGGGAGTCCTTGGGCTTCTGCTCGGGTGGTACGGGTTGGAGTTCGTGCTGTACGGCGCAATCGCCGGCAATCTGTTGGCCGTGCTGCTCGCCGTCGCACTCAGCATCCACAAGCGAAAGGTGCTGATGCGGTACTCATTTGGCCCTCCGCTGATCGCAGGAACCCTGGCGGTCGTGCTGTTACACGCGTAGGCGAACCCTGTGACCGCCACGAACGTGGTACCGGCAACGCCGTGACCACGTTCGCCAAGAGCTCGGTGCTCCCGTGAGCAATGTGGGGTCGTGGAGTCCCCCGTCAGCGCGGGAGCACCGGCGCAATCAGAGCGCGGCGAGCAGCGCGTTGCTCGGCAACACGTTGGCGCCGAGGGCACGCACGTCACGGACGATCTCGGCGTCGTTGGTCACCACGACGATCGCCCGAGCCGCCGGCAAACGGCTCACCTCGTCACGGATCACGTCGTCGGCACTCACGCCTTCGGGCGAGTACGCGACACGCACCATCCGGCGCCGGTCGGCGTGCGCTCCGACGACCGTGGAGCCGTCGAAGATCACGGTGACGTCGGTGCCGTGCCGCCGCACCAGGTTCTCGAGCCCGTCGAGCAGACGTCGGCGCTGTTCGTCGAGCCGGTCGGCGGGCCACCCCAGCTTGGCGACGTTGTAGCCGTCGACGATGACAGCGGCGTCCGTACGGAGCAGGAACTCTGCTGCCGATCGCGACGAGGCGATCACCCCACCCGGCAGCCGCAGAGGACGGCGGCGTTCCGTGACACGCTCCGCCTGCACATCCGACGACGTGCTCGCGGGACCCATGGATGCCACCAACGCATCGACGCGATCGCCGATGGCCCGAGCGGCCTGGGCGATTTCGTCGAGTTCGGCGACGTCGACACGGGGAACGACAGGTACCGGTACCGCCGGAGCGGTGTCCCCACTCCGGCGGTACGCGTCGAGTTTCGCTCGCAGCGCTGCCTCGCGGTCACGGGCGTGACGCGCTTCGTTGCGCACGTCGACGAGTTCGTTGCGCAACTCGCCGAGGGCCTCCTCGGCTTTCGCGAGGTCGGCGCGAACCCCGTCCAGGTCATGACGCAGCGAGTCCGAGGTGGCCTGCTGTTCGATGATCGTGGCCTGCGAGCGGATCGCCACCTGTTCGGCCGCGACCCGCCGCTTCTCCGCTCGCTTCAGTGCGGTCCGCAGGTCGGCGTCGTGCTCCTCGGCTGCACGGATCGCGAGCAGCTCTCGAACCCGGTCCTCCCAGCCGGCGGGACGCTGCAGCCACAGGATCCCGATCGGATCGACGAGTTCGGGCACCGCCCCGACGGCGATTCGCGTGCGGAAGGTGTCGTCGGCCTCGATGACCCGCCGAAGTCGGCCCAGCGCGCCCGTCGGAATTCGCGCGACACCGAACTGGGCGCGGAGTTCCTTGGGGAACGGGAGCGATCGCTTGCCCTTGTTGGCCTCCTCGGCGACCAGCACGGCGAACTCGATCGCCGAACGCAGGTCACGGTGCTCGAGATCGAGCGACTCGGACATACTTGAACATTACTGCACGAACGCACGTTCTTGACAGCGTACGCATGTTCGTGATGTCATGCTCCGGATGCCGACACGTTCGATCGCCGAGTTGTCTCAGCAGCGGAGCTTCGACGACCTCGGCACACCCCTCCACGAAGTCGTGTTCTGCGTGATCGACCTCGAGACCACTGGCGGCAACCGCAACGACGACCAGATCACCGAGGTCGGTGCGGTGAAGGTGCAGGGCGGCCAGTGCCTCGGCACCTTCCAGACACTCGTGAACCCGGGACGCGCGATCCCGCCACAGATCACCGTGCTGACCGGACTCTCCGACGTGTTGGTGTCGGCTGCACCGCGTATCGGTGCGGTGCTTCCGTCGCTCATCGAGTTCGTCGGCGACGCCGTGATCGTGGGCCACAACGTCGGCTTCGACGTCGGTTTCCTGCGAGCTGCCTGCGAGCGTCACGGCCGTCCGCCGCTGTCGGGCACGGTGGTCGACACGGTGGCGCTCGCCCGTCGGCTCGTTCGCGACGAGGTCCCCGACTGCAGGCTCGGCACGCTCGCCTCACGATTCCGGCTCGACCACAAGCCGAGCCATCGCGCGCTCGACGATGCGCTGGCGACCGCCGACCTCCTCCACCTGCTCATCGAGCGGGCGTCGGGGCTGGGCGTGCTCGGCCTCGACGACCTGCTGGCACTGGCCAAGCTCGCCGGGCACCCGCAAGCCGCCAAGCTGAAGATGACCGCCGATCTGCCGCGCACACCAGGGGTGTACATGTTCCGCGGGCAGCGCGATGACGTGCTCTACGTGGGCAAGGCCACGAACCTGCGCCAACGGGTCCGCTCGTACTTCGGCAGCGAGGATCGCCGCAAGGTCGGCCCGATGCTGCGCGAGACCCAGTCGGTCACCCATCTCGACCTGCCCGATGCGCTCACCGCAGAGGTGATCGAGAGCCGGCTGATCGCCCGGCTCCTCCCCCGCTACAACCGTGCCGGCACGCGCGTCGACCGTTACTGCTACGTCCGCCTCGACGTCGACACGCCGTGGCCGCGCCTCTCGGTCGTCAAGAACCCGTCCACCACCGGCCTGCACCTCGGACCGCTGCCGTCGCGGACGATGGCGAACCTGGTGATCGAGGCAATCCAGAGTGCCGTCCCGCTACGGCGCTGTTCGGCCCGTCTCGGCCGGAACTTCGCGCCGGCTGCCGACGCCACCGCGTGCAGTGCCGCCCAGCTCGGCGTGGCCCACTGTCCGTGCGCCGGCACGGCGGATGCGGCGGAGTACGCCCGAGCGGTCGAACACGCTGCGGCGGCACTGAGCGGACATCCCCATCGCGTGGTCGAGCTGCTCCACGACAAGATGATGCAGCTGGCACACCAACAGCGCTTCGAGGAGGCGGCCAGTGTGCGCGACCGCGTCACGGCGCTCGTCGGAGCGGCCAAGCGCTTCCATCTCGTCGAGGCGCTCCGCAGTGCCGGAAGAGCCGAGGTCACCTGGGGCGAATCGACCTGGACCATCGAGCAGGCGCAACTCGTCGACGCAGTGAGGTCGGCAAGCGTGTCGCGCGCACTGCCCGTCGCAGCGCCGGAGACATCCGGCACGGGCGTGTTGTCACGGCACCAGATCGACGAGGCGCTGTGTCTCGCCCGGTTCTGCGACAAGCGCGCCGCTCAGCTCACCGTGCAGTGCAGTGGCGAATGGACGTTCCCGATCAGCGATCGGCTGCCGCAGCTGCCTGGGTTTGCGACACCCTGATCAACGCGTCGAGGCTCGCTTGTGCGTGACCCTCGTCGATCGCGGCCGCCGCGATCTCGATCCCGGCGCCCACGTCGTCGGCACGTCCGGCCACGACCAGACCGGCTCCCGCGTTGAGCAGCACGATGTCGCGGTGCGGCCCCTTCTCGCCCGCCAACACCCGCCTGACGGCCAGGGCGTTCTCCTCCGGGGCGCCGCCGCGGAGGTCGTCCGCGGTCGCCGGAGCCAGCCCGTAGTCGGCGGGGTCGATCGAGAACTCCGTGATGATCCCCTCGGAGAGCGCGAGCACCCGTGACGATCCCGTGGTGGTGAGTTCGTCCAAGCCGTCGCCGTGCACCACCCAGGCGTCGGTCAGACCTTGACGTTCGAGGGTCTCGATCATCGGCTCCGCGAACTGCGGGTCGGCGACCCCGATCAGTTGACGCTTCACCCGACCCGGATTCGCCATCGGTCCGAGCAGATTGAACGTGGTGGGGATGCCGAGCTCCCGCCGTGGCGGGCCGGTGAACCGGAACGCCGGATGGAACATCGGCGCAAAACAGAATCCGATGCCCGCCTCGCGCACGCACGCTGCGACACCGTCGGCGTGCAACTCGATGGCGACCCCGAGCAGTTCGAGGACGTCAGCGCTGCCGCACTTCGAGGAAGCCGATCGGTTCCCGTGCTTGCAGATGGGGGCTCCCGCACCGGCGGCGACCAGTGCCGCCATCATCGACACGTTGACCGAGTGCGATCCGTCACCCCCGGTCCCCACGATGTCGAGGCAGTTCGAACGTTCGTCGTCGGTGAGCGGCACGAACGTCGCCTCGTGCAACGTCGCCTCCAGCAGGCCGGCGAGTTCATCGACGCTCTCCCCCTTCGCCCGCAGAGCGACGAGAAAGCCTCCGATCTGTGCGGCTGTCGCATCGCCGCGCAGGATCGCCGTCATCACGGACCCTGCGGTCGCCGCGTCGAGATCGCCACCGGCGACGAGCGTCGACATCACGGTTGGCCAGTCGTGGAACGGTTCGCGGCTCGACATGGGCCGCAGCGTACGTTCCGCGTCCGGTCGCGGCGAAGTACGTTCAGGAAACGCGGCGGCGTTGACGGATCATGCGTCGCCGGTCACGCTCGGTCGCGCCGCCCCACACACCGGCCTTCTCCCGGAAGGACAGAGCATGTTCGAGACACGACACCCGCACCTGGCAGCCCTCGCACACGGCTTTCGCGATCTCGGCGCTCTCGTCGTCGTCGGGATAGAACATCGACGCGTCGAGCCCCCGACACGCCCCGAGATCCCACCATTTCAATTCCTGTAGCGACACTGCGACTCGTTTCCCCACGACGGTTGTCGAGCCGAATCTAGAACGCCGCCGTCGCCCGCGCCAGTGAAATTCCTGATTCCGACCTGGTCGGCGACTGCTGCTCAGGGCTGCAGATCGCGGAGCAGTTCGGCGTGGGTCGTGTCGCTCAGTTCCACCGACTCGAGGTACTCGGGGTGCGTGATCTCGATGCGGACGGGGCCGGTGGCGAAGGCCTCGACCTGCTCTGGGGTGAATTCGAACCGGATGTAGTGCACGGCGGCGGTGATCTCGTCACGGGTGAGTTGCCCGGCGTGGGCCTCCTCGGTGATCGATGCAACGCGCTCGCCGTTCGCGAGCACGATCACGAACGACTTCTCGATGCCGACGAGCTTGGGCAGCCACTCGCGCATCTGGTCGTCGCTCGTGAGTTCGAGGAAGACGGTGGCGCACAGCTGACCTGGCTCGGGGATCATCGGGTTGTAGGTGTCGAGTTCGACTTGGATGTCGGCGTCGCTGACGAGCTTCTCGACGCGCGTCATCTCCTGGATCTGGAGGCGCATCGTGTCGCGGTTCTCGAACATCAACGTGATGATCGTGCCGAACGAGATGCGCCGGCGGCGTTTGACCTCCATCACGGCGGCACGGAACTCGTCGCGTTCGCGTTCGTACGCGCGCACGTCGGCGATGTCGGAGAGTGTGAGCTTGCGAGACATGGTGGCGGGGCTCCTCATGGTGTGTGATGGTGCGTGCATCACTCTTCGGGAATGCCGTAGGCCCGGGCGATGATCTGGAGTGGGTGCCTGGCCTCACGGCCGGTCTGTTCGACGATGGCCGTGTTGGCGAGGTGGCAGTCACCGGCCACGGCGTCGCCGCCGGCCTTGGTGATCTGGTCGCCGAGCTTCTTGGCGATCGGGATCGAGATGTCTTCGTTGCCGGCCCGAAAGCCCCACATGCCGTCGATGCCCGAGCACTGCTGAACGAGTTTGACCTTGGCGCCGGTGAGCTTCATCAGGTCGCGGCTCTTGAAGCCGATGTTCTGGGCACGAAGGTGACACGGGGTGTGGTACGTGATGTCGGCCGGCGTCTCGCCGGTGAAGTTGGTGTCGAGTTCCGTGTCGTCACCCTTGTGGACGTTCATCAGGTACTCGGCAGCGTCGTAGGTGTGTTCGGCGACGAGTGCCGCGTCGGCGATCAACGACTTGTCGGCGACGTAATCGAGATAGTCCTTCTTGATGATGTAGCTGCACGTCGGCTGCGGTACGACGATGTCGGTGCCGGCGCGTACCTCGGCGGCCAGGGTCTTGACGTTCTTCTCCGCGATCTTCGTGAACTCCTTGACGTTGCCCGAGTGCAGCCAGGGGGCACCGCAGCAGCCGGCACTCGTGTTGTTGCACTCGATGCCGTTGCGCTCGTAGACCTTGACCAGGTCTTTGCCGATGTTGGTCTCCTGGTACTCGACGAGACAGGTCGGGAACACCGTGACCTTGCCCTGAGACTTGGTGATGCGCACCTTCGGGCGCTTCTTGAACCAGGTCGAGAAGCGCTGTTTGGCATACGGAGGAAGCAGGCGCACCGACGACACGCCGGTGACCTTCTCGACGGCTTTGCGTACGCCCGAGCCGGGTTCGGCATTGATGACCTTGTTGGCGACGGGACCTGTGCTCGTCGCGAGCTTTCCGAGCAGATCGGTGCGCCCCATCATCTGCGTGGTGGCCTTGTCACGCGACGACTTGATGCCGTTGGCGTACTGCATGGCGTCGGCTCGCAGCATCAGCCGGGGGAAGTCGAGGTTCCACTCGTGCAACTCGGGGATGTACGGACAGTTGATGTAGCAGAGTTTGCACTGGAAGCACTCGTCGACGACCTGGTCCTGTTCGGCGGGGGTGAGCCGACCGGCATCTTGGTCCTCGTGCTTGTCGATCATCTCGAACAGCGTCGGGAAGGACGTGCAGAACTTGAAGCACAGGCGACACCCGTGGCACAGGTCGTAGACGCGCGTCAGCTCTTCGCGGACGTCCGCCTCGTCGAAGTACACCGGATTCTTGGGGTCGTAGGTGGTCGTCATGTGCCAATCCTTCTCGCGACTGGGCACCCGCGTGAAACGGGTGGGACGGGACGTGCGGGGAGGGGGCCGCGAGGCGACCCCCTCCCGCATTGCGAGCCCGTTTCGGGGCTCACTCGGGTCTCAGCTGATCGACTCGAGGCCCTGGGTGAAGCGACCGGCGTGGCTCTTCTCGGCGCGAGCGAGTGTCTCGAACCAGTCGGCGATCTCGTCGAAGCCCTCGTCGCGGGCGGTCTTGGCGAAGCCCGGGTACATCTGGGTGTACTCGTAGGTCTCGCCGGCGATCGACGCCTTGAAGTTCTGCTCCGTGTCGCCGATGGGCTCGCCCGAGGCGGGATCGCCGACCTCGGCGAGGTACTCGAGGTGGCCGTGGGCGTGGCCCGTTTCGCCTTCGGCGACCGAGCGGAACAGCGCAGCCGAGTCGGGGTAGCCCTCGATGTCGGCCTTCTGGGCGAACCACAGGTAGCGGCGGTTTGCCTGGCTCTCGCCGGCGAACGCCTCCTTCAGGTTCTCGTGGGTCTTGGTGCCGTTGAGGTCAGCCATGGGGTTGTCTCCTTGATGTTGGTTGTAGAGATGTCGGTTGCAGAGATGTCGGTCGTACGGGTCGATGCCGGACGTGATCTAGATGGCGCCTGCGCAGGTCGCGCAGGTGCCGTGGAACACGATCGTGGTCGACGTGGTGCTGAAACCGTCGAGGCCGTCGGCCACGAGTTGTTCGGTTCCGTCGACGTAGAGGTCGGTCAACGAACCACACGTGGAACACATGCCGTGGTGGTGGTCGTCGACATTTGGGTCGAATCGTGTGGCGCCCGATCCGATCGCCACGGCCTGGAGTTCGCCCATGTCGGTGAGATCGGTGAGCGTCGTGTAGACGGTGCGCAGCGAAATGCCGGGCATCAACTCGCTCGCCCGGGCGTACAGAGCTTCGGCGGTCGGGTGACTGGTGTTGCCGTCGAGCAAAGTGAACAGCAGCTGGCGTTGCGGCGTGACCTTCAATCCCTTGGCCCGGAAGGCTTCGGCGAGCTCGGTCGGCGATTTCATGGCGCTCATCCTACAACGCACGAGTTGTTAGTTGACAACTTGTGCAGATTGGGACCTTCGCCTCTGTGACCCGGACCTCGTAGCATCCGACACATGCCTCCGCCGACACGCCCTTTCGACCGGCGCGCCATGCTCGATGCCTTGCGGGCCGCCGGCCGACCCGATGGTGAGCCGTTCGACGTGCTCGTGATCGGAGGCGGAATCACGGGTGTGGGCGTTGCGCTGGATGCAACCGCCCGCGGGCTGCGCACCGCACTGGTCGAGCGCGACGACTTCGCCAGCGGCACCTCGTCGAAGAGTTCGAAGATGATCCACGGTGGCCTGCGCTACCTCCAGAACGGTGACGTTCGCCTGGTCTACGAGGCGCTACGCGAACGACGACGGCTGATGCGCAATGCGCCACATCTCGTGGAGGTGCTGCCGTTCATGATCCCGATCCTCACCAAGGACGGTGTCGTGTCGAAGAAGGTGGCCAAGGCGCTCGGCTCCGCGATGTGGATGTACGACCTGACCGGCGGATGGCGGATCGGCAAGCTGCACAAGCGCGTGTCGGGAGACGAGGCGGGGCGTCACTTTCCCACCACTCATCTCGACAAGCTCAGTGCCGGCTACCTCTACTACGACGCCGGCGCCGACGACGCCCGACTCACGTTGACCGTTGCCCGTACAGCCGCCCAACGTGGTGCCGTGATCGTGAATCGCTGCGGCGTCGTCGACATCACCACCGATCCGGACGGTCGAGCCAGCGGCGCCACCGTCAGCGCCGACGGCGAACGCATCCACGTGTCGGCCCGATGCATCGTCAATGCCGCAGGAGTGTGGGCCGACGAGGTGCGAGCCCTCGACGAGGGAACCGATCCCCACTCGATCCGGCCGGCCAAGGGTGTGCACGTCACGATCCCGTGGGAGAAGGTCCGCAACGACATCGCCGTCATCATCCCGGTTCGCAGCGACAAGCGCAGCCTGTTCCTGGTGCCATGGGGCGAGCAACCCGACGGAACGTTCCGCCACGTCTACGTCGGCACCACCGACACCGACACCGACGAGCCGCTCGACGACCCTCAGTGCACGAGCGACGACATCGACTACGTGCTGACCGCACTCAACGAGGCACTCACCGAGACCGTCACGCGCGACGACATCACCGGCGTGTGGGCGGGGATGCGCCCGCTCGTGAAGTCGGCGTCGGCCGAAGGCGACAGTGCCAAGACCGCGGACCTGTCACGTCGACACCAGGTGGCGGTCAGCGACTCCGGAGTCGTGCGGGTCAACGGCGGCAAGCTGACGACCTACCGCGAGATGGCCGAAGACACCGTCGACGTGGTCGTGCGACGACTCGACGCGCCGAGACGCGCTCGTCGTTCGGCAACCCGGCGACTGTCGCTCTTCGGTGCGATGCGACCCTCCCGTGGAAGCCGGGCCCGTGAAGATCGAGGAAGCACCACGGCACACCTGGCGCGCCGGTTCGGCACGCAGGCCGACGAGGTCCGCGCCCTCATCGCGTTCGATCCGACTCTGGGCGAACCGCTCGTGCCCGGCCAGCCATACCTGCGGGCCGAAGCCGTGTACGCAGCTCGCCATGAGATGGCGACCACGCTCGACGATGTCCTCGTGCGACGGACCCGTGCCCACCTGTTCGACCGATCCGCCACACTCGCCGTCGCCGCCGACGTCGCCGACCTGCTCGCACCGGAACTCGGCTGGGACGCCGCCGAGACCGAACGCCAGGTCGCCCGCTACCGAGCACTGTGCGACGCCGAGGAAGCAGCCGCCCGAGCGTCGGGACTCGCACCCCAACCGGTCACCCAGCAGACAGCCGCACCGGAGATCGCAGGAGCCCACGATGACCAGCTCGCCAACGCCACCGATTGAACTGCTCGGCGCAGGTTCCCGCTTCGAGGGCCCCGGCGTCGAGGTTCCCGAGGACGCACTTCGCGCACTCGAGTCGATCTGCGAGGTCATCACGGAGGGATCCGGCGTCGCCGAGGCAAGCCGCGACTGGTGGCCGCTCGCACTGCACTGGGCACTCGCCGGCACCGTGCCCCGGCTCGCCGACGTCGTCGTGCGGCCGACGTCGACCGCCGAGGTCGTTCGCGTCACCCAAGTGTGCAACAACGCCCGCCTGCCCCTCACCGTCGCGGGTGGTCGCAGCGGCGTGTGCGGTGCCGCAGCACCCATCTTCGGCGGAGTGGTCCTCGATGCCACGGCGCTCGCAGGTGTCGTCGGGATCGACGAGGTGTCCGGCGTCGTCGAAGTCCTGCCCGGCACGTTCGGACCCGACCTCGAGGAAGCGCTCGGAGCGGCCGGACTGTCGGTCGGTCACTTCCCGCAGAGTTTCGACCTGGCGACGGTCGGCGGATGGATCGGCTCGCGTGGAGCCGGCCAGTACTCGACGCGCTACGGCAAGATCGAAGACATGGTGGTCGGCCTCGAGGTCGTTCTGGCCGATGGCACCGTGGTGCGCACGGGCGGGGCGCCGGCGGCCGCCGCGGGTCCTGATCTCACGCAGCTGTTCGTGGGATCCGAGGGAACGCTCGGCGTGATCACCAGGGTGTGGCTGCGAACACATCCGATCCCCGAGTACGAACAACGTGCCGCGTACTCGTTCGCCTCGTTCGACGACGGCGTCGAAGCCTGCCGGCAGATCCTCCGCGCCGGTGCCACGCCCGCGGTGCTCCGCCTCTACGACGAGGTCGAGTCACAGCGAGGGCAAGGCGGTGACGGCGCCGAGTGCATCCTGCTCGTCCTCGACGAGGGTGCGTCAGCGATCGTCGACGCCACCATGACCATCGTCCGGCACAGCTGTGAGACCGTGGGCGCGAGGGCGGCAGACGTCGGTCTCGTCGAGGCGTGGCTCGGCCACCGCAACGACACCTCCGCGTTGCAGGGGCTCACCCGCAAGGGGTTCGTCGTCGACACGATGGAGATCGCCGCACCGTGGTCGAAGATCGAGTCGCTGTTCGACGACGTGCGCGCCGCGATCATGGCCGTCCCGACTGCGAGGGCGGCGACCTGCCACCTCTCGCACAGCTATGCCGATGGTGCCTGTCTGTACTTCACGTTCGCCGCGACACCTCCGCCCGCCGAGATCGAGTCGACGTACGTGGCACTGTGGGACGCCGGGCAGCGAGCGGTACTCGCCGGTGGCGGCAACCTGTCGCACCACCACGGGGTGGGCCTCAACCGTGGACGCTTCATGGCCGAGGCCCTCGGATCAGGCCACGCCGTGCTCGCCACGATCAAGGCGACGCTCGACCCGAACGGGATCATGAACCCGGGCAAGCTGGGCCTCCCCACGCCGTTCGGCGAGGTGCCGTGGCCCTGAACGACCTCGCTCGACGATGGGATCCGGCTGCAGTGCGCGCCGGAATCGGCGTGTGTCTGATCCTGGCGATCCCACTCACGCTGATCGCGGCACTCGTCGACTCCAAGGACGCGGGGCTCAATGCGCTCTTCTTCTTCGGCGCCATGTTCGGATTCGTGCTCGGTGCCGGCTGCGCCGCCTGGATCCAGCGCCGCGGCACCCCCCTGAGCCACGGCATCGTCACGGCGATGGTCGCGTATCTCGGCGCGCAGGCGGTCTTCATCGCGATCCGGCTGATCGGCGGCAACAGCGTCAACTGGTTCAGTGTGTTCTTCACGCTGTCGCTGGTGATGCTCGCCGGCTTGTTCGGAGGTCTGCTCGGAAGCCTGCTGCAGGCTCGTGGTGTCGTACCGTCGAGCCGTAGACCGCAGTCGTGACGCAATGGGGACAATGGGGACATGGGAAGAACGGGGAGGACGTACACGTGACCAACATCCTGGTGATCGACGTCGGGACCACCGGCTTGCGCGCTGCAGTCGTCGACGACACGCTGAGCGTGCGCACGTTCGAATACCGGGACTGCCGTCCGACGAACCCTGCACCGGGATTGGTCGAGTTCGACGGGGCCGAGATGGCCGCGAAGTTGCTCGACGCCGCCCGTACGGCGATCGCCTCCGTCGATGAACCGATCTCGGCGGTCGGCATCACCAACCAGCGCGCCAGCGTGCTGATGTGGGACCGCTCGACCGGTGAACCGGTCGGCCCCGGACTCGGTTGGCAGGACCTGCGCACGGTCGGCGACTGCATCATGGCCAAGATCGAGCACGGATGGGCGCTGGCTCCGAACCAGTCGGCGACCAAGGCGTCATGGCTGCTGGCGAACACGCCCGACCTCGACGGACGTGACCTCTGCATCGGCACGATCGACACGTGGGTGGCGTGGACCTTGTCGCAGGGCGCGCTCCACGTGAGCGACCACACGAACGCATCGGCAACGACGAACGGATTGCGACTCGTCGACGGTTCCGGCTGGAACCAAGCCGTGTGTGATGCGCTCGGTGTCCCCGTGTCGATGCTCGCCACCGTGGTCGACTCGGTCGGCGTGTGTGGTGAGGCAACGGCACTCCCCGGTGCACCGCCCATCGCGGCATTGCTCGGCGACCAGCAGGCGTCGCTGATCGGGCAGGGTTGTGTCCGGCCGGGTCGCGCGAAGATCACCTTCGGCAGCGGCGGCATGCTCGACGTGTGCACGGACGGCCCCACCCCCGATGGAGCACATCGCCACGAGGCCGGCACCTATCCCCTGCCGCTCTGGTCGATCGACGGACGCCTCACCTGGGGTGTGGAGGGCATCATGCTGTCGGCGGGGACCAACGTCGAATGGCTCTGCGACGACCTCGGCCTGATCGACCATCCGGCGCAGAGCCACGACGTCGCCAGCCGTTGCGCCGACACCGATGGAGTCGTGTACGTCCCCGCGCTGATGGGTCTGGGTACGCCGCGCTGGGACTACGGCGCCCGCGGCACCCTGCTCGGATTGACGCGAGGCTCGGGTCGCGAGCACGTCGTGCGCGCCGTGCTCGAGGGTGTCGCCCATCGTGGAGCGGACCTGCTCGACGCGGCCACCGCCGACACCGGAATCGACATCCACACGGTCCGCATCGACGGCGGCATGAGCCGGAACCCGACGTTCGTGCAAGCGCTCGCCGACGCAGCCGACCGACCCGTCGAGGTCGCACCGGTCGCCGAGTCGACGACCATCGGCGCGGCGTTCATGGCGGGCCTCGGTGTGGGCGTGTGGAACGACATTCACGATCTCGATGGCCTGTGGCAGCCTTCGCACGTCGTCGATCCGCGTCCCGACAACGACCACGCCAACCGGCGCGAGCGATGGTCCCGGGCGCTCGACCGCGCCGCCGGCTGGTACGGCGAACTCTCGGCCCTCGACTTCTGAACGATCACGAGATGACGAGCCCCAGGAACCTAGAATTGCTCGGATGCCCTCCCAGCGGGAAGGCTGTAGGACGCATGACCCCGAAAGGACACTCCCCCGTGGACCTCGAATCCGCTCAGACCGCGACGTCGCGGCGCAGCCTTGTGGGCGCGCTGGGCGTTGCCGGCCTTGCCAGTGCCGTTGCGCTCGCCGTTGCCCGGCCGGTCTCGGCCGCCCCCTACTCTCCGACCGTCGAGGATTCCGCCAAACTCGAGCAGGCCCTCCGGATCGAGTTGGCCGCCAAGCGGCTGTACGGCGACGCACTCGCGGCCGGGTTGACGGATGTCGCCGCTCAGGTTGCCCAGACGTTCGGCGCCAACCACGAGGCCTACGCCGATCAGTTCGCGGGCATCACCGGCATCTCGGCCGACGCCTACGACGAGGCGTTCTACGAGGACTACAAGGACGCGTTCGCAACGAGCGACGTCGCCGAGTTCGCTCAGGCTGCGTGGGAATTGGAGAACAACTTCGCCGCCACGTACACGAAGATGTTCTCGTCGTTCGAGTCGGTCGGGTCCCAGACCGTCGTGGCCTCGATCGTGGTGATCAACGGGCGCATGGCCACGGTGCTCGCCGACCTCGCCGGCGTGTCGAGCGACTTCGACCTCCTGTTCGATCCACCAGCGGAAATCATCACACTCTCGGAGCCGCAGCAGTCATGAACGTGTTCGCGTCGAAATCCGATTCGCAGGTCACCCGGCGTCAAGCGCTGAAGATCGGTGGACTCACCGTGTCGCTGGCCGCGCTCGTCGCTGCGTGCGGCGACGACATCCAGGGCGACACCTCCCCCGGACGTGTCGGCTATGCGCCCCCGATCACCGATCCGCCCGAGTACGCCGTCGACGACGCGGTGCTGTTACGCACCGCGTCCTCACTCGAGTACTCCGCGATCTCCGTCTACGAGCAGGTCTTGGAGGTCGGTGGACTCGACGCTTCGGGCCAGACACTCGTCGAGAGTCTGATCGACAATCACCAGGCTGTCGCCGACGAGATGGGCGCGCTCACCGAGGCAGAAGGCGGTGTTGCCTGGCTGTGTTCGAATCCGTGGCTCGATGATCGCCTGATCGCCCCCGTGCTCGAGGCAATCAAGGCGAGCGACGACCCGACCCGCGATGTCCTCCACTTGGCCGTCGCACTCGAGAACCTCGCAGCGTCGACCCACCAGGTCCTGTCGGTCGAGTTGTCCACGCCGGAGGCCAAGACCGCCACCCTCGAGGCCGCCACACTCGCATCGCGTCAGTCGGCCGCGATCGTGGTACTCACTCGGGGAGCTGACGGCTACATCAGCCCCGAGGTCGTCGGCGAGGGTGTCCCGACCGACCCGAGCGGTGTTCCCTACGTCTATGCGATCACCAGCCGATTCGGTTCCGTCGGGCAGGCCGAACTGATCGTCGGCGCACCGGACGAGAACGGCGTACGTGAATCGTTCACCGTGCAGACCCCGGCCGCGAACTCGTACATCTACAACGAGCTCGAACCCAGCTGCTGACCGGCACGCTCTGCGTGGGCCCGTCGTACACTGCCTCGCGCAATGGTGAGGTGGCCGGGTGACCGCGGCGGTGCGTGCTGCACCGTCGAGGAAAGTCGGGACTCCGAAGGGCAGGGTGCTGGCGAGAGCCAGGTCGGGGCGACCTGACGGACAAGTGCAACAGAGAGAGACCGCCGATGGGCCGGACCGTTTCGACGGCCAGGTCACAGGTGAGGGTGAAACGGTGCGGTAAGAGCGCACCAGCGGCGACGGTGACGTCGTCGGCTCGGTAAACCCCACCCGGAGCAAGGCCGAGCAGAGGGGCGAACGGCCCGTTCGTCCGGGCATCACGCTCGGACACCCTCGGGTAGGCCGCACAGATGGATGGTCACCGGGCGACCCGGGCAACCGGATCGCCCACAGAATCCCGCTTACAGGCCACCTCACCATTGCCACTACCTCTGAGCAGGGGAAACGCCTTTCGGGCGACACGCCGTGACACGAGCGTGACACGATTCGTGGAAACTCGTTTCAGCGAGCCACGAACCACAGACCCGAAGCCCGCTCGATCGCGTCGCGTGTCTTCTCCTCGTCGCTCGGCCAGAAGCTTGCCCGAGAGCCGCTTGTACGGCCGAGACAGACAGGCCCGAGGCGATCAGCGATGACGCTGCGACGTGACGCAGGTCGTGCGTTCGAGTGCGTCCCACGAACGCCGGTCGTGGCGCACGCCTCGCGGTAGTACTCCGACCACGAGCTGCGACTGATCGGCCCGCCTGACCGCGCCGTGAAGATCAGACCGTCATCGCTCGGCGGGTACTGCGCGAGGTGCGCGGCGAGTAGTTCGGTCACCTGCGTAGTCACAGGGATCGTCCGTACGCCGGCCTCCGTCTTCGGCGCGCCCCACCCAGACCCGCCCGCGATGCTTCGCGATCTCGGCCCGCTACTTGAAGACGACGTTTACCGCGACCGGTGGTACCGCCATCTTCTCGGCTGCGTCGTGCGCCGGGCCCGCACGATCACCGCATAGTTCTTCGGCCGTCGACCGCTTATCCACCCGGGTGGTCGCCGGCCGTCACACGACGCGACGCCGACTGAGAGGGCGCGCGGCGTCACCCGAACAGCCCGTCACGGCTCCGGCCGCGGCGGGCTGTTGCGCGTACCGGGCCGAGAACGCGACACCGCCCGCCCTCGCCGGGCGGAAGAAGGGACGGGCGGCGCCTGATGATCGAGTTACCCAGTTCACCAAGAAGTCCAAACTGGTTACCGTCTCGCGTGATCGAGATGGTCAGGCGTCGTGACACAGCGTGACACAATCCGTCCGGAAACGGTGTCAATCACCGTGAACCGGCGTGAGGTGAAACCGCAGGTAGATCGCTATTTCCGAGCATCGCCGCAGGTGAGCGAGCTGGCACTATTTGTGTCCCGCTTAGGCCACCTCACCGTTCCACCACCTCTGAGCAGGGGAAACGCCTTTTGGGCAACACGCCGATCCCTCTGTCGGTGGGATTCTGGCCCCGGGCCGTCAGACCCGTTGGCTTCATGTTGAGATTCTCATGTCGAAACCGCCGGGGTGGCGTCGGCTCACAACCATCAACCAGATCCCGGGCGCGATCTGAACCACATGAAATCCTCGCTCTCGCGGCGGGCGTCACGACGCCTCGACCTCCGACTCCGTACCTACGGAGTGACTGCGGCACTCGGCCTGTTCACGATGGGAGGCGTGGTACCCCAGTGCGCACCACCTCCCCCACCGGCCGTCGTTGCGGTGTCCGACGTCCAGGATGCGGTGGTCAACAGCGTAAATCAACAGCGCGCCGAGGTCGGCCTCGGTGCGCTGTCCGCCGATGCTCGGCTGACCGCTGCGGCCCAGGGCCATTCGGATCACATGGCACGCGAACAGATCATGACCCACACGGGCGCCGGATCGACGAATGCGGGCCAGCGCATCACCAATGCCGGGTACCGGTGGACCACCTGGGAGAGAAGGTGCCGTCCGGCCAGTCCACGCCAGGCCGACGTGATGTCCGCCTGGCTCCAGAGTCCAGGCCACCGAGCCAACATCCTGCACGGCGGCGTCGCACAGATCGGTGTCGCCGCGACCAAGGGCGCCGATGGTGTCATCTACTGGACGATGGTCCTCGCCGCCGGTGGCTGACCCGATGGTCTGAACATGCGACGCGTGGTATCAGCGACGAGCAAGCTTGCGAACCGGCACCAACGTCACCGGCACCATCGACGACATCTCGCCGTGACGCCACAGGATCGCACTCCCGGCCACGTCGGCAGGAGTCGGACGGCACGTGGGTCACTGATCAGCTGCTGGGAAACCCGAGCCACCTCGGTTTCGGCGCAGTCGTTCTCACCCCGCGAGCGAGATCGGTGTTCGCGAGCAGATCGCTCCCCGGGTTTCGGGGTACGGGACCAAGGACAGTCGGAGGCCGAACAAGACGGATTGCTCGTAGTCAACCTGAGCGATCTCCATCGTGGCGGGTTCCATTTGGGCAGGATTCGGTTCGACGGGGAACCAGCCCGACGTGCAGGTCTGGGTCCCGGCATCCGGGAGCGGCCCACCGCCCGGGTCGAGCAGGTGGTCGACACCTCATCGGCGGCAGCGGGACCGTGACAGCTGATCGTGCCGGCGAACTTCGGCGCCGTCTCGATACCGCTCCGGGTCGCGTGCGTGAGATCGCCCGTACCGAGGCCGCCGTTTCTTCCCATCCGGTCTCGCCATCAGGTCGTCGACCGATGCGGATCGCGAGCCCGCCCTCTCCACAGGCACTCGCCGTCCCCTCGAACCAGACGAGGGCGACGTTGGCCTCTCTGTGGCTTCGTTAGACTACGTATTGCTTGTTCGTGGACGATGGAAGCACCGATGACACCGGCAACTCCCTGGACCTCCTCGCACGAAGCCGGGGAGACGTCACAGTCATCCACCTCTCACGCAACTTCGGCAAGGAGGCCGCGCTCAGTTCGGCGCTCGACTACGTAGACGCCGATGCCGTGGTCCCGATTGACGTTGACCTGCAGGATCCTCCGGAAGTTGTCCTGCAGTTTGTCGATGCGTGGCGCCAGGGCAGCGACGTGGTCTTGGGGCGCAGGTCCGACCGGTCGTCGGACAGCATCCTGAAGAGGTGGAGCGCCGGCGGCTTCTACGCGGTCATCAATGCGATCTCCGATACGCGGGTACCCAGTGATGTGGGCGACTTCCGGCTCATGGACCGCCGCGTCGTCGAGGTCGTCAGGGCGCTGCCCGAGCGCAATCGATTCATGAAGGGCTTGTTCGCCTGGGTCGGGTTCTCCACCGCAACAGTCGACTACGCGAGGAGTCCGCGCTCGGCAGGTGGGACGTCGTGGAGTTCGTGGAAGCTGTGGAACTTCGCCCTCGATGGAATCACCGGGTTCTCTTCCGTACCGCTCCGCGTCTGGACCTACCTCGGCCTCCTGATAGCGGCCGGCTGCCTCGCCTTCAGCGCGCTGATCATCGTTCTCCAGGTCACGGGCAATGTGACCACCATCTCCGGGTACGCCTCCCTGATCGTGGCGGTCCTGTTCATCGGGTCGATCCAATTGATGTCGTTGGGGTTGGTCGGGGAGTACATCGCCCGGCTGATGGCCGAGGCGAAGCGCCGCCCCGTGTACGTGGTTGACGACATCGTCCAAGGTGACGACCAGGCCGACCAGCGGGGAGCAGCATCGTGGACCTGAAGGAAGAGGAGATCCTCGGGGATCGGGTCGGCGACCACTGGTACTACCGGAGCAAGTCACGTGCGTTGCAGAGCATGCTCGATCCTTTCATTCCATGCGCCAAGGTGCTCGACGTCGGCGCAGGCTCCGGCTTCTTCGCGCGAGAGCTCATAGCGGCGGGGGCGAGCCACGAGGTCACGTGCGTCGATCCCGGCTATGCCGAGAATGGGATGAGCCGATCGCCGGTGGAGTGATCAGGTTCCGACGGACGGTCGACGCCAGCGATGCGGACCTGGCCCTCTTCATGGACGTCCTCGAGCATGTCGACGACGACCGTCAACTGCTCGCCGACTACCGGCAGATCCTTGGTCCCGGCAAGTTGGTCGCCATCACGGTCCCCGCATTCCAGTTCCTGTGGAGCGGCCATGACGTCTTCCTTGAGCACCGCCGCAGGTACACCCTCTCGTCACTGGAGGAGGTGATGCGCGCAAGTGGCCTGGTGGTGGTCCGTAGCCACTACTTCTTCGGCTCAGTGTTCCCTCTGGCCGCTGGGGTGCGGCTGGTCGACCGGAGCCGACGCACCCCGAGGGTCACGTCCTCTCTCAAGGAGTACGGCCCCACAGCCAACCGGGTCCTGACCCGGATCTGCACGGAGAGACCCGGATCCAGAAGCTCAACCGGCTGGCAGGGCTCTCAGTCTTCGCGGTGGGTGTGACCAGGCCGGGGCCAGAAAGTTGACCGATCCGGTCACAAGGCCACCGGCTCCCCCGCTGGGACGCGATCGGTCACCCGGACACGCCACCAGAGCCACGCGGTCACGAGCACCGCGACCAGGGCGTAGTTGCTCGTCCACACGAGGGCCCACACCCCGGTGAACTGGACATCACCCAAGCGGCCAAGCAGGAGTAGGGACGGTGTGACGACGACCGCCAGGGCCATCAAGACGTCGGACTTCTGACGGCCCGTGAGGGCAATCGCCACGGCGAGCGGTACCCACCAGCCGAACGCGTGAATCCAGCCCACCGGTGCGGCGACGCCGGACCAGACCCCCAAGAGCGCCACCCCCACAGCCGTCCAACCGGCATCATGCAGTCTCTTGGCAGCGAACAGTCCGACCAGGAGCAAGGCGACTGAGAGTCCCAGAACGACGAGTCGGCTCGGCTGTGATTCCAGGCCAGCCCGAGCGGCGATCCCGGTCAGGGCTTGGTTGCTCAAGTTGCCAGCGTCCGCGGCGTACCAGTCATCGGCATCGACGACCCCCCCACGCAGGTAGGCCATCGCCGAGTTGGGCATGACGATCGCGGACAGCCCATACCACGCGCCAAACGTGGCGGCGGCTATTGCCGCGGCCCGCCCCTCGGCCAACCATCCAGAGGTGGAGGCCGAACAACGCCGGGGTCAGCTTGAGGGCCGCTGCTGTCCCGATCCACGCACCACTCCACCTCGAGGGGCGCCCCAGCATCCCAATGGCTGACAGGCCCATGACGACGGGGGCCACCTGCCCGAGCCCCATCCCCAGGAGGAGCGGCCACGTGAGCAGTGTCACCGCCGAATACGCAGCCACAGCACCTGGGCGTGCCCAAGCCGTCCCCTCGGCACAGGACCTCGCTGTCAGGTGCAGTGTGATCCAGACCGACGCGACCGAGAGCAGGAACATCAGGATCCGAGCTACCGGAAGTGGCGCGCCCATCGGGGCCATCAGGAGCAGCGCTGAGGGAGGGTAGACGAAGGGCCAGTCGGGGAACCTGTGGAGATACACGTCATCCGACAGCACATGCGAGGCGGCCAGGTGATACACACGCAGGTCGACTGAGCTGGACTTCAGCACACCGAGGCCGAGGATGGCCACGACGCACCCGAACAGCGTGAATCCCAGGACATTCACCGCCCGGGTCACGTCAGGGCGCGCGGAGAAGTCAGGCACCGTCCTCGCCCTCCCAAGACAATCGTGGGCGTTCCCTGATGAGAAGCCCGCTATCGCGACCACAATAGCCAGCGCTCCACCAGGCACCTCCGATACCGGTGTACGGCCCCTCGACCGGCCCTCAAACTCCCTCAGCGAGGGGTCCCCGGGTGGTCCGCCGAAGGGCAGCCGGATCGTCGATCCTATCAGCCGCGGCACAGCAGCGAGCACAGTCACGACCGAGATGGCTCCCACGGTCGGCGTGGCCAGCATCAGTCCGAACGGGACGAGCCACGCTTGGTCCGTCCTGCCTGCGAACCACACCACCGCAATCGCGATCGCGAGCCGCAACCCGAGCATCAGATCCAGACCCTCTGATGAGTTGGCTAGGAACTCCAGCCAGGCCAACCACATCTCGGGGTCGATCGCCGCGGACACGAGGACGACCGTCGAACACACCAGTGAGGCGACGATAGGGGCCGCCATTCCCTCCGTGAAGCGTGCCAGAGAGCCCCACGCTCAGCGAGGGCTTGGTGTGCGACGGGGAAGGACCAGGCCTGCGGCCGACCCGTGAGTGCAAGGACCGTCGCGACGGCCAGGAACCCAAATACGTTACCGAGTGCCAACTCGGGTGAGCACCCAGAGAAGCAGCACTCCGGCCTTCAACCATCCCAGCGGCCGGAGCAGCCAGAGGAACGCGGCCGCCTCCAACCCTGCCCACAGCGCTGCGAAGACCGGCCAGGGAAGCCACGTAGTCACGGAGATGACCTGGGCGAAGGCGGGCGAGTAGAGGTAGGCATCCATAACGCCGAATTCCACGCCGTACGGGACGACCCGTCCTGGCCGGTGGTCCAGTAGGCGTGTGCATCCGCCATGAGCCATCGTGGCCGATGTAGTACTGGAGAACCCACCATGTGAGCCCGAGGCCACCGAGCAAGAGAGCAAGCCAGAGGATCTTCTCCCGAGCTGTCAGCCGTGAACAGCCATCGCCCGATCCGTGCTCCTGGCAGCCCGATGCGGTCGCGCCAGACTCGGTATGGCTCAAGCCCTCGACGTGAGATCCCCTCGAGCACCGTCACCCCAGCCACTCCCGCCACCAGCGGTCCACCAGCTCCGGGTGCTCCATCATCGCCACGTGACCCGAGTCCGGGATGACCATCACGTGCGCGACCGAGAACTCCTTGGTCGCCCGGTGCGCCGCCTTCGGGTCCACCAGCTTGTCCTTGCGCCCGTACACCAGCAGCGTCGGCGCCTCCACCCAGCCGGCCAGCGCCCACGGCCGCTCGGGACCCCGGTCCATGTACGTCGCCAGCAGCCCCTGCGTCGAGCCGACGAACGCGTCCCGGATCCACGGCAGCGAGTCCCGCCGCCGCGCCTCCTCCTCGGCCTCGGCCCGGCGCTGCGGGTGCAGCCGCGACGGGTCGGCGTAGCAGAGGTCGAACGTGGCCTTCACCCGCTGGTGGGCCTCCACCTTCTGGTACCGGTTGAACAGCACGTTGCCCACCCGCGGCATCGCCATCACCGGGATGTGCATGTTCGACAGGTGCGGGCGCAGGTCGGGCAGCGCCGGCGAGATCAGGCACAGCGTGCGCACCAGGTCCGCCCGCCGCGCGGCCACCTGCAGCGCGACCGCCCCACCCATCGAGTTGCCGAACAGGTGCACCGGCTGCCCCGGGAACAGCGCCTCGATCGTCGCCACCACCGCCCCCGTGTGCGCCGCGATCGAGTAGTCCGCGGAAGCCAACGGCTCGGTCGCGCCGAACCCGGGCAGGTCCAGCGACACGCACTCGAGCCGGTCGGCCAGCCCCTCGGCGAGGTCCACCCAGTTCAGCGAGTTGCCGCCCAGCCCGTGGACCAGCACCGCCGGCTCGTGCGGCCCGGAACCCCGCACGGGCGTGCGCCGCACGGCGATCTCCCCGACCGAGGTCGCGACGCATCTCCACCGGCGCCGGCGCGGGCAGCGGCTCGTCGTGCGACCCGCGCCCCCGATGCGTCCCTGTAGTCACGCCAGCCCCTTCCTCCGTCGCCCCGCGGGGCCCTCAGCAGAGGCCCGATCGCGACCCCCCGAGGCTACCGCGAACAGGACTGGAGTGGACGGGCGGGACGGAGTGGACGGGCCGGCGGAGTGGACGGGCGGGACCGGCTGGACCGGGGCGCCGGTGGACGGGCGGGACGGGCGGGACGGGCGGCCGCCCAGCCCCAGTCCTCAATTCCAGGGACCACACCGCGCGTTGGCCGCATGGACCCGGCCGCCGGGTCCAGGTTCGGCCCGGCATGGGCCATGACATGCCGGGCCGGAGCCGTCTCGCTCGCAGTACGCGGCCGATCCGTTGTTTCACGGGCTGACCCACCCAAGGGCGGGGAGTTCGCGCTCGAGAATGTCGTTGGCACGAACCGAGGCGGCCGCCCGACAGCGATTTCGAGTGCGGTCTCGACAACGACGCGCTCCCCCGCCCCGTGAAACAGCTCTTTCGACGCGACGCGCGCTCCGGCCGCGAGGCCGAGCACCCCGCCCAAACACGAAGACCATGGACACCCGAATGTGATCTGCGTTACATTCCCAGCCTCTTCCTTCGCCTTAGGAGCCCTCGCTCTTGTGGGAGGGAGCTGCAATGCGACGACCGTCGTCCTACCTTCGCGACCCAGCGCGCCGGCGTCCTGGTGGCCGCCGCGCTCGTCGCCCCGGCCTCTCCTGCGCAGGCCGCTACCGGTGTCGAGAACTTCTGCAACCCGAGCTGGCCTCCCGCCCTGACGTACGGCCT
>CAWHJD010000026.1:0-70294 GCA_963829585.1 Ilumatobacteraceae bacterium | reverse complement strand
GGGCCATTCGGCCCTATCTGACGATCCGGCCGGGGCGAAGAATGGTTGAAGCACCAAGGAGCGTCCGATGAACGTCACCGAGGCAATGTCGTCAACCGAGGGCATCGCAGGGGCTACCTCCGGTGCGCGGGCTCCTCGACCTGATCGCGGAGGCGCGCAGCGTCCACCGCGTGTACGACACCGGCCGGGTCAGCGTGCATGCGCTGAACGGTCTCGACCTGGCGATCAACCGCGGCGAGATGACAGCGGTGATGGGGCCGAGCGGATGCGGCAAGACCACACTGCTCAACTGCCTCTCCGGACTCGACACGATCGATGGCGGCGACGTCCTCATCGAGGGGGTCTCGCTCAGCACGATGAGCGACCGCGAACGCACCGACTATCGAGCCAGGCGGATGGGGTTCGTGTTCCAGTTCTACAACCTCATGCCCGTGCTGACGTCTGTCGAGAACGTCGAGTTGCCGCTGCTCGTCTCCCGCGTCGCCGGAGGAGAGGCACGCCGACGAGCGACCGAGGCGCTCGAGCTCGTCGGTCTCGCTCACCGATCCGATCACCTGCCCGACGAGCTGTCGGGTGGCGAGCGTCAGCGGGTCACGATCGCGCGAGCGCTCGTCAACGACCCGGCGATCGTGTGGGCCGACGAACCCACGGGTGACCTCGACAGCGAGAACGCACTCGAGATCACCGAGCTGATGCGACGTCTGAACATCGAGCGTGGGCTCACGTTCGTCATCGTCACCCACGACATCTCGGTCGGTCGTCAGGCCGACCGGATCGTGCGGATCCTGGACGGACGTGTCTCCGACGAAGGCGGCGTCTGGGCCAGCACACCCATCGCGAGACCCTCGGCCCCATCCCCCCATGAAGAACGGAGCAGCTGATGTTCGCCCGTGTCACCGCACTGGAGATCGACACACTCCGAGTCGGCGTCGACGACGCCGTTGCGTTGTTCGAAGAGATGGTGCTGCCCGATCTCCACGAACAGGAGGGCTTCGGGGGCGTGTACGTGCTGGCGACGCAGGAGGGCAAGGGACTCCTGCTGAGCCTCTGGGAGACGGCGGATCAGGCCGCCGCCGATCAGGAGACCGGCTTCTACGCCGACGTCCTCGAACGGTTCGTCACCCTCTACCGATCGCCTCCCGGCCGTGAGTCGTACGAGGTGAAGCTGAGCGAGCTCGCACCACCGGCCGTCCTCGCCTCCGGAGCTGCAGATCCGGGTGGGTGATGCGCACCCTGTTCGGTGTCCCCATCGGCACGCTCGCCGCGAGCCTGTCGCTGCTGCTGGGCATCGCGTTCGCCATCGTCGCCGCACTCGCCCTTCGCAACCGCGTCTTCTTCAAGATGGGGGCCCGCAACGTCTCCCGACGATCGGGTCGGACGGTGCTGATCGTCGTTGGCCTGATGTTGGGCACGACGGTGATCGCGTCAGCCTTGTCGACGGGCGACACGATCGCGTCCACGATCCGATCCGACGTGCTCGTCTCGATGGGCGAGGTCGACGAGATCGTGATGCCGAAGGGATCGGCCGACACCGCCGGTGACGTCGGCTACGTCGACGCGTCGGTCTTCGACCTGGTCGACCAGGCGCTGCGCGGATCCTCATTGGTCGATGGGGTGGCCCCGGCAATCATCCAGGACATCGCCCTACAGGACCTCACCGCACGACGGACCGAGCCGCAGGCCACGCTCGTCGCCACCGATCCGGCTCGTGCCGAAGGGTTCGGCGAAATCACGGCTGCCGGCGGCGAGGTCGTCTCCGTCGCCGATCTGGCGGCCGGCACCGTGTTCGTCGACCGCGAAATGGCCGACGAACTTGGTACGGCAGCCGGTCACGAACTGCTGCTCTACGTCGACGGCACCCCCGTGAGCTTCGTGGTGGCCGATGTCGTCGACGTGCGCGGCACCGGAAGCGTCCAGCCTTCGGTGCTCATGGCCCTCCCCACCGCCCAGGAGATGTTGGGACGAGAGGACCAGATCCGCCAGGTGCTGATCTCGAACGTCGGCGGCGAAGAGTCGGGAGTGGGGCGCAGCGACGCGGTCCACGACCTGCTCACGCCCACCCTCGAGCCGCTGGGTCTGGAAGCGGTGACCACGAAGGCCGATGGTCTCGAGCTCGCAGACGAGGTCGGCACCGTCTTCATGAGCGTCTTCACGACGTTCGGGAGCTTCTCGATCGCCGCCGGGATCCTGTTGATCTTCCTGATCTTCGTGATGCTCGCGGCGGAGCGACGGAGCGAGATGGGAATCGCCCGGGCGGTGGGGACCCGGCGAGGACACCTCGTCCAGACATTCCTGTTCGAAGGGGCCATCTACGATCTCATCGCCGCTGCAGCGGGAGCGCTGCTCGGTCTGCTCGTCGCCTTCGCCATGGTGTCGGTGATGGCACGCGCGTTCGCCGTTGCCGAGGACGGGCTGGAGATCCGCTATCAGGTCGAACCGCGTTCGGTCGTGATCGCCTATGCACTGGGGGTCCTGCTGACGCTGGTGGTCGTCACTGTGTCGGCCTGGCGGGTCAGCCGGCTCAACATCGTGGCGGCGATCAGGAACCAGTCCGAAACGCCGACTCGTCGGTCACGACGTGGTCGCTGGGTGCCGTCCGGACTCGCCGTCGTCGTGGGAACCGCGTTGACGGTCAGTGGACTGTCCGCCGCACAGGCAACCCCCACGATGCTCGGGGTGTCGATCGTGATCATCGGTCTCGGAGGCGTCGCCCGGGCGCTGGGCGCGTCCGAACGAGTCACGTACACGACGATGGGGTTGACCCTGATCGTGCTCTGGCTCCTTCCGTCCTCGGTGACCAACGCGATCTTCGGTGAACTGTCCGTCGATTTCTCGCTGTGGGTCGCCGGTGGGCTCCTGATCGTGCTCGGGGCCAGCTGGACGATCGTCTACAACGCGGACGTGATCCTCACCGGCGCTCAGGCCGTGCTCGGCCGCAGCCGGACACTGGCACCGGTGCTGAAGACGTCGATCGCGTATCCATTGCGGAATCGCTTCCGCACCGGCGTCACGCTGTCGATGTTCATCCTCGTCGTCTTCAACCTGGTGGTCGGCTCGATCACCACGACCGCGTTCACACGCGCGTTCGACGACACCGAAGCCTTCGGCGGTGGTTTCGACGTGGTCGCCAACGTGTCACCGCTCGCCCCGACCGAGCAGATCGACACGGCATTGACGAGCGGCGAGGTCGACCCCAAGGCTTTCGACGTCGTGGCCAGGCAGTCCACGGTCGGTCTCGACATGCGCCAGGCCGGGACCGAGCAGGAGTTCGACCAGTACATCGTTCGCGGTCTCGACGACGAGTTCCTCGACACGACCACCTACGAGATGGTGGCGGTCGCCGACGGGTATCGCACGGCCGACGACGTGTGGGAGGCGATGGGCAACGATCCGTCGCTGGCGGTGGTCGACAGCAACTCGGCGCCGCACCGCCAGAACTTCAGCTTCGGCAACATGTCGCCTCTGCGTCTGACCGGCTTCTACGTGGAGGATGGCCAGTTCGCGCCGGTACCGGTGGAGGTCCGCGACCCGCAGACGGGCGAGGTTCGCGAGGTCACCGTGATCGGTGTACTGAAGGACACAGCGTTCACGATGTTCGGTCTGTCGGTCTCCCAAGAGGCGCTCGAACAGTACGGCGACCGAGCACGGCCCACGACGTACCTCTTCCGCACCACGCCCGACGCCGACCCGGACGCGTTGGCCGCATCGCTGGAATCGACGTTCCTCCCGTTCGGGATGCAGGCGGACTCGGTCGCGAAGATCGTCGACGACACCGTGGGTGCCAACCGGACGCTCAACAACCTGATCCTCGGGTTCATGGGTCTCGGACTCGTGGTGGGTGTCGCGGCCCTCGGAGTGGTCAGTGCCCGGTCGGTCGTCGAGCGCCGCCAGCAGATCGGTGTGCTCCGCGCCATCGGATTCCGCCGCGGGATGGTGCAGGCGAGCTTCCTGCTCGAGGCGACGTTCATCGCGCTCACGTCGATCCTCGTCGGCACATTCCTCGGAATCGTGATGGGATACAACGTCATCATGGATTCCCGGTCGAATGGCGGGTGGGACACGCTGGAGTTCACGGTGCCGTGGCTCACGTTGGCAATCGTCTTCACCGCGGTGTTCGCGGCCGCGCTGGCAGCGACCTGGATTCCCGCACGAAACGGAGCGCGCGTCTATCCGTCGGAGGCATTGCGCTATCAGTGAGCCGCGCTCGACCCAGTCCTCCCACCCTGGCTGGGCAAAGATGCAGGGCGCTGCGATACCGAGATGTCGCCGCCGTCAGCCAGATCGAGGTCGTCGGACGTCACGGCAGAGGCTCGTACGAGCATCACTGCGCCGATCACCAGCACCAGTGCGACACCGGCGTCGATCCAGTAGTGGTTCGCCGTGGCCACGATCGCGATCAGTGTGATGACCGGGTGCAGGAAGGCCAGCGCACTCGCGAGCGTTCGACGAACAGCGACGAAGCCGGAGGCGACGATCACTGCCCACCCGAAGTGGAGTGACGGCATCGCCGCGAACTGGTTGGCCGCTGAGTCGTTCGGGTTGGTGCTGTAGATCCGCAACCCACTCTGTCGCAGCGTGTCCACGAAGCCGAGCGATGACAGCATCCGAGGAGGAGCGAGCGGAAACGCGACGTGCATCGTGAGCGCGACCAGAGTGACGGTGATCAGCCATGTCCGCACCGTTCGGTAGGCGTCTCGGTGACGGAGCACGAGCCAGACCAGAAAGACGATGGTGAGTGGGAAGTGCACGCGGGCGTAGTAGTGGTTGAGCAACCACATCAGCGCGTCGTGGTGCATGAAGGCCCGCTGGACGGCCTGCTCGGTGAACATGTGCAGGCGTCGTTCGATCTCGACGACCCGTCGAGCGTTCTCGAACGCCTGATCAGCCTGATCGCGAGCGAGGTGGCGGACGTGGCGGTAGCCGAGGTACACGACGACGATCAGCGCGACCTCCCGGATCAGGTCTGCACGCGTGCCTCGACCCGCCTGCACGGCAACCGACCCGGCGTCGGCGGCCATCGGGGACGTATTCGCTTCCATCACGTGGTACCGGTGGGTCCGTGCCCACTTTTCGGGTGACCGAATCACGCGTCGTCGGCAGGACATCGCCGAGCGACGGAGAACAACGTAATGGACGCCTCGTCGGGCTGACCATCGCGCCCGCCGTCAGCCGCGATGAGTACCTGGTTCAGGTGATCCAGAACACGAGGTTCACCAGGATGGTGAGCAGTGCGGAGACGAGGATCATCGCCTTCCACGGTGTGAACACCCGGACCCGGCTCCCGTTCGTCCGAGCGTCATCGTCGACCCGTGACGCACGTTCGGCGAGACTGTCGCCGATACGGCGGCCGGCGTCAGGGAACGCTCGGAGCGCCACGTTGAGCAACAGGGTCACGACGACCGACAGAACGATCGAGGCGACGAGCCACTGCACCGTGCCAGGTTCGCGCATCGGTGCCCCCGGATGCCGCCGGCGACACCCGGAGCACTGGTCGTTGTGCCCTACCGCCATCCGAACCCGAGGTGCACGCTTGGCGACAGGTCGACGGAAAAGTGAGAGTGGCATGGTCACCCGGACAGCTCAACCACCGAAGTTGCCGCCGGTGTGGTTCAAGCACCTCTTCTGGCGGGTCCACCGCTTCCTCTACCGACTCACCGGTGGACGCGTCCTGTGGACTCCGGAGAGCAAGCGTGGCTGGGGCGCCATGCTCCTCACGACGATCGGCCGGAAATCCGGCCGGCCGCGCAGCGTCATCGTCGGCTACGTCGAGGATGGCTCGGCGCCCGTCGTCCTGGCGATGAACGGCTGGGATGAAGGCCATCCGGCGTGGTGGCTCAACCTCGAGGCCCACCCCGACGCCGTCATTCGCATCAAGGGCCGGCCAGAGCGCCGAGTGCGTGCCCGCAGAGCGGACGGCGACGAGCGCGATCGACTCTGGCAACTGTGGGCGGAGATCGACGAAGGACTCGACGCCTATGCCAACTCACGCACGGCCGACACGCCCGTGGTCGTCTTCGAGCCCAGTGACGCAGCGACCGACCGGACCACCTGATCCGAGTTCACCATGATCAGACGGCACTCCCGGTCAAGCTGCCGATCGCCATCGAGATCAGCAGCGCCAACGTGCCTCCGATGAAGACCCGAACAGCAGCCCGCACGGGAGGTGCACCACCGAGTCGTGCGCCGGCAGCACCGAGCAGGATGAGCCCGACCAACGTGATGGCGATGGTCAACGGCACGCGCATCGACGGCGACGAGATCACGACGACCAGGATGGGGATCACCGCGCCGATCACGAAACTCAACGCCGACACCACAGCGGCCTGAATCGGGTTGGCGAGTGCCTCGACATCGATGCCGAGTTCATCGCGTGCGTGCACAGCGAGTTGGTCGAGCTGGGAGAGTTCATCGGCGACCTGCTCGGCGAGGCCGGCACTCAGTCCTCGATCTCGATAGATGCGAGCAAGTTCCTCGCGTTCAGCCTCGGGAGTGGCGATCAGCTCACGACGCTCGACCGCAAGATCGGCACGCTCGGTGTCGCGTTGCGAGCTGACCGACACGTACTCGCCGGCTGCCATCGACAGAGCACCAGCGGTCAGGCCGGCGATGCCCGCCACGAGAACCGCCGAGCGCGAGCTCGAGGCCGCGGCAACGGCCACCATGAGGCTCGCGGTCGAGATCAAACCGTCGTTGGCGCCGAGCACACCCGCTCGCAGCCAGGCGCCGCGACCCCCGAGGTGTCGCTCAGTAGTTGTGTGGTCCGGTTGAGTCCTGGTCATTGGGTATCAGGCGACTGGCGCGCGGCTCTCCTGTCCCATGGAACGAGATGCTACGCCTCCGCCTCCGCCACCGGCCCCGTCCGACGGCGACGATGAGCGGCAGGTTCTCGATGTTCGGCTCGTCGCGACTCCGACGCAGAGGTGTAGGAACGCTGCCATGTTCCTGGACGAGCCCGAATCCAACGAAGGTGTGCAACGACTGTTCGACGAAGACACGGACTCCATGGGCTGGGTGATGAACGTCTCCAGGCTCTGGGCGTGGCAACCCGAGAGCCAGCACGCGCTGTTCGATCTGCTGCGCTCGGTGTCGGACGGTTTCTCGATGCGGCAGCGGGCCGTGCTCGTCGCCGCGTGCGCATCGACGTTGGGCGACTCCTACTGCTCGATGGCCTGGGGTGGAAAGCTGGCCAAGGAGTCCGACACCGACACGGCCGTCGGGGTGCTGACCGGCTCGGACGACGGTCTGACCCCCGCTGAAAGGGCGATGGCGCGCTGGGCACGTTCGGTCGCCGCCGATCCGAACGCAACCACGCAGTCCGACGTCGACGAGTTGCGCTCCGTCGGTTTCAGCGACGCCGACATCTTCGCCATGACCGCATTCGTCGGGCTGCGCATCGCGTTCTCGACCGTGAACGACGCGCTCGGGGCCCAACCCGACGCCGAGCTGCGGGGATTCTCGCCGCCCGAGGTGATCGCCGCGGTCGACTTCGGACGCCCGATCGCCGGCGACGCACCTACGGCGTGAGGATGTTGTCGGCGGTCACGGCGAAGGTTGGTCCGACCGTTCCTCCCGATCGGCCACCTCGGGGTTCGTCGACCAGCACGCGGGTGGTGGAGGGATCGTCGGTGGTGATGACGAGGATGCGGCCGTCGTCGGCCGCGACCCACTGCCAGTTCGGCGCCCAGAACGCACGGATCGAGTAGAAGCCCGGCCCGTGAGCGGACAACAGGGTCCGCGAACCGCTGTCGTCGGTCAACTCGACCTCGACCTTGCCGGACGTGCCGGCGGACGTCGAGGTGATCTTGCTTCCGTCCGGGCTCACCGTCGGCTCCGTGCCGAGGTTC
Source organism: Ilumatobacteraceae bacterium (assembly GCA_963829585.1). Lineage (GTDB taxonomy): Bacteria > Actinomycetota > Acidimicrobiia > Acidimicrobiales > Ilumatobacteraceae > Sva-07. The sequence goes on along the minus strand of CAWHJD010000026.1, from coordinate 62,450 downwards.
GGCGCGCTGGGGACCTCGGCCGCCGGCACGCGGTCGTCGACTCCTTCATCTGCGACGGGTCCATACGGAACACCGGCCATGAGATGGACGGTCCCGACGTGTTTCAGCCCGATGGGCTGGGTACTCCGATGCACATGAGTACGACAACGAAGCGCCGACGCCCTTCGAAGGCCTCCGAGAGATCCGACCCGCTGGGCGAGTACCGGACGAAGCGTGATTTCGCTGTCACCTCGGAGCCATTCGGTGACCCGATCGGATCGTCGGCTCCGTCAGCTGACGGCCGGCGGTTCGTCGTGCAACGGCACCGTGCGACGCGACTGCATTACGACCTGCGTCTCGAGGCCGGCGGTGTGCTGCTCAGTTGGGCGGTGCCGAAGGGCCCGACCCTCGATCCGGACGTACGGCGTATGGCCGTGCACGTCGAGGACCATCCCCTCGACTACTTCGACTTCGAGGGCGTGATCCCGGCCGGCGAGTACGGCGGCGGTGACGTGATCGTCTGGGACTGGGGCACGTGGTCCCTTGCCGGTGCCGCCGACCCCCAGCAGGCGGTCGCCGACGGCGAGCTCCACTTCGATCTGGCGGGCGAGAAGCTCGCCGGTCGGTTCGCCCTCGTTCGCCGCGGGTCGGCCGGGGACCGCGAGCAATGGCTGCTCGTCCACAAGCACGACAATGCCGCGGTCGAGGGCTGGGATCCGGAAGATCATCCACTGTCGGTGAAGTCCGGGCGCACCAATGCCGAGGTGGCGGCCGCGCCGGCTGCCACCTGGACGAGCAGGTCGACGCGCACCTGGACCGGCCCCACGGACGACGAACTCGGCGCACTCGACGAACTCGGCAAGTCCGGCGGTCGATGGGCGATCGGTGGTCTCGAAGTGAAACTCACGAACCTCGACAAAGTCCTCATTCCGGCAAAGCGGCCGCACGCAGCGGTGACGAAACGCGATCTGATCCGCCACTACGCCAAGCTCGCCCCGGCGATTCTGCCGTACGTCGCCAATCGCCCGATGAACCTTCACCGCTACCCCGACGGCATCGACAAGAAGGGCTTCTGGCACAAGGCGCGACCCTCACATGCGCCCGAATGGCTGACGGCGTGGACGAACGAGGATGCCGATCCGGGCGAAACAGAGGTCTACTCGGTCCTCGACACCCCCGCTGCCCTCGTCTGGGCGGCGAACTTCGGCGCCATCGAACTCCACGCCTGGACCTCCACCGTCGATCGTCCCCACGAGCCGACATGGGCGATGATCGACATCGACCCCGGCGAGACGACCACATTCGACGACATCGTGATGCTCGCCGACCTCCACCGCACGGCGCTCGATCAACTCGGACTGGTCGGCTGTCCGAAGGTCAGCGGCCGACGAGGGATCCAGATCTGGATCCCCGTCGCCACCGGTTACACGTTCGACGACACACGAGCCTTCGTCGAGCGGCTGTCACGACTCATCGGCAGCGCTGTTCCCGAACTGGTCAGCTGGGAGTGGGAGAAGGCGAACCGGGAAGGGCGCGCGCGACTCGACTTCACACAGAACGCGATCAACAAGACCCTCGTCGCACCGTTCAGCGTTCGAGCCGCCCCGGGCGCACCCGTCTCGGTGCCGATCGACTGGGACGAGCTCGCCGACCCCGACCTCGCACCCGACCGATGGACGATCCACACTGTCAGCGATCGCGTGGGCAAGGTCGGCGACCCCCTCGCACCGCTCATCGGACGGCAGCAACAACTTCCGGAACTCTGATCGTCCGCATCAGCGAGAAGACCGTGATTCGAGTGGGATGCTCCGGCTGGTCGTACAACGATTGGCGAGCAGTCGTGTACCCGCCCGGTCTACCGCAGCGGGAATGGCTCCGGCACTACCAGCAGCTGTTCGACACGGTCGAATTGAACTCGACGTTCTACCGCCTTCCCACACCGGAAGCGGTCGAGGGCTGGGCCGCAGCGGCGCCGCCCGGATTCCTCTTCGCGTTCAAACTCGGCGCATTCGGATCGCACCGCAAGAAGCTCCGCGATCCCGAATCCTGGCTCCCCCTGCACCTCGACCGGGCACGACGGCTCGGCGATCACCTCGGGCCGACACTCGTGCAGCTCCCGCCGAGGTGGAAACGCAATTCCCAACGGCTGGACGAATTCCTCGCGCAGATGCCGCCATCGATGCGATGCGCTGTGGAGGTGCGCGATCCGTCGTGGCTCCACGACGACGTGTTCGACGTCCTGCGTCGGCGCTCGGCGGCGCTGTGTCTCCATGATCTGCTGCCCTCGCACCCGTTCGAGCTGACGACGAACTGGACCTACCTCAGGTTCCACGGACCGGACGCGATCACCAATCCCTATCACGGCGCGTACGGCGCGATCGGCCTCGAGCCGTGGATCGAACGCCTGCAGCCCGTGATCGATGCGGGCCACGACATCTACGCGTACTTCAACAACGACTGGCACGGGCGCGCCGTGGATGACGCCATGTTGCTTCGACGATCACTCTCGGGCAACTGAGTGGGGCGGCACATGGACCGGACCACGTTTACCCGTTGCAGCGGTGGGTAGGGCGAATCCACGGGCACCGATCGACGGACCGACCCGCTTCCCCACCCCAGACCACGAACACCGAGAAAGGACCGCATCACATGACCTCCATGACGCCCACCGAAACCCAAACCGGGAGTATGGGCAGCGCGAGTGGCACCGGCAGCTCGCACTCACCCGAGGAAACCCTCACGAATGCCAAGGAACGGATCTCGCGGGTGGCCGATGAGGTGCCCGCCCAGGCCGGCAAGGTGGCACAGGACGTGAAGCTCCAGCTCCGCGAGACGACGCAGCGCACGCTCGACGACCTGCGCCTTCAAGCTGACGATCGAGCAACGAGTGCAGCACAGGGTCTGCGTGATCTCTCGACCCGCGCGAGGGCCCTCGCGAACGGGCGCACGGACGAGGCAGGCAACCTGGGCGACATGATGGAAACCCTCGCCCGCCAAGCCGGTGAGTTCGCGCAGCGACTCGAGACCGGTGGTGTGCAAGGAGTCCTCGACGACGTGTCGAGGTTCGGACGCAAGCGACCGTTCACGTTTCTCGCATTGGCAGTGGGCGCCGGGTTCGTAGCGGGCCGTCTCGTGCGCACAGGTGCCGAGGTGACCGGCAACGACGACGCCACGACGCCGGCAGTCTCGCCGTCGTATGGCGGCGCCACGACCATCGAGGGCCCGTACACCGGGGGGTTCGCATGAGCGACATCGATCCGTCCGAACGCAGTCTGGGCGAGTTGTTCGGCGATCTCAGCTCAGAGCTCTCGCTCCTGCTCCGAAAGGAAGTCGAGCTCGCCAAGGTGGAGACCCGCGCCGAAGCGAGTCGGCTGACGCAAGCGGTGACGCTCTACGCCACCGCTGCGCTCGGCGGGCTCATCGCGCTCACCATCTTGTCGATGGCGCTGGCGTGGTGGATCGACCTGGAACTCAACACCGCAGTGTCGTTCGCCATCGTGGGCGCGCTGTGGGTCATCATCACCGCCGTTGCGGCGATGATCGCCCGCAAGAAGCTGGCTGCCGTCCAACCCCTGCCGGAGACCACGAGTGCCCTGAAGGGCGCCGTGTCGGGCGAGCGGGCAGACGACGACCCTCGAACCCGCACGCGCAGCAACCTCGACCCCACCCACCAGATCAGTGACACCACACCACGCATCAAGGAGCACACATCATGAACGAGACCTCGACCATGCACGCCAGCGACACCGACCGGCGCGAAGCCGAAGTGCGCAGCGAAATCGACGACAGCCGCGAACGCCTGGGCCAGACGGTCGACGCGATCGGCGACAAAGTGCTACCCGGCCGCATCATCGAACGGCAGAAGGAGAGTGCCGCATCGGGCCTGCGGAACCTTCGTGAGCGGTTGATGGGCAGCGCGGAAGCTGCAGGCGACGAGATCAGCGGCGTGGCGAACAACGCCGTCGGACAGGTGAAGCACGCGCCCGATGCGCTGGCGCACCGCACCGAGGGCAGCCCGCTCATCGTCGGTGCGGTGGCCTTCGGGATCGGCCTGCTGGCCGCGGCGATGTTCAAGCCCACGGAACCCGAGCGGCAGGCCGTGGAGAAACTGGCCGAAGCGGCGCCCGACCTCCGCTCGAAGGTCGAGGAGGCAGGTCAGGAACTGACGTCGTCCGTCAAGGAACATGCCTCCGAAGCCGCTGAGGAAGTCCAGTCCAGCGTGTCGGAGAGCGCCACCGCGGTCAAGGCTGCGGCCACCCACAACGGCGACTGAGCGTCGGTCAATACCGCCCGGCGGCGGCGTGTTCTTCGTGGATTCCACGATGAACACGCCGTCCGGCGCGCCCGGGCGACGGTCCGCGGATGCCGGGTCAGCGCATCGCAGATTTTCCCTGGATTACCACGCAACGCGAGCGTATGGTTACTCAGAGGGGTGAGTTGCGGGCTCTGAAGCATCCGATCCGTCAATGCAAGGAGCATGATCATGTGGGACCCTGAACACTTCCCTGGCGCCGACAATGTGCCGTGGCAACTGTTGATCCGTGCCCGGTTCCAGTACGAGCTCGATGCCGTCATCGCGTCGACCATCGTTCGCAACATCGCCACACTCGGATCCGAAAGCCTGGCGAACGAGGTCGGACTTGCCGCCACCAAGGCCGTGGCGCTCAGCCGAGCCTCGAACGGTCAGGACACGGCCAACCGTTCGGAATCGATGATGTCGGTTCTCTCCGACTTCGACGATTGGTGCGGCACGGGGTGGCCGCGCTGGCCGTGGCCCCGTCCGAAGGGCTTCGATCTCGATCCCCTCGTGATCGTGCTCGCAGATCGCGCCATCGCGGTGCTTCGCGAACTCGGCAGCGATCAACTCCAAAAGGGCCTCGGCAAAGTCCTCGACGAGATCGCTGCAGGAAAGATCACCTGATCAAACGCCACCGCCCCGACCCACGGGTGCCGTTGGCGCACGAGGTCGTCGCTGCGCCACAGCGAAGAGGCGTGAGGCCAACGGAGCACGCAGCGAGCGAGCCCCTCTGGGAACCATGGAGCGGGTGTCGGCGGGCGCGTCCATGCGCAGTGGGCCCGATCATCCTCGTCGCCGTGTTGCTGTCACTCGCCGGATGTGACGCCGCTGACGATTCAGCCAGTCCGGACATCACCGAGCCGGCAGGCAGCGCGCCCTCAACCACCGAGCCAGTCACGGAAAGCGACCTCGACAGCGCACTGCGGCTCTGCGCGGAGCGCGCCGACGAGGCGAAGTTGACCTTTCAGCCGAACAAGCAGATGACAGAAGGCCAACCCGAAACCGTCGAAGCGGTTGCCAGCGCCAGCGGTGTTCGACCGCCTGGCTCGCTCGCGGGCGGTGAGGCGACGGTCACGTTGTCCGTCAGCCTCGCTTGTGTTGTCGAGGCGAGTCTGGTCGGACCCGACTTCGAGATCGAGCCCGAAGGTTGGCAGACGCGTTCATTCCTGGAGACCGACAAGATCAGGTTTGCCTGGCAGGTGAAACCAGAGCGGGATGGCGCGGCACTTCCGCTGTCATTGCGACTGCGGGCCTTCGTCGACCTACCCGGCGGCGGCGAACGGATCCCGATAGGCCCGGATGACTCCACCGTACGCATTTCCGTCGATGCCGAGCCCAAGTCGTTCGGCGACCAGTGGCGAGAATTCTGGTCCGATCCCTTCTGGGGTTCGGTGAGTGGTTTGGTGATCGTCCTGGGAGGCCTCGCAACAGTGTTCCGGGTCGTCAAGAAGCGGTGGCCATGGAAGCAGTTGCCGCCGGGCACGCCAGCCACGTGACGATCCAGCTGGCTTCCGCTGCTGTTTCCTGGGTCACGAGGGCCGGCCGGCCTGATGGCCCGGGTGTCGAGGCCACGACCGTCCGCAGCTACTTGGGCGCTCTTGAGGCTGATGCCGGGGCAGCGCAGTGATGGTCGTGCCGAGTCTGACGTCGACCAATGCGGACGGCTCGTCCATGATGGGAACGCTGAGACCCACGCGCACACACCGACGCTACGCCTCGGGCTGTTGCGGCTCGGAATCGAAGCGTACCGTTGCATCCATGCCCGACCAGTTCCTCGACGCGATCGAAAACCTGTCCCGCTTCCATCGTGAGCACGAGAAGTTCTACGCCCAACGGCCCCGGGAACAAGCCGTCGCGCTCCAGCGTCACAGCCGCGCCCTGTCCGCGCTGGCTGACCGCTGGGAACACGTCGCCGCCCAGCGAGTCGTGGCGCTCAACCCGTACCAAGGAGCAGACGACCTCAACGCCCCCGAAGCACTCCAGCTCGACGGGATCCTGTTCATGGAAGGCGACGGGGAACCCGCCGAGATCATCGCCATCATCCAGGAGCTTCGAACAGTCGGTGCGAACTCGGTGGGCACCGGCACGTGGCTCGCCGAGGCCATGGAGAACACATGGGCGACCGCCACGATCCTGCTCGGCTACGAGCAACTCTCCGATCTCGTCGGCGACCGCCATCGGATCATCGCCAACGACTGGCATGCCGCCTCGATGAGTTCACTCGCCGGCCGGGTACTGGAGCGCGCCGCTGACGTCCTCGACGCCATCGACTTCACCCCCGCAGCGCTCCGGAACGACCTCGACGGGCCACGGCGCTCCCCACGACTGTTGCACTCCGCAGTCGAACTCATCGATCATGCCGCCGACCTGCTCAGCGATTCCGCGGGGCTCGTTCACGACAACGAACGACGCTGGCGCACCTTCCACGAACGTGTGATCCAAGTGTCCTGAGTTCGCCTCATCTCCACGCAGGTCCTCGGGGCCAGCCCCCTCGTGTGACAACGTGTCTCCGGCAATGACGAACACCGCTACGGCCCTGTGAACCCACCCACTGCTTCCCCGACGTCATCGTGACCCATCCCAAGACGCCCAGAATCCGATCTCTCGTACGGACCCGCCGCCCGGCGCGCGAACGCGCCGTGAGCTTCGAACACCACGACGACGGACTCAACATCGACACCTCGACCCCACGGCCGGCGTCACCCATCATCGACAGTGCCATCTATGTCGACGGCCAACGCGTCGCCACGATGAACACGATCACCGACACCGTCGCCCAACTCGATCAACACGCTGGCGGCATCGCCTGGATCGGCCTCTACCGGCCCACCGACACCGAGGTCCACTCCCTCGCCGAACAGTTCGGGCTCCACACCCTCGCCGTCGAGGATGCCATCCACGCACACCAACGCCCCAAACTCGAACGATACGACGACACCTTGTTCGTCGTGCTCCGTCCCGCCCGCTACCGCGACGACCTCGAAGAGGTCGAGTTCGGCGAAGTGCACCTGTTCGCCGGTGCCAACTTCGTCCTCACCGTCCGACACAGCGAAGCTCCCGAGTTCAGCAGCGTCCGGCAACGACTCGAAAGTCAACCGGACCTGCTCCGCCAGGGCCCCGAAGCGGTCCTCTACGCCGTCATGGACCAAGTGGTCGACGGCTACTACCCGGTCGTCACCGGTCTCGGCAACGACATCGACGAGATCGAGATCGAGGTGTTCTCGGGCGCCCCCGAAGTCTCCCGGCGCATCTACGAACTGTCACGCGAGGTCGCTGATTTCCACCGCGCCACCCGACCACTCGCACAGGTCATCGCCGACCTGCGTTCCGGGTTCGACAAGTACTCGGTCGACGATGAACTCCAGCGCTACCTCCGCGATGTCGAGGACCATCTCACCCAGATCACCGAGCGCATCGAGGAGTACCGCACAGCGCTACGCGACATGCTCACCGTCAACGCCACACTCGTCGCCCAACGTCAGAACGACGAGATGCGGCGTCTCACGGAGACCAGCAATGCCCAGAACGAGGAGGTCAAGAAGATCTCCGCCTGGGCAGCGATCCTGTTCGCACCGACCTTGATCGGCACCATCTACGGCATGAACTTCACCAAGATGCCCGAACTCGACGCGAAATACGGCTACCCGGTCGCACTCGGGATGATGGTCCTGACCTGCAGCACGCTCTACTTCGTGTTCAAGCGTCGTGATTGGCTCTGACCGTCACCGGCCGGCGTTTGGGTCTGTCGCCGAGGGGGAAACAGAGCAACATGGATGACATCAGCGTTGCCATGTTCACGGTTGCGAACCAGGACGAAGCCATCGCGTTCTACACGCAGAAGCTCGGGTTCGAACTGCGGTCCGACACCCCCTTCGGACCGAACGGTGAGTATCGGTGGGTCGAGGTGGCCCCGCCCGGGTCGCATGCTCGCTTGGCTCTGAACGAGCCGATGGGCGACACACCCGGAGGCGGCGGCATCGGCGTCGAGACGGCCGACGTGCTCGCCGAGCACCGCCGACTGAGCGCCATCGGTGATGTCGACCTCGATCCGGAGCCGATGCAGACTCCGGGCGCGCCCCTGTTGTTCATGATGCGCGACCCCGACGGCAACAACATTGCCGTCGTCCAGTCGCCTGGACCCACGACCTGACGGAGACACCCATGACACCGAAGAACACTGTCTGCCTCTGGTTCGACCGCGACGCGCTCGACGCCGCGCAGTTCTACGCCGCCACCATTCCCGACAGCTCGGTCGGCGCCGTGCTTCGAGCGCCTGGCGACTTCCCCGACGGCAAGGAGGGCGACGTGTTGACGGTGGAGTTCACCGTGGCCGGAATTCCATGTCTCGGCCTCAACGGAGGACCGGCGTTCGAGCAGAGCGAGGCGTTCTCGTTCCAGATCGCCACTGATGACCAGGCCGAGACCGATCGGCTCTGGAACGCCATCGTCGACAACGGCGGCGAGGAGAGCGCCTGCGGTTGGTGCAAGGACCGGTGGGGCTTGTCGTGGCAGATCACCCCACGGGCACTGACGGATGGCATCGCAGATCCCGATCGCGCCGCAGCGAAGCGCGTGTTCGACGCGATGATGACGATGCGCAAGATCGACATCGCCGTCATCGAGCAAGCCAGACGGGGCTGAGTAGTCCGTATGCCATACGAGCGAACCGCGGTCAAGGAGCCTCAGCCTTGAAGCGCCCCTGGTTTGATGCACTGCATCTCGTGCGCCCCCCGCTCACTGGCCCGAGATGAACATCTCCGTGAAGTACACCTGGGCACTGGGTGTCCCGTTGCCGAGATTTCCGCTCGGAAGTGTCCAGTTGTTGACGCCTCGGATGTTCTCGTCTGTGGCGATCATTGTGGGCGTGCCACCCGTGTACCAGACCGGTGCCTGCTCGTTGATGCGAACCATGATCTTCGAGTACAGCTCCTTGCGGGCCTCGAAGTCGTCGGTCTGGATCGCCTCGAGCGCCCAACCGTAGGCCTCCGGATCGAACCAGTTCGGGAAGTTCCCGACCGACGTGGCCGGGTCGGCGAGGAACGGATTCAGCGCTGCGCTCGGGTCGGCCTGGGTGCCCCAACGCCAGCAGTGCGCCTCGTGCGTATCACTGAGGGCGTTGTTGATGTGGGTCGCCTGGTCGAACTGGGTCAACGACACGTTGACCAGTTCGCTCCCGCTCCACACCTGCTCGATCACCTGCATCGCCGCAATGAGCGTCGGATCCGGAGGACACGACAGCTCGACGTCGATCTTCTCGCCCGGCGCCTTGCCGTCGGACCGGGCCGGATCGTCGATGTACTCCTGCAGGAGCGCCTTGCCGGCCTCGAAGTCGAACGTCGGGTAGGCATCCGCGGCGGCTTGCGTCCACCAGGGGCTGTCCTTCGAGAACCACTGCGTCGACGGCAGCGAGATCCCGCCACCTCCCAGAGCCTCGATGATCCGATCCTGGTCGTTCAGATGGTTCAGCCCCAGACGAACCCTGACGTCGTCGAACGGTGCGACGGCGGTGTTGTACATGCCGCCACCGGTGCTGTTGCCCTGGAACTCGTACATGGTGATACCCGATTGGGCACGGGTGTCACGGACAGTCCCGCCGCGTCGCGCCTCGATGACGTCGACCGTGCCCGACAGCAGAGCGTCGAGTCGTGTGCCCTCGTCGGGAATCGGTCGGAACGAGATCGAGTCGAGATACGGCAACTGGTCACCGTTTGCGTCGGTGCGCCAATAGTTCTCGTTGCGGACCACGACGGTCTCGTTGTCGATGTCACGCTTCTGGATCACGAACGGACCCGTCCCGACCGGGGCGGTGCTGAAACCAACCGGATCCGCTGCTGCCGCTGCCGGCTCGAACACATAGCCGAGTTCGACCGCGTTGAGGTTCGCCGGGAACGCCGAGTTCGGGCCGCTGAGCGTGTACACCACGGTCAGCTCGTCGACAGCCTCGACGCCGGTGAGACCGGTCGTCGCGATGCGTCCCGACGAGATGGCGCCGGTCTGCTGGATGGCGTACATGTCGACGATGGTCTGCGCGGTGAGCGGCACACCGTTGTGGAACGTGATCCCGGGACGCAACGTCATGGTCCAGACCGTGAAGTCCTCGTTCGGCTCGATCGACTCGGCCAGATAGCCCTCGTACTCGCCGTCGCCGTTCTGCTGGATCAAGACGTCGTAGATCGTCCTGGCGATGTTCACACACGGGTCGGCACAACCGTCCTCCCACGGTCGAAGACCGGTGGTTTCTCCTTCCAACCCCATCAAGACCGAACCGCCGTACACCGGCGTCTCGGTCTCGGCGACGACGGATGTGTCGACGTCGCCCTCAGCCTCGACCTGTCCCGTGTCGTCGGCCGTCCCGCCACCCTCTTCGTCGGTCGTCGCGGCTGTGTCGCCCGGGGCGGCGGTGCCGTCAGAGGTGCTGTCGTCGCTGCCGCACGAAGCCGGCACGAATGCGAAGACCAGTGGCACGGCCAACGCGGTGATCACTCGTCGAAGTTCCACTTCTCCCTCGATTCCCCTTCGGGCCGCCCGACGCGGCACACCTCAACGATGTGTCGCGCGCTCCTCGACAACCAGAGCCGAACGACCCGACTGCGGACGTCCGGTGAAAGACGTGCCCGACACGATGGTGGTGGTCGAAGCCGAAGGCGCCGGAGCGCAACTCGGGAGTCCCGTCCAACACGTGGCGCTGAACATCGCTGGCGGGCTTCAGCCTCCCCGCGATGCAACGACGTGTCCACATGGCTGAGATGGAAGCAACTGTTCACCTCCCGGAGACGGTCGCCGAAACGATCCTGCTAACGGAGGCGCTGCCGACGAGAGGACTTCATTGCTCGGGCGTCGGTTCGGTCTCGGTCCGTGATGAGATGCGCTGCGGCCGTCATCCGGCGCGACGGAGGTGAACGCCCGTCACTGCGTCGCCGCCGGCGACCGGTCTGGGGTCACTGAACGAGTCGGCCGGCGATGACGGCGGCCACGGCGGGGTTGTGCCTGATGTCTTCGATGGGTTGGTCGGCCTGACGCACGAGCGCTACCGCTGCTGCGCAGGCGAGTGCTGACAACCCACCCACCGCGAACGGAACTCGGGGGGATGAGATGTGGATGACCCATCCCATCAGGAGTGCTCCGATCGGTGTGCTGCCGAACCAGGCCATCTGTTGCAGCGCCATGACCCGTCCTTGCATCGCTGGTTCGGTGGCCCGCTGCAGCACCACGGTGTCGACCGATTGGAACGATGCCGACGCGAAGCCCAACGGGATGCTGAGGGCGACGAACGCCCAGTATCCGGGGGCCAGTCCGAGCGTGAGGAGGGCCGCCGCGAAGCCCACGAGCACGATGGCGAGCGTGCGGCGCGAGTCGGGTTGCACGCCGGCAATGTAGATGCCGCCGAGGATCGAGCCGATCGCGCTGACGCTCATTGCGGTGCCGATCGAGCCGGCACCGAGGTCGAACCCGAATCGAACCATCGACGGGAACGTCGTCTGGAAGTTCAGCGCCATGGTGCCGACGACAGCCATCACCACCAACGGTCGGCGTACGTCGGGTTGGCTGCGGACGTAGACGAAACCCTCACGCAACTTGCCCTTCGTCCGGCCGAGGAGTGGACGGGCGATCAATTCGCTTCGACGGAGGCCGGCGAGGGCGCCGATCACGACGAGGTACGAGGCTGCGTTGACGGCAAAGCAGATCCCGACTCCGAATCCCGCGATCAGGGCGCCGGCGAGCGCTGGGCCGACCAGGCGTGACATCGAGTTGATGGTGCTGTTGGCGGCCACCGCGCTCGGCAGTAGGTCGGGGCCGACGAGTTGGAACAAGATCGCCTGCATGGCAGGCCGTTCGACAGCGAGGAGCAAGCCGAGCATCGTCGTGAGCAGGTAGATCGCCCACATGCTCGTATGACCCGCCGCGATCATCACCCCGAAACCCAGTGCGACGAGACCCGAAGCCGTCGAGGTCGCAATGAGCAGCCGGCGGTTGTCGACCTTGTCGGCGAGGACGCCAGCAGGTGCTCCGAGGAGCAGCATCGGCAGGAACTGCAGGGCCATGACGATGCCGAGCTGGTCGCTGCGGTCGGTGAGGTCGAGAACAAGCCAGGTGACCGCGAGCGCTTGGGTCCACGAGCCGACGCTCGAGATGATCTGGCCGATGAAGTAGCGCCGGAAGTTCCGGGCGCCGAAGGCGGCGAACCGCGGCGTATCGACCGCGACCTGTCCTCGTGCTTGTTGCTTTCGTTCTGTGCTCATCTGAACCTCCTGCAGCGACGGTGCGCCGAATGCGGAGGGCACCACAACTTTCGTTGCCGGTTCTGGGAATCCGATGTTGAATTGGGCGATGACAACGGCCTCGGAGACCACGAACGTGCTCGCTGAGGTCGCCGAGCCGACTGCGGGCCTTGCGCACCGAGCGCGGACTGACGCTGATCGAACTGTCGAAGACGACGGGAATCTCGAAAAGCACCCTGTCGCGTCTCGAGACAGGGCAACGCAAACCGAGCCTCGAGTTGTTGCTCCCGATCGCTCGGGCGTACCGCGTCGCGCTCGACGACCTCGTCGGCGCGCCCGACGTCGGCGACCCGCGAATCCGGCCTCAGCCGCAGAAACGCGGAACCCGCGTCGTCGTGCCACTGACCCAGCATCCGAACGGAATGCACGCGTGGAAGGTGTTGATCCCACCCGAACGCGGGCGACCGCAACTCAAGTCGCATGACGGGTACGAATGGTTGTACGTCCTCAGCGGCGAATTGCGGTTACTACTCGGCGGCCACGACCTCACGATGAAAGCCGGCGAGGTCGCCGAGTTCGACACCCAAGTACCCCACTGGTTCGGCGCAGCCGGCGATCAACCCGTCGAGGTCCTCAGCCTCCTCAGCCGACCCGGCGAACGCGCCCACATCCGCGCCGCGCCTCGCCGCAAGACTGCCCGATGACAACGAAGGACCAGGCGGGTGACACGGGTGCCGAGGGAATCGTGCTGCTGACACACGAAGCTGCACCCACCGCGCCGACGTCGCACCCTCGTGGCCCGACCTCGACTGCGGGACCTGGCCACACGGCGTGGGCACCCTGCACTGACCTTGGTATCGGCGCCCGCTGGTTTCGGCAAGACCACCCTGGTGGCTGATTGGTTCGCCGGCGAGCGCACTACCGCCTGGCTGTCCCTCGACGCACGAGACGACGACCCCGAGCAGTTCTGGACGTACGTCCTTGCTGCACTCTCAACGGTGACCCCCGAACTGGTCGCGGACACTGCTCCCCTACTCCGGAGTGGCCGGATACCGCTGGAGGCCGTCGTTGCGACACTGATCAACGACCTCGAGACCGCGTCGCATGACATCGTCTTGGTGCTCGACGACTACCACGTCATCACCGCCCCCGAGATCCACGACTCCGTTACGTTCCTGCTCGAGCACCTCCCGCCGCAGCTCAGCCTGGTGATCGTCACCCGCGCCGATCCCCCGCTCCCCCTCGCTTCCCTGCGAGCCGAAGGCGACTCTTCTCGAGGTGCGCGCTGCCGACCTGCGTTTCACGGCCGACGAAGCTGCCGAATACTTGAACGGTGCAATGGAACTGACCCTGACGACAGCTGACGTCGACGTGCTCGAAGCACGGACCGAAGGCTGGATCGCCGCCCTGCAACTCGCTGCGTTGTCGATGCAAGGTCGCAGCGACCCGGCCTCGTTCATCAGCGAGTTCGCAGGCGACGACCGGTTCATCCTCGACTACCTGGCCGATGAGGTCCTGGAGCGCCAGACCACACGCATCCGCGACTTCCTCCTCGACACGTCGATTCTCAGCCGGCTCACCGGCCCACTCTGTGCGGCCGTGACCGGCCAGGACGACGCCAAGTCCATCCTCGGCGAGCTGGACCGATCGAACATGTTCCTCGTTCCGCTCGACGACCGGCGCACCTGGTATCGGTACCACCATCTCTTCGGCGATGTCGTGCGGGCGAGACTTCTCGACGAGCAGCCCGACCGGCTGGCAGCACTGCACCGCCGGGCGAGCGACTGGTACGCCGGCCATAGTGACCCTCACGAAGCGATCGCTCACGCGCTCGCGGGCGACGACGCTGAGCGAGCTGCGGAACTGATCGAACTCGCTGCTCCGGCGATGCAGCGGGCGCGCCACGAGTCGCAGCTGCTGGCCTGGCTGGAAGCCCTCCCCGCCGACATTTACGAGGACCGTCCGGTGCTCGCCATGGCACTCATCGGTGCCCGCATGGCGACCGGCGATACGCGCGCGCTCGACCCACTGCTCGAGATCGTCGACTCCTGGCTCGACCGGACGGACTCCCCGCTCGTGTTCGACGACGTGGCATACGGCCGTTTGCCCGCGATGGCTGCCGTGCATCGAGCCGGACTTGCGCTCTTGGCAGGCGACACCGACGCGACCATCGAGCATGCGCAACGCGTACTCGAGCTGGCCGGGGCCGACGACCACCTTCAGCGTGGTGCAGCCATGGCGCTGATCGGTCTGGCCCACTGGCGTCGAGGCAACCTCGACGACGGACGCACGTGCTACACGGAGTCGGTCACCTACTTCGAGACCGGCGGCTACCTCTCTGACGTCATGGGCTGCTCACTTGCCCTCGCCGACATCCAGGTCACCCAAGGACGATTGAGCGACGCGCAGCGCACCTTCGAGTCTGCGCTACGGCACACCGCCGATCACCCCGGTCTCCGCGGTGCAGCCGACATGCACGTCGGCCTCAGCCTGCTCGCCATCGAGCACGACGACCTCGACATCGCCGCTGAACACCTCCGGGCCAGCGCAGAACTCGGCGAACACACGGGACTGCCGCAGCACCCCTACCGCTGGAGGGTAGCGATGGCGCGGCTCCACGAAGCCCACGGCGACCTCGACAAGGCCCTCGAACTCCTCACCCAGGCGGAGGCTCTCTACAACACCGACTACTCGCCCAGCGTCCGCCCGGTCACTGCATCGAAAGCCAGGATCGAGGTCAAACGGGGAGATCTCGACGCAGGTGCCAGGTGGGCGGACGCACAGGGCATCTCCGCCCACGACGAACTCAGCTACATCCATGAGTTCGAACACATCACCCTCGCCGGCGTGCTCCTCACCCGAGGATCAGCCGATGCGGTCGAGCAGGCCGCCGGGCTGCTTCGCCGGCTGCTCACCGCCGCCAACGACGGGCACCGAGACGGCAGTGCAATCGAGATCCTGGTGCTCCTCGCCGTGGCCCAATCGCAAGCAGGCGATGACGCCGCCGCAACGACGACGCTGAGCAAGGCGCTCGCTCTGGCCGAGCCGCAGGGATACGTGCGTTCATTCCTCGACACCGACCCGGCCCTGACGAACTTGCTCCGTCCGATCGCCGGAGCGGGCGACGCACACGCCACCCGGATCCTGGCAGCGGGACGGACCGCACCGTTGCGGCCCCGCTCCCGTTCGAACGATCCCGACGAGCTGAGCGACCGCGAACTCGACGTCCTCCGGCTGTTGCGCAGTGACCTCAGCGGACCCGAGGTCGCCCGGGAGCTGCACGTGTCGCTGAACACGCTACGCACCCACACCAAGCACATCTACACGAAACTCGGCGCCACCAACCGCCGCGAAGCGGTGACCCGCGCCGCCGAACTGGGGCTCTGACCAGGCGCGATCGCACGATCGCCGAAAATCACCACGACGCCTCACCACATCATGTGATGTGCGCTCACCAGGTCCGTCCGTACGTTCGCTTCGTGAGCACCGACGACCACATCAACGAGCCAGCGAACCGGCAACCGACCGCTGATCACGTGCCCGCCCAGCGGTACGAGATCCGCATCCAAGGACACCTCGGACCGCGTTGGGCGTCCCGGTTCGACGGCATGAACCTGACCGCCGAGGACGACGGCACCACCGTCATCCGCGGACCGGTCGTCGACCAGGCCGCACTACACGGCCTTCTCCAGACCCTGCGCGACCTCGGCATCACCCTGTTGTCGCTGATTCCGCTGCCCGCGGACAGGGCGGTCGACCAGCCCGACAACTCCCACAACCACACCCATCACCACTCACCAGGAGCAACCTCATGATCACTGTCACCCGAATCACCAAGCACTACGGCAAGCGCATCGCCGTCGACGACCTGACGTTCACCGTGGCCGCCGGCCGCGTCACCGGCTTCGTCGGCCCGAACGGTGCCGGCAAGTCGACCACGATGCGGATGATGGTCGGGCTCACCCACCCCGACCACGGCGAGATCCGCTACGAAGGCGTCCGCTACAACGACCTCCGGCACCCCGCCCGCCTGGTCGGCTCCGTACTCGACACACGCTGCATGCACCCCGGCCACACCGCTCGAAACCACCTCCGAGCCATGGCCGCCATGAGCTCGATCCCGGCGTCCCGGGTCGACGAGGTCCTGATCGAGGTCGGTCTCGAGTCGGCCGCCGACCAACGCACCGGCGGGTTCTCCCTCGGCATGCGCCAACGCCTGGCCCTGGCGGGCGCCCTGCTCGGAGACCCTCACGTCCTGCTGCTCGACGAGCCGTCGAACGGACTCGATCCCGACGGCATCCGTTGGCTACGCCTCCATCTCACCGACTTCGCACGCCGGGGCCGCTCCGTGTTCGTGTCGAGCCACCTCATCAGCGAGCTCAGCATGTTCGCCGACGACCTCGTCGTGATCGGTGGCGGCAAACTGCTGGCCGCCGACACCGTCGAGGCGATTACCGCCCGGCAGACAGCGGCCGTCGTCGCCGAGACAGCCCAACCCACCGAACTCGCCCGCGTGCTGGCCGGGCCGAACGTCACCGTCGAGACCACCGGCGACCGACTGATCGTTCGCGGCACCACCAAGGCCACGGTGTCCCAGCTCGCCTTCGACCACGGCATCCGCCTGCTCGAGCTCAGCGAAGTCGCGCCGTCGCTCGAGGACACCCTCCTCGACATGACCGGTGCAACTGCCGAATTCGCCTCGGCCTGAACCCCAACCCCAACATCGAACCCAAAGGACCAGACCATGAACACCACCAGCGCCACCATCCCCAGCCCGACCATTTCCTGGACGACCAGCGACCGCTCCGCCGTCCGTACCCGATCCGACGATGTCCGAGCCGTCCCAGCCGCCCTTCGAAGCGAGTGGATCAAACTGACCGCCCTCCGAGCGAACAAGGTGATCCTCGCCCTCACCGCCATCACCGGTGGCCTCATCGCCGGAGTCCTGGCGGCAACCTCCACCGATCCCACCCTCACCGCCTCCGAGCTGTTCATCTACCCCCTGCCGTTGGTGGCCATGCTGGCCTCGGTCGTGGGAATCCTCATGTTCACCGGCGAGGCCCAGCACGGCACGTTGGCGGTCGCCCTGGTCGCCCGGCCCGCTCGCTGGGTGATCGTTGCAGCCAAGACGATCACGGCAACCGCGGCCGGTCTCGCCCTGGGCGCCGCCGGCATGATCGCCGGGTTCGCCGGCGCTGCTATCGGGGGCGCGCCGCTCGGCATCGGGTCCGTCCTCACGTCCCGTGCGCTGTGGGCCCTGCTGTACATCGCCCTGGCCGCCCTGATCGGCCTCGGCGTCGGCATGATCGCCCGCCACACCGCCGGGGCCATCACCGGGCTCCTCTTGTGGTCGTTCGTCATCGAGAGCCTGTTCGCCCCGGCCATTCCACAAGGCGTCCGCCACTTCCTGCCCTTCAGCGCCGGCTACCGCCTCCTCGACGCCGGTCCGAACTTCGAGGCCCCAGTCGCCATCGCCGACCTGCTGGCTCGTCCGCAGTACGCGGCCATCTTCGGCGGATACGCCCTGGTCAGCCTCGCCATCGGCACGCTCCTGCTCTACCGGCGGGATTCCAATTGAGCGGAAGCCAACGACGGCGACGATCGAGGACCCGGGCCGTCGGCCCGGGTCTTTGTCGTCACCACACGCCCCACCGACGGATATGCCGCGACGCTCGTCGTGCGGGTCTGAGCGAACGGGTCCCGCGTCGACAACAGCACGTCGGCGACCAGACCGGATTGGTCGACCGCCGGGTGCGGTCCTCACCCGGCGGTCGCGGAAGTGGCGGCGATCCGGTCCCAGGCTTCACCGAGGAGGAACACGCCGATCAGCGAGCGGACCTCGGCCCGGGTCCGCTCGACCAGCTCGATGTGCGGCTGACCCTCGACGGACACGATCCGGTTGGTCACGAGTCGACCCCCTCGTCGCTCGACGCGGAGGTGAACCTCCGCGAGCCGTCGTTTGCCGTCGGGTCCGTCGTCGATGACGCGTCGCGCCACCCCGATCGCCGCGTCGACCGGGACGTCGAAGACTGCGGCCGTGCCCGGCGAGAGCCGGAACTCACCCGCAACCAGGTGTCGAGCTGCAGTTAGGCGGGCGATGGCGTCATCGAAACGGGCGGGGTCGTCGATCACGGAGAGCAGGTCTGCTCGACGTCCGTAGGAGTTGATCGCCACGAGCTGGCGCGGGTCGTCGAGCGCAGCCCCGACCACTTCGACGACGTCGGCGCGGTCGGGCGTCGCGGCGTTCCCGCTCCGAGCGTTCAGATCGGCGATCGCCCGGAGCAGGAATGCGTCGCTCAGCGGGATCCGAAGCGCGAAGCCGGACGGTGCCGGTTCGGGTCGGTCGCCCGAGAGTGCCGCTATGGCA
The DNA here is from genome assembly GCA_963829585.1 of Ilumatobacteraceae bacterium. Classification (GTDB taxonomy): domain Bacteria; phylum Actinomycetota; class Acidimicrobiia; order Acidimicrobiales; family Ilumatobacteraceae; genus Sva-07. The sequence goes on along the minus strand of CAWHJD010000026.1, from coordinate 43,588 downwards.
AGCACCACCACCTGCGCACGATCGAGGGGGAACACCAGGGATACCCGATGATCCGACCGTTGCGAGCAGTCGACGAAAAGTCGCCCCCGTCGGCACACGGTGACCGACGCATCCGGTGTGTCGGCGCCGAACCAGAGCACCTCGTCGGGGTCGGCGCAGGCTCGCAACGCCGAGACGACCACTGCGTTGGGCCGGTCACCCTCGACACCGGCGACGAGCGCCGATCGGTCGAACAGCGCTCGTCGCTCGGGGTGGTCGGCCGGCAGCGGATCAGCGACCGCGACGCCGTGCAGCGGCGACCCCACACCGGGAACGAGACCGGCGACATCGAGCAGCGTCGCCACTTGGGCAGGGGTGAGCAGCAGGCCAGGCATCAGAACAGGCTCCTCACGTAGTCGTACGCCTGAACGGCAGTCTGGCCGCCCTGTACGAAGTCGATCACTTCGGCTCCGAGCGCGACCGCGCCCTCGGCCATCTCGACGGCGAAGTCCGCGTGCGCTGCTCCGGTCGCCAGATCGTCCGCGCTGTCTGCGTGCGACACGACACCGCGGAACAATTCGTGGTAGCCGGAGTAGATCACCTGGACGACAGGAACTTCGCGCAGCGTGGAGTCGACCTGCGCAGCCACCTCGGTCCAGTAGCCGTTGCCGACACCGGACCGCACGATGGCCGCCATGTCGTCGACGAATCCACCGATCGCCTCCACCGGGTCGGTCACCAGCTCGGCGGTGATTCCGAACACGTCGTCGAGGCCTTGGAGGACCACGCCGTGCTTGCCGTCGGCAACCTCGTCGCGGAACTGTCCAGCACCCTCGAGCAACGCCTCGGCGAAGTCGTCACGGGTGACACGGCCAGGATCATCGAACAACGGTGAGGCACCATCGATCCCCCCGACCATGAGGTTCGTGAGGTCTTGCGCCAGCGCCGCGCCGCCGTCGGTGTACAACTCCTCGAAGAAGAGTCCGAACGCCTGGCTGTACCCGCCGAACGGATCGGCTCCCGGACGTTCCTCGAGCCCGTCGACGAACTGGTCCAGCGGGGTCGTGTCCCATCGGTCGGAGTCCCACGAGCCGCCGAGCGTCTCGGCGACGGCGGTGAGGGCCTGCAGACCGGTGCGGAGATCGTTCTTGACCACCTCGGAGGGAACGAGCGCGCTGCGCACTCCCGCCGGCAGGAACGCCTCGGTGAGTTGTTCGAGACGGCTGTCGGCGATCCCACCGAACGGAGCCGAGTCCCCCGCCGCGTTGCCGCCCAGCACTTCGACCGCGGCGAGCACCGTCGCGAGATGCGGGTCATAGCCGGCACCCCGATACTCGGCGAGCGCGTCGTTGAACGACTGCACGTTGTTGAGGAATTCGAGCGCATCGCCGGCGGGCGACTCGGCGCCGAGCCCGGCACCCTCGGCGTCGCTCGCCTGCCAGCCGCTCAACTCGCCGAGCGTCACGCCCAACATGGCACCGGCACCGCCGAGGCCGAGCAGCGCTGCGACCGCACCCGGCTCCTCCCCCCTCCTCCGTGCGGCCGTCGCCTTCCTGCCCGTCGCCTTCCTGCCCGTCGCCTTCCTCGTCCTCATCGACGAGTTCGTCACCTTCGGCGCGGCTGAGGCCGTACAGGGCCAGCGCGCCCGCCAGCCCGACGAGGCCGACCAAGGGGGCTTCTTCGATCCCTCCACTGTCGTCATCGGCCTCCTCGGTTGCACCCGAGTCGGTGCCGTCGGCCGGTGCCTGCGCCGGTGCGTCGTCCGCAGGCGCGCTGGCCGACACCTCGGCGATCTGCGCCGCCGCGCCGGCGGTGAACCCGTTGAACGCGGCGAGGAACTCGGCGATTGCCGGATCGGTCGGCGTGCAGTGATGACAGCGATAGACGTACGACCCCCACGGGGCGGTGACGAACACCAGCACGTTCGGCCCTTCGATGAGGGTCCAGTCGGTCCAGATCGCGACCTTGGTGTCACCGACCTGGTGGCGGGTCATCAAGCTGCACCCCACCGCCGAGTCGGCCGGTGCCACCGGCACACCGTTCGCATCGACCGCGCACCGGGTCTCCGGGGGAAACTCGTACGGCTGCGGCAGGTCGTTCCAGTAGTCCTCGTCGACCCACGTCGACTCGGTGCCGTAGGCGGGATCGGTTGGTCGGGCCAGCGAGTACACGAGTTCGTGGCGGGTCCCGCCGGGTCCTTCCTGTCCGAAGGTCACGTTCGTCGAGCATGCCGCGGAGTTCGGTGACAGGAACGTCTGGGCCGTGGTCGAGGTGTCCACGCCGGTGAGCCCGCTCGCCGGCGCCAGGTCGCCGATCAGCTCCTGGAAGACGGGGCACCCACCCTCCCGGCTCGCGTCGCCGATGGGCGGCGGTGGCGGCGCGAGCGCGAGCCCGGCCTCAGTGGTGAAGCCGTCGATCTCGCAGTCGGTGATCATGGTGGATCGGCCGAATCCCTCTGGGGCGGTCGAGGGCTGCCCGTCGATGTTGTAGGTGGTGAGTTCGCCGAGACCACCGGTCTCTTCGAGATCGAAGGGGGATCGCGACTCACCGACGATCCGGCCACATGAAGCCGGGTCCGTCGCGACACCGGCGGGAACGGGGGCTCCCGGCTCGCCGAACGACTGCGACGCCGTGAACGGTGTGCCGACCGCCTCGATGCGCACGGGCGCCGTGGCCGAACCCTCTACCGCGACCGACTGGATGTCATCGAGACGGCCCGCAGCCTCGTAGCTCGACAGTGCACCGGAGGCGTCGGTCACCGTCCCGGCACCGGTGTAGTCGACCGTGCAGCAGAGTCCGTCGGCCCGGAGTCCGAACGTGTAGGTCTCGGTCACCGAGTACTGCTTCGGTCCCGATCCGTCGTCGAACGTCCACGCCGTGGTGAAGGTCGCCGGAGCCGGCGCGGCATCGAGGGCTCGTGGCACCGGGACCACCTGGAACGGTTTGCCGCTGTCCGCGAAGAGACCGCTGCGGAGTTGGACGGTGTTCCAGTCGACGAGATCGATCAGCGCGTCGTCGCCGACCGTCCGTTCCTCTGGGAGGACGACCTCGGGGTCATCGTCTTGCGCCTCGGTCTTCTCGACCGTGGCGAACGTGCCGACGACGAAGGCGAGCAATAGCACGGTGGTGGTCGCCGCCGCTCGTTTGGCGTCGGCGATGCGGGGTCCTCGACCGACGATGAGGCCCGCAGCGATCGCGCCGGACAGGAATGACAGCGCGATGCCGAGCGTGATCACCCCCGCCCGATCGAGGTACCCGGCCACCTGCGTCAGGACGATGCCGACGCCGAAGGCCACGACCGCCCAGCCGGTTCGTCGGGCCGACATCCCGCGTGCCGTGCGCCGGACCACGAGGTGATCGCCCTGCCAGAACCCGAGGGCAGCCCCGACGACGATGGCGACGACAACCGCCCACAGCGGCGCCGTCGCAGAGAAGATGGCGAGCATGACCAACGCAACGACGACGGTGACGACCACCCGTGCGATGTCGAACAGCGGGTGGATCAGCGTCGCTCGGCGCACCCTCACGAACGTCGCGATGAGGGCCAGGATCGAGCAGACCATCGCGAGGATGCCGATCACCCGCAACGGCCACGTGTACCACTCGGAGGTGTCGCCTGTGGTGCTGGTCGATGCCGTACCCTCGGTCGCTGCGGGTGCGCTTTCGGCGGAATCGGCGGACGGTGGGGCACCGTCATCGCCAGCGGCGAGTACGGCCGGATCGAATGCGGATGCCAGATGGCCCGGCAACGGTGTCTCGGTCTCTGTTGCCTCGACGCCCTCGCAAGATGCCGCCTGAGGCGCGACCGTGCTCAACAGGGTTCGGGCACCAGCCTCGAACGGGGCGGGGTCCACCGGTTCCATGGCCGAGATCGAGTAGACGGCGTAGGCCGCTGCGTCCCCACCGAGGGTCACGGTCCCGATTCCGTCACGGAATGTCTCCTCGATCAGACATGGCCGTTGCCGGTCGAGGTCGGTCGTCGACGGGTTCGCCCAGAAGACTTCGAGGGTCGCGCCGTCCGCCCGGGGTTCTTCTGACGTCGCGCCGTCCTCGACGGACGAGTAGCTGCATGTCGCCAGGCTCAGCGTCGAGGTGCGGGTGTTGCTCCCGAAGATCAGGACGTTGCCTTCCTGCTGGAAGTAGGCCGCGTTCGCGTCATAGGGCGCGGAGACACCGTCGATCAACGGGCAGGGAATCTTGGCCGGGCACTCGTCTGCCACTCCTGCGACCCAGTCGCGCAGGGGTGCGGCCGCCTCGGCGAGGGCGGCGAGTCGTTCCTCGTTCGCATCGAACGGGTCGAGGCGGATGATGGCGTCGTGGGTGCCGACGGCGACCTGGTTGAGGTTGTCCGAGTCGTTGCAGTAGTACGCCAGGCCGGACTGTGGCTTGTTCCACTCGACGGTGATCTCGTAGGTGGTCGTCGCATCGGCCGGGTCCGTGTAGGAGCAGGCGATGCTGACGGAGGGCAGCATGTTGCCGGTGTAGGTGGCCCCGGTCAGCTGGAGGCCATCGGGGCCGGGCGGGCACGGCACACTGCTCTCCCAATAGGCGATCTCCTCCTCGGACATCTGTTCCCCCGGTGGAGCGATGGGCGGCGCAGGCGCTTGCCCATACGCCGCCCGAGTGAACGGCACTGTCCACGACAGGGCGATCAGGAAGAACCCGAGGATCCGCAACGATCGCCCGGCACGCCGACTCCTCATACCTCCATCCCGCAACGAGATGAGAACCCCGACAAGGGGACAAGGTCACGTGGTTGACCGGATCGCCGCCTCGAGCCGTCGACCCGAGTGCGGCCCTCGCAAACAACAACACCTGCGGCGTTCGACCGCGTCCGAGCCGATCACCCGTGTGGCACGGTCGTCGAGCGTCATCTCGACAACGACCAGCGGAGACGAGGCGGAGAACCCCTGACATCCACCCCGCAAACCGAGCCACGCCCAGTTCGTCAGGCGGGTCCGTTGAGCAACGATCAAGTAGCGGTCGCGGCCGCGGCCAGCTGCGCGGAGCGGAACACGGGTCGGCCGTCGTCCGCACGGTGCAGCTGCGGCACGCCGAGCCGCTCGGCGCACGCCGCCAACCCCGGCGACGGCAACTCGTCCTCGAAGTCCCACAGCAGTACGGCCGGTCGCGGCAGCTCGGCCAGGCGATCACAGTCGAGCCCGCGAGGATCCTCTTCCACAATCCGTTCCGGGTGCGCGGCCGGGTAGCGAACGCTCTTCACCGCCGGCATCTGGTCGCGCCAGCCGACGCCGACCACGAGCACCGTCCCCTCGCCACTGAACGTGTCGGCGAAGTCGGTCATCTCACGGGAGATCGACGTGTTCCCGTACGGCAAGCCGGGCACGTAGTCGCCAAAGTAGTGGTCGACGTTCACTGCGCCGATCAGGACGACGACAACGACGGTGACGGTGGCGGGTGTGATCCGCACCGCCCGGTGGACGGACGTCGCGACCCAGCTCAGGCCGGCGGCCGCGAACAGGGCGACCAACAGCGCGGTCTGCAGTAGTGCGACTGACGCTGGGCACCTTGTGGGTGCCGGCGAGCACGCTCGGCAAGTGGAGCAGCAAGAAGCTGCCGACGAGGAAGATCCCCTGCAGGCGGCGAGCGCCGCGCAGCCACCAGACGATCCCCACAACCGCCAGAGCCGCCGTCAGGTGGTCGACGTGGGCGGCGAAGGGCACGTTGCCACGGAAGCTTCCGTCACCGACACGCACGTACGCCCACAGCGCCTCCCCGTAGCCACGCACGAGGGTCGGCAGCAGATCTGCACCGTCGACCATCCGCTGACCCACGTAACCGTGCAGCACGGCGCAGGAGTCGGCCACCAACTCGCGCAGCATGGGGACGGCAACGACCAGCGAGGCACCGCCCATAGCAGCGAGGTCCCGCCAGCCGATGCGCCGGAGTCGCCACGCCACCAGGAACGTGACCGCCACGATGATCGGCAGCACGAACGTGTTGCCGTAGAGGTAGATACCGAGGCTGGCCAGTCCGCCGGCGAACGCGGAGGTCGTCCACTCGTCCCGCGTGCGGATGGCGAGCACGGTCGCCGACAGTGTCGCGATCGTCAGCGCCGGCACCAGTGCCTGCAGATCGCCGAGCCGGCTGTAGACCAACCACCACGACATCGTCCCGCCGATGGCGGTGGCCGCCAGCGCCGTGTTGCGGTCCACCATCCGGCGCGCGAAGCGGTACAGCAGCAGCAACGCGAGCAGGCTGAACGTCACGGCCGCGACCTTGAACGTCAGGTAGGACTCGCCGAGGATCCACAGGAACGGTCTCAGGAACTGTGGGTACAGCGGGCCGACGCCCAGCACATACATGCCGGGCGGCAGGTGACCGTCGCGCAGTGCATCCGAGTACTCGTAAAGGGTCGAGATGTCGCCAACTGCGAATCGCCCCCGCGCGCCACTGCACAAAGACTGCAACTCGTTCTTGGTCAAGAGACGGGCCGAGTTCACACCCCATGACGGCGGTCGACTCGTCTGACCACTCGAGGCCCAACTCGAACGCCCAACCTCGTGGAGCCCGGTCGATCGGCCCTGGCGAAGACGCCGTCGTGGCAGCATCTTGGGCCGGATCGATCTGCCTCGGTCGAGCAGATGCGGTTGAAGATCGAGCATGACGCGTGGACGGCGCTGGCTGCGTCAGGGGCGCGCGCTCGAGCGGATCGACTCGTCGTGGAAGCTGGCTCTCCACCAGCAGACCCCCGTCTGACGCAGTCGATGAGCCTGACCTGGGTCTCCGTGGAGCCAAGGAGAATCGCACTCCTGACCTCTGCCCTCTGTTCGGCGGCGGAGTTGTTCCCCATCACATCGGCCACCACGCTGCGGGCATTTGAGAGTGCCCGCTACAGAGACCGGGCTCCGTGACGTAGCAGGAAGCCCATTCTTCACGTCGCGTGGAATTGGGCGGAGACCCTGACCAGTCAAAGATTCCCTCCGGAGCAGGACTTGGGGGCTCAGGTCGGCGCGACGAAAGGGCACTCGGTCCCTCTGCACGGTGGACGACGCGGATCATGCTGAGGGTAGGAACTTCCCACGGAAGGAGAGTGTGATGAAGCGTCATCTGACATGTGCAATCGTCGTCGTGGCTGCGCTCGGGATGCTCGGAGCCTGCAGTGACGACCAGGACGAGACCGAGTTTCCGACCGGCAAATTCGTCCCGGTGACTGCCACCTCGACCGAGGCCGGCTACATCGAGTACAAGTCGGACGGAACCTACGTCGTGATGGACGAGTTCGACAACACGTCCGAGGGGACGTACACCGTCGACGGTGACGAGATCACCATCGAGAATGACAGTTTCTGCGAGACCGTCGCGCCGGACAGCAACCCGGTGACGTACACGTTCGAATGGGACGGCGAGGTGCTGAGCTTCGGCGACAACCCGGACGACGTGTGCATCGCGGCGGGTGCAAACCTTGGCGGTCGATTCGAAACTCGCCGCTGACTGAGCCGCCCACATTTGCCGGATTCGGTCCCGTAGCTTCCTGAACATGACCGAGAAGCAGCCGCTCATCATGGTGGAGTTCACCAAGTCGCTCGACGAGATGGACGACGCCGAGATCGACGCCCTCGCCGGTGAGATCGCCGACTCGATGGCGGCCAACCTCGCCGACCGCCAGCTCGACGACTGAGTCCTGGGGATGATCCTCAGGTCACTGACCTGAGGCCCCGGCGCGCCGCGGCCTTGCATCGACCGGTCGACGTCATCCACCCCGCAGTAGTCCGTACACACAACGCGGGCCGCCCCCGTTCCTTGCCGGCGAAAAGTTCAGCGGAGACCCAGATCTCTCCGTGTTGCGTGATCCGATTTCCCAGCCGGGCCCGATTCTCTTTGATGGCCCATATTCACCTCGACCCCGGTCGACCCGCGCATACACACGGCGCATGGGTGGGTGCGTCAGTCAAAGTTGCACGGGCCGCTCGGCGGAATAATCCCTGGTCATGCGGTGGGCGCAGAGGGACGAGTTCGGGCGGGTGTGCACCGACACCGCCATTCACACCGTCTACCCGGTCGGGCACTCGACCTGCGGTCCTTGGGTGCTGCGCGGCGGAATACTGCAACCAACCCGACGATTGCGTCTCACGAATCCACAGCGATGTCATGGCCGGACTGGCGAGCCGGAAGGACTCCGAAGGACTCCATCACAGTATGCAGTCCCGAAAACGAAAGAAGCCCAGGTCTGTGACCTGGGCCTTTACCGTGGAGCTAAGGAGAATCGAACTCCTGACCTCTTCCATGCCATATACCTGTGAGATGTTCGCTGACGTTCGCCGGCGTTCACCAAACACCGTGTCTATATGGGCTTTCTGTTCGTCGATGTTCGCTCTGGTTCGCTGAGACCTTGGGTTGTAGGGTGTCAACCAAGGTGTCGCCAGAAACTGGGAGGGAACTGATGGCCGCCAAGAAGAGCCGACGAAGTCGCGGCGACGGAGCCCTGTTCTACCGCGCCGACCGCGACCGCTGGATGGGACGAATCAGTGTCAACGGCAAACCCCGCACCGTCTCAGCACGCACCAAGACCGAAGCCCGCTACAAACTCGACCAACTCCGCCGCGCCGCCGACGACGGACTCCCCGTCATCACCCGCGACCGCACCGTCGCCGAACTCCTCGAACTCTGGCGCACCAAAGCACTCCCCAACCGGGACCTCTCCCCCGCCCGCATCGCCAGCCACGACTGGGCCATCCGCATCCTCACCCACGAACTCGGCACCATCAAACTCCAAGCACTCACCGTCGACGACGTCGAAGCCGCTCTCACCCGCCGCACGATCCCCGCCGACGAACAACCCACACCCCGCAAAGGACGGGGACGGGCTGCGACGAGTGCGCTTTCACGGAACTCGTTGATCAAGTTGCGCTCGACGCTGTCCCAGGCACTCACGTGGGCGCAGCGACGCGACCTCGTCACCCGCAACGTCGCCGCCCTCGCCGAGCTCCCCACCGGCGCCATCACCCAACGCACCGGCAAATCGCTCAGCGTCGAACAAGCCCGGCAACTTCTCGCCGCTGCCGCCGGCACAGAGCTCGAAGCGATGTGGACGCTCATGCTCTACCTCGGCTTGCGCCCCGGTGAAGCCGCCGGACTGTCCTGGAACGACATCGACTTCGCCAACGGCACCATCCACATCTGGCGCGCCCGCACCACCAACACCGACGGCTCCGTCACCATCGGCAACACCAAGACCCCCGGCAGCATCCGCACCCTCGAAGCCCCCGACGTCGTCCTCGAGTCTCTTGAACGTCACCAGCATCGACAAGACGAGCACGCCGCAACACTCGGCCCGGCGTGGTCCAACCCCGACAACTTGGTGTTCACCTCCCCCACCGGACGACCAGCGGATCCGAAGGCAGTGCGCAACGAGTTCGACCGCCTCATCGCCACCGCCGGCATCGAGGGGCGATGGACCCCCAACCTGTTGCGTCACACCGCCGCCAGCCTCATGGCTGACGCCGGATTGCCCATCGAACACGTCGCCGACCAACTCGGCCACAAAGACCTCCGCATGCTGCAGCAGCACTACCGCCACCGCATCAAACCCACCATCGGCGGCGCCCATATTCTCGACGACGTCCTGAACCCGCGTAGTTGACATTGTCTACGCATGTCCGTAGGGTCTGATCGTGCAGCGGAGACCTCACCCGAAGAAGGAGATCGAGAAGGCACTCCGAGAGGCTGAAGACGCGGGATTGACCGTGAGCGACGCTTCGGGCCACGGTCATTCCACCCACGTCATCAGCGGTGATCAACCTCACCCGTTCCGGGTGTGGTCCACACCGAAGAACACCGACAACCACGCCAAGCAGATCCGACGGCACATCCGTCGCAACACATGAATCGACACCACATGGACACTCACAACTTCATGCTGATCCTCGACGGCCCGATCGACGAGGCGACCAGCGACCTGCTCTTCGAAGCCGGTCTCGACGACGCCGCGATCACGGCATTCGACGGACACCCCGCCCTCGACGTCGACCGCGAAGCGCCCACGCTGCTCGACGCCATCACCTCAGCAGTCACCCAGGCCGAGTCCGTCGCTGACATCCACGTCGTACGCGTCGAGGGCGAAGAACTCGTTTCACAAGCCGACATCGCCGAACGCACCGGGCGCAGTCGCCAAGCCGTGAACCACTGGATCAAGCGTGACGCCGACAGCTCCCGCTTCCCCGCTCCCGCCTACGGCACCTCGACCAGATCGCCGCTGTGGCGTTGGACTGACGTACAGGCTTGGCTCGAACCCGACGGCCACAGCGACGATCGCGGTCGCATCATCGCCCTCGTGAACGCAACACTCCTCGCCCGCCACAACCTCCACGATGACGACGAGGGAAGGCTCGTGAGAACGCTGCTCGCTGCGAGCTGACCTGCACCTCGCAGAGGCGCGGGTGGAACGCGTTCCGACGCAACTCGTGTCAGGTGAACGACACGTCGACGCGTCCGAGGCCGTGGTCGAACTCGCAGACGATCTCGTCGCCGGCCGCGACCGGGATCGCCTTGACGAAGGATCCGGTGAGGATGACATCGCCGGGTGAGAAGGAGATGTCGAACTCGGCGAGCTTGTTGGCAAGCCAGGCAACAGCGGTGACCGGGTTTCCGAGGACTGCGGACGCCTCGCCTTCCTGCTCGATGGCGCCGTTGCGCGACAGTGTGCCGCGTACGCGGCGGATGTCGATCTGGTCGAGGCGGCGCGGGTTCGCGCCGAGTACTGCGGCTCCGCAGGCGGCGAGGTCAGCGATGGTGTCGACGATGCCGAACCCGGGTCCGACCTCGACTCGGAAGTCGACGATCTCGATCGCGGGGAGCACGTACTCGGTGGCTCGCACGACATCGGCCGGCAGGACGCCGGGGCCCTCGAGCTGAGAGCCGATCACGAACGCGATCTCCATCTCGACCAACGGTCGGATGAGACTGGCGCTGCCGATCGGGGTGGATTCGGGCAGGAACATGTCGTCGGTCATGGCGCTGAAGTCGGGCTCGCTGGCTCCGGCCATCTCCTGCATCGCCTTGGAGGTGAGCCCGACCTTGTAGCCCTTGATGCGTGCGCCTTCCGCGAGGCGCCGGGCGATGAAAATCTCTTGCACTCGGTAGGCGTCTTCGACGTCCATGTCGGGATAGGTGGCGGTGAGTCGTGGGATCGGAGTCCCGGTGCGGTGCGCTTCGCGCAAGGCCTCTGCGATCTCGTTTCGGGCGGCCTGGTCCAAGCTCATGACGGTGTTGCCTCGACCGCGGCGCGGACGGTGTGGAGCGCGGCGGTGCTGGCGGTCGCGAGCGCAACGGTGTCCATCGTGACTGACACCATCTGGAAGCCTTGAGCGACCCGGCGCGGAGCGACCAGTTGGTTGGACAGCACGGCGAGTGCGATGCCCGCCGCCGATGCGGCGGCGATGGTGCGGGTGAGTGCATCGTCGAAGATCTCATTGCCGTCGTTGTCGCCGGGCGGAAGCCCGAGCGCGATCGAGAGATCGAAGGGCCCGACGAACAAGGCGTCGACGCCGGGGACGGCGGCGATGGCTTCGACGTCGGCGAGGGCTTGTGCTGTTTCGATCATCGGGATGACGGTGACGCGCTCGTTGGCGGATCGCATGTACCCGGCTCCGTCGCGCGTGCCGACTCGGATGGGGCCGAGGCTTCGTCGGCCTGCGGGCGGGTAGCGGCAGGCGTCGACCGCGGCGCGTGCGTCGTCGGCGGTTTCGATCATCGGGATGAGGATGGCCTCGGCACCGGCGTCGAGCATTCGTCCGATGATCCCGGGTTCGTTCCAGGGGACGCGGACGACGCTGGCCAGCCCGTGGATGTCGGCGGCGCGGATCATGTCGAGTGCGCCTTCGTAGCCCATGCTGCCGTGTTGCATGTCGATGAGCACCCAGTCGAAGCCGGCCTTGCCGATGACCTCGACGCCGAGGGCTCCTGGCATCATGCACCATGCCCCGTACGTGACGTCTCCGTCGGCCCAGCGTTGACGGAGCGACGGTCGCTCGGTCGTCACGCCTGTTCCTCGGCGCTCAGCGAGGCGGGGCCGAGTGCGACGCCGCGAACCTGGCGTGAGTTGGTCGGTTGGTGGCCGACAGCGTGCTTGGGTGCGGGGATTTCGGCGACGGTGTTGGTGAGCCGTCCGACGTCGGTGACCTCGACCTCGACGACGTCGCCGAGTGCCATCGGGCGCGAGTTGGCGGGTGTCCCGGTGAGCACGATGTCGCCGGGGAGCAGGGTGATGTGACGGCACAGGTCGGCGAGCATGTAGTCGATGCCGTAGGTCATTGCGTCGACTGGGTCTTCCTGGACGACGTTGCCGTTGAGGTAGGTCCGCACCGTCGACTGGCGGATGTCGACACCGCGGACGATTCCAGGCCCGACCGGGCAGAAGCCGTCCATTCCCTTGACTCGGAGCATTCCGCCGGCGTCGGTGTCGCGGTAGTCGTGGCAGCCGACATCGTTGGCGGGCGCGAAGCCGGCGAGGTAGGACCAGGTGTCCTCTGGTGCGATGTTGCGCATCGGTTTGCCGATGATTGCCGCGATCTCACCTTCGTAGTTCAGGTACTGGCAGTCGGCGGGGCGCAGCAGCATGCCGCGGTGCGAGTTCATTGCGGTGGTCGGCTTCTGGAAGTAGGTCGGTGTTGCGCCCATCGCCACGCCGAACTCGATCGCCCGGGACGGGTAGTTGAGGTGAACGCACAGGATCTTCGTCGGGTCGCATGGCGGCAGGTAGGTCGCTTCGGATTCGGCGACGCGTCGGCCGTCGCCGAGCACCAGTTCGTCGCCGTCGGGTTCGACCCAGTGCGGGATCCCGTCGTGCAGGATTCGCCGCCACTCCTCTCGTTCGCCCTCGAGCACGTTGGGTCGGGTGGTGACGCTCATGCCGGCTGCCTGTCGTTGGTGAGGTCGAACCACACGTGCACCTGACCGGTGCCGAATGCGTTCTCGTACTCCGAGAGCTGAGCGCCGGGGGCGTTCCAGTCGCGTCCGCCGAGGGCGCCGGCCATGATCAGGTAGTGACCGAGCAGGCCTTCGGGCTTGAACGGCTTGTAGTCGGGATAGGAATCGATGACGCCGGCGTGTTCACCGCGTGCCCATCTGGCGAGGACGGCCTCGTCGAATGCGCGGGCCTCAGCCGAGATCACGTGCTCGGCGGCGGTCTTGACGTGATTGCTGGACGTGTCGAGCGTGGGAAACCGATGACTCATCCCGCCCGACGCGAGGATCCCGACGCGCGCGTCGCTGCGGGCGATGGCGTCACCGAGCGCCGCTCCGAAGTCGAGGAAGTTGTGCGCTTCGGCATGCTGGCAGATGCCGATCCGCAGCACCGGTCGATCCCACTGGAGGTGATGGACGAGGTTGATCGTCGGGTACTGGATCGCGATGTGGTCGCTGGTGGTGTTGAACACCGGCAGCAGCCGCGCCGCGCCGGCCTCGGCGACCAGCGCCGCAAGTGCCGGGGCGCCCGGGAAGTCATAGGGCAGGTCGGTGATCATCATCGGCAGTTCGTCCGACGTATAGACGCCGGAGTAGCGGTCGGCGCCGGCCACCACATGGAACGCCGTCGTGAACCAGTGCGTGTCGATGATGACCAGCGTGTCGACGGCGGCGGCGTCGAGCCGGGCCCGGATGTCGGCGAAGCCGGCGACCAGCGTGGTGTCGTAGCCGTCGTTCATCGCGATCCGACCTGGCTCGGGGATCATGATCCCCGGCTGGTGGGCGACGAGTGCTGCGGCGTTGATCGTTCCCATGTTCATGCTCCTGTGTGTGCTGAGGTGGTGAGTGAGTCGTGACGGGTTGCGATGTTCTTGACGTCGCAGAAGAAGTCGAAGCTCCACGTTCCGCCCTCGCGGCCGATGCCGGAGTTGCGGGCACCGCCGAACGGTGCGGCGAGTTCGCGGACGTAGTAGCAGTTGACCCACACCGTGCCGGCGACCAGCCGATCGGCGACGTAGGTCGTGCGGGTCTCGTCGCAACCGAACAACGTCGCGGCGAGGCCGTACTCCTGGTCGTTGGCGACCGCGATCGCCTCGTCCGCGTCGGCAACGGTGTGCCAGCTGAGCACGGGGCCGAACACCTCGCTGCGGAACAGTTCGGAATCGTGGGCGACCTGGTCGAACATGGTCGGCTGGAAGTAGAGCTCGCCGGCGTCGTGGCGGCCTCCGCCCCACAACACCCGGGCGCCATCCTTGACTGCCCGTTCGACGAACCCGTCCACGCGGGCCGCGTGCGTGGGATGGATCAGCGGGCCGATGCGCGTCTCGGGCAGACGCGGGTCGCCAACGACCAACGCCGCGGCGTTGGTTCGGACCTTCTCGAGCAACTCGTCGGCAACCGAGGCGTCGACAATGATCCGAGTCCCGGACAGACACACCTGGCCGGCGTTCATGTACTGGGCGACGATCGTTTGCGCGGCGGCGTCGAGGTCGGCGTCGGCGAGCACGACGAACGGCGACTTGCCACCGAGTTCGAAGCTGACCGGTGTGAGTGTCTCGGCAGCGGCCCGCCCAATTGAACGCGCGGTCGGCGTCGAGCCGGTGAAACTGATCCGGTCGATGTCGGCATGTGCGACGAGCGCCGCGCCGGCAGTGCTGCCGATGCCCTGCACGATGTTGAGCACACCGTCGGGAAGACCCGCTTCGGCGCTGAGTTGGGCAAGGAGCCCAGCGGTCAGCGGCGCCCACTCGGGCGGTTTGACCACGATGGTGTTGCCGGCCGCCAAGGCTGGTCCGACTTTCCATGTGGTCAGCATGAACGGTGCGTTCCATGGGGTGATGAGCGCAGCGACGCCACTCGGGTCGAACCGCACTCGGTTGCTGACCTGGGGGGACTCGATGGTCTCGCCGAGCGTGAGCGCGTGCTCGGCGAAGAACGAGATGTTCAGCGCGGCACGAGGAATGACGGCGTGCTTCAGACCCGACAGCAGCGAACCGTTGTCGACCGATTCGACCGTCGAGATCTCCTCGACGTGATCGTTGATCAGTTGAGCGAACCGGCGCAGGATCGGTGCCCGACCAGCGGGTCCGAGCGCCGCCCACGCCGGGAACGCTGCGCGTGCCGCGTCCACGGCCGCGTCGACGTCGGCTGGTCCGCCGGCGGCTACGTCGGCGAGGTGGCTGCCGTCGATCGGTGAGCGGTCCTCGAAGCGGTCCTCGGAGGCGACCCAGCGACCGTTGATCCAGTGGTCGGTGTGGACCTCGACGCCGTCGACGGTGCTCACGTTGGTGGTGCTCAGGTTGGTGGAGTTGCTCATGCTGGTGTGCCTGGGTCGATCAGAAGCCGGCGGCATCGCGGGGCAGCCCGAGCAGGGAACGGCCGAGCGTCTGAGCGGCGATGTCGTAGTCGGAGTAGGTGTGGGCGCCGGTCATCTTCGAGTCGCGCCACAGGCGCTGCATCTCGTTGTGCTGGAACCAGGCGCTGCCGCCAGATGCTGTGAACAGCCGATCGACGGCTTCGATCGCCAACTTCGTTGCATACGCCTGGTTCGAACGCCAGTACACGTCTTCTTCCGGGGAGGGGAGCACTCGTGACCGTGCCTTCTGTGTGAACGCCGACCAGTCCGCGAGCAGCGTGGCATAGGCGGCGCGCACCTGGTGGTGCGACTCGGCGAGGCGCATGTACGCAGGTGCCGTCGTCCCGACGTTCGCACCGGTGTACGCACGTACGCGGGTGGACACCTTCTCGGCGTAGACCTCGAGGAATCGGCGGGCGATGCCCACCGACACTGCGGAGAAACCCATCGCGAACCAGTGCGCAAAGTGTGTATGGAAGATCTCGCCGTCGTTGCTGCCGAATCCCTTCGAGAGTCCACACATCAAACCGACCTGCGACTCGATTCGGTGCTCAGGGACAAAAACGTCGTCGACGAGCAGCGTCTTCGATCCGGTGCCGTTGAGACCTGCGACGTACCAGTCGTCGTGGATCACGTAGTCCCGTCGGGGAACGATGGCGAAGTGCGTCGCGACGTTGCCGCCCAGGATCGGGTCGGGGCGGAGGAACCCGAGGATGGCCCACGTCGCATGGTCGCAACCACTCGACCACGTGAAGCGTCCCGAGAGACGAACGCCGCCATCGACCGGCGTCGCCTTGCCGAGCGGCGCCACCGACGACGACACCAACGCAGTCGGGTCGTCGTCCCAGATCTCGTGCTGCAACTCGTCGGACATCAACGCGATCATGTGCGAGTGCTGGGCCAGCAGCCCCGACGCCCACGCCGTCGACGCACATGCACCCGCGATGTCGACGACCGCAGGGCCGTACACGTCGGCCCCCACCTCCACACCACCGAAACGCTTCGGCTGGAACGCCAGGAAGAACCCCGCATCTCGCAGCGCGGCGATATTCGCGTCCGGCACCTTGCGTTCCTGCTCTGCCTGCAACACGTTGCCCGCGATCAGTGGCAGTACTTCGGCGACACGTTCACCGAACGCTGTCGTCGAGTGCCCGGCAGCGGGCGCGATCTGAATCGACATTGGAGACCCCCGTCTCATCACGGAACGAACGTTATTGGACCGCACGTTCCTGTTGGAATGCTCGGTACATTAACGATGGATTGGGGTACTGTCAAGGACATGTCGGCGAGAACCACGAGAGCGAACGGCCGAGCGTCACGGCGCCAGATCCTCGACGCGGCCGCCGAGATCGCCAGCGAGTGCGGATACCAGGGCACCAGTATCAGCGAGGTGTCGAAGCGCTCCGGCCTTCCGAAGAGCTCGATCTACTGGCACTTCGAGAACAAGGAAGATCTCTTCATTGCGGTGATCAACGACAGCTACGAGCGGTGGCGCGACGAACTCGCCGCATCACGGACCAGAGCAGACGGCAACGACGGACACCACTTCGAGAACCTCTACGCCAACCTCGGTCGGTTCCCCGATTTCGTCCGCCTCGGCCTGATCATGACCCTCGAACGCGTGCCCGACGCCGGCCACGCCGCCCGCCAGCGCTTCCTCGAGATCCGACAGGAATCGCTCGAGAATCTTCGTATCGCTCTCCTCGACGACTACCCCGACCTCCGCGAGCCGCAGGCCAGTGCGCTGGCGGCGATGACGCTGTCACAACTCGACGGATCCTTCGTGGCAGCGATGGCCGGGGAAACGGCCCTCACCCCGAAGGTCTTGAGCAGTGCCGTGCACACACTCGCAAAGTCGATGATCGCCGCCGACACCAAGCCGACGACGAGCGTCGACAGCGCCTGATCTCGCCACGCCGTCGATCAACGGCGAGCGCGGCATCCACGAGAGCTCAGTTCTCCGGCCGCGAGGTGGTGCGCCGCTTCTTGGGCACGTGTCGCGCTTGGAGGTGTTCGGCCACTGCGTTGAGGGCGACACCGATGAGTTCGAAGGCGATGTCAGTGTCGAGCGCATCGGCGTCGACTTCACGAGCAATGAACAGTCCGTCGGTGGCGGCCATTGCCATCATGGCGAGTGTGAGCGTGTCGGTCTCGGTGAGGGTGTCGCCGAAGATTCGTTGGTACGACGCCTGGGCGGCTGACCGGGCTTCCTCGCGGACGCCGAGGAACAGGGTTCGAGCGGCTGGTTCCTTCGGACGGCGTTCGAGGGTGAGCATCAATCCGAGGCGCAGGAAGTCGGGAGCTTCGACCACCGCTCTGCCGTTCTGGCGCATCGAGTCGGTGAGCCGTGTCCGAGGGTCGGTGCCATCCTCGCGGTCGAGTTCGGCCGACATGAGCGATCGCCACCGCTCGAAGCTGTCGCGGATGACCGCGGCGATCAGCTCGTCCTTGTCGGCAAAGTGCCAGTAGATCGAGCTGGCGGGAAGTCCGGAGCGCTCGCTGACGGCCGAGATCGAGGTGCCGTCGTAACCACGTTCTCCAGCAATCTCGGCGGCAGCGGCGAGGATCTTGCGGCGCGATTCGTCGCCGTTCGCGCGTCGTTTACGTGGGGTGGTCATTGCAGATCTTCCTTCCGGCCGCGGCCGTCAGCTCTGACGATAGGCGGAGATGATCGGAGCTTGGCGCGGTCCTCACCGAGAGCCTCTCAAGGGTTCGATTCGTGCATGAACCGGCGGAGCAGATCGGCGAACCGCTGCGGTTGTTCGATCATCAACCAGTGTCCGGTGTCGGCGAAGCGTTCGAAGCGAACGTTTGGCAGATGCTGCGCGAAGTACTCGCCGGCCGCGATCGGGATGAGACGGTCGCCTTCGCCGTGGACCACGAGCGTGGGCTGAGTGATCGTGGCCAGGGCGTCCGGCGTGAAGGCGAGGGGTTCGCCCGGCGAGAACGTCGCGCGGTGCGAGCGTTCGACGTCGGGTCGCGATGCGAGCGGCATGCGTGAGGCAGCGATCTCGTCGAGGTCGTCACCGAAGAACGACGGATCGTTCACGAAACAGGTCAACAGCTCGGCCATGGCCTCGGTGGTCGGATCGTCGTAGAAGGTGATCAGCTTCAGCAGTTCCGGGGTGAGACCGATCGGGGCGCCACCGCCACCCATGAGCACGAGGCGTTCGACACGCTCCGGTGCCAGTTGGGTGAGCACGAGCGAGACGATGCCGCCCATCGAGTTGCCGACCAGCGTGACGGTGTCGATGTCGAGCTCGTCGAGGAGCGCTATGAGGGTGCGGGCACGAAGCTCGGTGAACGCCTTGATCCCTTGGGGTGGCGGGTTGGGGTGGGTCGATTCGCCGAAGCCGACGAGGTCGGGAGCGAGGTTGTGGAACTCGTCGCCGAGTTCGCCGAGCTGCCACTCCCAGTTGGTCTGCCCGTTCGCGCCGGGGCCGGAGCCGTGCAGCCACAGGATCGTCGGTGCGTCGATCGGTCCCGACTCGAGCAGCCGGAAGGTGACGTCGGCGACAGGGACGTCGCGGGTGGTGATGGCGACATTCACGAGGACGCTCCTGCCGCAGTGAAGGGGTGCAGCATGCCGGGCAACAGTGGGTCGCTCGGCGGCTTGTGCCCCCAGATGCTCATGGCGTCGTAGGTCTCGATCTCCCAGTTGTCGTCGTCGATGACGCGGCCACCGGCTCCGTACTCGATCTCGAATCCTGAGGGGGTGCGGACGTAGAACGACGTCATGAAGTCGTTGGTGTGCCGTCCGAGGCCCATTGCGACGGGGATCGCTCGTTCGTCGACGAGGTCGAGGGTGCGGCCCACGTCGTCGGGGTCGTTGACTTCGAGCATCAGGTGGTGGACGCCGACCATGCCGGGAACGGCCGACAGGGCAACAGTGTGGTGCCGGGGGTTGCAGTGCAGGAAGCGGAGGCTGATACCGATCTCGATGTGGTCGGAGAGCTTGAACCCGAGGACGTCGGTGTAGAAGCGGAGTCCGTCGTCGAGGTCGGGGAGCATGAAGACGATGTGACCGAGCCCCTGGTCGCCGGTGACGAAGCCGGACATCGGCCGGCCCGGCACGAACTGTCCGGCATCTGCCAGACCATGTGTGAGCTCATGCCGGAAGCCCCACGGGTCGGTGAATGATGCGAGCGCATCCACCTTGCGCAAGGCGGCGACGCGATCGTCGCACGCGACGGCGTACCCGGCGGACTCTGCTTTGGCGACGACGGCGGCGAGGCCGGCGGCGTCGCCGCAGTCCCATCCGACGTAGGCGACGTCGTTCGTCTCGCCGGGATGGACGACGAGTCGGGCGGCGCGGTCGTCGATGCGCAAGGCGACGGCGCCGACGTCGTCGTGGTCGGCGAGTTGGGCGCCGAGCACATCGGGGCCGAAGGTGCGCCATTCCTCTGCGGATGGGGACGTGAAGCCGATGTAGGCGAACGAGTTGATCATGATGAAGGTTCCTTCTGGTCGAGTAGATCGAGTGCAATGTCAGGGAGGAGGTCTTCCTGGCCGCCCACCATGCGGCGGCGGCCGACCTCGAGCAGGAGCTCCACGGTCGGGATCCCGTAGCGCTCGCTGGTGGCTTCGGCGTGGCGCAGGAAGCTGGAGTACACGCCGGCGTAGCCGAGCGAGAGCGTCTCGCGATCGACGCGGACGGGGCGGTCCTGCATCGGGCGAACGAGGTCGTCGGCAGCGTTCATCAACGCAAGGAGGTCGCAGCGATGCTCCCACCCCATGCGGCTCGCCGCGGCGATGAAAACTTCGAGCGGGGCGTTGCCTGCACCGGCACCCATGCCGGCCAGCGACGCATCGACGCGGTTGCAGCCGTGTTCGACGGCGACGATCGAGTTCGCGACGCCGAGCGACAAGTTGTGATGGGCGTGCATCCCCGTCTCGGTGGCAGGGTCGAGAATCTGCTTGAACGCGTCGAATCGTTCGGCGACGTCGCGCATCGTCAGCGCACCGCCGCTGTCCACCACGTAGATGCAGGTCGCGCCGTAGGTCTCCATCAGCTTGGCCTGGTCGGCCAGTTCGGCGGGGGTGGTCATGTGCGACATCATCAAGAACCCGACGGTGTCCATCCCCAACTCGCGGGCGGCGGCGATGTGCTGGGCGGAGATGTCGGCCTCGGTGCAGTGCGTCGCGACACGTACGATGCGAGCACCTGCACGGTGCGCGCGGTGGAGGTCGTGGACCGTGCCGATACCGGGCAGGAGCAGCGTGGCGACCTTCGCCCGGGTCACGGTGGCGGCGACGGCTTCGATCCATTCGAGGTCGGTGTGCGCGCCGAAGCCGTACACGCACGACGACCCGGACAGGCCGTCGCCATGGGCGACCTCGATGGAGTCCACTCCGGCGGCGTCCAGTGCGCGTGCGATCGCGATGACCTGTTCGAGCGTGTACTGGTGGCGGATGGCGTGCATGCCGTCGCGCAGGGTGACGTCGCTGATGTACAGCGGTGCGGTGGTCACGAGTCAGCGCCGGCGAGTCGTTCGGCGGTCGCGAGAGCGGCCGAGGTCATGATGTCGAGGTTGCCGGCGTAGTCGGGGAGGTAGTGCGCTGCGCCCGTGACCTCCAGGAAGACGGTGACTCGGGTGCCCCAGAACTTGCCGGTCTCGGGGATGTGCAGCGGGTTCGTCTGGCTGAACGTCTCGAACTGGATCTTCTGCTTGAGGCGATAGCCCGGCACGTACGCACGCACGGCATCGACCTGGGCGAGGACGCTGGACTCGATCGCGTCGTGGTCGCAGTCGCCGTCGACGAGGCAGTAGACGGTGTTGCGCATCATCAGTGGCGGATCGGCCGGGTTGAGGACGATCACGGCCTTGCCTCGCGTCGCGCCGCCCACGGCTTCGAGCGCTCGTGCCGTGGTCTCGGTGAACTCGTCGATGTTGGCACGGGTACCCGGGCCGGCCGACTTCGAAGCGATCGACGACACGATCTCGGCATACGACACGAGATCGACACGGCTGACCGCTGCCACGATGGGCACCGTCGCCTGGCCACCACAGGTGACCATGTTCAGGTTGGGTGCGTCGAGATGGTCGTCGAGGTTCACGACCGGCACGCAATAGGGCCCGATCGCAGCGGGCGTGAGGTCGAGCATTCGCACACCGGTCGGTTGCAGCTTCGTCCAGTTCTCGCAGTGTGCTCCGGCCGAGGTGGCGTCGAACACGAGACGCACATCGGCGAACTCGGGCATCGACAGCAGTCCGTCGACCCCGTCGGCGGTCGTGGCGACACCCATTCGAGCGGCACGCTGCAGACCGTCCGACGCGGGATCGATGCCGACCATCGCCGCCATCGTCAGCTTCTCGGAGCGGCGCAGCACCTTGATCATCAGGTCGGTGCCGATGTTGCCCGAACCGATGACCGCCACACCCCAACGTGCATCGCTCATGCCGGTGCCTCGGCTCCGCTCGTGTGCACCGTGCCGAGCCCGTCGATGCGTGCGGTGACCTGCGCCCCGGGAGTGAGCGGCACCATCGCGCCGAGCGCTCCGGTCATCACGACATCGCCCGCGGACAACGGCGTCCCTTCCGCGGCGAGGCGGCGTGCCAGCCACAGCGCCGCGAGGTACGGGTGGCCGAGACACGCTGCACCGGTTCCGGAGGAGACGATGCTGCCGTCGACCTCGAGTTCCATCGTCACGTCGCCGAGCTCGATGTCACCTGGACGCACCGGGCGGGTGCCGAGCACGAACATGCCGCTCGATGCGTTGTCGGCGATGGTGTCGAGGATCGTGATGTCCCACCCCTCAATCCGTGACCCGACCACCTCGATTGCCGGCAACACGAAGTCGACCGCACGAATCAGCTCGACGATGGTCACGTCCGGGTCGGGGAGGTCGCGTTGGAGCACGACCGCAACTTCGGCTTCGACACGCGGTTGCATCACCGCGCCGAATGGCACCGGCTCGCCGCTCGTAAGGCACATGTCGGCCATCAGCACCCCGAAGTCGGGCTGGTCGACGCCAAGCTGCTGCTGTACGACCGGCGACGTCAGCCCGATCTTGCGGCCCACGATCCGACGGCCCTCGGCCAACCACCGTTGCGTGGTCAGCTGCTGCACGCGGTACGCCGCGTCGATGCCACCGTCTGCCAGCTCGTTGCGCACCGGCGCGATCGGCGTGCCAGTCCCATAGGCGGCGTACAAGCGTCCGGCGATTCCGCCCAGCACATCGTCGTTCATCGACATTCTTGTCCTCTCGACCCCAGGCCATTCCTGGAGTGATCGCTACAGTAACGTGAGACACTCGATCGGTCAAGAGGTTCGTTGCGTCGCGAAGTCGACGCTTGACAGCGGCGTCGGATCCGAGTTGTATGTCACGTTACTGGAGTGATCGCTACAGCAATATCATCGAGAGGAACAGCCATGCACGACGCCGTCGCTCGCATCCACGAGGCCGCCGACATCCTTCGCGAAGAGCACACGCTCAGCGACGACGCCGGACAACTGACCGACAAGGCCGCGCTCATCCTCCGCGAATCGGGCGGCATCAGGCTGCTGCAAGCGGCGAGCCACGGCGGGTTCGAGGCCGATCCGACCGAATTCTTGGAGTGGGTCCGCACAGTCGCTCGATACAACCCGTCCGCGGGGTGGGTCGCCGGGGTCGTCGGCGTCCATCCGTGGGAACTCGCCCTCGCGGATCCGAAACTGCAGGACGAGATCTACGGCACCGACCCCGACACGTGGGTCGCGTCGCCGTACGCGCCACAGGGTCGCGCCAAGCCCGTCGAGGGCGGTTTCCTGTTCTCGGGTGAGTGGCAGTACTCCACGGGCACCGACCACTGCGACTGGATCATCCTCGGCGGCATCGTCACCGATGCCGACGGCAACATCGAAGGCCTCCCCGATGTCCGCCACTTCGTGCTCCCCCGCGTCGACTACGAGATCGTCGAGAACTCGTGGAACGTGATGGGCCTGACCGGCACCGGCAGCAAGAACATCCGCATCACCGACTCCTTCGTGCCCGACTACCGCACGATCAACCACTTCGCCCTCAGCGACGGCGAGTACAGCGAGCGCCGGGCCGACACACCGCTGTACCAGCTCCCCTTCGGCTGCGTCTTCTCCGCCGCCATCGCGTCAGCCACCTTCGGCATCGCCCGCGGCGCCATCGACGCCTACCGCGACTACCTCGCCACCCGCATCTCCGCGCTCGGCGTCGTCGGCAAGACCGACCCCTTCCAGCAAGAAGCGCTTGCCGAAGCGGAGGCAGATCTCGCCGCCGGCATCGTCCACGTCGACGCAATGATCAACGACTGGCTCGAACGGATCCGAGAAGGCGATCGCATCACCACCACGGATCGACTCGAGTTTCGGCGCAACCAGGTGCGTGCCGTCCAACGGGTGCTGTTCTCGATCGACAAGCTGTTCTCGCGCGCCGGATCCGCTGGCGTGTGGACCACGCGTCCACTCGAGCGCTACTGGCGTGATCTCCGCACCGGCGGCACCCACCTGTGCGACATGGCCGACACCGCCTACACGTCCTGGGCGAACCACGAGTTCCAGACCGGCACCCCGCCCAACACGTTCCACTGACGCCGACGCCCACCAGGGTCCCCTCGGTCGAGCCGATGCTCCAAGCTGGTTGACAGCAGTTCGCCGCCATCGACCTCGCCGGATCACCGACGACGGCGTGAACCTCTCGACTGGCGTGGAAGAGGTCAGAGCCCTAAACGCGCACCCGAACCGCCAGGCAAAGGCTCTAGGAGTCCCCAACAGCCCCATTTTCAGCTTGAAACGGTTTCCACAAGGTGTCAGCTGGAGGGGCCAGCCTAGAGGCGCCATCAACTTCGATGCCTTTGACCTGGGGTTTTCCGTGGAGCTAAGGAGAATCGAACTCCTGACCTCTTCCATGCCATGGAAGCGCTCTACCAACTGAGCTATAGCCCCGAGACTGCGTGGATCTCGGATGCTGGATCTCGGACTGCTCCGGGACCAGCGAATCGATCGCCGTGCGAATCTAGCTCGCCCAGCGGGCCGCTCCAACGTCGCCGGTCAACCTGCCGACCGGACGGGGCCGCCGAACCTACTGACATCATCGATCTCGTGATCGAGGTGCGCTCTGAGAGCGCATCTTGTTCATGAGATGGGAGGTCGGGGGCGTCAGCTCGTTGCGGTGGCGACTGCGGGTGGTTCCCACTCGAGGCGGGGGGCATCCATGTACAGACGCTCGATCTCGTAGAACTCACGAACACTCTCGAGGAACACGTGCACCACGACGTCGCCGTAGTCGATGAGTGACCACTGCTGCTCGCGGATCCCCTCGGTACGCACCGGCGACCGACCGAATTCGGCCTTCACCTTGGCCTCGATGTCGTCGACGACCGCACGCACCTGACGAGGGTTCGACGCACTGGCGATGACGAAGTACCCGGCAATCGACAGCACCGCACCCACGTCGAGCACGAGCACGCTGGAGGCCTTCATGTCGGAAGCCGTACGAGCCACGAAGACCGCGAGCTCGGCTCCGGTGTCGCTGGGGGAAACGGTGTGTGCATCAGTCATGTGGGTCATCCATCGCCCTCGACGGTATCGGCTGGTGTCGACTCGTCGGGTGTGATTCCAATTGCCCCGTCCGATTTCGACTCCGCTTCCACCGCCCGCTCGAGATAGGACCGCCCCAGCGTCACGACGAGATCGACGCCTTCGAGCACGGTGGTCGCCAGCCGCACCTCGGACGGGCCGAACAGGAGCTCAGCAGTCTTGGTCGCCTCCTCGAGAAGCGCAGGATCGGTCACCTCGACGAGGGTCACGTCCGGCGCTCCGGTCGCTGACGTGTCGACCGACACCACATTTCCCTGCAGGTACAGCACCAGACCGATCATCTCGCGGGCGATGTCAGAGTTCGTCTCGTACAGACCCTCGGATTGCTCGAGTTGGTCATCGGTGAACGCCACCTCGACGCGCACCTTGCTCCCCGTGTTGGGCGTCGACACCAGCGACGGCGAGACCTGAGCGAACACCAGAACCGAGTCGTTGCGGTCGAGCACCACGACGTCGGCGTCCGTGGGGTTCGTCGTCGCGGTGGACGACGACACCGCAATGTCGCGAACCCCGACGGGACCTTCGAAGAGCAGAGCAGCGAGATCGGTCACCGTGTCCGGCGCCACCGGGCGTCCGAGATCATCGGTGGTCACGGGTTCCGGCGGAACGTCGACCGGTGCCAGCTGCGCGATCGCCGACCACATCGCAACGTCGACCGGATGTTGATCGTACGCAGGCACCGACTCGTCGATCGCCGTCAACACCTCGACCACCTGTGCGGTCTCGAGGATCTGTGGACCCGCCGTGACGACCACGCCATCGCGTCCCACGGTCTGTGATTCGCCCGCGTCGGGCGCCGTGTCGTCGGGAACCGAACTGTCGGGCGCCGTGTCGTCGGGAACCGAACCGTCGGGAACCGTGTCATCCGGAACCGTCGTCGTCGACACCGGTCCGCCGGTGTCGATCGCGTCGGTGTCGACGACGGCATCGGGCAACACGACCTGCACCGAACCGAGGGGTTCGAGCAGCGCTTCGAGCCCGGCCGGGTCGACCACCGCCGACCGCTCGATCGTGATCGACAACATGTCCTCGACCATCGCCACGAACGCCTCGGGATCGGATGGATCGAAGGATTCGTTCAGCGGGCGACGCTGGAGGCCGAAGCCCGAGGTGGCGTCGGCGTTGACCGGCACCGTCACGATGCTGCCGCCCTGGCCCTCGGGAAGAAGCGTCATCATGACGACCGAGGCCAACCGGCCCGCGTCGTCGGTGACCGCCAACAACGCGTTCGGCGTGCTCGGAAACGTCTCGGTCGGACGGGTGTCGACGCCGACTGCCTCACCCTCCTGGGAGTTCGACAACGTGACCACGCCCACCGTGAAGAGCACGGACGCCACGATCACGAGACCGAGCGCGACCGCCGCCGCGGTGATCGTGCGGCGAGTCCGCCGCTGGGCGATGGCCGTCATGACGTCGCTCCGTACAAGCCACGCCGGCGGATCACGTCGAGAACCGGTTGCGTGATCAGATAGTCGAGTGGACGACCGTCGGTGAACCGGGCACGCAGGTCGGTGCTCGACACCTCGAGGCGAGGCACCTCGACTCGCGTCCAGTCGATGTCGTCGTCGAGCGCCACCGCTTCGCCGGGTCGATCGACCACCACCAGATGCGACCGCGCCACCACCTCGTCCCAACGGGTCCAGGTACGCAACCCGGCCGCAGCGTCGTCGCCGATGATCGTGAAGAACTCGGCGTTCGGATACTCGACGGCCAGGATCTCGAGTGTGTCGGCAGTGAAGCTGTGACCGCCGAGATCGATCTCCTGGCGGCCCGGCAACAAACCCGGAACGTCGGACACGGCGGCTTCGACCATGGCCAGGCGATCGAGTGCCGGAGTGATCTGGCGGGTGCCCTCCTTCTGCCAGGGCACGTTGGCAACCATCAGCAACACGAGGTCCAGTTGGAGTGCGTGACGAACGTTGACGGCGGTGACCAGATGCCCCACGTGCGGCGGATCGAAGGTGCCCCCGAAGAGCCCGATACGGCGCAGCTGTTGAGCGGTTCCGGGCACGATCTCCCTACTTTATTGCTTTCCGACCGATTTCACGCTCAACCGACCGTGCCCGGGGTTGACAGGTCTGTTACTGTGAATTGCTCCCCCATATACCCCCGAGTACACGGTTTACGACGATTCCCCCCGGGAATCCCCTCGTAGTCGGCGTTTGCCGCTCATCGATCAACTCGTCGGACCTGCACGATCACGTGCGAATCCGACACTCGCTCGATCCGCTTGGCCGACGCAGTGTGTCCAATGACACAGCCTGGGCCCGGAATCATCACGCACACGAACGGTTGTAGGAAACATCATGAACGACTCAATTGGTCTCTATCTGAATGACATCGGCAAGGTCGCCTTGCTGACCGCCGAAGACGAGCGCGAACTGTCTCGCGTCATCGAAGCCGGCCGCGAGGCCCAAGAGCAGCTCGACGCCGGCAAGCGCAGCGCCGCCCTCAAGGCGAAGGTCGCCGCAGCAGCCGAGGCGAAGGACCGCTTCATCCGCTCCAACCTGCGTCTGGTCGTGTCGATCGCTCGCCGCTACCCCCTGCCGCAGGGCATGGACCTGCTCGACCTCATCCAGGAGGGCAACCTGGGCCTCGAGCACGCCGTCGACAAGTTCGACTGGCGCCGTGGCTTCAAGTTCTCCACCTACGCCACGTTCTGGATCCGCCAGGCCATCGGCCGTGCGCTCGACCAGAAGGCCAGCCTCATCCGCATCCCGGGCGATCGCTCCGCCAGCCTCCGTGCGGCGCTGCGTCAGGCTTCCGGCGACGGCGAGACGCTCGACCAGACCAACGCCGAGCTGCACCGCCTCACCACGCCGGTCAGCCTCGACAAGACGGTCGGCGACGACGGCGACGCCACCCTCGGCGATCTCATGGCCAACGGTGACGGCACCCCTGAGGACCACGTCATGACGCTGGTCGACAGCGAGCTGCTCGACGAACTGCTCGGCACGCTCGACGCGCGGGCCCGTTTCGCCGTCGAGTCCCGTTTCGGACTCGTCGACGGTGAGCGCAAGAGCTTCCGCGAAGTCGGCGAGCAGCTGGGCGTCACCGCCGAAGCCGCCCGTCGCCTCGTCAGCCGAGCAGTGGCCGGCCTCCGCGACGACGCCGAGCGCATCCTGGCGGTCTGAACTTCAGATCCACCAGAACACAGACGAAATGTCGGAGCGGTCGGAGAAATCCGACCGCTCCGGTCGTTTTCCGGCCGGATAGCCTGATCCGATGCCCGAGAGCCGATCCACCTGGTCGCCGACGTCCTGGCGCGACCACTCCGTGGGCCAACAGCCCGACTGGCCCGATGCCGCAGCGCTCGAGCAATCGCTGAAACAGATCTCGTCGATGCCGCCGCTCGTGTTCGCCGGCGAGGCCCGGTCACTGCAGGCCGAACTCGCCCGGGTCGCGGCGGGCAACGCGTTCCTCCTCCAGGCAGGCGACTGCGCGGAGAGCTTCGAGGAGTTCTCCGCCGACAACATCCGGGAGAAGCTGCGCGTCATCCTCCAGATGGCCGTCGTGCTCACCTACTCCGTCGGCGTCCCGATCGTGAAGGTCGGCCGGATTGCCGGCCAGTTCGCGAAGCCGCGGTCCTCCCCCACCGAGATGGTCGGCGAGCTCGAACTTCCCGTCGTTCCGCGGCCACATCGTGAACGACGCCAACCCGTCCGAGGCCGCACGGATCCCGAACCCGGAGCGGCTCGTGCAGGCGTACCACCAGTCGGCGTCGACCCTCAACCTCCTGCGAGCCTTCACGAAGGGTGGCTTCGCCGACCTGTCACGGGTACACGCCTGGACGCAGGAGTTCGTGGCATCGAGCCCCGAGGGTGAGCGTTACGAGAGCGTCGCCGCCGAGATCGAACGCGCCCTCGCGTTCATGCGGGCGTGCGGCATCGACACCGAGTCCAACCCGAACCTGTCGCAGGTCGACGTCTTCACGTCGCACGAAGCGCTCATCCTCGGCTACGAGGAGGCGCTCACCCGTCAGGACTCGCTGACCGGCGCCTGGTTCGACTGCTCGGCCCACATGCTCTGGATCGGCGAGCGCACCCGCGATCTCGACGGCGCACACGTCGAGTTCCTGCGCGGCGTCGGCAACCCGGTCGGCTGCAAGATCGGCCCCACCACCAGCGCCGAGTTCGTCCTCGAACTGTGCGAGGTGCTCAACCCGTCACGGATCCCGGGCCGGCTCACGCTGATCACCCGGATGGGCGCCGACAAGATCGAAGACGGCCTGCGACCGCTGCTTCGAGCCGTCACCGATGCCGGACACCCGGTCGTGTGGGCATGCGACCCGATGCACGGCAACACCTACTCCACTTCGACCGGCCGCAAGACCCGCCACTTCGACGATGTCGTCGCCGAGATCGGCGGGTTCGTCAGAGCCCATCGCGCCGAGGGCACGTGGCCCGGCGGCATCCACGTCGAACTCACCGGCGAGAACGTCACCGAGTGTCTCGGCGGTGGCGACGACCTGTCCGACACCGATCTCGACCACCGGTACGAAACGGTGTGCGACCCGCGGCTCAATGCTCGACAGAGCGTCGACCTCGCCTTCCGTGTCGCCGAACTGCTCCGCGATTTCACCTGAGCGATCCGGATGTCGGTCCTCGATCTCACGAACGAGTGGCCCGTACCCCACGTGTCCGCCGCCGTCCTGCGCGGCGGTGAGGTCGCCGTCACCACCGGTGACGCCGCTCGCGTCCAGCGCTTGGCGTCGATCTCCAAGCCGATGACGGCGTGGGCGATCCTCGTCGCCGTCGAAGAAGGGGTCGTCTCGCTCGACGACCCGGTGGGCCAGCCCGGCTGCACCCTTCGCCACCTGCTGGCCCATGCCGGCGGTTACCCGTTCGAAGGCGAGGAACCGATCAGCCCGCCGGAACGCACCCGGATCTACTCCAACAGTGGATTCAGCCTCGCCGCGCGAGCCATCGAAGCGGCGACCGACATGACCTTCGCCGACTACCTGCACGAGGCGCGTGTTCGCTCCGCTCGAGATGACGTCGAGCGTTCTGCGCGGCTCGGCCGCGGCGGGGATCCGTTCGAACCTCGCCGACACCTGCCGGTTCGTCGCCGAGGTCATGCGGCCGACGCTCATCGACTCGTCGACCGCTGCGGACGCTCTACACACCCACTACCCCACGCTCGCAGGTATCGTGCCCGGCGTGGGTCGCTATGCGCAGTGCCCCTGGGGGCTCGGATTCGAAGTGCGTGGCGTCAAGGACCCGCACTGGACCGGTACGACCAATTCACCGCGTACCGTCGGCCACTTCGGCGGGTCGGGCACGATGTTCTGGATCGACCCGGAAACCGACCTCGCGCTGGTGGCGCTCGCCGACCGCGGTTTCGACGAGTGGGCCGACGTCGCACTGCAAGTGTGGCCCGCGCTGTCCGACGCAGTGATCGCCGAGTTCGCCGGCTCATCGGGAGCCGGCCGGTGACCAAGTTCAGCCACGGCGATCGAATCCGTTACGCCACGACCGGCGACGACGGTCTGCCGCTCGTGCGCTACGGATTCATCGGCGAGGTCACCGAGCCCGACGGTCCGATCGTGGTCATGCTCGACGGTGAACTCGGCGGCGACGTGGTCGAACCCCACCACGTCGAGCCGGTCCACATCTGCAACGTCACGCTCACACTCGGCGGGTCGGACCTGCTCGACGATCCGTCCCTCCGGCAGGGTCTCGTGAACCTCTGGGCCGCCGAGGCCGAGAGCGCGGGACTGCAGATCGCGGCGCTGCACTGCATCGGCACCGGCGTGCGCGACTCGAGCGAGGGCTACGCACTGGCCGAATTGTCGAGCGGCGGCGAACAGTACGTGCTGCGCGCCACGCTGTGCCTGAAGCAGTACGACGCCATCGTCGTCCACGCCGATCGACCCAACCGCTGGGAAGTGCTGTAACCGGACCCCCAGCGATGAGCGAAGCGACCGACTGTGGGTCGTTTCGCTCATCGCCCGTTGGGGTCTTCGGGGTAGGTTGCGGGCCGAGATGAGTCAGGTGGTGGCAGCGCTCGATGTGGGCGGGACGTCGATCAAGACGGGGCTCGTGCGGGGCGACACCCGAGCCGAGCCGATCGTCGAACTCGGGCCGGCATTGCCGACGCTCGCACAATCCGATGCCGAGACCATCCTCGCCCGGCTCGCCGAGATGGCCGAGCACGCCCTCGCGCTGGACGACACCGCACTGGGCCTGGCGATCGCGATCTGTGGCCCGTTCGACCTCGAGGCCGGCGAGTCACGAATGCGTGGCGTCGCCAAGTTCGAGGACATCTACGGCATCGACCTCCGCTCCGTACTGCGTCGCCGCACACGAATTGGTGACCGGCCGATCAGGTTCGCTCGCGACGCCGAGTCGGCGGGCACCGGCGAGGCACTCACCGGCGCCGGCAAGGGCGTCGACCGGGTGCTGACGATCACGCTCGGCACCGGCATGGGAACCTGCGTGACCGATCATGCCTGGCCCGTCGAGTTCATCGACGGCTTCGGCGTCGAGCACCTCGGGATGCGCCCGACCCGGTGGGACGGCCGATCCGACGACGTGCTGTCCGCACGCGGCCTCGCCGATCGTCTCGGCGTGGCGATGGCCGACCTGCAAGCGGCGGTCGATGACCCGATCAACAGCGAAGTCGTCTTCGACCACGGTCACCGCATCGGCGAGTTCCTCGCTCCGGTGATCGTCGAATTCGACGTGCAGCTCCTCGTCATCGGCGGCGGGTTGTCGGCGGCGTTCGACCGTTTCGGCCCGGCCATCCAGTCACATCTCGACGTCCCGGTGCGACCGATCGCCCTCGGCGCTGCCGGCCCCATCCTCGGCGCCGTCCACCTGACCTTCTCCTGACCCGCCGGCTCTTCTCGATGAGCGAGTGCACCGGATGTCGGTCGTTTCGCTCATCGCAACGCGGAGTGGAAGGGGTCAGCGGGTGTCGAGGACGCGGAAGAGTTCGACGCTGCGGCCTTCGGGGAGCCCGCGGTCGGCGGCGACTCTGGCGGAAGCGTTCGCGGATGCGCAGCTCCATCCCATCGGGATCCACCAGCTGGCTGGCGTGACAGCGCAGCGCGCGCATCTTGCGGTCGACCTGGGCGGTGATGTCGACCTCGGCGAGATCGTCGCCGCCACCCATCGGGCCCGCCTGCACCCACACCTCCTGCACCTTCCAGTCCTCCAGCTCGGCGCACGGCGTGCCGGGGAAGGCGAACGGATTGCGAGCGTCGGGATACACCGCACACATCGTGGCCTCACCTGTGGCCGTGTGATCCGGGTGCGAGCCGTACGTGGAGGCGAGGTTGCGGATCGGTGACTGGGCGATGACCACTTGTGGTCGAACCTGGCGGATCACGAGGCTGATGTCGTGACGCAACTCCATGGTCACCTGGACCGTGCCGTCCATGAAGCCGAGGAACCGAAGATCGGTGACACCCACCTCGGCCGCCGCCTTGGTCTGCTCCTCGCGGCGGATCGCCGCCATCTCGCCACGCGGGATCGAGTGGTCGAAGCCACCGGCCTGGCCGTCGGTGACGAGGCAGTACACGACCTCCACGCCGGCATCGGTCAGCGCGGCGATGGTGCCGGCCGAACCGAAGTCGACGTCGTCGGGATGGGCGGTGACGACGAGGACCCGTTCGATTTCGGAGAACTCCAGCATCCGACCAGTCAACGCCAGATCGCCGACGTTCTCAACTCCTCTACCGGATCCGTCGACTACGACGGCCCACCAGCGGTCTCCTACAGTCGCGCCCATGACGCTGCTGGCACCCTGCGACGAGGTCGGACTCGACGACTTCGACCTGTCCGATCCCGAGTTCTGGCTGGCACCTCGCCCGCATCGCGAGGGCGCCTTCAAGACCCTGCGCGACACACCCGGGCTCGTGCACTACGACGAGCGCGAGATCCCCGACCTCCCCTTCCCGCCCGGCCCCGGCTACTGGGCGGTCACCCGCCACGACGACATCTGGCACGTCAGCCGCAACCCGAAGCTGTTCTGCTCGGGCCAGGGATCGAACATCGGCGACCTCCCTCAGGAGATGAACGAGTTCTTCGGCTCGATGATCAACATGGACGATCCGAAGCACTTCCGGCTCCGCTCGATCGTCTCGAAGGGCTTCACCCCACGCGAGATCACCGCCGTCGAGGACGTCGTGAAGACGAAGGCCAACCAGATCATCGATCGCCTGCTGGCCGACTTCCCCGACAAGACCTGCGACTTCGTCGAACATGTCGCCGCGGCGCTGCCGCTCGAGATCATCTGCGACATGATGGGCATCCCCGCCGACGACTACGGCCAGATCTTCACCTGGACCAACACGATCCTCGGCGGCGGCGACCCCGATTTCGTCACCTCCTACGAGGACCTCATGGGCCAGGCGTTGCAGATGTTCATGTACGCCCAGGCGCTCGGCGAGGACCGCAAGGCCAACCCGCGCGACGACATCACCTCGGTCATGATGGCCGCCGAGGTCGACGGCGAGCAGCTGACGCCGCAGGAGTTCGGGTCGTTCTTCATCCTGCTCGTCGTGGCCGGCAACGAGACGACCCGCAACGCGATCAGCCACGGCATGAAGGCCTTCACCGACTTCCCCGACCAGAAGGAACTGCTCTACAACGACTTCGACGCCCACTCCAAGACGGCCGTCGAGGAGATCGTTCGCTGGGGTACGCCGGTGATCCACTTCCGCCGCACGGCCACGGAGGACACCGAACTCGGCGGTCAGGCGGTCAAGGCCGGTGAGAAGGTCGTGATGTTCTACAACTCGGGGAATCGTGACGAGCGGGTCTTCGAGAACCCGTTCACGTTCGACGTCACCCGCCCGCCGAACCCCGCCCAGATCGGCTTCGGCGCCGGCGGCCCGCACTTCTGCCTCGGCGCCAACCTCGCCCGACGGGAGATCACCGTGATGTTCGACGTGATCCGGACCCGCGTTCCGTCGCTGCGGATCACCGGCGAACCGGACTACCTCCAGAGCGCCTTCATCAACGGCATCAAGCGACTCCAGTGTGCCTGGGACTGAGCTGACGCCCGAACGCCGGGCCGACCTCATCCGCAACCTGACGATCTCCGGCTGGCTGCTCCTCGGCGGAGTGATCGGCTTCATGTCGTTCCAGATCGAACGCATCCGTGGCGTCACCGAGCAGCCGTTCGCCGGCGTGTGGGACCAACGCATCGAGGTGATGAGCTTCCTGATGCTGCCCCCGAACGTCGTGGTGCTCGCTCCGGCAACGTTCGTCGCGGCAATCGCAACGTGGCTGGCCGGCGCCGAGCGCGAGCCGTGGCTGAACGCCCTCCTGCGGCTCGTCGCGGCAGCTGCGATCGTGCTCGGAGTCATCGGGTTCGTGTCGATCGTCAGCATCCTCGCCAACGACGACGGCGGACCGACCGATTTCGAAGGCGTGTTCCTACGACTCGGCGGCCTCTCGATGGCGGCAGGATTCGCGGTCATCTGCCGCAGCGCCGACCGGACCGTCACCTGAATCGTCGCGATACGGTGCGGCGATGGCAGACACCACCAGCGACTCCCCCGATCGGAACACGATTCCCGTCGAATTCCTCGGCACCCTGAACGCTACGACCCAGGCGGTGATGCCCGTCGCTGTCGCCGGGACGACCGGAACCCGAGTGACGGTCACCGTCACCGAGGCGACGTTCGTCGGACCGAAGATCAACGCCGCTGCCGTCCCCGGCGTGGCCGGCGGCGACTGGCCGCTGGTGCGATCCGACGGCTCCCTGCTGTTGGACGTGCGTCTGAACCTGCGAACCGACGACGGTGCCGACATCTTCGTGACCTACGCCGGCATCGGTACCCGCGGCGACGACGGCCTGTTCGACATCCGGACCGCCCCGCTCTTCCAGACGGGCGACCCGCGATACGCGTGGCTGAACAACGTGCTGGGCGTCGGTATCGGCCGGTCGAATCCGACCGGCGTCGTCTACGACATCTACGCCGTCAAGTAGCCCGTCACCGACGTCTCCGACACCACGGAGCCGTCGTGCTCGGTGATCTCACGATCTAGAGTCCGCTGAGCGACGACGGGGAGGGGCCGCCATGGCGGAGGACATCGAGGCACGGCTGGCGACGGCGCTCCGTCGCGAGTCGGCACTCGCCGGCGTCCTGAACGCCGTTGCCCGCGGTGGTGATCTGGATTCGGTCCTGACCGAGATCGCCAACTGGGCGGCAGAACTGACTCGCTCGTCTC
Organism: Ilumatobacteraceae bacterium; assembly: GCA_963829585.1. Taxonomy (GTDB): domain Bacteria; phylum Actinomycetota; class Acidimicrobiia; order Acidimicrobiales; family Ilumatobacteraceae; genus Sva-07. The sequence continues at coordinate 8,593 of CAWHJD010000026.1, read as the reverse complement.
TCGGTTTGGTGTTCGTCGGCGACGGCGAGGTCGTCGCGACGTACATGAGCGGCCCGGATCGCGAGCCGACACGCGGGCAGCGGCCCGTTCGGTGACGACTCGGCGCTCACCAAGGTGCTGCGTGATCGGATCACGCTGGCCTTCGACGACCAGTCGAACATCCAGCAGCCCGGCTTCGCCCAATCGATCGAGGCGGCTCAGCTCTTCGGCATCCGTTCCTCGGTGTTCGCGCCGATGAGGAGCGAGGGACCGCCCGTGGGCGTTGCGGCATTCCGACTGGCCGTCGATCCGTTCACCGCCGACGAGATCGATCTGCTGGAGTCGTTCGCCGCCCAGGCCGGCAATGCCGTCACGAACGCACGCCTGCTCGCCGACATCGAGCAGCGCAATGCCGAGCTGGCCGAGGCGCTGGAACTGCAGACAGCAACCGCCGAAGTGCTGCGGTTGATCGGCGAACACCCGGGTCGAGCGCGACACGGTGCTGCAGGGGATCCTGCAGAAGGCTGCTGAACTGTGTGGCGGCGAAGCGGGCTCGATCACGCTCTCCGAGGGCGGTGCGGAACGATTCGTGGCGTCGTACGGGCCCGCCATGGCGCCGTACCTCGGCACGATCCTCGAGTCGACCGACGGTCGGTCGACCGAGCAGTTCGGTTCGCTCGGCGAGCGCGTCATGCACATCGACGACTTCATGCCCGTCGCCGACGGTTGGAACCCCTACTACTCCGACATGGCTCGAACGGGCAACATCCACAGCTACGCGGTCGCTTCCCTGATGAACGGCGATCAACGTCGTCGGTCGGCTCCACATGTTCCGCCACGAGATCGAGCCGTTCAGCGAGGCCGAGTTGGAGCGCCTCGGGTCGTTCGCCGCGCAGGCGTCGCTGGCGATCGGCAACGCACAGCTGTTCAACGACCTCGATGCCGCCCTGGAACGCCAGACCGCCATGACCGACGTGCTCGAGGCAGTCGGCAACGCCCGTCTCGACACCCAGCCGGTGTTCGACCGCATCGTGGACCATGCGCGGCGCCTGTGCGACGACACCTACGCCTCCGTCTCCGTGCTCGATGGCTCCGGCATCTCGACACGCTCGATGGCCGGGCCGAGCGGCCACGAGTTGCTGAGCGATGGATCCGAGGGCGTCTTGCGGGCACATGGCGACGACTCTTCGACGACAGCCACGGTTCACAGAACCGGCGAAATCCTCCACATCCGTGACTGGGAGGAGTTGCCGGCGGACCAGTACCGGAATTCGCGAGCACGGCTCAGTGGCGCCCGGACGTTGCTCGCACTGCCGATGCGGCGACACGGCGACGTGGTCGGCGTAGCGACCTTCACCAGGTTCTCCGCAGGCGGCTACACCGACGCGGAAGTCTCGTTGCTCCAGGCCTTCACCGACCAGGCCGCGATCGCCGTCGACAACGCCCGCATCCTGCAGGAGATCCAGCAGCGCAACACCGACCTGGCCGACTCGCTCGAACTCCAGACCGCGACGAGCGACGTCCTTCGCCTGATCAGCGCCCACCCCGGCGAACTCGACGTCGTGCTCGACGGGATCCTCGCCAAGGCGGCCCAGCTCTGCGACGCCGACGGCGGCGCCGTGCTCGTCGGCAACTCCGAACTCGTTCGGATCGAAGCGGCGCTGGGAACCGGTGCGGACGCGATTCGGGGGCTGGACACACGGCCGTCCACCCTCACGATCGAGGCGGCCGCCCACCACGCGCCGGTCAGCATCGACGATCTCCGTACCATCGACGATCCTGTGCTGGGCCCACTGTCCGAGCTCATCGGAATCCGGAGCTGGGCGTCGGTGGCCCTCGTCCACGACGGGAAGTGGGTCGGAAGCGTCAACGTGAGTCGGAGCGCGGTTCGCCCCTTCGACACCGACAACCTGAGAGCGCTGCAGACCTTCGCGGACCAGGCAGCCATCGCCGTGGCCAACGCCAAGCTGTTCAACGATCTCGACGCCGCGCTCGAACGTCAGACGGCGATGACCGACGTCCTCGACGCCGTCAGCACCGCGCGAACCGACCTCCAGCCCGTGTACGACGCCGTCGCCCGCCATGCGATGAATCTCTGTCACGGCGCGAGCGTGGCCCTCTTCGTCAGAGACGGCGCGAGCCTCGTCGGCGCCGCCGACGACGGTCCGCACCTCCCGATCTTCGACAATCAGGCAGCGGGCCGCGAGTTCCTGATCGGTCGCGTCTGGCCGGTCGACGAGGACACCCCGATGTCCGAGGCCTGCCGCACCGGTCAGCCGGTACACATCCGAGACTGGGACGACGTACCGGCGGAGACGTTCCGTGACTCCGCCATGCGGACATTCGGACGGCGGAGCACCCTGTCGCTCCCACTGCTGCGGAATCACGAAGCGGTTGGCGTCGTCAACATCTCGAAGGTCGAACCGGGCGGTTTCGGCGACGACGAGATGTCTCTGCTGCAGGCATTCGCGAACCAGGCAGCAATCGCCGTCGACAACGCACGATTGCTCCGCGAGATCGAGGACCGCAACCAGGATCTGTCGGAGTCGCTCGAACTCCAGACCGCGACCAGCGAGGTCCTGCAACTCATCAGCGCCAACCCCGGCGACCTCACCGTCGTACTGGAGGGAATCATCACCCGGGCCGCCGCACTCTGCGATGCCGAGACGGGGTTGCTGTGGCTCAAGCGCGGCGATGAGCTGATCTGCGAGGCCGAAGTCCGTGGCCGAGCGGTGTCCTTCGTCGGCGATGTCCACGACGCAAGCGTCAAGAACGTCTACAGCCTGAGTGCACGTCGCCGAATGCCGGTCTTCAACGACGACATCATGCCCCTGATCGCCGGCAGCGACCTGGAGCCGATGAAGGCGACGCTGTCCGGTGTCCGATCGCTCGCCACCATCGCGCTCTTCCACGACAACGTGTGGATCGGCAACATCAATCTTGGGCGCCGGACAATCCAGCCGTTCGACCAGAAACAGGCGAACATCCTCCAGGCGTTCGCCGACCAGGCCGCAATTGCCGTCGCCAACGCCCAGCTGTTCAACGATCTCGACGCGGCCCTCGAACGCCAGACGGCGATGGCCGATGTCCTGGAAGCGGTCAGCACGGCTCGCTTCGACATCCAGCCCGTGTTCGACCGCATCGCAGATCATGCGCAACGTCTCTGCGACGACACCATGGCGCTCGTCACCGTCCGGGATCAGGCGTCGATGTCGATCGTCGCGGCGTCGTGGCCGAGCATGAACGACGAGATCCCAGAGGGCGACATCCACTGGGACGAGATCGACACGAGCACGACCACCGGAACCGTCTTCGCGACCGGACAGGCGGTCCACGTCCGGGACTGGCTCGAGGTTCCCGACGATCTGTACCCGGACTCACAGGCCCGCCACTCCGGGATGCGGACCCTGCTCACGCTGCCGATGCGCCGCCACGACGCGGTGATCGGCGTGATCACGTTCGTGCGCGTCGAGCCCGGCGGATACCCCGACGACCAGGTCGCGCTGCTCCAGGCGTTCACCGACCAAGCGGCGATCGCCGTCGACAACGCCCGACTCCTCGCGGAGATCGAGCAACGGAACCACGAGCTGTCCGAGTCGCTGGAACTCCAGACCGCCACCTCGGACATCCTCGAGCTGATCAGTTCGAAACCCGGCGACTTGACGACGGTTCTGGCGGGAATCGCCGAGCGGGCCGCCGCACTCTGCGATGCGGACACCGGGTCCGTACTGCTGCGCCACGGCGACATCCTTCGCATCGAGGCCGAGACGGCGCCGATCGAAGGTGCGATGAGCATGCTCGGCCGCGAATTCGTCGCCGAGCGGACCATCAACCGACGCGCACGAGACGTACGCCAACCCGTCTTCCTCGATGATTTCCAGGAGGTCCGGGACTCGGTCGGCGTCCAGGTCGCCAGAGACATCCCTCAGCTCCACAGTTTCGCCACGATCGCCCTGATCCTCGACGACGAATGGATCGGCAACCTCAACCTGACCCGTACGGAGGTGCGTCCGTTCGACCCCAAGATCGCGACGGTGCTCCAGGCGTTCGCCGATCAGGCCGCGATCGCCGTCGCCAACGCCAAGCTGTTCAACGACCTCGACGCCGCGCTCGAACGCCAGACCGCGATGTCCGACGTGCTCGAGGCGGTCAGCACGGCACGATTCGACATCCAACCCGTCTTCGACCGCATCGTCGAGCACGCCCAACGGCTCTGTCACGACGTCTTCGCCTACGTGACGCTGCGCGACGCCGACGTCACCGTCGTCGCTGCGGCCGGCCAGGACAACGTCGAGGTGCATCCGCAGTTCGAGAATCGGCCGGTGCCGGTGGACGGCAACTCGACGACGGGCACGGTGTACGCCACCGGCGAGCCGCTGCACATCCGCGACTGGGACGAGGTTCCTCCCGACCTGTATCCGAACACCCGCGCCAGACAGATGGGGGCGCGTTCGCTGCTCACACTGCCGATGGGGAGACATGGCCACGTCATCGGCTCGATCGGGTTCTTCCGTGTCGCGCCGGGCGGCTACAGCGACGACGAGATCTCGCTCCTCCAGACGTTCACCGATCAGGCCGCGATCGCCGTCGACAATGCCCGCCTGCTCCGCGAGATCGAGGAACGCAACAGCGACCTGGCCCAGTCGCTCGAGACTCCAGACGGCGACGTCGGAGGTACTGCAGCTGATCAGTGCGAATCCGGGCGATCTGCAGTCGGTGTTCGACGGCATCGTCGAACCAGGCAGCGCGACTCTGTGACGCCGACAACGGCGCGATCCTGACCCGCGACGGAGACGAACTGGAGCTCGTTGCCGCCGTTGCCCGTGACGGTCGGGCCGATCTCGGCATCCGGTTCCCGGCTCCGTCCGCCAGGGACATGAGCGAGCCGTACTTCATCGACGACCTCGGCGCCGCTCGGTCAGAAGACCATCGGAGCACCGATCCGCAGCGCCGTCATGGTCGCGCTGACCGTCGACGGCGACCTGTTCGGAGTATTGGCCGCGATCCGGTCGGAGGTGAGGCCGTTCGAGCATCGGCACGGCCGCATCCTGCAGGTGTTCGCCGAGCAGGCGTCGATCGCCATCGCCAACGCCCGGCTGTTCAACGACCTCGACGCAGCACTCGAACGCCAAACGGCGATGACCGACGTCCTCGACGCCGTCAGCCAGGCCCGACTCGATCTGCAGCCGGTGTTCGACAAGGTCGCCGAACACGCCGACCGACTGTGCAACGGAACCGGAGCGCTCGTCCTCGTTCGTGAAGGCGACGAACTGGTCCTCAGCGTGATCGCCGGACCGATGCCGATGCCGCGAGATCGCATCGGCGAAGGTCGCGTGCCGATCGACGAGACCTCGATCACCGGGGCCGCGGTCGCGCGGCGAGATCGTCCACATACGCGACTGGGACGACCAGTCTGTCGCGAACTTCGCCGAGTCGCCGGCGCGGCGATCGGGTCACCAGAGTGCACTCGCCGTCCCCATGATGCGCAGCGGCGTGGCCATCGGAGCCGTCGGGTTCACGCGGGAGACGCCGGGTGGCTACACCGACGACGAGATCGCCCTCTTGGAGACGTTCGCCGACCAGGCTGCGATCGCCGTCGACAACGCCCGCCTGCTCCGCGAGATCGAGGAGCGCAATCGCGACCTGTCGGAATCATTGGAGCTCCAGACGGCGACATCTGACATCCTGCAGCTCATCAGCGACAACCCGGGCAACCTCGACGCCGTCTTCGAGGGCATCGTGACCCAGGCAGCGCACCTGTGCGACGCCGAGATGGCCGGCGTGATGCGCCGGGAGGGTGACGAATTCATCCTGATCCGCGCCAGCGACCAGCGGGACCAGGCCGAGATCGGAACCCGGACCTCGGTGCGAGCAGGCGTCGACTACCGGGAACCCGTCTTCGTCGATGACGTCGCTGTCTTCGCTCCCGACGTTGCCACGGCCGTCCGGAGCATGGTGTCGGTCGGGATGTTCGTCGACGACGTTCACTACGGCCAGATCAATGTCAACCGGCGCGAGGTCCGGCCGTTCGAACCACGGCACGGCCGGATCGTGCAGGCGTTCGCCGAGCAGGCGGCGATCGCCATCTCGAATGCCAACTTGTTCACCCAGCTCGAAGAGCAGACCCGATTGGCAGAGGAGGCCAACGCCGCCAAGGGGTCGTTCCTGGCAACGATGAGCCACGAGATCCGCACGCCGATGAACGCGGTGATCGGCATGAGCGGTCTGCTGCTCGACACCGACCTGCGGCCGCGCCAGCGCGAGTTCGCCGAGATCATCCGCTCCAGCGGCGAGTCGCTGCTCGGGATCATCAACGACATCCTCGACTTCTCGAAGATCGACGCCGGGCGCCTCGAGCTGGAGGTCAGCCCGTTCGACCTTCGGGCCTGCGTCGAGTCGGCGCTTCGATCTCGTCACCGAACCCGCCGCCCGCAAGGGCTGGAGCTGGCGTTCCTGATCGACCCAGCGATCCCCGTCGGCGTCTCGCGGCGACGTCACCCGGCTCCGCCAGGTGCTGGTCAACCTGCTCGCCAACGCGGTGAAGTTCACCGAGGTCGGCGAGGTCGTGATGACCGTCGAGCCGGGCGAGTCGACCGACGAGATCCACTTCGCCGTGCGCGACACCGGCATCGGTATCCCCGCCGACCGGGCGCACAAGCTGTTCGAGGAGTTCAGCCAGCTCGACTCGTCGACCACCCGCAAGTACGGCGGCACCGGCCTCGGCCTGGCCGTCAGCAAGCGCCTCGCCGAGCTGATGGGCGGCACGATGTGGGTCGAGAGCGTGGAGGGGGAGGGCGCGACGTTCCACTTCACGATCGTGGCCGAGCCCGCCGACGTGCCGTCGCGGCGAGCCGCTGCCGGCATCCCGACCGAGCTGGCCGGCAAGTCGGTGCTCGTCGTCGACGACAACGCGATCAACCGGCGCATCCTCGACCTGCAGACCGAGGCGTGGGGCCTCCACTGCGGGTCGTTCCCATCGGCGGCCGAAGCGCTGGCCAGCGTCGAGCGCGGCGAGAGTACGACCTCGCGATCCTCGACATGCACATGCCCGGCATGGACGGCCTCGAACTCGCCCACCGGCTCCGAGCGCTGCGGCCCGACCTTCCACTCGTCCTGTACACGTCGCTGGGCGGCGCCGAGGACGCCGACCCGGTCTTCGCCGGCGTGCTCGCCAAACCGGTGAAGCAGTCACAGCTGTTCGACATGCTGGTGTCGGTGCTGACCGACGTCGACGACGCGGGCCGGTGGCGCCCGATGCCGGCCGGTACGCCGCCAAGCTCGGCGAGCGCCACCCCCTTCGGGTCCTGCTGGCCGAGGACAACACCGTCAACCAGCAGATCGCACTGCTCGTGCTCGAGTCGCTGGGTTACCGCGCCGACGTGGCGTCGAACGGCGTCGAAGCCGTCGACGCCGTGGAGCGGTCTCCCCTACGACCTCGTGCTGATGGACGTCCAGATGCCCGAGATGGACGGCCTCGAAGCCACACGGCAGATTCGAGCTCGCCCGATCCCGCCGGACGCGGCGACCGACCGATCGGATCGTCGCCATGACCGCCAACGCCATGCAGGGCGACCGCGAAGCCTGCCTCGCGCCGGCATGGACGACTACCTCGCCAAACCGATCCGCCCCGAGGAGCTCGCGGCCACCCTCGCGGCCACGCCGAACCGCACCAGCGGAGCGTCGGACATCGTGGTCGCTCCGACGACACTCGATGCAGCAGCCATCGACCGGATGCGATCGATCGCACCCGACGACGAGTCGTTCGACCGGTTGGTCACCTCGTTCCTCGACAACGGCGCTTCACTGCTCGCCCGACTCGCCGATGCCGCTGATGCCGCCGACATCGATCTGCTCCGACGCACGGCGCACACGCTCAAGTCGACGCCCAGCCTTCGGCGCGAACGACCTCGCCGAACTCTGTGGCGAGCTGGAGCGCCAGGCCCGGGAGACCGCAGTCGTCGACACCGCCACAGCAGGTCGCCGCCATCGCCGCGGCGTTCGACGGCGCACGCCGAGCACTCGACCGGCAAGGATGACGACGTGACCGACACCTCCAGCGGCGACACGCCGGCAACCGTGCTCGTCGTCGACGACGACCCGCTCAACCGGGCGATGCTGTCGATGTCGCTCGGAACACTGGGTCACCAGGTCGTCGAGCGGGAAACGGACTCGAGGCGATCGAACGGCTCGGCGAGCACTCGATCAACATCGTCCTCACCGACATCGAGATGCCCGAGATGGACGGTTACGGCCTGCTCGAGCACCGTGCCGGCGACGACCGGCTCAGGGCGATTCCGTTCATCGTCATCTCGGGCGTCGACGAGATGACGTCGATCATCACGTGCATCAAACTCGGCGCCGAGGACTACCTCCCCAAACCGTTCGATCCGGTGCTGCTCCACGCCCGGCTCGGCGCATGCCTCGACAAGAAGCGGATGACGGACGAGCTGCAGCAGTGGAACGCCCTGCTCGCCCGAGCGAGTCGACGAGAAGGTCGCCGAGGTCGAGCGACTGAACAGCCTGCGCCGGTTCGTCAGCCCGCAGCTCGCCGAAGCCCTGGCAGCCGGTGGCGACGAGATCCTCGCCAGCCACCGCCGTGAGATCACGGCCTTCT
>CAWHJD010000025.1:0-82610 GCA_963829585.1 Ilumatobacteraceae bacterium | reverse complement strand
ACGCTCACGGTCGCAGGCCACAGATCCGCCGGTGGCGTTGAAGTCGTGCAATTTCCTGCAACGATATGGGAGTGCCTCCGGATGTCACCTCCGTCGCCGGTGACGATCGGTTCGCAGCGATCCGACAGGGCGATCGTGGCGCGTTCGACGCATTGGTGGAGCCGTGGATCTACCGGATCTACGACGTCGCGCTCGTCATCCTCGGTTCACCCGCTGCCGCTGCCGAGGTCAGCCGCGAGACGATCGAGTCGCTCTGGGACCGGCACCACGACCTCTCGGCCGAGGACCTGACACGCGACGGGCTCCTCATCGCCACGCGTGGACGGGCTCTCGCACGCCTTGATCGTGACGGTCTGCCGGAGATATCGACCACCAACGAGCACGTTGCCCTGGCTCGTGCTGCGGCGGTCGTCCTGGGTGCCGACGAGGTCAGCTACCTCGATCTCTACCTGCGCCACGGAGTCGACGCCGAAGCGCTGGCTCCGGTCCTCGGCGTCTCGAGCGATGCCGTCGCCCACCGATTCGCGCTGACTCGGGCCGATCTGGGCGAGACGATGGCGGCGGTCACCCTGTGGAACGGGGGCCGACCGACCTGCGTGGAACTTGCGACGGCTCTCGGCGACACGACCGACTTCGACGCCGCCGTGTCGGAGTCGATCGAGCGTCACCGGCAGGGATGTCCGGAGTGCGCCCGACGCCATCGGTCGATCGTGAACCCGGAGCGCCTGTTCGTCGCAGCGCCGGTCGTGGCGGTTTCACCGACGATCCGCGAACGGATCGTGGCGACGGCTGTCGCCCCCACCGAGCCGACCCGCAACGTTGACAACGCACCGGACAGACATGTCGCGGCGGCCTTGGACGACGACGACCCGTGGGCGGCCTCCACCGTTCGGCCGACAGGGCCGACATCGACAGTGACGACCTTCGTGCCGCGCGGTCGGTCCGAACGACCCTGGGCGACTGTGCTCGTGGCTGGGGCGGTGGGCGTCCTGGTGGTCGGAGGCGTCACCGCACTGGCCACCAGCGGATCACCCGGTGACGTACCCGAGGTCAGCGACGCCTCGACACCGGTGAATCGGCTCGAGTCTGCCGAGCCGATCGAACAGACCACGACCACGACCGAGCGCACACGCACCAGGTCGACCCCGAGTTCGACGGTTGCCACGACGTCGACGTCCACCACGCCACTGGATGCGTCGACGACCTCCCCTGCCGATGTGGTCCTCGTCGGCCCGCCACTTCCTCCGACCACCGTGGCGTCCACGGGCTCACGAACGGTCACGACGAGCACCGTCGCGTCCACGCGGCCCTCGACGACAGTTGCATCATCACCCGTTCCGGTCACGACGTCGTCACCCACTACGAGTTCACCGGTGACGACCGACGCCCCGACGCCTTCGGTGACAACGACGGTGACGACGACACCGGCAGACGACGACGACGACGACGTCCGCCCCGACGACGACCGCAGCAACGACCACGACGACCGAAGCAGCAACGACGACACTGGCGGCAACGACGACCGAGGCGACGACGACGCTGCCGGCTCCGTGACCAGCGCGATCCGCATCGCCACTACGGTCACCAGCCGCACAAGTACTTCCACCTCGAGAGATCGGCCCCACACGAGATGACACTGACGAACACCCGCGTGACCCTGGCCCGTCGACCTGTCGGTGAAGCGACACCCGACTGTTTCGCTCTCGAGGTCGAGCAACTCGCCGAACTCGACGACGGCCAGGTGCGAGTGGCGGTCGAGTACGTCTCCGTCGACGCCGGCACGCGGACCATGCTGCGGGGTGAGGGCTTCCACCGCCAGGTGGGTCTCGGTGAGACGATTCTGGCGGGCGCGGTCGGGCGCATCGTGGAGTCGACGGTCGAAGATTGGGAGGTCGGCCAGGCAGTACGAGGTGGCCTCGGTGTCCAGACCTTCGCAACGCTCCGCACCGACCAGTTGGAGCGGATCGACGATTCACTCGGCCCGCTGAGCGCGCATCTCGGAGCGCTCGGCGCGTCGACCGGCGTGACTGCGTGGATCGGCGTTCGGCGTGTCGCCAGGCCCCAGCCGGGCGACACGTTCGTCGTGTCAGCCGCCGCCGGCGCCGTCGGGTCCATCGCCGGACAGATCGCCAAGCGAGACGGCGCGCGCGTGATCGGCATCGCCGGTGGCCCGGCCAAGGTGCAGTACCTCATCACGCAGCTGGGGTTCGACGCGGCGATCGACTACAAGAACGAGGACGTGAACTCCCGGCTGCGCGAGCTCGCGCCCGACGGGGTCAACGTGTTCTTCGACAACGTCGGCGGCCCGATCCTGGATGCAGTGCTCGACAATCTGGCGATGAGGGCCAAGGTGGTCATCTGCGGAGCGATCTCCCAGTACGACGACATGGACAACGTCACCGGCCCATCGATGTACCTGCGCCTCGCGGAACGGCAGTCGTCGATGGAGGGCTACGCCTTCTTCCACTTCCCGGAGAGCATCGCGCCGGCGACTGCCGAGCTGGCCGCATGGCTCGCTGACGGCACGCTCTTCTGCTCGGAGGAGATCCTCGACGGCATCGAGCGATACCCCGAGGCACTGCAGTTCATGTTCGGCGGCGGGAACACCGGCAAGCTGCTCGTCAAGGTCAGCTGACAATCGCGCCCACCCCGAGCACCGCTTCGAAGTTCCTTCGAGAATTCGGAGTTCTTTTCGAGAATCGACCGATTCCGGGTCAACCCTGTGACACCCGCTGAATAGGGTGGTCCATACCGACTCCCCCTTCCATTCCGATGACGATTTGGGGGGTGAACATGACGAACGCAGTTCTGGCCCGGCCGGGAAGCGACATCCGAGCCGTGCTCGAATCCTTGCTCGATACGGATCCTGCCGTCGCCGAACGTGACGAGGTGGCAGCGTTGGTCTCCACGGTCGCCAAGATGCGCGGGTGGCTCGACGCATACGAGGTGCGGTGCGCTCGCCGCACCCGTGAACTCGCTGATTCCGGGCGGTCGGAATCTGCCGAGTCGATGTTCGCCAGCAGCGGGCAACGTTCCGGCAGGGACGCCGCGAAGGTGGCCGACCGCAACAGCGTGTGCGACCAGCTCGACTCGTTCGAGGACGCGCTGGTCGACGGGAGGATCTCCGCCGGCCACCTCGACGGTGTCGCTGCCGCGATGCGCGACCTCGATGACGCCACCCGCCTCGAGTTCACAGCCGCCGCCCCCGAGCTGCTCGATGCAGCGGTCAACGAGAGTGTCGACACGTTCGCTCGGCACTGTCGGGAGTTGTCACGGCGCCTGGTGGCATCGTCGGCGACATCGGATGCGGAGGAACTCGACCGGCAGCGAGCCCGCTCGAACGTGAGACGGTGGGTCGACGAGATCACCGGCATGTGCCACACCCATCTGGAGCTCGACCCCATCCGCGATGCCGCCGTGTCGGGCGTGATCGACGCGGAACTCGCCCGACTGCAACACGAGGACGGCAACGCCGGTACCCCGTGGAGTCAGCTCAAGGTCGACGCGTTCGTCGCTGCGGTCACCAACGGTGCCACCCGGCGCCGCACAGCCGACGCCGGCAACGGCGACGGCGACACCAACTACGGTCACGCCGCCGACGGCGAAGCGGCCGACGCGGTGTACGCGCTGCGGGTCCCGGAGATCACGCTGCTGATGGACTTCGCGACGCTCGTCGACGGGTTGCACGACCACAGCGTGTGCGAGACCGAGGACGGCACCACGATCCCGGTGTCCACCGCACGTCGGTTGTGCTGCGATGCCGAGATCATCCCCGTCGTGCTCGGTGCCGATGGTGTCCCGCTCGACATGGGCCGCTCGATCCGTACCGCCAACCGTGCCCAGCGCCGAGCATTGCGCACGATGTACCGCACCTGCGCGCATCCCGACTGCAGCGTGCCGTTCTCGGCGTGCAAGTCACATCACATTCGATGGTGGTGGAGACACAAGGGTCGAACCGACATCTCGAACCTGATTCCGCTCTGCGAACGACATCATCATCTCGTGCACGAAGGCGGATGGACCCTCACGATGACCGCCGATCGAGTCACCACGTGGATCCGACCCGACGGGGTCGTCGCCCATCACGGGTCCTCCATCAACCGCGACACCGTCACGCGGCGCCGACATCGGTCGGGACCCTGATCCGGGCAGAACGACTCTGTTGCGTCGGGTCGGCCTCGGACATCGTGTGGACATGCACGAGCAGCAGCCGACCACACCCCACGGAGCGAGTGTCTGGGAGCGTCAGATGTTCGACCATCTGACGGACCACACCCGTCGAGAAGGCGCGATGCTCAGCGAATACGCGGCAATCGCGGAGGCCACCGAATCGAAGGCGTTGAGCTACGTCATCAACCTGCTGCTCGAGGACGAACGGCGCCATCATCGGTACTTCAATGAGCTGGCGTCGTCGTTGAAGTCGGAATCCGAACTGTCCGGAGACGACCCGGTCGTTCCTCGGCTCGATCTGGATCGTGTCGATCGAGCGGAACTTCGCGAAACGACCGATCGCCTGCTCGAACACGAGAAGTCCGACGCCAAGGAACTCGAGCGCCTCCGCAAGGAGCTCCATGACGTGAAGGACACGACCCTATGGGCGCTTCTCGTCGACATCATGGTGCGCGACACGGAGAAGCACATCGCAATTCTCCGATTCGTCCAGCAGCACACACCATCGAAACGAGCCGCCCGCTGAGTCACTCCCGCAGACCGAGGTAGGTCAGCGCGGCCGGCGCGGCCGGCTCACGCGGAGATCACTGCCACCAGGAAGTCGGAATCGGGCTGGAATGGCCGGAGATCCCACGTCGACAGCAACACGTCGGCCACCAGACCCGTCTGGTCGAGGTCTGCGAAGAACTCGTCGAAGGGATAGTCGCGCCCTGCACCGAACCCGATCACGATGCGACCGCCAGGACGCAGGTGGGCGGCGAAACGACCCAGGACGGGCCGTCTGGTGTCCGGAGCGAGGAACGTCATCACGTTGCCGGCGCACACCACCACGTCGAAGCCGTCGCTGATGCCCGTCGCGGGAAGATCGAGTTCCGCGAGGTCCGCGACCCGCCACGTCGGGCCCGGGTGATCCTCCTCGGCGGCGGCGATGAGCACCGGATCGAAGTCGACACCGACGACATCGTGACCCATCCGAGCGAGATACCCCCCGACCCGGCCCGGCCCGCAGCCGGCATCGAGGACCCGCGACTGCCGCGCCGACATCGCATCCACGAAGCGGGCCTCACCGTCGATGTCGTCGCCCGCTGCAGCCATCGATCGGAACCGATCGACGTACCACGCCGAGTGCCCCGGATTCTCCTCGATCAGCTCGACCCAACGATTCGACGCCATCGCAGCGGACGCTACCCGGTCTCGAGCATACCCGACCGCCCACTCGGCCCCGATTCCCGGGTCAGGGATCGGTCCGCAGGAGCGACTCGATGTCATCCAGCGAGGCCTGCTGCTCCGCCATCAGCTCGCGCAGGCGGTCGACCTGGATCTGAGCGGCATCGATGGACTCGCGCTTCGACTTCTTCGGGGCGAGGAAGAGGTTGGCCAGGTAGCCCGTGAAGGTGCCGAAGATGCCGACGCCGACGACGATGATCAACGTCCCGACGAGGCGACCGTCGTTGGTCACCGGGAAGCGGTCGCCGTAGCCGACGGTCGAGATGGTGACGATGACGTACCACAGCGCGTCGGACGCGGTCGTGATGTTGGCACCTTCCGCGTACTGCTCGATGTGGAGGATTCCGAGGCTCCCGAACTCGAGGACGAGGATGCCCATCATCACGAGGGTGAGCAGCGCGCTCCCGGCCCGGTCCTCGAGCAGGGTTCGCACGATCCTCGTCACGCCGTTCTTGCGAAGCAGGCGGACGACTCGTATCAGTCGGAAGAGGCGGAGCACCTTGACCTGCGGGAAGGGCAGGCTCGCCAGGAGGTCCGCCCAACCGAATTGTCGGATGAAGTATCCGGACTTCGAGTCGGCGGTCAGGAGCCGGTAGGTGAAGTCGGCGAGGAAGATGGCGCTGAGCAGGCCGTTCATCGCCAAGATCACCGTGTCGAGGTTGTCGTCGTCCACTGCGTAATTGAGCGCGATGTTCACGATCGACAGCACCGAGAGGACTGCGATGAAGATCTCGTACCCGGTGCTCTTGAGTTCCGTCCGATTCGCCTCGATCATCCGATCACACTATTTCGTGCCGGCGTTCAGTCGCCGTGGTAGCGAGCGGCCGGTGTTCCCGGTGGGTTGATGCGCCCGGGCATCGCATCCGGATTCGCGACGCAGATCTCGAGTTCCAGCCCCTCCGGATCGCGGAAGAAGACGCTGAGCACATGACCGAAATCGGTGACGAATCCGTCGCTGCACCCACGCCGCATCAGCTCGTCCCGGATCTCGTCGAATTGGGCGAGCGACACCGCGCGGAACGCGAAGTGGTCGAGTCGGCCGCGGCCGAATATCGGGGTCTGGTTGAACGCCTCGACGTTTCCGTCGATCTGGAACACGTTGATCTCCGACGTGGGCCCGATACGCAGCACGACCATTTCGAGGCCGTCCTCGCTGAGCCCTCCTTCGACCTCGGCGCCGAAGACGTCCTCGTAGAACCGGACGAAACGTCGAAGGTCGGCGGTCAACACCGCCACATGGTCGAATCCGGCCAGCACGTCAAGCTCCTTCGTAGAAGATCGACAACTGCACGCCGTCGGGGTCGGCGAAGTTGAGAATGGCACCGATCGCGATGTCGATCCGGCCCGAGTGCTCGACGCCGGCGGTATCGAGACGCTCCGCCCACGCGTCGACGTCCTCGCGCGTCCGCACCGAGAACGCGACGTGATCGAGTCCGGTGCGATCCGGCCGGAACGCCGACCCGTCGTTGCTGCGGTGTTCCGTCAGGCCCAGCATCGTGTCCGTGTTCGCCAAGCGGTAGATGCTGGCTCGCCGCTCGTCTCCCGGTTCGTCCATCACGGGGTCGAGATCGAACAACCTCTCGTACCACGGGGCACTCACATCGAGGTCGCGGACGGTCAGTGATACGTGATGGAACCCCGTCAGCGCTCCGTCGGCCATCGCCGCAAGCTACTCCCGGCCGCGACCTCGGTCGGTGTCGATGGGTCACCGTGCTGGCCGGCGAGGAGCCGACGCAGGGCGTGCGCCATCTTCGCGGCCCGCTCTTTGGCGATCTCGGCGGTGGGTCCACGGAAGTGCTCGTCGACCGTACCTGCGAACAATTCGAGCCACCGCTCGAAGTGAGCGTCGGAGAACGGCGTGCGTGCGTGGATCGGCTCGTGCGCTCGGAGGGGGTTGCCCACGTACCCACGTTCACCGAGCAGCTGCCATGCCCAGAAGTCTGTGAGGGTGTCGATGTGTGACGGCCAGTCGACGTGTGCGGCACTGAAGATCGGGCCCAGGAGTTCGTCCATCGCCGCGTATCGGTAGAACGACCGTACGAGTAGTTCGATGTCGGTCCGGTCGGCCAGATCAGCGCGTTTCGCCAAGTCGGCCTCGGTCAGTGGGCGAACGATCATGACATCGCCCCGATTTCGCTCATGGGATCGGGTACTTCCGTCGGCACACACCCGACTCTACCGACGTCAGCTTCTTTCTTCTAGTGTGTGGTAGAACAATGATCGAGACAGACATCCGCACAGCCCGGAACGGAGAGGATGACATGGCCGACAACGAAGAGATCACGCACACCCAGACCCCGTCGGAGCCCGACCTCGGTGGTGAATCGCCCTGCTTCGCACACCTCTTCGGATGTGGCCTCGGTGACGACGGTGAGGCCCCGCTCCCGCTCACTTCGCCACTGGGCGATCAGACCACCGGGTCGGGAAGCACCGGGGGCTGATTCGGGTCCGGTGGCTCGTCGGGCCTCGGCTCGGGAGTGATGGGCCTCGGCACCGGATCCGGGTCCGGAAGGACGGGGGGCGGTCCGTCTGGAGTCGGAGGATTCGGCACCACCGTCATGGCGCGACCCTCATTCTTGAACCGAGGCCTGAACGGAGGGATCGATGTCGCCTTCACCTTCGACGTTCGCCCCGAGACTGTTCATCTCGCGGTAGTGCGTCCCGACCTTTCCGAGGTCGACGTCACCTGCCGATCGGTCGGCGGCATCGAGTTCCTCCTGCGTGGGAACCGGGCCGGCCGACGGCTCGGTGAACTCCTCGGCGCTCTGGTCGCCGGTGTCAGTGTTGAAGTCGCTCATGACGCCGTCGTACCCAGTTCGTCGGAGCGCCAACCCTCGGCGTCGGGCGCGTCCCGCCCGAGTCGACCTGATTGAGACGGCAGTTTTCGGGTACAAGCGTTGCCATGGATGCAATCACACTTCTCCGTAACGACCACACAACCGTCGAGGCGTTGTTCAAGCGCTTCGAAAAGGCAGGTGACCGTGCACTGGTCGAGAAACGCCAGATCGTCGATCGGATCATCGAGGAGTTGTCGGTTCATGCTGCGATCGAAGAGCAGGTGTTCTACCCCGTCACACGCGAGATCGTTGCCGACACGGAGGACATGGTCCTCGAAAGCCTGGAGGAACACCACGTGGTGAAGTGGCTGCTCTCCGAACTGACCGATCTCGATCCCGCTCATGAGCGCTTCGACGCCAAGGTGACGGTGCTGATCGAGAATGTCCGCCACCACGTGAAGGAAGAAGAAACTGATCTCTTCCCCAAGGTACGCGGGGCACTGAGCCGGACTCAACTCGCCGACATCGGCGACACGATGGCCGAGGCGAAGAAGTCCGCGCCGACCCACCCGCATCCTCGCCTGCCCGACGCCGGGCCGGCGGGCGCCGTCGGCGGGGTCATCGCGGGAGTCGTCGATCGCGTCGGCGACAACATCAGCGGCTTCGCCCAGGGCGGCGTCACTGCGGTCCAGGACCTGATCGCGCGTCTCACCGGCAGCGAGCCGACGAAGGTGTCACCGACCGGTTCTCGCGCAACGCGCGAGCAGGCGTCGAAAACCCGTCGCACGGCAACCGCTGCCACCGACGCGGTGCAGGACACGGCTCGCAGTGTCAAGTCCGGAGCGACAGCGACTGCGCGCGCCGCACAATCGGGGGTGAAGGGCACCTCGACCTCGGCCAAGAAGGGCGTCGGGACGACCGCGACGACCGCCAAGCGAGCGACGACGACGACGGCCCGAACGGCCCGAGCCTCTTCGAAGAACACCGTCAAGACGGCCAAGCGCGCTGCATCCAAGACGGCGGCTGCTGCCACCACGTCGAGATAGGACGGCACGGCCTCATGGCCGAGTCTTCATAGCCGAGTCTTCATGGCCGAACGGCGCCCGACCAGGCGCCGTTCGGCCAAGACCACGATGATCAGCTCGGCGAGGGAGCTCCGACGAGATCCGCCACGTTGGACGTCGCCTGGTCGACCACGTCGTTGACCCGACCCGTTGCAGCGTCGGCGATGTCACCGATGCCCGCTCCGACCGTGCCGACGACGGCACCGGCCCGACCAGCACGGACTCGACGCCAGAGCGCACGCACCTTGCGTCGTTGCTCGGCGCTCACGTTGTCAGCAATCACAAACCCGGCCACCATGCCGGTGACGAATATCCACAACTTCATGGCTTCTCCTGTCTGGCGAGTTCGGTGGGATCATCGGCGGAGTTCCGCTGAGAGAGCATCCGGTCAGCGCGACGTCTACCCGCCGACGCGATCCTCAAACCTCAGTGCGCCGGTCGAGGTCGGCCTGCCTTCACCGCCCGAACCGGCGCTCGTTTCGTTGCGGCGTCGACGGGGTAATGGCCTCACCTCGGCATCCGCCGGGGCAACCCAACCCTCCCCGAGGAGCACACGATGAACGCGAACGACAAACAGCATTCGATCGACGTGGACGTACCCGTCCGAGTCGCTTACAACCAGTGGACCCAGTTCGAGGAGTTCCCCCGGTTCATGGACGGAGTCTCGTCCATCACCCAGCTCGAGGACGACCGTCTCCACTGGATCGTCGACATCGCCGGCGTGACTCGGGAGTTCGACACGACCATCACCGAGCAGATCCCCGACGAGCGGGTGGCGTGGGCCACGACGTCGGGGCCCTCACATGCTGGTGTCGTCACCTTCCACCGCCTCGATGAGAACACGACGCGCGTGACGCTGCAGATGGACTTCGAGCCCGAAGGATTCCTGGAAACCGTCGGTGACAAGCTCGGTTTCGTCAGCGGCCGCTTGGCCGGCGACCTGAAGAACTTCAAGTCGTTCATCGAGGACCGCGGCCAGCCGAGCGGCGCCTGGCGGGGCACGATCGAGAACACCTGATCACCTGCGTCGCTCATCCCCATCGTCCTCAGTGACAGAAAGCAGAATCCCATGAAGAGTGCACTCCTGTGGATCATTGCTGCGATCCTCGTGATCGTCGGCATCGTCCAGATCTTCCAGGGTCAGATCCTCCTCGGCATCGCCCTGATCATCGGGGGATTCCTCGTCGGTCCCGGGGGATACAGCCTGTTCCGCGAACGGGCCTGACCGTCGACGAGTCGAACTCGACGCGAGATGCCGACGGGTCCGAACCCGTCGGCATCCGCCTGACCTCTTGGATCGCACTGAACACCTACACACTGAGCGCAGTCTTCGTCGGCATCGTGGTGCTCCTGGCTGCATGGCTGCCGGTGTATCTCCGTGAGCGCCCGCTGTCGCTGCCGATGGTGCTGATCGCCATCGGAGCCGTCACCTTCGGCATGGTCCCCGGGCTGGGCGATGTCGATCCCCGACAACACCTCGAGGTGACCGAACACGTCACCGAACTCGCCGTCCTGATCTCGTTGCTCGGCGCCGGCCTGTCCCTGGACCGCGTACCGGGTTGGCGATCATGGGCCAGCGCGTGGCGTCTGCTGGGCGTGACAATGCCGATCACGATCGGGGCGATGTTCCTCGCGGGTTGGGCGGCCGGTCTTGCTCCCGCCACCGCACTGCTGTTCGGCGCGGTGGTCGCGCCGACCGATCCGGTGCTCGCCGCCGACGTCCACGTCGGTGAGCCGACCGTCGAGGGCGACAGGGTCGAGCGCGAGGACGAGGTCAGGTTCTCCCTGACGAGTGAGGCCGGCCTGAACGACGGACTTGCGTACCCATTCGTCTTCGCTGCCATCGCCATGGTGGCCGAGGGACCGAACATGGGCGACTGGTTCGTGCACTGGGTGTGGTCCGATCTGCTGTTGCGAGTCCTCGTCGGTGCGATTGCCGGCTGGTCGGCCGGCAGGATCCTCGCACGCGTCGTGTTCGACCCGCCCGGGCGTCTGGTCGGCCTGGCCCAGGCAACTCAGGGATTCGTCGCAGTCGGAGCGATTCTCTTCACCTACGGGATCACCGAGATCGCACACGGTTACGGCTTCCTGGCGGTGTTCGTCGCCGCGGTCACACTCCGACACAGCCGGCGCGAGGATGCGTACCACGCGGTCATGCACGATTTCACCGCCGCAACTCGAACAGCTCCTCAGCGTCGCACTCCTCGTGCTGCTCGGCGGCGCGCTGGTGACGGGGCTGCTCAGCGATCTCACCTGGCGCGGTGTGGTCGGCGGTCTGCTGCTCATCTTCGTGGTTCGGCCGTTGGCCGGTCGACTCGCCCTCGTCGGTTCGGCGACGTCGCGCGGCGAACGCCGGGCGATCGCATTCTTCGGCATCCGCGGCATCGGCTCGATCTACTACCTCGCGGTCGCAGTGCAGGCAGCCCAGTTCGTCGGCGAGGACGAGGTCTGGTCCGCCACCGCGTTCACCATCCTGGCCTCGGTGTTCGTCCACGGCATCACAGCCACGCCAGTGATGCGTGCGCTCGACCGACGCCGCATCCGCCGAACTCGACTCGTCGCGAATCTGGCGCCCCACGCGGACGTCGGCACGTCAACCCGAATAGTCGACGAGAAACAAGGTGGCGTCGTCGCGTAGGGAAGCAGCGTGCTCCACGACCCGGCTGGTGAGCCGGCGGACCGTCTCGGCCGCCGAAACGCCGTCCATTGTCGCCTGCACGACGAAATCGGCGAGCAAGCCGGCGCCGAATGGTCGTCCGTCCGCGGACCGCGACTCGGTCACCCCGTCGGTGTAGAACAGCAACCGGTCTCCCGCGTGCAGTCGTACTGTCGCCACCTCGACCACGTCGCCGCCGAGGCCCATCGGCATCGAGGGCCGGCACTGCAGCTCGCCGATGAAGGTGTTGTCGCGTACGTGGACGGGCAGGACGTGACCCGCGTTGATCCACGTCAGGGTTCCATCGGTCACATCGAGAGAACACAGTTGGCCGGTCACGAAGTAGGACTGGCCGAACTGTGCGCGGATGCGGTGGTCGATCTGCCTGTACGTATCGGCCAGTGATCGTTGCGAACGTCGGGCGTTTCGTAGGCAGTGCACGGCAGCGGTGGACATGAGGACGGCGTCGAGGCCATGGCCGGCGGCATCCAGGACGGCGAATTCGAGCGACCCTGGATTGAACGCATAGTCGAACGAATCTCCGCCGATGTCGTAGGCGGGTTCCAGACCTCCGGCGACGGATGCCGTCCTGACCGCATGGGCGAGAGGGGGAAGCAGGGCCCATTGTGCCTCGGCAGCTTCGGAGAGACGACGCGAACGCCGTGCTCGGTGAACGATGTCGGTGTAGCGCCGCCGACTGACGATGGCGAGGACGACGAGATCCATCAGGTGGAACGCGTCAGATGTCGGCTCCCATGGCGACTCGAAGCGGAGTTCGGCCACCCCGATCCGTTCGACCCCATCGGTCAGTGGCAGCCACACCGTCATCGACTGATCGCCCCTGACAGCCTCACCCGTCGCGAAGCAGCGCCCTGCCATGGTTCCGTCGATCGGGATATCGCCGCCGAGCGAGTCGCTGTCCAGCAGGGGCCGCATCGACCGGACCGCGTAGTCGGCGATGAGCAGACGGCACTCGGTCGCACCCAGCTCGCTCGCCGCGAACTCACCGAGATCTCCGAGCGAGGACGCCTCGATGTCGAACGGCAACGAACCGAACCGATCGGCATCCTCGAGCGTTGGCTCGTCGCCGTCAGTCGGCCGAGGCACTCCCACCCAGATCACTCTCCTCGGCATCGCGCACGGGCACGACGAGCCAGAGCCACGCCATGGAGAGCACGATGACCGCCACCACCACTGCTGCGCTCCCGACGCCGGCGACGAACCGCAGCACGAAGGCCACGCTGACCAGCATCGAGACGCCGAACATCAGGATCCCTCCGCGCTGCGTGCGGATCGCCCACACCAGCCGGGAGCTGCGGCGGCGCCGGTCGCCCGACACGGTGGAACACGATGGGCGTCATCAGACACACGATCGCGATGCAACCGGTCGTGAGGGCTGTGGCCCACAGCACCTCACCCACTTCGTCCAGTTGCTCGAAACGACGGTTGAACGGCACGGTCACCAGGAACGCGACCATGATCTGCACACCTGGCAGGAGCACCCTGTTCTCCTGGAGCAGTGTGTAATACCGGGTCCGCAGTTCTTCCCTGTCGCCCTGATCGTCGAGCACGTCGGCTCCGGCGTCTGCTGGGGTAGCGGTGGATGAAGACGACACATCTCCGGGGCTACCCAGTAGCGCCTCGCTCAAACTCAGCCGGCCTCGCTCAAACTCAGCTCGCATCGTCCCGCGATGCATCCGCCAACGCCCGCATGCGCTCGAACGACTGCCGCAGGAGTCGAGACACATGCATCTGCGACAGCCCGACCTGTTTGGCGATCTCGGACTGACTGAGCCCGCCGTAGAATCGCAGCTCGACGATGCGGCGTTCACGCTCCGGCAAGCGCCCCAGCAGATCCCGCACCATTTCGCGACTCTCGCTTCGCACGAAGCCCTCGTCCTCGACTGCCAGTGCCGCCTGCCGATCGGTGCCACCGTCGTCGAAGGGCGCATCGAGCGTGTCGGTGCGGTATGCCGCCGACGCCGCCAGACCTCGCAGAACGTCGTCGCGATCGATCTCCATGTGCGAAGCGAGTTCAGCGACGCTCGGGCTGCGGCCGTGACGCTGGGTCCAATCCTCCGACGCCGCCCGCACGGCCAGGTGCAGGTCCTTTCCCGACCGGGGAACCCTGACAGCCCAGGTTCGGTCTCGGAAGTACCGCTTCAACTCCCCCTCGATCGTGCTGCCGGCGAACGCCGCGAACGATGCACCATGGTCGGGGTCGAAGCGATCGACAGCCTTGACCAAGCCGTAGAGGGCCACTTGGCGCAGGTCGTCCGCGGAGTTCCTGCTGGTCGGGAAGCGCTGGGCGATGTGGACCGCAAGACCGGTGTGCCGCTCGACCAGCAGGTTGCGGACGGAGCGGTCGCCCGTTCGCGCGAGGGTTCTGAACAGCGTCTCGTCGTCCGTGTCCCTCATCTCGCGATTGGCGGCCATCGCACGAGCACCGCTCATCCGGCAAGCGACGTCGGCCGGCGCTTGCTCAGCTGTACGGCGGCGGGGGCCACGATCACGTCATCGACCGCAGAGCGGATGACCGACGCTGCGAGTTCGTCGAGTTCGATGCGGCCGCCGGCCGGCGCCACGACCTCGATGACGATGGCCGATTCCGTCGGGCGGAAGCGCACAGTGACGGAGCCGCGCCGTGCCTGCCCATCCACGGCGTGTGCATCGACTGCGCTCGTGAAGACTTCGTTCACGGCGAGTCTCAGGTCGTAGACGTCGTCGACCGAGAAGTTCGCATCTGCGGCGAGTGCCGCGGCGACCAATCGCACCGTGGACGCAAACTCGTACCTAGCCGGAACTCGAAGTTCGACCGTGTGATCTCGCGTCAGACCCGTTCGTCATGCTGCGACGGCAGAGCACGCGCACCGATGACGCCCCCCGTCAGGGACGCACCAGTGGATCGAACGGTGACTCGACGAATGCGTGCTCTCATGCGCAATGGGCTGCCCACCCAGCATGAATTCGAAACCTCGTAGCGGCGTCGCTCCAGCCGGCCCTCGGCGTCGACGGGTCAGGCAGGTGGTCGAGCGTCGAGGCCGAACATGCCGGCCAGGCCGGTGATCTCGAGCAGGCGCACCACGGAGTTCGATGGATTCGCGATCTCCACCGTCCGGCCATCCTCACGTGCACGTTCGACGAGCGAAATCAACACTCGGAGTCCGCTCGAATCGATGAACGACACGTCGTGCAGGTCCAGCACCACGGCGCCGTCATGTTCGGGCAACCGCTCGAAGGCATCGACCAGTAGTGGAACGGTACTGGCATCGATCTCGCCGGCAATCGACCAGCCTTCGGCGGTATCCGTCACGGCGAAGCGTTGATTGTCGAGTTCCACGTGGCTCATGCTGCCACAACGTAGCCGCCGGATCGAACCTAGCGACCGCCTTCTCCTATGCAGAACCCTCTGCCGCGTCGGCGGCCCGCAGGACATGCGAGAGAGCCCGTTCGGCTCGGGTGCAGTCGGCCGCCGCACGGCAACGTTTCCACGTTGCCGCGAGTGATCCGTCCTCCCATGCGACAACCACGGCTGGGGCCACGTACGAGGAACGCGCAACAGCACGGGTGTTGCCGAGCACCCCGGCGACAAGGTCGTACGCCGCCAGGAGCGGATCCTTGGACTCATCGAGATCGTGGGCGCAGAGCGCCTCGACCATGTACGCGGACGCGCCGAGCGTACGGAGATCCTTGGCCGTCATCTCGAGCCTGGCAGCCGACGTGAGGAACGCCGCGACGTCGTCACCCGAGGGCACCCAGCCCGCAGTCGTCGCCATGATCGGCGCTGACGGACGTGGATCCAGGCCGGCAATGTGGCGTGCAAGCACAGCGTCGTCGAGGCTGAACCGTCGCCGGACACCGCCTTTCGCACGGAAGTCGAAATGCACGACGTCGCCCTCGACCCGTGCGTGCCGACGACGCAGCGTGCACGCACCGAAGCTGGCGTTCTCATCGACGTAGCGCTCCGTTCCCACCCGAATGAGGGAGCGGTCGATCAAGTGCGTCGCCAACGCGACCATGCGTGTCCGCTCGTCACCGGCGAGCGCCTCGGTGATGGCACGACGGACACGCGGGAGTCTGCTCGAAGCGAGTCCGAGACGTGCGAACTTCAGCTCGTCGGCAACCCGCCGGAACTCCGGATGGTACCGATACTGGGTGCGGCCTGCATCGTCCACACCGAGGGCCAGGATGTGCATGTCCGGATCAGCGCTGATCCAGACATCGGTCCACGCCGGCGGGATGGCAAGTTGCTGGATCCAACCCCGCGTCGCCGCATCGACCGTTCCTCCCCCAGGGCCCTGGTACGTGAACCCGCGGCCTCGACGACGACGTCTGATTCCGTCCTGCGTCGGTGCGCCGTACACCAGCCCGGCCTCGTCGGCGATGAGCGCTGGATCGACAGTTGCCACGAAACGGCACGTACCCACCCGCTCCTCCCGTGAACCTCCGCGGCAATCCCTCCTCGACGTTCCTTTCTCGACAATCGGAGGTGTCAGTCGATGGACCCCGGGGTAAGGCGGACTCTGCCGGCGATCGTCGACGGCTTCACTTGAACGAAGGGAACAACCATGAACGATCCGATCCAGATCTTGAAGGCCGATCATCGCGAAGTCGAGCAGATCCTCCGGAAGCTGGCAGACAGCGACGAGGGGAACGAACGCGAGGCACTCGTCGATGAACTCGCCATGAAGCTCAACCTGCACATGGACATCGAAGAGCAGATCGTGTACCCGTCGCTCGCCGAGGAAGTCGGTGAGGAAGATCGCGAGGAGGCCGAAGTCGAGCATGAACTTGCCCGCACCGGCCTGGCGACCGTGGTCCAGCTCGTCCGCGAGCCCGGGTTCGGCGCCGCGGTGGAGATGTTGGCTGCCGGCATCAAGCACCACGTCGACGAGGAAGAGTCCGAATTGTTGCCCGACTTGAAGGACGAGTTGGAGCCTGCCGAGTGGGCAGCTCTCGGAGATGCCATCGCCGCTGCGAAGGAGGCCGCAGGCGTCCCGATTGCACCCCGACCCCCGCGACGCTCGTCGAAGCGCACGGCCAAGAAGAGTTCCGCGAAGTCGGGTTCGGCGAAGAGGAACTCGGGGAACAGGAGCACGACGAAGAAGCGGGCGTCATCGTCGTCACGGTCGTGACCGAAACGAGCTGGCCGATCGCGCCGTGAGCGCCGTGGCGCGAGCCGTCGTGTGCATCGGCGGCTCGACGCCGCCTGCGCGCACTCGCTCAGTTGGCCAAGCGCATGCAGCGCACCGCGCGCGCTGTTGCCGTCTCGATTACTTCGAGCGTGTCGACGAGCGACCTCACCACGAACAGCCCTCGTCCTGTGAGCGACGTTGCCGGAGGAAGCGAAATGTGATCGAGCAGAGAGGTGTCCTCGACGTCGGCGACCTCGATGATCCATCCGGTGCCGGTTCGTTCGATGACCACGGTGATGCTCTTCGACGACGTGTGTTCGATCACGTTGGTGGCCAGCTCACTGACCACCAGCTCGAGATCGTCCGCGACATCGGACTCACCACCGGCCTCCTCGATGTACGCGCGAACGCCCGACCGTATGCGAGCCAACTCCCCCGGCCGTGCGGGCACACGGATCAGCATCGTTGCGGCACCATCGTCGTCATCGTCTCCGCCATTTACCGTCTTGCCTTCTGCGGTTCGTTCTCGGGGCGCACCGAACTGTACGGCTTCGTTGCGACGCGCGTCCGATGGTGCATCAAAATGGGTCGCCACGGTGACCACCTCCCAGGTGTCCTGACGCCGGTGGGACCGTCCCGCGACCAGGACCCTTGCGCATCGAGGAGTTCGCCTCTCATGGTCCAGCCCTCATGGTTCGGTCCTCATCTCGGCCCTCATCGATCGGCCTCCACCGCGATCGACTCGAGTGGATCGCGCGCCGGGCCGTCGAGCACTTGACCGTCCAGTGTGAACCGGGAGCCATGACACGGGCAGTCCCATGTCTGCTCACCGGCGTTGAATGCAACGATGCAGCCGAGATGGGTGCACGCTGCATCAACGCAGTGCGTCGAGCCGTCGAGCCCCCGTGAGAGCGCCAACAACGAGGTGCCTCGTCGAATCACCACACCCGTCCCGGGTTCGAGTTCGTTCGCATCCTGGACGCTGCTGTGTGACGGGCGGACCCGATCACCGACGAACCGCTTGGAGACCTTCGCGTTGTGCTTGACGGCTGCACGGCTGAGCGTTCCCAACAACCGGGTGGCGTCGAACAGTTCGGTGCCCGCAGTGATTCGGCCGCCGATCCTGTCCGAGATGACCTCCGCTGCCACTGCACTCATCGACATTCCCCACTTGCCGAATCCTGTGGCGACATAGCGACGCTCGCTCCCGGGTGCGAGCGCCCCGACGAAGGGCAGACCGTCGACCGACCGGTAGTCGAAGGCCGACCACCGATGCGACACCTTCATCCCGAACCGATCGCGGGCAAAGGCTTCCAGCCGTTCGACATGGGGCTCCGAGTCGACGCCGTCGAGCACCGAATGCCCTTCGCCGCCGACGAGCACCGTGCGCTGGTCGGCCCCGGCAGAGCGGACCGACCACCCTGCATCGGCAGCCAGGTACATGCCCTTCGGCGAATCCCCGGCCACTGTGCCCGCAACGACATAGGACCGGACCGGCGTCGTGCGCCCTGCGAGCAGGGCGGGATCCACGATCGGTAGATGTGTCGTGATCACAGCTACGTCGCACCGAGCGGCGAAGCCAGGTCCTTCGACGACGCAGTTGTTCGGGTCCTCGTGCACACCGGTCACCCTGACGCCTTCGAAGACGCTCGTTCCGAGTGCGCGCAGTCTCGTCACCACTCCCCTGCACAGCTTCACCGGGTCGATCTGAAGCTGATCAGCGAGCATGACGGCGCCGGCTACCGGAACCGGGAGCTCGGTCGGGACCTCCCATGACACGGGCAGACCGCACGCGAGCGCAGCCTCGTACTCCTTCTCCAGAAGCGCCACGTCATCCTCGACGCACGTGTACGCGTGCGAATCCATCGCATCGCAATCGATCCCCAGCTCGCCGATCAACGCGCGTATCCGTTCGACGGCTCGCAGATTGGACTCGGCATAGCACGAGGCAGCGTCGAGCCCCTTTCCGGCGACCAGCTCGTGATAGATCGATCCGTGGAGCGCCGTGACCTTCGCCGTGCTGTGCCCCGTCGTACGTCCCGCAACCGTCCGTGCCTCGAGGACCGCGACCTGGGCCCCCTGCTCACTCAGTTCCAGTGCGGTGAGCATCCCCGCGAGGCCACCGCCGATGACGATGACCTCGCACTCGAATCCTTGGGGCGGAACGACCCCATCGGCCGAGCGGGTGGCGCCGTCTCGAGCGGAATCGAGCCAATACGAGTCGGAAACCATCGGTGACGAAGCTGTCGACATTGCCGACTGGTACCCACGACCGACCCGAGTCACACCTCTCGCAGCTCTCACCTCGCAGCTCTCACCGTGGATGTTGGGGTTCGGTTCGGGTTACGGGGCCGCCATCCGGGGTACGATCACGGCGTGTCGATCGATGGCCCACAGGTTGCCCAACCGAGCGTCGAGGTCCCGTCGGGGGTCGACGAGCTGTTCGATCAGCCGGCGTTGTGGAGGGCCGAGGTGATCGACCGGGAGGTGCCGGTCCCTCTCCACGCCATCGCGGCGAGCGCCGCTCCCGGCTTCCCGCAGCTCATGCCGATGTTGACACGAGCCGCCGACCAGTCGCCGGCGGGCCCGTGTCTCGACATCGGAGCAGGGTTGGGCGGCATCAGCACCATGTGGGCAACGGCGTCCGCACGTGAGGTGATCGCGGTCGATCCGGGACAGGGCAGCACCCTCGGGGCGCGCAAGTTGTTCGAGTCGTTGAGGGTCGTGCAGGGATCCGGCCATGCGCTCCCCGTTCGGTCCGCATCGATCGCCGCCGCCGTGCTCATCGGGGTGACGTCGCTCCTCGAGGACGTCGACGTGCTGGCCTCGGAACTCGCTCGCGTCCTGCTCGTCGGAGGCCGCGTCTGCATCGTCGACCTGGTCGCCAACGGCCATGACGAGGTGATTGCCCCGCCGAACTGGTTTCGCCCGCTGGAGAGGATCGAGTGCCTGATGGGTTCGCGCTACGAGGTGACGGAACGGGCAATTGCCGAACCGTCAGTCGGCTCGTGGGCAGACGTCGGCGGCTACGTCGCAGCACGAGTGGAAGCCGAGCACGACGGCGACCCGGCATTCGACATGTGGCGAACGGATCAACACCACCTCGGCGAGATGATCGGGTCGGGCGAGGTGCTCGTGGGCGCGACCGTCCTGACCTCGAGGTCGTGACACCCACGCGGCTCCTGGACGCTCCTGGACGGGACCATGCTGACTGCCGCGACAGGCCCTTTCGTCGACCCAGCGGGGTGTGAAAGCATGAGCCGCCTCAGGGTCTCAGTGGATTCGAAGACGGAACGAGCGGAGGCATGCACAATCGCCGTTGGACGTTGAAGCTCGACAACCCTCTCGGCACGCTCCTGCGTGATGTCGTGATCGGTGTCGGTGCGCCGATTTCGATCTCGCTGCTCCTGGAGATAGCGGAGGACCCCATCTCCCTGCGGCCGGGCGCGATCCTGCTCGTGATGATCGTGGCGATCGGGGGAACCATCGGCACCCGGTCCGCGCGGGTTGCGGCAGCGACGTCCACGATCCTCATGTGGTGGGAGTACTCGGAGCCCAGGTTCTCGTTCCGCTTGGAGGGCGTGCGACCGGCCCTGGGTGTCCTGCTCTTCGCGGCCGGTTCCCTGATCGCCATCTCGTTGATTGCACGGATGCAGGCAGCCGAGAAGAGGGAGGCCTACGGCCGCGAGCTGTTCGAGGCAGTGATCGAGCACGCACCGATCGGTATGGCCTTGTTCGACAAGTCGTTGCGGTTCATCGTCGTCAACGAGAACCTCGCCGAAGCCAACGGCATGCCTGCAGCAGCGCACCTCGGCCGTCAGCCATCAGAGGTCAATCCGTCGATCGCCGAGTTGTACGAACCCATGTTGCGCCACGTTCTCGAAACCGGCAGACCGATCCTCGACCATCACCTGTCGTCGGACATCGGCGGCACGGATGAACGTCATTGGAAGATCAGCTACTACCCGGTCGTGGCGGGTGACCGGTTGATCGCCGTGGGTTGCACCGTCGAGGACGTGACTGCCGACGAGATCGGCCGACGCCGAACCGAACTGCTGGCTCTGCTCGCGCGAGAGCTCTCCATGGCGCTGAGCCGGGACGCGATCGCCGAATCGACGTGCCGATTCCTCGCCGAGGCCTTCTCGTGCCGCGCGGCGATGGCGTTCGTCGACACGTCCCGGTCACTGCTGGTCGTCCATCCGTCACTTCGCGGATACAGCGAAGCGGTCACGACGGCGTGGGCCGGGCGGGAGATCCGGCTCCATGACCCGACTCCGTTCGCCCAGGCGGCCAGGTCGATCACCACGATCTCGGTGTTGTCGCTCACGGACTTCGAATCGCGCAATCCACCACAGGTCACGGCAAACATGCGAGCGTCGGGTGACGAGAGTTCCGCGTGGGTGCCGGTGGCCGACCCGGACGACTGCCGCCGCGCTCTTGCCGTCTATCGGGTGGCCTGGCCGACACCCGGCAACCCGATGGCCACCGCGCACGACCTCCAGAACACCGTGGCCGCGATCGTGGCCCTCGCGATCCGACGAGTCGAACTGTCAGAGGCCGCTCTGCTCGATCGCTTCCGCGGTGCCCTCGACGCGATGCTCGACGCGGTTGCCATCACCAGGGCCATACGCGACGACGACGGCGAAATCGTCGATTTCGAGATCCTCTTCGTCAACGCCCGAAGCATCGACGGCGCCGGAAGGTCGGCACAGGAACTCGTCGGAGGACGATTGTGCGAGCTGTATCCGGCGATGCGGACGAGCAGCCTCTTCGCATCGTTCCGCAGCGTCGTCGAAACCGGCGAGCCGTTCGTTCAGGATGCCATGAGCTACCAGGACGTCACCGACACCGGCCCGATCGACGGGTATTGGAGCATCCAGGCGGTGAAGTTCGACGACGGCTACATCTCCTCGACGCGCGACATGACCGCGGTCGTCAAGGCCAGGGAGATCGCCGTGGAGGCCGAGCGACTCGCCGAGGAACATCGCGTGACAGCACGAGTCGTGCAACGCGCCGCGCTCCCCGACCCGATACCGACGATCGAAGGGGGGGTCATCACCGCTCATCACCGACCGATCCAGTCGGACCAGCCGATCGGGGGTGACTGGTACGACGTCATCGTTCTCGGGCCGCGTCGCGTGGGCTTGGTCATCGCCGACGTCGCGGGCCACGGGTCCGAGGCCGCCACGACGATGCTGAGCGTGCGCCACGTGGTGCGAGCTGCTGCAGCGCATCTTCAGGATCCCGGGGCTGTTCTCACCGAGGCCAACACCGTGGTCCGGCGGCTGGCCGGCCCCCGTGCACCGTTCACGACGTGCTGCTACGCGGTCGCCGACCTCGACCGATCCACCCTGCACTGGTCCCGAGCCGGCCACTTCGATCCGTTGGTCGTGAGTGGCACGGGCGCCGGCTACCTGCAGTCCGACGCAGGCCCACCGCTCGGTGTCGTCGACGACCACACGTTCACGACGTCGAGTGTGCCGTTGCCCACGGGAACCAGCGTCGTGTTGTTCACCGACGGACTGGTCGAGCGACGAGATGAGACGCTCGACACCGGGCTCGAGACACTCGTCCGTCACGCTCAGGCCGTGCGGGGTGGGGACGGAGTCATCGAAGTCGCGCAACTGGCCGAGGCGGTGCCGGACCCCCGCGACGACATCGCCATCATCGCATTGCACCATTCCGCCTGATCTCCGCCTGATCGACAGCGGCCGCCGGAGCGCCGGACCTGCGTTTCGCTGTGTCGCCGAGCGGGTAGTGGGCTCTCCGACGAAAGGAAGAGACCATGATCCGGAACCAACCGTCCCTGGGGCGGGACAGACATTCCCGCCGGCCGTCACGCACTCACCGGGCTGCTCTCGTCTCATCGGTCGCGCTGGCAGCCGCACTGGCCGCGTGCGGGAGCGATGGTGACACGGTCGTCGACCCCGGCGCGGTGTCATCGATGGTCGAGTCGTCGGTCGACATCGACGTCGACGACGAGATGATCACTGACGCATCGGAGGTCGTCGACGACGCGTCCGAGCGCCTCGAGGAGGCGACGAGCTCGCTCGCTGACGGCGACTTCGGCACGATGCTCCGGGCCCTCAGCCTGTCGGGTCTCGCCGACGAGATCGAGGATCGGGACGTCACGATTCTCGCCCCGACCGACAGTGCGTTCGGCGCCATGTCGTCGGACGATTTGGCCCAGCTGTTGGCCGATCCGTCGTCGGTCGACGACGTCCTTCGGCGGCACATCCTGGTGGATGCGTATTCGTTCGACGAACTCCGGGCACAGTCGACGGTGGAGTCACTCGCCGGGGACGAACTCACCGTCACGGTCAACGGGGAAACTGTCGACGTCGGTGGCGCGACGGTCACCGAGATCGAGCAACTCGACGAGGACTCCTCCAGTTCCGAACGCGAAATCCAGGTGTATGCGATCGATCGTGTCCTGATCGATCAGTGATGCCCCCCACGCAAGCCCCGTTGAGCCCGCGGGTGGTCGGAGCGATCGGCTCGCCGGTTGCCGAGGCCGTGTCGGTCGGCAAGGAGTTCGGGAATCGGCCGGTGCTCCACGACATCACCATCGCCATCCCGAGCGGCGCCATTGTCGGACTGATCGGACCGAGTGGCTGCGGCAAGACCACCCTCGTGCAGATCCTCACGGGCATGATCACGCCGACGACCGGGCAGGTGCGGGTGTTCGAGAACGATCCCACGACCTTCACGGTCGAGCAACGAACCAGGTTGGGCTACATGCCGCAACTCCCGGTGCTGTTCCCGAATCTCACCGTGTCGGAGAACCTCAACTTCGCGGCGTCGATGTACGGTGTTCCGCTTCGCGGCCGGCGCCGCCGCCTCAGAACACTGCTCGATCTGGTCGATCTCTGGGATCATCGTTCGAAGAAGTTGTCGGAGTGTTCCGGCGGTATGCAGCGCCGCCTCGCTCTCGCGGCCACGCTGGTGCACGAACCTCAACTGCTGTTCCTCGACGAGCCGACCGCCGGCGTCGACCCGATCCTGCGCGAACGGTTCTGGGAGCACTTTCGTGCGCTGCGTGACGAAGGCAGGACCGTCGTCGTCCCGACGCAGTACGTGGGTGAGGCCGTGTCGTGCGATGTCGTCGCAGTGATGGCGGAAGGCCGCCTCCTGACGGTTCTCCCTCCCGCGCAACTCGCCGAGTTCGCCTACGGCGGCCACCCGATCCTGGTCGAACTCGACGGATGGCTCCCCCGTCATGTGCTGCAACGTCTTCGCGAGGCCGATCACGTGCGGTCCGTTCAGATCACCGATGCCGGCATGAGGGTGGTCGTGAACGGAGATCTCGACGACCCTGCGACGCATCTCAGGCAGTGGCTGGTCGCCGCCGGCGCCTCGGTCGGCGAGATCACCACGTTCGAACCGAGCTACGACGACATCTTCGTCGAGATCATCGAGCGGCACGCACTCGACGGCGAAGGTTCGGCTCCGTGAAGCCTGGGCCGATGCGTCGACCGATGCAGGTCGGGGCATTCTTCCGCAAGGAGGCGCTCGACGTCGTGCGCCAACCGCTGCTCCTCCTCACGCTGGTGTTCGGGCCGTTCCTGATCATGGCGATCTTCGGAATCGGATATCGGGAGACACCCCAGCAGTTGCGGACTCTCTTCGTCGCCGCCGAGGGCAGTCCGTTCATCGATCGTGTCGAGGGGTTCGCCGAGGAGATCGGCGACTACGTTGACTACGCCGGCGTCACGAGCGACGCCGACGAGGCCGATCGCCTCCTGCGCTCCGACGACGTCGACGTGGTCATCACCTTTCCCGACGACCCACTCGACACCGTCCGAGCAGGTGATCGTGCGCCCATCACTGTGATCCACACACGCCTCGACCCGGTCGAACAGACCGCGATCAGCTTCGCCAGCCGGCTCGGCGTGGACGAGATCAACAGCCAGATCCTGGCGGGCATCGTCGAACGCGGCCAGGAGGCGGCCCAACCGGCGAGTGTCGTCGTCTCCGCGACCGGCGAGTCCATCGAGAGCCTCGAACGTGCCGTGGGAACAGGTGATTCGGAGGGGATCGCCGCTGCGGTCGAGGAACTGGATCGGCAGGTCGGCGCAATATCGCTGTCCGTCGACGCGGCGACAGCTCTGACTGCTCGATTCGGTGTGTCGGACGAATCGGGCGCACTGGCCGAAGGGGTCGCCGGCCCGCTCGAGGACATCCAGTCGATCGTCGACGCGATCGACGCGTCGCCATCCTCTGCAACGGCCGAACAGGTGAGCGAACTGCGCACTCTGCTGAGCACGGTCAGCGAGGAGTACGACTCGTTCACCGACGTCGACCCCGCAGTGCTCGTTCGACCATTCGAGAGTCGGATCGAACTCGCCGTCGACGGTGA
The DNA here is from genome assembly GCA_963829585.1 of Ilumatobacteraceae bacterium. Lineage (GTDB taxonomy): Bacteria > Actinomycetota > Acidimicrobiia > Acidimicrobiales > Ilumatobacteraceae > Sva-07. Next base: position 57,222 of record CAWHJD010000025.1, on the reverse strand, counting down.
ACGCAGGATCACGGACTGGTACGCGCCCGCCGCCGTCGTTCTGATGCTGCAACAGTTCGGCGTTGCATTCGGCGCGCTCTCGTTCGTCCGCGAGAGCCAACTGGGGATCGTCGACGTGTACCGAGTGGCCCCCGTCAACGCGGCCGAGGCGCTCATCGGCAAGTACCTCGCCTACCTCCTCATCGGGGCGGCAATCGCAGCAGCTCTGCTCGCGCTCATCGTCTCGACGCTCGACGTGCCGGTGGCCGGATCCATGGGTGATCTGGCGCTCGTCCTGGGGCTGACCTTGTTCGCCTCGATCGGGCTCGGCTTCGTGATCTCGCTCGCCTCGGCGTCGGACGCGCAGGCCGTTCAGTACACGATGATCGTCCTCCTCGCGAGTCTCTTCTTCAGTGGATTCTTCCTGGCCATCGGACAGCTCGAAGGCCTTGCGCGGTACGTTTCGTGGCTCCTTCCGGTGAGTTACGGAATGCAGATGCTCCGCGACGTGATGCTCCGCGGCGTTCCGCCCGTCACCACCGTGGCCGTGTCGTTGGCCGCCTATGGTTTGGTCGCGTTCGTGTTCGCTCTCCTGGGCGCTCGACGACGAATGGGTTCGCGACGACCGGCGTCCTGACTTCTCTGGCCACCGTGAGTGCGCAGCGGTGCGCCGCAATCGTCGACTCGGCTCCCCGGTTGAGATTGACCCCCCGCTCGCCCAGGCCGTCGAAGCAGGCTCCCGACGATGTGTCGATCATCGCCTCCCCGAGTCGATTCGCACCATGGAACCAGGCCCAGGCCCGCTGGATCGACGCGATCGGCGGCGTCGTCTCCGGTCGCCGAGAACCATGCCGCATGGGCGTCGGCCAGGGCGACTGCCTCCAGCGGTTGCTCGTCACCCGACCAGTTGAGTTCGTCGGCGCTCGCCATTCCTCGGTGGCCGGGGAATCGGTAGTGATCGCCGTTTCGACACAGCTCGTCCAGCCACTGGAGCAACGTTCCCCCACGATCGACGAGGGTGTGGTCGCCGGTGCGCACACCGAGCCGGATGAGCGCTTCGGGGAGGCGGCCGTTGTCATACCTCAACGTCGGGTTCACACCAACGCCACCGGCCATCACCGGAGGGCTGCCAGTGCCGTACTGCGCGCAGAATCGGGTCGAAGTATCGCTCCCACGAGGGGTCGTTGGCGGAGGCAGCGACCAGGCCGAGCGCCGCGTATGCGATCGACCGGGAGGGCCAATCCGGTTCGACGGACTCCGCCAACGGCCGCAGCAGCTCGGCGCCGAGCTCGGAGTGGGTGCCATCCGCTGCGACCACCTCGCCGAGACCCCAGATCGTCCTCCCCACGTGATCACCGCCGTGTGGTGCGTCGAGCCAACGCCGGTCCCAGGCCATGAAGTTGCGCATCCGTCCGTCGCCGTCCAGCGCAGCAGACCGCACGAAACTGAGCAAGCGACCGAGCGTCACGGACCATTCGTCACCATCGGGCTTCTTGGACAGTGCGTCGGCGATCGGCAACATGCGCGCGGCGTCGTCGACGCAGTATCCGTCCTCGATCCTCGCCACGCCGAGGTGTGCGTGCTGCAGCATCGCAGTGTCGTCGCAGAGCAGCCGCAGATGGGTGACCGCGAGGTGTGTGTCGTGCTGCTCCGCCTGCGCCGGCGAACGCGCCGCCACGACGGGGCCCACCCGCGCGGACCGGCCGGCCACGGACGTCTCCAGCGTTCGACGCAGGTCGCCGCCCACACGTGACCACCGCATCGCCGACGACGCCGTGCGGGCTGCAGATCGGGCGGAGGCCGCAACCGGACCATCGAGCAGGGAAGCGATGGCAGCGGCAAATCCGTCGACGTCGTCGGACGCGGCAATACGTCCGGCGCCGCCGGCGAGGAGTTCTTCGGCGTATCGAAACGGCGTCGACACCACCGGACATCCCGCCGCCAGTGCGAAGGTGAGCACGCCGGACACACTCTGGTCCTCTCCCCGGTACGGCGTGCACACGAGCGATGAACTCGCGAGCAGATCCGCGAGATCGGTGACGTCCATGAACCGGTCGAGGAAGTGCACCCGCGCCGCGAGCCCCAGCTGATCGCTGAGCGACTCGAGACAGCGGCGATAGCGCTCACCGTCGTGCCTCACGACCTCGGGATGGGTGCGTCCGGCCACGACGTAGTGCAGATCGGGGTGACTGACGTTCAAGGCTGCCATGGCTCTCAGCGCCAGTTCGATCCCCTTCCCTTCCGAGAGCAAACCGAACGTCGTCATCATCGGTGCGCCCGCCGGCACTCCGAAACGCTCGCGGCGACCGGGGGCGTCGGACGCATCGAACAGCTCGTCGGGCGCGCCGTGCGGTATCACGACCAGCGATTCGGCCGGCACCAGCTCCTGCTGGACCAGCAGGCGACGCGCCGATTCCGTCATCACCGTCACCACCGATGCCCGTGCTGCGAGGGTCTCCACCACCGACGCCTGGGCGTCGGTGTAGTGCGGCAGGACCGTGTGCATCGTGACGCCGAACGGCATCTCCAGTGACGCGGCGAGCGAGAGCACGAACGCTCCCGCTTCACCCCCGAAGATGCCGAACTCGTGCTGGATCAGGGTGGCGTCGACATCGAGGCGATTGAGGGCGCGCGCTGCGGCCAGGTATGAGCTTCGGTCGTCGCGCCGGATCGTCAGCGTGTCTGCATCCACGCCCTCGTCGCCGACCACCGGCACCACGGTGACCGTCGTGCCGTTCCGCGTCAACGCTGATTCGACGTCGGCGGTGAATGTGGCGATTCCACACCTTGTGGGTGGGTACGTTCCGATGAGAGCGACATGCATGTACGGGCGCTACCCAGTTCCGTCGCGCCCCACTCCCGAACGATCGGCGAAGGAAGAGTTCTGCTAGACCTGCAACGAGAGGCGTGAGCCGTTCGAGGGGGGACTCACACGGGCATGGCGTCGTATCCGAAGCACATCAACCACGAGCTCAGCCCGATGGCGTGTCCCGTGGATCTCGACACCGTGGACCTGTTCGGCGAAGGCGCGCAGGAGCACTGGTACGAGGCGTACGAGATCCTGCACCGCGAGGCGCCGGTGCTGCGCATCGCGGGTGGTGGCCTGAAGCCCGGGACCGATGCGTACGTGCTCACGAAGCACGATGACGTCTCCCGTGTCGTGAAGGATCCCGAGCGGTTCCCGAGCTTGACGCAGGCGCGGGTCGGCGCCTACGCCGCCCACGGCCTGTCGGCCGAGGAGGCCTATGCGACATCGCACAACTTGATGACGGCGGCGATGGTGTCGCTGCGTCCGACGCAGGAGCTCTACATCCGCCACCGCAGGGAGCTCACCGACCCGTGGGTCGGGCCCGGCGCCCTGCGTCATCGGGACATGATCACCGAGCATGCGAACGACCTGCTCGACGAGTGGATCGACGACGGTGCCGTGGAGTTCATCAGCCGTTTCGCTCGACCGCTCCCCCAGCGCGTGATGGCCAGTGTCCTCGGGTTCCCGCTCGGAGACATCCCACAGTTGGCGGAGTGGGGAGATGCCGTCGTCACGCCGTTCGTCCACGGCAGCGGGCTCAAGCACGAGCTGAGCCCGGAGCAGACCGACGGCATGCTCGCTCGCCTCGACGGCTTCCAGGACTACATCTACGAGCATGTGCGAGCGAAGCGCCGAGACCCTCAGGACGACATGGTCAGTTACCTGTGCGAGGTTCACTACGAGGCGCTGGACCGCGAGCTCACCGACCTGGAGATCGCCGGGATCGTCCACGCGATGATCATCGGGGGGCTGGAGACGACGCAGTACGCGTTGGAGGAGCAGGCCCAGCTCGTTGTGCGAGCACCCGGGCACATTCGAGCAGTTGCGCCACGATCGAGCGAAGGTGCGTTCGTTCACGGAAGAGGGGCTGCGGATGCGTTCACCCACCCATGGCCTGTCGACCCGCGCCACGTCGGTGGACGAGGTGTTCCACGGTGTCGAGGTGCCGGCGGGCTCACTGCTGCACCTTCGATTTGCCGCGGCGAACGTCGACGGGGACGAATTCGACTGCCCGTTCGATCTCGACCTCGACCGGGAGGGACTCACCCGTCACGTGGCGTTCTCCACCGGTCCACGGGTCTGTCCCGGCGCCAACCTGTCGCGCGTGGAGCAGCAGATCGCCTGGGGTGTGCTGCTGGACCGGCTCGAGTCGATCGAGTACGGCGACGACAACGACTGGTTGCACCAGCCGGGGATCATGCTCGGCACCCTGAAGCTGAACCTGCGGTTCACGAAGGCCGAGACGCCACTGGCGCTCGGCACGGGCCGCACGACCAGCACGTCCTGACCGGTCGAGATCGACCGCGCTCGGCGCAGCGATTACCTTGCGGTCGTGCATCTGACCACCGACGATCGGCTCGACATCGTCGAGCTCCCAGCCCGTTACGCCGACGCGCTCGACCGCCTCCAGCCCGACCGCTTGATCGATGTGTTCACGACCGATGCCGTGTGGGAGATGGTCGGCGGCATCCGCCTCGTCGGTCTCGACGAGATCATGGCGTTCATGGGCCGTCCCGACGTGCACCCCGGCGCGCACCTGATGACCAACATCTACATCGAGTCGGTCTCCGATGACCAGCGAGGCGATGGGGCTCTCGTCCACCTCTGCTCACGCGGCATCTATCCGGTCGGCGCATCGGATCCACGCAACCCGACCAGCGTGTTCTACGGACGTTACGACGACGATGTCGTGCAGACCGATGCCGGCTGGCGCATCCGGCACCGGCGATACCAGCACGGCTCGTGACCCGCGCGTACGGCACCCGTTCGGAGATACCCCTACCTTTCGGGCGGGTATGACCGTGACGGGTCCTGCGGGCTCTTCAAACCGATTCGATGACCGTCCGGGTCGCACACGATGGCGTAGCGAGCGCCGAAGAAGGTGTCCCACGGATCGACACTGCTGGTGTGCCCGGCCGCGACGACGCACGCGTGTGTCTCGTCGACCGCCTCCCGGCTCGACAGGTTGACGTCCACCACCGTCGAGCCTGCGTTCGGGCCGGCGTACGCGGGGTCCCAGAGCCGAGCGAACTCCGGTTCGTGGAGGACGAGATTCATGCCGTTGGGGAACGAGAGCACGGCGGCGTTGGGATGCCGCGGTGTCGACTGCCACCCGAGCAGAGCCCAGAACTCCTTCGCTCGCTCCAGATCGGTCACGATGAAATTCACCTGGGCCAGCCCATCCATCTGCCCATGTTGGCGCGACCACTCCGACGAGGCAATGGCTGGGACCACGACGAGAAACCGGACGCGCCAATGGCGGTTCGAGGGTACGGTCTGGGGAACGGCACCGAATTGGTGCCCCGTCAGGAGGAGATGTCGTGGCGACGCTTCGTGATCATCCGTACGGTCGGTTCGTCTTCCAGGTCGACTTCGGGGTGGGCGACCCCGGCAGCGTCGACGGCGGCTTCGAAGAGGTCGGTCCGATCGTGGCCGGAATCGACGTGATCGAGTACCGAGCCGGCAACGACAAGGTGAACACCTTTCGCAAGTCGCCTGGTTTGCATCGCGTGCACGATGTGACGCTGAAGCGTGGCCTCATCGGGTCGACCACCCTGTTCGCATGGTTCAGGGCGGGAACGCTGGGTCAGGCCGACCGACGCGATGTCACCATCCGATTGCTGAACGAGGACCACACCGACGTCGTGTTCACATGGCGGCTCGTACGAGCCTGGCCCGTGAAGTACGTGGTGCCCTCACTCAGCGCGGCGTCGAGTGACGTTGCCATCGAGGAACTCGTGCTGACGTGCGAGGGCATCGACGTCGAGTGACGGCAGCTGATCATGCCGAAAGCTGATGCACCGCGCGCCCGTAACGACGTGGGGCCGTATCTCGCAACGACGTTCCATGTGCGAATCTCCGGTACGGCATCGGCGCGCCGAGCAGCGGGACTCCCGATCGCACGTGTCGAATGGGGTCCATTCCCCGTGGCGCCGAGTGACGCGCCCACGACACCTGCGCTCGGGACCGGCGACGGGTTGGCGGCCCGTCACGTGCTGCTGTGCCGAGGGGTGACCGACGCGACCGACCTCGCCGACTGGTGGCGCATGGAGCGCGCGCCGAAGCGGTCGGCCGCCCGAACTGTGGAGGTCGAGCTCATCGACCCGGGGTCGACAGCGCCGTTGTTGACGTGGACGTTCAGCGGGTGTCGCGCCGTCCAGCTCTCGCATTCCCCGCTTGACGCCATGGTGGCAACCGTCATCACAGAGTCGCTCGTGTTCGAGTACGCCGACGTCGACATCCACTGAAGGAACGACTCCATGTATCCCGGATCTCTCCGGGTCTGCTCGATCAGCGGTCTCACTCCGAGCCGGCGCCCGTGAAGCGGTCTCTCTGCTGACTGCACTACCGTCTGCGCAGTGTGCGGTGTGGGGCCGTCACCGCAATGGGGGGACGACACATGGGTGCTGAACCCAACATAGGGACCGCGACGGTCATGTTCACCGACCTCGTCGGCTCGACCGAGATCCGATCACGCGTCGGCGAGGACGCCGCCGAGACCCTTCGAGCCGTTCATGACGAGGTGCTCGGCGAGGCAATCGCCGCGAACGGGGGCGTCATCGTCAAGCACCTCGGCGATGGGCTGATGGCGACATTCCCGAGCGCCGCGGGAGCAGTCGCCGCAGCGGTGGCGATGCAGCAGGAACTCGACCTGCGTAACCGACGTAGCGACGGCGAACGGATGCAGATCCGCGTCGGGATCTCGACCGGCGACGTCACGTTCGACGGAGACGACTGCTTCGGACTCCCCGTGGTGGAGGCACAACGCCTCGAAGCGTCAGCCGAGCCGGCGACCATCCGCTGCGCCGAGATGGTCATGCTCATGGCCCGAGGGCGCGGCGGCCACGAGTTCGCGCCACTGGGCCACCTGGCGCTGAAAGGGCTGGCCGAACCGCTTGCCGCCTGCGAGGTCCTGTGGTCACCGCTCGCACAACCGGATTCGCCCACGATCGAGCTCGGCTTGCCACCGGTGTTCGCTCACGCGACCGGCCTGCCGTTCTCCGGCCGCGACGAGGTGTTCGAGCAGCTCGTCGACGCCTGGAAACGCTGCGCCACCGGCGGCTTCGAGGTGGTGCTGTTGGCCGGTGAGCCGGGCATCGGCAAGACCCGGCTCGCCCAGGAGTTGGCCGTACGCGTGCAGGGCGGCGATGGCCGGGTGCTCGGCGGTCGGTGCGACGAGGACGTCACCATCCCGTTCCAGGCGTTCGCCGGCGCGCTCGACTTCTTCGTCCGCCAGACCCCGCCCGATCGTGTACTCGCCGAACTCGGCGAGTTCCCCGGCGACCTCGTCCGCATCGTCCCGGAGCTCGACCGGCTCGTCGACGGTCTGCCCTCGGCGCTCGACGACGAGCCCGATGTCGAGCGGTACCGACTGTTCCAGGCGGTCGGCTCCTGGCTGTCGGTGGGCGGCACGGACCATCCGCGGCTCGTGGTGCTCGACGACCTGCACTGGGCCGACAAGCCGACGCTGCTGCTCCTGCGTCACGTCATCTCCGACCCACCGGTTGGGTTGATGATCCTGTGCACCTACCGCGACACGGACGTCGACCGCACGCACCCGTTGTCGTCGATGCTCGCCGACTTCCGCCGGATGCCGGCGGTGAACCGCATCGCCCTCGACGGCCTCGGCGACAGTGGCGTTCGCGAACTCCTCACGCGTACCGGCGGGCACGAACTCGACGAGGAGGGTCTGGCGTTCGCGGAAGTCGTCCAGCGCGAAACGTCGGGCAATCCGTTCTTCCTCGGTGAGGTGCTGAGGCATCTCGCCGAAACGGGAGCACTGTACGAACGCGACGGTCGTTGGGTGTCCGATCTGCGACCGGAGGAGGCGGGAATTCCCGAAGGTATCCGTGAGGTCGTCGGCCGGCGTCTCAGCCGGCTCGGTGACGATGTCGAGACCGTGCTGCGCTCGGCGGCGGTGATCGGCTACGAGTTCGACGTCGACCTGCTCGCCGACGTGGTCGGACGCGACGCCGAGGACGTGCTCGACGCGCTCGACGTCGCTGCCCGGGCGAACCTCGTGATCGAGGTCGGCGTCGACCGGCACCGCTTCGCCCACGCACTGGTGCGCGAGACACTGCATGGCGAGCTGTCGTCGAGTCGACGTGCACGGCAGCACCGCCGTGTGGCCGAAGCGCTGGAGGCCCGTCACGCCGACGATCTCGACGCGGTCGTGGCCGAACTCGCCACGCACTGGGCAGAGGCATCAGCGGGCGGCGATCCGTCACGGGCGATCGAACTGGCGATTCACGCAGGCGACCTCGCTGCCGAACGAGGTGCCTTCGAGAACGCCGTGCGATGGTTCCAGCAAGCTCTCGAACTGATGGAGGACGAGAGCACATCGTCGCCAGACCGTCGCCGCACACTCGTGAGGCTCGCAGAAGTCCAGATCTACACCGGGGCCGGCGTGGAAGCGCGAGACAACGCCTTGGCGGCTGCCCGCTCCTCGATCGCCGCCGGCGACCTCGGCACCGCGTGCGAGGCTATGGCGGTCAGCCCGCGAGCCAGCTTCGACAGCAGCGACCCACGGGACCCGGAACGAACGGCGCTCCTACGGGAGGTTCTCGCCTTCGGCGAACTCACCGGCACGCAGCGGGCGCGCATGCTCGGACACCTCGCGACCGAACTGATCTTCGAGCGCGACATCGAAGGTCGCGCCGCAGCGCTGGCGGAATTCAAGACGCTGACCGCAGGGCTTGCTCCCCTGGAACAGGTGCAACTCCGGAACCCGGGCACGGCCTCGCAGCGCGCAGTGGGCCGGAGTGAGGCCACCGAGCTTCTCGACATCTTCATCGAAGCGGCTCGTCTGGTACCCCAACCATCGCTCCGGATGCGCTATCTGCAAGCCGTGTGCTTCGGCTCGTTCCGCGTCGGCGACCGCGACCTCATGGATCAGACGCTGTCCCAGCTCGTCCTACCGGCCGGTCCCAACGCAAATTTCAGCGAAGTCTTCGCGCTGCTTCCGTACACCATGCGCCAGACCATCTCCGGTGACCTGGATGGCGCAGCGATGAGACGAGTCGAGTTGGTCGACGGTTTGACGGCCCTCGGCGCGCCCGAGGCCACGGTGTACGAGGCAACGACGATGATGGCGCTCGCGAGGGAGACTGGAACCCTGGCCGACCTCGGCTTCGTCGCCGACCTGACCGAGCAGATGGGCCACCCGGCCAGTGCCGCCCGGGCGATCGGTGTGTACATCCGATTGGCCCAGAACGACGTCGATCGGGTCATGGCGGCGCTCGAGCTGATCTCGACCGCGGATCTCGCCGATGACGCGGGGTATCCCCTCGTGGTCGCGTACTGGAGCGAGATCGTTGCCACGCTCCGGATCACCGACCAGTGCCGCCGATTCATCGCCGAACTGGAGCCGTTGACCGGCACGCAACTGGCAACGGGTGGCATCCACCTGGGATCGGCCGACCGGTATCGGGCGCTCCTCCACGACGCGCTCGGCGACCACGATGTGGCCGACGAACTCTTTGCCGCCGCCGTCGAACAGCACGAGGCCTTCCGGACGCCACCGTGGATCGCTCGCACCCACCTCGACTGGGCCGAGTCGCTGGCCGCTCGCGAACAGTTCGACGCCGCGCGCTCGCACCTGGATGCAGCGCGAGCCGCGATCGGCGACCTCGACCTCCCCGACAATCAACGACGCCTCGACACCCTCACAGCCAGACTCTGAAACCATCGCTGAGTTCCGTCGGGTCGTTCGTCGGAAGCGTTTGGGTGAGCCGACCGACCTGCCCGCCACTCCCCCAGATCGGGAGATCCATCGCGGTTTCCGTGGCACATCCGGCAAGATTGTCCTGACTTGAGCCTCTGTTGCTGCGCCGCTCGCCGGACGGACGATCGAGTTGGAACAGCCCGTCGTACTACCACGGTCGTGCTGCGATCCACGGAGGTGTGTCATGAGGAATGCTTCTCTTCGTGTCCTCGGCGTACTCGTACTTGCCGCCACGCCAGTGCTGGCAGCGTGCGGCGACGACCAGGACACCCCGCCGACTGCGGAGCAGCTGGCCGCACAGTTGGTGACCGTCGACTCCTTCGACGGCGACTGGACGATCAATGCCGGACCGGACGACGGCACTGACATGACGTCCGGCGTCATCCCGGAAGACCAGCGTGACATGTTGCCAACGGTCGAACTGTGTGACGCCGCGAGCCCGGAGGCACAGGCCGCGGCGGAGTCCCTGGCCTGGATGGCGTTCCGGCAGCTCGACCTCGAGGAAGACGACCCGATCAACCCGCCGAACGACCGCACCGGTCACATGGTGTTCGTGCAGCAGTTCCTGACCTCGGGTGACGCCGACGAACTCGCCACCACGTTCGAACTCCTGCGCTCGGGCTCGGAGGCATGCTTCGGTCCCATCGCGGCGACGGACGAAGGTCCCGGACAGGCCGAAGCGATGCCCGTCCCCACGGTGGGCGATGCCCGCTTCGGCGTGCTGACGACCATCGAGGAGGCGGGAGGGTCAGCCGAGTGGCGCCTGCACAACGCGTTCGTCCTCGACAACGACGTGCTCATGTCGTTCCTGGTGGTCGACATCCGAGCCGGCGACGGCGTCGAGCCGTACTACTCGACCGACGACATCGACGAGATGATCGTGATCGCGGCCGACTCGATGTGAGTGCTCGTCTACGCTGGCGCCGATGGCGGACCACTACGTCGTGCCCGGCACCGAGACCTGGATGGAGGGCGATCTGCGCGTGGCGCTCGCGCTCCCCCAGCGGCCGAACGGTCCGGTGCCGCTGCTGCTGCTGCTCGACGGACAGTCGATGTTCCTCACCGCTGCGGAGTACGCCCGTACGGTCACGCTCGTCACCATGGGAGCGCTGCCCCCCGTTGCAGTGGTGGGTGTCTGGCGCGACAGCTCCGATCCACTCGACTACTTCTCCACCCGTTTCCGCGACTTCACCCCTTTCGACTGGGTGCTGCCCGAGCCCTTCGCCGATGACAACACGATGATCCGCCACGGCACCGGTGGCGCCGATTCGTTCCTCGGGCTGCTCGTCGATCGCGTGCTCCCGGCCGTACACGGCCGTATGGAGGTGAGCGAGACATCCATCGGCGGTTGGTCGCTGTCGGGGCTGTTCGCCGCCTGGGCCTGGCGCGAGCGGCCCGACGTGTTCGCCCATCTCCTTGCCATGAGCCCGTCGCTGTGGTGGCACCACGGCCGCATGCTCGACGAGGGGCTGCCGGATCGAACGGGTTCGCGTGCATTCATCAGCGCCGGCGAGCGCGAGGAGGGAGACATGACCCTGGTGTGGCCACAGCAGTTCGCCGACGCCGCGCAGCGCGAGGCGGCCGGCATGGTGCGAAACGCAGTTGCGTTCGGGCAGCTGTGCACCGACGCGGGCGTCGACACCCAGACCGTGGTCTTCGCCGACGAGCACCACGTGACGCTCGTGCCTGCGTCTCTGTCACGCGGCCTCCGCCATCTCTACGCCGCCCCCTGACGGCATCGTGCCGTCGAGCGCGGAACGGTCGCGTACGCCCTCACCGTGAAGGTGCCCGCCCCTGCGATCTTCGGTGGCACGGCGGTGAACGTGAACCCCGCGCTCGGTATGGCCTCGAGGTTGGTCAGGTGTTCGATGATCGGGATGTCAGCCCGTAGCAGGATGGAATGGACGGGACGCTCGCCGGTTCCCTCGGTGGCGTCGATGTTCAGCGAGTCGATCCCGACGCAGGCGACGTCGTTGTCACGGAGCCGCTCTGCTGCAGCAGCGGTGAGCGCCGGGTGATCACGGAAGTACGCCTCGGTTCCCCAGTGCCTGCTGTGATCCGTCCAGATCAACACGGCCTTGCCCCTCAGCGCGCCGACGTCGACGTCGTCGAGTTCGATGGCTCGTCGACCACGGCAGTCCAACCGCACCGCATCAACAGCAGCGACGCGGTCGATCGCGAGCCCCGCGAGGTCGTGACCGTCGGCATAGCGGTGGAACGGAACATCCAGGTAGGTGCCGGTATTGGTGCACATCGTCACCAGTCCGATCTGGAACGTGATCCCAGCGCCGTAGATCTCCTCGGCGGCGTCACGCGAGAGATGGTCGGCAACGAGCGGACTCGGCAGTCCCGGGTAGGTGACCATGCCGTCGGTGATCACATGACTGAGATCGACATGAGCGGCGGGCGATACTCGCCGTACATCGTCGTCGAGGTCGAACACGACGAGTCCGGCGGGTCCACCGTCGAGCATGGCGACCAGGGCTGCTCCTGCGAGCTGGTGGTCGGGATGCGCGAGATAGGCGTCTCGTGCCGACGCGTCGACGAACTCGATCACGAACCCGTCGTCGAACCCCTGAGCCAGGCCCTCGGCGCTCGAGTTGGCGCCGCACACGATCCGTTCGAAGCCCGGCAACACGCTCTGCAGGGACGCGAGCCGCTGATAGATCGCATCCTTGTCGCTGTTGCCGACCTCCGCTCGGAATCTGAGGAGAACGCAGTGCCGGATCATCCGCAGCCATGGTAGATCCGCCCGTCTGATCGTGCGATCGCTACGTGGTCGCCAGGGCGAACAGCATGACCGCGGTGCGGGGGGACACGAGATAGGTGGGGCCGGTCACCGGCACCGCAGACAGGGGCTCGACGATGTCGAGCGGGCTGGGAAGCGAGGTGTCGATGACGCGGAGCCAGCCGCTGGAAGCCCAGGTCGGGAGGCTCGGAAGCTCGAACTGCAGCGGCTCCCAGTGGGCGCTGACCGCGAAGTGCATGAGCAGATCGCCCGACAGGCTCTGCGCAGTGAGGGCGAGGCTGTGCGAATGGTCGGCCAGGTCGGGCTGGTCGAGCTGCACGCCGTGGAGGCGGATGTCGGCGCGATGCACGAGTTCGGCGAGCGTCAGGTCGTGCTCGGTGGACACGGACTCACGAATGGCACGAATGCGGATCAGCATCTTCACGAAGCGGTGGATCTCCGCATGGCGGGTCACGTTCGTCCAGTCGAACCAGCTGATGTCGTTGTCCTGGCAGTACGCGTTGTTGTTCCCGCGCTGGGTCCGGCGCACCTCGTCACCCATCGTCAACATCGGCGCTCCGAGCGACAAGAGGTTGACGGCCAGGAAATTCTTGATCTGCCGGAGCCGCAGCGCTTCGATCTCGGGGTCGTCGGTGGGTCCCTCGACCCCGCAGTTCCAGCTGGAGTTGTGATCGGCACCGTCGCGGTTGTCCTCCCTGTTCGCCTCGTTGTGCTTGCGGTCGTAGGAGACGACATCGGCGAGCGTGAAGCCGTCGTGGCAGGTCACGAAGTTGATGCTCTGCTCGGGTTCACGAGGCGTGTCGCCGTAGAGATCGGGACTGCCGAGCAGCCGATCGGCGAGCCGGGGAACCATGCCCGGGTCACCGCGCAGGAAGGCCCGCACGTCGTCGCGGAACTTCCCGTTCCACTCCTTCCAGCTGTCGCCGACGAACGTGCCCACCTGGTAGAGACCGGCGGCATCCCACGCTTCGGCGATCAGCTTGGTGCCGGCCAACACCGGATCCGACTCGATGTCCCACAGCACGGGTGGCGTGGGCAGTGGCTGACCGTCCTCGCCGCGCGACAGGATCGAGGCCAGATCGAACCGGAACCCGTCCACGTGCATCACGTCGACCCAGTAGTGGAGGCTGTCGATGATCATCCGGCGCACGACCGACTGATTCGCGTTGAGGGTGTTGCCCGTGCCCGAGTAGTCGGCGAAACGACCCTCGGTGTCGAGCATGTAGTAGGTCGGGCAATCGAGACCGCGCATGCTCAGCGTGGGCCCGTGCTCGCCACCCTCTGCCGTGTGATTGAACACGACGTCGAGGATCACCTCGATACCGGCGCGATGGAGAGCCTTGACCATGTCGCGGAACTCGTCGAGAGCACCGAGCGGATCGCTCCGGGAGCTGTACGCGACATGGGGTGCGAACAGCGAGACCGGCGCATACCCCCAGTAGTTCACGAGGCCGGTTGGCGCGTCCTGCGCGTCGAACTGGAACACCGGGAGGAGCTCGACCGCAGTGACGCCGAGGTCGACGAGGTACGGGATCTTCTCGATCAAACCGGCGTACGTCCCCCGTCGCTCCGGCGACACACCAGAGTTCGGGTGCTTGGTGAACCCGCGGACGTGCAACTCGTAGATGATCGTCTGAGCGAACGGTCGGCGCAGCGGTGTGTCACCTTGCCAGTCGTAGGCGTCGACATCGGTGACCACGCTCTTGAACGCGTGCGCATCGTTGCGCCCTGGGGTCGCCGCCGCGACGCGGCGATAGTCGGCGGGTTCGGCAACGGCTCGCCCGTACGGGTCGATCAGCACCTTGTCTCCATCGAAGCGTGCGCCGAGCGGGCCGATCGACGGACCGTGCGCCCGATAGGCGTAGATCTGGCCCGCACCGACCCCCGGTACGAACGTGTGCCAGTAGTGGTAGGTGCGGTTGGTCTTCGGATCGAGGGTGATCACCCGAGCCGGCTCGACGTCGTCGACTCCGTCGTAGAGGAGCAGCTCCACGTATCGCGCGTTGCGGGAGAACACGCTGAACCCGGCACCGCCAGCCACCACGCGGGCCCCGAGCGGGTGTGGTGAACCGGGCTCCACCGACGTGAGATTACAGGTCGTCCAGTTCGTGTCCTGACAACTGCGTCTACGATGCCGCGCTCGGTGCTGCCATCTGCAGCATTCCAGGTGACAGGAGGACGCGGATGCGACCAGAACGACTACTCGTGGCCGTGGCCCATCCGGACGACGAGACGTTCGGATGTGGTTCGCTGATCGCTCATGCCACCGCGGCTGGTGTCCCGACGCTGGTCGTCTGCGCAACTCGAGGCGAAGCAGGGTCGCCCGCACCGGGCTCAGGTATCGCGCAAGAAGAGCTGGCCGCCGTGCGTGAGTCCGAGCTACGAGACGCCGCCCGGCTCCTTGGTGTCGAGCGGGTGATCCTGTTCGACTGGCACGACTCTGGCATCGACGGCATCGCTGCAGCGGGCACACTCGCCGTCACGCCACTGCACGACGTCGCCGCTGCGATCGGCGCGGTCATCGACGACTTCGAGCCCAGCGTCGTCGTCACCCTCGACGGCAGCGACGGCCATCGAGATCACGCACGCATGCGAGACGCAACGCTCTCGGCGGTCGAGCGTCGGGCGCTGCCCGACACCAGGCTCTACTACCACTGCCTCCCCCAATCACTCATGCGCCGATGGGCAGAGGAACTGCACCGCCGGCAGCCCGACAGCGAGTACCTCGAATTCGCTGAACTCGGCACGCCCGAAGACCAGATCACGACGATCATCGACACCGCCGAGCACCTCGGCCTGCGCGAGCGGGCCATCGCGACCCACCGATCGCAGACCTCCCCCTACGAAGTCATGCCGGCCGACCTCCGCGCTGACTTCCTGTCGGTGGAGCGTCTCCGCCGGATCCACCCCGCCTGGGAGGGTGGTCCGGTCGAGACGGCGATCTTCACGGCCACCACCGGAACAAGCTGAGTGGGGTCGGCTGTACGAGCGCCCGAGCAAGAATGACGCGTGTGCAGCGCGATCTCCTCCTCCTTCGCCATGCCAAGTCGGCATGGGACGACCCTTCGCTCCACGACCACGACCGGCCACTCGCCCCGCGGGGCACGAAGGCCGTGCGACGTCTCCGTGACCACCTGACCCGTTCCGAACACAGGCCCGACGTCGTGCTGTGCTCGTCGTCGCGGCGCACGGTGGACACCGTGGAGGGCATTCGCGCGGCCCTGCCGAAGCACGTCGGCATCGAACTGACCGACGAGCTGTACCTGGCAGACGCCGCCACCATGCTGACGCGGCTGCACACCCTCGACGACACGGTCCGCTGCGCCATGCTCGTCGGGCACAATCCGGGCCTCGAGGATCTCGCCTCACTCCTGGTGGGTTCGGGCGATGCCGACCTGCGCGCACAGCTCGCTACCAAACTCCCCACCGGCGCACTCGTGACGCTCTCGTTCAACGGCGCATGGGCGGACCTCACCCCAGGTGCTGCTCGCATCGACGCGTTGTTCATGCCCCGCCCGCCGCGGCCGTGACGGCGGGCGGAAGGGGCGGGTCAGGAGCTGCTGCGGCTGGGGAGCAGGAACGGGTAGGAACGGCGCCGGACGTGGCGTTGCCAGGCACGGTCGGCGCGTCGCACGGCCTGGAGTGCCGCCCACGTCCGAGCATCGCTGCGACGGTCGGCTGCGTACCTCGTCCAGTGTCAGGGGCACAGCGACTCGGCCCGCGGTGGCTGCCAACACCGCTGGTACGAGTTCCTCGAGACCCTCTTTGAGGAGGTTGGACGCCAGGTCGAGCGTGACCGTGCGAGGGTCGTGATAGCGCTCGATGATGCCGGGAACGACGAAGCGCCGCACCGGTGGTCGCAGCGCCCACGGCATCGAGGTGAGGAACACCTCGGTGTCGAGTTCGGTCGTGCCGTCGGCACGGCGAAGCAGCGGGGTCGTGACGTCGAAGTAGGTGAGCCGGCCCTCGACCACCGCCCAGTTCGACAGCTGCGCGTCGAGCCCCGCGGTCGCGTCGACCGTCGACAGCACCACCTCGACGATGTCAGCGAGCAGTGTCGGCGCCCCGTTGGAGTCATCGCGTGCCACGTCGACAGCCTGGGTTCTCGGCGGCAGAACCGGCTGCACGCAGTAGAGAACGGTCGTCTCGCGGCCGCCGATCGGTGCGCCGGCGATCCGACGTACGTCGGTGTCGAGCACGTTGACGCCCCGGCGTCTCAGCTCACCGACGTACCGGTCGATGGTGCCCGCATACCGCTCGGCAGCCTCGCCGGTTGCGAACGGGGGCAGCCGCTTGCACGCCCAGGCGCCCTCCGTGCCGCCGCGCAGTACGAGGGTGATCTCACCTTCACCGAGCAACGACAGCTCTGAGATGTCACCGCTGTTCAGTGCCCGTTCGACCGTGTGCTCGAGGTCGAACAGCTCGCCGTCGGTGATCACGCCGTCATCCCAGAGTGGTACGGAGGATGGAGATGATGTCGTCGGCCTCCTCGTCGGTGACGGTCAGCGGCGGCAGGAGCTGGAGCACCGACGTGTCGTTGTTGGCGAACACGGCGAAGACGCCGGCGCCCATCAGGTCACGGGTGGCCACGAGGCCGTCGCCCTCCTCGGCGAACTTGAGGCCCATGAACAGGCCTCGCCGACGGAGCTCGACGTCGAGGCCGGCCAACCCCGATTCGAACCGCTCGCCGAGGTGACGCACGCGGTCGAGGAAACCGGGTGCCTCGATGATGTCGAGCACGGCGAGCGCCGCGACACAGCCGAGCTCGGATCCACCGAACGTCGAGATGTGCACGAACGGGTGGCGGGCGAAGAACGCGTGGAGTTCGGCAGTCATGAGCGTGGCCGTGATCGGATAGACGCCCCCGCTCAACCCTTTGCCGGTGACGATGATGTCGGGTTCGAGTCCCTCCTGTTGGAAGTACCACATCGAGCCGGTGCGCCCGAGGCCGGTCTGCACCTCGTCGAGCACGAAGCACGCGCCGCGGTCGCGGCAGAGCTGCTGTACCCCCTGGAGGTAGCCGGGGGCCGGGATCGGCATGCCGAGGGTGGCCGGGATCGACTCGAGGATCACGGCCGCGGTGGTGTCGTCGACTGCCCGGCCGAGCGCGTCGAGATCGTTGAACGGCACCTGCACGAAGCCGGGGAGGTTCGGCCCGAACGGGTCGCGGTACTCGGGATCGCCGGCCGCCATTGCCAGCCCCGTGTGGCCGTGGTAGCCGCCGACGGCCGAGACGACCCCGGTGCGGCCCGTGTGTGCGCGGGCAACCTTGAGCGCGAGGTCGACTGCCTCGCCGCCTGCGACGCCGAACACCACTCCGGGCAGGAGGCCGCCGGTCGAATCGGCGAGCCGCTCGGCCAGCAGGGCACGCCAGCCCGACACGAGGTGGTGGTTGCCGATGTCGAGGTTGTCCATCGCCTCGCGCACCGCAGCGACCACCGCAGGGTTTCGGTGGCCGAGGTTGAAGACGCCGCCGTTGCAGTGGCAGTTGTAGAGCCATCGTCCGTCGTATGCGTCGCGGAACCGTGACCCGTGACGTTCACCCATCACGAGGTCGAGGCCCAACGCCTCGTAGGCGGCCACCTTGCCGGGGTTCACGTGGGCGGCGAACGTCTCCGAGGTCGCGCCCGAGGTCGGGTAGGGCTGCCTGCTCGGCGGATGGGTCGTCATGATGCACGCTCCTCGGGTTGCTCGACGGGTCCGTCCGGGAGTCCGGCGCGACGTCCTCGCGCCTCCCAGTAGCGGCGGGCCCAGATCGGTCGGGTGTCGGTCGTCGGGCCTTCGCACACCGCAGCCGTCCATCGCTCCAGCAGACGGTCGGCCTCGGCGAACGCGCCGGCCGGTTCGGGCGGGTCGGCCAGCCAGCGGGCCTCGACCTGGTCGCGCTCGCCGGCGAATCGCGGCAGCAGATGCCCTGGATCGGTCATGCAGCGGCGATGGAGCAGTTCGTGGCGCCACCACAGGGATCGCGCATCGAAGCGGTCGGTCGGTTCGCGGCCGAGGTCGAGTGGTTCGTCGACACGGACCGGCTTGAACAGACCGGTGCACGGCCCAGCCGTAGCGGTGCACCAGTGGGTCGCGCGTTCGTGCGAGAGTTCCGCCACCCACGACGCCGTCGTCTGTGACGCAGCGACCAACCCTCCCGCGTGCATACACGGGGCCGACATGGCACCGGTGACCGGCGAGTAGCGCGGTGCCGGCCCGCCCGTGCCGTGGTCGCGCAGCACCTCCATCAGATCGGCCACGGTGGTGGCCCGCTCGGCGCCGGCCTGGGTGAGGGCGCGACGGACACGACAGCGGGAGAAGTGGGTGCGCAAGCGCTGTGATCGACCGTCGGCGAACTCGGCGATGGTGAGACCGTTGCTGATCGAGCGGGCACCGGCGGTGACCTGCTCGACGGCCGACTCACGCCCGGCCGTCTCGAGCACGAACGCCTCGCGCTGATCGGCAACGATGAAACTGTTGTCGTAGGTGAAGTCCGGGTGTTCGTGACCGCAGCCGCCACCCTGGCCGTGGCGTTCGAGCAACTCCACGATCGTCGAGACGCCCCCTGCGGCTGTCGTCGACCGCTCGAGTGCGAGCCGAAGCAGATCCATGCCGGTCAGGCCGACCCGCTGCCTCGGTGCTCGTGTGAACACGGCTTCGTTCCCGATGACGACGCCGTGCTCGTTGGCGCCGATCTCGGCGCCGAACATCCAGAACGGACGGCTCAGGAGCACCGCGTGGGTCTCGGGCACCTCGTCGATGTCGATCCACGTGCACCGCACGCGGGCACCGTCGGCGTTGGTGCGGCGCGGCTGCCAGTCGAGCAGTTGCGCCTCGTTCGGGTCCCGGTCGGAGTTCTTCGCGAAGAGCACCCGTCCCGCTTCGACCACGACCATCGTGTCGCACACGCCATTCACCGTACGTCCGCAGTGGGGCCGATTGCCAGGTTCATGCACCCTCTCCCCCGCGTCGGCCTCATCGGGGGCTCAATACGCAGAACTCGTTGTCGTCGGGGTCGGCCATGACCACCCAACTCACGTCGACCTTGGCCGATGTCGATTCGAGTCGCCCCGATGGCGACGAGACGGTCGACCTCGTCTCGCTGGTCGACGTGGGCGGCCGGAGCGATGTCGAGATGGAGTCGGTTCTTGCCGATCTTCGGGATGAGCGGCGGACCACTCCAGGTGATGAGCGGACCAGTGCCGTCGGGCGCGCGGATCGCGGTCTCCTCGTCCTGATCCCAGACCAACGGCCACCCGAGCGCCTCACTCCAGAAGTACCCGGTGGCCCGCGTCCCGTCGCAGTTGATCGCTCCGAGACGTCCGCAACCGGCAAGGAACTTGTTACCCGGCTCGATGAGGCAGAACTCGTTCCCTTCGGGATCAGCGAGCACGACATGGCCCTCGTCAGGAGACTGACCGATGTCGATGGAGCGGCCACCGAGCTCGACCAACGTCGCGGTCGTGTCCCGCTGATCATCGATCGAGGTCGTCGTCAGATCGAGATGAATGCGGTTCTTGCTTGTCTTGCGCTCCGGGACCGGTTCGAACAGGATCTGGAATCTGGTGCCATCGGTCGGCACGAGACGGACCTCACCGCTGGTGTCGTCGTCGAGCTCCCAGTGCAGAGCTTCGGACCAGAAACGCGCGAGACGGAACGGATCATTTGCATCGAGGCAGAGGGAGACGAGCCGCGAGGTCATCGGTCTCTGCGGGTAGTCACCCCAGCGATGAAGCGCTCGATCTCGTCGATGAACTTCGGGAACGCAGCGTCGCGCTTCAGCAGGATGTGATTGCGGCTGTCGAGCGGCACGAAGCGAGCGTCCGGGATCATGCCGGCGAGGCGGCGCCCCTCTTCGAACGGCACGCAGCGATCGCCCGTGGCGTGGAGCACCAACGTGGGAACTCGCACCTGTCGGGCCAGGTCCGTGACGTCGACGTCGTGGAAGGCGCCCTCCAACAGGGGCGCGTTGGTGTTGTTGGTCGTCATCTCCAGCTGCGCGTTGAACCACTCGATCTCGTCGCTCTGGGCGTCGGGCACGAATTGGCGGGCGAAGATCTCGCGGAACGCACCGTCCTTGGAGCCCCAGCCGACGCGTGCCAGGTCGACCAGGAGCTTGGCCTCGTCGACCTGACCGGGATCGCCCCGACGGGACTTGCCCCGCGCATACGTGCCGTAGAGCACGAGATGGGACACCCGCTCGGGGTGACGGGCCGCGTAGACCGTGGCCACGGGACCACCCTGGGAGATGCCGAGCAGCGCGACGGGTTCGTCGCCGAGGGAATCGATCACACGGCCGAGATCGTCGACCCACAAATCGATGTCGCGCAGATCGACCCCCGCGAGATCGCGATCGGACAGGCCACAGCCGCGGGGGTCGAAGCGCACGTAGCGGTAGCGGCGGCTGAAGGCGCGCACCCAGTGTCCCCAGATCGGGCTGTCGTCGGTGTCCTTGTCCACCTGCGTCAGCCACGTGGCCGCCTTCACGAGGTGGCGGCCCCGCCCGGTCTCGGCCACAGCGATCGACCGCCCGCCGCGCACGTCGATGAAGCGGATCCTGAGATCCCACAGCGGCGGATCGCTGCTCTCGGTTTCCGCCGTGCCACCTCGCTCGACGACGTGGACCGGGGCCACGAAGCGGTACCCCACACCGCGAACGGTGCGGATCACGGCTTGGCGATCCCCGTCGTCTCCGACCGCTTGGCGCGCGCTCTTGATACGGCTGGTGAGCGCCGATTCGGACACGAAGCGGCTGCCCCACACCTCGTCGAGCAGCTCTTGCTTGGTGACCACGCGATCGCGACGTTCGAGCAGGTGGCACAGCACATCGAACACCTGCTGCTCGAGATGGACAGGACCATTCGGTCCGCGCAGCTCGCGCGCTGCCGGTTCGAGTTCGAAGCCGTCGAAACACAGCACGGTCACCACCCAACCATTTTCTCAGGTCCGCAACCACCACGCGTTTCATCGGCCCCGGCCTCGGCACGCGAGAATGACGGGAATGACCGACGAGGTGCGCAACTGCAACCTTCGGCTCACTGAACCGACTGCCTGACAATGGATCTCCCGGGAATTGCTCGTCGCGTCTCGGCCGCTGACCTACGCGGCTGCCGCGTCGTGACGGGCTTCGACGGCTTCGTGGACGAGATGATCTCCGTGGTCGGCGAACGTAGGACACTCGACGATTTCACGCCGGTGCCGGACATCGGCACCTTCGGAGCGATGATCGCTGCCGCGACCGGCCAGAGCACCCTGCGCGAAATCGTCGTCACGGCAGTCCAACCGGGCGGCTGCGCTGTCAACCTGGCGGACGGCTTGGCGACTCTCGGTGTGACGGTGGATTGCTTTGCCACGATCGGCGAACCGCCACATCCGGCCTTCGGCGACATCGCTCAGAAGTGTCACGGCCTCCATTCCTGGGGCCCCGAGCCAGGGCGCACGCTGGCGTTCGAGTTCAACGACGGCAAGGTGATGTTCAGCGCCGTCGAACAGCTCGCAGCATTCACGCCGCACTCCGTTCGGGAACTCCTCACCGACGGCACCTACGCCGCCGCCTGTGAGGTTGCTCAGGTCATCGCGCTGACCGATTGGAGTCTCTATCCGTACATGACGCACGTGTGGCGTCTGCTCCAGAGCGAGGTGTTCTCACGCCTCACTCACCGCCCAACGTTCTTCATCGATCTCGTAGATCCGTCGAGCCGCTCGGTGGCGGACATTCGCGACATGGCCGCCATCCTGCACGACTTCGAGCGGGTGGGGTCGGTGACGCTCGGACTGAATGGCAACGAAGCGAACGTGCTCTGCCGGGCGCACGATGTGCCATCCGCTCCGGCCGATGCCACGCCGGACCAGACCCTGCAGCAGGCGTTCGCCCTTCGCGATCTGTTCGGCGTCAGCCGCGTGGTGATTCATCGGGTGCCGTTCGCAGTGAGCGCGGCCGCGGAGTGCGGATCCACGCAACCGGGTCCGTACAGCGCAGGCACGAAGAAGAACACCGGCGCGGGCGACCGTTTCAACGCGGGCTTCTGTCTCGGGATCGCGCTGGGCCTCGACGACAGCGAATCGCTCGCACTCGGCTGTGCTGCGTCCGGGTTCTTCGTACGCAACGCCCGCAGCGCGAACCGCCAGGAACTGGTGGATTTCCTCGAACGCTGGGCCGCCGGTTCCGTCGACAGCTCGGCCTGACACGATCGACCCGCTCGACTCGCCGACGTGTCGCCCGAGTGCTGTCCCAGAAGGTCACCCGGTTGGCAGCTCGAGCCCTCCGTTGGTGAACGTGGCGGCGAAGCGTTGCCCGTCGGCAGGCGGCAGTTCGTAGGTGACGTCGCCGCCGGCGGCGACCACCACGCCAGCGAGGGCGACGTGGTCCCAGTGCTGGCCGAAGTGCACGGCGACATCGAGCGAGCCGTCGGCCACCATCAACGCGGGGTAGGTCGTCCACTCTGCCATCGGGACGTATCGGCCCCGCCCGTCGAACCGATCGAGCCGAGCCCGTTCGTCGACATCGAGTTCCTCGATCGTCGGTCCGCTCGACCAGCGCATCTCTTCGATCTTCCGTTCGCCACTCACCCGGATCGGCCGGGCAGGTTCGTCGGCGCTGGGAGCGAAGAACGCTCCCCCGCCGATGGTCCCCCACCAACGCTTCCCCAGGGCCGGCATCGTCACCATGCCGGCCGCCGGCGCACCACCGATCTCCAGTGCGATCAGCGATCCCCACGCCCGACGCCCGGCAATGAAGCTGCTCGTGCCATCGATCGGGTCGAGCACCCAACATCGGTCGCCCGACCCGATGTCGCCCTCCTCCTCGCCGAGCACCCGATCGTCGGGACGATGCTCGGCGAGCAGCTGGCGCAGCAGCCGTTCGATCAACTTGTCGGTGGCCGACACTGGTGAGCCATCCGGCTTGATCTCGACGGCGAGGTCGTCGCTGCGCCACGTGCGCATCGACTCGCGATCGGCGAGGTCGGCAGCCGCGAACAGAAGGTCGAGGTCGGAGAGGTCGCTCATCTCGAACGCACCGTACCCCTACGACCGCAGGACGCTGGGCGACTTCCGCCCCGTATCGCCACTGTGACCGGAGCGAGAACGGTCGTTCGAGGAGGTGCTCCCTTTCCTGAGTGTTCGAGCGCGAGTCATTCCTCCGCCGTTTCGATGACGCGGTTCAGAGCGCAGATGACTCGGTCGAATCGGAGCGGCCAGCGAAGTCGAGTCGGCCCGCACGGGCGCACGGCGGTGTCGTGTCTCAGGTGCTTGCGTCGTGGAGGTAGGAGAGGACGGCGAGGACGCGGCGGTGGCCGTCTTCGCTGTCGGTGATGTCGAGCTTGGTGAGGATGTGGCGGACGTGGGCTTCAACGGTGCGTTCGCTGACCACGAGCCGGTTGGCGATGGCGACATTGGTGAGTCCGAGGGCCATGAGCTCGAGCACGCCCCGCTCGCGCTCGGACAGCCGGCCGACGGGTCCGCTGTCGGCGGGCGCCACGAGGTGGGCGACCACCATCGGGTCGAGGGCTGACCCGCCCGCCGCGACTCGCTCGGCGGTGGCGAGGAACTCGCCCACTTCGAGCACGCGGTCCTTGAGGAGGTAGCCGAACCCGCCGAGTGCGACCAGGTTGACGGCGTGGGCGGTCTCGATGTGCTGCGACAGCAGCAGCACGCCCACGCCGGGATGCTGCTGCTTGATCGCACGTGCGGCGCGGGCGCCTTCGTCGGTGAAGGTGGGCGGCATGCGGATGTCGACGACGGCGAGATCGGGCTGCTCCTGTGCAATGGTGGCGAGCAGCTGGTCGGCGTCTCCGAGGGCGGCGACGACGTCATGGCCGCCGTCCCGGAACAGGCGGGCGAGGCCTTCGCGCAGCAAGGCCTGATCCTCGGCGATCACGACGCGCACGGGAACTCCGCGATAAGGGTGGTGCCGCGTGCTGCGTCGCTGTCGATCGTGAGGCTGCCACCGCGGGCCGCCACGCGATCGGTGAGGCCGGCCAGTCCGGAGCCCGCCTGGGCGATGGCCCCTCCAACGCCGTCATCGACCACAGCGACGACGAGCCTGCTGTCTTCGTGGATGGCACGAAGCTGGACCTTGGTGGCCCGGGCGTGCTTGACGGCATTCGTGAGACCTTCGCACGCGGTGAAATAGGCGGCGGTCTCGACCTCGGTCGGATAGCGATCGCCGTTCGCGACGACCTCGACGGGCAGCGGCGCCCGCCGGGCCAGATCCCGCAGCGCGGGACCGAGACCGCTGTCGAGCAGCGCAGGTCGCAGACCGCGCGCAAGCTCGCGCAGCTCGTCGATGGCCACGGCGATCTCGGCGACGGCGTCGTCGAGGGTCCGGTCCACGTCGGGATCGACGTCCGAGCCGAGCGCGTGTTGGGCGTGGCGGAGCGCGAGCCCGATGGACACCAGCCGCTGTTGGGCGCCATCGTGCAGGTCTCGTTCGAGCCGTCGTCGCTCTTCGTCGCCGACCGCGACGATCCGCGCCCGTGACGCCTCGACCTCCTCGAGCTGGCGGCGCAGCCCGACCCGCAGCCGGGCGATCTCGACGGCGAGCGCGCCGGCGTCGAGCACCCTGGGGACCAAGGAGCCGCGTTCGGCGAGGTCGGCGGGGGCGACGACGATGCCCAGGGTCGTGCCGGCGTGCCGGATCGGCCAGCGTCGGCGGGCGTCGTCGGGGTCGTCGACCACGGGGGCTCCGGTCAGGTCGACGGCGAGGTCGCTGTCGGGCAGGATCAGGCGAAGGTCGAGGTCCTCGACCCCGAGGGCGTCGCGGAGGACGCGCTCGATGTCCTCGGGGACGGCGCGGCCGGCGCGGAGGTCATCGAGGAATGCGGCCATCTGTTGCATGGCGTCGAAGCCCGCCGGGTTGAAACGACGATCGACAGCATCCTGGAGCCGGTGGCGGAGGGGACCGAACATCGCGGCCACCGCGAGCGTGGCCACGGCCGTGCCCCACGCGGAGCCGTGCCCAACGGCGGCGCCGAACACCACGACCGTCGCCGCGTAGGTGCCGGCGAGCACCACGCTCAGCGCGCCGTACGCCAGCGTTCGACTGATGAGGAGATCGATGTCGTAGAGGCGGTAGCGCAGGATCCCGATCGCGGCACCAACTGGCATGGCGGCCAGCGCGAGTGCGGTCAGCGGCCGCACCGCCGGTGCCACGCTCCACAGCAACGCGACGACCGGCAGGATCACAGCGGCGCACATGGAGGCGAACGCGAACCACCGCAGCTGGAGGCGTTCGACACCGGTCGCCCGCCGCAGGCGCAGGACGAGCGGCACGATCGCCACGACGGCCGAGCCGAGAAAGAGCGTCATTCCCACCGCCTGCAGCACACGTGTCAGCGCAGCATCGATGGCGTAGGGGTTGCGGTCGTCGAGGAAGAGGTCGCCGATGTCGGGCGACAGCGCCCACCCGGGCAGCAGGAGCGCGACGCCGACGACGTTGACCCACGCGACCGCCGCCCAACCCCGCCCGATGAGGTGCCCGTCGGGAAACAGCAGGAACGTCAGCACGAGCAGCGGACCGCTCGGGATCCAGCTCCACAGTGCAACCCACTCGGCGAAGGGTCCCGCCGGCCATGCCTGCTCAGCTGCCCGTAACCCCCAACCCTGAGCGAAGTCAGAGACGGCAGCGACGATGGCGGCGGCGATGAACAGCCGACCGATCCGGTGGCCCGGGTAGCGGGACACGATCAGCGCGCCGGCACCGGCGAGGGTCACCGCGTAGAAGGCGTACAGCACCGTGTCGTACCGGGGCTCCAAGCCCCACGACAACGGAACAGCGACGACCTCGACCGCCAGCGTCCCGACGAACAGCAACGCCGGCCACTCACGAAGGTGCAGGGTCCTCACTGTGCAGAGTCTCCCAGTGTGTCCCGGGGACGGCAATCGTGCTGGCGCGCAACCACGGTACGCGCTGGCGCGTAGTGAAGATTGCGCCTTCGCCCTGATGACGGGCCGCTGACGCGCTGCGTACAACAGAACCGCAAGAACCCATCGAACTTCAGGAGGATCTCATGGTTCACACCCCAACAGTCCAGGCCCGTCCGACAAGTCGGGCCACCGTCGCGTTCATCATCGCGGCGGCAGCCACCGCCATCGCTGGAGCGGTGCTCATGTTCGGCCTCCAACCCACAACCGATCTCTCCGACGAGATGTGGCGTTATCCCTGGTCCAGCAGCGGCGCCTTCGTCGCGTTCTCGATCCTCAGCGCACTGATCCATGGTTTCGTCATCGTCGGCCTCTTGGCGTTCGGCCGCAGCGGCGCAGCCGGACGGTCCCGCACCGCCACCAGCGGAATCACTCTCGCCGTCACCGGCACAGCGCTGCTGCTGGTGGGCGAGCTGGCGTCCATCCCGATCCGCGACGCGGCCGTGGACGACACCGCCGCGTTGGTCGTCGGCGCGATCTTCGGTGTTGCCAGCGTCGCGTCGACGGTCGGTTTTCTGCTCACTGGATGGGCGACGCTGCGGGCCGGCGTGTGGCACGGCTGGCACCGCTACACGCCGCTCGCGACCGGCCTCTGGCTCGTGGTCCTCACGCCCCTCGGCATCGCCGCTCCGACGCTGATGCACGGCGGGGTGGGCATCTACGGCCTCTGCCTGCTGGCCATGGCCATCGCCCTGTACGTCGAGCCCACGCCCGCGGTCTCCGTCGATTCCGCGGTCGCGGGGATCCCGAGCGCCGAGCCGCACCTGGAACGAGCATGAGCACGAGCGTGCAGTGCGGTGATCTCCGAACCTGCGGCAGCGTGAGGAACGACTGATGCGGTGTTGCGACAACGGAGGCGGTCGGTGACGGCGGCCATCGAGCTGTGTGCGCTCACCAAGTCCTTCGGAGATGTTCGGGCGGTCGACGATGTCAACGCGGTGATCGCCGCGGGGCAGGTGACGGCGTTCCTCGGGCCCAATGGGGCCGGCAAGACGACCACCCTGCGGATGCTGCTCGGGCTCGTCGCGCCGACCAGCGGCACCGCGACGTTCGGCGGGAGGCGGTACGACGAGCTGTCTGACCCGGTCCGTCACGTCGGTGCGGTGCTCGAGGCATCCGGATACCACCCCGGTCGCACCGCGCTCGACCATCTTCGCGTGCTCACGACCGCGGCGAGGCTGCACAGGGACGCACCCATGAGGGTCCTGGCAGCTACCGGTCTCGCAGGGGACGCGCGACGCAGGGTCGGCGAGTTCTCCCTCGGCATGCGGCAGCGTCTCGGGTTGGCGGCGGCGATGCTGGGCGACCCGGCTGTGCTGATCCTGGACGAGCCGACGAACGGTCTCGACCCGCAGGGCATCCGGTGGTTGCGCGCGTACCTTCGCCAGCTCGCCGACGAGGGGCGCACCGTGCTCGTCTCCAGCCATGCGCTGAGCGAGGTCGAACAGACCGCCGACCACGTGCTCGTGATCGCGAAGGGGCGCCTCGTCCGCTCATCGACCCTCACCGCCCTGCGCGCCGAGGCCGGCGTCGGTTGCCGGGTCCGCACACCGGAACCGGAGCGGCTGTCCACTCTGCTCGACGATGCCGGCCTCCGCTACCGCCACGCAGACGGTGAGCTCGCGGTCGACGCAGCTCCGGAGCAGGTGGGAGAGCTCGCCGCGGCACACGGGGTCGTGTTGTACCGACTCATGGCGACGGCCGGGCTGGAGGAGGCCTTCTTCCGGCTCACCGAGCAGCCCGGGCGGGTCGAGGACGTGGTGTCGCTCGAAGAGGCGCCGGCATGAACGCGCTCGGTGCGCGCCGAGCTTGTCAAGCTGCGCAGCACCCGCATGCTGGCCGGGCTGCTGGTCGCCACCCTGGGCTTCGTGTTGCTGACGGTCACGTTCACCGTCCCCTCAGCCGGCGCGACGGACAACGCGCTCTCCCTCGACGACCCCGCCCTGCTGGCCCGCGTCGTCGGCGACAGCTTCGGCGTGCCCCAGGTGACCATGCTGATCCTGGGGATGCTCGCGTTCACCCAGGAGATCCGCTATGGCACCATCACCTCCACGTTCCTTGTCGAGCCGCGCCGGACCCGGGTCCTCGTCTCGAAGGGCCTGACGCTCGTCCTGGCCAGCGTCGTCCTCACGGCGGGCACACTCGTCGTCTCGATTGTCGCCACGACGACGTTGATCCGAACCCGCGGCGGCAACGCGACGTCCGACGCGGAGTTCTGGCAGGTGGTCGCAGCGGCGTTCGTCGTCATGGCGCTCTACGGCGTCATCGGTCTCGCCGTCGGCGCCCTGCTCCGCAACCAGATCGTCGCCGTGGTCGCCTCGCTCGTCTGGATTCTCGCGGCGGAGCGTCTACTCATCGACGCACTCCCGGCGATCGGGCGGTGGACACCGGGAGGAGCGACCTTTGGGCTACTGCAGCTCGGCCCGACAGTCGCTACCAGCGGAACGCTTCTCGACGTGCCCATCAGTGGCTTGCTCCTCGTCGGATACACCGCCGCCGCCGCGGCCCTGGCGCTCATCACCGCGCCACGCAGAGACGTCCTCTAGCGTCGCGCCGCCACGCAGATCCACGTCCCATCTCGGAATCGGCCGACGTCCCCTCAAAGTGCCGGTCGAGGACGCTCGATAAGACTCCGGGTAATCACGACCATCCAGGCGCGCGAGGCGCAGCATCGCGGCCCGAGTCCCGCGTCAGGCAATCTCGCCGAAACGCACTATCACGGGTTCCGGAGCTGAGTGGCTTCGAACGTTCGCCTGGCGGGCTCGTCAAGTCCGTTCCGTAGACGCGTGCGGCGGCAACGCCAACCGCCGCAGACTCCACACGGCGGACACTGTCAAACCTGCCGCCCAGAGCAGATCCCAGCCGGTCACCTCGCCACCGATGGTTCTCCAGATGACGACGACCAGTACGCCCGTGGCAAGTGAGACGACGATGCCCATGCCGATCGACCCGAACCCGAACCGTCGCCCACCGAGCCCGCTTGCCACCGCGGCGACGAGGAGTCCGGCGAGTGGCACCCCGACAAGCACACCGAGGATCGCGTAGATCGCGGCCTCGATGCCGAGTTCGCTTGCGTCTATGACCATTCGGGCCTTCGGCGCCGTGAGGTCTGATCGCTCTCCACGACGCAATCCTTCCATGGCCCCCCGACACGAGCCGGCTTCCAGATGACGCGCCGGGACACCGGCCGCTCCAGGCTGCGTGCGCTGGCAACGCGGGCCCAACCAGCCACGGTCGGTGATCGCGTCACGAGCGTCCGGTCGACGCCGTCGACCTGACCGAGTGCGCCGGTACGCGAGCGGTCGGTCGTGGAATCGGGTGAGCGATGCGTGCGCCTACTCGGTCG
Organism: Ilumatobacteraceae bacterium; assembly: GCA_963829585.1. Taxonomy (GTDB): domain Bacteria; phylum Actinomycetota; class Acidimicrobiia; order Acidimicrobiales; family Ilumatobacteraceae; genus Sva-07. The sequence continues at coordinate 27,488 of CAWHJD010000025.1, read as the reverse complement.
ACATCGCTCCGGTTCCCGGGCGGCGGTCTGCCGGGCGCTCGGCGGGAGAAGTGCGGTGGCATTCTCTTGGAATCATGGTTCAACGGGATGTACCGCGAACTCGGGTCACACCTCAGAGATGATGGATTCAGCGAACCGGCCCGGCGCGGCAGGATCTTCGTTCAAGAAGAGCGCCGGCTCGACGAGTTCCAGTTCCATGACGACCGGGCCGTCGGCCGTGTCGACGAGGTCAACACGAGCGTAGGTGCAGCAACCAGGCACCACCGCAAGGGCGGCACGAGCGACTGCGATCTCGCCGGCAGTGGCCTGATAACGGTGAACGCTTCCGCCGTGGTGATCCTGGACTCGATACTCGCCTGCACGCGGCACCTTGCGGACCGAGTGGCTGAGATCGAGTCCAGCGAACACCAGTGACGTTTCTCCGCGGTCGACAACTGATGACACGAAAGGTTGCACGAGCACGTCACCGGACAACGCCAGATGTGCCAGATGTGCGGTCAGACCGGCATCGCTGGCGGAGGCGCGCATCGCGCCGATCGCGCCGATCGATACGGCAGGCTTCACCACAAGCTCGAGCGAACCTGGGAAGAGTGCCGAGAGGTCCGCGAGCGCGCTCCCCTTCTCCACCAGCGCGGTGGGAACAGTGGGAACGCCGCGTTCGATGAGTTCGGTGAGGTAGCGCTTGTGGGTGTTCCAACGCAGCACGGCCGCAGCGTTGACCAGACGCGACACGGACTCCACCGCGTCGGCCCACGACAAGAACTCGTCGAGCCGCTCGAAGTAGTCCCACGTCGAACGCACCACCACCGCGTCGGTCGACGACCAGTCGAACTCGGCGTCCCACGCCAGCAGCCGGGCGCGCACACCGCGCTGTTCGAGCGCAGTCACCAAGAGATGCGACTCGGGGTCGGGCTTCGGCATCGACGACGCCGTCGCCAACACTACGGTCTTCATCTCCCCATTGAAGCGGACGCCCGACACACCATGACCTCCTCGTGACGTCGTCGCGGAGTCGGATCGAAGCGCCACCGGCGCGATCGACCCACAGCGCGAAGTTCACGCCGTCGGTGCTCGCGAGCAGCCGCTTGACAGCAGCACGGCGACGCCATCTCAGCTGCAATCCTCGTCATTAGTCATGGATCATGACCATTTTCCTTGACGGCCTGCCAACTTCGCGCGATTGTGAATCCCTGATGTGTCGAACCCGACGCACCAAATGGGGGGTCCGTCATCGACGGATCACGACGAGATGAGATGGGGATCGACATGCAACTTTTCACACGCCAGCTGATGACGGCTGGACCAGAGGACGCGGCTGCAGCCTGGGCCACCGAGATGGCTGCCACCGTCTCGGCCAAGATGGGGACCGAGGTCGCACTCTGGGCCGCGGCTTTCGGCGCTCCGATCGGAGCGATCGCGTTCACCATGCGAGTCGAGGGCATCGCCGATCTCACGGCGAAGGCGGCCCCACTCGACGGTGATGTCGACTACCAGACAAAGCTCGCCGCGGGCGCAGACATCGTGGTCGGCCCGCCCCAGGATTCGCTGGCTACACCGCTCCACGGCGACCTCGGTGATCCGCCGCCCGTCGGTTCGATGGCCGTCGTCACGAATGCCGTGATCGCCAACGGTCAGTACGCAGAGGCGGTTGGCTGGGGGATCGACGTCGCCCAGCACGTCACATCCGTGACCGGCATGCCCGTCAGCTTGATGATGCAGGAGTATGGCGTCTTCGGTCAGTTGACCTGGATCGGGATCGGGGCCGACGCGGCCGCGATCGACGCGTCGGCGGCCGCCAGCAACGGTGATGCCGAGTACATCAAGAAGCTGTCGGCGTCCGGCAGCCTCTTCGTACCCGGATCGGGCCACCGTTCACTCGTGACACGAATGGCCTGATCCTCAGCGGGAAATTCCGGGTTCACGGTCGATATCCGGGTCACCCCGAAAGCGCATCGGTTCTTCCGGCTGGTCGACAAGGAACGACTCGGTGCACGTCGATGTCTCAGTCGACGGTAACCCGCCAGATGCCTCGCGCTGCGTCGAGCCCCTTGGGCTTGTACTGGATGTAGTACTCCCCGGTTTCTCGGGGATCCACCAACCACACCTCCGAGCGGTGGTGGCGCCTCCGGCCAGCTCTGTCGTGAGAACGTCGCCGTCACCGCCTCACGTCTGCCTCGTTCACCAGTGTCCACTGCGTTGCATCGACCCGCTGGGGCTCCTGATCGCGATTGGTGATCTCGAGCTCCACTCGGATCGATGTGCTCTCGCTGTCGAAGCCGGCCTCGGTCACGGTTGCCGTGTAGCCACCGATCATCACCGGTTCGCCGATCCTGCGTTCCTGGTCTTCGCGGTATTGGTTGGCGCGGTCCGGATAGAGAACGCCCGGGTTGTGACTGGCCCCGCCTTCGGCAGACCCACACGCAGCGGTGAGAGCCGTGAGCAGGACGCATGCCATCCACCTGCCCTGGGACCACATCCGACCGATCATGACAGGTCAGCGACATCATGACCAGCGCACCCGGCTAAAGGCCTCGCGGCTTGGGATTACCGATCGGGGGCACACTGACGTTGCCGTGCGTTTCGTCGACGCCGTCGAGCGGGCCGTCGGCCAGATCAGTCGGTCACCGCAATCGGGAAGCCTGCGATTCTCCTACGAGCTCGAGATTCCTGATCTCCGCGTCCGCCCGCTGGCTCGCTTCCCGTATCTGGTGTTCTACCTCGTCGGCGATGAGGTCGTGGATGTCTGGCGAATTCTGCACACCCGCCGGGACATCCCGATCTCGATGGGCGACGACAGCGACACCTGACTCGTCCATCGGGGACGGACGCTCCGGCCACGGTCGCCGCCCACTTCCGCGCCCAGAATCACACGGTCGTGAGCGATCGACCCACTGCAATCCGGCCCATCGTCAGCGCGGAGTGACACACGACGATACGGGCGTTCCGGCTACGGGAACTTGCCAGCCACAGCTCCAACGACTCCTGCTGCTCCGACATAGTCGGTACCGTCAAACGCTGGTTCGTAGTTCCCAGCGACGGCCCCAACGACTCCCACGGCTCCGACATAGTCGGTACCGTCGAACGCTGGCTCGTAGTTGCCCGCCGCGGCCCCTGCTAGCCCCGCTGCTCCTCTGTACGCCGTCCCGGTCGCGTCGGTCGCCGGTGCGCTCGACGAGGGCACCGCGGTCGCGGCAGCGCGGTCGTTGCTGCAGCCGGCGAGGGAGAGCAGCAGTGCCGGGATGGCTAGTGTCGTGATTCGAATCGATCGTGAGTTCATGGTTGGTTCCTTTCGTTACGGGTCGAAAGGCAGCATGAACACTGGGGGTCTCAGCCGGATCACACCGTTGCGAGCGGATGTGATCTCGTTGAGATGTCGAGCCGGTGGGATGGCGCTGTGACAGCGTCGGCCGCCCGAGCTCGTTCCGGTGGGCATTCCCCCGTCCCCCGTGACCAGCTCGCGGCCGGCCGACGGGTCAACGTCCTCGGCCCGATCGAGTTGATGGTCGATGGCGTCGCGGTCGAGTTCACGTCGCCGCGGTTGCGCCAGCTGCTCGCGCTCTTGGTGGTGCACGCCAACACGGTGGTGTCCACCGACCGCCTGATCGATGTGATGTGGCCGGACGATGGCGAAACGCACGCGTTACGCACGCTGCGAACCAACGTGTGGCGGTTGCGCAACCTCCTCGGCCCCGACGCCGACGCGACGCTGCTCACGCGGCAGGGCGGCTACGTCCTCGCGCTGAGCGCCGACGACCACGACGCCGAACGGTTCGAGGCGCTCGCCGCCGACGGATCGGCAGCGCTCACCAACGGTGATGCGTCACGCGCGCTGGGATCCATCGAGGCGGCGCTGGCGCTGTGGCGCGGCAGGGCATTCGAGGGATACGAGACCGAAGACTGGGCCCGCCCGGCAGCCGTGCGGTTGGAGGACATTCGCGTCAGCACCGCGGAGCACCGCGTCGAAGCACTCCTGCTGCTGGGGCGCACCGACGACGCCATCGCCGAGGCAGCCCGAATCGTGTGGGAGCACCCACTGCGAGAACGGGCCCGCGCCCTCCACATGCGAGCGCTCTATCGCGGGCAGCGCCAGGCCGAGGCGCTGCGGGCCTACGCCGAGTTCCGCTCGACGCTCGCCGAAGAGCTCGGCGTCGAACCATCACCGGAGCTGCGCGAACTCCAGCGGGCGATCCTCGACCATGATCTGGCCGCGGTCGGTGGGGTCACCCCCGTCACCGTCGCCAGCGGTTACGAGCTGTCCGAGGCCATCGCGACCACGCCGGTGACCGTCACGTACCGAGCCACCGCGCCACGATCGTCGGAACCGGTGTGGTTGACCGTGGTGGACCACGCGGTCGCTTGCGACCCGACGTACGTACGCGATTCGAAGGTGAGGCGCAGCGCATGCGGGCGGTCACCCATGAGCACCTGGTCGCCGTCACCGACTGCTGGCGTGACGCAGCGGGCGCCTACTTCGTCACGCCCCCGACGCCGGACGCGAACCCGTTCATGGGCGCACCGGTCGACACTGCGTCATTCGTGTCCATCGTCGGTCAGGTCACCTCCGCGGTCCAGCACCTCCACGTGAACGGCCTGGCCCACGGCCAGCTCGACGCCACGACGATCCGGGTCGGTCCCAGCGGGCAGGTCACGATTCGACCGGGCGGACTCGCCGGCGGCCTGCGCGGCGCATCGCCGTCGGTCGACCAGCGCGGCGTCGCGATGTGGTTGGCGTCGATCGCACCGGCCGACACCGGCCCCGGCGCCCGCGAGGTGATCGAACGGGGTGCGGTGCGGAGCACCGACGAGCAGTTCGATTCGGTGCAGGCGTTCGGTGAGGCGCTCGTCATGGCACTGACCGGAGGAAACGACGGTCCGGCCGAACCGTCCGTCGTCGAGCGCAACCCCTATGTCGGGCTGCGTTCGTTCCAGGAGTCCGACGCCGACGTGTTCTTCGGGCGTGACCGGCTGGTCAAGGCGATGCTCTCGCGACTCGCCGAGCGCGGCGCCGAGGGGAACTTGATTGCGGTCATCGGGGCATCCGGCAGCGGCAAGTCCAGCGTCGTGCACGCAGGGCTGGTGCCTGCGCTGCGCGAGGGTGGAGTCGGAGATTCGGTCGACTGGTTCGTCGCCAGGATGACGCCCGGCGACAATCCGTTCGCGTCGTGTCGATCGGCCCTCGACGCCGTGGCAGTTCGCCCGCTCGAGGGCTTCGACGAGGAACGCACCCGGGGTGGCGACGTGCTGGCCCGGTGTGCGGCGGCGGCGTTGCCGGCGGACTTCACACTGCTGTTCGTCGTCGATCAGTTCGAGGAACTGTTCTCGGCGTCGGTGAATCCGGACGACCGCCGCGAATTCATCGACATGATCACTGCGGCAGTGTCCGCCGGCACCGGGAACATCCGCGTCGTGCTCACGTTGCGAGCGGACTTCTACGACCGCCCGCTGCGGTACCCACGCTTCGGTCAGCTGCTCCAGCGCTGCCACGTGGTGGCAACGGCGCCGATCGACGACGATCTGGTGGCAGCGATCGAGGGTCCCGCCGACCTCGTGGGACTGGAGTTCGAGCCCGGTCTCATTCGTCTCCTCGTCCGCGATTTCGACCGCAATGGCTCACTCCCGCTCCTCCAGCACGCACTGGTCGAACTCTGCGATCGGCGAGATTCGAACCGACTCACCGTGAACGCCTACGAGGCGATGGGCGGCATCGAAGGCGGGTTGGCACGCCGCGCCGAAGCCGTGTACGGCGACGGTCCGACCGACGAGCGGGCGCTGGTTCGACAGGTGTTCACCCGCCTGGTGACCGTCGGCGAGGGAACGGGTGACACGCGGCGCCGCGTCCAGCGGCGCGAACTCGACGGGCTGGCCGGGAGCAGCGCCGCGGTCGACCACGTGCTCGAGCAGTTCGGTGCCGCCAGACTGCTGACGTTCGATCGGGACCCGCAGTCGCGTCAGCCAACCGTCGAGATCGCCCACGAAGCTCTGATCGGCACGTGGGACCGGCTCGGCGCCTGGATCGACGAGGACCGTGACGGGCTGCTCCTCGTCCGCAACCTCGGCGCCGCCGCTCATTCGTGGGCTGATTCCGGTCGTGACGACGGCGAGCTGTACCGCGGTGCCCGACTCGAATCGGTTGCCGCCTGGACCGCGGCTCACCCTGGCGCGCTCGGGTCGATCGAGTCCGAGTTCATCGCGTCGAGCGAGGCGCTGGCAGCGCAGGAGTCCGCCGAGCGGGCAGCCCGTGCGGCCGAGCAGCACCGCCAGCACCGGCGGCTTCGACGGCTCACCGCCGCGGCGAGCTGCGCTGCGGTCCTCGCGCTGGTGGCCGGAAGCCTCGCCATGGTCCAGTCGGGCCGCGCCGACGATCGCCGTGCAGACGCCCGCGAGGCCGAAGCTGACGCACGCGACCAGGCTGCACTGGCGGCCGACCAACGAGCGGTTGCGGTCGACGCCCGCGAGGTCGCCGACGTCGCTCGTGACGAGGCCGAGACCGCCCGAGCGGTATCGGACGTGGACCGCCTCGTCGCGCAGGCCGCTGCCGACGCGGAGAGGATCCCGGCCCGCGCGCTGCTGCTGGCAGCCGCGGCATACGACCTGAGCCCATCACCGACGACGGCCGGGGCGATGCAATCAGCGATCGTTGCGCAACCGGCCGGGTTCGCAGGCTTCATCCCGCGCGACGGTGAGACCAGCCACGTCGAGATCGGCCGCACGCTCATCCTGCGCCACACCAACGACAACGTCGAGATCATCGACCGTCAGAGCCGTGCCGTCACGACCGTGATCTCGGACCCGACCCAGAACACTCGAGTCGCGTTGAGCCCTGACGAAACCATGGTGGCGCTCGCGGGTCCAACGATTCGGGTGTTCGACGTCTCCGACGGATCCCTGGTCACCGAACTCGACCGGGCGGTGGACGCAATCGACGTCGACTTCGATCCGACCGATCAGTCACGGCTCGCCATCGGCTACGACGACGGGACCGCCGAGATCGTCGCCTGGGAGTCGGGTGTGGTCGAAGCGACGCTCGCGCCACAGGGCGACCTGGTTCGCGTCGTCGCGTTCAGCCCCGATGGACGATTCGTCGCGACTGCAACCGGCTCGCGGGAGACTGCCGTACGAATCTGGGATGCGACGACGGGTCTGCCGACATCGCCCAACCTCGGTGGCGTGGGAACCTCGCTCTATCACGCCGACTTGGCGTTCGACCGAGATGGCACCCGCCTGGCCAGCGTCGACCGGGGAGGCGTCGGCCGGGTGTGGTCGGTCCCCGACGGCGCGGCGCTCGTCCGAACGCAGCGAACCTACGGCGTCGAATCACTCAACTCGCTCGAGTTCGAGAGCGACGACGTGATCGTGGCGTCGGGACCCTCAGGTGTACTGCGCCGATGGTCCAGCATCGATGGTGCCGATCTGGGGAGCATCGAACCGCACGCCGGACTCGTCGCCTCGATCGCGCTCGACCCGGCCCGCAAGACCCTGCTCGTGGGTGGGGAGGAACAGCTCGCGCTCTTTGATCTGTCGGGCAACACGCCCGGTCACTCGCTCGACCCGTTCCCGGCCGCGATCGCCGCGCTGGTACCCCCCGGTGGCGCCGTTGTGTCGAGTATCAGTACCGACGGTGAGAAGGTCGCGCTGCTCACCGGAGGCGAGGTGTGGGTATGGGATCGCTCCGCCACCACGAGCGCCGCCCGCCGTGTGCCGGCCGCGGCCACGGGCGTGCCGGTCAACGCCACGCTGAGTCCGGACGGATCGCTGCTCGTGGTGCCGTACCTCGACTACGGGCGCGGCGTGACCGATCTCGTGGTGTTCGATGCGGCGACGATCACCGTGATCGATCGGCTCGCCTCGCCACGGGGCCCGGTCGTCGCAGTCAGCCCCGACAACCGGATGCTGGCGATCTCCGACATCTCCTATCCCCGCGAGCCGAAACTCGACCTGCACAACCTCGAAACCGGCGAGCGAACGAGCATCGTCGATGACCTCGACGCCGTCACCGAGGACGTCGATCCGCTGCGCGGTGCATGGGTGACTTCGCTGTCCTTCTCCCCAGATTCCCGTCGCTTCGTCGCAGCAAATCACCGTGGGGCAGCGATGATCTGGGACACAGCGACGATGCAGCCGGTCGGCGAACCGCTCGCCCGTGGTGAGGGGGGTGCACTGGATCTCGAGTTCGGTGTGTCCGGCGACGTCATCGCGGTGACCAGCACCGCGAACGACATCTCCTTGCTGGACGTCACGTCTCGTGAACTCGTCGCGCCGAAGATGCAGAGTCCATCCGGCTTGTCGATCGGGCTGGCAATGAGTCCGGACGGCAGGATGCTGCTCTCCGGTGGCAGTGATGGCATCCAACTCTGGGACGTCGCCAGCGGCACCTCGATCGGTCGTCCCTACCCGGTACCGACCCCGCTCGGACCGCCGATGCAATGGATCGACGCGGACTCATTCGCCGTCGTCACCGGCCGCGGGGTCGAGACGTGGACCACCGATCCTGACGATTGGCGCGCGCATGTGTGCAAACTCGCCGGACGGTCACTCAGCGACGACGAATGGATGCAGTTCGGCACCGACGCAGCAACGCCGAGCTGTTGAGCCTCGGCTCGCAGACACCAACGGGTGATGAGGAGGTGGAGCGATCCCAATCGTCGGCGCCGTTCGACGATGCAGCCGATCAGCGCCGGGCACCCTCAGAGCAGTGCGTCGAGTGCCTCGACGATGCCTGCCGGAAGGAAAGTCTCCTCCGGGGTCTCGTCGGCTTCGGTGAGATCGGCGAGAGTCAACGCCACCTCGATGGGATCGAGTTGGTCGCCGAGCACAATCGGGGCAAGGAACGCGTGGGTCTCGGTGGCGCTCGTGTCACCCTCGTCGATGTAGGTCGGGATGTTGTTCACCATACGGTCGTTGAAGCCCGTGTTGTAGGGCCCCGGATTGATCTTGGTGACGTCAATGCCGTGCGGTGCGAGTTCGCCTCGCAGCGACTTCGTGAACGCCTCGACCGCGTGCTTCGTCATGCAGTACGGCGATCCGAGCGGTGATGCGAGCACTCCGGCGATCGACGACACGTTGATGATGCGTCCCGAACCTCTCGCTCGCATTCCGGGGATCACCGCTTGCGACATCGCGACCATGCCGAGAACATTCACCTCGAACGAAAGACGCACCTTGTCCATCGGGACCGTCGCCATCGGGCCGAGAATCCCAACGCCTGCGTTGTTGATGAGGACCTCGACACCGAGGCTTGCGGCACTCGCGACGTCACCGGCATCGGTGACGTCGAGCTTCATCGTCGTGAGGTCCGGCAGCTCCGCGCTCAAGGCGTCGGCCTGCTCCTGTGTCTCGGTCGTTGCGATCACGTTGTGACCGCGACGGGCCAACTCGATCGCCGTCGCCTTGCCGAAACCAGATCCTGCTCCGGTGATCAGAACCGTCTTGCCCATGTCGGTCTCTCCATCGTTCGCACGCCGATCCGTTCCGGCGACGAGTCGACACTACGACATGATCTGGCGGTCGGGGACCTCTTTCAGGTGCGGGTCGTCGTGAACACGCGATGCCCACAGTCAGTCCCGCAGGACTGGTCGCCTCGGTGATGACCAGGACGTCACACGAACGATGCCGTGGCCGTCCTCGCCTCGTTCGCCGCGTCGCGTTCAGTCTCATCTACGAGGTCGAGGTGGCAGGATGAGAGCAAGTGTCATGAAGTCACCACAGAACCTGCCGACGGGCGACGTCACGTTCCTGTTCACCGACATCGAGGGCTCGACCGCGCTCTGGGATCGAACCCCCGACGCGATGACGGCATCACTGGCGGAGCACGACCGGCGGATCAGCTCGATCCTCGAGCGTCACGACGGCTACGTCTTCACCACGGCCGGCGACAGCTTCGCAGTGGCATTCCAGTCGGCCGCACAGGCCGTCGAGGCGGCGCTCGAAATGCAACTTGCGTTCCTGGAACCCGTCGGAGAACTCACCTTCAAGGTGCGTATCGGTATGCACTCCGGGATGGCGACCGTCCGCAACGGTGACTACTTCGGTGCGGCGGTCAACCGCGGAGCTCGGCTGTCGGCGAGTGCCCACGGCGGACAGCTCGTGCTGTCACAGGCAACCGTCGATCTGCTGGCGGGACGACTGCCGGCGGATGTCGAACTGCTCGATCTCGGAACGCACCGCCTCCGCGGTCTGACAGAACCGGAGCGGATCCATCAGGTCTGCCACCCTGCGCTCGCTCGAGCGTTTCCACGGCTGCGAACCGTCGAGGGACCCGACGATCACCTTCCGACGCAGCTGACGAGCTTCATCGGCCGAACCCGCGAACTACGCGATGTCATGGGTCTGCTCGACGAGCACCGGCTGGTGACGCTGTCCGGGGCCGGCGGAGCGGGCAAGACGCGGTTGGCGATGCGCGTTGCCGAGGAACTCCTCGGCGACTTTCCCGACGGTCTCCGAGTGGCCGAACTCGGTGCGGTTCGCGATGCCGACGTACTCGTCGACGAGATCGCGCAGCGGTTCGCCGTCACGCGGGTAGCTGGGACGCCGCTGATTCGCTCGATGGCCGAATACATCGGTGCTCAACGGGTGCTGCTCGTCCTCGACAACTGCGAACAGATCATCAGTTCCACCGCGGCGATCTGTCGAGACCTGTTGACCGCGTGCCCGAACCTCCGCGTACTGGCCACGAGCCGGGAACGGCTCGGTGTCACAGGCGAAGCGCTCTACCGGGTGCCGTCGCTGTCGTTGCCCGACGTGGATGCCACGGTCGAGGAGGCGTACCGGCACGACGCGGTCCGCCTTTTCGCCGAACGTTCCCAGTTGGCATCGTCCGAGTTCGCTGTGACCCCGGACAACGTCGAAGCGGTGGTGAGCATCTGCCGGCGTCTCGACGGCATTCCATTGGCCCTGGAACTTGCCGCGGCTCGCACCCGCTCACTGTCGCCCGCTCAGATCCTCGATCGGCTCGACGAGCGCTTTCGCCTGCTCACCGCGGCCGATCGGAACGCCGAAGGCCGCCAGCGGACGCTGCTGAGCACGATCGAGTGGAGTCACGACCTGTTGGGCGACGACGAACGCCTGCTGTTCCGTCGACTCGGGGTGTTCGCCGCAGGCTTCGCCCTCGCGTCGGCGGAGCAGGTCTGCAGCGGCGAGGGGATCGACGAGTACGACGTGACCGACCTGATCATGGCGCTCGTCGACAAGTCGATGGTCGCCACCGACTCTGCCCGCGACGGCACGACCAGATACGTCCTGCTCGAGACGCTTCGAGAGTTCGCCAGACATCAGCTCGACGATGCCGGCGAGCGCGAGCTCCTTCAGCAGCGACACGCCGAGCACTACGCAGAACTGGCAGCGCAGCTGCAGGCCCAACAGCGCGGGGGTGATCTCGGCGGTGCGCTGGTCCGGCTCGACCAGGACGGGGCCGACTACCGCGCGGCACTTCGACGCACCCTCGATGCGCGGCAACTCGCCACCACTGGCCGCCTGGTCGGAGGTCTCGGCTTCCTGTGGTACTCGTCCGGCCAGCACCGCGAGGGGCTCCAGTGGTGCGATGACCTGTTCGCCCTCGATCCGGACCTTGCCGATCAGGTGCTGGCAGATGCACTGCACAGCTACGGGAGTCTGCTGGGCGTCATGGGTCACACCGGTCGCGCGATCGACGCGCTGGAGCGGCAAGTCGAGATCCGCCGACGGTTGAACGACCGCGAGCGTCTCGGGGCTGCCCTCAACAACCTCGGCGACTGGTACTTCGAACGGGGCCGCTACGAGGACGGCGAACGGGCCCTTGCGGAGGCGATCGTCGAGCTGCGCAGCGCCGGAACATACGGGGTCAGCCTGGCATTGGGCACGCTGGCCTCTGGACGGTTCAACCAGGGCCAATTCGAACTGGCCGCACGCGACTACCGAGAGTCCCTTGCAGAAGCACGGCGCGCGGACCACCCCCACTCGATCGCGGTCGCGATGTGCGGGCTGGGTCGCAGCTTGCTCGCGTTGGGTCAGCCGGACGTCGCTCGGCCCCATCTGATCGAGGCCCGCGAGCGCTACCAGGAGCTGACCATCGCTCCCGGTGTCGTCGATTGCACCATCCTGCTCGGTGTCACCGAACGCGATGTCGGAGACCCGCACGCCGCCGCACGGCATCTGCTGGACGCCCTGGCCGAAACCGGCATCCACTGGTCCGACGACGCCGACTTCTGGTCGTTGCAGTTCGCCGCGTCGGTGATCTCCGACCGCACGACCGCCGCCGTGCTCGTCGGCGCGGCCGCCGCCGCCTACGAGCGCTCGGACGTCGACCAGCCCGCGTTCGTGACCGGAGAACTCAGTGCCTTGCGGGACCGTCTGGAGACCGAACTCGGCCCCGAGGAGCTCGGCCGGCATCTCCGAACCGGCGAGCGCCGAACGCGGCAGGAGGCCATCGACATCGGACGCGCCGCGCTGACCGAGTACCTCGCCGAGCAGGCAGACAACGCGGACACCGCGGGCGACCCGCAGGGCGTCCGATAGAGGGATCTCGAACGGACGATTCCGCCTTCACCGATGCCACGAACAGCGCTTGATGATCCCGTCTCAGTGTCGCCTCAGGCCGAGCGAGGGGTTGGCGGCTGAGACGCTGGAGGTTCGTCGGCCAACATTGCGGCGACCCGGATGGAGACCTGTTCGGCGATGGCGGTGCAGGTGGTGACGCAGTCGCGTGTGATGTAGTCGCGTACCCCGTCCATGGTGTTGAGGTCACAGCCGGTGAGGGTCCGGCATTGGGTACTTCCGAACTCGTCTTCGAACCATCGGGCCAGATCGTGTCCGAGGTTCATGACCCGATTGAAGGCGTTCAGGTCGTCGGCGAAGGCGTCGCCGCCGACGGCCATGGTGGCGATCATGCGCAGGACGCGGAGCCGGTTGTTCTCGATCTGGCCGACGGCTAAGCCGAGGGCCATCACCCCGCCGGTCAGGGCGCTGCACGTCTGGCCGGTGAAGAGGGTGCCGCCCATGAATGCGGTGACGGCGTCCGGCATCTCCGACGGAACCTTGATCGTTTCGTCCAGGTTGCCGAGGACGGCGCCCGCGCAGTGGAAGTCGTGCGCCAACCAGTGGGTGTAGAGCTCGCGGAATGCTTTGCGTGTCTCGTGTGGGATGGCTGTGGTGTCCGTGGTGGTCAGGCTCTGGGTGCACAGCTCGGGTGCCTGCCGCACGACGCCGATGCATGGGAGGGGAAGCCGTGCATCGCCGCGGATCGCTCGGCAATCGATCGTGCCGTGGGCGGAGGTGAAACGCTGCAGATAGTCGTGGCCGCAGTCCACGACTATGGGCAGTCCGTCGTCCAGGTCGTGTCGACCATGCCTCAGGCCCAACAGAATCAGTGGTGCTGTCAGGCCCCCGCATTCGCCGCCGGTGTTGCCGATGCCGCCCGGCAGCCCGGCCGTCAAGATCACCAGCCAGGTCGACTCGTCGTCGGACGCGTCGAGCATCGTTTGCATGACGGTCGGGGCGCAGTGACCCATCCGGAGCAGGTTGCTCAGGCTTCTCTTCCGAAGCGCCGGCGGGGACAGCGTCGGGAAGTTCTCGAGCGACATCTTCGTAGACCTCATCACTTGGAGACGGAGGTTCGGTCGACCATCAGAAGTCCCGGCCGAGTTCACGGGCCCGCCGGAGATAGCTGCGCCTGGTCTCATCGTCTGCACCATGAACGGCGTAGAACAGTTCGTGCTCGACGTGTTCAATGCCCGGATAGCTCAACGTGTATTCATCGAGGATCTTGCACATCGCATCGCGTAGCCCGTCGTCGTATGCCCGTTGATCCCAGATCGTTGTCTGCATGATCAACGCCTTCTCATGCGTCAGTAGCCCGCGGCGGCCGTTGATGTCGCCCCGCCAGGCTTCTGGTGTGAGGTCGTAGGCGAATCCGGGGGTCCAGACACGATCGAACCAGCCTTTCAAGATGACCGGGAAGCTCAGGAAGTGGACTGGCGCGATGAACGCCAGCGCTTGGGCGCGCGCCACCTTCTGCTGTTGGGCGAGAACGTCCTTGGGCTGATAGCGCTCCCGCAGTAGCCGGATGATGCTGCGGGCGTCACGGTCGCCGATGAGTCGCTTCATCGCGAAACGCCGCAGCGGTCCGCCTGCCCCCTCGATCACCGACTCACGCACCCGCATCCGATCGAGCAAATCGTCCGGGACGCTCTCGGTGATCCAGCTCGGCGTGTCACGCGGTCGGTGCACCGGGTCGAAACCGATCGCATACAGATCGACGACCTCGCTCGAGTGCCCGGCCTCCCCTAGCCCCGCCGTGAATTCGTCCAGGAGCGCATGACAGAACGACTTCGGGTTCGAGTTTGCATAGATCGTCAACACACGCATCGAGCACCACTCAGGGATCGGACGGCACCGGTACTGGCATTCGCCTCAAAGATCGCACCGTGGGGTTGAAATGGGAAGGGCAGGAAGTCCCGCGGCGGACAAGTTCGAGGTTCAGTAGCAGCGAGGCTGTCGCCGCAGGGACGATGCCGAGTCCGAAGGCGAGCACGACAGGGGTTCGACCGACGAAAGGGATGACGGCGATTGCGGCACCGATGTAGAGCAACCCGGCGAGCGTGAACGCGGGACAATCCCATCGAGGGGTCAGCTCAGTCGACGCTGACCTCCACCACGACCTTGCCGAGGGCGCGGCCCTCGCCCACGTAGCGCAGTGCTTCTGGCACCTCCTCGAGAGCGAACGTGCGGTCGATGTGGATCCCGACGTGTCCGGCGACGCAGAGTGCGGCGAGCGGCTCGAAATGCGGTGGCCCCTCGCGCACCGCCAGCATGCCGATCCGTCGACCCGTGAGCCGACCGACGATCGCGCCGACCGTGGCGACTCGAATCAGTGTCGGCACCGACCCGCCGACACAGCGATACCGGCCACCGCGAGCGAGCGCCCTCCGGTAGGCGAACACCGAGCGATGGGCGACGAGATCGAGGATCCGGTCGTACGGCTCGGCGCCGCGGGTGAAGTCTTCGCGGTGGTAGTCGATCACCTCGTCGGCGCCAAGCGACCGCATGAAGTCGAGCTTGCCGGCGTTGTCGACAGCGGTCACGTGGGCACCGGCCCGCTTCGCCAGCTGGATTGCGAACGAGCCCGAGCCACCGCCCGCCCCGTTGATGAGGACCCGCATCCCTGGCGCTACATCGGCGGTTCCCTGCAGTGCGATCGCTCCCGCTTGTGGGATCGTCGACGCTTCGCTGAATGTCAGTTGCTCCGGCTTGGGGGCGAGGGCCGATTCGGGCGCAACGGCGTACTCGGCGAAGCCGCCTTTCAGCCCGAGGTTGTCGCCGTACACCTCGTCACCCGGTCGGAACCGGGTGACGTCGGCGCCGACGGCCTCGACTCGCCCGGCGATGTCCGAGCCGAGCGTCGAGCGAGCGGGCGTTCGAAGTCCTCCGATGCGGGCGTAGAACGGCGAGCCGCGCAGGCATTCCCAGTCGCTCAGGTTGAGCGACGTCGCGGCAACCCGCACGAGCACCTGGTCGGCGCTCGGCACCGGCGTCGGCACGTGGTCGACCCGAAGCAACTCGGGCGGGCCGTAACGGTCGTAGACGACGGCTCTCACACCGGCCCGCGATCGGATCGGCCGCACGGCATGCCGGTCGATGTTCTCGAACTCGTTCACACCGTCGAGTCTCGCGGATCCGTCAACGGACCAGCCCACCGTTCGGGGAGATCACATTGAAGATTGCTCGATATCGGCATACAGAACGACGCCCTTCGACAAACCGCCGGCCACTCGGTACCGACCATGCCACGTCGGTGGACAAGGGGGTGTCCGATAAGCGGTCGGCGGATTCAGGTGGTGGTTGCAACGGTAGCTGGCGGCGGTGTGGACGTGGCGGTTGAAGATCTCGTGGGGAGTTCTCATGGCGAGGGTCTTTCGGGGTCGGTTGTTGAGTTCCTGGGCGACCTCGGCGACCCGGTCAGCGGAGTGGTTGTTGAGGTCGGTGCTCTTGGGGAAGTTACTGGCGAATCCAGCCCGTTGGTGTTCTCGTTGGTGCCATCGTTGCCAGGGTGCTGTGCGGCTCGCAGAAGTAGATGCTGATCCCCGACGGCTGCGGGTCGATCTGATCGGTCGCTGGGCAAGCTCGCGCGTGCCTTGGTCCCACGATGAGTCGGGGTTCTGAACGGCGCCCGGCCGGCAGAGCTGCAATGGGCTGCGACGATTGGCAGCGTCTGAACCGCGGGGGCCTTGTCGGCCGTCGGGCCAACGGGACCAAGATCGACCACAAAGCGACTGGTGCGTTCCACGAGGGTGCGTCGATGGCTGATCTGACAGTTGGTGTCCCACGATCAGATCGCCTTCCCAGTGGCTTTACGGCTTGTCGGCGGATCGTCCAGACTTCCGCTCGTGGCGTTCGATTCGATCTATCGTCATGTCACAGATACCTCGAGCAGTCGCTTGCCGACAAGGTTGCACCTGCGGTTTGCGGATGCGTCGACGCGTGCGCAAGTGCAGGTGCAACTCGGCCGGGAGCGGGTTCTCGCGGTAGAGCGCCTTGTCGATAGATCGTCTCGAACGCCACGTTCATTTCTGGTCGATCCCCGAACCGTTCAGCCAGGTGCAAGCTGATCTGCTCGGGACTCCACTTCAGACACAACTTGGACTGCACGACATCTCGAAGCTCGCGGTGGTCGAGCTTGAACGCCTTGGGCCGACACCGACGTCGAACAGTCCGACGCTGCGCAGTGTGCGGCCCATAGCGGCCGCCGCCCTGGTTGCGTTTCAGCTCCCGACTGATCGTCGACGGGGCACGCTCGAGATGACGGGCGATCGAACGGATCGATTCACCAGCCATCTTGAAGTCGGCAATCCTGATCCGCTCATCAACCGACAGATACCGCCCCGACAACTCCGGTGGCTTCACCGGTGCCCGCCCCCTGGTCGCCAGGATCCAACGACGGCCGGTTCTGCGGGTCACGCCGAGATCCTCACACGCAGCGGTCACCGACACACCGCTGCCCACCACCGACCAGAAACGATCCCTATTGGCGACCTGCTCCTCTTTCGACCACACACGAACCATCGAACCGACCTCCCAGAAATGGACACTGTTGCGACCACCACTGAAATCTCGCCGTCCCCAACCCGGACAGCTCCGATGTCTGCGAGGATCGAGATTCACGACGCGAGCCTTTCGGCCCTTGGCGCGGTTGACCGGTCGACATACGGTGATCGGCGACACGGAGGTGCGCGATGGTTGATCGACCTGGTCCGGTGCTCGTCACAGGGGCCAACTCTGGTTTCGGACTCGCGTCCACGTTGCGGTTCGCGGAGCGAGGGTGGGACACCTGGGGCACGGTGCGTTCGAAGGCGAAGGCAGAGGCGCTCACCGACGCGGCGCGTGCGGCTGGAGTGTGGGATCGGGTGCACCCACTGGTGCTCGACGTGAGCGATCATGACGCAGTGGTGGCCCGATGGCCGAAGCTCCCGCCGTTCTACGCGGTGGTGAACAACGCCGGCTACAGCGAGCTGGGCGCGGTCGAAGAGGTCTCGGCAGAAGAGGCCAGACGCCAACTCGACGTGAACCTGATCGCCCCCGCCGTGGTGTCGTCGTGCGCGTTGCCGGCCATGCGAGAGCGTGGTTCCGGGCGCATCGTGATGGTCTCGTCGATCGCCGGCCGGGCCGCGATCCTGCCACTCAACGCGTGGTATCACGCGTCGAAGTACGGTCTCGAGGCGCTGTCCGATGTGCTGCGAGTCGAGGTTGCATCATTCGGGGTCAAGGTCGCGATCATCGAACCCGGGTTCTTCAAGACCGAGATCGAGCAGCGGGCCAAGGCGCAGGCGGCCGAGCGCGAGGCAGTCACGGACTCGCCGTACCGCAAGGCGTACGGCCGCGTGCAAGCCACCGTCGACTTGATCTCGGCGATGGCTCCGCCCCCGGGTGTGGTGGCCCGAACCATCGTGTCGGCGGTCGAGTCACGCCGGCCGTTGAACCGCTACCTCGTCGGCGCCGACGCGTTGGGCATCGCTGTTGCCAACCCGTTGCTGCCGCGGGTGGTTACCGACACGCTGGCGCGGGTGGTGGCTGACCTGCGCAGCTGACCGGACGGCCGAATGGTCACTCCGAGGAGACCGGGGCAGCCCTTTCACTGGAGAAGGGAGAAGGATCCGGCGATTGCGGCCCACATCCGAGCTCGTGCCGAGGGCAGCATGGCCAACCCTTCCACGTTCGGCCATCTCGGAGATGTCCACATGAGGGTCCTCGACTGAGACCGCACCGTCGAGCTACCAGGCGTACGCTTCGGGTGCTGTACCGCCGGGGCCAGGGAAGATGGCGTCGATCGATGTCAGCGTCTCTGGAGCGAGGGTGATCTCGAGGGAGCGCAGCGAGGCGCCGTCGAGCTGGCCAAGCGTGCGCGGGCCGATGATCGGGCAGGTGACGCCATCCTGGGCCAAGAGCCATGCCAGCGCCACCGCTGCAGGCTCTTCACTGAGATCAGCGCACAGCTTCTCCCATTGCTCCAGCTGAGGGCGCAGCTTGTCGATCCGCTTCAGCGCTTGTGGGGACTGGCGACGAGCGCGGTCGGAGTCACCGAGTACGCCGCCGAGCAGCCCGCCCGACAGCGGGCTCCACGGGATCACACCGACGCCGTACTCGCGGCACGCCGGTAGCACCTCGAGTTCGACGGTCCGCACCAAGAGGTTGTAGTGGCTCTGCTCGCTGACGAGGCCGAGCGTGTTTCGGCGGGCGGCGGCTTCGTTCGCTCGAGCGATGTGCCATCCGGCGAAGTTGCTGCTGCCGACATAGGTGATCTTGCCCTGCTGGATCAGTGTGTCCATCGCCTGCCAGACCTCCTCCCACGGCGCGGTTCGGTCGATGTGGTGCATCTGGTAGAGGTCGATGTGGTCGGTCTGCATCCGCCGGAGGCTGTCCTCACACGCCATCCGAATGTGGCGTGCCGACAGCCGGCCGTCGTTCGGCCACTCCGACATCGCTCCGAAGAGCTTCGTCGCCAGCACGATCTTGTCCCGCCGGCCGCCGCCCTGGGCGAACCAGCGTCCGATGATCGACTCGGTGGCGCCAGCGCCCTTGTCACCGCCGTACCGGTTCGCTGTGTCGAAGAAGTTGATCCCGAGCTCAACGGCGCGATCCATGATGGCGAACGATTCGTCCTCGGGCGTCTGAGGCCCGAAGTTCATCGTGCCGAGACACAGCTCGCTGACCTGGAGAGCGGTGCGGCCCAGTCGTCGATAGCGCATGGGGCCCAGCTTCGCAGACCCACGTGCCTGTGCCCGACGCCGACGGGAACCAAGAGCGCGTCCCTGGGAGGGCGTTTCAGGCGCGAAAGTCCTGGTAGATTGCGTGGGCGCAGAGGGACTCGAACCCCCGACATCTTCCTTGTAAGGGAAGCGCTCTAGCCAACTGAGCTATGCGCCCTGGAAGAGAGCGATGCTACCGGGGGCGCACACTCTCGGCGTGTGGAGCGAACGTCGTGGCCCGATCCTTCCTGTGCTCGCGCGACAGATGGCTACCGCCGATCGACCGCGTGTGCGGTCACGAGAAGCGTTCGAAGAACCAGACGCCCCCGAGGATTCCCGCGACGACAGCCGACACGTTCACCGCGAGCATGAACAGCTTGGCGCCGGTCGAGGTCGTCACGAGCCACCACCGTCTGTCAGCAACTTGGCCTTGGCGGCTTCGAACTCGGCGGCGCTGAGGTCGCCTCGTCGGTACATCGCAGCGAGTCGTTCGAGGCGTGCTGTGAAATCGTCTGGGGCCAGGTCGTCAGCCTCGGACGGTCGGGGTGGCACCGGAGGCGGGCGCATCGGCGCCCCGAACCGGAATTCGCGCGCCGCCAGCGGAGAGACGGACTTCGCCGTCCAGCGCACGTTCGGTCGATCGGTCGTGGACCCTCCGTCGGCCCACAGGAGATTCCTCCGCCCAGTCGGCCAAGCAAGGAGCCAGACGAGCGGAACACCACCCATCAGCACGAAGACGACACCGCACACGATCCACCCCACAGCCACCCCGCTCCCGGCGCCCGGGTCGAGGCCGTACTCCCAGAAGTTCCAGCCGAGACTCAGGAAGAGGGCCGGCCAGGCCAGCAGCGCCAATCGTGGCCCTGGGAGACGGAACGACGCCACCACATTGATCCCCAGGGCCAACAACCCCAGCATGATCGACACGGGCATCATCCATGCAACGCCCTCGGGACACGGATCCTCGATCACGTACGGACCACCGCTGGCACAGAAACCGCCGATCTCCATCACGGACCGCATGCCGAGGAAGAGCACGGTGAGGCACGCAGTCGCCACAGCAAGCGAGCACCACGCCACGATGACTCGCACCGCAGTCCGCACAGCGGTAGCGCTCCGCCCACGATCGACACTACCCCGCCCGGCAGATCAGGCGCCCCGGTGAGAAGCATCGAGCAGTCCAACTCGCCGGTGCCCTGCACGCCTGCACGCTCGTCGATCTCCTCCAGCGCGATCACGCCCCAGCTGTCGAAACCATCGAGAACCACCGCTCGTGACCAGCAAGGATGTGCCGATGTCCGCCGACCTCGAACTCATTCGCACCGCCGCCGACCACGCGATCAACTATGCGGCGGGTATCGACGAACGTCGGCCCACGCCGACCGCCGAGGCTCTCGGTGCGCTCAGCCGGTTCGACGAGCCGCTGCCCGAGGATCCGACCGATGCGGCCTCCACGATCGACCTGCTCCAGCGCGTCGGCGGACCCGCAACGATGGGAACGACGGGTCGCCACTACTTCGGCTTCGTGAACGGCGCGACGTACCCGGTGGCGCTCGGGGCATCGTTCCTGGTGAACGCGTGGGATCAGAACGCCGCGCTTCCCGTGATGTCTCCGGTCTCCGCAGCGATCCACGACGTCACCCGACGATGGACCCTGGACGTGCTCCGCCTCCCGCCCGACAGCGACGTCGCGTTCGTCACGGGCGCAACCGTCGCGAACGCCAGCTGTCTCGCTGCGGCCCGAGACGGCCTGCTCGCCGAGCACGGGTGGGATGTCCAGCGTGACGGCCTGTTCGGCGCTCCGGAGATCCATGTCGTCATCGGAGAGAAGGCGCACAGCACGCTGCGCAAGTCACTCGGTCTGATCGGTCTCGGCCGCGAACGCGTCCGAGTCGTGCCGAGCGACGACCAGGGGCGGATACGCGCCGACCTCCTCCCGACCGATCTTCCGAGCGGAGCGCCTGTCCTCGTGTGCGCCCAGGCCGGTGAAGTGAACACCGGCGCATTCGACCCGTTCGGCGAGATCGCCGACTGGGCCGCCGAGCGCAACGGCTGGCTCCACGTCGACGGGGCATTCGGGCTCTGGGCCCTCGCCGATCCGACGCGGGCTCACGTCGTCGCCGGGCTCGATCGGGCGGACTCGTGGGCGACCGACGGCCACAAATGGCTGAACGTCACCTACGACTGCGGCATCGCCATCGTCCGGCGCCCGGGTGCGCTCCGCCGGACGTTCGCCGCCGTCGCCGGATACCTCCCTCCCGACGTCGGCTTCGAGGCGATGCACCACACTCCGCAGTCGTCACAGCGGGCACGCCAGATCGAGGTGTGGGCTGTGCTGCGAACCCTCGGTCGCTCCGGGGTGGAACGCATGGTGCAACAAGCGTGCGATGCAGCCGCCGTCATCGCCGATCGACTGCGAGATGCCGGGTTCACGATCCTCAACGATGTCGTACTCAACCAGGTGCTCGTCCTGTTCGACGACCCGCCCACGACCGAGCGACTGATCGCCGAGATCCAGCGCGACGGGCGGGTCTGGTGCGGGCCGACCCAGTGGAACGGCGCGACGGCGATGCGGATCAGCGTGTCGTCGTGGAAGACGACCGTCGAGGACGCGACGACCGCCGCACAGGTGATCGTGGAGTGCGCCGACCACGTCGCCAGGTGAGCGGTCCGGGAGTCACCGGGTTTCCGGACGGACCCAGTTCCCCTGCTCGTCGAAGCGCAGATCGCTCAACTCGCCGGGCCTGATCCAGTCGTCGACCCCGAGGGCCACCGCCACCTTCTGCGCGTTCCACTTCATGACGTCGAGGGTGAGCTCGATCAACTGCTCCGCCGTGAAGTGGCGATGCAGGTCGTCGATCATCGCGTCGCTGAGCGACGAGGGCTGGGTCATCAGCGCATCGGCCAACGCCAGCGCCGCGCGATGGTCGGCCGGTAGGTCCTCCGGCGAGCCGGAGAAGACGGCGCCGATCGTGTCTTCGTCGAGCCCTGCGTCCATGGCAACTGCCAGGCGGAGCGACAGTCAAGTGCCACAGTCGTGATGGTGGGCGCACCGCAGCCGCACGATCTCGGTGGTCACCGGATCGACGGCCGGGAGGCGCACCGCGGCGGCAGCGAAGCCACCGAGCGCCCTGCGCAGGTGCCGGTCGGCAGAGGTGCCGGGAGTGACCCGTGCGGATCGTTCCATGTCACGTCCCTCCGAACAGTCGGTCCCAGACGAGTCGCAACCGGATGCGTTGCTCGACCACCAACAGGGCGTTCACGAAGTTCACCACGCCCTCGTCCCCCAGCTGCTCACGCACTGCGGCGACGGTGTCGTCGTCGATCGAGGCGACATCGATCACGTAGTGCTCGGTGAACGCGAGGCATGCCCGATCGAGCGGATCGAACCGAGGATCGGTCGGCCACGATCTGATGGCAGCCAGTACGTCGTCCGCCACTCCACTGCCGGAAGTTCGCGCCTCGGCTTCGGCCACGCATCCGAGCAGGATGGCGATCCGCACCCGGCACAGTTCGAGCAGACGCGGCGAGGTCGCTGCCCATGCCGCGTCGTTGGCGGCACGCAGCTGATCGGCGACGTCGGTCAGACCGGAGTGGTGGCCGGCGCGGTCGCCCTCGAGAATCTGCGTGATGACCTCCTCGGTCGGCAGCTCGGCGAGTGATCCCACGGGTCGATGGTACGACGTGGGAGTTCAGCGGTCGTCACCACACGCCCAGGCCGTCCAGTCCCTTGATCAGGAACCAGGTACCGAAGACCAGACCGATCACGATCATCATCACGCGGTTGTGTCGACTCAGCCAGTCCGAGGCCCGGTCCAGGAGTGCGTCGGATCGAGCGGGGGCGAACACCGTGACCCCGATGAGCATGAGCTGAACGCTGACGGCCAGGACGGTGAACACGAGGAAGGTGGCGATCGCCGTCGGGCGACCGAGGTCGGCCTCGCCGATCGCCGCGATCGCACTCAGCGTGAAGACCCAGAACTTGGCGCCGATCGCCAGCAGACCCGCACCGAGCAGAAACGCCTTCCCGGGAGTCATCGACGCGGTCGCCGCCAGCCACTTGGGTGGCGCCGCGTCGGGATCGTCGTCGGACAGGAGATGCCGCAGTGCGGTCACGAGGAACAGCACCGCCACGACGACGAGCAGGATCGAGGCGATGGCGGAACTCCCCTGCGAGTCAGTCGCCTCGGCCTCGCTCGACGACAGGATCAGCCCGAAGACGACGCCCTGCACGAGTCGGACGGATGTCATCCCCACCACGAAGGCGATCGCCGTGCGTCTACCGGACGTTGACTGCAGCAGCAGGACTGCGATGACGATCTGCATCGGCACCAAGGCGCTCCCGATGATCAGCGGGACGAGGGTGCTCCACACGCTCGTCATCGTCGCGCCTCCGGGTGGGCCGCTCCGCCGCTGTCGCCCCCCGTCGTGAGCCGTCCGTCGAGGAGGTCGAGTACGCGATCGACCCGGGCCAGGACCCGGTCGTCATGGGTGGCCACGAGCAACGCTCCCCCGCGGGCAGCCGCTTCTGCCAACACATCCATCACCTGGTCGGCATGCCGCTCGTCCTGGTGTGCGGTCGGCTCATCGGCCACCAGGAACTGCGGCGCGCAGATCACGGAACGGGCCACGGCGGTGCGTTGCTGCTCCCCGACGGAGAGCTCGTCGGGCAGACGATCGGCGAGGCCGACGAGGTCGAGTGCAGCGAACAGCTCGTCCACCGACCACGCCGAGCCATGACCCAACCTGGCTGCGAGCTCGACGTTCTGGGCGGCGGTCAGTTCTGGCACCAGCCCGAGCTCCTGGGGAACCACGGCGACCGACGTCCACCCACCCGCCAGGGACACCCCACGCTCGATCGTGCCCGCATCGGGCTGCTCCCACCCGACGATCAGGTTGAGCAACGTCGTCTTGCCGGAACCGGACGGACCTGCCAATCCAACCGCCTCTCCTGCCCGAATCTCGAGCGACACCGCGTCGACCGCGATCACAGGTCCGGCGCTCGCCCGGAACCACCGGGACGCCGATCGCAGGGCGACCACGGGAACGTCGATGGCACTCATGGCGGGGCGATCTCGATCGTGTTGGACTCGGCGCTCCAGCGCAGCCGGGCACGTCCGGACTCGAACTGCTCGAGCATGTCGGGCGGGAGTTGCAGTCGACCGGACCGGTCGATCACCGACAGACGAGTCCCCGCCGTGATGACCGCTGACACGGCACCGTCGCGGAGCTCGACGACATGGCGCACACGGTCGAGCACTCTCCGGTCGTGAGTGGCGACGATGGTGGTCATCCCCCGCTCGGCGAGCACGTCGATCGCGTCGAGCACCGCGGCGGCGTTCGCTGAATCGAGCTGGGCCGTGGGCTCGTCGGCGAGGACGAGGCGATGCCCCGACACGGCCGCTCTGGCGAACGCCAAGCGCTGGCGTTCACCGCCCGACATCTGCGCCGGTCGCAGCGAGCGCTGCCGCTCCAACCCGAGCGCTTCCAGCCAGTGATGGACCACGTCGAGCGACTCTCCCCGTCCAGCCAGACGGGCGAGCTGCATCTCGGCGGTGAGATGGCCGAACAGGTTGTCGTTCGGGCGTTGGTAGATGTGTGTGACGAGGCCCGCCCGGGCCCGGGCACGGCTTCGCTCCGACATCCTCCACAGGTCGACGCCGTCGACCACGACGACACCCGCGGTCGGACGATCGAGGCACGCGAGCATGCGCATCAGCGAGGACTTCCCCGATCCGGATGGACCGACCACGGCCGCCGTCACTCCGGCTTCGAAATCGAGATCCACGCCCCGAACCGCCTGTACTCGGCCGGTCGGAGTCTCGTAGAACTTCACGAGCTGCTCGCATCGGAGCACGACGTCACCGGCCATCGCGCACCACCGATCCCGCCGGACGGCGGCTGTCGACCCACTCCGACAACCACACGAGTGCCGACACGATGACGACCCCCGCGACCGCGACCACGAGCAGCGGCGCCCAGTCGACCACCACCGAGATCGCCGGTGGTCGCCCCGGAGCGGGGTCGAAACGCGGTGCGAGACGGCCGACCACGACAGGAGCAGCGAGCAGTCCCGCGCCGACGGCCACGATGAGCACCGAGCCGAGTTCGATCGCCGAGATCGCCGCAGATCGACCGGGCGACAAACCCATCGACCGGGTGATGACTCCCGTCAGCGCACGACTCCGGCGACGTGCCGACAGGAACAACGCCATGGAGACGATCGCTGCGGCCGATGCGGTGACGCCGATGATGCCGAGGTACCCGAACGCGGTACGCGTCGCCACGATCGTCGGACTCTGGCGGAGCTCTGCCTGCGACACGACGTCGCGGTATCGGACGTCGACGCGATCCAACCAGTCGGTGAGCTCGTCCGCACCGGCCTGCGAGACAGCCGCCCGCTTGAACGACGAAGTGGCCGGCGCTGCATCCTCGTTGCTGACGCGGGCCGCGTACTCGTTGATCGCATCCGCCGACGCCAGCACGCTCACATCGCGGTTGCCCGCGGTCGGGAACCCGCGAACGGTGGCGACGACCCGGTACGGATATGTCCTGGTCAAGCCGAACGTTCCGACCTCGGGCACACGCTCACCCTCGATGGCGACCACCGGGATCGACTCCTCCGTCGACGAACCCAGCGCCTCTAGGACCTCGTCGACGTCGGCGCCGAACTGATCGGACCATGTGACCGCATCGGCGTAGGTCGCCGGGTCGATGGCAATGATCCGCGCCGGCACCGACCCCGGCAGGAGTCGGGTGTCGGACTCACGGATGACAGTCGTCGGTGCCGGGCTCGTCGCGGAACTCGGCAATTCGTCGAGCAGGGTCGCCGACGACGTGCCGCCGACACTGGTGGCCAACCGCACGTCGACGGCTCTGTCGAGGGTGGCGGTGACAGCCAGAGCGAACACGAGCAGGCCGATCCCGAGCCCGAGCGAGGCGACCACCATCCTGACCGCCACCGATCCGGCACCCACGCGACGCGCTGCGATGAACACCTCCACGGGGAGGCGATCGATGTGCCGACCTGCGAGGCGCGCCGCCCAGCCCAACAACGTGACCAGCACGAGGACCGCGACCGCGATCACGAGGACCGGCAGTGCGACCACGACCAGATCGAGCGAACTCGAACCCGATGCGGTCGTACGTTCCACCTGCGACCACGCCACCACGGTCGCCGCGAGCAGCACGACGAATGCCACACGGAGGACCGCGCGCTTGGTCTCGGTCGACCGCGTCAGCAATGTGCGCGACCCGATCACGCCGGCGGTCGCCGAGGCGACCACGAGCGAGACGGCCAACGTGGCGGCGATCGCTTGCCACGGGAGGGCGCCGACGTCGTACGTGTCGCTCGGGCCGAACCAGCGGAGACCCAGGATCGCGACGCCGGCTCCGACGACACCGCCGACCATCGCGGGCAGCAGCAGTTGTCCGGCCACCCGCGACGACATCGTGGCCCACCGCTCGCCCTCACTCGCGAGCAACCGGAACTCCGAGCGTCGACGCTCGACGAAGAACACGCCGAGTGCGAAGACGGCGGTCAACCCCACGAGAGCGCCCAGTGCCCGGGCCGAACGCAGCGGTGCGACGAGCCGAGCCACCGCCGCCTCGACGCCGGCGGTCGTCTCGAAGATGTCCGTCGTGAGCGTCGGCCGCCGCTGCTCGGACGTGGCCAGCGCCTTCATCGAATCCGCGAGTGCTCCGGGCGTGACGAGCGCACCTTCGAGTGATCGCACCTCGTCGCGGAGCCTGCGCAACCCGTCGTAGTCCGTCGGGATCGACGTCAGTGGGGCCCGCCATCGAACGAGACCGGTGAGGCCGCTGTCGAGCAGCGTGGATTCCTCGGTGAGGATCAGCTCGAAGTTCGGCTGATCGAACGCCTCGACGTAGACGGGCACGAGTTCGGGGGGCGCCGCCTTCCAGTAGTCGGCGAGCTCGAAGGTCGGATCGTCCGACCACAGCGGCTCGTAGAGACCGACGACCCTGAACGCCGAGTCTGCTCCCCCACCCTGCACGAGTTCGTTCCACCTCTCGTCGGTGATCGTTCCACCCTCGAACACCAACGGGTCACCGAGTTCGAGGCCGAGCCGGTCGGCGTACCACGTACTGATCCAAACGCCGTCGGACGTGTCGTCGAGTTGCGCCACGACGTCGACGGCTTCGATGGCACCCGAACGGCTCACGATGCGGCTGACGGGGCCGACGTTGCGGAGTGGTGGTGGACCGATCGTCAAGAGGCCGGTCAACGTGTAGTCGCTGCGGTCAGGAGCATCCAAC
>CAWHJD010000024.1:0-140573 GCA_963829585.1 Ilumatobacteraceae bacterium | reverse complement strand
CGGGGTCGTGTGCGTGATCGCCGTCGCGGTGCTCGCCATCCCATCGGTGCGCGCCATCATGGCGGACAAGGCGTTGCCGACACTGCGCCGTTCGGCAACGGGGTTGCGCTCTGTGCTGCATCGCCCGGTGAAGGTGACAGAACTCCTGGGCGGCAATCTCCTCGTCGTCCTCAGTCTCCTCGCGTGCTTTGTCTGCTCGATCGCAGCGTTCGGGGGCGGACTTCGCCTCGTGGCGCTCGGCGCGGTCTACCTCGTCGGCTCGAGTGTCGCCATGATTGCTCCCACACCGTCCGGGCTCGGCGCTGTCGAGGCGGCACTCGTCGCCGGTCTGGTCGCTGCCGGTATGGAGGGATCGGTCGCAGTGCCTGCGGTCTTCCTGTTCCGGCTGGCCACGTTCTGGCTGCCCATCGTGCCCGGCTGGGTCTGCCTGTTGTGGTTGCGCCGCCACGACAACGTGTGATTGGCGTTGGTATCAGCTGGCGGGTTCGTGACGCTTGCGCTTCGACAGGTGGCGAAGTCTCGCAAGTAGCCCGGGTGACGTGTCGGCGACCTCGGCGTCGGGGTACCGGGTCGTGAAGTAGAGCTGCTTGACGGCGCCCACGAGTGGCGTGGCGACCAATGCTCCCGGGATCCCTGCGGCAGCTCCGCCGATCAGGGCCACGAGCATGGTCGTCGGCGGCGACAGGTTGACGGCATTTCCGATGATGGCCGGCTGGATCACATGGTTCTCGACGTTCATGTAGATCACGAACAGCACGACCACGATCACGGCGGTGCCCGGTCCCGCTGCCAGCGCAAGAACCGCCAAGAACACGCCCCCGAGAAGGCCACCTATCTGTGGAATGAGGTCGGTGATCATCGCCCACACGGCGGCCAGTGGCGCCAGCGGCACACCGAAGGTCAACGAGATCGTCAGGACGTACAGGCCCATCATCACCGCAACGGTGATCGATCCGCCGAAGTAGCGACCCACGACGCCGTGGAAGATTCGTCCCACCCGGTCCGCCTGGGCACGCCTCGACGGTGGAATGGCACGCCGGAACAACGCAACGAGACGCTCTCCGTCCAGCAGGATCACGATCGTCGTGACGGTCACGATGACGACGCTCACCATTCCGCCCAGCATCGTCTCCGCGACGTCCGTGACGCCCTGGGTCGACACGGTGGCGGGCAGCTCCGCCACATAACTCTGCACCTTGGTGGCCATGTCGGCCCGCTCGAGCCAATTGCCGACGAGCGGCAGCGTGTACAGATCTCGCACCGTCTGGGGCAGGTTGGTCGCGAGGTCACACGCCTGGCTGACGGCAGGCGGCCCGAGGACGACCACCACGAGAGCGGCGAGTGCGAACAGTGCCGTGGTCACGACCAGGACCGCACGGAGCCGGGAGAGCCGGAATTGCTGCTGCATGTGGTTGACGAGGCCATCGAGCGCCAAGGCGAGCACGAGCCCGATGGCGAGACGTGTCAGCATTGCATTGGCGTCGCGTGCCACGGCGAACAGTGCGTACCCGCGAGGAGCGCCACGGTCACGCCGATCGCGGTGCGGACGTCGATGACGAGTTCCAGGCGACGAGTGGGTTTCGCGGGGGTGGCCCCGCCATGGTCGGAGGTCGTCGTCACGACGAGACCCCGGTGTCGCGAACCATCCCGGCACGACGAACGAACGCCATGACGAAGATGAGGCCGATGAACGCATAGGTGGCGCCGCCGATGCCGTACAACTCGTACGCGAGGAGCACGGTCACGATGGCGAGCGCAGGGCCCACGTCGCCAACCGTGCGGCTCATTGCAGGGCGGACCACGGCCACCTGAACGGCCTGGAGCGCCACGGCGACGGCGAGCATGAGCATGCCCGCCCACGGACTCGCCAGGGCAGTGGCGAGCAGGATTGCCGGCAGGGATCCGATCATGATGCCAACGGCGGGAATGATGCCGAACAGCCCGGCAACGAGACCGATGAGGAATGGTGCCTCGAGACCGACAGCAGCGCTCAGGCCGCCGATCACCAACCCGACGACGCACGCCTGGGTGATGGCGATCAGGATCTGGGCCCGAGCATCCGACACCGTTGCCGACAGCAGCCGAGACGCATCAGCGCGTCGGGATTCGGGTAACTGCGCCACACCCCCGGCGACCATCTTGGGGCCATAGACCATCAGGAACAGCACGAGAATCCCGGGAACGAAATAGGCCGACGCCGTGCCGGCGGCACGGCTCACCTGCTGACCGGTCGACGGCTTCTCGATGTGCGCCACCAACGAGTCGACACGACCGGTGAGATCGGCCTGCTTGGCCCACGAGTACTTCCCTTCGAGCGTTGTGGCCGCGACCGGGGCGCGCTCTTGAGGTTTTCTGCTTCGCGCACGATCGTGGACCGGGCGCCGGCCCACAAACCCGCCGAGATCACCGCAAGCGCGACGACGGTGAGCACGAGCGCGAGGAACCTGGGCATGTGACGCGCGAGCCGGTCGACGACGGGCAACAGCAGCACGGCGAGCAGTGCCGTCGCGAACGCCCACGCGATCGTGCGGTGGGCGCTCACGAACACATTGCGTACGAGCACCGCCGCGATGACCGCGGTGAACACGAGGAGCACGCTCGAAGCACGCACGCGCACGGCCGTCGGTGTCCACCGCGCTGCGCTCGCGATGGATGACGACTCGGTCACGAGGTGACTTTCCCGGCTGCGGCGATCACGTGGAACATGAGGAGCATCGAAGTCTCTGCGCCTGGTCACTTGCGGTTCCGGCGGGGTGCAGGTCGGGTGCAGCTCCCGAGCGGTCGAACCGGTGTGCAGTGCTCCCGTTCTGCACCCAGCGCGCCACTGCACCCACGATGTTGCCGCAGGAGACGCGGACCCCTGCGACGCTCACTGCGACGCCACCCACTGCGGGTCCCCCACTGCGGTTCGGCCCAACCCTGAGACGAGATAATCCCGGGCGCTGTGAGGATGGGGCGGTACTGATGGGCGAGGTGCTGTCGGTGACGAGATGGTTCCCTCCAACGGTACTCTCGGGGCATCGAGCTGTAGCGAGGGCCTTTCCCGCCAAACGGTTCCGAAGCATCCGCCACGCAGAGTGGTCAAGCAATGGAGCGGTTCCATGTACCAACCATGTACCAGCATCACGGTAAACAGCGGTGAACTACGGGGACTCACGGATAACGAGAAATCGGCCGTGAGCAGGGGCGGAACCGATCTACCAGGGGTGTCGCGAATACGGGACAAGGTCTCATAACCCGAAGGTCGCAGGTTCAAATCCTGCCCCCGCCACCATGTGATGTCGCGAGACATCGGAAACGGTCCGGACCTGCATCATGGTCCGGATCGTTTGATTTTTCGGGTGACCTTTGGGTCCGCCGGTGGGGTTGCCGGTGCCGTGGTAGCGGCGTTGGGGGTTGATCACCAGTGAGCGGATGATTTCGCCGGTGGTGGCGTGGATGATGCGGATGTCGTAGCCGTTGATGAGGAGGAGGACGGGGGTTCCGTCGAGGGTTCGGCCCACGCCGATGTGGTGCATGTGGCCAGCTCGAGAGGGATGCCTCCGTGCTGGCGAGGTGCGCCGCTCGTCGACGGGCGACGCACGGAATCCATGAGTGTCGGCGACCGACTCACGGGCACCACGCATGGCCCCTCGAATCGATCGGCGCGAGGCTCGTCATGCACGATCTATTGGCCTGTCGACGCCGAAGCGTGAGGGGCCACGATGTGGCAGGGGGTCGGCTCGCTCGGCTGCCGATGTCGGCCGTGTCAAGCATTCGTCGGCCCGACTGACCGTGGGTTTGCGGGCGTCGGCCAGACAACACCGACGAGGCAGTGCTGCCGTTCGAATCGAACTGTGCCCGATGCGAAGATGACGACATGGTTCCTGAGCTGGACGCCAACCGCGTGCGCAAGTGGGCGCACGACCAGACGCCTACCGAGTTTCGTGACGACATGCGAGTCGAGGTCGACGAGACGCCGCGTGGGCTCACGATTCTCGAGTGTCGACCGCCGTGGAGTGAGCTGATGGGTTCTGAGTGGACGCGGGTGCCGGTAGCTCGGCTCGCCTACTCCAAGAAGGCCGGCGAGTGGACGCTCTACTACGCCGACCGCAACGATCGGTTCCAGCGTTACTGGGAGTGTGGGCCGAGCCCTCACGTTGTCGTCCTTCTGGAGGAGATCGACGCCGACCCGACCTGCATCTTCTGGGGCTGACCCGTCGCCCAAGGATTACAGGCGTCTGACGCCCGGGATCAGAATCACGTGGAACCGGCAGCGACAGTGCGAGCCACGGCGACGCATCGTTGAGCGCGTTCGAGTGCCTTGGTCGCCACTCCTGGGGCAACGTCATCGGGCTCGTACTCGGCTTTGGTCTTGAGAGGCAGTAGGCGTCGGAGTTCCTTCTCGACCTTCGTGCCATCGGGCCCGGCTTGGCGCAGCAGCGTGAGGACTTGATCGTGGTCCTCACCCGCCGCTCGTTCACCAAGGCGAGCGCCACAGACAGCGTCCGCAGCATTGATGCCGGCGTGAATCGCGAGGCTGGTCGCTGCGATGTAGCGGCCGGCCTCGATCTCGCTCGCCGCGGCGTCGGCGTACTCCTCAGCCTTGCCCGCATACGCACGAACTTGTGCACCCGACACCGGCTTGGTGCGCATCGGCTTAGGCATGCACGCGCTCCATCAGTTGCTCGATCGTGAGGCCGTGGACCACGACGCCGTCCCGCACGACGTCTCGCCACAACGGCGCTCTGCCAGCAAGCTTGGTCTCTGCTTCGTGGCGGGCGACTTCGAGGATCTCGATGCGGTTGCCGGTGATCGCCTGTGCATCGCTCCGCCACCGCTCGATCGCGGTTGCCCAGGCGTCGTCGTCTTCGTCGACATCGTCGGGCCGCACGACGATGGCGTCGAGATCACTGTGCTCGTCGGCCTCGCCTCGTGCGAACGATCCGAACACGATCACGCTGACAGGTGGGAACGGGAGTGCGGCTGCGGCAGCCCCGATGCGATCCAGCGCGGTTTCGCGTGATCGGGCCAGATCGATGATCGCCTGGGCTGCGACATTCTCGCGGATCAGCCGGAACTGTGACGATGGAGGAATCTCGCGCCGTTCGACGAGACCGAGGTCGACTAGGCCGGGCATGACCCGTGATGCTTGAGCCACGCTGACGTCGGCGAGTCGGGCGAGCGTGCTGAGGTTGAGCGCGGCGGTGGTCTGTGCCAGCACTGCGAGTACTCGACCCTGGGCGCCGGGGATGACCGCCTGTACGGGATGCACGTAGTCCACAACGGCACCGTACCGCATATCGCTCAAAAATGGAACGAATGTTGCATCAATGAGCGGTAAGAGTTCCCTCAGCAGTGGCTGTCGCTGCCACATCGCGACGTAGGTGTCGTCGGCCTCCGTCAGGCCCAGGTGTTCCAGACTGTCTCGGATGTCCGGAACAGCGCAGATCTGGGACGTATCTAACGGTTTATCTAACGGACGGTCGAACTGCCTGTTATCCACAGGCATCCAACGACACGACAAGTCGCGAAAGCCCTGCTAGATGGCACGAAACGACACCAATCGACACTGGTCGATATGGCCTTTCCACGGCTCATAACCCGAAGGTCGCAGGTTCAAATCCTGCCCCCGCCACCATTTGGAAGGCCCGGAAACACTGTGTTTCCGGGCCTTCTGCGTTCTCCACATCGGTGGCCCGTCTAACTGCTTCGTTGATCAGGTCGTCGAGGCGTCGGCGTGGTCGGTGCCGGCAGGATGCCATCGGCGGCGCTCGCGTCCGGTGATCGGGTCATGGCCGTTGTAGGCGACGACATAGAAGCGATGGTTGCGTTGCACGATGTAGGACATCTGCGTCCATCGGCACGTCGGGTCGTCAACCCGAAGATCAGTCGCCGCGACCGTGAGGCCCTTTGGGGCCCTGTGACGCGTCGTCACCTCGACGTACACTGGTGAGATGCCGGTGACGGTGGAGCTGTCCGATGAGGCGTTGGCTCGTCTCGAGGCCGAAGCGGCGCGACGCGGGGTGAGTGTCGATGTCGTGATCAATGAACTCGCGGCACGCCTGCCGAACGATGGTGCGAGAGCGCGTCGCCAGGGATTGATCGGTTTGGGTGCTTCCACCTCGGGCCGATCGGCTGCCGATGCTGATGACCTGTTGGCCGAGGGTTTCGGCCGCGACTGAGTGCTGATCGTCGACACCGGCGTGCTGTTGGCGGCAGCGGACGTCAGCGATCCCGACCACGCCACGTGCGCCGCGCTGCTCCTCGGCGAGCCCGGCGATCTGGTGACCACTGCGCTCGTGATCGCCGAGACTGCATACCTGATCGGTCGACAACTGGGCGCCTCCGCCGAAGCAGCGTTCTTCGTGTCGGTCGCCGAGCGAAGCGTCGTGGTCGACGAGCTGACGGCGGACGACCTGCGACGGATCGCCGCGCTCGTGGCCGACTATGTCGATCTTCCTCTCGGTGGCACCGATGCCAGCGTGATCGCGCTCGCGGAGCGTCGCCGCGTTAAGACGATCGCCACGCTGGACCGCCGCCACTTCAGCGTGGTGCGGCCGAGCCATGTGGCTGCCTTCGAGATCGTTCCGTAGCACCCGACGGATCTTCTCAACGGTCAGAACTGCACCAATCGTCGTCAGCTGTTGCGGGCCCAGTCAGGGCACTCTGTGGTGTAGTCGATGTCGATGGTTGGGGCTTCTCCGTTGATGGTCTGCAGAAGCGGTTCGGCGTTCACGGTGGCTGCTCGCTCGAAACCGGTTCCGTCAGCGGCGGCGATCGTGGCGGCGATCTGTGAGGCGAGTTCGGCCTGGGCGACTTGATCACCGGTGTTCATGGCGTCGGTCCAGTCTGCGAACCAGACACAGGTGGCCCCTCGGAAGAGGTCGAATGCGTAGCTGTCGAGTGACATCGGCACTTGGGTCGTCGCGGCCTGCTGGATCGCATCGTCGGTGAGGCCGACGAGCGACAGGACTTGGCTGGCGAGTTCGCGGTGCTCGCCGGGCATGACGATGCCGATGTCGGCTCCGGTCGCCTCGAACGTTGCCGGGTCCGTGAGCGTGAGCGATGTCAGTGCTGCGAAGAACGTGTCGTCGTCGGGGAAGCCGGATGCGATGACGTAGTAGGACCAGTCGCCGGCTTGCCAGTCCACCCAATACTCACCCGGCCGAGTGGGTTGAGGCCGGTACGCAACTTCGGTGCCGTTCACGACACGCGTTGTTCGAACCTCTCCCGCAATCCGGCCCAGCAGGCTGGCCACCCCACGGTTCTCGGCGTTCAGTTCGAGCTCGGCGCCGCCGTTCGCCCACTGGTAGCTGACGTATCGGCGATCGCCACCCAATGGCGTGTCGAGTGTCCGATAGCCGTCTGGTGTGGTCATGGTGAGCGATCCGTCGACCAGCGTGAGCTGGTTGGCCATCGCGACGGCTTCGTCGACGGTGAGTCGGACCGAGTTCACGCGAGCGACGTGGCTGTCGTCGAGCGGCCAGAACAACACGACGACCGGTCCGTCGAGGCCGCTGTCTTCATCGGTCTCCATGACCGTGACCGAGCCGGTGGTGCCGGCGACTTCGATCGGGTCGCCCATCTCGAGCAGAGTGCTCGCCGATGGCACCGTGACCTGTGTCGTCGTGTCCGCTCCCACGGTCTGGACAACCGTCGCGGCGAAAAGTGGTGCGTCGTACAGCGGTCCGTCGCCGATCAGCACGGTCGAGCCTTCAAAGCCGCCGCTCAACGGTGAGCTGACCTGACCGAAGGCTGCGGTCAGTGGCCAGCCGGGTTGGTCGAGCACGACGAACGGGGCTGATGTCGCCTCGAGCGGCGTCAACAGCAACGGTCCACTCGTCCACGCGGGCGCCGGCCGCGACTCTGACGGTGCAGCCTGTGAGGCGGCGGGTGGTGCTGCCGGTTGCGTGGCGGAGCCGTCGTTGCGGGCAGTGATTGCGACGAGTCCACCGACACCGATCGCGACGACCGCTGCGGCAGCGGTGAGGGGCACCACCCGCGACGGGCCGCTGCGACCGTAGTGATGAAGTTCTGCGAACGCCGGCGGTGTCGGCGTTGCGTGGTCGAGTTGGTCGAGGAGGTCGCGGATCTTGTCGTCGAGGTCAATCGTTGGGTTCATGAGAGGATCGCTTCCAGTCGGGTGCGGGCATTGGTCAGTTCGCGTTCAACGGTGCGCAGCGACGTACCGAGGGTGTCGGCCACCTGTTGCGGTCCCAGGTCGGCCCAATAGGTGAGATGGATGACCGCTCGTTGGCGCACGCTCAGCCGCTTCAGCGCGGCGAGAACGTCGGGATCGAGTCCTCGCTCCATTTCGATGGCGTCACGGTGGACGACGCGGAGTTCGCGGTTGAGCCGGCGTCCGGTGCTGCGTCGAGACTTGTGAGCCTCGTTGAGGAGCATCCGGTACAGATAGGCGCGCTTGTTGTCGGCGCGATCGAAGCGGGTCGACGCAATCGCCTTGGTGACGGCCGATCCGAGCAGATCCTCTGCGTCCGAGGGGCCAACAAGAGTCACCGCGAACCGGATGAGCTCCGGCGCCAAATCGACGTACAACTCCTCCACCGTCTGCCCGCTTCGAATGTCGGCGCTTACCGTGGAGTCTCGATCGAGTTCGAAGGGGTTGCGGGCCGTCGGGAGGGACGCAGCCAGATCCGGTTCGCCGATGATCACACCCCTATGACCCCGCTGCGAACGATTCACCGCCACATTCTTCACACGACTTCGCACCAAGACGTGACGGCTCGCCCAACCCCGAACCACCTGGCCGGGCCCTGACGCATCGCGTGCCGGGAGCTCCGATCTCGATTCGAAGTTGTTGGAACCGGATGGGGTGTTCGACGGTCAGGTCAAGGTATGGAGCAAGATGCACCGATGGTCGACTCGAGGCTGGGTGATCCGCTGCTCGGTCCTCGCGCCGTCGAACCATCGTCCCGAGACGAGATTCAACCGTTGGATCTCGATCAGCTCTATCGGGAGCATCGTGTTCGCCTGACGCGTTTGGCGACCGCGATCACGCTGGACGCCTCGCTCGCCGAGGAAGTCGTGCAGGACGCGTTCGCCGGACTGCATCGACGATTCCGGGACGTCGAGAACCCGGTCGGCTACCTGCAGCGCTCGGTCGTGAACGCAAGCATCAAGGTCCTGCGTCGTCGCCGCACCGCCGCAATGCATCGACCTGACCGCCCACCGGTCACCCACATTCCCGAGATCGATGAGACATGGGAAGCAGTCACCCGTCTGCCGGCACGTCAACGCGCCGTCGTCGCGCTGCGCTACTGGGAAGACCTCAGCGAAGCCGAGATCGCCGACTCCCTTGGCTGGCCGACCGGCACCGTCAAGTCGACGTTGCATCGCGCGCTCAAGCGCCTCAAGAGGGAGATCACGTCATGACCAGGTTGCACGACCCGATCGACGATCAGGAACTGGACCGCCGGCTGCGCACCACGTTCCACACCGTGATGCCCATGCTCGACACCCGCCAGCAGCGCGGCTTCGACGCGATCACTTCGCCCGCCCCGACCGGCACACGAAACGGGTTCGACCTGAGGGCGCTGGAGCCGGCCACTGCAGACACTCCGTCGACCCGACGCCTCATCCCACTTCTGACCGCGGCCGCAGCAGTCGCTGTCGCCGTTGCCGGACTCGTCGCCATCGCCAGCCGCACCGACGGGCAACCCGCCTCCCAAGCCGAACAACCCCCCATCGCCGCACCATCGTCCGAACCGACAGCAGGCTTGTCTGTCGAGACGACTGCGACGATTCCGTTGGCTGTTCGCGGTGTACCGATCTGCGGAGCAGACCTGCCGGTTGCGGTGGAGATGCCTTCCGCCATCAACGGCCCATACCCGGGACCCGCCGTGGAAGGACCGACGTCGGAAGGGCAGTTCTCCCAGTACTGGGAACTCCCGGCTGGGTTCATCGAGTTTCGATGGCCCGCAGATCCACGCGAGATCTACGACCTCGACGCGATCCGGGGAAATCCATCGACGTTCGAGGCGATGACCGTCGCGGTCCCCACAGACGGCACACGAGCCGACATCGACGTACCCACCATCGACCCCGATCTCAACGTCGACTCCGAGCCGCTCGCGGACCCCTTCACATTGCGAATGTCCACGACGCCCGCGGCTTTCCAACTGGACGCACCATGCGACCTCCTGCAGGTCCGCTACATCGACAATCAGGGCAACCAAACCACCCACGGCTACAACATTGCTGACTTCAACAAGGACCCGATGTTCGGCGCAGACCTCAACCCGCTGATCACCTCGACCTACGCCGCTGTCGCGCCCGATCCTGACACCGTCGTCAACTGTGAAAGCGCCGGCATCGACACCGACGTGGCGGGACCTCCCGGTCCGACAGCCGCCGACGCTCTCCTCGCGTTCCTCGACTCCGACCAACTACCCGGGCTGATGACGAGCGGCTACACCGAGTTCAAGATGTCAGAAGACGAGACCGTCTACGCCATCATCATTGATGACCGACTCATCACCCACATCACCGTCGCCAACACCCCCGAAGGCTGGACCGTGACCAAGGTGAGAGCACCCGGTTGCTGAGCGCAGCACGACCCGAGCCGTCCACCAGGCGAACGAATAGAGCTTGGTCGAGGAATCCGCCCGCTGCCATCGAACCTCACCGACGTCATCATCCTCGGACAAGACGGGCGCCCCACACTCCCGCTCTCCTGGCGAACGGCGTGCTGTCGGTAACGAGACGGCATCCTCAAGCGGTACTCTCGGAGCGTCGAGCCGTTGCGAGGGCGCCTCTTTCACCACCGGCTCCGAAGCATCCGCCACGCACAGTGGTGACACATTGGAACGATTCCATGTACCAACCATGTACCAGCACCACGGTAAACAGGGGTGAACAGCGGGGACTCACGGTGAACGAGAAATCGACTGTGAGCAGGGGCGGAACCGATCTACCGGGGCCGTTGCCAAGTACTGGACGAGGTCTCATAACCCGAAGGTCGCAGGTTCAAATCCTGCCCCCGCCACCATTTGGAAGGCCCGGAAACACTGTGTTTCCGGGCCTTCTGCGTTCTCCACATCGGTGGCCCGTCTAACTACTTCGTTGATCAGGTCGTCGAGGTGTCGGCCGACTCACCTTTCCAGTCGGGCATCGCAGCGATGTAGGCCTGCACCGGGCCGTCACCGTCACCTATGGGGACCCGCGGGTTCCCACCCGACAGCGGACCACCTCATCGGCCTGGGCGTCGTCGGCCGTCTCAGTGCTCGTCACGGTTGCGTTGTTGAATTCGGATCAGATTTCCTGCAGGGTCACGGACAGCGCAATCGCGCAGCCCGTAGTCCTGATCCATCGGCTCCTGAACGATCTCGGCGCCGGCAGCTTCGATCCGTTCGAACACGCCGTCGAGATCCGGGGTCGCGAGGTTGACGCCGGCGTAGGTGCCCTTGGCCATCATCGCCCGGATCAGCTCACGTTCGGCGTCGGTGACTGAGGGGTCAGGTGATGGCGGTTCGAGCACGATCGACGTGTCGGGCTGGTTCGGCGGGCCGACGGTGATCCAGCGCATGTTCTCGTGGCCGACATCGAGACGGACCTCGAAGCCGAGGACCTCGGTGTAGAACGCCATTGACTCGTCGGGATCGACGTGCGGCAGGAAGCTCTGATGAATTGTGATCTCCATGACCGCGACGCTATGCGTCGCCTCAGTCGCGTGCTTCTCGATTCCTGACGGGTCTGGTCACACGCTTGGCGACGCACGGAGCGATTCCCGACGCCCACGATGCGTCTCGATCGCGGTACACCGACGGTGATACCCCGACGAGTTCGGAGAACCGCGTACTGAACGTCCCGAGCGACGAGAACCCCACGGCGAAACACACCGCCGTCACCGATTGGTCACCACGACGCAGTAGGACCATCGCTCGCTCGATCCTTCGAGTCATCAGATAGCTGTACGGCGACTCGCCGTAGGCGTCACGGAACCGCCGACTGAAGTGTCCTGCCGACATCCCCACACCCCGCGCGATCGATGCGACATCCAGCGGTTCGGCAAACTCGCGGTCGATCCGGTCCTTGGCCCGACGCAGCAACACCAGCTCCTCGGACAACCCCGACGGCGACTGCGTGCCGACGGTGCTCGCCTCTTGCGGTGACGATCGGCCGGCAACCATCCGAGACGACGATAGCCAGCGGCGCGGCCCACGAATCGCCGAGAGCTCTGCGGTCCGCAGCCCGGGGGAGCGCGTTCGCCCGCACAGTCTTGATCGCCCGTCGATGCTCGAAACCGGCATGGTCGACGGGATGGAAGCCAGCTACGCCCGTCTCGAGGCCACGCTCGATTGAGCGCGTCGCACGACGCGACGCCTATACACAACCCGTGGCCGTCAGGGAGCGGGATCGGCCCGTCGCATGAGTCCGTCGAGGTAGCTGTCGAGTTGGCGGTGGGCGATGGCGTGTTCTGCGGTGGGGTCGAGACCGATCGCCAAAGGTCGACAGAACCGGATGGTGGCGAGTGCGATGTCGTTCGCGGTGACGTCGTCGTCGATGGCGTCGTCGGTGCGTGCGGCGTCGATCAGTCGGTCGAGCAGGTCGTGTGCGGCGGCTTGCCGGTCGGGCCAGTTGGGGGTGTCGAGGAGTGGGTGGATGATGTTGACCACGCCGAGGCCGGTGTCGATGTTCGCGTGCATGTAGCGGCGCAACGCTTCGCCGCCGGTGGCGGATTCGGCGAGGGCGCTGTTGCCCCGCTCGATCGTGCGGTCGAGCACGTCGAGCGCGACTGCACGCAGGAGTTCTTGTCGCTCGGGGAAGTGTCGGTACAGCGTTGCGATACCGACCCCGGCTCGTTGGGCGATGGCGTCGCGGGATGGTTCGCCACCGATGTCGAGGATGAGTTCGATCGTCGCATCGAGGAGCCGTCGCCGGTTTCGTCGAGCGTCAGCGCGCACGGTTGCGTTCATGGAGCGCGCACGGACATCCGCCATGAAACGGAGTATATTCCTCCATTTGGAGAAGCCGACGTCCACCTCCACGGAGCACAGCGTGAATGGTCAACCAGATGCCCAACGACCGAAGACGATCGCCGAAGCGATCGCCGACGTGGACCACCACGCCCATGTCCCAGTCACGTTCGAGCAGTGTGATCACGTCGTCGGACCGTTCTTCCACGGCACGAAGGTCACCTTCGATCCCGGCGATCTGCTCGTTGCGGGTCAACTGTCGAACTATCACGAAGGCCGCGTCGCCAATCACGTGTACTTCG
Source organism: Ilumatobacteraceae bacterium (assembly GCA_963829585.1). GTDB lineage: Bacteria > Actinomycetota > Acidimicrobiia > Acidimicrobiales > Ilumatobacteraceae > Sva-07. The sequence continues at coordinate 127,354 of CAWHJD010000024.1, read as the reverse complement.
CTGCCCTGCTCGAGCCTGCGGTGTGGGCGGCCGAGCTGGCCACGGCATTCGCTGGAAGCGACGAACGCGGCCATATCTACGTCGTGGAGCCCACTGGTCCGTTCGAGGATGACCCCAACGTCACCAACAAGAGGTTCCCCGGCAACGTCACCCAGTCCTATCGAACTCGACATCCGATGCGCATCATTGACGAAGTACAGCGCTGGGAAGGTCACACGCCTGACTCGGTGCAGGCAATGATCGACAACATCATGAGTCTTCGCGAGCAAGGCCTCGACGTGATCGAGGACTGAGAGGAGAACATGGCATCGGCAGCTTCAACCCGCATCGCGCGTCTCGATCGATTCACCCCAGAATCGGAATCGACCGAGTTCGATGTCATCCACAGTGACTCAATTCGTAGGCGCCATGCGTGACAATCTCACAGCGGTGTGGTTCTGTCCAGCACACTGACATGTGATTTGGGCTACGGCTGAGGCCCGCCGCGGCCGGTGAAGTCCTCCATCGTGTGGTAGACGCCGATGACGTGGTCGGCGATGAAATCGCGCATGCCGGTGGGCACGACACCCTTGAGCATCTCGCTGAGCATCACGGTCTTCGGCAACACGACGAATGGCCGTCCGGCGAGCATCGCCGTCCAGGCCTCGTCGACGACCTCGGCGGGGTCGAGCAGCGGCAGCAGCGGCGCCGACCTGGCGCCCTCGAACATGCCGGTGCGCACGTAGTACGGGCACACGGTCGTCACCTTGACGTGGTCGAAGCCGGCCTGTCTGAGTTCCAGTCGGACCGAGTCCGACCACCCGATCACCGCCCACTTCGACGCCGCGTAGACCGCCATCCGCGGGTTGGGCGTGAAGCCCGCCGCGGAGGCCAGGTTCAGCATCCGGCACTCGCCCGGCGCGGCGATCATCGTCGGGAGGAACTCGTGGGCGACGTACATCGGCGCGAGCGTGTTGACGTCGATCGTGAGCTTGGTGTCGTGTTCGACGTCGGTCTCCCAGAAGTACTTGTTGCCGCGGACGATGCCGGCGTTGTTGACGAGGACGTCGATGTGGCCGACATCGTCGAGGACCGCGGCAGCGGTGTCGGCGATGGCGTCGGCGTCGGCGACGTCGACGATGTAGCCGCTCACGTCGACGACGGACCCGCCGGCAGTGGCCTGGCCGTCGGCGAGAATTCGGTGAGGGTGTCGTTCAGCGCGGACTCGTTGACATCCCACAGCACGACGGCCGATGCCTGCTCGGCGATGGCGCGTTCCGCGAACAAGCCGGCCCATCCCCATGGCCGCCCCGGTGACGAGGACGCGCTTGCCCTTGACCGACTTCATGCCGACTCCTCCACCGACTCGGTGTCCGCTGCCCCGGCCGCTCGAGCGGCGAGCGCGGCGGCGCGGACCCGCTCGAAGTCCTCATCGGTGTACGGCCCGTTGACCCCCGAGATCGTCGCCAGCTTCATGCCGTGCTTCAGCCCGAGCCGGTAGATCTCCTTGACCTTCGGCCAGCTGATGTTGCGACCGACCGTGAAGTTCTCGTAGCGACCCTCGAGGGCGAGCACGATCGTTTCCGCGAGGCAGGCGTAGGCGACGTGATCGGGCAGGCCGATGTTCCTCATCCGCACGTCGCCGGGCAGCTCGATCTCCCCGGACTCGATCACCAACACGTCGGGGCGTTTGGCGATGTCCTCGGCCGACATGTCGAGCGGACGGGCGACGTCGGTGATCACGCAGCCAGGTTTGACCCGCATGATGTCGAGCACCTTGTGGCCGGCGGCGGAGGTGGCCGTGACGATCACGTCCATGTCCGCGAGCGCCGCCGACGGGTTCGTCGCGACGTGCACGGTGGCCCGCGGATGGTCGCGTTCGATGTCCTGCTTGACCTGGAGCAGCTTGGCGGTCTCCGGCGAGACGAGCCACAACTCGTCCGAGGCGAGCGCGAGCAGACGGGCGCACGCCGACCCGATCGCACCCGAGGCGCCCACGACCATCGCCTTGCCGTGCAGGGTGCCGTCGTCGTCGACGTCGGCGATCCCGAGCCGACGCACCGCCTCGTGCGCTGCCCACAGCGCGCCCGAGGCGCTGTAGCTGTTGCCGGTCGTCACCGGCAGCGGCGCCTGCTTGGCGACGGTGACCCCGGCGTCACCGACGACCTTGGTGAACGCGCCGAGTCCCATGAGCTGTGCGCCGAGGCGTCGGGACAGCTCGGCGGCCTCCAGCAGGCGGGAGTAGGTGAACTCGGGCGGGTGAGCGAGCATCTGCTTCGGGGTCCCACCGACGGTGATCAGCCAGCCCTCGGCCTCGTCGCCCGTGTCGGAGACGATGCCCGTGACGTGGCTGTAGACGAACGGCGGGGTGTAGGCAACGGTCTTCTCGACGACCTGGCTCATGCCGGGGATGCTCGTGATGCGCCCCAACGGCCCGACGTTCTTGAAGTACTCGGTCGACAGTGGGTGGATGACGAACGAGAAGCGGCTCTTGCGTCGCCGGCCGTGGGGCCACAGCAGCCGCGGTTCGAGTTCGGCGTCCTGGATGAACCGGGCGAGATCGTCGGTCGTGAGCTCGTGGCCCCGGGGCAGGGTGGCGGCAACCATCGCCTCGTACATCGCCGGCACGACGACGAAGTCGAAGGGCTGCGGGGTGACGTCCACGACGAGGTCGGCGCCGAGCTCGCCGAGCGTGGCGAGCCGGTCGTCGGAGACGGTGCTGGTGATCACCGCCTTGCCGGCGAGGTTCGGCAGGCCGAAGCGCATCATCTCGGAGAACGAGCCGATGATGACGTCGGCCGTCTCGGCGGCGACGTGGGCGACCTTGCCGCTGATCCAGTCGAAGGGGCCGGCGACCTTGACGAAGTCGGGGATCTGTCGCCAGGCGAACTCGCCGATGCCCGCGGCGGTCGCCGTCACCGGGTTGGTCTTCACGTGACCGGGGAGCACGAGGTCGTGACCCGCATCGTCGAAGATGACGTTGTCGGTGAACTCGCGGAGCACGGCGATGGTGCGCTCCCGGGTCGTTCCGCCGACGACGACGACACGGGCGTTCGCGAAGTAGCCCGGCATCTCGGCCTCCACGCGGCGGATGGCCCACTCCTGGAGGATGTCGGTGAGGAGGGAGTCGTCGCGGACCGGCACCCGCGTGGTCGTGCCCTTGATCCGCTCCAGATCAGCGATCCTCCCAGCGAAGTGGCCGGCGGCGCGTGCCTCCCGGATCCCGCTGACAGCGATCGCGTCGGCGTCGAGGGACCAGCGCCAGATGTGGTCTTCGGCAGCCGCGATGTCGCCGCTCGTGCCGATCCGCACGAGGCGGAAGCGGTGACCGCCCAGGGAGACGCGCTCGTCGTAGTCCCACTCGTCGCCCTGGATCGTGACGTTGACGACGGTCGTGGGCTTGCGGGGTGTCACGGCTGTCCGACCTTTTCGGTGGCGAGCTCGGCGAGCTCGGCGAGATGCTGCTGGACGAGGTCGACGAGGTGCACCGGGTCGGGGATCATCCGGGCGTCGGTCGCGACGCCGACGCTGAGCGTGCCGTGATAGCTGAACAGGGAGACACCGAGTGGCTGGTCACCCGACGTCGGCACCCAGCCGAGGATCGAACGCACCGGCACTCCGGCCAGCGTCATCGCCACCCGCGGGCCCGGGACGTTGGTGAGCTGTCCGATCGTCTTGCCGGTGAAGAACTTGGTGACGCGACGGGAGACCGCGGAGGGCGACTCGGCGATGACCCGCTGGAATCCGAAGGCGACCATCGGCTCGACGGAGTGCTTGAGCCGCGTCGTGCGTCGGTGGAGTTCGTCGATCAGTTCCCCCGGGTCGTAGATGCCGAGCGGCATCGACAGCATCACGACGACGAAGTGGTTGCCGAGCCGGTCCGGCAGTGCGGCGTCGATCGGTTCCAGCGACACCGGCATCATCCAGGACAGGTCGGTGACCTCGGTGATCCGACGCTCGGCGAGGTACTCGGTGAGCGCCAGGGAGACCCCGGCGAGGAGGACGTCGTTCAGCGTGGCGTCGTGGGCGTGGGCGGCAGCGCGGAGGCCGTCGAGTGGGATGCCCTCGGCCCAGGCGACCGACTTGTCGACACCGGCGTGGCCGCTCCACGCCTCGGCGTCGTGACCGTCGGACAGCAGCATCCGGCCGAGCTCGCGCCAGGAGTTGGCGACCGCGTTGTCGACCGAAGCGATCCCGGTGAGGGCGTCGATGAACTCGTCGGGATGCCGGACCCGGTTCAACGCCTCGCCGACGTGGTGGGGGAGCTCGCGCGGATCGGTCGTCAGCAATGTGCGCCCCGCCGAGGCCACTTCCCGCCCCGCGTGCCCGACGTAGTCGAACGTGGCGCTCACCGTCTGCTCGACGATGTGCAGCACGCGTTCGAGCGGGTGGCGGTGTTCGATGTTGCGGCCGACCGGCTCGGGCGCGGCACCCTCGGCCGGGTCGCAGATGGCGAGGAGCATCTGCACCAGCCTGATGCCGTCGCCGATCCCGTGGTGGAATCTGCTGTAGATGTAGCCGTCCGGACGTCTGTCGTCCGGCCCGGCGAGGATCTGGATCTCCCACAACGGCCGGGAGCGGTCGAACGGAACCGAGAGCTGGGCGGAGACGTAGGCCCGGACCGTCTCGGCGTCGGCGTCGTCGAGGACCACTCGGCGCACGTGCCGGTCGATGGTGAAGTCGACGTCGTCCTCCCACATCCAGACGCCGTGGCGCTGGACGGCCACCTGGGAGAGGACCCGGTACTTGCGGACCATGCGATCCATGACGAGATCGGCGAAGACCTCGACGTCCGGCAGCTCGTCGAAGCCGATGAGGCAGTTCACCTGCATGAGGTTGCGAGGCTCGTCCATCAGCAACCAGGTGAGGTCTTCCGGCGCGATTTGCGTCGCCATGCTCCGCTCCTTCGTCCTGCGACGAGGGCTGATGTCAGGCACCCGTCGTGTGACATGGCCAGCTTAGTGCGCGTCGCGCAGCCATGTTCTCTTCGGCGACACGTCGCGTTGCGCCGTCCCTCGACGGCCACTGGCCGTGGCTCCCTCGCCGGTCAGCGACGCACGGACCGACCTCCTGTCCATCCCTCGACCGGCCATGTCATCTCGAACGCAGGGCCTCGATGACCTTTCGGACCTGAACGTCGTCGACGAGGTCAGCGACGGGGATCCAGCGCGCGTGTTCGACGGTGTCGTCCGACGCAGGCGCGTCTGCGTGGAACGTTCATCAGGACCACCATGCTGCCAATGATCCGCCCGAACCGTCCGTGGACGATTCTCGTGTTTCGTGTTGCACGGGGCGTGGTACCGACGGGCATGAACTACACCACCAGACATCCCCGCCGCCGTGGTGGCGTCCGCCTGCTCGTGGCAGCGACCGCACTGACGCTCGGAGGCGTCGCGGTCGTCGGCTGCGGCTCCGACGACGATGACGTCGACATCGACGACGACGTCGAACTCGATGTGCCCGCGAGCATCGTTCCCGACGACGACCCCAGCGCCACGACGCTGGCACCCGGGATCACGACGGACGACTGAACGGCTGACGATCTGACGTGTGGGGCGGCCGGAGCTGGCTCCCGGATCGGATCACCGTGCACCGCCGGAGTTCGGGGGCGACTGGTCGCCGCCGAGGATGTCGGGGTCGGTGGCTTCCGCGTCGGGACCGGCGGGCCGGTCCGCCCCACCGTACAGATCGTCGGATGTCGTGCGTCCGGCCACCACGTCGTCGTGGTGTGATGCGGCCCGCTCGGGCACGTGACGCGTCGCGAAGAACCATCCGACCACCACTGCTGTGGCGACGATGGCGATGACGATGACGGTGACATCCATCGCGCTCACGTACCCGCTCCACGTCGGTTCCAACCCCGCCATCGCGCAGCCGGCGAGTGAGCCGAGTCCGGGGTGGGTAGGTGTCCGTCATGTCTCTTCGACGTGACCGAAACGACTCCACCCTCACCGACCGGGCCTTCTCCCCGCGCCGCCGACTGGCGGCGGTCCTCGTCGTCGGCCTTGCGCTCGCTGCATGCGGCGACGACGACGCCGATCCGACCCCGCCGGGATCCGGTCCGGTTGGGGTCCCGAGCGTGACACCGGCACCTGGACCGGCGGTGTCACTGGAGCCAGGGTCGAACCTTCCCCCGGATCCCACTCCCGACGACACGTCGGACGCTCCCTGAGCGTCTGCTCCGGGCAGCGCTGCTGATCGACAGTTCGACAACGACCTGCTCCCCGCGGGCCGATCACTCCGATGCGGGCTACGGTGCGCCGATGGGCATGGCGGAGAAGTATCACCAGAAGAATCTCGAGCTGATCCAGGGGGCCGTGCCGGAGCCGATCACCAGCGCCGCGATCTTCCAGCGCAAGGGTCAGATGGGCGCCAACCTCACCGGCGGGTTCGCTGCCGGAGCGAGCCTGGCCGCCCACGGCGACGCCAAGAAAGCCGCACCGGGTTTCCCGGAGAACACGATCCTGGGGGCGAGCGACACCCGGCTCTACGCGTTCAAGGTGAAGTCGGGATTCTCGTGGAAGCTGAAGGAGCCGGTCGGCATCTGGGACCGCTCGGCGGTGCAGATCACTGCGACGCCGGGAAAGGCGACGGCGCAGCTGCGCTTCGACTTCGGCGACGGCGCCGTGGCCGAACTCGAGTGTCAGACGTTGGCGACCAACGTGGGCAATCTCGTGTTCGTCCGCGAGATCACCGGTAACCCGGAATTCTGAGTGGGGTGTCGGTCTGCGTGGTGACGTGATCGTCGTCTCGCGTCCCGGCGTGTCGATGTTCCACGGCGCTGCGCACCGCCTCGAGGTAGATCCGGCGCTGCACGTGCGCTCCGAAGCGGTCGGTCAGATCCCGACCCCGTGCGGCCATCACGGCGCGCCGGGCCGGTGATCCGGCGAGTTCGACCAGCAGCTCGGCCAACTCCACTTCGTCGTCGGCGTCGAAGTAGGCCACGACCCCATCCGATTCGGGGATCAGAGATTCGGTCGCGCGCAGCCGAGTACACACGGCCGGCACCCCCATCATGAGGAACTCGAACATCTTGGTGGTGTTCACGAGGTGGGAGTACGGGTTGGCTCGCTGCGCCACGATGCCCACGTCGGACCGTTCGAGCAGCGTGACGAGATCGGGAAACGACAACCATCGATGGTGTTCGCAGACGTCGGAGATTCCGAGTTGGTCGATCAACGATTCCACGTGACTCCGGTGGGGTCCGTCGCCGGTGAGGACGAGCCGGATCCGAGGCACCGACGGACGCGCCAACGCAATCGCGTGGACGATCGTGTCATGGCCGTACCGCTCGAAGATCGAGCCGTGGCTGATCACGGTGAACAGGTCAGGATCGGGGTCCGCACCGGTGCCGGCCGACGCCATCGAGGGGGCCGGCACGTTCAGCACGACGCTGATGTTCGAACGGTCGACACCTCGTGAGGCGAGATCGTCGGCCAACTCCTCGGTCACGGTGAACACATGGTCCGCCCGTCGCGCCGACGCAGATCTGCAGTCTCCCCAGCAACCGTTGGAGCCACTCCGGCTGGCCCAACGACTGGCTCAGCTGCGGGGTCGGCTCGGCCACCTTGAGGAGTACGGCGGCACCGAGGAGTCTCGGGATGAGCCCCACGATCACCAGGGGGTCGGGGAGCGACACCGCCTGCACGAGACGGTACGGGCGGCGCAGGTGCCGAGCGGCGACGACGACCGTGGCCATGACGAGGAAGGCGAAGTAGTCGACGAAGTACCCGCCGATTCCCGACCGTCCCCGTCGCACCGGCAAGGTCACGACCTTCACGCCCGGTGGGAGGTCGGACCAGTAGTGGTCGTCGTCGATACGCATCACGACGAGGTCGACGTCGTAGCCCGCCTCGACGAGCGCCTCGCTGTCGCGCACGAGGGCCACCTCGACGCGATCGACCTGGCGAACGATGCACGCCCGGGGTCGAGTGGACGAGTGCGGGGTGGACGTCGGTGTCGCGTCGGCGGTGGTCGGCGAGACGTCAGGTTTCGCCATCGGCTCATCTCCTCGAGTTCGGTATCGGGTGCGAGCGGGCCGGGTGCTGCCGGGCGTCAGCCGCGGCCGCCGGGACGCACGATCGCCCGGACAGTTTGCAGCAGGGCGTCGATCTGAGCACGGCCGTGCCCGGACAGGACGACTGCGCACACCGGCAGGACGAGCAGGAAGCGCCAGGGCGATAGCACGACGGGCGCGAACATCACGGGCCCGAAGCCGATCAGCCAGGCGATCGGCGTGGCCCATGAGAGCTCGGTGTACCGCCGGACCTCACGTACGAAGAGCAGCGCCGGTGCCACAGCGACAACACCGGCAATGCCGAAGCCGGGTGCGCCCAGCATCGCGACGAGTGGCACCGCGGCCGCCAGCAGTACCAGCACCCGTAACAGCTCGACGGTGCCCACGAGGCTGGTGCGGCCCAACACCGTCAACCCGTGGGCGAGCGTCGACGCGATGCCCATGGTCAGTGCCGCGGTGCGAGCCAGGGGAGCACGTCGAGCACGTCGGTCCACTCTTCGCCGAACAGCGGGGCACCAATGTCGGCGCCGTGAGGCAGAGTGCACCGAGAGCAGGCCCAGCAACCGCGTCTGCAATCCCATCGCCTCCGAGAGCATCGTGCCGAACTGCCTCGGATCACGCTCTCTGCGTGACAGCCCGGCGAACACCACCCGTGAACCGGCCCGCAACACTGCGAGCGCTGTCTCGACGAGGCGGTAGGCGAGCGCGACGACGCCGACGACCGCCGCACCCGCGTATCGCGCCGACGACGACCGGGTTCACCAGCTCGCGAACCGCTTCAGGCAGTCCGCGAGGGTGATGCCTGCACCGAACCGCACGATGCTCCGGTTGACGGCATCGACCAACGCAGCCGGGCCTACGGTCCTGTAGGCAGCTGCCGATCAGCAGATACATCTGCCAGCATGGAAGCGATCACCGCGGACTGCACCGAGCCTGCGGCGACGAGGGGGAGCGGACCACGGTGACAGCACCACGTCGCCGGCGATCGGTGCACTACCGTCCGACCGGCACGACCGCTCGAGCAGTGCCTGTGCCGGAGCCCACAGTGCGCTCACCGGACCGACACGAGCAGCACCTGCAGCGTGAGACCGGAACCCGGTGGCTCGGCCCACGATCCGGTCAACGCGATCGACGCACCGTCATCGCCGACGTGACCACGACCAGGAACGTGAACACCTCGTCGCAGCGCCTCTGATCGAGTTCGTCGACCTGCGACGAGAACAGTGCTCACCTCCCGCGAGCGCGTTCACGCCGAGGGCGATCGCCACCGACCCGTCGTAGAGGCCGTAGTCGGCCGGCCCGATGATGCGTGTGAGCGCGACCACGCCGACCAGCCGGATCACCATTCCCAGCGCCTCGCGACGACAGCAGCACTCCGCTGCGCACGCCCACGTCGCGGAAGCTCTCGTCGGATGACGACGCCGGCCCGTGTGTCGCTGTATCGGGTCCGGTGGGGGTCGACGGCATCTCCACGGCGGCTCGGGCGGACAGCGAGCACTCGAACACGGTCAATAGCACAACGACCAGCTAGGTGTGATCGAGCTCGTCTGGCCGCCGATGCGACAACGGCGCACTTTGCCGACGCCGGGGGTCGCGTCCGCAGCGATGGGCGACTCGCCGCAGCGCTCGCCCGCGATCGAGCGGTCCGCCGCGCGCGCAGCGATCCTCGCGCCCCGCAACATATCTGCAACATCTAATTCCATGCCAGCTACTTATACCAGCGCTAACATCATCTCTCACACACATCTTCTCTAATCTATATGACCTCTGTCAGGCGCAGAAGAGTCGTCACGACGACAATCACCAGCTCTTATCGCCTGCCCGGTCATCGCGACGGCTCCTGCTCGGCGACGTCGGCGCGCTCGCGCGAATCACGTCGCCGGGCGGCACTCTATCTACAACGGTCCGACGGCCTCCCTCTCGCGGGACACGCCTCGCGAGTCACGCTCGCACCACCTCCTCCACCACTCACATCTCACCACCTCAGCAGCACCATTCCCAATCCAACTCGCAACCATCACTCTCCACGCCCTCCCCCACCGCACCACCAAACAACGCGCATCATCACCCACTCACTCACTCTATCTACCCACCACCACACATAAATCCATCCAACCTCTCCTAATCGCTGCGTGTCTTCGAGTCGCCTCGTTCGCTGCCCAGACCATTCACACACGCTCCTGGACGGCGCTGAGGCGCCGGGCGACCGCGTTCGTCGTGGTGTGCCCGCCACGCTCCACCCCCAGGAGCGCAGTCTCGACCGGTTCGTCGAACCGAGTCGGCCCAGTGTCGCATGAGGACGACGATCGACTGATCCGGCATGTCGTCCAGATCGGAGCCCGGCACCCCCGTACGGTGTACCGCGAGGTCGATGTCGTCGACGCGCACGTCGGAGCGCTCGAGCGCGATCGCACCACCGATGCCGATACGAGGCCACCGATGAGGGCGGCGATGCCCAGAGCCGATGATTGCCCTGATCCTTCCGCCGCCGTGATGTCGCGGCTGATGACCTGGAGGAAGTTCGGGGGAATGGCGTTCTGCTCGACCTGCTCCACTCCGTCGACCTGCTCCACTGTGTCGACCTGCTCCACTCCCTCGGTCACCGCGAGGATGACGGCGTCACGTCCGGCGACCGCTTCCGACTCGGTGGCGCCCGAGAAGCTGATCTGCACGAGTGACGAGTCGGGGATTGCCTCGAGGTGCAGCTTGGAACGCGGGTCGCGAGGTCGGTTCCCACGGAGTCGGCGACGCCCTGCATGATCCGCTGGTCGGCCGGGATCAGCCGGGTGTACTGCTGAGCTAGACGTCCGGCCTCGTTTGCGCCGCCGGGTCCTCCCTCCTGCCCGGCGCCGGACGGGACGAAGAGGATCGCTCTCGCCTGTAGTCGACAGCCAGCTCGGGAAGGGCGAAGAGTGTGGCAAGGAGTACCAGTGCCGGCGCGAGCACGACCACCCACCAGCGGCGCCGCAACGTGTGTTGGATCGACTTCATGTTCTGCCTCCGTTTCGTCGAGATGGGACGCGCTCGGTACAGGGCACCAGGCGATGCGACGGGAGAACTACCCGCTGCGGTCGGCGCCAAATCCTCACGCGCTCGCTCCTCACGACGGCTCGGATCCCGACGACATCAGGTCGACGATCTGGGTGCCGAACAGCGTGAGAGTCACCCCGTCCGGTTCGGTCATCGTGTTCTCGTCCTCCCACTGCCAGGTGAACGCCAACACCCCGTTGAGCCCGCTGTCGACACCGTCGGTCACCAGATGACCGACGAATTCCTCGACCCACTCGGTTGCGGTGGACGACCTTCGTTGAAGTTGCCGACCTCGGTGACGATGATCGGGTACTCGTCGATGTATCGCCCGACGGTGCGGTCCCACTCCGCGGTTCGTCGTCGCAGAAGCAAGTGCGGTCGTTGGCGTAACGATGGATCGCGAACAGGAGGTTGGGTCGCCCGAGCAGGTCGGCGTCCAGCTCCAGCAGATCGTCGGCAGCCTCCGGATCGAACGACCACGACCAGTCGATCGTGTCGAGGACCAGGACACCGTCGTAGCCGAGTTCCTCCCTCCAGAATCGCACGGTCGCCGAGGTGGCCTCGAGCCACTCGTCCCAGGTGATCTCCCGCGTTCGTTCATCGGTTCGATCATCACGTTGGTTCGTCGCCGACCCGTTCGTCGACAGCCCGCATGAACTCGAACGACTCCTCGTACCGGTGCGGCCACTCGCTGCCGAGCGTCAGGCGTCCCACCACGTGAAGATCACGTGGATCCCTCGTCGGCAGCTTCGGAGACGATCCGCTCGACCCGAGCGAGCCATTCCTCGGCAGTGAGCGCGTCGATGTCCTGCGCCCACGCTTCCGTACCGAGCGGCACCCGGACGGTGTCGAAGCCGAGTTCGACCATGCGGTCGAGGATCCTGTCGAGGTGCTCGACGTTGCGTCGGGACTCCACCATCACCGACCGGTCGACCTCGCCGTCGGAGAGGTAGAAGGGGAAGGCATCGAGCGTCGACCCCAGCAACAGCACGCCTCGCCAGCTCAGTCGACCAGCCGGTCGTCGACGACACGCGTCGCGCGTCGATGTGGGGGTTGCGGCCGTTGCCGTGGGTCCCACGCCACCCTCACTCGTGCAGGCGCCGACCATCGTCAGGGCCAGCAACAGCGCGGCGAACCGATGTTCAACGCGCATCGTTGCCCCTCCGCGCGTCACGGCGCGATGACGGGCACCGATCCGCAGCTCCATCCGGCGCATCAAGCGCGCAGTGCGGTTGGCCACCGGTTCCATCCGGCGCTCTCGCCAGCCGCTCGGTCTTATCGAGCAGGGCCGTCAGTGCCTGGCGCCGGGTAGGTTGCCCAGCCGGACGACCCATCGGAGGGGGAGCGCAAGATCGTCGACCCACTCGTCGGGGTCGTACGGTCCGAGCAGATCCGGATGCCGTTCGTGCAGCAGGCGGTCGCCGTACCCCATCGCCCGTGCGATGCGGCGGAAGCTGCGGAGATCACCGACGTGGTGATGGCTCGCCATCAGCTCTCGGTCGAACCGCCCGACGAGGCCCAGCCGGTGGAGGCGCAGACCGACGTTCCGATCCTCGTAGAAGGCTCGGCGAGGCCACGGGTCGTCGCCCTCGCACGCTCGCAGGTAGGCGTCACGGCGGAGCGAGATGTGCCCGTTCCAGAGGTCGAAGAGGATCCGGCTCGGATCGCTCTCGTAGCGCGCCATGACGCTCTCGTAGTCGTGTGCGTAGGCGGCGGTGGCGACGTTCTGCTCGTCGTCGTACCGATCGGCATGTAGCCCACCACCACCAGATCGTCTCGTCGGCCGTGGTGACCGACGTGCCGGCTGATCATCGAGTCGGTGGGTTCCACGTCGTCGTCCATCAGCACGACGAGATCGCCCGTGGCGCGCTGGACGCCGATACGCCGGGCGTTGTCGGGTCCGCCGTTGGGGATGTCGACGGCGACGAGGTGCGGATGGTGGTCGGCCAGTTCGGTGAGAAACGCGGCAGTGTCGTCGCTGGATCCGTCGTTGACGACGACCACTTCGGTGGCGGCGGGATCGTTCAACAGGATCGGCAAGTGTCGTTCGAGGAGGTGGCGCCGATTGTGCGTGGTGATCACGACCGACGTCCGCACTGGCCGGGGTCGTGACGCGAGAGAACTCACCACCGGGCTCGGATCGTCGTTGCGGAGGCTTCGTCGGTTCGGTCTCCGGAGTGCTCCTGTTGTGCCCATCGACCGCCGAGGCGACACCGGCGAGGAGCCACACCAGGTGGGGCAGGCCGGGGCTCGCGAAGTAGGGGAAGATCGCATGCATCGGTATGAGGACGATCGTCACCGCGATGACAGCCCGTGCCGGCGCCCACACCGACGGGTCACGAGAACGCTCGCCCGGTGCCATGGACGTGAAGAACGTCAGGACCAGCGCCCCGAACGCGAGCACGAGCGGCAGGCCACCGAGCAGTTGCAGGCTCAGGTACATCGACTCGGTGTAGACCCAGGTGATCGAGTCAGGAAGTTCCGGCCCGTAGCCGAGCACCGGACGCTCGGCCACGGCAGGGAGGTACTGCTCCTGCCACACCTCGAAGCGATAGTCGACCGACTCGGGGACGAAGGATGCACGCTGGCGTCCGGCGCGCGGTTCGAACTGTTCGGTGATCCGATCGCCCATCGACGGCCCCAGTACGGCGGCGAGTACCAGGGTGGCGACTGCGCCGACCTGGAGGAATCGACCGAGTCGTCCCGCCCTCGCGGCGATGAGGCCCACGCCGACGAGCAGGCCGAACGCCGTTGTGAACGTGAGGGTGAGGGCCATCGCGATGACGGCTGCACCCACGCAGGCGGCGAGGCCGCCCGTCGACATGATCTGCTGAGTCCGATCGAAGAGCAGCGCCACGCCGAGCAACACCACGGGGAGCAGGTACCCGGCCAGCACGTGCCAGTGGTCGAACGGTCCCGTTGCCCGTGCGGCGAAGCCCAGTTCCTGCGCCCGGTCGAAGTTCTCGGCTCCCGTGAGCTCGACGATCATGTTGCGCACCGGGCCGACATCGAGGTACTGCAGCAATGCGATCACGCTCACCGGGACGCTCGCCATCAGGACAAGTCGGAGTGCCGAGCGGCGGAGCTGGTAGGTGGTGAGGGTGACACTCGTGACCCGCGTCAACAGCAGGAACTGCACCGGGAGCAACAGCGCGAACAACGTGCCAGGACCGACGCTCATCGCGTTGGTGACCGCCCCGGCGGAGGCGAACACGACGGTCGCGACCGTGTATCCGAGGGTTCCCCAGTCGAGCGCCGACCATCGGGGTCGCCATCCGTTCCACCCGGTCAGGAGGACGGATCCGAGAAGAGGAGCAGCAGCACCTCCGACAACCGCAGCCCGGGCACCGGGTAACCCCGCCTGACTCCCGAGGTGACGGGCACGAGCGCGGTGACGATCAGTACCGCAAGGGCCGGTCGTGTCAGCACGATCAGGGTCACGGCGCCGAGGACAGCCAATGCGATCGCGGCCGCCGGTCCGATCAACGTTGCTCCCGACACGACCAACGCGAGGATCACGACGCCCGTGACCACGAGCGCCGGATGGGGCGCGCGGAAGCGGTCGAGGCCCTCGCCGCCCGAGAACTCCGTTGCCGGACGCCGTGTGGTGTCGGTGATCGTCACGCGGTCGCGGTCTCCGCCGTCGATGAGATCGCACAGTCCCGCCAGCTGGCGGTCCCAGCGCTCGATGTGGTCGCGATGGGCGAGTTCGGTGGAGGCCCGTGCGGTCTCCAGATCGTCGACGACGCTGCCGACCGCTCGTGCGATCGACGTGCCGTCGTTGGCGGTGGGCGTCGCGTACGGAAGGAATCGGTCACGGCCGGGAAGTCGCTCACCACCAGGGGCCGGCGGGCGTCGACCGCCTCGAACCCGCGCGCATCACCGACGTCGGCTCCGTGGTCAACGCGAGCACGACATCGGCCCGGCCGAGGGCGGCGTCGAATTCGTCGGGGCCGAGATACCCGGTGAAGTGGACGTTGGAGGCGGCCGTCGCCAGGACCTCCGCGGACGCGCGTGACGGGTCACCGGTGATCCACCAGTCGCAGTCGGGTCGCATCCGGGCCGCTTCCAACACCTCGGCGATCGGCTCGTCGGTGCGAAGATGCAGACGAAGAGCACCACCGGTCGACTGGAGCCCTCAGCGGTGGTCGCGGAGCCCCCGGTGGTCGACGCGACCCGCGGCGAGTGCGCCCGGTCGCGCGGTGGCTCGTGCACGACGCGTGCGCGGCCGCCCCACGACTCGACCACGTCGACCCAGGGCGAGCTCGCCACCAGAACGCCGTCGGACCGCTCGACCAGGAATCGGTGCAGCCACTGGAAGCGCTGTTCGACCCTGTGGCCCTGGGCGCCGAAACCGCCGGGATGACTGTCGAGCAGGAAGTGGGCTCCGGCCAATCGGGCGTAGAGCCAACCGATGACTCCCGGCCACAGCGGTGGGTTGACGACCACGATGGTGCGGGGCCGTTCGCGCACCAGATGAGTGATCATCAAGGCGGCACACGACAGGTACCGCAGCGCGATGAGCGGTCGTGCTCCCAGTCGTGGTGTGAAGATCACCCGCGCCTCACCGCCGATCTCCTCGGCCAGCTCGACGAGGCGGTCGCCACGACGGGTCCAGCCGACCACCATCACGTCGCGACGCTCCGGGGCGGCCATCAGCTCGCGCCCTTCCGTCGGAGCACCGCCGGAATGGTTCGGGCGATGATCGCCATGTCGAGACGCAGGCTGCGGCGCCGGGCGTACTCGACGTCGAGCGTGAGCATCTCGCGGGCGAGAGGTCGCCGCGTCCGGAGACCTGCCAGAGCCCGGTGAGCCCGGGGCGAACGGAGAAGCGCTCGTACTGCCAGTCGTCGTAGCCTTCGAGCGCGTACGGCACCTCGGGGCGGGGTCCGACGAGGCTCATCTCTCCGCGCAGGACGTTGACGAGCTGCGGCAGCTCGTCGATGGTCGTGGCGCGGATCCAGCGACCGACCCGGTGACACGGGGATCGTCGTGCAGCTTGTACAACACGGCACTGTCGGCCGGCTCCGCCGCTTCCCGCGGCATGGCTCTTCTCGGCGCTCTCGCCGCGCAACAGTCCGAGTACGTAGCGGCGGTGCAAGCTCGTCGTCGGTGTCCGTGCGCATCGAACGGAATTTGAAGACGGTGAACGGTCGGCCGCCGAGGCCGAGCCGCGGTCCGCGATAGATGGCGGGCCCGGGGCTCTCGACCCTGACCAGGATGGCGACGATCGCCATCAGCGGTGCGGCGACCACCAGCAGGAGTGCCGCCACCACGACGTCGATCGCCCGCTCGACGCGTTCGAAACGGGTGTGCTTGCGTCGGGCCAGCACGGCGACGGCGAATTGGCGTGGCTCGTCGGCGACGACGGGGCTGAACTCGAGCACGGTCAGCTGCTCCCTGTCGTGGCCCAACGTTCGCTGATGGGTGTGCGGTCCGCGACCCGCCCATGGGGACGGGCAGGATTCCCGTAGGCAATGACTCCGCCCGGCAGGTCGCGGGTGACGACCGAACCGGCGCCGACCATCGTGCCCTCGCCGATGGAGACCTTGGGCAGCACCGTGACGTTGACACCCAGCTGCACCCCGGCGCCGATGATCGGTCCACGCATCAGCGCGGCCGACTCCTCGTCGCCGGGGTACAGGTCGTTCGCGAACGACACGCCAGGTGCCAGGAACGCCCATGGGCCGATCTCCGAGTGTTGGGCGACGTAGCAGTTGGTGTGGATCTTCACGCCGTCGCCGATCGTGACGCCGTAGTCGACGACCGAGTTCGACCTCACCGACACTCCTCGCCGGTCATGTCCTCTTCGCGATGACGACTGGTGGCCGGTCTGGAACCCGGCACCGATGGCCGAGCCCTCGTAGATGATCGTGCCGCTGCGCAGATGGTGGCGCGGCCCGATGGTCAGGTGGCGCTCGGCCGGCCTGCCCGTGCGGTAGCCCAGCACCACCCCCGGATCGCGCTGCCCGTCGGGGCCGAGCTCCAGTTCGGCCGCGTACTCAGCCATGGCTCGCCCCCACCCGGCTCGACGACTCGAGCACATCGTCGAGCGCGGACAGGACAGCATCGACCACGGTCGAGGCGTCGGCGGGATCCAACTGGGGATACATGGGCAGGCTGAGGATCTCCGACGCCGCCGACTCGGCGTTCGGGTGGATTCCCTGGGGCGAGGCGTCGTACGGCGGGAGGCGGTGGCACGGAACCGGGTAGTGGATGCCGGTGCCGATCCCGTCCGCGGCGAGGAGCTCGCGGATCCGGTCGCGCTCGGGCACTCGGATCACCGCGAGGTGGTGCACGCTGGTGGCGCCCGCGGCCACGCCGACCGGTCGTGCCGCGCTGCCCTCGAATCCCTCGTCGTAGATCTTCCAGAGTGCTCGTCGTTGCTCGTTCCACGCGTCGAGACGCGGCAACTTGCGTGCGAGTACGCCGGCCTGGAGGCCGTCGAGGCGGCTGTTGCGCCCCACCCGCCCGTGACCGGACGGCGCAGTGGCGTCGCGGCCGTGGTTGGCGAGCGAACGGATGGTGTCGGCGAGCTGCGCGTCGTCGGTGACCACTGCGCCGCCGTCGCCGATGGCGCCCAGGTTCTTCCCGGGGTAGAAGCTGAAGCAGCCGGCACGACCGACGGAGCCCGCCGGACGGCCGTTCCACGTCGCGCCGTGGGCCTGCGCGGCGTCCTCGATCATCGCGACGCCGGTCCGGCGGCTCAACTCCTCGAAGCCGTCGAGATCCACGGCCTGCCCGAAGAGATGCACCGGGATCATCGCCGCGGTACGCGGTCCGATCGCCTGCTCGACCAGTGCGGGAGTGGCCAGCAACGTGTGCGCGTCCACATCGACGAAGATCGGTGTCGCGCCGAGATCAGAACGGCCTCGGCCGTCGCGTAGAACGTGTTGGTCGGCACGATGACCTCGTCGCCGGGTCCGATGTCGAGCGCCCTCAGCACCAGCTCGAGCGCTCGGTCCCGATGGCGACCCCGATGGCGTGTCGGCGACCGCAGTACGACGCGAAGTCATGTTCGAAGGTGTCGACGAACGCGCCCCCGACGAACGCCCCTGTGTCGAGCACGTCGGCCCAGACCTCGTCGAGCTCGTCTCGCAGTTCGGCGTGCAGCACACCGAGATCGAGGAACGGAATCGACGGCCTCACGAGCCCGACACCGAGTGCTCGGGGAGCGGCAGTTCGTCGAGGATCTCGGCGAGATCCACCGGACGCCGCTCACTCAGCGACCGTTGGGCCGCCTCGAGGGTCGCCGTCACCGCCAGACCGTTGCGGGCGCCAGTGCGGGGGTTTCACCCGTGAGCGCGCAGTGGACGAAATGCTCGTCCTCGTTCACCAGGGCTTCACGCTGGCCCACGAGGGGCATGCGGACGTCGCCGTCCCAGTAGGAGACGGTGTCGGCCGGGCCGTTCCTCGCCGCGCCCTTGTCGTGGACGCGAATGGGGTGCCCGGGTTCGAGGTCGTCGTACACGGCCATGCCGTTGGTTCCCACGGCCGTGATCTGGCGCTCCTTCGTCGGATGCAGCCAGCTCACCTGCACCAACGCGTTCAGACCGTCGCTGTACGTGAGGTCCAGGTAGGCGACGTCCTCCATCTCGTGGTCGAGGTTCTTCCATCCCCAGCAGTTGACCGACGTCGGCGTCTCGCCGAGCAGATAGTTCATGATCGAGACGTCGTGGGGAGCAAGGTCCCAGATGACGTTGACGTCACTCTGGTAGAGGCCGAGGTTCAACGCGTCGAGGTGAGGTACTTGAGTTGGCCCAACTCACCGGAGCGGACGATGGAGCTCCAGCGTCTGCACCGCCTCTTTGTTCTAACGTGAGCCCGACCATGAGGGTCAGACCCCGCTCCTCGGCGAGCCGGGTGAGACTCACGGCATCGCTCGCCGACGTGGCCATCGGCTTCTCGACGAGCACGTGCTTGCCCACGTCGAGGACGACGTGCGTGAGCGCCGCATGGGTCCGTGCCGGTGTGGCGATCACCACGGCATCGACCATGGGAGCCCTTCGGACAGCGAGATTGCCGTGGAGGTTGTCGGGTGGGCACGGTGCAGTCGCTCTCGACGCTCCGTGTCGGGTTCGATGATGACAACCTGTTCGACCTCGCAGCCGCTGCCAACACCCGAACGTGCTTGGCCCCCCAGTATCCACAGCCGACGACGCCTACTCTCATGTTGCTGTTGCTCCTTCGCTCGAATGGACTGGGGGGCTCCTGATGAGCCTCGACCGTCCGGATGTCTCGTCTCGAATCCGTACCCCCACGCGCTTCAACCCATTCGTCAGACGTCACAAACTTCGTTCCTACGGAGACGGACCCCCACCCGAGCTAACGTCGCCCTCTGTTTTTCTAGCGATGAACAGAACTATCGTGGATAAGATCGCCCGAACGGAACTATGGACCGGGTACCATGGCGGGGTGAATGTGGCGGGATGCGCGGATGTCGGCCACGACGACCGGAGGACCCGCAGATGAGCACGTTCTTGTTGCCGACGGAGCCGATCGGGTCGCTCGACGCGTACCTCGCGACCGACACCGGTGGAGCGGGTGTCCGGCGTGCACACGAGCTCGGCGCGACGGCCACCATCGACGTCGTGGCGAGGTCGGGGCTGCGCGGCCGAGGCGGCGGCGGATTCCCGACCGGCCAGAAGTGGGCGGGCATCGCCGCCCAGACGGGTGGTCGGCGCTACCTGGTCTGCAACGGCGCCGAGGGCGAACCGGGCACGTTCAAGGACCGTGCGCTGCTGCGCGCCAACCCCTACCAACTCGTCGAAGGTGTGGCGATCGCTGCGTTCGCCATCGGCGCCGCGGAGGCGTTCATCTGCCTGAAGGCGAGCTTCCGACGCGAGATCGAGGCGGTCACCCGGGCCGTGCAGGAGCTCCAGACTGCCGGGATCTGTGGCGACTGCAAGGTGACGATCGTGGCCGGCCCTGACGAGTACCTGTTCGGCGAGGAGAAGGCGATGTTGGAGGTGATCGAGGGCAACGAACCCTTGCCGCGCTGGCTCCCTCCGTACCTGCACGGCCTGTTCGCGGCGGCACCGCAACTCGGTTGGCAGTCGCACGACAACGAGACGGGCTCGCCTCGCAGCGGCGGTTCGAATCCGACGCTCGTGAACAACGTCGAGACCCTCTCGAACATCCCCCACATCCTGGTTCGGGGCGCCGAGTGGTTTCGCACGATGGGCACCACCGAGTCGCCCGGCACGATCGTCACGACGGTGGTCGGCGATGTCGTCGCTCCGGACGTCGGCGAGGTCGAGATCGGGACGCCGTTGCGGGCGGTGATCGACGCCGTCGGGAGCGGGCTGGTCGCGGGCCGATCGGTGAAGGCGGTGTTCTCGGGGGTGGCGAACGCAGTGGTGACCGCTCGTGATCTCGACGTGCCGGTGAGCTACGAGGGCTTCCAGGCGGTCGGCAGCGGTATGGGTTCGGCGGGATTCATCGTCTACGACGACACGACCTGCATGGTCGACGCGGCATACCGCTTCTCACGGTTCTTGTCGGTCGAGTCGTGCGGTCAATGCCCGCCCTGCAAACTGGGTTCGAGCGCGATCACCGAACATCTCGAACGCATCGAGACCGGTGTCGGCAACGACAGCGACCTCGACGCGATCACCGGTTGGCTCGGCCACGTCACCGACGGCAGTCGCTGCTACCTCGCCGCGGAGGAACAGATCGTGGTGACGAGCATCCTGCGGGCGTTCCCGGAGGAATTCCACGAGCACATCGAACTCGGTCGGTGCCCGCGCCCGCGGCGTCTCCCGATCCCCAAGCTGCTCGATCTCGCCGATGGCCGAGCGGTGTACGACGAATCGTTCTGGCGCAAACAGCCGGACTGGACCTACGTTCCCGACGACCAGGGCGAGCCGCATCCGTGAACGCACTCCAGCTGCAGGCCCGCGCGCTCGGTGACCCGACCCGCCACGAGCTGTTCCGCTACATCGCCGACGCCGGGCGACCAGTCGACGTGGCCGAACTCACCGAGCATCTCGGGCTCCACCACAACGCGATCCGCCAGCACCTCGCCAAGCTCCTCGAAGCGGGACTCGTGTCGGAGGCCACGGCACCTCGGGTCGGACGCGGACGACCACGGCTCGTCTACACCCTGGACCCGTCGGCCGAGAGCCGGTGGGGGGTCACCGGCCCGTACGAGCGGTTGACGCTGCTGCTGTCGGAGATCATCCGGACCGGCGATTCGCCGGTCGACGTCGGCCGTCGCGCCGGGCGCCGGGTGAGCGCCGCTGCAAGCGACGCTGCCGATCCCGTGGCGGGACTCGTCGACGCGATGAAACGTCACGGGTTCGAACCGACTGCGACCCGCCGTGGGAGCCGGGTCGACATCGTGCTGGGTGCCTGTCCGTTCCAGACGACGGCCATGGTCGATCCCGACACCGTCTGCGGTTTGCACCTCGGCCTCGCGTACGGCGCCGCTGATTCACTCAGCGGCGGTCTGGTCGTCGACGAACTCGTCGTACGCGATCCACGTCGAGGCACGTGCCGCCTGCGGTGTCACGTCGAGTCGTGACCGTGCGTCGCCCATCATTAAATCCAATTGATACTAGAAGTAATCGGAAGTGGCGGTACGCTGGTGCCACGAGGCAGTGTCGAGTCCGATCGCATGTCTCGCACACCCTCGAGCTGGAAGTAGGCGACCATGCGAACAACGTTGCGAATCGACGGGGCGAACTGCCCGACCTGTTTCAACCAGACCCTGGAAGATCTCGGGAACCTGGACGGTGTGCACAGCGTGCAGGGCTCGGTCGCGGGACCGTGCATCGAGGTCGACCACGACGTCGAACTCGACGCGATCACCGGCACCATCCGTAACCGTCTGCACGGCGTCGAGATGTTCGCCAACGAGATCCGGATGGTGCCGCTCGAGCCGGTCACGATGTCCACCACGTGCACCCACCATCGACATGCCGGGCCGGGAGCAACCGGGCCGGTCGAGACGCCGCAGGTCGACACGACGGCCGGTCGAATCGATCCGTCGATGACGCTCGGAGAGATCGTCACGCTCCGCCCGTCCCTGGCGGCCGATCTCGAACGGCGCGGTCTCGACTACTGCTGCCATGGTGGTCGCACGCTGACCGAGGCTGCCCACCAAGCAGGCCTCGATGCGCAGATCGTCGCCGACGAACTGTCGGTCGAGCACGTCGGCGAGCCTGCTGCCGAGTGGGCCTCCCTCGGTCCCGTCGAACTGGTCGATCACATCGAGTCCGTCCACCACGGTCTACCTGTGGGCAGAGCTCCCGCGGATCAGCGCACTCGTCGACAAGATCCTCACGGTGCACGGAGATCGGCATCCGGAGCTGGCCGAGGTGCAACGGCTCTACGAGGAACTGCGTGCCGACCTCGAGCCGCATCTCGCCCGGGAGGAGCAGGAGCTGTTCCCGATGATTCGCCGGCTCGCCGCGACGACCGGCGAACCGGGATCCGACACCAGCGCACTCGCGACGCAGATCGACGCCCTCGCCGTCGAGCACGAGACGGTCGGCGATCTCCTCGACGCACTGAATCGCGCCACCTCGGGGTACACGACTCCCGCCGACGGGTGCGCGAGCTACAGCGCCTGCTACCGGGCGTTGGCCGACCTCGAGGCCGACACCCATCTGCACGTGCACAAGGAGAACAACCTGCTCTTCCCCGCAGTGCAGATCGAACCGGCCCTCCACCGGTAGCGGCCGCCCGTCACATTTGACCCGGCACCGTGTGACGATTCGGGGCGTGGGGGGTACGGTCGCGGGAGTGGCACGTGTGTCCTTCACGTCGAACCTGCGCCGTCACGTCGATTGCCCGGCCGCCCACGTCGCCGGTGCGACCGTGCGAGAGGTACTCGACGCCTACTTCGGTGCGCACCCGGCCGTGCGGTCCTACGTGCTCGACGAGCAGGGCCGCGTGCGTCGCCACGTGGCGGTGTTCGTCGGCGGTGCGCAGTTGGGTGACGTGGTGGGACAGACCGATCCGGTGGACGCCGACACCGAGGTCGTGGTGATGCAGGCGCTCTCGGGAGGATGATGATGGGATCGTTGCTGGTGGGGACGCGCAAGGGACTGTTCACCCTCGAACGATCGGGGTCCGCATGGGTGATCGCCGACGTGTCGTTCCTCGGTGAGCCGGTGACTGCGGCAGTCGTCGATCGCGACGGTGCCGTTCACGCCGCCCTCGGAACGGGTCACTTCGGGTCGCACATGTGGCGCCGCGAACCTGGCGGGTCGTGGGTCGAGACTGCCGCACCCGCGTATCCACCGCGCCCTGCCGATGCGACCGACGTGTCGCCGATGACGCAGGAACCCTGGCCGTGGGCGGTGCAGTTGCTGTGGTCGCTCGAACTCGGCCACCCCGACCGTCCGGGCGAGCTGTGGTGCGGCACGATCCCGGGCGGCCTGTTCCGTTCGGACGACGGCGGGGGATCGTGGGAACTCGTCCGATCGCTGTGGGATCGACCGGAACGAACCGAGTGGATGGGTGGCGGGTACGACTGGCCCGGCGTCCATTCCGTGTCGGTCGATCCTCGGGACCCCGACTCCGTGCTCGTCGGCGTGTCGTGCGGTGGAGCATGGATCACCGACGACGGCGGGTCGACCTGGGCCGTCACGCACGGGATGCGCAACGAGTACATGCCGCCGGGCGAGGAGTACACGCCCCACACCCAGGATCCGCACCGGCTCGCCCGATGCGCGGCCCATCCGGACGTCGTGTGGAATCAACATCACAACGGGTGTTTCCGCTCTGTCGATGCGGGTCGGACCTGGACCGAGATCACCGAACGAGCGCCGTCGGTGTTCGGGTTCGCCGTGGCAGCACATCCGACCGACCCGGACGTCGCGTGGTTCGCCCCGGCGGTGAAGGACGAGCTGAGGGTGCCGGTCGACGGTCGGTTCGTCGTGTCACGCACCACCGACGGCGGCGCCTCGTTCGACGTGCTGGGCGACGGCCTCCCGGAACATCACGCCTACGACCTCGTGTACCGCCACGGCCTCGACGTCGATGCGTCCGGTGACGTGCTCGCCATGGGCTCGACCACGGGCTCGCTGTGGACCAGCGACAGCGCCGGCGAGCGTTGGGCTCTCGTGTCGGCGAACCTCCCACCGGTGCACTTCGTGCGCTTCGTGGGCGCCTGATGTCGTCGGAACAGCCACATGTGAACCTCGATGATCGGCGTGGCTGGGCGAGAGCCCGCGCCGTCGTCGTGTGCCTCGTCGGCATCGGTGTGATCGCGCTGTCGGCCGCGATGCTGGCGCTGGTGGTGCTGGCGGGCGTCGCCCGATTCTGGACGTGGCTGCGCAGACGCGACATCGAGTCGGCGGGTGTCTGGGGGATCGCCAGCGAAACGGCCGTCGGCGCCGGGGTGATCGCCGTGGTCGTCAGCTTCGCGATCTTCTTCTGGTGGTTCTGGACGGGGGCGGTCGACGTCGTGCTGAACGAGGTGAGCGCCGAGCGGGTCGACGAGCCCAAGGGCGAGGGCCAGCGGCGCACGATGAACCTGCTGGAGGAGTTGTCGATCGGGCTCGGCCGTCCGATCCCCGAACTGTGGGTCACCAAGGACGAGATCCCGAACGCGCTGTCGATGCGGTCCTCGAAACGTCGGGTCGTGTGCACGACGAGCGGGGTGGCGTCACTGTCACGCGACGAACTCGAGGCGATGCTCGCCCACGAACTGGGTCACGTGTGGGCGCTCGACGCCCACTGGGTCGCATCGGGGATGGTGGCGCTGGCGCGAGGGCGGCGTGCCGGGCTCATCCTGCTCACGTCCGGGGCGGTGATGCTCGTCCTGCTGCTGGCCGGCTGGCGGAGCGTCGGGATCCTCTGGAGCACGAGCCTGTTCGCTGTCGCGTTGATGGTGCTCGGTGCGGTCTCCGTGTCGCTGCTGCGACGGTTGGAGATGAACATGCGCCGCAACGCCGACGTCATCGCCGACGTCGCCGCGGTGAAGCTCGCCCGCAATCCCGGTTCGTTGGCCGCTCTGTGCGCACGGCTCGCGGAGAACGACGGCGAGGTCGTGTCGGCCGGATGGCGCTCGGAGTTGATGTGGTTCGAGATGGTCGAGGCGGCCGACCTCGCCGGCGACAAGGATCCCGACGCGAAGATGCGGACCCGCCGAGAACTGGTGGAACGCGCAGTGGCCGCCTACGCAGAAGCGGGCAAGGACGTCCCCGCCGAACACGGCGAGCGCTTCGAGCGATGGCTCGCCGATCATCCCCTCGGTCAACCTGGCGCTGCCGACGTCGTCACCCCGTGACCACCAGGTTTGCGTGACACTTCGGTTGGGGTGGCCCAATGGAACTGTCACGCAAACCCGGGGGGCGGACGGAGGAGAGCACGCGGCTCGTCGTCTAGAGGCTGGCCTCGATGGCGGCGACGAGGGCCGGGTCGTCGGGGGCCGTCATCGGTGAGTAACGGGAGATGGTCCCGTCGGAGGCGATGAGGAACTTCTCGAAGTTCCAGCGGATGTCGCCACTGTGGCCCTCGGCGTCAGCGACTTCGGTGAGGACCTCGTAGATCGGATGACGGTCGTCGCCGTTGACATCGATCTTCTCCATCAAGGGGAAGGTGACGCCGTACGTCGTCGAGCAGAACGTCTCGATCTCCTCGGCGGTGCCCGGCTCCTGGCCGAGGAACTGGTTGCACGGGAAGCCGATGACGGTGAACCCCTTGGGTCCGTAGGTCTTCTGGAGTTCCTCGAGGCCGGTGTACTGCGGCGTCAGCCCGCACTTCGAGGCGACGTTGACGGCGAGGATGGTCTGGCCGTCGAATGCGGCGAGCGAGGTCGGCTCGCCCTGGAGGGTGTGGATGGGTGCGTCACGGAGCGTCATGACGGGCGATTCTTGCCCAGGCTTCGGTGCATTGTCGTGTTGGCGGCGGAGATGACGTCGGCTGCCGGGACCATCGGCCCTGGCAGCCGTGGTGCGGCCGGCGCACGGTCGAAGTTGACGGAGCCCATGGCTGGCGGGTGATCGACGACGCCGGAGGAGGGGTTGTCATGGCACTGCACGACAGAACGGTCGCGAAAGCGGCGCACCATCAGGAGATCAGCGGACACGTGGCGCCGGGCTTCGAGCCGGTACGGAGCGCGTTCGTCGACAACTTCGTCGAGCGCGGTGAACTCGGCGGTGCGGTCTGCGTGGTCGTCGACGGCGAGGTGGTGGTGGACCTGTGGGGCGGGCTGCGGGACCGGGCGACCGGCGCGCCGTGGTGCGCCGACACCATGACCCTGGTCCACTCCACCACCAAGGGGTTGTCGGCCCTCGTGCTGGCGCTGCTGCACTCGCGCGGACTCCTCGACTACGACGAACTGGTCGCCACGTACTGGCCGGAGTTCGCCCGGGCCGGCAAGGAGGACATCACGGTTCGCCAACTCCTGGCGCACCAGGCAGGACTCTTCGCCTTCGACGAACGGGTCGACGCCGAGGTGGTGGCCGATCTCGATCGACTGGCCGGCGTCATGGAGCGCCAGCGTCCCATCTGGCCACCCGGAGAGCGCCAGGCCTACCACGCCATCACGCTGGGCTTCTACGAGAACGAACTGGTGCGACGCATCGACCCCGACCACCGCACCATCGGCCGCGTGCTCCACGAGGATGTCGCCGCCCCGCTCGGTGTCGGAGGTGAGGTGTACATCGGGACCCCGTCGTCGGTGCCCGACGAGCGGCTGGCCGCGCTGGTCCCGCCGGGATGGTGGGCCCGGCTCACCTCGATGCCGCCCCGCCTGACGATCGATGCCATGTGGCCGCGCTCGGTGCTGCACCGGTCGCTGATCGCCAATCCGGGCACCGGCTTCTACGTCGACGCCGAGCACGTGATCGTGCGAGAGCTCGAGGTTCCCTCCGGCGGGGCGGTGGCGACCGCCAGGGCCATCGCCACCGCCTACGGCGCCTTCGCCGCGGCCGGCGGCCCGCTCGGTCTGCGACCCGAGACACTGGAGGCCCTCTCCGCGCCGGCGTCGCCGGCCCGCCGGGGCTACTACGACGAATGCTTCCGCGGTCCGGTCAAGTTCTCGTTGGGGTTCATGAAGTCCGGCGAGCTGGTCGACTTCGGCTCCGCGTCCGCCTTCGGAGCGCCGGGAGCCGGTGGCTCGATGGGCTTCGCCGATCCCGCGGTTCGGTTGGGGTACGGATACGTGACGGACAAGATGAGCATGGAACTGCAGGGCGACCCCCGCGACCTGGCGCTGCGCCGGGCGCTGGCCACGGTCCTCTCCGGCCGGTGAGCCCCGAGTCAGCGGCGGCGAGGTCCGCTCGGGGACCCGTACGCTGGCCGTCGTGTCTCAGCGACCACCGTCCGCCACGACGGCGAACCCGACGCCGCATCGGTCGCACCGTCGGCGCACGGGCTCGCCGCGCGTCGTCGCGTCGGAGTCGAAGTGATCTGGGCGGGCAGCTCGGAGCGTCGCCGCGTGATCGCATGCGCGGCCGGAGGGGCGGTTGCGGTCGTTCTGCTCCTGCTCGTCGCGCCGTGGCAACTCGCCCTGCTCGTCGGCTGGATCACCACGGCGGTGTCGCTGCTGCTGTGGATCTGGTTCGAGATCGGACGCCTCGATGCCACGATGACCGCTCAGGTGGCCACCCGGGAGGACGACAGCCGGGCCGCCGCGCGCTCCGTCCTGGTTGCGGCAAGTGTGATGAGTCTGCTCGCCGTCGTTGCCGCCCTCCACCGAGCATCGACTGCGGCCTTCCGACTCCAGGCCGCACTGACCGCCACCTCGTTGATGGCCGTCGTGCTCTCGTGGCTCGTCGTCAACACCGTGTTCGTCCTGCGGTATGCACACCTCTACTACCGCGGACCCGAAACCGGAGGCGTCGACTTCCCCGGCCCGCAGGCACCCTGCTACCGCGACTTCGCCTATCTCGGCTTCACCGTCGGCATGACCTTCCAGGTGTCCGACACCAGCATCACCGATCCCGTGATCCGCGCGACCGTGCTGCGCCACTCGCTCCTGGCCTTCCTCTTCAACGTGGCCATCATCGCCACCACCATCAACGTGGTCGCCAGGTTGGTCTGACGCGGCCTGGCCTGACTCGGCGCGGTCAGATCGGGTCGGAGAACCAGCCGTCGGGGGCGAGGTCGCTGCCCATCCGGGGCACGTATTGATCGAAGAACACCGCCGCCATCAGTTCTCGCCGGCTCCGGACGGCGGCCTTGTCGAAGATCGACTTCAGGTGGTCCTGCACCGTGTAGGCCGACATGTGGAGCAACGCCGCGATCTCCTTGGTGTCGACGCCTTGCAGTACGAGGCGCGCGACGTCGCGTTCGCGCGGTGTCAGCTCGTAGGCCGCGACCACGAGTGACACGATCTCCGGTGGCCGTGCCTCCTCGATCGTCACCACGACATCAGAGCCGTGGCTCGACGGACCGGCGAGTGGCGAGGCATGCAGCACCAGCCACCGTCCGGATCGGGACCGGACGCGCAACCGAGGGGGTGGCACCTCTTCGCCACGGGCGAAACGGCGCGCCTGTGCGACCAGCGACGCGATGGTGCTCGCGGACCCCGTGTGCGGATCAGCGGCCTCGAGTTCGTCCAGCCAGGCCTCCGCTCCGGTGTTGGTGCGAGCGGTCGTCCCGTCGCCGTGCACGATGATCACTGCCGGACCGTGGGCGTGCAGCGTGTCCGGCGCTGCTCGGCGGGCCAGTATCCCGGCGCGTATGCCGACCGCGAGGTGCCGTGACAGCGAGGCGAGGACCTCGACGTCCTCCTCGGTGAAGTGCGGGTCGCCGGTACGCCGGTGGAGCGCGAACCCGCCCCAGGTCCGACCGTTGGCGAGAGCGACCACGCGCGCTTCGTCGGCGAAGCCGTACGTCGGTTGGAGGAACTCGTGCTTGCGCAACAGCGCGGTGTCGGCGTCGGGCTCGAGGTGCACGGCGGTCGCCGGCACCGCCCGTTCCGACAGCGACACGAAGCTCGTCGGGTTCTCGTCGCGGTACTCGAACTCGCCCCATCGCGCATCGGCCTCCGCGTCGGGACGCAGCTCGCCGAGTTTGTACGTGCCGGTGCAGAGTCGGGTCGCCGGGTCGACGAGCGCAACGCACATCGCCCGGTACGGCACCGCTCGCCGGAGCGACTGATCGACCTCGGAGAGGAACTCGGGAATCTCGAGACCGGCGCGGGCGATGATCTCCACGTCGCGGCGCACCCGCTCGATCGTCAACCCACTCGCCATCAGGCGCCATTCTGCACCGCCGCCGCAAGCGGCACCATCCCACATGTCTGGGGGGTCGGTGTTTCCCAGACCGCCCGGTCGTACGAAACCCAGCCGGGCGGGATGGCGGCCACGGGTGGATGTCGTCATCGTTCGTCATCGCCGGTGACTGCCGGCCCACATCCGATCGCGACATCCGCGACGTCCGACCGAAAGGACCGCACATGCACGCCACCGACACCCTCTCATCCGATCAAGTACTCCCTCCCCGCTACGCACCGGTCGAGATCGCACCCGACACCTTCGTCGTCCGAGCGACCCAGGGGGAGGGAGTCGCCCCGGTCGCGGTGCACCTGAATGCGATGGTGATCCGCGGCACGGAACCGATCGTGGTCGACACCGGGGTGCCGGCGTTCCGCGACCGCTACCTGGACGACATCTTCTCCCTCGTCGATCCGGCCGACGTCCGCTGGGTGTTCCTCAGCCACGACGACGTCGACCACTACGGCAACCTCGATGCCCTGATGGACGCGTGTCCGAACGCCACCCTGCTCACCTCGTGGTTCCAGTGGGAGCGGCTCGGCAACATGCCGGCCATCGCACCGCACCGGATGCGCTGGCTCGCCGTCGACGAGCGGTTCGAGATCAACGGCCGCACCTACGCGGCGGTCCGGCCACCGCTGTACGACTCGCCGACCACCCGCGGCCTGCTCGACACCGCCACGGGCGTCTATTGGTCGGGCGACTGCTTCGCCACGTCCGTGCCGCATGCGTTGGCCGACGTCGCCGAACTGCCCGAGGACGAGTGGGTGCAGGCGTGCATCGGGCACGCCCAACTGCTCAGCCCGTGGGTCGGATTGGCCGACCGCGTCGCGTACCACGAGGAGGTCGAACGCTTCGCCCGGCTCGACATCACGACCATCGCGTCGTGCCACAGCCCGACGATCGGTGCCGACCGGCTCGGGCGGGCGATCGAGATGCTCCACGAGTTGCCGTCGGCGCCGCTCATGGAGTCGCCGGGCCAGGAGCTGCTCGACGAGATCGTGGCCGGGGCGCTGGCAGAGGCCGTGTCGTGACAGCGAAGATCAGCACCCCGCTCACCGTCCCACTCGCCGTCCCACTCGCCAGGGTCGGCCAGCACCTCGTGGTCGTCGTCGCCCATCCCGACGACGAATCGTTCGGGTGCGGGTCGCTCATTGCGCAGGCCTCGCGAGCGGGAGCCCGCGTGACGGTGATCTGCGCGACGCGCGGTGAGGCGGGGGAGCGCCGACCCGACCCCACGACCGATGCCTGGCCGATCGGTCTGCTCCGTGAGGTCGAGCTGTGCCAGGCGGCGATCGTGTTGGGCGTCGACGACGTCGTACTCCTCGATCTCGTCGACTCCGGGTTCTCCGGCGAAGCGCCCGGTGATGCGTTGATCTCGACGCCGATCGACGAGGTGGCCGGCCTGCTCCTCGACCGGCTGGCCGCCCTGCGACCCGACGTCGTCCTCACCCTCGACGGCAGCGACGGCCACCGCGACCACATCCATCTCCGCGATGCGCTCGGGCTGGCCGTCGACCGGTTGGACCGGCCGGTTCGCCTCGTGCACTCGTGCCTCGCGCGCAGCCTGATGACCGCGTGGGCGTCGGAGGTGCGCCTCCGCGAGCCGCACCACGTGTACCTGGGAATTGCTGACGAGCAGAAACTCGGCCGACCCGACGACGAACTCGACATCGTCGACACGAGTGACGTTCTCGCCGTTCGCGAGCAGGCGATCGCCTGTCACCTCAGCCAGGCCTCGCCGTTCGACAACCTGTCGCACGAGCTGCGCCGACGGTTCCTGACCACCGACCACGTCGTCGAGATCTCGCCCCTCGTCGGGCAATCCGTTCCCACCGCCAACCACCACCAGACAGGAGATCACCCATGACCACGACCCTCACCACCACCCGCTCCACCCGCCTCGGTGCGGTCATCCTGACCGCCGCCATCGTCTCGTTCCCGTTCACGTTCTCCGCCTGCGGGTCCGACGACGACGCCTCGACGTCGGCTCCGCCGGCGCCGACCTCATCCGATCCGGTTCTCCACGACGACGCGACGATCGTCACCATCGAGGGCGTCGACTACGCCTTCAACGGTGTGCCGTCGTCCGTCCGCGCCGGCACGAGACTCGCGCTCCGCAATGCGGCTCCCGCGGAACTCCACGAGCTGGTCGCCTTCCGTCTGTCCGACGGTGACGACATCGCGCTCGGCGATCTCGCGCAACTGCCCGCCGAGGAGCTCGGCCCGCGCCTCGGGGCACCCGTCACGGTGCTCCTGCAGCCACCCGGCTCCGACGAGGAGATCGTGGCGGTCGGCAACGGCACGCTCGAGGAGCCCGGCCGGTACGTCCTGATGTGCTTCATCCCGACGGGAGCCGACCCGGCGGAGTACCTCGCTGCTGCGGCTGCGTCCGACGGCGAGGCACCGACCGGAGTTGCCGGCGGACCGCCACACTTCGTCAACGGGATGTACGCCGAGCTCCAGGTCGAGGCCTGACGGGGAGCACGGTGGGCAGGGCGCCGACCACTGCCAGCAGGCCGCGAAGCACTACCGTCGGGCCCGTGAAGTGGCGGGCCTGGGTCGACGCCGATCCCGACGGTGTGCCCGAAACGAGTGGGTTCCACGCTGCCCCGCCACGTCCGCCCTGGCTCACGTTCGTCCTGTTCATCCTCACCGTGGGCGTGGCCGTCGAGGTGGCCCACCTGTTCCGCATCACCGCCGAGGCGCTGATCGAGTGGTACTCGGACAGGTCCGACCCGCTCGCCGCGGCCGCATCGGTGCGGTGGTTCCTCCTCCTCGGCATCGTCTCCGTCGCGGTGTTCATCGCCGCGTGTCTCGGCCGCTTCGTCGAGACCCGGCGAGCGTCGGGAACGGGCATCGAAGCCGTCGCTGCGTCGGCTCGCGGTGAACGGCGGCGAATCTCGTTCCGTGCCTCGGGCATCCGCGCCGTCGGAACCTGGGTGGCATCCACCGGGCTGTCGTCGATCGGGCGCGAGTCCGCGATCATCGAGGTGGGTGGCGCATTCGGCACGGTCGCTGGGCGTCGCTCGGGCGGTCGTGGAGATGCGCTCGCCACCGCGGGCATCGCCGCCGCCTTTGCCGCCGCCTACCACGCTCCGCTCGCGGCCGTGTTCTATCTCGAGGAACATCTCAGCGTCTCGCGGTCGCCACGAGCGCTGTGGTTCGCCACCACGGCCGCCGTGACGGGCCACATCGCGTCGGTGTGGCTCCTGGGCGGACACGCGATCTTCCCGGCGCCCGACGGGTCGAGGTGGGAGACGCTGGCGATGTCGCTCCTCGTCGTGCTGCCTGCCGTGGTGGGTGCGCGCGTGTTCCGTGTGTTCCGCGTTCGCATCAAGGCCGTCGACCTGGCCGACCGATTCCGGGTCCCGTGGTGGACCATCGTGGGCGTCTTCGCACTGATCGCCGGCGCCGCGGTCGCGACGTTCCCGTCCGCCGCAGGCAACGGCATGGAGGCGTTGCGCCGGGCGTCCGTCGGAGCGACCCTCACCGTCGCGATCGCGCTGAGCATCGGCAAGCTGATCGGCACCACCGCGTCGCTCGGATCCGGCGCACCCGGCGGCGCACTCACCCCGACGATGAGCATCGCCAGTGGCACCGCGCTGCTGTCGCTGTTCGGCGCCGAGCATCTCGGCGTGGAGGTCGGGGCAGGCGTCGCGTGGGGCGTGATGGTGACGGCGATGGCGGTCGGGGTGGCGGTCGGCCTGCGATCGCCCCTGTTGGGGATCGTGCTCGTTCCCGAGCTGGTCGGCGACTACACGATCCTTCCGATGATCGCGGTCGTGGTCGGCGCCGCCGTGCTCGTCGACTTCGCTCTCGACCATGTCGTCGAACGCGTCACGCCGCTGGTGCCCGACGTCGTCTACGACGACGACGGCTGAGCCCGGACGAGTTGCTCGTGGCCCGACAGCGTCAGCCCGTCGTCCGGCGCCGCCGCGTCACCCAGACGAGGCACACGCCGAGCCCGAGCAAAGCGAGGCTGAGCTGGAGTGTGGAGCTGGACGACGAACCCGTCTCCGGCAGTCGATCGCTGGGGGAGGCGGTCGGTGGTGGTGGCGTCGTGGGGACCGTCGCCACGGGCGCGCCCGCTGTCACGACGGCGAGGAACGCCACGTCCGTGCACGAGGAGTCGCACACCCTCACCACCACTCGGTACTCGCCGTCGGCCACGTACGTGTGCACGAGTTCCACGGTGCCGATGGCGGACAGTGCCGCTGCGTCGAGCAGCTCGACCCCGCTCGTTCCGAGCGCGGTGGTCGATGTGGCGAACGGCGCGGTGACCGGACCGGCACCGTCACCCCAGTCGACCGTGGCCCGGTACCCGTCGGGCGCCATGGCAGCGTCGCGCACGACGGCGGCGAGCCTGAGTGACGTGCCGGCGGCCATCCGTTGGTCGGCGATGGCGTCGAGCGACGGCGCGACATTCCGCACGTTCAACTGTACCGACGCGAGTGTCGTGGCGCCGGCCCGGTCCGTCACGCCGACGACGATGGTGCGGGTGCCAGGGCCTCCGGCATTCAGCGACACCCCGGGCCCGGAACGGTCGTCGAGGACACCATCCGCGTCGAGGTCCCATGCGAACACCAGCGGCCGGCCCTCCGGGTCGGTGGACGCCGCCGCGTCGTACGTGACGGTCTCGCCCTCCAACGCCTCGAGCGGGCCGTCGATCCGCGCGACAGGCGGCAGGTTGGGCGGCGGTTCGCTTGCCACGGTCACGGTGAACGCTCCCTCGCCGCAGGCCCCGGCGGCGTCGCACACTCGCACGACCACCGGGTACGAGCCGATGGCGGCGTAGGTATGGAGCAGGTCGAGCGTCCGGGCGAAGCGCGGCAGCGGCACGAAGCCCGACCCGTCACCCCAATCGACGGTTGCGGTGAACGCGTCACCCTCGCCCGGATCCTCGAATCGGCCGGTCCGCTCGAAGACGCCGTCGGGACCGATGATGATGTCACCGCCGGCGACGACCGTGGGCGCGACGTTGGTGAAGGTGGCAGTGACCTGCGTGCTCGTCGCGCCCCCGCGGCCGTCGGCCACCGTCAGCTTCACGACGCGGGGGCCCGGCGTACCGACCTGGAGAGAGAACGTGGTCGCCGTCCCGTCGACCGAGCCGTTGGCGTCGAGGTCCCACGCGAACGTGGTCGTGTCACCGTCGGGATCTGACGACGATGCCGCGCTGAAGTCCAGACGCGAGCCCTCCGGGGCGGTCGCGCCGTTCGGGGTGATCACTGCGATGGGCGGTGTGTTCACCGGGGCGACATCACGCTGCCGGAGGACGAGGTCGTCGGCGGCGGTGGTCTGATCACCGGTGACGGCCACCGACACTGTCGCGGGCAGGAGTCCGCTGTCGTCGGAGGGGACGGCCGAGACCTTCCAGGTGCGCGCCGAGCCGTCCGACTTCGGCGGCGCGCCCGTCAGGGTGTAGCGCCCGTCGGCGTCGGTGCGCGTGCCGCCGCCGTACTCGGTTCCCACGAAGACGTCGGCGACGGGTGTCCCGTCGCTGGTGGTCACGAGCCCCGTGATCGTCCCTGTGGTGGGCGACTGGGGTGCGAAGTCCACCACGAGGGTGGCGCCGCAGAAGATGAACACGCGCCTGGACGCCGTCACGAAGCCCTCCTTCGAGGCGGTGATCGTGACCTCGCGAGGCGCGTTCTCGTAGTACGGTCCGGCGTTCAGCGTGAACCCGCCGTCGGCGCCCGTGAGCGCCTGCTCGCCGGTGTCGAGCTGCACCGTGACCCCGGACAAGGGTGGGTTGGGTGGCGCGTTCTCCACCACGCGACCGGTCACCGTCGATGGAGCGCATTTCCGGATGGCCGGCACCACGAGGTCGACGGCCGCCGGGTCGCCGGCGAAGGGAGCGCTCGCCCGGCCCGGCCAGTAGGTCACGTTCTCCCGGCTCGACGCCGAGCCGGTGGTGGCCCCCCCGGGCTGTTGGCGCAGCCGGCCCACCTCGAACCGGCCATCGGCCCCGCTGGTCACCTGGGCGAAGACCCCGGCGCTCGTGGACAGGTCGAGCCTCTGGCCGGCCAGCGGCGCCTGGGTGCCCGCATCCACCAGGACGCCGGTGATGGTCCCGTACCGCACCGGCTGGAGGACGATGTCGTAGGTGCGCACCTCGTTGGCCGCGAGCTGCACGGTGAACTGCGCGGGCCACCAGTCGTAGGGCCCGGACGAGTCGAACCCGCCGGCCTGGGCGAACGGGAAGAACCACTGCGGTGCCGGCTCGGCGCCGGTGATGGCGTTCTGGTTACCGATGAGGAGCTGGGCGGAGTACGTGCCGTCGGTGTTCCCGTAGAAGACGCGGCCGTTGATGGTGAGGCGACCCTGAGCGATGGGCGTCCCGTCGGGGCTGAGGAAGCGACCCTGGAGCGTGGCGAAGCGTTGCGGGCCGTTCGGGTTGAGCGGCAGGACCACCGTCATCTCGAACGGCTCACACTGGTCGACGAGCTTGACGCCGAACCCGTCGACGAGGTCGAAGCGGCCGTTCGGCGGGCTGCCGTTGACGACGACGTTGACCGGGGTGTTGTTGCGGCCGCCGAGGGCCACGTCCCGATCGATCGTGAACCGAGCGTTGGCGTCGGCGATGACGGCGAAGCCGGCGTAGCTGACCCGCGCGCCAGGAACGGGACGCCCGTCGGCATCCACCACCGAGCCGCCCATGAATCGCGGGAGCAGATGCGGGTGATGTCGACCTCGGCCGTCACCCCAGCCGGAAGGGCGTCCTGACTCAGGCTGCGGAAGACCGAGTTGTAGTGGTACCCGGGCGCGGTCGCGGCGACCGTGATGCCAACGGCGCGATTGTCGGGTCCGCTGAGTGCCAGGAGCGTGGTCGCCCTGCCGTCGACGTCCACCGGGCCGGTGAACTCCGTCGCGTACCGGCTCACCTCCACCCTGGTGCCGGCGGGCACGATGGTCGGGTTCTCGGCGTCCCGGACCTCGACCTTCACGGGCACGAAGATGCGCTCGTGGATCTCGATGTCGATGTCGCTGCGGTTCGCGTCGCAGATCGCCGTCGCATTGGTCGCCCACGGGTGGAAGCCGGTCCGCTCGACGTCGATGTTGTAGTACTGCGGTCCGTTGTTGCCGGCGACCGGCACTGAGGCGATCGACCAGCGTCCGTCGGGACCGGTGGTTACCGTCGCGAGACCGGACACCCGCACCGTGGCCCCCGGCACCGAGGCCTTGGTGACTGCGTTGCGCACCGTGCCGGCCCAGCTGACGGTGCAGATCCTGTCGAGGCCGATGAGCACGCTCACGGTCGGGGTGGTCGTACGCACGACCGTTCCTCGGCCCGGGACCGTGGCCGTGCCCGTCACGGTCAGGGGTATCGGCGCAGTGCTGTTGTACGTCGGGTCGACGGACAGCGTCAGGTTGGCCACCTCCCCCGGCGTGATCGTGGTGGGACTCAAGGTGGCGGTGATGCCTGCCGGGAGGCCCGTCGCCGAGAGCGCGACCGGGAGGGTGAACCCGCTCGTGCTGGGCGTGGTGACGGCCACCACCGTGGAACCACCAGGCGGGAGCGACAGCCGTTGCGGGTTCACCGCGACCTGGAAGTCGCGCACCGGCGTGACGGTGACGACCTGGTCGGTGGACGCGCCCTTGGCGTCGGTGGCCCGGATCGTCACGGTCTCGGCCTGGTCGGGGGTGCACACGCCACCGCAGATCACCGTGGACACGTCGGCCCACGGCACCTCGACGTCACGGGACGTGATGCCCAGGTCCCCGAAGGTCCCGTTTCCGTCGAGGTCCCACGAATACACGAGCGGCACGTCAGCGTCGACCGCCTCCGGCACCCACAAGCGGAGGGGGCGCTCGAGCTCCACGGTGAGCGGATCGATGGCGGGGAACACCGGCGCGGTGTTGGCGACGATCGTGAGGTTGCGGCCGGCCGTCGCCACCCACGAATCCCCGCCCACGGTCTCGGCCTGCACCTCGAGCACGACCGATCCGGCAACCGTCGGACGGACGGTGAGGGTGGCCTTGCCGTCGGCGCCCGTCGCGCCGATCACGTAGTCACTCCCGGGAGGGTTGACGCGTGCGCGGACGCGCACGCCGGCGAGTGGCGACGGCGTGGCCGCGCCGTCGGTGACGAGCACCTGCACGGGGATGGCGGCGCCCTGGTCGAACGAGGAACCGTTCGCCGGGCCGAGGATCGACACCTGCGGGACGTAGGAGCCCGAGCCGCTGACCGAGGTCGTGGCCGTGGCGCCCGCAGCTGTGAGCGCGATGCCCTGCTCACTGAACACCGCGCGCTGGAACGACTCGCCCGGGGCGAGGAGCCGGTTGCTCACCGAGCCGAAGGTGAGCGTGCCGCTCACGGGTGTGCCCGCATCGCTGGAGCGGTTCGTGACCACGACGTTTGCACCGCTGGTCGGCGTGAGGTCGCTCACCGTGAACGCGGCGACCGCAGCCGTGGGGGCCGGAGCCTGCTGGGAAGGCACGGGCGCCGCGCTCGGGGCGGCCACCTCGGTGGCGAGCGGCGTCGCCTCGGCCGTGGAGGCCCGGCTCGGCCAGGCCGCCACCGGCGCGGCAGCATCCACCGGCGGGTTGGCGAGCACGGTGGGCGCCGGTGACCGGCGAGCGGTCGACGGTGGGGCAGGTGGGCACGGTGCCGAAGACCTGCACCCAGAGCACGCCGTCGGGTGCGTTGCCGACGGCCACGCCGGTGGCGCTCCACACCGGGTCGAGCAGGTTCTCGAGATGCACCGGCGACGAGCGCCAGCCGAGGAGCACTTGAGTGCCGTTCACGAAGCGCAGGGCGATGTTCTCGCCCACCCCGCCCGTGTAGCCGTTGGTGCGGGCCCGGTCGAGCGGGGTGCGGCCGGCCGAGTCGAGGTGAGCGAAGTACCGCCCTGCGATGAGGTCGGCCAACTGCTGCTCGGCGGCCGCCTGGAGCTCCTTGGCGACTGTGAGGGTCGGGCGCGCCGAACGACTGGCGGAAGGCGTTGGCCTGGGCGAGGAAGTCCGCAGCCTGGGCGCGCAGGGCCACGCCGCTCGTGCCGTTGGCGCACGTCGGCGCAGGCGGTGCCACGACGTTGGCCGGCGCGGCGGGCGGCGTGCCTGCCGAGGGCACCACCGGGAACGAGCGGGTGACGGTGTTGCTCAGCCCGTCGTTGTCGGTCACCGTCACCGTGACGTCGAGCGACGCGGTCCCGCTGGGGGGCTGTACCCGGAGCGTGCGACCGCCGTCGATCGTGCCCGTATACGACACCGCGCCGACCGGCACGGACGACACGGCGATCTGGAGTGGCCGATCGTTCTCGGCCGGGTCGGCGGCGGCCAGCTCGAGGGTGCCCGCACCGCCGGCCACCAGTTCACCGGCCACGAGGTCGACGTCGGGCGCCGCGCCGACCACCGTGAGGTTCAGCGGCTCCGAGGAGGTCACGTTGCCCTGCTCGTCGACGGCGGTGACGCGCACCGAGTAGACGCCGTCGTCGCGGTAGCGGTGTGTGATGCCGGCCACGGTGCCGTCGCCCCAGTCCACCCGAACCTCGGCGAGATCGCCGTCGGGATCGGAGGTGTCGACGGTCAGCTGCACGCGGCCGCCCTCCACGAGCGGACCGGCCGGCGGCGTCACCGCCAGCTGCGGCGCGACGCCGGCGTCGGCGGGCGCCACCGCGCAGTCGACGATGCCGCCCACGACCACGACCCAATTCACGTCGGAGCCCTCGGCCCGCTTCGCGACGCCCACCATCCGGCCGGTGGTACTGAAGATCGTGTCCGGCTCGGCGGCACGCAGGCCCTCGAGCACGTCGAACGGATCGAGGTCGCGGCTGAACGGCAGCGCTCGCACCTCGCGGCCCGCGTAGCCCGCGTCGTCGGCGGCCTTGCCCACGTCGGTACCAGGCGCCAGTCCGAGGACACCGAGGGACTGCCCGGCCAGCACCGATGCCGCCTGTGAGAGCTCGGCGGAGAGCCCGAGCGCGGGCAGCCCGGCCTGCTCGCGCGCCGCATTCCACCGCTGGAGGAGCGCCGCCTCGTCGGCGCTCAGCGGGACCGGCCCGGCACAGGTGCCGAGCTGGACCGCCGGAGCCCGTTCGGATGAGGTCTGCCGCACCTCCTCGGGCGTCACGACGACCGTCACCGAGGCGCGCACCTCGAGGTACTGGCGGTTGCCGTCGTACACGTAAACGCTGAGGTCGTGGACCCCTGGCTCCAGCACGGGCAGCGCGAGCTCCACCGTGCCGGCCGGGTAGGTGGCGCCCCGCAGCAGCTCATCGGCGCCCTCGGCAATCCGAACGTTGAGCTTCGTGCGGTCATCGGGACCGGGATCGTCGATGCGCACGGCGACGGTGGCGCGGTCGCCCTCCTGCACGGTCACGAGCGGAGAGACCGGCCTCACCGTCGGCAATACGTTGGTGATGTTGAGCGTCTGGAACACCCGGTTGAAGCGGGCGCCGGTGTCGGCGACCCGCAGCGACACCTCGCGTGCACCGTCGTCGAGGCCGGGCACGAGCACGGGGTTGCGGTCGCTGCGACCGAAGCTCCAGCTCCACGAGGCGAGGTCACCGTCGGGGTCGGTGGAGCTGTCGAGGAAGCGGATGGCGTCGCCCTCGTGCAGCACCCCGTCGGGCTGCGGGGCGACGTCGAACGCTGCAGTGGGCGCGGCCGTGCCGGTGCACGCCGGGAGGACGGGATCGGCTGCCGGCCCGCTCTGGGCGCCGGTGAAGGTCACTCGGATGCGGCGCTGGTAGGTGCCGGTGCCGGCCGGCATGGGGATCTTGCCGGCGGCATACACCGGGTCGTTGGCGAGCACGACAGCGCCCTGGATGAGGTCGTTCTGGGTGGCGACCCGGTAGCCGGGCGTCCGCTCGATGGGCGTCGTCACGGTGCCGCACCACGACACCGGCACGAAGCCTCCGCCCGATGCCCGCAGGCGGGTGACGTCATTGGGATTGGCGCTGTGCTGGACGCTCGTCGGCTGCGGGACGGACAGCGGGAGGAGCTCTCCGGGGACGCCGAACCGCTCGGGCTGGATGTCTGGTCCCGTGGTGGCACCGTTCACGACGCCCGACCCGTACGGGATGTCGGCGAGGAACCGGAACCCGTCGAGGAGGATGCTGCCGTCGGCTGTCGAGCGATGAGGTCGAGCGGCACCTGCGATCGGTCACCGACTGCCCGGGCAGCGGGCCGAAGGTGAAGGTCCGCGAGCCGTCGCTGGCGGTCGAGGTGGTGAGGTCCTGCCAGCCGTAGGTGATGGAGAAGCTCCCGCCGCGGCCGCCCACGGTCTCGTCGAGGGTGACACCGTTCTGCGTCGAGGGTGATCGGTGCCCTCACGGGTGACCGTGGGCGTAGCCGCCCCGGCGGTGAGCGTGGTCGCGGGCGTTGACGATGCAGCCGTCGGGGTCGGGCACCTCGCGGCAGTCGGGCCGCCCGGGCACCGCGTCGGGCCAGTCGCTGGTGGTCGTGAGGTCGACCGAGGTGACCTCGGCCTCCCAGCGGTAGCGGACCTCGAGGCGCGGCACGACGCGGATCAGCCGGTCCACCTGCACCACCTCACCGGCGGGGCCGGGGGTGGTCGGCGCGTACCAGGAAGGTCCCGGCCGACGTGCCGGCCGTGATCATCGTGCGAGCGGTACCGCCCGCGTCGAGCGGGGCCGAGGGGGTCCCCAGCGTCGGCGGCGAGGACGCCGACGCCGGGTCCACCGGCGTGACGGTGAAGATGACGGGACCGGCGAGCTTGGCCGGCTCCGACGCCCGGCGTGCACGCTGTCCACCGACACCCGCACCTGCCCCGTTTGACTTGGCGGCGAGCACCGAGGGACCCTCGCTCCGTAGCCTCACCTCGCAGAGGGCGACCGTGGTGTCCTCGCCGTAGCGGAGCGGGCCGGTGACCACGGTGCCACTCGAGACCTTCGTGCCGTTGCGTGTGGCCGAGTACGACACCTCCACCTTCGAGCCCCCGGCGGCCACGGGGACGGTGACGAGGCCGGGGGTCGCCACGCCCTGCGCCGAGATGCTGATGTTGGTGCTGATGGTGCCGGCGGCGATCTTGGCGGTGACCTTGATGCCGGTCGTACCGGTGGGTACCTGCGACAGGTCGAGGGTGACGTCGGCGCTGCGCAGGCATGGTGCCGTCCGTCGAGCGAGTCGCGGGCCCAGCCGTCGAAGAACTCGCCCGGGTCGAGTGCGAGGCCGAGCGCCTGCAGGTCGGTGAGCTGGCTGTAGCCGCTCGTGGGTGCTCCGGTGGTGGGGTCGACCGGCATGCCCGCGGCGAGGTTCAACGCCAGCCATCCGTCGGCGTTCAGGTCGAAGCGGCTGTAGCTCGCCTCGCCGATCAGGCACGCATCCGGCGCCGTCCGCACGCATCCGTCGCCGTTGCCGTCCTTCTTCGGGTGGTCCGGCGCGCCGTCGAGTGCGACGTCGCCGGCCGCCGGGCACGGCACCGCGCCAACTGGCCCGATCGAGCCGTCGACGCATCCCTGCAGCCATGCATCGCGGAAGGCCCGCACGTCGCGCAGGTCGACCTTGCCGTCCGGCTGGGCCCGTTGCGGCCCGAGGTCCGCGTCGCGACCGTCGGGGTTCAGCGTGCCCATGGCGTCCGTGAACGTCTCGCCGTC
This sequence comes from Ilumatobacteraceae bacterium, assembly GCA_963829585.1. Taxonomy (GTDB): domain Bacteria; phylum Actinomycetota; class Acidimicrobiia; order Acidimicrobiales; family Ilumatobacteraceae; genus Sva-07. The sequence continues at coordinate 85,589 of CAWHJD010000024.1, read as the reverse complement.
GGCCGTGCGGATCACCCGCCGGTTCCCATCGGCAGACGCGTCGTTCTGGTCGGCGAACGCGCGGAGCCCGAGCTGGCGGAACACCAGGTCCCAGACGTCGAGGCGGAGGTCCTGCGGGTCCACCGCCCTGGCGGAGTCCTTGACCGCGCGCACCACGCGGAGCGCTCGCGCCGTTGCCGTCTCGCCGGGGACCTGCGGCAGGAGCGCCATCAGGTACCCAACGGCGCCCGCCACGTAGGGAGCCGCCATCGACGTGCCGCTCAGCTCGCCGTACCACTCGCCGTCCGGACCGGCCAGCGGGAAGTTCCCGCGGTCGTCCTCCTCGGTGCTCGGGATGTCGGCGGTGGTGGTGCTGCGGACGAAGGATCCCGGGGCGAGCAGGTCCACGGTGTAGCCGGGGATGCCGTACTGGGGCGGCTGGGAGAACGAGGTCGCCAGGTCGTTTGCGCCCATGGCGCCGACCACGAGCAGCGGGAACTCGGAGCGCGAGTAGAGGTCGCGCGCCTTCGCAAGTTCGTTCGTGAAGATCGCGGGGAGCGGCTGCACGGTGGTCCCGGGCACGCGCGCTCCCGCCTCGTCGTAGCAAGCGGCCACCTCACCGGCCGCGTCGAGGCAGAAGCTGTCGTTGTCGTTGCCGGCCGCCTTGGTGATCACGACACCGGCGAAGTAAGCGGCGTCGAGGATGCGGGCGCTGACCGTCGCCAGCGCCTCGAGGTCGGCGCGGAACGAGTCGAGCGTGCTCGGCAAGCAGGGCTTCGCGGCCGTCCCGGTGGGGGTGGGCTTGTCGTCGTTGGAGTACTCGCCGCACCGCTTCCCCTTCACCGCCTCGGCCCATGCCGCGGCGCCATCGTTGTTGAAGACAGCGCCGCCGAAGCTGGCGTTGATGACCCCGAGGTTGGGGTAGAGCCCGCCGGGCCGCTTCTCCGAGAGCACCCGGTCGAAGTCGGCGGTGAAGTCGACCGTGGACCACACCCGGTCGGCCGCGGCCACCGAGCTGGCACCCGCGGCGTATATGCCCCCGATCTCGACGGCGTGGAGCCGGGCCACGGGGTTGACACCCGACGTGCCGCGCGACGAGGTCCCCAGCCGGTTGTTCCAGCGGGCGCCGACGATCCCCGCCACGTGTGTCCCGTGATCGGCGAAGGTCTGCGCGTCGGTGGTGATGAGGTCGAGGTCGGGGTGGTCGGGGTCGAAGCCGACGTCGAGCACGACGGTGTCGATGTTGCCCACCGACGCGACGCGCTGGCGGGCGAGGTCGAGCAGGTTCCACGCCTGCGGCAGCGAGGTCTGCACGAACCCGTAGTCACCCCGGTTTCGCGGGGGGTCGTTCGCCCCGCGGGGGCGAAGATCCAGTTCAGACCCTGGGGCTGCGGCTGGTAGGGCGCCGGCACTGTCTGCTCCTTCCCCTGCCACACGGGAGCCACGGCCCCGCTCGTGGGGTCGCCCACCTGCTCGCCGGGGTTGGCTCCGGCGGTGGTGCGGTCCTCGAATGCCGGGTGGGCGCGCAGGTCGGTCAGTGCCTCGAGCAGGGCCAGGTGATCACCGGTGTCGGGGATGGCGACGCCGAAGGTGCCCAAGAGGGGGGAGCCGCTCACGATCACCGCGCCCACCAACGCCAGCGCCGCGTTCACGTCGCCGACGGTGGCCGTGGTTGTGGGCAGCAGCAGGAGCTGGGTGCGTGAGGTGGGGTAGCCGTAGTCGGGATGCGCGCTGAAGTCGGCCGGGTCGGCGGGCGGGGGCTCGAGATCTGGGACCGCGCCCCGCGCGTTGGCACTGGCCGCGCCGGGAAGTCCGGACAACCCGAACACCAGCCGGCCGGTGGCCGACGGGGCCCCGATGGTCGCGAACGGGATGGTCCCGGTGCTGTCCACGGCGGCCACGAAGGCGCCGCCGGGCTCGATCGGTCCTGAGTCGAACGACCCGTCGTCCGCCTCCACCTCCTGCGTCGTGCTGGATGCGTTCTCGACGACGACCGTCTGACCGGGCACGAGCACGGCCGTCGAGGGCTGCAACGCGAGGGCGGCAGGCGTACCGGGAACGTCGACGATGCGCACACGCACCGGGTCGGGCGGTGTGGGCGGCGGGCTCTGGGCGGCTGTTGGCGGCGACACGCCGATCAGCGGCGCACCGATGAGGACGGCGACGACCGCCGCGATCCACCTCTTCGTCGCCCGCGACGCGACCAGTGCTGTCACCAACCGACCCCCACCTTGCATGTTCTTCCTCAGTCCGTCGGCGCCCCACCCTCGAGGGCGACGACCCCAGGCAATCACGCCGGGCCGGCGGGCGGTATCGGGAAAATTCCCTATGCCCCCGGGAGCATCGGTGACACGCGCCGGTCGCCGGTCGCCGCCTCGTGCTCGCGGTTGACCGCCAGGGCCAGTTCCGTCCGGCTGCGCACGCCGAGTTTGCGGTAGATCGCCTGCAGATGGGCGTCGACGGTCTTCGGGCTGAGTGCGAGTGCCGTGCCCGCACGCCGGTTCGTCATCCCCTCGCCCACCGCCAGCGCCACCCGCAACTCGGCCGGCGTCAGCACGGTCGACAGCGCCGGCCGAGCGGTTCGGTCAGCGGTTCCGAGAATGGCGCGGGCCTCGCGCTCCCATTTGACGGCACCGAGCGTTTCGAACATGTCGAGCGCTCGTTCGGCCTCGGCGCGCCGCTCGTCGCCCTCGGACAGCGATGCCGCCACCAATCGGCTGCGCGCCGCCTCGAAGGGAGCGCGAGCGGCCGTGAGCCGCTCCACCGAGCACCGAGCCGCCTCGAGGTCACCGTGCAGCATCGCCCGACCGCGTTCCATGATCGCCAACGGCCACTCGGTGCCGTACGGAGAGCCCACTGCCTCCATCCACGACAGCATCCGGCGAGCATCGTCGAGCGCTCCTGCCTGCACGAAAGCGTCGAGGAGATCACCCTGCCACCACAGGATGCCCGGATTGTCGATTGCCGGCGCGGCGGCTGAGGCGCCAGATCCAGTCCAGGTGCTGCACCGCATCGTCGGGCCGGCCGTCGGCCAGCGCCGCCAGACCGAGGGCGTGGCGTCCCCAGGCCGACATCGAGGCCATCCCGATCCGGTCGCCATGCTCGACCGCCATGCCTGCGGCACGCACGGCGTCGTCGATGGATCCTGTCGCCGCCGCCACGCGCGCCACCGTCGCGTGGCCGAACCCACCCTGGACGCGGTCGAGTCGGAGATGGTGCTCGACATCGGCGTTCGCCTCGGTGCGAGCTTCCGACCAGCGACCGAGGCGCCACAGGACTTCGCCGCGCATGGCGCACCCGAAGACGTGCACACCGACGTACGACGCCCGCTTGGCGGCGGCGATCATCCTGTCGAACAGCGCGTCGGCCGCGTCCCAACGCTCGAGGGTGAAGTAGTCGAAGGCGACCACTTGGGCCAGGCTCAAGACCTCCAGCGGTGCCCCGGCGTCGGCAGCGCCGGCGACGAGGTCGAGGTCGGCCAACCGATGCGCATCCACCGGTCGACCACGGTTCAGCAGTGCGTGCGTCGCCAGGACGCGAACCGCGAGCCCGGTGAGGTCGTCCGCCGACGCGGCGATCGTTTCCGCTTGTGTGCCGAGCGCCACCGCACGTTCGGGCTCGGCGGCCAGGGTGGCGAACTGGGATGCGAGACCGAGCAGTGTGGCGGCGCGGGCGGGGTCGTCGTCCACGAGCGGCGCCGCGGCGTCCGTGAGCAGGCCGATGGCTTCGGGCACCGAGGTCTCGAAGCCCACTGCATCGGCCAGCACGGAGGAGATCTCCGCTGCGAGCAACGGGTCGTCGGTGGTGGCGAGCGCTTCGCGCAGCACGCCGATCGATCGCTGGTAGCTCGCGGTCGCCCGCCATCCCTGCCCGGCGATCAGCAACCGGCGGGCGCGCTGCTCGCTGGAGGCGCTGCGGCGGGCGCCCTCCATGGCGGCGTGGGCCATGTCACCGTACGCCGCCCGGGCTGCAGCACCGGCGACCAGCGCATCGAGTTCGGCGAGCGTCTCCGACGCCGACAGTGTCCCGCTGTCGACCAGATACCACGACCGTCGATTCCCGTCGGTCACCGATGCCAGGGCGACACGGACCGCGCGCAGGTCGTCCTCGGAGGCGACGCGAGCCACCTCGGCGAGCAACGGATGCGTGAACGTGACCGAACCGCCGTCCACCGTGACGACGCCGTCCGCGTCCGCGGCACGCAGATCGGAGTACTCGAGTTCCAGCGACGCCAGGGCCGCATTGAGCTGGTCGTCGGTGAGGCGTCCGCCCAGGGCCACCAACAGCAATGCTCGACGCGTGCGGGGCGGAAGCACATCGATGCGCGACCGCAGCGCCGCCGACAACGCATCACCGAGCGGCAGGCGCGCGGGCAGATCCTCCCGGCCGTCGCGCTGTGCAGGTGTGAGTGCCTCGGAGATGAGGTGCAGGGCCAAGGGATTGCCGGCACAACGTTCGGTGCAGGCAGCCAGCACCGGCGGCACCATCGCGCCGGCCACGAGCAGCAACTCTGCCGAGGCCTCGGCGTCGAGACCGTCGAGCCGCAACCGCTGCACTCCCGGCAGTTCGAGTCGGGCGTCGTCGCGGCTGACGACGATCAACGCGAACGCGTCGGCCTGGAGGCGGCGCGCGGCGAAGACCAGCGCTGCGAGACTCGCCGGGTCGACCCACTGGGCATCGTCGACGACGACGACGGTCCGCTGCCGTTCGGCGACCGTACCCAACAGCTGCAGCGTGGCGCTGCTGATCGCCATCGGCGTCTGGGCGTCGCCGGCGTCGAGCAGCCCGCCCAACACCTGTGCCGACTGGGGCGACAGATCGTCGAAGGCTTCCGAGACGGCGCGGACCACGCTGACCAGCGATGCCAGGGTGAGGCTGCGCTCCGACTGCACGCCCGCCACCCGGATGGTGCGTAGGTCGCAGAAGTCGGCCAAGGCGGCCTCCACCAGGGTGGTCTTGCCGATGCCCGGCTCACCGACGATGTGGAGGATCGAGGCCTCTCCAGCGACGGCGCCGTCGAGGAACGACGTGACTCGCAGCAACTGCTCACGACGTCCCGCCAACATGCACGTGGAAGCTAGTCACCGCTGCTCCGATCGGGCCAGCCGCGCCGACATCGGGCCGACATCGGGCTGTCGCCCGGACAGGACGACCTAGAGTGACCGCGCGGCTGACGGGATGATTCTCCCGGCGCATCGCCCGAGTGGCGCGAGTTCCACCTGTCGTTCGAAGGACGTTCCATGACCCCGACCACCGAGCAGTCCCGGCGATCGCCCCGCCAGGCGCGGTCGGCCGAGACGCGCCGCAAGCTGCTCGACGCCGGCTTCGAGGCGTTCGCCGCCAAGGGTCACGACGGGGTCAACCTCGTCGACGACGTGCTCGAACCGGCCGGGATCAGCATCGGCAGCTTCTACCACCAGTTCGCCGACAAGACCGAGCTGCTGCGCGAGATCCTCGCCGAGGCCGCGGCGCGGCGACGAGCGTTCATCGTGGGGCTCGGTGACCTCGACACCACGACCGATCTGGCGACGGCGATCCGCTTCGTGGTCGAGCGCCTGTACGACAGCCTGGAGACCGACACCACGGCGTGGCAGCTGCAGCGCGTCACGCGCGTCACCGGGGTGGACGGGGTACGCGAGATGGGGTCGTCGGCCCGTGAGAACTGGACCGACGAACTCGCCGAACTGCTCGGCAACTGGTTCGACGACTCGGTTGCGGACCGACGCCTCGCGGCGAGCCTGATGGTGACGATGGCGCGCGGCCTCGTGTTCGACTTCCTCGACACCCCACCGGCGCTGCGCCGCGACCGCGCCGAGTTCGTGGAGGCCGCCACGGCGTTCACCGTCGGCGGCCTCGTCGGCGTGCTCGGGCCGCCACGGCGGTAGGCCGACGTCGCGTTCGCGTCCGGCTCCTCCACGCGCTGCGAACTACCCTGACCTCGTGGACGACATGGTCGTGCGATCCGTGATCTACAGACACATCGTCGCCGCCGGAATCCCGCCCACCCGCCAGGAACTTGCCGGACTCATCGGCACCGATCTCGAGCCGCAACTCCGACGCCTCCACGACGCGCACGTGATTGTGCTGGACGACCGGCCGGAACGGCTCGGCGAGATCCGCATGGCGCTTCCCTTCGCGGCTGAACCAACCGACTTCCGCGTCACCACCGCGAGCGGCGCATGGTGGGCGAACTGCGCATGGGATTCCCTCGCGATCGCCGCCGCCATCCACCAGGACGCGCACATCGCCTCGACGTGGAGCGACACCGGTGCCCCCGTGGCGCTCGACATCTGCAACGGGCAACTCGATCGCACCGACGGCTTCATCCATTTCCGCATTCCCGCTCGACACTGGTGGGACGACATCGTTCGGACTTGAAGCACCATCACGTTCCTTCGGTCGAAGGACGACGAGCCCGACACGGGAGCGACCGTCGCGCTCGACGACATGTGGACCCTCACCCAGGGCTGGTACGGCGACCGTCTCGCCGAGCCGTTCCAACCGAAGACGTTGGAGCAACTCCAACAGCTCCTCATCGGGGTCGGGCTGACCGGCAGCTTCTGGCAACTACGACCCTGAGCCGCCGTGACCCGCGTGTCGCAGAATCTCCCCTTGACGACACCGGTCCGGTAATTAGAATCACCCTTCTAATACGTCCGGGACCGGAGGGGAGTCAGGCATGGGGACAGACAACAACAGCACCGACGACGCCAACGCGGTGCTCGCCGACATCGATCGCGCCGACGACGCCCTCGCCGGCTCGAACCTCGTCGTCGACCTCGGGCCCGGCGTCTTCGGTCAGCAGCAGGCCGGCTGGCTCGTCACGATCGAGACTGCCGAGGGGCTCGTGCAGATCGACACCGGCGACCAGGCCCCGCAGTCGCTGGCGGCGATCCGGTCGCGCACGGACGCGCCGTTCACCGACATCGTCTTCAGCCACGGCCACCAGCGCTACAACCTCGCCTGCCGCGACTGGGTGATCGACTGCGTGCGCACCTCCGGACGTGTGCCCCGGGTGATCGGGCACGAGAACGTGCCGAGGCGCCAGCGGCGCTACCAGCAGTCGAACGGGCTGCAGAACCGGTTGCTCGAGCGCCAGTTCCGCTACCCGGCCGGCTCGCTCGACGGTCGCCAGTTCCCGTTCACGACACCGACGCACACGTTCCGCGACCAGTTCACGATCGAGACGCCGGGACGCACGATCGACGTGGTCCACGCCCCGTCGGAGACCGACGACGCGGTCGCGGTGTGGCTGCGCGAGGACCGCATCCTCTACGGCGGGCCGGCCTGCATCCCGTTCTTCCCGAACGTCGGCAGCCCGCAGCGGCCCGTTCGTGATCCGGTCCGCTGGGCCGACACCCTCGACCGTCTCGCCGCGTTCCCCGCCGAGACCATGATCCGCGAGTTCGGCGAACCCGTGCACGGCCGCGACGACATCCAGGAGTACCTCGCGTCGACCGCAGCCGCACTGCGCTGGTGCCACGACACCGTCGTCGAGCTGATGAACCAGGGCCACAACGTCGCCGAGATCGTGAACATGGTGGAGTTCCCGCCCGAGATCTTCGACAAGCCGTGGCTCCAGGAGGGCTACACGTCGTTGGAGCACGTGCTGCGCGACGTGTACCGCACCCAGTTCGGCTGGTGGGAGGACCTCAACCCCACCTCGCTGCATCCCGCGCACCCCGCCGACGTGGCGCGCGAACTGCGTGCCGCGATCACCGACCCCGACGCCGTGCTCGCCCGCGTCCGCGCGCTGTCCGACGACGGGCAGGTCGCACTGGCGCTGCACGTGGTCGACCTGCTGGCGCTCGGCGACGGATCCGATCCCGCCACCGTCGAGGCCCGGCGCCTGAAGGCCGAGCTGTGCCGGCAGGCGGCGGCCTCCAACGCGTCGTACGTCACCCAGAGCCTGTACCTCAACGGCGCCGACGTGCTCGAACGGGCGAACGCCGAGACGGCGTCGTGACCGGCGGGCCCGTCGCCCACTTCCGGACCTGCCCGCTGTGCGAGGCGACCTGCGGGTTGCAGATCGAGGTGGCGGACGGCGAGGTGACCCGCATCCGCGGCGACCGTGACGACGTGTTCTCCCGTGGCTTCCTGTGCCCGAAGGGCTCGTCGCTGAAGGGGCTGCACGACGACCCCGACCGGATCACGACGCCGCTCGTGAAGGTCGACGGCCGGTTCGAGCCGGCGTCGTGGGACGACGCGCTCGCGCTGATCGACGAGCGGCTGCGGCCCATCGTCGTCGAGCACGGCAAGGACGCCGTTGCGCTCTACAGCGGCAATCCCTGGTCGCACAACTACGAGACGATCATCTACACCGCGCTGCTGTACGGAGCGGTCGGCATCAACCGCTTCGCCGCCGCCAGCGTCGACCAGCGGCCCCGCGAGATCGTGTCGAGCGTGCACTTCGGCACGCGTACCGCGTTCCCCGTGCCCGATCTCGACCGCACGCATCTGCTGGTGCTCCTCGGCTCCGATCCGCTCGAGTCGAACGGCAGCCTCGCCACGGCGCCCGACTGGCCGGGCCGCCTCGACGCGATCCGCGCCCGCGGCGGCACCGTGATCGTCGTCGACCCGCGGCGGTCGAAGACCGCGGAGGTCGCCGACGAGCACCTGCCGATCGTGCCGGGCACCGACGCCGCGCTGCTCGCGGGCATCGCCAACGTCCTGTTCGCCGACGGCCTCGTCGATCCCGGCCCGGTGGCCGACCACGTCGACGGCCTCGACACGGTCGCAGCGGCACTCGCACCGTTCACGCCCGAGGTCGTCGGCCCCTGGTGCGGCATCGCGCCGGAGCGGATCCGCCGCCTCGCCCACCAGCTCGCCGAGGCGCCGAGCGCCGCCGTGCACGGACGGCTCGGTACGTGCCTGGCCGACCTCGCCACGCTCAGCTCGTGGCTGCTCGATGTCGTCAACCTCGCGACCGGCAACCTCGATCGGCCGGGCGGGGTGATGTTCTCGCGCCCCGCCGCCTTCGGACTGAACACCGCCGGCCGACCCGGCAGCGGAGCCGGGACCGACTACGCCACGTTCCACAGCCGGGTGCGTGGGTTGCCCGGCGCGTTCGGGCAGCTGCCCGCCGTCTGCCTCGCCGAGGAGATCGAGACGCCGGGTGACGGCCAGGTCCGCGGTCTGGTCACCATCGCCGGCAACCCGGTGCTCTCGGTGCCCGACAGTGACCGCCTCGCGAGCGCGCTCGACACCCTCGACTTCATGGTGTCGGTCGACCTCTATCTGAACGAGACCACCCGCCACGCCGACGTCATCCTGCCGGCCGCGTCGCCGCTCGAACGCAGCCACTACGACGTCGCCTACTACCAGTTCTCGATCCGCAACATCGCCAACTACTCGCCACCGGTGCTCCCCCTCGGCGACGGCCAGCGACCCGAGTGGCAGACCCTGCTCGCGCTCACCGGGATCCTCCAGGGCCGAGGAGCCGACGTCGATGTCGGGCAGATGGACGCCGACCTCGCCTCGCTGCTCGTGCAGCTGGCGGTCGGCGACGAGCACAGCCCGATCCACGGCCGCGACGCCGCGGAGATCATGGAGGCCCTCGCGCCGCGCACCGGCCCCGAACGCCTGCTCGACCTGCAGCTGCGCGTCGGCCCCTACGGCGACGGCTTCGGCGACGGTCTTGGCGTTGGGTCCGACGGGCTGAGCCTCGACATGCTGCTCGACCATCCGCACGGCGTCGACCTGGGCGCGCTCGAGCCACGGATCCCCGAGATGCTCCGTACGCCGAGCGGGCGCATCGATCTCGCGACCCCGGCCTTCGTCGCCGACCTCGCACGCCTGCAGCAGCGGCTCGAAACGCCCCGGCCACCGCTCGTGCTGATCGGCCGGCGTCACCTGCGTTCGAACAACTCGTGGCAGCACAACATCCCCACCTTGGCCAAGGGCCGCGAGCGCTGCGTGCTGCAGATCCACCCCGACGACGCCGCGCCGCGGGGCTTGACGACCGGTGCGCGAGCGACGATCACGTCGGCGGTCGGCTCGATCGAGGCGCCGGTCGAGGTCACCGACGCAGTGATGGCGGGGGTGGTCAGCATGCCGCACGGCTGGGGGCACGACCTCGACGGCACCCGCCTCGCCGTGGCCCGTCGCCGACCGGGCGTCAACATCAACCGGCTCGCGTCGAACGACGACGTCGACCCGCTGTCGGGCAACCCGTACCTCAACGGAGTGCCCGTCGAGGTCGCGGCCGCGCCGCACGATCCGACCGAGCTGCACGATCCGATCCGACCCAGGAGGACGACGAGTCATGACCATGCGCACCTACCCGGAGGGCGAACGCCATCCCGGGCCGATCGGCCGGGCGGCCGCGGACTCCGAGCCGGCGTGGCCGGTGCCGCCGGCACCGCCGTCGGGCGCGCCAAATGTGCTGGTGGTCCTGTTCGACGACCTCGGCTTCGCCCAGCTCGGCTGCTTCGGCGGCCTCGGCGGTCGGATCCGCACGCCCCACATCGACCGCCTGGCCGAGCAGGGGTTGCGCTACCAGAACTTCCACACCACCGCGCTGTGCAGCCCGAGCCGGGCGGCGCTGCTGACGGGACGCAACCACCACAGCGTGGGGGTGGCGACGATCATGGAGCGGGCGACGGGCTATCCCGGCTACAACGGCCGCATCCCCAAGGACACCGCGATGCTCCCCGCCGTGCTGGTCGAGCAGGGCTACGCCACCATGGCGCTCGGCAAGTGGCACCTCACGCCGGACGAGCACGTCTCGCCGGCCGGTCCGTTCGACCGTTTCCCGCTCGGTCAGGGCTTCGAGCGGTTCTACGGGTTCCTCGGCGGCGAGACGTCGCAGTGGGAACCCGACCTCTGGGAGGACAACCATCGGGTGCAGGCTCCCGGCCGCCCCGAGGACGGCTACCACCTCAGCGAGGACCTCGTCGACCACGCCATCGAGTGGATCAACACCCTCAAGGCCGTGGCGCCGAGCAAGCCGTTCTTCACCTACCTCGCGTTCGGAGCGACGCACTCGCCGCACCACGTCCCGCGCGAGTACATCGACGCGTACCGCGGCGTGTTCGACGACGGATGGGACGAGATCCGGCGCGAGACGCTGGAGCATCAGGTCGAGATGGGGCTCGTGCCGGCGGGCACCATCCTGCCCGGCCACAACCCGGGTGTGCGGGCGTGGGACGAACTGACGGCCGACGAGCAGCGACTGTTCGCCCGCCAGATGGAGGTGTACGCCGCCATGCTCACCCACACCGACGCCCAGATCGGCCGGCTCGTCGACTTCCTCGAACGCAGCGGGCTGCGCGACGACACGCTGTTGATGGTGATGAGCGACAACGGCGCGAGCGCCGAGGGTGCCGCCGACGGTCGCCTCGACTCGTTCGGCTACGTCAACGGTGAGCCCGACTCGATCGAGACGATGCTCGCGCATCTCGACGACTGGGGTTCGCCGCACACGCATCCGCACTACGCCTCGGGGTGGGCGATGGCCGGCAACACCCCGAACCGCATGTACAAGGCGTTCGTCCACGAGGGCGGCACCCGTGACCCGCTCGTGGTGTCGTGGCCGTCGCGGATCGCCGACGACGGTTCGATCCGAACCCAGTTCCACCACATCGTCGACATCGTGCCGACCGTGCTGGAGGCGATCGGCCTCGACTGGCCCGACACCGTGCGCGGGCACGAACAGCGCCCGGTGGAGGGCACGAGCCTGCTCTACAGCCTCACCGACCCCACGGCGCCCACGACGAAGCGCACCCAGTACTTCGAGATGTTCGCGCACCGCGCGATCTGGGCCGACGGCTGGAAGGCGGTGGCGCTGCACTGGTCACAGGCGATGCTCGCCCGGCTCGGCCCGATCGACCACGAGATGCACGACGGCGACTTCGACGCCGACCGGTGGGAGCTGTACCGCCTCGACGACGACATCTCCGAGATGCACGACCTCGCCGACGAGCACCCCGAGAAGCTGCGCGAGCTGGTCGAGCTGTGGTGGGCCGAGGCCGAGCGCTACCAGGTACTGCCGCTCGACGACTCGTTGCTGGCGCGTCTGCTGGTCGACCGGCCGCGCGTGTTCGAGCCGCGCGAGGTCTACAGGTACACCGCACGCGTCCGCCTGTCCCGTCAGGGCTCACCCGTGCTGCGCGACCGGTCGTACGCGATCAGCGCGGACGTCGACGTGCCCGAGGGTGCCGAGGGGGTGATCGTGTCGTACGGCGGCGTCGACGGCGGGCTGTCGCTGTGCGTGCTCGACGGCCACGTCCACTACGTCAGCAACTTCCTCGGTCGCGCCCACACCGTCGCCACGTCGGCCGAGCCGCTCGCGCCCGGCCCGCGCACCATCGACGTCCTGTTCGATCGGACCACACCCAACGCGGGCGACGTGCGGCTGTACGTCGACGGTGTGCTCCAGGCCACCGCGTCGGTGCCGCGGGTCAACCCGATCGCGTTCTCGTCGAGCGAGGGGCTCGAGGTCGGCAGTGACACCGTCTCGTCCGTCTGGCCGCGCTACGACTCTCCGTTCGAGTTCACCGGCGACATCCGACGGGTGGTGGTGTCGACGCCGTCGGGCGATCAGCCGCATGACGCCCGAGCTCGCGCGTGCCGAAGATCGCATGGCGATGCACCAGCAGTGAGCGAGCCGGCACCGGGACCCGACCTCCGCCAGGTCCCGGTCGACGGTCACGAGCATCCCTACGGCACCGTTGGGCGCATCATCGGCGACGAGCAGTTCGCCATGGACGATGTCTGGCGTGAACGCGGCCGGCTGGCCCTGGTCGGACAGGGGATCAGCCCTGGTCTGGCGCAGGTGTTCGCCGCCCACGCCGCCAAGCACCTCTTCGACGAGATCCACGACGTCAACATCCGCGCGGGCGGTGACCTCCGGGTGGAGGGGTACCCGATCGCCACGGTGTTCTCGATCTGGACGACGATCGAGGAGTGCCTGAACCCGCCGTTGGTGTGGGAGAAGGAGCGCGGCTTCTTCACCCTGCCGCCGTTCGCCGAGCCGGAGCGCTTCATCTTCCCCGAGGGGATGGGCCCAGTGGAGTGCGTCCACGTCGAGCACGAGGACGTCGCCATGATCGCTCGCAACCTCGACGCCCGCCGTGTGACGTTCAAGTACGCATTGGGGGAGCAGTTCATCGGCGCCCTGATGTTGCTGCACACGCTCGGGCTCGACCGCACCGACCCCATCGAGGTCGACGGCCAGCAGGTGATCCCGCGCAATGTCGTGGCCGCTCTCGTCCCCGACCCGTCGACGCTGGGCGACAGCATGGTGGGACGGGCGATCGTCGGCACCCACGTGACCGGGCTGAAGGACGGTGAGCCGCGGGAGATCTTCAGCTATCAGCTGTGCGACGCGCAGGACATCATGGCCCGCTTCGGGCTGCAGCCAGTGGGCTGGCAGACGGGCTTCAATGCGGTCGTCGCCATGGAGCTGCTGGCCGAGGGCGTGTGGCAGGGCACCGGTGTGCGGTCGTCGGAGCAGTTCGATCCCGACCCGTACCTCGCCATCATGGATCGCGACGGCATCTATCACGCCACGATCGACATCGAACCGGGCAAAGCGTTCGCCTGAGGCGCCCGGGGTCGGCGGTCAGGTCGCGTCGACGTCGCGACGTTCGGCGGGCCGCCGTGACGACGACCCGCCTGGTGGCCTACCTCACCGCGCCGCCCGGGCGACGTCGAAGCGGTCGAGGTTCATGACCTTGGTCCACGTCTTCACGAAGTCGCGGACGAACTTCTCCTCGGCGTCGCTCGAGCCGTAGACCTCGGAGATCGCCCGCAGCTGCGAGTTCGCTCCGAACACCAGGTCGCAGCGCGTCCCGGTCCACTTCAGTTCGCCGGTCGCCCGGTCGCGTCCTTCGAACACCTCCTCGGAGGTGGGCGTCGGCTGCCACTTGACGGAGAGGTCGAGCAGGTTGACGAAGAAGTCGTTGGTCAACGTGCCGGCACGGTGGGTGAACACGCCACGGTCGGAGCCGTCGGTGTTGGTGCCCAACACCCGCATGCCACCGACGAGCACCGCCATCTCGGGGGCGCTCAACGTGAGCAGCTGGGCCCGGTCGACCATCAGCGCCTCGGCGCTGAGCGTGTGGCCCTTGCCGAGATGGTTGCGGAAACCGTCCGACTTCGGCTCGAGCGGCGCGAACGAGTCGGCGTCGGTCTGCTCGGCAGAGGCATCGGTGCGTCCCGGCGTGAACGGCACGGTGACGTCGTGGCCGGCTGCCGCCTCGACGGCGGCGCAGCCCCCGAGCACGATGAGGTCGGCGAGCGAGACCTTCTTGCCGGAACCCTCGGCCGCGGCGTTGAACCCGGCCTGGATCTCCTCGAGCTGGGCCAGCACCCGGCGCAGCTGCGGCGGGTTGTTGACCTCCCAGTCGTTCTGCGGGGCGAGGCGGATGCGGGCACCGTTGGCGCCGCCGCGCTTGTCGCTGTCGCGGTACGTCGACGCCGACGCCCATGCGGTCGACACGAGCTCGGAGATGGTCAGCCCCGACGCCAGGATCGTCGACTTCAGCGTGGCGATGTCGGCGTCGTCGATCAGTACGTGGTCGACGGCCGGCACCGGGTCCTGCCAGATCAGTTCCTCGGTCGGCACCTCGGGGCCGAGGTAGCGCGACACGGGCCCCATGTCGCGGTGGAGCAGCTTGAACCACGCCCGGGCGTAGGCGTCGGCGAACTCGTCGGGGTTCTGGTGGAAGTGACGCGAGATCGGCTCGTAGATGGGGTCCATCCGCAACGCCATGTCGGCGGTGGTCATCATCGGGGCGTGCCGCTTCGACGGGTCGTGCGCGTCGGGCACGATGTCCTGCGCCTCGGGGTTCGACGCCTTCCACTGCTTGGCGCCGGCGGGGCTCTCGGTCAGCTCCCACTCCCATCCGAACAGCGTGTCGAAGTACGAGTTGTCCCACGTGATCGGCGTCGGCGTCCACGCGCCCTCGATGCCGCTCGTGGTGGTGTCGGCGCCCTTGCCGGTGCCGAAGCTGTTCTTCCACCCGAGGCCCATCTGCTCCATGGGCGCACCTTCGGGTTCCGGACCGACGAGCGCGGGGTCGCCCGCGCCGTGGGCCTTGCCGAAGGTGTGACCGCCGGCGATCAGCGCCACGGTCTCCTCGTCGTTCATCGCCATGCGGGCGAAGGTCTCGCGGATGTCGCGTGCCGACGCCAGGGGATCGGGGTTGCCGTTGGGCCCCTCCGGGTTGACGTAGATCAGGCCCATCTGGACCGCTCCGAGCGGGTTCTCGAGTTCACGGTCGCCGTGGTAGCGCTCGTCGCCGAGCCACTCGGTCTCGGGGCCCCAGTAGATGTCCTCCTCCGGCGCGTAGACGTCTTCGCGTCCCCCGGCGAAGCCGAACATCTTCAGACCCATCGACTCCATCGCCACGTTGCCGGCGAGGAGCATCAGGTCGGCCCACGAGATCTTGCGGCCGTACTTCTGCTTGATCGGCAGGAGCAGCGCGCGGGCCTTGTCGAGGTTGCCGTTGTCGGGCCAGCTGTTGAGCGGGGCGAAGCGCTGCGTGCCGTTGCCGCCACCGCCACGGCCGTCCTCGATGCGGTAGGTACCCGCGGAGTGCCAGGCCATGCGGATGAAGAACGGGCCGTAGTGGCCGTAGTCGGCGGGCCACCAGTCCTGCGAGTCGGTCATCAGGTCGGTGAGGTCGCGCTTCAACGCCTCGTAGTCGAGGCTGGCGAACTCCTTCGCGTAGTCGAAGTCGTCGTCCATCGGGTTCGACATCGGTGCGTGCTGATGCAGCGTGCGCAGGCTGAGCTGGTTGGGCCACCAGTGCTCGTTGGCGGTCGAACCCACGGCGGTGTGGGCGGAGTTGGACCCGTGCATGACGGGGCAACCCATCGAGCTGTCGTTGATCTCGAGGGCGTCGGTGTTGTCGCTCATGATGTGCTCCTTGGGTGTTCGGATGGGGTGGTGGCGGGCGGGGTGGTGGCGGGTGGCTCGGTTCCGGCAGCTCGACAGTCCGGGCAGCGGCCCCAGTAGACGACTTCGGCCTCGTCGATCTCGAAGCCGTGGTCGTCGGCGGCAGTCAGGCACGGCGTGTACCCGACGGCGCAGTCGACGTCGAACATCACGCGGCACACCCTGCAGATGAGGTGGTGATGGTTGTCGCCGGTGCGGTCCTCGTAACGGGCCGCCGAGCCGGCCGGCTCGATACGACGGACCAGCTGCTTGTCGACGAACACGGCGAGCGTGTCGTACACGGCCTGGCGCGAGACGGTGCCGATACTCGACCGGACGTCGTCGATCAGGTCGTCGGCGGTGGCGTGCGGGTGTTCGGCGACCGCTCGCATCACCGCCAGGCGCTGGGCGGTCACGTGCAGTCCGTGCTGGCGCAGGAGGAGTGCGGCGTCCGACATGAGAGCAGACTATCTCCAGATCTGGAGTTTGTCCAGATTATTTCGTGTCGTCCCAACCGTCGCCCAATCGGCGGCCGCCGATGTCGGTCAGGTGGCGCAGCGCGCGACAATCGACCCGTGGTCTTGCGTGTCGTGTTCGGAGCCGACGACGACAACGAGTGCGTGGCCGCCGTGCGGGCGTTCATCGCCGATCTTCACGACCTCGTGCCGGTCGACGTCGATGCCGCGTGGCCGCAGATGGCACATCGACTCGGCACCATGGTCGCCACCGGTCAGGCCGACTTCGGCGTCGTGATGTGCTGGACCGGCACGGGCACGGCGATCGCCGCGAACAAGGTCAGCGGCGTGCGCGCGGCGCAGGCGTCTGACCCGTGGATCGCGCGCAACGCACGGCGCTGGAACGACGCCAACGTGCTCGCGCTGAGCTCGCGCCGGCTGGCTCCCGACGTCGCCGTCGAGTGCGTGCAGGCGTTCCTCGAATCGGACCTGGACCCCGACGAGCAGGTTCGCATCGACGAACTTCGCGCACTCGACGAGCCGTAAACCGGCCCGGCGGGGCTCTCGACGCCGGGCTCCGACAGCGCTACCGTCGCGACCCTCGGGGACCTGGAACAGGAGGTCCACTCATGATCACTCCCACCCGATGCCGACGGCTGTCGGCCGCTCTCGCAGTGTCCGGAATTGCGCTGGTCGCTCTCGCCGGCCCCGCGTCGGCGAAACCGACCAGCGGCTTCATCACCGCTGAGGCGCCGCAGATCACCATCGATCCGGCACTACCGTCCGGCGCGTACGTCAAGCCGCTCATCTCCAGCGGTGACGAACTCGGCGAGTTCACGTTCGAAGGCATTCCCGATGGGGTCGGCATCCGACCCGGAGCGGCGAGGCAGACGGTCGACGTCTACGTCGCCCACGAGCAGTCGACGGTGCCGTTCCGTGGCGCTCGCGATTTCGAGGACGCGTCGGTGTCCGAGCTGACGCTCGAGACCAGGGCCGGTGCACGGCAAGGGTCGGTGCTCGATGCGTCGGTGGCGCTGCCGGCGAGCGAAGGGTTCCTTCGCTTCTGTTCGGCGAACATGGCCGGCCCGGGCCAGGGCCTCGACAGCCACGTGTTCTTCACCGGCGAGGAGACCAACGATGTCGTCGACGGCGTGCAGCGTGGCTTCGCGGTCGTGCTCGACACCGAGACCGGCGAGTACACGGCGGTGCCCGGCCTCGGCCGGCTCAACCACGAGAACACGGTGGTGATCCCGGGCGGATGGGAGGGCTTGTCGATGCTGACCACCGACGACACCTTCAGCGCCCCGAGTTCGCAGCTGTACATGTATCGCGCCGACGACCAGGACGCGCTCTTCGCCGACGAGGGATCGCTCTACGCGTTCCGTGTCACGGGCGTCGACGGCACACCGCTCGGCGATCCGAGCAACCCGTTCAACGGCGCCAACGATTATCTCGACGTCGGTGTCGGTCAGTCGCTCCAGGGCGAGTTCATCCCCGTCCCACGCGACATCGCCCTCGGCGACCAGACCGCACTCGAGAACTGGTCGAACGCCAACAACGTGTTCCAGGCGATCCGGCTCGAGGACCTCACCTACGACAAGAACGATCCGCGTACCGTCTACATCGCCGACACCGGTTCGGATCGGATCGTGCCCGACCCGTCGACGGGTCGCATGAAGCGCGGGTCGAGCGGCACGATCGGACTTGCGGACAACGGTCGGGTCTTCAAGATGGTGCTGAACGCCGACGACCCGACGATCGTCGACAGCCTCTCGATCTTCGCCGACGGCGACGCGGTCGGTACCGACGTGTACGTCCCGTTCACGTCGCCCGACAACCTGGACACGAGCACCAAGAGCCTGATGGTCCAGGAGGACACATTCGGCGCGCAGGTGTATCAGTACCGTTTCGCCGACGGATCGTGGCGGGTCGTTGCGACAGTGGCCGACCCGAGGAGTGAGTCGTCGGGCATCGTCGATGCGTCGGCGTGGTTCGGTGGCGGCACCTGGCTGCTCACCGTGCAAGCGCACGGCAGCAACGTCGCAGAGGACACCACCAGCAGTCCGCCGATTCTGATCAAGCGCGAGGCCGGCCAGCTCGTGCTGATGAAGATCCCCGGGTCCTGACGCGGGGGCGAAGGACCCTTTCCCCGCCGGCGAGCGGGGCCATACGCTGAACCTGGACGAATGGAGGTGCACCCATGGCATGGTGGATCGTGGCCGGCGTGCTGGCGCTCCTGCTGCTGCTCGTGGCCAGCTCGCTCAAGGTGATCACCGAGTACGAGCGGGCGGTGTTCTTCCGCCTGGGTCATCTCAAGGGTGCGAAGGGTCCCGGGCTGATCCTCGTGATCCCGGTGATCGACCGGATCGTCCGGGTGAGCCTGCGAACGGTCGCCCTCGAGATCCCGGTGCAGGAGCTCGTGACCAAGGACAACGTGACCGTACGAGTCAACGGTGTGACGTACTACGTGGTGCGCGACCCGGTCCGGGCGGTCATGACCGTGCAGGACTACCAGTTCGCCACCGCCCAGGTGAGCCAGGTCACTCTTCTCACCGTCTTGCGTCAGGTGGACCTCGACTCGCTGCTGCGTGAGCGCGAGACCATCGGCGGCCGGTTGCGCACCCTCATCGACTCGGCCACCGAGCCGTGGGGCGTCGAGGTCACCATGGTGGAGATCAAGGACGTCGAGCTTCCCGAGCAGATGAAGCGGGTCATGGCCCGTGAGGCGGAGTCGGAGCGGGAGCGGCGGGCGAAGAAGATCCACGCCCAGGGCGAGTTCGAGGCGGCCGAGACCCTCGCCAGCGCCGCCGGGGAGATGGAGCGCCACCCCATCGCGCTGCAGCTGCGCACACTCTCGACGTTGAGCGAGATCGCCGCCGAGCGCAACTCGACCATCATCTTCCCGCTGCCGTTCGAGCTGCTTCGGGCGCTCGAACACCTCGCCGGGCCGGCCACACCGGTCGACCCCGAGCCATCCACCGACGAACAACCTGCGGTGGCTGCGGACCAGTAGTCCCCGCTGCTCGGTCCGAGCGGTCCGAATCTCGATGGCCCGTCGGGCACCTGGTGGGCGGCCGGGTTCAGGCGGCGTAACGCCCGCCGGTGCCTGGTTCTCGGAAGTGGAGGTCTTGGGTGTCCAGGCGTTCGCCGAGGGGGTGGGCGTAGCGGCTCGGGGCCGGTGGTGGTGGTGCCCCGGGGGGCTTGGGTTTGGCTCCGGTGGGGCGTAATGGGTTGCCGTTGCGGTCGGTGAAGGCGATGGTGCCGTCGTCGGCGTTGCCGCTGATGCCGAGTTCGCCTTTGTGGTGCATGCGGTGGTGGTGCGGGCACAGGGCGATCAGGTTCCACGTGTCGGTGGGTCCGCCGTTCTCCCAGTGGATGATGTGGTGAACCTCGAGGATGTGGGTCTGGGTGCAGCCGGGGACGGCGCAGCCGCCGTCGCGCAGGATGACGAGGCGTCGGGTGCGTTGTGGGATGAGGCGGCTGGTACGTCCGACGGAGATGGGTATCGAACAGTCGACGAAGGTCGGGGTGAGCAGTCCGTCGCAGGTGATGTATTGGCGGATGGCGTCGGGGAGGTTCCAGCCACGGTCGTCGCAGCATTGGCCGTCGGCCTCGAGGTGGACGTGGATGCGGTAGCGGTCGCGTCGGGCGGGATCGCTGATCGTGTCGAGTGAGCGTTCGCACACTTCGCGGAGGGCGTCGGTCCATTCGACGTCGGGGTGGCCGTCCTGGAACAGCTGGTCGCGGGCTTCGCGTAGTGCGGTCGTCGATGGTCATGCCGGTGAGGGCGTCGGTTTCGAGCTGCAGGCGGAAGCGTCCGTCGTCGCCGATCCCGAACCACATGCGGTCCTTCGGTGCCGGCTCGGATGGTGTCGGCCCGGCGGATGTCGGCCCGACACTGCCGATGCCGGCGGGTTCCGTCGCCGTCGGACTGCTCGCCGGCGCGTCGGAGCGCCCGAGGGTTCGTCGGAGGGCGTGGCGTCGGTGTCGGGGTGGGGGTGGTCGGGGAAGGGGTAGGTGGCCAGGGTGCGGGTGAGTTGGCTGACGGTGAGCATGCGGCCCAGTTCGCAGATCTCGTGGTCGATCCACCAGGGTGCGCGTTTGGCGATGGCGGCCATCTGGTCGACCGCCAGTTCGCCGCGACGGAACGCCTCGAGGCAGTGGGGCAGTTCGTGGGCGCGGTTGGCGATCGTGACGATCTGGCGGGCTCGTTGCGCGGACAGCCCGGTACGCCAGGCGAGGAACAGCTCGGGGGTGTGGACACCGACGCCGCGCCACGCCCGCGGGTTGGCGATCATCGCGACGGTCAAGTCGACGAGGCGGGCGTGCTGGGCGTTGAGATGCCCGGCGACAACGTTCAACTCCTCGTCGAGATCGAGGTCGTCGACACCATTGGGGGTGTCCATCGTGTTCCTCCCTTCTGAGCGATGTGCGGCTGAAGTGGGAGGGGAGTCGGTGAAACAAGTGTACCCCATTGACATCATAGACGCAACAGATGTACGAGAAATTTTCCGGACAGTTCCGCCTCAATGGGCGGCGCGGCGGGACTGAGCGCGGGCCATCGGGATCCTCGCTGGGCCGATGGTTCAGGGGAGATAGGCGGTGATCAGGTCGCGCAACGACACCACGCCGAGAAGCCGTCCGGCGTCGTCGGCGATGAGCATGTGACGGAGGTAGTTCTCCATCATCTCCTCGGCCACGGTGTCGACCGTCGACCCCTGCGCGGCCCATTTCAGGTTCTCCGACTCCACCGCTTCGACGGTCGTGGCATCCAGGTCCACGCCGAGTGCGACACATCGCACGATGTCACGCTCGGAGACGACGCCCTTCACGGCATCGACGGTTCCCACCACGACGATGCCGACCTCGTCGGACTGCAACCGGTTGGCGGCCTCTCGCAGCGATGCCGAGGGATCGATGATCGAGACCGTGTCACGCATGAACAGTTCGACCTGCTGTTCGCCGCCACCGGTCGGTAGGCCGTCCATCATCGAACTCTCCTCCATCTCGGGCATCTGCCTCATTGTCCCTTCCTCACATGTCGGACGTCGAACCCGTCGACGTCGATCCTCACCGAACGATCACCGCCGGACATCTGCTGTGAGTGGCCGCCGCACTGGCGATCGACCCGAAGAGCATCGCCCGGAAACCGCCTCGACCCCTGGCGCCGAGTACGAGCAGATCGGCCGTCTCCGACAACTCGAGGAGCACGTCGGCCTCGCTGCCCTCGACGAGCTCACCGCGCACGTCGACCGCACACACCGAGCGGGCCGCTTCGACCGCCCTGTCGAGGATCAGCTCCGCATCGACCGGGGTGAAGTCGTCGGCCCGATCGACGCCGGTCGTGGTCAGGTGGAAGCCGTACTTCCACACGTGGACGACGACGAGCTCACATCCTCGGCGGTCGGCCTCGTCGGCCGCCCAACGCACGGCGTGGTCGGCGTGCTCCGAACCATCGGTGCCCACGACGATCCGTGAGGTCGACGCGTGCCGATCCGCGGGCACGACGACCACCGGGCACGGACTCGACGCGAGGAGCGAACCGGTGACCGAGCCGAGCAGAAATCGTGTGAACGCCCCGACACCGGAACTCCCGACGGCGACGAGATCGGCCGACTTGGCCTGCGCGAGCAACGCCGCAGCGGGGCTCTGGCGCACGGCGTCGACGTCGTACTCGACGCCGGGATGACCCTCGAACACCTTCGCCGCGGCGGTCTGGACGCGGTTCAGGCAGAACTCGGCACTTTCCGTCATGTCGACCGCCGTCCCGCTCGCGCCATAGCCGAAGTCGGCGATGGGCTGGACGAAGTACGACGAAACGACGTGGACTGATGCGCCTCTCAGCTCGGCTTCCGAGGCGGCCCACTCCATCGCGCTCAGGGAGGATTCGGAGCCGTCGTAACCGACCACCAGACGTTGGTGGAGTACCGGGTCGGGAACGCTCGTGGCGGTCATGAATCGATGGTCGCGCCCGTCGTGCGGATGGGCCAGAGGCCAAGGGCCCGCGCGATCCGATCAGTGACGTAGTTCCCTGAACAACCGTGTCGTCATCCGTCAGGGTGGAATCGTGAACGAGTCATCGGAGCGAGATCGCACAGTGGTCGTGGGCATCGACGGCTCCGCCGGTTCGGCGGTCGCGTTGCAGTGGGCGATGGAACACGCCGACCGGCTCGGCGTCGTCGAGCCGGTGATGGCGTTCGCCAGCGGTCTGTACGCGTACGGGTTCGGTGCGATCGAAGAGTCGGACGGCAGCGAAGGGCCATATCGCGCCGACGCGATCCTTCGCCTTCGGGCCTTCCTGGTGGAGCACGCCCCGTTGCTGGCCGATGACGGCGTGGTGATCGAGGATCGGCCCGGTGCCGGCCTCGTCGAAGCGGCCGCGGGATCGGAGCTGCTGGTGGTCGGGACACGGGGATGGAGTTCCCGTGCCGACCTCTCGATCGGATCCGTCGGCGCCTACTGCGCACGACATTCCACGGTGCCCGTCGCGTTGATCCCGCCGGAGATCCCACCGGTCCACGATCATCTCGACGTCGTCGTCGGCTTCGACGGATCACCCCACTCGAGAGCCGCGCTGCGCTGGACGCTCACGCACCTGCGCCCGTCGGCCAAGGTGGTCGCCGTGCGGGTGTTCACGAGCGACGTGGTCATCGGCGAACCCCTGGCGCCGTCGCCCGGGGTCTCGGAGGTCAGAGCCCGCGAGGAGCTCGAAGAGGGTGTGTCGGACGTGCTGAGCCACCTCCGGGCGCATCCCCCGGTGGAGCTGCTCGTCGTGCCCGGCGACACGCGGGCGGAACTCCGAACGGCCAGCCTCGACGCCGACCTGCTCGTGGTGGGTTCGCGTGGCCACGGGGCCCTGGATCGGATGCTGCTCGGATCGGTTGCCGCGGCGCTCGTCCACCATCCGACGATCCCGACGATCGTCGTTCCGCACCACCATCACGACCACGCGCGGCCCTGACCGAGGCCGATCGCGGCGGCGTCACGAGGACGGTTGCGGGGCGAACCGGCTCGGGTCGATGGCGATGAACGTGGCCGCCGACCGCGCCAGCACCTGCCCGGTGGCCTCGAGCGTCAACTCGCCGGTCATGTACAGCTTGCGTCCCTCGCGCCGATCGAGGCGTACCCGACAGCTCAGCGGCTCACCGATCGGAACCCCCGCCTCGTACCGCACCGACAGCTCACCGGTGAACGCGGTCCGGGTCTCGATGTGCAGCACGAACCCGAAGACGTCGTCGAACAGTGCGGCGACGATCCCACCGTGGCTGCGCTGCGGTGCACCCTCGTGAGCGGCCCGCAGCGTGAGTGACGCGACCGCTTCGTCGCCGTCGCGTCGGACCTCGATGTCCAACCCCCACGGACTGGCCCGACCCGAGACCGGTCGCTCGTCGTAGGTCGTCATGATCGACCCGTCGGGCGGTGGCTCGCCGAACTGGCCGTCGCGACGGACTTCGCTGCGCGAGCGGACGGCGCCCTCGTCCAGCTGTCGGGTCAGGCGATCGAGGGTGCGAGTGACGTCGGCGAGCAACTCGATCGGCGCGTGGTGGCCGACGAGTGCGTGCCCGAGGTCGCGGATCGCCCGCCCCGCCTCTGCCCGCGCCTCGGCCACCCGGTCGGGGTGGTCGTCCTGGGCGACGTGGACCAGCGGATCGAGATGGGCGTCGGACACTCCGACGACCATACGTGTGCCGGGGTTCGACGGCGAAGTGCGAGGCCTGCGGGCCCTGTCGGTCGCCCTTCACGGGATCTTCATCGTCGTCGCGATGAGTGCTTCACGGGATGGGAGTTGTCTGAATGGTGCAAGGAGAAGAGGCCCGACGGAGATCCGGAGAAGGGCTCCGGCAACACCGAAGGCCGTGACACTCGGAAGGGAGTGGCCATGAAGAAGATGTTGCTCACACTCACCACTGTCGGAGTGCTCGCCGTTCCGGCGGGCATGGCGCTGGCCCAGTCCGACACGATCGAACCGGCAACGCCGGTTCCCACCTGTGTCGATCCCGTGCGAGATCGGGATCGTGACCGCAGCGCAGACCAGGATTCGCCGGGCGCGCAGGATCAAGTGCGCACGCAGCTGCGGACGCAGCTCCATCTCGAGGACGGCACCTGTGACCGTGACTGCACGGGCGACCAGACCCGCACGCAGGAACCAGACCCGCTTGCAGGACCAGACCCGCTTGCAGGACGGCACCGGTGACGGAGCCATGTACCGCATGGGCGAGATGGGCCGATGACACCAACAGACGAACGAACTGCCGGGACGCAACGTTTCGGCAGTTCGTCGCGTCCACCCCTGACGCACACCCCATGAAAGGAGCATCATGAACCGCACCACGACCCTCCCCGCCGGCCACCGTGCCGGCCGTCCGGCGTCGCGCCACGTGCTCGCGCTGGCCGCGACGACCCTGCTGCTCGTCGGCGCGACGTCGTGTGCCGACGACACGACACGAACCGGCGGCCACCGATTCGGCATCGACCAGCGTCGCCACCGACACCACCGACTACCACCGACACCACCGACACCACCGACACCACCGACACCACCGCGGCGACCACGACGGCGGCCGCGGATGACTCCGACGTCTCCGAGTCCGCACTCACCGACGACGAGGTCGCCGGCCTGCTGTGGATGCGCGAGGAGGAACAGCTCGCCCACGACGTGTACGTCGTGCTCGGCGACATGTGGGGGCTGCGGATCTTCGAGAACATCGCGGCGAGCGAGACCGCCCACATCGAGGCGGTGTCGACCCTGCTCGACCGGTACGGCATCGACGACCCGGCCGACGGCAACCAACCCGGCACGTACACCGACCCCGCGATCCAGACCCTCTACGACCAGTTGGTGGCCGATGGCAGCCGGTCGCTCGACGCGGCGTTGGCAGCCGGGGCACTGATCGAGGAACTCGACATCAGCGACCTGCAGACCCGCACCGCGGCGACGCAGAACGCCGAGATCATCACCGTGTACGCCAATCTCGAACGCGGCTCGCGCAACCACCTCCGAGCCTTCGTCTCCGAACTCGAATCCCGCGGTGTGGCGTACGAACCCACGCAGCTCGACCCGGCCGCCTTCGACGCGATCGTGTCGAGTGAGATGGAACGCGGGCCGGGCAGCTGACGTCCGCGAACGACCGGCCTCCTACGATGAACACCGTGCCGCGCGAGCGAATCCTGGTGGTGGACGACGAGGCCGGCATCCGCGATCTCGTCGGCTCGTACCTGCGCAACGAAGGGTTCGAGGTCGACGAGGCCGTCGACGGCGAGGAAGCACTGGTCCGGTTCGGTGAGCGCGCGCCCGATCTGGTCGTGCTCGACCTTCGCCTCCCCGGTATCGGTGGGCTCGACGTGCTGCGCGAGATCCGGCGCACCTCGGCGGTGTACGTGATCGTGCTGACCGCCCGCGCCGACGAGACCGACAAGCTGATCGGGCTCGAGCTCGGCGCCGACGACTACATCACCAAACCGTTCAGCCCGCGCGAACTGGTGGCCCGGGTGCGCGCCGTGCTCCGTCGCCGACGCGACGACGAGACCGACGGCGACGACGTGACCCGGTTCGACGGTCTCACCATCGACACCGGCCGCCATGAGGTGCGAGTCGACGACGAACCGGTCGAACTGACGAGCCTGGAGTTCCAGCTCCTTGCCGCACTGGCCGAGGCTCCAGGACGGGTGTTCACCCGCCGCCAGCTCATCGAGCGTGTGTGGGGATGGGACTTCTTCGGCGACGAGCGTCTGGTCGACGTCCACATCGGCAACCTCCGCAGGGCCATCGGCGACGCCGCCGACGAACCACGATTCGTCGGGACCGTGCGTGGCGTCGGCTACAAGTGCGTGGCGCACCCGTCGTGAGCTTCACGCTGCTCCCTCGCCGACTCCGCACGCGTCTGTTCCTGTCGTACGTGGTGGTGGTCGCGGCCGGCGCGCTCGCGATGCTGGTCGTGGGCACGGCGGTGACCAGGAGCGTGTACGAGCAGCGCATCGGCGGCTTCGGACTCGGCCGCGGCCAGGGCCGCTCCGACCAGGTGAGCGAGACGCAGCTCCGCACGGCGCTCGACGAGTCGCTCACCCCCGCACTCCTCATCGGACTCGGCGCGGCGTTGATCACGGCCGCGATCGTGGCGATGTTCGTCGGTGCCCGGCTGTTGCGCCCGATCGACGAACTCCGAGCAGCAACGCGCCGGATGGCCGACGGCGACTACTCGGCGAAGGTGCCCGTGCCACCCGAGACCGAACTCGCCTCGCTGGCGAACGACGTGAACGAACTCGGTGAGCACCTCGCGACCACCGAGCGACGTCGCACCCAGCTGCTCGGCGAGGTGACCCACGAGCTGCGAACCCCGATCACGGTGATCCGCGGGCAGACCGAGGGCCTCATCGACGGAGTCGTGACGCCCTCGGCGGAGGTCTACGCCGCCATCGCGGAGGAGGCCTCACGTCTGCAGCGGATGGTCGACGATCTGACCCTGTTGTCGCGCGCCGACGAGGGCACCCTCGAGATCCACGTGGCCGACCTCGATCTGGCCGCTGTTGCCGCAGCCGCCGCCGAACGGTTGAGGCCCCAGTTCGACTACGCCGACGTCGAGCTCGTCGTGGACGTGGACACCCGAGCCCGGGCCGCTCCCGGTTCGCGGTGACAGCGATCGGTTGACCCAGGTGTTGTCGAACCTGCTCGGCAATGCCCTCGGCCACACCCCGCCCGGCGGCACCGTCACGCTGCGTGCGGGACGCGACGGTTCGACGGCGTTCGTCGACGTGACCGACACCGGCGCAGGCATTCCCGGCGACGAACTCGAGCGCATCTTCGAGCGCTTCTACCGCCGACCGGACGACGGCGAACCGACCGGGCGTGCCGGACGCGGCATCGGCCTGACGATCGCCCGCAGCCTCGCTCGTGCTCAGGGTGGCGACGTGGTCGCTTCGTCGGCCGGGCCCGGTCGCGGGGCGACCTTCCGTCTGACGATCCCCCTGACGGTCATCCGCTGATCGCGTCGGCGACCCGCTCGATCACTGCCGGCGCTTCGTGACTTGGGGATCGACACGATCATCAGATCGACGCCGGCGGCCTCCATCGCCGCGACGTCCGCTCGGAGTGCGTCGTCGTCGCCCTCGTAGCGCGCCAGCATGCTGCACGTGATCTCGGCGGGGTCGCGCCCGATCGCCGCGCACGAGTCGTGCAGCACCGTGCGGCACTCGGCGAACTCGGTCAGGTCCTGCCCGCTGAAGTTCCAGTGGTGCGCGTAGCGGGCCGCCAGCGGGAGGGTGCGTCTGCGTCCCCGCCCGCCGATGCAGATCGGCAGCGGACTCTGGACGGGCTTCGGGTTGTTCATCGCTTCGTTGAGCACGTAGTAGTCGCCTCGGAACGAGGTGCGATCGTTGCGGAGCAGCGAGTCGAGCACCTCGAGGCCCTCCTCGAACCGATCGAAACGCTCGCGCATCGACCCCAGCTCGATGCCGAACGCATCGCACTCCTCCTGGTTCCAGCCGGCGCCGATCCCGAGCTCGAGCCGTCCGCCCGACGTGATGTCGAGCGTCGACGCCATGTTCGCCAGCACCCCGGGGTGGCGGTACACCATCCCGGTCACGAGCACGCCGCCACGGAGCCGCGTGGTCCCCTCGAGGAGTGCCGTCAGGCTGATCCACCCTTCCAGGCAGTCCTCCGTCGAGTCGCCGAAGAGTGGGTACAGGTGGTCGAACGTCCATCCCGACTCGAAGACGTCGAGCCGGTCGGCGCGTTGCCACACCTCCTTCATCCAGGACCACGAGGTGCGTTGCGGTGAGGTCGAGAAGGCGAAGCGCATGGTGGAACGATCGCGCGTCGGCCCCGACGGTCCGCTGCCGGAACGTCAGCGGATGGGCTCGGCCGTCGCTGCGAGGTCGCGGTACTCCTCGACGAGCATGCGCTTCTGGATCTTGGCCGACATGTTCCGCGGCAGCGGTTCGTCGCGGACGACGAGGTAGCGCGGCAGCTTGAAGTCGGCCAGGACCTCGGAGCACGCATCGAGCACCGTCGCGGTCGTCACCAGTTCGGGATCGCCGACCGCGATGACCGCGGGCGTCTCGCCCCACCGTTCGTCCGGAACCCCGATCACCGCCACCTCGGCGATCCCGGGCAGCGCTGCGAGCAGTCGCTCGATCTCGGCGGGGTACACGTTGAGCCCGCCGGAGATCAGCATGTCCTTCATGCGATCGACGACGTACAGGTAGCCGTCGTCGTCCAGTCGGCCGATGTCGCCGGTGTGCAGCCAGCCGTTACGGAGGGCGTCGCGGCTCTCGGCGGGCCGGTTCCAGTAGCCGACCATGATCTGCGGGCCGCCCACGAGGATCTCGCCGAGTTCGCCGGGCGGAACCGGCCGGTCGTCCTCGTCGGCCACCATGATCCGGCCGTGCATCACGGCGAGCCCCGCCGAGCCGAGCTTGCGCAGCGCGTCGTGCGGCGCGAGGACGGTGCCCGCCGCGGACGCCTCCGTCAGGCTGTAGCCCTGCGCCATGGGCACCCCGCGCGCCTGGACGGCACGGATGATCGACTCGGGCACGGCGGCACCTCCCGACGACGCGACCCGCCACGACGACAGGTCGGTGTCGGCCCACCGCGGATGCCCGATCAACGACTGGTAGATGACGGGCACGGCGAACAACCCGGTGATGCGCTCGGCCTCGATCAGCTCCAGGGCGCGCGTCGCGTCGAAGCCGGGCTCGAGCACGACGCAACCGCCCGACCAGTAGGTGAAGAGCCACACGGCGAGACCGCCGGTGAACGCGAGCGGGAACGGCAGGAGGATCCGATCGTCGGGGCCGAGCGCCATGGCCTGCGCCCACCCCTGGGAGGCGGCGTTCCACGAGTCGTGGGTCAGCACGGCGCCCTTCGGATCGCCCGTGGTTCCCGACGTGTAACAGATGAATGCCGGCAGGGCGCCGCCCCCGCCCGTCACGGCGACGGACTGCCCGGGCCGGCGATGCTCGTCGAGTTCCTCGGCCGTCACGACCGGCCGACCGTCGAGTTTCGAGAGCGCGTCGTGGAAGGCGGCCTCGCTCACGACGACCCGGCAATCGGCGTCTTCGGCCACGTAGGCGACCTCGGTCGCAGTGAACCTGACGTTCATCGGCACCACGATGGCGTCGAGCTTCAGCGCCGCCATGGCGACCTCGCACCACTCCGGCCGGTTCGACATGAGCAGTCCGACCCGGTCGCCCGGCCCGACGCCGAGTCCGGCCAGACCGGCAGCGAGTTCGTCGGTTCGGCGCTCGAGGTCGAGCCACGTGAACTCGCGCCCCTCGAACCGCAACCCGACCGCGTCCGGTCGATTCGCTGCCCAGTAACGACCGATGTCGGCCAAGTGCACCATCGTCGACACCCCCGTCGATCGTCGAATGACCCCACTGTCGTCGACGTCGACGACGCCCGCGACAGTACGGTGTCGATGGTGACCCAGACGGCTCGGATCGGCATCTCGCTCATGCTCGGCGACGATGGCATCTCGCCGGCGGATCTCGCCCGAGCCGTCGAGGAGCGTGGCTTCGAGTCGCTCTGGCTGCCGGAGCACAGCCACATCCCCGTGAGCCGCGACACGCCGTGGCCGGGATCGTTGACCGGTGAACCGCTCCCCGAGGTGTACTCGCACCTCCTCGACATGACGGTGTCGTTGGCGATGGCGGCGGCCGTCACGACGCGCCTCCGACTCGGAACGAGCGTGGCGTTGCTCGCCGCACGCGACCCGCTGTGGACCGCCAAGGAGTACGCCACGCTCGACGTGCTGAGCGGCGGGCGCGTCGAGTTCGGTGTGGGATTCGGCTGGAACCGCGAGGAGCTCGCCAACCACGGCGTCACCTTCGAGCAACGCTGGGACCACACCCGCGAGGCCGCCGCGGCCATCCGATCGGTGTGGTCCGACGACGTCGCTTCGTTCGACGGTGACCACGTCGCCTTCACACCGTCGTGGGCGTGGCCGAAACCGGTCCGACCGGGCGGCCCCAAGCTGCACATCGGCGGCGGTGCCGGCCCGCGTCTGCTCGGTCACGTCGCGGAGTGGGGTGACGGCTGGATGCCCATCAGCGCCCGTCGAAGTCTCGCCGACCGGCTCGCCCGGCTCGACGAAGCGTGCGAGCGGGTGGGTCGCGACCGCGCCGAGATCGACGTCAGCGTGTTCGGCGCGACCACCGACCCCGGCGGCCTGGCCAACCTGTTCGACGAGGGCGTCCACCGGGCGGTCCTCACCCTGGCGAGCCATCAGCGAGACGACGTGCTCCGTCAGCTCGACGAGTGGGCTCCGCTCGTCGACGACGTTTGACGGTCGCTCAGGCGACGGGTGGCCTGACCGCCTCGATCGTCGCCGACACCAGGTACTCGGTGATGCTGCGACCGGGTGCCCACTGTTCGATGAAGGTCTTGCTCTCGTCCTTCGGCGCGATGACGACGTTCTCGAACCCGGCGTCGAGCAGCATCGTGCGCAGATCGGAGATGAGCGGTGCCCCGGCCATGCAGCCGGTGTACAGACCCAGGTCACTGCGAATCTCGTCGGGGAGCTCGGCCGATGCCACGACATCGGAGATCGCCAGTCGTCCACCGGGGCGGAGCACCCGGAACGCGTCGGCGAACACAGCCGCCTTGTCCGGAGAGAGGTTGATCACGCAGTTCGAGATGATCACATCGACGGTGCCGTCCGCGACGGGCAGGTGTTCGATCTCGCCGAGTCGGAACTCGACGTTGCCATAGCCGCCCCTCTCGGCGTTGGCTCGCGCCTTGGAGACCATCGCCGGCGTCATGTCGACCCCGATCACCCGACCGGTCGGGCCGACAGCACGGGCGGCGAGGAACGCGTCGAAGCCGGCACCGCTTCCCAGGTCGAGCACCGTCTCTCCCGACTTCAGCGCTGCGATCGCGCCGGGATTTCCACAGCCGAGGCCGAGGTCTGCGCCGTCGGGCACCGCAGCGAGGTCCTCGTCGGAGTAGCCGAGCTGCGTCGAATCCACCTGGGTGGGCGACGACGTGTCGCAACAGGACGACGCGGACGGCGAGCAGCACCCGCCACCGTCACTCTCGGCGATCTGGCTGTAGGTCTCACGCACCGCGGCGCGCACGGCATCGTCGGCGGTCGTACTCATGGTCCTCCTTCGTGGCAACCGGCTACACGAAGTATCCGGCGCGGACCGTGTGTCTGCACAGAGGCCAAGGACTGTGATCGACGCGGCCTCGTTCCGCGACCCCTCGACCTGGTCGGCAGCCCCGAGCCGATCGATCGGCGACCGCCGACCTAACGTGCCGGGAATCTCGCAGACAGGAGCGAACATGACGAGCGCGCACGGCAACGAGGACACGGCACCGGTGATGGACGAGCCGGTATTGCTCGTCGACGACCCGCTGCCCAAGGTGCGACGGCTCACGCTCAACCGTCCCGCCAAACGCAACGCGCTCGAACGACGACCTTCGCGGCGCACTGTTCGACGCGCTGCGCGCGGCCGATCGCGACCGCAACGTCTCGGTGATCGTGATCCGTGGTGCCGGGCCGTCGTTCTGTGCCGGTTACGACCTCGGCTCGGTCAACCACGACGTCGAGCGCGCCATCGCCCCGGCCGACGGGTGGTGGAGTCGCCACGTCGTCAACAACTGGTTCGAGATGTGGGACATGCCCACGCCGATCATCGGCCAGGTGCACGGGTACTGCCTGGCCGGTGGCACCGAACTCGCCGCGGCGTGCGACCTCGTCTACGTCGCCGAGGACGCAAAGATCGGGTACCCACCGGTTCGTCTGATGTCGCCCCCGGACATGCAGTGGCAGACCTGGTTGATGGGTCTGCGGCGCGGGATGGAGGCGCTACTGACCGGTGACGCGATGAGTGGCGTCGAGGCTGTCGAAGCCGGCGCGGCGAACCGGGCGTTCCCCGTCGACGAACTCGATGCCGCAGTGCTGGCCGTCGCCGAACGTGTCGCCAAGGTGCCGCCCGAACTGCTCGCCCTCAACAAGCGCGCCGCCCACCGGGCGATGGACGTCATGGGAATCCGCAACGCGATCCGTGCCACCGCCGACATCCAAGCGCTGGGGTTCCATCAGCCGCCGTCGAAGGAGTACATGCGCTCGTTCGCGGAGAAGGGCGTCACCCAGGCCCTGAGCGACCGTGACCGGCAGTTCTCCGACTACCGCGAACGAGACGTCTAGCGCTCGTCAAGAAATCGTCAGGTTTTCGTCAAGGTCGGCGAGAAACCGACCGATGGACAGGGGTGAATCGAACCAAACGGATCCTCCTCGCCACCGGTGTCGCCCTCGCTCTCGCCGTTCCGGTGAGTGGCGCGATCGCCGAAGCGGCGCCTGCCACGACCACCACCGACACCACGATCACCGTCAGCGGAGGCGACAGCCTCGCCGGGATCGCATACCGCTACGGCGTGCGGCTGTCGGCGCTCCTGCGGGCCAACTCGATGACCGTCGCGACGGTGATCCACCCCGGCGACACGCTCGTCATCCCCGCCGGAGCCTCGCTCCCCACGGCATCCGACCCCGCTGCAGCAACCAGCGCCGGATCGTCCAGCGCCGCCGCCCCGACCGCAACATCCCCCACGACCTACACCGTCGTCGCCGGTGACGCGCTCGCCGGGATCGCCTGGCGCCACGGCGTGAAGCTGGGCGCGCTCGTGAAGGCCAACGGGATCACGGTCACGAGCCTGATCATGCCGGGCCAGACCCTGACGATCCCGCCGGCGACGATGCCGATCCCGACTCCTCGTTCGTCGACGCCCGCATCCGCCCGCCGCTCCCGCTGGCATCGTGGCGGCAGCTGCGGCCGCCCCCGCCGCGGCAACTTCCACGACCGGATCGCTCGACACGCTGCTCACCTACCTCCGCGCCCAGGTCGGCACCCCGTACCAGTTCTTCAGCGCCGGCCCGGACACGTTCGACTGCTCGGGCCTCGTCGTGGCCGGCTTCCGCCAGATCGGCATGACGATGCCGCACCAGAGCCGGGCGCTGGCCCGTCTCGGCACGCCCGTCGATTGGAAGACGGAGGCGATCGCCCCGGGCGACCTCGTGTTCACCTCGGCGGTGAACGACCCGGCGCTGATCACCCACGTCGGTGTCGCCCTCGACTCGCAGCGCTGGGTCCACGCCGTCGGCATCGGCCGCACGGTGAGCATCGGCTCGTTGCCGACCAGCGATCGCATCATGGCCGTGCAGCGCATCACCCTCCCCTGACCGACCCCCACCGGAGAGCCATGAGCGAAACGACCGAGGGGTGGTCGCCTCGCTCATCGGCCGGGATGGTTGACACGTGGCGATGAGCGAAACGACCGAGGGGTGGTCGCTTCGCTCATCGGCCGGGAGTGGCGCCGGTCGGGATCGGGCGGGTCGGTCCGCGTAGGTTCTCCTCCATGACCGAACGACTGCCCGCCGTGTCCCTCGCTGCCGGCCCCGGACGCCGCCGACAGACCGTCGAACTCGCTGTCGAGATCGAGCAGCGTGGCTTCTCCGGGATCTACTGCCCGAGCTTCGGCGACGCGATGGGGCTGTGTCTCTCCATCGCCCACGCCACCACGACGATCGAGTTCGGCACGTCGATCCAGCCGATCTACCTGCAGCACCCCGCGGCGCTCGCCACCTCGGCGAGCTACCTCCACGAGATGGCCGACGGCCGCTTCCGTCTCGGTGTCGGTGTCACCCACGGGCCCGTGATCGAACGCCTCGGGGTCGAGACCGGCAGGCCACTGAGCGACATGCGCGAGTACGTCTCCACGATGCGTGCCGTCGGCGAATCCATGGGCGGCCTCCCGCCGATCGTGCTGGCAACGCTGCGCGACAAGATGGTCGAGCTCTCCGTCGAGGTCGGCGACGGTGCGGTGTGGGCGAACGGATCGAGGAGCCGGATGGCGCACTCGCTGTCGCTCGTGCCCGAGTCTCGTCGCACGGAGGGTTTCTGGATCGGCAACATGATCCCGACGGTGATCGACGACGACCTCGACGCGGCACGTGCCCGCAATCGCAAGACGTTGCAGGGCTACGTCGCGTTGCCGAACTACCGCAACTACTGGATCGAAGCGGGTTACGAGGCCGAGATGTCGGCGGTGCAGGCCGCGCTCGCGGCGAAAGATGCCGACGCGGTACTGGCCGCGATGAGCGACCGCTGGCTCGACGACTGCACGCTGTCGGGCCCCGTCGGTCGGGTCCGCGACGGTGTCGAGGCGTGGTTCGATGCCGGGGTGACCGCCCCGATCGTCGTACCGTCGTCGACGTCGGGCGGACAGGCCAAGGCCTTCGCCGAACTGTTCGACGCATACGCTTGACCACGATCCGAACCGAGGAGAGTCCGATCATGAGTGACCCAGAAGCAGTCGTCGCAGCGTTCATCGCGGCCATCGAAGCCAAGGACATCGACACCGCCGTCGAACTGCTCGCCGACGACGTGTCGTACGAGAATGTGCCGATGTCGCCGATCGCTGGGAAAGAGGCCGTGCGGGCGACGCTCGGCGCCTTCCTCGGCTCGGCGTCGCAGGTCGAATGGCCGATCTCCCGCCAGGTCGTGGCGGGCAACGTCGTGGTCAACGAGCGGCTCGACCGGTTCCAGATCGGCAACGGCTGGCTCGAGCTTCCCGTCGCCGGATTCTTCGAGGTCACCGACCAGGGGCTGATCAGCCTGTGGCGCGACTACTTCGACATGTCGAGCTACACCGGCCAGCTCGCCGCGCTCACCGCCGGCGACTGAGGGCCGGTCAGACGAATTCCCGAACCGGCTGCGGGGTGTAGGGGGCTTCGAGTCGGGCGACTTCGTCGTCGGACAGGACGAGGTCGAGCGAGGCGATCGCATCGTCGAGGTGGTGCGGCTTCGTCGCCCCGATGATCGGCGCACTCACCGTCGGGTTGCGTGAGACCCATGCCAGCGCCACCTGGGCGCGTGACACGCCGTGGTCGGCGGCGATCGCGGCGACCTCGGTGATGATCTCGGTGTTGGCCGCGCCGTAGAGGCTCCTGCCGAACACGTCGGTGTCCTGACGTGCCGTCGACTCGTCGAGATCACGGGTGAGCTTGCCCCGGGCGAGCGGGCTCCACGGGATCACGCCGACACCCTGGTCGGCGCACAGTGGGAGCATCTCGCGCTCCTCCTCGCGGTACAGCAGGTTGTAGTGGTTCTGCATCGTGGCGAACTTCGTCCAGCCGTTGCGCTCGGCGACGTGCTGGGCCTTGGCGAACTGCCATGCCCACATCGACGACGCGCCGATGTGCAGCGCCTTGCCGGCCTTGACGACGTCGTGCAGCGCCTCCATCGTCTCCTCGATCGGCGTGTGATGGTCCCATCGATGGATCTGGTACAGGTCGACGTAGTCGGTGCCGAGGCGACGAAGGCTGTTGTCGATCTCGGCCATGATCGCCTTGCGCGACAGGCCGCGGCCGTTCGGGCCGGCGTGCATCTGGCCGTGCACCTTGGTGGCCAGCACGATCTCGTCGCGGCGGGCGAAGTCGGCCAGTGCCCGTCCGACGATCTCCTCGCTCGTGCCGTCGGAATACACGTTGGCGGTGTCGAAGAAGTTGATGCCCGCCTCGACGGCGCGCTGGATGTGCGGCCGACTCTCGTCCTCGCTCAGTGTCCACTCGTGGTTGCCGCGATCGCTGACGCCGTAGCTCATGCACCCCAGGCAGATGGGTGACACGTCGAGACCGGTGCTGCCGAGTTTGCGATACCTCATGCTCGGACCCTACGACGCGTCGGCGCAGCAGGGTTGATCCAGCGGACCTCCCGGATTATGTTGTAGTCACCACTACAACCAGGAGATACCCGTGACCACGCTCACGCCGTCCGATGCCGCCGAACTGTTCCGTCGAGCGCCCGACCGTCACCTCGACGTCGGTGCGGGCGAGGTCGCCCATCGCCGGGTCGGCAGCGGGCCCGACGTGTTGTTCGTCCACGGTTGGCCCGTGAGCGGGGCGACGTTCCGAACCCTCCTCCCGCACCTGGTCGACCATGTCACCTGTCACGTGATCGACCTCCCCGGCGCCGGCTCGAGCCGGTTCGACGCCACCACGACGCTCACCATCGACCAGCACATCCGCAGTGTCAGCCGCGTCGTCGACCTGCTGGAGCTCGACGAGGTCGCGGTCGTCGGCCACGACAGCGGCGGGCTGATCGCCCGCCACGCGATGGCCGGCGATCCGCGGCTGCGGGCCATGGGTCTGATCGACACCGAGCAGCCGCAGGGATCGAGCTGGCGGTTCCGGATGTTCCTCGCGGCGAGGCACACACCGGGGCTCGCGTCGGCGCTCGGATGGGCGGCCGGACAACCGCGCGTGCGCCGCAACGAGTTCGTGTTCGGCGGCGCGTTCGCCGACACGTCACTGCTCGACGGCGAGTTCGACGAATTCTTCCTGCGACCGCTCCACGACATCCCCGAGCGTCGGGAAGCTGCGGTGCGGCTGCTCCGCAGCTTCGACTACCAGCACGTCCGCGACCTGGCCGGCATCCATCGGCGGATCGGGGTCCCGGTGCAGCTGGTGTGGGGCGACCGCGATCCGTTCTTCCCGATCGAGCGCGCCCGGGAGATGGTCGGGACCTTCCCCGACGCTCGGCTCGCGACGATCCACGGCGCCCGCGTGTTCTCCCACGAGGAGCGCCCGGCCGCGGTGGCGCAGGCGCTGCTGCCGGTGCTGACCGGCCAGTACTGAGTCGACGACGCTCAGGCGACGCCGAGGCGCGCGGCTGCCCGATCGGCAGCCTCGGGGCCGGCGAGCTGGCGAACCAGCAGGAGGCCGTCGAGCAGCGCGATCCGCGGCTTCGGACTCGGCGCGTCGGGTCGCCGGCTCACCGGCGAAGAACGTCGCCAACCACTCGATCCAGGCGTCGACGAGCCCCGTCACCACCCGGCGGTACGGCTCGCGTCCGGCTGCCGCGAGCCCGTTCGCCTCGAAGAACAACGCGAAGATCGGATCGGCATCGCGATGGGCGAGGACCGGCCACGCGGTGCGGGCGAGTTCGAGGTGATCGGCAGCCGCAGCGGTGAACGCCTCGGCCAGGGTCACCTGCAGCCGCACGCCGACGGCACCCATCACCTCGGTGATGAGGTCGTCCTTGGTGGGGAAGTAGTACACGATGATCCGGTCGCTGATCCCGAGGCGCTTCGCGAGCCGCCCGAACGTGAGCTGGCTGAGGCCTTCGTCGAACACGGCATCGAGCGCTCCCTGCAGGATGTCGTCCTTGCTGTGCTTGTGACCCACCAGCGTTGATCGTAGTGACCACTCGGACGAGTAGTCGCCGGGCGTGAACTACGCTCACGACGTGCCTCCAGCGTTCGGTGTCACGTTGGCGGGGAGGTCGTACTCCTTCGGCGACCTGCGCACGCTGCTCGCCAAGGCATCACCACACCGATCCGGTGATGAACTCGCGGGGATCGCGGCGCAGTCACGACAGGAGCGCGTCGCCGCGCAACTCTGCCTCGCCGAGGTGCCACTCGCCGCGTTTCTCGACGACCCGATCGTCCCGTGGGAGATCGACGACGTCAGCCGCCTGATCCTCGAGCAGCACGACCCCGAGGCATTCGCGCCGGTGCGCTCGATGTGCGTGGGCGAGTTCCGCGACTGGCTGCTCTCGTACGACACCACCACCGACGATCTGGCGTCGATCGCGTGGGGGCTCACGCCGGAGATGGTCGCCGCGGTCAGCAAGGTGATGGGCAACCAGGACCTGGTGCTCGTGGCGAGCAAGTGCTCGAAGGTCACGGCGTTCCGCTCGACGATCGGTCTGCCGGGGCGGTTGTCGGTGCGGCTCCAACCGAACCATCCCACCGACGATCCGCTCGGCATCATGGCTTCGGTGATCGACGGGCTGTCGTACGGATGCGGCGACGCCGTCATCGGCATCAACCCGGCACTGGACTCGCCGGAGCACTGTCGACGTCTGCTCGAAATCCTCGACGACGTGATCAGTCGCTTCGCGATCCCGACGCAGTCGTGCGTGCTCACTCACGTCACCACCACCTTGCGCTGCATCGAGGAAGGGGCCCCCGTCGATCTCGTCTTCCAGTCGATCGCTGGTACCGAGGCAACGAATCGATCCTTCGGTGTCACGCTGGACCTGCTCGCGGAGGCCCGTGAGGCGGCACTGTCGTTGCACCGCGGTGGGTCGCAGGTGATGTACTTCGAGACGGGCCAGGGTTCGTGTCTGTCCGCCGGGGGCGATCACGGCGTCGATCAGCAGACGCTCGAAGCTCGGGCCTACGGCGTTGCACGCCAGTTCGACCCGCTGCTCGTCAACACCGTCGTCGGATTCATCGGCCCCGAGTATCTCCTCGACGGCAAGCAGGTGATCCGCGCCGGTCTCGAGGATCACTTCAGCGGCAAGCTCCTCGGTCTGCCGATGGGTTGCGATGTCTGCTACACGAACCACATGGACGTCGATCAGGACGACATGGATGTGCTGCTGACACTGCTGGCAACAGCGGGGTGCAACTTCATCATGGGTGTTCCCGGCGCCGACGACGTGATGCTCGGCTACCAGTCCACGTCGTTCCACGACGCGCAGTACGTCCGCCAACTGCTCGGACTCCGGCCGGCACCGGAGTTCGACGACTGGCTCTGCAAGATGGGCGTGACCGACGACCGTGGTCGGCTGCGTCCGGCGAACGACGTCCCCGCGCTGCTGGCCGCACTCGACCATGCCGGGCCGGACCCGTCGAGATGAACCCCGAATCGTGGGATGCGATCCGAGCGATCACCCCCGCGCGGGTTGCGCTCGGTAGGGCGGGCGGGAGTCTGACGACTGCGGCGCGCCTCCAGTTCCGTGCAGATCACGCCCGAGCCCGCGACGCCGTCAACCAGGACTTCGACGTTCATCGACTGGTCGACGCGCTCACCGGCGCGGGACATGCGGCGGTCGCACTGTCGTCGGCGGCGGCATCACGCGAGGAGTACATCCGGCGGCCGGATCTCGGTCGTGTCCTGGCGGAGCACTCGCGTGGCGCCCTTCGAGCGCTCGCCGCCGACCCGTACGACCTGGCGATCGTCGTGTGCGACGGACTGTCGCCGCTCGCGGTCGAACGAGACGGTCCGCCCCTCGTCGATGCCATCGTCGAACAGCTGGACGACTGGTCGATCGCCCCGGTCGCGGTCGTCGCCAACGGTCGTGTCGCCGTCGGCGACGACGTGGGCGTCACCCTCGGAGCGCGACTCGTCGTGGTGTTGATCGGCGAACGGCCCGGGTTGTCGGTGTCCGAGAGCGTCGGCGCGTACATGACGTTCGAACCGGCCCTCGGGCGGACCGATGCGCAGCGCAACTGCGTGTCGAACATCCACGACCGCGGCCTCTCGATCGACGAGGCCGCGCACCGGATCGTCGGCCTCTCCCGTCGGGCCGCGATACAGGGCCTGTCGGGTATCGGCCTCCACGACGAGGACACGACAGACGTTCTCGACTCGGCATCGCCGATCGAGCCGACCAGCTAGCCCGAGGGGCACTTCGGCAACGCGGCCGACCCGCACGTCGGTGATGAAATCTTCTGCAGTCAGCACATATCCGCGAAATGCCTGTTGTCGCTGACGCTGAATTCGATGCCCCCAACCACCGGATTGTGCTCACACCCGCGAACCCCGTGAACGTTGCCTGTCACGGCACTAGCCTGATCGGCCGCCGGGAGCCGTCCGGTCATCACCGAAAGGTTCTCCATGACGTCGACGAATGCACACCAGACCGTCCACGCCACCGTGTCGGGGCCGATCGTGATGATCGGATTCGGCTCGATCGGACGCGGCACGCTGCCGCTCATCGACCGTCACATCGACTTCGACCGGACCCGCGCCGTGGTCGTCGAGCCGGACGATCGCGACCGGGGGATCGTCGAGGAGTACGGCGTGGCGTTCCTCCAGACGGCAGTGACCGTCGAGAACTACCGCGACCTGTTGACCCCGCTGTTGACCGAGGGAGAAGGTCAGGGATTCTGCGTGAACCTGTCGGTCGACACCTCCTCGCTCGACATCATGCGCCTGTGCCGTGAGCTCGGCGTGCTCTACATCGACACCGTCGTGGAGCCGTGGCCCGGCTTCTACTACGACAAGGAAACCGACAACGCCACCCGCACCAACCACGCGTTGCGTTCGACGGTCACCGACGAACGGCGACAGTCACCGGGTGGCACCACCGCCGTCTCGTGCTGCGGGGCGAACCCCGGGATGGTGTCGTGGTTCGTGAAGGAAGCGCTGGTGACACTCGCGTCCGATCTCGGGATCGATGCCGTCGAGCCGGCCGCCGGCGACAGCGCGGGATGGGCCGCCTACATGCGCACCGTGGGGGTCCGCGGCATCCACATCGCCGAACGCGACACCCAGCGGGCGCGGTCGCCGAAGCCGATCGACGTGTTCTGGAACACGTGGTCCGTCGACGGCTTCATCTCCGAGGGCCTGCAACCCGCCGAACTCGGCTGGGGGACCCACGAGAAGTGGATGCCCGACAACGCCCGTACGTTCGACGACCCGTCGGCTCCCGGCATCTTCCTCGAGCAACCCGGCGCCGAGACCCGCGTCCGCACCTGGTGCCCGTCGCACGGTGAGCAGTACGGGTTCCTCGTGACGCACAACGAAGCGCTGTCGATCCCCGACTTCTTCACCGTTCGCGGCGCCGACGGCTCGGTCGAGTTCCGCCCGACGTGTCACTACGCCTACCACCCGTGCAACGACGCGGTGCTCTCGTTCCACGAGTTGTTCGGCGCCGCCGGTCGCTGGCCGTCGGCCCAGCACGTGCTCGACGAGGACGAGATCGTCGACGGCCGTGACGAGCTCGGCATGTTGCTGTACGGACACGAGCGCAACGCGTTCTGGTTCGGTTCGCAGCTCACCATCGAAGAGGCGCGGGCGTTGGCTCCGCACCAGAACGCCACCGGCATGCAGGTGACCTCGGCCGTGCTGGCCGGGATGGTGTGGGCCCTCGAGAATCCCGATGCCGGCATCGTCGAGACCGACGACATGGATCATCGTCGATGCCTCGAGATCCAGCGTCCGTACCTCGGCACCGTCGCCGGCTACTACACCGACTGGACACCGCTGACGAATCGTCCCGGTCTGTTCGACGAGGACATCGACCCCGACGATCCGTGGCAGTTCCGTAACGTCCTCGTCCACTGACACGTCGCGGACGCGGTCGGCTCACTCCAGTACCGGGCCGACATGGCCGTCGGCGACTCGCCGGGCAGTCGTGAGACTGCGCGGGTGACCGGTCACCGCTTCGAGGAAGTGGTGGCGATCGATCACCAGGAGTTCGGCGTCGGTCACCGCGGTGACGGTCGACGTCCGTGGGACATCTCGGAGCAGTGCGATCTCGCCGAACGAGCGACCGGGTCCGAGCGTGTTGACGGTCTGGCCGTCCTTCGTGACGTTGAACTCACCGTCGATGATCACGTAGTAGTGGTCGCCGTCCTCGCCCTGCACGACCACCGACGTGTCGGCCGCGGCGCGGTGGCGTCCGACCGTTCGACCCAGCCGTTCCATCGTCGGCGCGGGCAGCGCGGCGAACACCGGATCGGCCACGAGATGGTCGATGATCGCGGGGTCGACGGCGGGCGGGCCGTCACCCGAACTCCGCAACCTCCAGACCCCGGCGACCACCAGCCCGACGACCACGAGCCCGAGTGCGACGAACGACTGGGTCACCCCGAAGCGGGTGACCATGATCGTGACCAGGAGTCCACCGACTGCGACGGCTGCCATCCGGGCGCCCTCGACGATGCCGAACACCCGGGCGAGCACGTCGGTCGGCGACTGACGTTGGATCGTCACGGCGGCGGCCAGCTGCATGAACGTCTCGCCGCTGCCGAGGACGGCGAACAGCAACAGGGCACCGACGAGCCCATTGGTCGCGGCCATCAGCATCAGTGCGCCGCCGGCGAGTGCGGCGCTCGCCAGGAAGGCCCGACCGACGCGGGCATTGCGAACGAACCGGGCCACCGCCACCGCCCCGATCATCGCGCCGACTCCGTAGGCCGCCGCGAGGAGCCCGGCCTGGCCGCCACCTCCGTCGAGTCGCTCGTCGGCGAAGGTGACGAAGAGGACGTCGGCGATGCCGTTCGCCAGACCGGCGACCGCGATCATGCCGACGAGAACGCGCACTCGAGACTCTCGCCTCAGCGTGACGAACCCGGCGAACAGGCGGTGGGCGAGATCGTCGAGGTCGGGAACCTCGCCCGGTTCCTCGTCGGACCCCGGGGTGGCCAGCACGGCGAGGCATCCGAGGCCGGTGATCACGGCGCAGATCGCGAACACGCCGGTCGGCGAACCGACGACCATCACGGCTCCGGCGAGGAGCGGGCCGAGGAAGACGCCGACCTGCTGGATCATTCCGGCGACGACGTTCGCACCGATCAGGTCGGTCGGCGTGTGGGTGAGCGTCGGGAGCAGGCATCCCATCACCGGCCTGGTGAAGGAGACCGCCACCGCAGCGACGGCCCCTGCGCCGTAGACGACCAGCCAGTTGCCGGACAGCATCGCGGCAGCGACGACAGCCATGGAGCCGCACTGCGCCGCGTACCCCGCTGCGAGGGCTCGGTGCGGACGGAACCGGTCGCCGGCGTAGGAGGCGAACGGCGTGACCAGCACGGCCGGGACGAGCAGGAGGAAGGCGGCGAGCCCGACCTCGCTCGGCCCGCCGCGTTCGAGCGCGAAGAACAGGAGGGCCAGCCAGGTGGCGTACTCGCTGACGGAGAATCCGGCGTACGCCAGCATCACCCGTCGCAGCTCGCGGATTCGGCTGACGCGTACGAGCAGGGCGACGTAGCCGAGTTCGTTCACTCGTCCGCGCCCCCGTCGCCTGCCACGTCGTCATCCTTCCATGCGTGCGCCATCCTTCGATGCGGTGCGTCGTCGGGGCACCCGAACCGTTGTGGAATGATCCGACGATGATCAAGCGAGTGGGCAAGAACCTCGCCCTCCTGACGGCCGACGCTCCGGAGGCGAGTCGAGAACTCGAACGTGACGGGTACACCGTGCTGCGCGGTGTGCTCACGCCCGACGAGATCATCGCGCTGACCGACGAGATCGAGCATGCCTTCGCAACTCGCGCTCCCGAACGAGGCCGGTCCGATCGGGACGAGTTCCGTTACGAGATGCTCAATTTCGGCGCGCGTTCGCAGGCGGCGGTCGGAGCGCCCGAGATTCTCGCCGTCATCGAGCCGCTCCTCGGCGACGACTGCCATGTGATCGCGAACACTGCGTGGTGGAACCCGCCCGAGTTCGGCGGCGGTCCATGGCACTGCGATGCCGGCCCGCACGTGCCCCGACCGAAGGGCGTCGAC
The DNA here is from genome assembly GCA_963829585.1 of Ilumatobacteraceae bacterium. Classification (GTDB taxonomy): domain Bacteria; phylum Actinomycetota; class Acidimicrobiia; order Acidimicrobiales; family Ilumatobacteraceae; genus Sva-07. The sequence goes on along the minus strand of CAWHJD010000024.1, from coordinate 42,034 downwards.
TGGGACGATCGCATCCCGTATCCGGTGTTCGCGATCGGCGCCCACCTGCTGCTGAAGGACTGTGCCGCGGCCGACGGTCCGACGGCAGTGGTGCCGGGCAGTCATCGATCCGGCCGGCTCGCACCGCTGTCGCAGATCGAGGATCCGGACCTCACCTACGACGGTCGTCCTCCCGTGCTCCTCGAGGGCGAGGCGGGCGACGTGGCGCTGTTCGTGTCGGACGTCTGGCACCGTGGCACGCCGGCCGATGGCGGGAGCGGACGGCTGTTCCTGCAGGTCCACTACGGCCGGCGCGACATCGCGCAGCGGATCCGCACGACCGATGTCGCGAACCAGCTGTCACGCGAGGCGATCGAACGAGCCGTGACGCGTCGCGAGCGCGATCTCGTGGGACTCCACGAGCCGTACTTCTACGACGGCTGAACGACACGTCGTCGTCCGTTACGTTGGCGTGATGGACATTGGGATCTTCGGTGGCGTCAGTGGACGGAGCGGGTTGGCCGGGGTCATCGCCGACGTGAAGGCGGCCGCCGATGCGGGCTTCGCCTCCTACTGGCTGCCGCAGCTCGTCCAGTCGGTCGAGGCGATGAACATCATCGGTGCGGTCGCCCAGCACGTGCCGAACTTCCGCTTCGGGACGTCCGTCGTGCCGACCTACCCCCGGCACCCGATGGTGATGGCCGAGCAGGCGATGACCACCAGCATGCTGACCGGTGGCAACTTCACACTGGGGATCGGGCTGTCGCACCAGCCGGTCGTCGAGGGCATGTGGGGCCAGTCGTTCGACAAGCCGTTGCGCCACGCCCGCGAGTACCTCGAGGTGCTGATGCCGCTGTTGGGCGGCGAGTCCGTGAGCTTCGTCGGCGAGACCGTCACGGCCCGCGGGAAGTTGGACATCGACGCCGTCGCACCTCCCGTCCTCTTCGCGGCGCTGGGCCCGCAGATGCTGCGCCTGGCCGGTGCCCGCTGCGACGGCACGATCACGTGGATGACGGGGGCGGCCACGCTGGCGTCGCTCACCGTGCCGACCATCAGCGAGGCCGCCGAGGCGGCAGGTCGACCCGCTCCGCAGATCGCCGCCGGCTTCCCCATCTGGGTCACCGACGACGCCGACTGCCGCCCGTGCGAACGCCGCCAAGACATTCACGATCTACGGCCGCCTGCCGTCGTACCGGGCGATGCTCGACCACGAAGGCGTCGCCGGCCCGGAGGATCTCGCCATCATCGGCGACGAGGCCACCTGCGCCGGTCGGCATGGACGAACTCGTCGCGGCCGGCGTCACCTTGTTCGCTGCGTCGGAGTTCGCCGACAACGCCGAGGACCGCGCTCGCACCAGAGCGTTCCTCGCCGACCGGCTCTGATGGAGCTCTCCGCACGATCGCTCGGTTGGTTGCGGTATCTGCACCGCAAGGCGCACACGCCCGACGACTGGAGCCGGACCGGGTCGCCCCACCCACACTGGGACAACCGGTCCGATCCGCCGATGGCCAGCTGGCACCGGTTCGACCTCGTCGACTCGTCGTACGCGATGGGCCTCATGGCGCACCGCACGCCGGCGTGGACCGAGCCGTACGTCGCGATCCTCGATCAGCTGATCGAACGGCACACCGGCTGGTGGTCGGCCGCCGACTGGCTCACCCAGTTCGGCCACGACCCCGACCGGGCCGACTATCCCGACCTCTACCGCCTGTTCATCCCGCCGGAGCTGTGGGGCGACTACGACGTGCCCGGCTGGACGGCGAACGGCATCGAGCCGTGGGGAGTGCAGATGGATCCGGTCGCCGCCGACGGGATGCTGTTCTACAAGGGTTTCCTGCTCGTGCTGCTCGGCATCCGTTCGATGGTCGACAACGCGCCCGGTGCTCACGACCGGTGGAACGAACCGTTCGAGATGATCCGCGACGGCGACAACACCTTCACCTGGACGCACAGTGAGATCGCCGATCACCTGAGGCGACAGTGGTTGGCGGCGCCCGTCGGGTGTCATTGAGAGAACACCAAGGTCTGGCCGTTTTGACTGGCCGGAGCCGGCCTCGGTCTGAGGCTTCACGACAACCGGTACGGGACCGACTTCAACGCTCAGGCGTTCGAGCCGTGGTGGGCGTACGCCCGCGAGCACTACCTCGACCTGGCCGGCGAGGCGGCGCCGCAGACGACGACCTTCTACTACGACCCGGTGCTCGACGTGCACCATCGCCTGCCCGTTGCAGCCGCGCTGACGACGTCGTTCTACGCGGCACCGCAGGTACCGGCTGACGCCCGGCGGTTGTTCGACGCCGGGACGTCGATGTTGGGCTGGGACCGTTCCATCGCCGTGCCGCTCTCGCCGAGCCGTGGTGCCGGATCCTCGCTGGTGCTGGCTCGGGAGTGGGAGACTGCACGAACTCGCCGACCGGCTGGCCACCGCGATCGAGGCGTCGTACGAACCGACCTGGGACACCGCGCTCGGTGAGTTCACGTGGGGGATGGGGCTGAACGAGCCGTACCCGCGCGGTCAGTTCAACGCCTTCCTGGCCGCGGCGGAGGCTGCCGGGCCCGGCCAGTGGACACGGCTCTCGGCGGCACCGCTCGAGACGTGCCCCCAGATCGTCGACGTCGACTTCCCGGCGATGGCGTTCACCCGCGCCGAGTGGATCGACGGCAACCTGCACCTCCGACTGGCGCCGCTGCGCGAAGACCGCAACGTGTTCACCAGCTTCCGGCTCGTCGGCGCCGAGCCCCGCCAGTGGGACGTCCACGGCCTCGACGGCGTCAGCCTCGATCTGTCGACCAGCGGCGTGCACATCCGCGTCCCGATGGTCGCCGCCGACCTCGAACTCCTCCGCGGCAGCTACTGACCCACCCCACACCCGACCCCAGAAACCCGGTTTGCGTTGCAGTTCGGTTGGCCCGTCCCAACCGAACTGTCACGCAAACCGGTGGGGTGAACCCCGCCCCACACCCGACCCCGAAAACCGGTTTGCGTTGCAGTTCGGTTGGCCCGTCCCAACCGAACTGTCACGCAAACCGGTGCGCGCGGGTGGTGGGTCTGGGAGGATCGGGGGATGGCACGTGTGCACTTCGAGCTGACCCGGCGATTCGAGGCGCCGGTGCGCCGGGTGTGGGACGAACTCGTCGACTGGCCCGGCCACGGTGCGTGGATCCCTGCGACGAAGGTGGAGGCGGAGCCGGGTGATCCCACGGAAGTGGGCTACACGTTCACGGCGTGGAGCGGCGTGCGGCCCGTGGCGCTGGAGGATCGCATGCGGGTGACCCGTTGCGACTGGGACGACGCTGCCTCCACGGGGATCTGCGACGTCGACAAGCTGGGCCCGATCCTCGGCGGATCGGCCGGGTTCACGGTCCGCCCCGACGGCGCGGGCACGATGCTCGCTCTGGCGCGAAGACGTCACCGTGCCCTACCTGCCCCGCTTCCTGGCGCCGGTGGCGGCGTTCGCCGGGCGTCTCGGATTCCGGCTCGCACTACGCGGACTCGACAAGGTGCTCGCCCGAGCCTGATCGGTCACTTCAACGCTTCGAGTTGCCCGAGATCGCGCAGCGCGTAGCGGTTGTGCCAGAACTCCTCCTCGAAGACGGTGTAGATGCACTCCCGAAGGGGGTGCGGACCGTTCTCGGGTACGTCGATGGTTCGCGTCAGGTCGGCCGTCGTGACCGCTGTCAGGTACTCGCGAAAGCGGGTTGAGCGGTCGGCGCGCACGGCGAGCACGTCCGAGACCGACGGCGTCAGTTCGTACTCCAGTCCGGGCCACGGGAAGTCGACGGAGCCGGAGTTCGGCATCCCGATCGGATGGAACGGCTCGGCCAGGATGGGAGCCGTGAACCACTTGTCCATCGCGAAGACGAGATGTCGCAGCGTCTCCACGAACGACCACTCACCCTCGACGGACTCGTGCAGCAGGCCATCGGGAAGCGTTCGGGCCCGGGCGATCGTCGTCGCCCACTCGTTCTCGAGCGCCGCCCATGCCGACCGCATGCCCTCCGGGTCGGTGGGCCGAAGCATTGCTCGCAGCGGGTACCAGGGGTCGCGTTCGTTCACGTAGTCCGTGACATCGACCCCGTTGATGACGACCCGGTCGATCAGCGCATCGATGTCGACGTTGACGAACCACGCGTGGCTGATCTTCGCGTCGGTCAGGTCGACGTCACGGAACCGGGCGCCCTTGAGATCGGCGCCCCAGAACACCGCCCCTGCGAGATCTCCCTCGAACTCCTCCGGCATGGTCCCTCCCACGGAGCCACAACCTTACAGAAGGGGTCTGACCCCTGATGCAAGGTCGTCTGGTGGAGGATTGACCGACTCGCGCAGACGATCGATGGTCGGACGCACGATCATCGTGTAGGTGTCGGCGATCGCCTTCTGCCGATGGTCCTTCTGGGCCTCCAGACGGGCCGGATCGGTCACCACGGCCATGAACGCCTGCTTGCTCGGGAACGAGTTGAACCGCACCTGGTGCCAGGCGCGCCCGTCGCCGACGATCGTGCCCTCCACGGAGAACCATCCGGCGATGCGCACGCCGTGCTTCGACGCCGAGACCGCCGCCGCGGACTGGTAGGCCTCCATGTGCGTCGGCGTGATGTGCGCGGCCTCGGGATCGTCGAAGCGGATCACGTGCAGCACCATCACCGGCCCGTCGTCGTCGGTCGGCGGGAAGGGCACGTCGGCCCAGTCGACCTCGTGCACGCCGGCGGGAGCGACGGGGTACGGCATCGGCCGGCAGCCCATCACGATGGTCTGCTCCATGCCGGCTTCCTTGTGCTCGTGCGACGTCTTGAACTCCGGTCGGGACTGCATGTCGATGAACGCACGACGGGTCGGGTACTTCACGACGCCGATGCGATCCCAGATCGGCGCGTCGCCGAGCAACTGCTGCTCGACGGGCCCGAAGAACACCGGCTCGGCGCCGATGGCGCGGAGCGAGTCGACCGGTGAGTACTCGTCGTCGGCCTCCAGGCCGCTGATGGTCGACTCGCGACCGTCGGCGTACTGGGCGACCTCGCGGTACTTCATCAGGTTGACCATCCAGACCGGGCCGTCCTCGTCGGCCGGTGTGGTCGCGAGGCGCATGCCGTAGTCGCGGTCGACCTGGCCGTAGCCGGGTGAGTTCGTGCTCATGATGGTGCTCCTTGGGTGGGTACGGTCATCGTGGGGGCCTGTCTCGGGCGGCGGGCATCCAGTTGGGTCCCGCGGTGAGGTCGATGCGTTCGACGAGGCGTGCCCCGACGGGCTCGACCAGGTCGAGGAACTGCAGTGTTCGCTGCTCGCCGAGCGCCTTCCACGCGACGCAGGCGAGGCCGTCGAGACGGTCCTCCAACTCCTGGCGGTACTCGATGCCGCGAGCGTTGACGGCACCGTCGGTGGCGAGGCCACGCCGTTCGAGCTCGGCGAACGCCGCCTCGAGCGCGGCATCGTCGGCGCCGCGGCTGCGCGGCAGCCAGTCGTCGGCGTAGTTCATCCACGCTCCGTGGAGGATCCCCGACTCGACCTGGCCGACATCCTCGGCGATCAGGATCGCCCAGTGCGTGTCGCCGCGCCATTCACGGATGCAGTTGACGGCCAGCCAGGCGGACAGGAGCGGGTCGTCGGGCCGGGGCCAGTCACGGCAGGTGCCGTACAGCACCCGACCGGCGATGGGCAACGCTTCCGCGGCCGCCCACAGGGGATCGGCCAGCGATGCGAGCTCGTCGCAGATCTCCGGGACGTACGCCCGCAGGCCCGCCACGACACCGGCGTCGCGAGCGGCCGCGGCCTCGGCGAACGTGGTGCGCTCGCGGCACTGGTCGAGGCACATCGAGATGAAGGGCGGACTGATCGAGTAGAACGCGGCGATGACCGCGGCATTGCCGGCGTCGGCCAGCGTCGCCCCACGGGTGGCGGTGTAGTACGTGAACGGGTCGGGTCCGAGCGCGGCGTAGTTCTCGATGGCGACGGGGTCCCAGTAGATCCAGCCGATCAACCGGTGCGAGACGAACCCGGCTCGTCGGGTGAGTTCGATCCAGTCGGTCATCTGCCGATGGCGTCGATCAGCACCCGGGCGATCTGTTCGGCGCCGTCCTCCTGGAGGAAGTGGGCCGCCCGCTCGATCGTCACGTGGGGTTGTCCGGCGGCACCCGGCACACGCTGCTGGAACACGCGCTCGCCGCCGGCCGTGACCGGGTCGCTGTCGCTGAAGCACGTGATCAGCGGCTTGGTCCACGCCTCGAGCACCTTCCATGCGGCGCGGTTGTCGGCGGCGGCGGGGTCGTCGGGGCGTGTCGGCACCAGCGACGGGAAGATCCGCGCGCCGGCCTTGTACGAGTCGTCGGGGAACGGCGCGTCGTACGCGGCGATCTCGCCCGCGCTCAACTCGGTGACCGTTGCGCTGTTCAGCAGGAAGCCGATGTCGAACACGGGCGTCTCCTGCGAGAACTTCTGCCACGCCATGAACGCGTCGCTGAGCGGTCCGTCACCCGTCGGCAGCCCGGTGTTGCCCAGCACGATGCGGGCGAAACGGTCGGGGTCGGCGGTCACGACGCGGAGGCCCACGAGCCCACCCCAGTCCTGGCCGAAGAAGGTCGCGTCGGCGAGGTCGAGATGGTCGATCAGCAGCGCCTGCATCCAGGCGACGTGGCGGGCGTAGGTGTAGTCGCTCATCTCGGTCGGCTTGTCGCTCCGGCCGAAACCGACGAGGTCGGGAGCGACGACGCGGTGGCCGGCCTCGACGAGGATCGGGATCATCTTGCGGTACAGGTAGCTCCACGACGGCTCGCCGTGCATCAGCAGGATCGGTGCGGCATCGCGCGGGCCCTCGTCGACGTAGTGGACGCGCAGGGTGCCCCCTGGTTCGTCGGCGTCGCCGTCGGGGATCTCGGCGTAGTGAGGCGCGAACGGGTAGCCGGGCAGATCGGCGAAACGCTCATCGGGTGTGCGCAGGGTCTTCATGGTTCATGCTCCTGTGATCTCGACTCGATGGAGGTCGTCGCCGAGTTCGACGCGGCCGGTGAAGTGTTCGGCGGCGAGGGCTCTCCAGTCGTCGCCGGCGCCGCCCGTGGGGATCGGAGGGACGTAGTGGGTGAGCACGAGGGTGCCGACGCCTCCGCGGGTTGCGGTCTGTGCGGCCTCCTCGGGGGAGGAGTGGTAGTCGAGGGTGTCCTTGATCCGCTGCATCGGCAGGTTGGCGATGATGTCCTTGCGGATCACGGTGTGCACGAGCGCATCGGCGCCGTCGCACAGCGAGTCGAGGCCGGGACACGGGACCGTGTCGCCGGCGGCGACGACGGACACGCCGTCGTGCTCGAAGCGGAACCCGATGCTCGGCTCGACGGGCTTGTGATCGGTGGGCGCGCAGGTGATGCGTACATTGCCGGGGAGGTCGATCGGTCCGCTGTCGACCTCGATCACCTCGATCTGCGGTGGGCCGTCGAGATCGGCGTGGTGGGCGATGCGGTAGGCCATGTCGGGCTCGAGCGACGCCATGATGTGCTCGACGACCGCCTTCGTACCGACGGGGCCGACGATCGTGAGGGGGGTCGGCACGAACGTCATCACCCAGCGGGTCGTGATCACGTCGTTGAGGTCGGTGATGTGGTCGCTGTGCAGGTGCGTGAGCAACACGGCCGAGAGGTTCGGCGCGCCGAGTCCGGCCCCTGCGAGGCGCATCAGGACGCCGCGCCCGGCGTCGACGAGGTAGTGCTCGTCGCCGCTGGAGATCAACGTGGCGGGTCCGGCCCGGTCGGGGCTCGGCATCGGGCTGCCCGTGCCGAGAAGCGTGATGGCGATCACTGACGGCTCATTTCTGCAGCGGCTTCGGCTGCTCGTGCCTCGAGATCCTGTGGCGACAGGAGTTGGATGACGACTTCGTGGAGCGTCCCGCTGAACGCGAACGGTGCCTCGTAACGGTTCGACACGGGCGAGCCGTGGTCGTAGGCGATGCTCGGTCCGACCGACGACATCATGCGCATGAACAACGGGAGGTCGATCGAGCCGGCGGGTTCACCGTCGACCTGCAGCGACATGCTGCCCGCCATTGCCTCCCCGCGGCGGAACCGGGCGACGAGCGTCGACCGGCCGATGGGGACCTCGATGTCGGATTCGAGGATCGTGTGGTCGTCGAACGCGTTGTAGTCGACCACCAGTCGGTCGTTCTGGACGAAGACCGACACCCCGGAGTTCTCGGTGCCGGTGGCGAACAGGACACCGTCGTCGCCCGCTTCACGGGTGACCGTCGCGGTGAGGTCGAACGACCGTCCTCCGATCGCTGCTGCTGCCTGACCGGGCAGCGGTGACATCGGCGGCCGGTACACGTAGCGCCGACTCTCGGGATGCGGTGAATTCGGTCGGAAGCGGGCGCCGAAGAGTTCGAACATGCGGTCGTCGAGTGGGAGTACTCCGTGTCGCTCCGCCTCCTGCCACCACAGATCGACCAGCTCGGCCAGCTTGGCAGGCTCCTGCTCGGCGAGGTCGTTGCACTCCGACCAGTCGGCGTCGAGGTGGTACAGCTCCCACGGCTCGGTGTCGTAGTCGGCGCCCTTGTCGTGCTTGCACACCGCCTTCCACGTCTCGTTGCCGTCGGTGGCGACCAGTGCCCGGCTGCCGCCCATCTCGAAGTACTGCAGGGTGTTGGTCGCCGGCGCGGTGGCGTCGGCGAGCACCGGACCGAACGACCGGCCGGTGACGGGGAGCTGCTCGATGCCGCGGTACGTCTCGGGTGCCGTGACGCCGACGAGGTCGTAGATCGTCGGGACGATGTCGGACACGTTGACGAACTGGGAGCGCTTCGTGCCGGCCTGGTCGGCGGGGACGACGCCGGGGGCGTGGATGATCATCGGGACGTGCACGCCGCCCTCGTGGGTGTTCTGCTTGTACCACTTGAACGGGCTGTTGCCGCACTGTGCCCAACCCCACGGATAGTTGGTGTGGCTGTGCGGGCCGCCGATGTCGTCGATGCGGGCGACTGCTTCGTCGGGGGTCTCGAAGATCCCGTTGAAGAACTTCATCTCGTGCATCACGCCGTAGGGCCCGCCCTCCTGGGACGCGCCGTTGTCGGCGAGCACGATGAGCACGGTGTTGTCGAGCTGGCCGATCGCGCGCAGGCCATCGACGAGACGGCCGATCTGGTCGTCGGTGTGGTCGAGGAACGCGGCGAACGCCTCCTGGAGGCGGCAGGCGAGTTTCTTCTGGTTGTCCGGCAGGTCGTCCCATGCATCGACGCCGGGGTTGCGTGGCGCGAGCTGGGTGCCCTCGGGGACGACGCCCGAGGCGAGTTGGCGTTCGAACCAGCGCTGCCTGGTGACGTCCCAGCCCTCGTCGAACCTGCCCCGGTACTTCTCCATGTAGCGCGCCGGTGCCTGGTGCGGTGCATGGGTCGCGCCGAACGGGACGTACGCGAAGAAGGGGCGGTCGGGCCGTACCCCCTTGGAGTCCGACACCATCCGGAGCAGCTGATCGATCAGGTCCTCGGAGAGGTGGTAGCCGTCCTCGGGCTTGGCGGGCGGCTCGATGGGATGGTTGTCGCAGACGAGTTCGGGGTGGAACTGGTCGGTCTCGCCCTCGAGGAATCCGTAGAACCGGTCGAAGCCGCGGGCGAGCGGCCACTGGTCGAACGGGCCGGCGGCCGAGCACTGTTCCATCGGGGCGAGGTGCCACTTGCCGACGCAGAACGTTGCGTAGCCCTCCTCGCGGAGCACCTCGGCAACGGTGGCGGCGTGGTTGCTGATGTGGCCGAGCATGTTGGGGAAGCCGGTGCGGAAGTTCGACACGGCGCGCATCCCGACGGCGTGCTGCGACCGACCCGTGAGCAGCGAGGCGCGTGTCGGCGAACACAGTGGCGTGACGTGGAAGTTGGTGAACTGCAGCCCGTTCGCCGCCAGTGCATCGATGTTCGGTGTGTCGATGTCGGAGCCGTAGCAGCCGAACTGGGCGAACCCGGTGTCGTCGAGCAGGACGATCACCACGTTCGGTGCGTCGGCGCCGGGATGCGGCGCCTCGTCGAACCAGGCTTCGGAGTCCGCGACCGTTCGGCCGATCGTGCCCTCGAATCGTGACGGTCGTGTCATCGCTCTCCTTCGGCGCTTGCATCAGGGGTCAGACCCCTTTTGTGACAGGTGGTGATCAGGGCCAGGAGGCTGGTGTCCCATGCCCTGGCGGTCTGCTGGTGGGTTCGGGCGTGGGCCCGGGTCATCAGTTCGAATGCCTCGGGCGACGTCAGCGAATCGATGATCGCGACGAGGTCGGCGGCGTCGGACGGCGTCAGGCGGTCGACCTCGGGGCCGAAGCACGCACGGGTCTGGTCGGCGAGGGTCGAACGGTTGCGGGCGACGGCTTCGACGAACGTGTCGTGCTCGAACGCCCGGGCACGCGCCATCGACATGAGCGGGCCGGCCTGCACGTAGAGGTCGATTCGATTGCCCACGAAGAACGCGATGCGCTCCCCGAGGGTGGCGTCGGCTGACGGTGTGGCTCGAAGGAGATGTGAGAAGCGCTCGCGGAACTGATCGAGCGCCTGCTCCTGGATGTCGGCGAGACCATCGAAGTTCCGGAAGATCGACGACTCCGACACCCCGGCGCGCTCGGCGACGGCTTCGGCGGACGGAGGACCCTTGCCCTCGAGGATCAGCGCGAATGCGGCGTCGACCACGGCTTGACGGTTCCGGTCGCGCCGCGCCCGGCGCCCGTCGATCGGTGCATCCCCACTCACCCGGACGACTGTAGACCGCGGCGAGAGAAAATGCGAGTCGGACTCGCAGAAGCGCGACCACCCCGAGGAGCGATGAGCGAAACACCCCGTATGCGGTCGCTTCGCTCATCGCTCGGGGGTCGGGCTCCGCCTGACGTCGACGGGCCGCCGACGGCTACGTTGGCCTCGCCCACAGCTCCCAGGAGGAACCATGTCCGACGCACTGATCATCGACGCCTGCCGCACGCCCCGCGGCATCGGCAAGCCCGGCAAGGGCGCACTGGCGCACCTCCATCCGCAGCACCTGGCGTCGACCGTGCTCGCGGCGTTGGTGGAGCGCAACGGGTTCGACACCGCCGATGTCGACGACGTCGTGTGGGGCACCAGCTCGCAGGTGTGCGAGCAGAGCGGCGATCTCGGACGCATGGCCGCGCTCGACGCCGGCTACGCCGTGACTGCCAGTGGTGCCACGCTCGACCGGTTCTGCGGCTCGGGCATCACGTCGGCGAACTACGCGGCCCATGCCGTGATGGCGGGCATGGAAGACCTCGTCGTGTCGGGTGGCACCGAGATGATGTCGCTGCCGAAGAAGGGGCTCCTCCCGATGGGCGCCAACAACGCACACCTCCAGGAGATCCACCCGCAGTCGCACCAGGGCGTGTGTGCCGATGCCATCGCGACGATGGAGGGCATCCCACGTGAGGCGCTCGACGCGTTGGCGGCCGAGTCGCAGGCACGCGCCGACCGGGCGATCCGCGAGGGTCGCTTCGACAAGAGCCTGATCCCGGTGCTCAACATGGACGGCACGATCGCGCTCGACCACGAGGAGTTCCCCCGACCGCAGACCACGGCCGAGTCGCTCGCTGCGCTCCCGCCGAGCTTCCCGCAGATCGCCGACCACCGGTTCTCGGAGGACTCCAAGACCTTCCGCGAGCTGATCAACCAGAAGTACCCCGATGTCGACATCCAGCACGTCCACCACGCCGGCAACTCGTCCGGTGTCGTCGACGGTGCCGCCGCGCTGCTGTTCGCCAGCTCCGACTACGCCAAGGCACACGGCTTGACGGCGCGGGCCCGCGTCGTCGCCACCGCCAACCTGGGTGACTGCCCCACGCTCATGCTCAATGCTCCGGTTCCGGCCGCGCGCAAGGTGCTGGAGAAGGCAGGCATGACGCTCGACGACATCGACCTGTTCGAGATCAACGAGGCGTTCGCCGTGGTCGCCGAGAAGTTCATGCGCGACCTCGACCTCGACCGCGACAAGGTCAACGTCAACGGTGGCGCCATGGCACTCGGTCATCCGATCGGCGCCACCGGCGCCATGCTGATCGGCACCGTGCTCGACGAACTCGAACGGCGTGACCTGCAGTTCGGTCTCGTCACGATGTGTGCCGGCGGCGGCATGGCCCCCGCCATCATCATCGAACGCGTCTGACCGGCTTTCCGATCCTCGAGTCCGGCTGAGTACGGTCGCGCCACACCCGTACGAAAGGCGCTCGGCATGAAGATCTCCACCACCATCGGATTCAACGGTGACCCCAAGCAGCTGGCCTCACAGGCCCGCGACCTCGAGTCGGCCGGCGTCGACCTGATCTGGGGCGCCGAGATCTACGGCTACGACCTCGTCTCGACGCTCGGCTACCTCGCCGGGCAGACCTCGACGGTCAAGCTGATGACGGGCATCATCCCGCTCTACTCGCGCAGCCCGGCACTGATCGCACAGACCGCGGCGACGCTCGATGCACTGTCCGACGGCCGGTTCATCCTCGGCCTCGGCACGTCGGGCCCGCAGGTGATCGAGGGCTGGCACGGCGTGCCGTTCGAGAAGCCGATCGCGCGTACCCGCGACACGATCGAGATCTGCCGCAAGGTGTGGAGCGGCGACAAGGTCGAGCACGCCGGTGTCGCCTACAACCTGCCGCTCGCGGAAGGTGGCACGGGGTTGGGCAAGCCGATCCGGTTCATGAACCGTCCGCCGGCGAAGGACATCCCGATCGCGCTCGCCACGATCGGCCCGAAGAACGTCGAACTCACCGCGGAGATGGCCGACATCTGGCAGACGATCCACTTCGTGCCCGACCGTTTCCAGCAGGTGTGGGGCGACTCGCTCGCAGCGGGCCTCGCGAAGCGCGATCCGGCCAAGGCTCCGTTGGAGATCATCGCCGGCGGCACGGTGGCGCTCGGTGCGGGCCCGCACATCGCCGAGGCCCGCGAGGCCGCACGGGGCCTGATCGGCTTCTACGTCGGTGGCATGGGCGCCAAGTCGAAGAACTTCTACAACGATCTCTTCGTCCGCTACGGCTGGGAGAAGGAGGCCGCCGAGATCCAGGACCTCTTCCTCTCCGGAAAGCGCGCCGAGGCCATCGCCGCCGTTCCCGACGAGTACATCGACCTCTCGTCGCTGATCGGCGACGAGGGGTACGTACGTGAACGCCTCCAGGTGTTCAAGGAGGTCGGCGTGACGTACCTCAACGTGAGCCCGGTCGGCCCAGAACCCCTCGAGACCATCGAGAAGATCAAGTCCTGGGCGGAGTGAGTCGTCTCGCGATTGGGGTCTGACCCCGATCGCGATAGTTGCTCAACTCGTGGTGGGGTCGTGCCGATGACAGACGCATGCCGGCATCTCGCGTGGTGTCCGATCAGGATGCAAGTGAGCAGTCAGAACCACTGCGCCCCGGCATGGTGCTGGTCAGCCCGAGCGGCGAGGTGAGGATCATTCGGAGTCGGACCGCCGACGACACGGGCTGGAACTGCTCCGACGGAGCGGCCATCGACGACGGCACGGCGAACGATCCGTCGTCGTGGAATGCATACACGCCGCAGCAGCTCGCAGCCGATCTGCAACTCGCCCGCGAGGTGGGCGAGATCAGCGGACACCGTGCGCTCGGCGGTGGACTCGCGTCATGGGACGCGTGTTCCGGGCGGCCCTGCGTGCTCCCGAAGCTCGCCCGCCTCGTCCGCTGACGTTCAGAACTGGTCGGCGAAGGTCTCGACGTCGTCGATCACGACCAAGATGATCCGGTCGAGCCCGGCAGCATCCATGTCGCGTCGCGTGGGGTGATCCGGATCGAGGAGCCCGGGTGACCACGTGGTCCAGGCCGTGGTGAGGAACGGCCGACCGGCCGCCGAACTCGTGGCCGCGGCGAGGAACTCGTCGCGTCGCGGGTGATTCCAGGCGACGTTGACGCCCTCGGCGCGGCGACCGGCGATCGTGCTGAGTGCCACGCTGTTGACACCGACGATGCGCGGAGGCGGTTCGGTCGGCACGGGGAACGTGGCGAACTGTTCGTCGCGATCGGATTGCCACATCTCGTCGGTGAGGTCGAGCAGTTCCTCGACTCGGGCGTGGCGCTCGTCGAGGCGATCCTCCAGCTGGGCTCGGGTTGCGTGCTGCTCGGTCGCCCATCGGCTGCCGGGTGCGGTACCGGCGCCGACGCCGAGGAGGAATCGGCGTCCGCTGATGGCGCTCACGGAGGTGGCCGCGACGGCGAGTGTGCCGATCTGGCGGTTCCAGGTGTTCGCCACCATCACCCCCAGCTCGACGCTCGAGGTGGCCTCGGCGAGGGCGCCGAGCCAGGTGAAGCACTCGAGACTGCGGTGCCCGCCCAACGCGACGCCCGCGAGGTGGTCGAAGACCCAGATCGCGTCGAAGCCGGCCTGCTCGGCGCGCACCGAGGCCTCGCGCAGGGTGGGCCAATCGGTGTGCGTCGAGGCGAGCTGGACGTCGATGGCGACCACGTCGGCATCCTACGGTCGACCGCTGGATCCTGGTCCGCGGGTCGCCGGAGCGGTTGGTCGTGAAGGGACTTTCGGCCCCATCAGGAGAGGTCCAAGGACCCTGATCATTTGCTTGTGCAAACACCAAACTGAAGTCAGTTCGTGAATAGCTTCACGATTCCTCGAGACCTGTGAAAGGGGTCTGTCATGTTCAAGAAGCCGTTTGGCTTGCTCGGAATCTTCCTCATCATCGTCGGCATCGGTTACTTCATCGGCGCCGGGGTCGCGTACAGCAAGGTGCAGGGCGGGTACGACTCGCTGCAAGTCGTTCAGCGAAGCGCAGAACGTCCAACTGTCAGCTACGACGAAGACGGCAACCTCATCGACCGTGGCGAGGTCGAGGGTGCGCCAGGCGATCATGTCGCTGCTGCAGGACGACTGGGGCTTCCCGGTCGTCGACGGGACTCGACCCGAACGATCCGCTGGTGAACAGCGCCACGGAGTACATGTACCAGATGGCGACGATCGTCGTATCACACGCTCAACGGCACGCAGACCGTGACGCTCACCGAGGAGGACCTCACCGGTGAAGACGGCACCGTCGCCACCGAGTACACCTGCAACGGCGAGACCATCGCCGTTCCCGATCCCTTCCCGGCCGAAGGCGTCACCTGTGAGTTCGAGGTCGACGGTCGCTACTGGACCGGCTTCGACCGGAGCGATCCGGTGCAGGGCAAGGCCCGTGACATGGCGTGGAGCGGCACCGCTCATGCGCTGGTCGCCGAACTCGGTGTCGGTGCGGCAACGCACAGCACACTGCAGCTCGCTCTCGGTGTCGCCGCACTGCTGGCCGGCCTCGGCGTGGTCTGCACCGTGTCGGGTGTCGCCTTCATCTGGGACACCAAGAAGAAGATGAACGTCGCCGCTGGGGGCGCCGCCCCCGGAGCGATGCCGATGGACTCACCGGACAAGGAGGCCGGTGTCCGTCTGAACAAACCCAACGATCCGAACCGGATCTCGAAGAGGTGGGCCCCTCCCCCGGGGCCCACCCTTCGTTTTCCGTTCGAGTGATCCGGCTCTCAGTTCGAAGTCACCCACGGAGTTGCCTCCTGTATTAGGTGCACCTAACATCGACGTCATGGGAGCCGCTTTCCTCATCACGCTGCGTGAAGGTCTCGAGATCTCGCTCGTCGTGGCCATCATCGCCGCGTATCTGGTGAAGACGGGTCGATCCAATCTGCTGCCCACCATGTGGGTGGGTGTCGCCGTCGCGATCCTGGCCAGCGTCGTCACGGGCCTCGTCTTCAATGCACTGATCGGCGAGTTCGAGGGCAAGTGGGAGCAGGCGATCGAAGGCACACTGGCGTTCGTCGCGGCCGGTGTGCTGACGTGGATGATCTTCTGGATGCGCCGCAACGCCCGGAACATCTCCGGCGACCTCCACAGCAGGATCGACGCGGCGATCGTGAACTCGCGGTGGTCGCTGGCCTTCGTGGCGTTCGTCGCGGTGGTACGCGAGGGCTTCGAGA
Source organism: Ilumatobacteraceae bacterium (assembly GCA_963829585.1). Classification (GTDB taxonomy): domain Bacteria; phylum Actinomycetota; class Acidimicrobiia; order Acidimicrobiales; family Ilumatobacteraceae; genus Sva-07. The sequence continues at coordinate 26,135 of CAWHJD010000024.1, read as the reverse complement.
CGGCACTGTTCCTGCTGGGTGCCGAGACCGGCACGAGTTCGGGCTGGGACGTCGTGATCGGTGGGCTGGTCGGCCTCGCCGTGGCAGCCGTGGTCGGCCTCGCGTTCTACCGGGAGAGCACCCGCATCGACCTGCGCCGGTTCTTCCAGGTCACAGGCATGTTGCTCATCCTCTTCGCCGCCGGACTGTTCGCGAAAGGTCTCCACGAATTCCGCGAACTGTTCGAGATCGAGTCCTCGGTCGTCGCCGCCACCGTGTGGAACGTCACCAGCGGGCCGTTCGCCGAAGGCTCGACGCTGCACGACTTCCTGAAGGGGCTGTTCGGCTGGAGTCCGAACCCCGAGCGGATCCGGGTGGTCGGGTACTTCGCGTACCTGATTCCCGTCACCTGGTTGTTCTTCCGCAGCCCCCGGCGTCCCGTCGAACCGGTTGACGAGGTCGAGGCCCTCCTGTCATCGGGCGTCGACGCCGACGGTGTGCCGAACCGCCTCTGAGCGTCGCTTGAACGGCTCCGACCACAGTGTCGCCACCGCCACGATCGCGATGACGGCGAGCCATGCCGCCGGCGGGAATGCTGCGAGTGCCAGGAGATCGGCCAGCGCCGGGACGTAGATCACCGCGAGGGTGGTCGCGACGATGACGCCGATCGCGCCGGCGAACTCCGGGGTCGGGCGGAGTCCGGTCTGCCACAGCGGCGCACGGGGCGAGCGTTCGACGGCGATCAGGAACGGCTGGCTGGCGAGGAGCGTGGCGAAGCCGAACGCCCGAGCCTCCTCGACCGGCCAACCCCGATCGAGCAGCACCAGGTACGGTGCCACGATGCCGGCGGCGAGCGTGACGCCGATGGCGTACGGGCGCCAGAGCGCGGCCACGCCGAGTCCGCTACGAGCGTGCCGTGGTGGCCGCTGCATCACGTCGGGATCAGCCGGGTCGGCCTGGAACACGAGCGACACGACGGGATGCAGAAGGAGTTCGAGCAGGATCAACTGGACCGGCAGGAGGAGCAGGGGCTTGCCGAGCAGCGGGACGACCAGCGCCGCGATCATCAGCGGCGGGTGGAACGCGATCAGGTATCCGAAGGCCCGCGTGAGGTTGTCGTAGATGCGTCGGCCGTTGCGGACCGCCGCGACGATCGTGGCGAAGTTGTCGTCGAGCAGCACGATCGTGGCCGCCTCGCGGGCGGCCTCCGTTCCGCGCCGGCCCATGGCCACACCGATGTCGGCCGCTTGGAGTGCCGGGGCGTCGTTGGTGCCGTCACCGGTCATCGCCACGACGTCGCCGTGGCTGCGCAGCGACTGCACGAGTCGGTGCTTGTGGTCGGGCCGGGCCCTGGCGAACACGTTCGCGGTGCCGGCGAGCGCGTCGAAGCCCTCCGGTGTCGCCCGGTCGAGGTCGTCACCGGTCGCGATGACGTCGCCCCGCTCGTCCTCGTGCGCGAGCCCGAGCCCCTCGGCGACGGCGTGGGCGGTCGCCGGATGGTCGCCGGTGATCATGATCACCCGGATGCCGGCCGTCGCGCACTCCGCGAGTGCCTCCGCGACGCCCTCACGTATCGGGTCGGAGAAGGCGACGAGGCCGACGAACGACAGTGCCTGCTCGTCGAGCGCCCGGTCGCCGGTGGGCGGCCGGGAGGTTCCCGCGGCGATCGCGATGATGCGCATCCCGTCGGCTGCCAGCCGGTCGTGATCGCTTCGTGCGCGGCTGGTCGCGGGGCCGGCCCCGCAGTGCGACACGATGCCCTCGAACGAACCCTTCGCGGCCGTCCGGAAGGTGCCGTCGGGGAGGCGCCAGACGTGGGTGAGGTACTTGTCGTCCGGATCGAAGGGCCAGTCGGCGACGAGCGTCGACGCATGGAGCGCGTCGACGTCGATGCCGTGAGCGCGCGCATGCTCGACGATGGCGATGTCGAGCGGATCGTACGGTTCGGGTTCGCAGGCGAGCACGGCCGCTTCCAGCAGCACACGATGAGCGTCGTTCGCGTCGCCGGACGCGAGACGGTCGCCGTCGGCCGTGATCGTCGCGGCGACCGAGAGCTCACCGCGGGTCAGGGTCCCGGTCTTGTCGGTGCAGATCACCGTCGTCGAGCCGAGGGTCTCGACCCCGGGGAGTCGGCGGACGAGCGCCTTGTCCTTGGCGAGTTGCCACGCACCGAGGGCGAGGTAGAGCGCGTACACCATCGAGAATTCCTCGGGGATCGCGGCGATGGCGAGGCTGACGCCCGCGATGACGGCCTCGCCCCATCCCTGTCCCCGCGCGAGCTCTGCTGCAACCACGGCCACGCAGAACACGAAGGCGGCGATGGACAACACGACGACGAGCCGGGCGAGGGCCCGCTGCAGGGGGGTACGGGGTGACCGGGTGGCGGCGACGAGGGTGCCGATCTCGCCGTAGCGGGTGCGCGATCCGGTTCGGACGACGCGTGCGATCGCCCGCCCGGTGAGCACGGTCGTACCGGCCGACACGGTGCACTCCGGCATCGACGAAGCGGCGGCACTCTCGTCGAGCGGTGCGTCCACTGCCGCCTTCGCCATCGGCAACGACTCTCCGGTCAGGGCGGATTCGTCGACGAGGAGCTGGGTGAGGACGAGCAGGTCGGCATCGGCGGGGACGACGTCGCCCTCGTGGAGCCACACGAGGTCGCCGACGACGAGTTCCTCGGTGGGAACGGTGACGGTCGTGCCGTCGCGCTCGACCAGTCGCCGTGGGGGCGGTGAGCCGGCGCAACTGTGCGAGCGTTCGTTCGGCGCGGGCCTCGAGCACCCAGCCGACCCCGGCGATCGGTACGAGCGCGACGAACACGACGATGGCGTCGGTGGTGTCGCCGATCAGGAGGTACGTCGGGGCGGCGATCAACAAGAGCGCGACCATCGGGTCGGCGAGCGGTCCGAGGATCCGACGCCAGCGATTTCCCGATTCGGTGGGGACGAACTGATTCGGTCCGTCGGTGGTCAGGCGTCGCGCTGCCTCGGCGCTCGAGAGACCCGTCACACCCTCTGGGGGTGCCAACAACACGAGTTCGCGGGCCGCGCCGGCATCGGTGTGGCTACCCATCGCCGTCCATCATCGGTCGGGCAGGCGCCTGGCGACAGTGCCGAAGTGCCTCGGCGTTGCCGCTCGACGGGTCAACTCCAGCGGTTGTGGCGTACCAGTTCGTCGAGTGCCACCCGCGGCCGCTTGAGCGGGCTGTCGGGGTGGTCGGCCACCGGGTAGCCGAGCGTGATCACCATGGGCATCACCCAGTCGTCGGGCAGCCCGACAGCGACACGGGCGCGGTCCTGGTGTCCGAGGGTCACCGGACACGAGCCCACGCCGTCGGCGTGCGCCGCGATCATCATGTTCTGGGCCTGACGGCCGACGTCGAACAGGCGCAGCTGGTCCTCGGGGCAGGCGAACCCGATCACCGCCGCCGACGAGCCGATCCACGACGCGAAGTCACCGGCGGCGGCCAACGCGTCCTGGACCGCCTGGTCGGTCACCACGATGAGCCGGTTCGACTCGAGGTTCTTGGCGCTCCCCGCCATCCGGCCCGCCTGGAGGATCCGGCCCATCACGTCGTCGGGGATCGGCTGGTCGGTGTACATCCTGAGGTCGCGCTTGGTGATGATCGCTTCGTACGGGGTCATGCCCGCAGTGTTCCACTGTCGGCGGCGGGCGGCGGTACGTAGCCGCCCACGACATCGGCGATGCACCGGGCGAAGGCGAGCGCCGTGCGATCGTGGAGGTACGGCGCGACGACCTGGATCCCGATCGGCAACCCGTCGGCAGTGCGTCCGACCGGGGGAACGGTCACGGGGAGGTACACGCCGCCGATCAGCGCGCTCCATCCGATCAGGTCCCGGTAGGGCCGGTCGCCGTGGTCGGCGAGCGTGGCCGACGACCAGTTCGATCCGACCTCGCTGTGCACGTGCCGGAACGGCGGCACCGGGACGACCGGGCACAGCAGGATGTCGACGTCGGTGAAGAACTCGGCCCACCGTTGGCGGAGTTCGCCACGTTCGCGGCGCAGGACGTCCCACGAACGATGGGGGAGAGCGCGGCCGCCGGACGCCGCCGCGGCGAACTCCTCGTCGGTCTCCGAGATCGCCGTGGCGACCGAGATGAGCGCGCCGCCGACCGCCGCCGCGCGCCCCGGGTCGAGGTCGGGCCGGCGTTCGCGGTCGACGTGCGCTCCGGCCGCTTCCAGCCGATCGACGGTGGCGGTGAGGACGTCGAGCACCGCCGGCTCCACGGGGCTGAACGGGTCGTCGAGCCATGCCGCCACCCGGAAGTCGCCGAGCTCCACGGCGCGCGGCGGCGGCAGCTCCAGCTTCCAGGCTGCGGCATCGTCCGGATTCGGGCCGGCGAGCAGGCCGAGCAGCAGTTCCAGATCGTCGACCGACCGGGCGATCGGGCCGAACACGTTGATGTCGGCGACGTTGCGGTGCAGCGTCGGATGGTCGAGGTAGCCGTAGGTGGGGATCACGCCGAAGCTCGGCTTGTGGCCGTACACACCGCAGAACGACGACGGCACCCGGATCGAGCCGCCGATGTCGGTACCGATCTCGAACGCCGTGAACCCCATCGCCACCGCGGCGGCCGGGCCGCCCGACGATCCGCCCGGGGTCCGGTCGAGGTCCCACGGGTTGTTGGTGGTGCCGAACATCTCGTTCGTGCTCTGGTAGTCGCCCGACCAGCGGGGGACGTTCGTCTTGCCGAACACGATCGCACCGGCGCGACGCACCGTGTCCACGACGGTGGCATCCACGTCGGGCACGAAGTCGCGGAGTTCGGTGGCGCCGCCCGTGGAACGGATCCCGGCGGTGGCGATCGCGTCCTTGATCGTGACGGGCACCCCGGCGAGCGTCCCGACGGCTCGGCCGTGCGCCCGGGCATCGTCGACCGCCGCGGCCTGCGCCCTGGCGCGCTCGGGTTCGAGCGTGACCACCGAGTTGATCGGCCCGTCGAGGCGATCGACACGATCGAGGTACGCGTCGAGGAGTTCGCGCGCCGATACATCGCCCGATTCGAGTGCTGCGATCAGCACGGTGAGCGCAGCGGTTGGCTGGACCATGTGCGCCATCAGACCACTACGGCGCCGGACCGGCAAGCACGAAGCCACCGGACTTTCCACCGAGCGCCTCCGCGTGCTTGACTCCCGCAATGAGCGAAACAGAAGACACAGGCGAGATCGACATGACCATCGAGACCGAGGTCATCGATCTCGACGGCGACGGCGTTGCCGACATGGTGATCGAAACCACCACCACCATCATCGACGTGGACGGCGACGGCGTCGCCGACGTCGTCCAGGAGACCACGATCACCGCCATCGACGTCGACGGTGACGGCGAGGCCGACATCATCGACGAGACCACCATCACGGCCGTCGATCTCGACGGTGACGGCGAGTTCTCCGATGACGAGATCGAGATCGAGGAGACCACTGCCGTGCGCGAGGACCTCCTGGAGGACTGACTCGCTCACGCCGCGTTCACGCCGCGTCACTCGTCGCTCACTCCTCCGTCGGGCCGGCCACCTGTCCGCGGAGGAGTTTGCCGGTGGTGTTGCGCGGCAATTCGTCGACGAACGAGACGTCACGGGGGACCTTGTGGCGCGCCAGCCGGCTCGCCACGATCGAGCGCACGCCGTCGGCGTCGATCGGACTACCGGGCTTCGGGACGACGAACGCGGCGAGGCGCTGGCCGAACTCGGCATCGGGCACGCCGACCACGGCGACATCGACGATGTCGCCGTTGGACAGCAGCACCTGTTCGATCTCGAGTGGGAAGACGTTCTCGCCACCGCTCACGATCATGTCGTCGGCGCGGCCGGTCACGAACAGTCGGCCCTGGTCATCGAAGTATCCGACGTCGCCCGACGACATCAGCCCTCGGATCCGTTCCTTGGTCCCGCCTCCGGTGTACTCGGTGAACTGGCCGTCGCTGCCGACGACGATGAGCCCGGTCTCGCCGACCGGTACGGCGTTGCCGTCGCTGTCGACCACCTCGACGACCGTCCCCGAGATGACCCGGCCGGCGGTTCCGGCCGCGGCCCGCAGGTCGTCAGGGGTCGCGAGGGTCGCCTGGCCCACCTCGGTCGAGCCGTAGACGTTGTACAGGTTGTCGCCGAACCGGTCCATCCATGCCGTGGCGACGGTGGCGGGGAGCGCCGAACCGCTGCACGCCACGATCCGCAGCGACGACGTGTCACGAGCGTCGGACGACTCGTCGGCCAGGATTCGCTGGAGCATGACGGGGACCACCGCCAGCACGTCGGCGCGGTTCGCCTCGACGGCCTCGAGCGTGGCGGCCACCGTGAACCGGCGAACGAGAACCGCCGTGGATCCGGTCGCCGCGGCGATGGTGAGTTGGGCGAGCCCCCAGGCGTGGAACAGCGGAGTGGGGATCACGGCGACGTCACCGGACCGGTAGGGGATCCGCTCGAGGAGGCCCATCGCTGCCGACAAACCCACCGGTCGGCCGGAGCGTCGCGCCCCTTTGGGTGTGCCGGTCGTCCCGGAGGTCAGCAGCACGGGGGCGGTCGCTCGGCTCGGCAGGAGTGGACGTGACGAAGCGAGCCCGCGGACGTCGGCGATCGATCGGTGTACGTCGGATCCACGATCGGCGACCACCACGTGTCCGTCGAAGCCCGAGGCGTCCACGACGGCGAGCAACTCTGCGTCACAGACCACCGCTCGGACACCCTCGCGGTCCAGGACCTCGCCGAGCTGCGGAGCGGCGAATCCGGTGTTCAGGTAGACGCAGGTGAGCCCCGCCTTGGCGGTGGCGATCGAGACCTCGACGAAGTCGTTGTGGTTGTGACACAGCACGCCGAGGTGGTCGCCGGCGGCGAGTCCGAGCGAACGGAGTCCCTGAGCGAGCGCCGACGAGCGGTGATCGAGGTCGGCGTACGTGAGCGAACCACGGTCGTCGATCACCGCGACGCGGCGCGGGTGTCGCACCGCGGATGCGGTGTAGAGGGCGGCCAGCGTCGGCCCCCACCGGGTCAGGGCAGCAGCCGTCGCAGCGATCTGCACCGGGTCGAGCCAGCCGAGGCGGCGCGCGAGCCGAAGGTTGTCGGTGACGGCCACGCCACCAGTCTTGCCGGTTCGGGAGCCCGCCGGTCAGCCGGCGACGCCTCCGCCGATCGAGTGGTGGTGCTCGTGTTCGTGGAGCGCCTGTGCCTCTTCGTGGGTCACGGGGAGCAGATCGAACGTGACCGTGTCGATCGTGCCGGTGAACCCGTACGGCGCCTGGTCCTCGTAGGCGAGGTCGACGACGAGTCCGTTGTCGCGTCCGATGTCCATGCCGGCGTACGACGTGGCCGCGATCGGGATGGTGTGGTCGAGGGTGCCCTCGCCGATCTGCTCGTCGTCGGCCCACAACGTGACCTTGCCGCCCGAACCGGGCTGCATCGCGTCGCTCTCGAACAGCATCTTCAGGGTGTGTCTGCCCGTGGGGACCGGCGTGTCGGACACCTGCTTGTACCTCTCGACGCCCAGCCACGAGTAGGTGTGGTTGAGCTTGCCGTCGCCGTCGACCCACAGGCTCCATCCGCCGATGAAGTCCGCGTTGGCGACCAGGACGCCCTCGGCGCCGCCCTCGGGGATGTCGACGACGGCCTCGATCGCATAGGACCGACCCATGATCCGCGGCACCATGCCGCGCTGGATGTTCTGGACGTCGCCGGCGAACGAGAACCGGGTCTGGGTGGGCATGGGCGGCAGGATGCCGTAGATGACCGACATGCCACCCATCAACGGCAGGACCCGGTTGCGCTCGGCCTCGCTCCACCAGAGTTCCTGCAGCTCCGCCACCTTGTCGGGGTGATCGGCGGCGACGTCGTGCGCCTGCGAGAAGTCGGTGGTCAGGTCGTAGAGCTCCCAGCCGACGTCACGGTCGGGGTCCCAGTCGGCGTCGGGGCCGAACGCCGCCAACGTCGCCGGGGAGATGTCCCACGGAACCCGGTCGGGACGCGATGCCGCCCACCAGCCGTCCTTGTACATGGCGCGACTCCCGAACATCTCGAAGAACTGCACGGTGTGCTGGTCGGGTGCGTCGACGTCGTTGAACGAGTACAGGAAACTCGTGCCGTCCATCGGCTCCTGGGCGATGCCGTCGACGAAGTCCGGCTCGGGGATGCCGGCCGCCTGGAGCACCGTCGGACCGATGTCGATCACGTGGGTGAACTGCGTGCGCACGGCGCTGTCGGCAGCGATGCTCGCCGGCCACGCCACGACCATCGGATCGCGGGTGCCGCCGAGGTGGCTGGCGGTCTGCTTGCCGTACTTGAAGGGCGTGTTGCAGGCGTGGGCCCATGCGCCGGCGAAGTGTGGCGCGGTGTGGATGCCGCCGAGTTCCTCGATGCCGCCGTACTGCTCGATCAGGGCGAGCTGTTGGTCGGGGTCGAGCACGAGCCCGTTGAGGAAGGTGAGCTCGTTGAACGAACCGGTGACGGTGCCCTCCATCGACGCGCCGTTGTCACCCCAGATGTAGAAGATCAGCGTGTTGTCGAGATCGCCCATGTGTTCGATCTCGTCGATGAGTCGGCCGATGTTCCAGTCGGCGTTCTCGGAGTAGCCGGCGAACACCTCCATCTGGCGGGCGTACAGCTTCTTCTGGCTGTCGGTCAGGGTGTCCCATGCGGGGAAGAAGTCGGGCCGCTCGGTGAGTTCGGTGTCGGGCGGGACGACGCCGAGTTCGATCTGGCGAGCCAGCGTGCGCTCGCGCAGCACGTCCCAGCCGTCGTCGAACTGGCCCTTGTACTTGTCGGCCCAGTCGTTCGAGACGTGGTGCGGGGCGTGGCTGCAGCCGGTCGAATAGAACATCATCCACGGCTTCACGGCGTCCTGCGCGCGAACCGCGTGCAGCCACTCGACCGCCTTGTCGGTGAGGTCGTCGGGGAAGTAGTACTGCGAGCCGTCGTCGTTGGTGGGCACTCCGATGATCGAGTCGTCGAGGGTGATGATCGGGTCGTACTGGCCGGCGGCGCCGCTGAGGAAGCCCCACCAGTGGTCGAATCCCCACGACTTCGGCCAGTGGTCGAAGGGGCCGGCGGCACCCTGCACGTTGTCGGGGGTGAGGTGCCACTTGCCGAATCCGCCGGTGACGTAGCCGTTGTCGCGAAGGATGCGGGGGAAACCGGCACACGACTTCGGCTTGGCGGCGCTGTAGCCGGGGAAGGGTCCGGGGTACTCGGCGATCGAGCCGAAGCCGACCCGGTGCTGGTTGCGACCGGTGAGGAGCGCGGCGCGTGTCGGCGAGCAGACGGCGGTGACGTGGAATCGGTTGTAGGTGACGCCCATCTCGCCGATGCGGGAGAAGGTGGGAGTGGCGACAGGGCCGCCGAACGTGTCGGGCGTGCCGTAGCCGGCGTCGTCGATCAGGACCACCAGCACGTTCGGTGCGCCGGCGGGCGCGGCCGGGCCGGGGATCATCGCCCAGTCGGCGACCGAGTCCTTCAACGTACGGCCGGCGACGCCGGCGAAGGTCTTGTCGGGGATCGGCAGGCGTGAGCGGTCGGGCGTGAACTTGCCGGCGGCCTCGGCGAGCGCCGACTTGAGGTCGGCGAGGCCGTCCATCGGGGCGACCGAGTGGCCGGGTGTGCTCGCGAGCGCCCGCTCGACGACGAGACGGTCGTCGGGGTCGGTCAGGGCAATGACCATGGCCCCACCGGCGGGAAGCTTCTCGCCGAGGTTCTCGTCGAGGCCGGCGTCGATCTTCTTCTTGGTGAACCTGCCGACCAGCCCCCCGACGGCCCCACCGACGACGACGGCGCCGAGCATCGGCGGGTTGAACAGGCCGACGAGTACGCCGACCCCGCCACCCCAACCGAGGCCCTTGCGACCCAGGTGGTCGGCGGTGTGGGTCACCTTCACCTGCCCGTCGGTGGTGTGCTCGACGAGGATGATGCCGTCGGAGTCGACCGTGCCGTCGGCGACGAGCGCCGACAATGCATCGAAGTCGTGTCGGGCTGCGTCCGTCGACGGGTACGCCGCCATGATCAGTTCGAGCGAGTCGCTCATCGATGTCTCCATGGTGTTCGAGGTGGGGTCGGGCGTGCGGATGTCCCGACGTGACGTAGGACGTCGATTCTTGCACGCGTCCGGGAGACCGAGCCTCGCCCACGGGGGGTGATTCCCGTACCCGTCGGCCGGTTCGGGCATGTCAAGCTCCACCAATGAGTGAACCTTCACCCCGCCGCCTCGAGGTCGACCGGGTCATTGCCGCCGATCCGACGACGATCTTCGACGTGCTGCGCAGCCCATCGGGTCACGTCGCCATCGATGCGTCTGGCATGTTGATGTCGGCCGAGGGCGATCCCGCCGAAGCGGTCGGCGATCGGTTCGTCGTCCACATGGACCGTGACTCGCTGCGGGACTTCGATCTCGGTGAGTACGACGTCGAGGTGGTCATCGAGACGTTCGATCGCGATCGCGAGATCGCCTGGACGATCGCCAGCACGATGGATCCACCCCTCGGCCACGTCTACGGTTACCGCCTCGACGCAGTGGACGGCGGCACGCGTGTCACCTCGTACTACGACTGGTCGAACATCCACCCGCAGTATGAACCGATGGTGGAGGCCGTGTTCCCGGTGATCTCCGAGACGAACCTGCGGGCGACGCTCGGCATCCTGGCTCGCACGGTGGCACCGGGGCGTCCTCGGCCGGGCGCCTGAACCCGGGTCGACGGTCCTCGAGGGTCAGTCGGGGCGACCGGCGGGGTCGACTCGCTGAGGTTGGTCCACACGTCGGCGTCGGGCATGCCCATCAGGAACTCACGGACCGGCGTCGGGTAGTGCATGTTGGGCAGTGATTCGTCGTACGCGGGCTGGGCGACCGGTTCGTCGGGCCGTTCGAAGCCTGGCGGGTGGGTGAGACGTGCGAGTTCCTCCTCGGAGATGCCGCACAGTTCGCGCACCTCGGGGTCGACCCACTGGTGCTCGTCGATGTCGTGTCCGGTGCACACCTCGAGGCTGAGGCCTTCGGGACCGGCGAAGTAGATCGACTGGATCATGCCGTGGTCGAGCGGACCGAACACCTGGATGCCGTGGCTGCGGATGCGGTCGCGGATCGTGAGGACGTCGTCGATCGAGTCGACGTTGAACGCCACGTGCTGCATCGTGCCGGCGGTCACCGCCTCGCCGGCGTTGCCGGCATGGGTGACGCCCCACTGAGGTTCGGTCGGGTTGCCGGGCGCCTGCACGAAGGCGATGTAGCTGTCGCCGGCGAGTTCGACGAATCCGTGGAACGTGTTCGCCACGCCGTGCATCCAGTACAGGGCCCGCGTCGGGCACCCGAGAACCTCGGCGAAGAACGTCAGCTGTGCCTTCATGTCGGCGGTGGAGATGGCGAGATGGTTGACGCCGTTGGGGTGCAGATCGGGCGGCGGCGCGGCGCCCGTGTCGCGGTACAGCCGCTCGGTGGGTCGATCGGTCACGCTCATCCCGCCATTCCACCACACACCCAGCCCGTGCCTCCCACCCCTTCCCCCCACCGCCGGCGATGAGCGAAGCGCCCACCTGTCGGGCGCTTCGCTCATCGCGGTGGGGTCACGGGTGTGGTGGACTCTGACGATGGCTGATCAGAAGATGACCGAAACCGAACGCCAGGAGTTCCTGGCCGGGCTGCACGTCGGGGTGCTCGGGATCGAACGCGCCGACGGGCCGCCGTTGCTGCTGCCGGTCTGGTACTCGTACCAGCCGGGCGCTGACGTCGAGGTGCTCACCAGCGCGTCGTCGCTGAAGGGCCGTCTCGCGGCCGCGGCGGGTCGAGCGTCGCTGTGCGCCCAGCAGGAGGAGTTGCCGTACAAGTACGTCTCGGTCGAGGGGACCGTCACGATCGACGAACTGGGGGCGGACTCGCACGGTGTCGTCGAGCCGATGGCGATCCGCTACCTCGGCGAGGAGATCGGTCGCGCGTACGCCGCGAACAGCGCTGTTCCCGACGAGATCCGAATCCGGATCACGCCCGACCGCTGGTTCTCGGTCGACTACTCGAAGAGCTGAGCGCCGGTCGTGAAGGTCTGTGTCGTCGGTGGTGGGTCCACGTATACCCCCGAACTCGTGGAGGGACTGCTCTCGCGCCGCGAGGCGCTCGACCTGCACGAGATCCACCTCGTCGACACCGACCCTGCGCGGCTCGCGATTCTCGGCCCGTTGGCGCGCCGCATGTGCGATGCCGTCGGGAGTCGGGTGGTGGTCGAGTGGGGGACCGATCGTCGCGACGCCATCGCCGGGTCGGGCTTCGTCGTGAGCCAGATGCGCGTCGGCGGCATGGCGGCGCGTGAACGTGACGAACAACTGGGTCGCGAGTTCGGGCTGATCGGTCAGGAGACCGTCGGCGTCGGCGGCTTCGCCAATGCACTCCGCACGATCCCGGTGGCACTCGACATCGCCACCGACATCGAGCGTCTCGCCCCCGATGCGACGCTGGTCAACTTCACCAATCCGGCCGGACTCGTGACCGAGGCGCTGTGTCGCCACACCGACGTGACCACGATCGGTCTGTGCAACGTGCCGTGGAGCATCAAGGCCGCCGTGGCCCGTTCGCTGCGCGTCGACACGACCGCCATCGAGCTCGACTACGTCGGGCTCAACCACCTCAGCTGGGTCCGTGGTGTGACCGTCGACGGGATCGATCGGACCCGTGAGGTGCTGGCGGACCTCCGGCGGCGGGTGGCGGAACGATCGGGCGCCGACAGCGACCCCGAGAGCGAACCGGACTGGACCGTCGAGGGGATCGACACGCTCGGCGCGATCCCGAACTCGTACCTGCGCTACTACTACGAGACGGACGCGTGGATGCGGCACCAGGCGACGCATCCCACGCGTGCCTCGGCGGTGATGGAGATCGAGGAAGCGCTGCTCGAGCAGTATGCGGATCCCGACCTCGCCGAGAAACCGGCCGAGCTCTCCGAGCGCGGCGGCGCGCACTACTCGGAGGCTGCTGCGTCGCTGATGGCCGACATCGCCTCCGGCGCGCGCACCGTGCACGTGGTCAACACACCCAACCGGGGCGGGATCCCCGGTCTCCCCGGCGATGTCGTCGTCGAGGTGTCGGTGAGCGTCGAGGGGGACCGTATCGAACCGATCCACGTCGAGGAACTGCGCCCCGACGTCGACGCCCTGGTGCGCACCGTGAAGGACTTCGAGCTGTTGACGGTGCAAGCGGCCGTCGACGGTGATCGTGACGCGGCGATCAGGGCGCTGGTGACGAACCCGCTCGGTCCGTCGATCTCGGACGCACCCGCGGTGTGGGCGCGCCTCGTGGAGGTCAACGAGGGTTGGCTGGGGAAGCTCGGATGACGGGTTCGGGCGTGGTCGTGGGTGTCGATGGCGGCGGGACGACGACCGACGTCGTGGTGGCCGATCTGACGGGAACCGTCCTCGCTTCGGCGACCACGGACGGCACCAACCACGAGAGCATCGGCGTCGAGCGGATGACCGAGGTGCTCGCCGCGGCGATCGACGAGGCGCTGCGCGCGGCGGGGGCCGTTCGCGCCGACGTCCGTGCCGCCGTGTTCGGGTTGGCCGGCGTCGACTGGCCGAGCGACGTCGTGCTGGTCGACGACGCACTGTCGGGCCTCGGCCTCGGTGGACGCCACGTCGTGGTCAACGACTCGCGGGTGGCGCTGCGGGCGGGTTGTTCGCAACGTTGGGGCATCGTGTCGAGCGTCGGGACGGGGTCGGTGACCGCCGGCGTCAATCGTGCAGGGGAGTGGTTCCGCACCATGGCGGTCGGGTGGGGTGAGCCGAGCGGGTCGAGCACGCTCGTCACCGAAGCACTCCACGCGATCGCTGCGCACCACCACGGGACCGCTCCCGCGACCGCCCTCACCGATCGGTTCCTCGACGCGTTGGGACAGCCCGACGTGCCGGCGATGTTCGAGTCGATCACTCGCAGTCGCCCGGGTGGAGTTCGCGGACGGGCGCCGCTGGTGGTCGAGGTCGCTGCCGAGGGTGATGGCGTCGCCAGGGCGATCGTCGCCGACGTCGCGTCCCGCCACGCCGCGATGGTCGTCGGCGTCGCGTCGCGGCTCGCGATGGCCGACGACGACTTCGAGCTCGTCACGTCCGGTGGGGTGCACGCCGGTGGTGGCCGGTTCTCCGAGGTGTTCGTATCCGCCGTGATGGCTGGTTGTCCCAACGCCACGATCGTGCCGCTGACGACGACACCGGCGCTCGGTGCGATCAGCCTGGCGCTCGACGAGCTGGCGCTGGATCCGGGGACGTCGACGAATTCGGAGGTGGTGGCGTGAAGATCGCCGTGGTGGGCGCGGGCAGCGCCCAGTTCATGCTGGAACTCGCCGACTTCTGCGCCCTCGACGGCATCGGCGCCTACGAGGTCGCGCTGGTCGACACGCATCCCGGCCGACTGGCTGCCGTCGAACAGTTCGGACGGGTCGTGGCGCGGGACATGGAGGTACCCGCCGACGTTCGCGCCTACGACCATCGGGCCGGCGCGCTCGACGGTGCCGACGTGGTGGTCACGTCGATCGGCGTCGGCATGCAGAAGTCGATCCGGCCCGACTTCGAGATCCCGGCGCGCTACGGGCTGCGCCAGACGGTTGCCGACACCGTCGGGATCGGCGCGATCATGCGCATCCTGCGGACCGCGCCGGCACTGGCGGAGATCGCGACCGACATCATCGCCCGCTGTCCCGACGCGTTGCTGTTGAACGTCACCAATCCGATGGCGATGTGCGGCATGGCACTCGATCGGATGGTGCCCGAGGTGCGAACGATCGGGCTGTGTCACTCGACGTGGATCACTGCGGCGACGGTCGCGGATCTGCTCGACATCCCGATCGCCGAACTCGAGTTCGCGGGTGCCGGGGTGAACCATCAGGTGTTCATCTCGCGTCTCGAACACCGTGGCGTCGACGTGTACCCGCGGCTGCGCGAACTCGCCGAGGGCGACACGCCGTTTGCTCGGACCGTGCGTGCCGACCTGCTGCGGCGGTTCGGCTACTTCGTCACCGAGAGTTCGAAGCACAACGCCGAGTACGTGCCGTGGTACCTGCCGTGGGACGGGCAGGTCGAGCAGTACGACCTGCCGGTCAATCCCTACTGGGAACGGCGGGCGAACAACGCCGAGTGGTTCGCCGGTGCGGTGGAGGTGGCCGACGGCCGGCGTGCGTTCCGGCGCGAGCTGTTGCCGTCGGGGGAGTACGCACCGCAGATCGCACGGTCGTTGGCCGACGGCGAGTCGCGCCCCATCTACGCCAACGTGCCGAACCGGGCAGCCGACGGCGGACGCCTGGTGGCCGAGTTGCCCGAGTGGGGCGTGGTCGAGGTCGCCGCGACCTGCGACGGATCCGGCGTGCATCCCCTCGTCGCCGAGCCGGTGCCACCGCAGTGCGCGGCGATCAACCGTCGATACCTCGACGTGTGCGACCTGGCGGTCCGCGCCGTGGTGGAGGGCCGCCGCTCCCACGTGCATCACGCCGCCCTGCTCGACCCGAACGCATCGGCGACCATGCCACCCGAGCGGATCGAAGCGATGGTCGACGAGCTGCTCGACGCGCACCAGGCCGCCGGCCGACTCCCCGCCCCCCTCTGCCGCTGACCCACCCCACCGCGATGAGCGAAAGCACCGCATGCCGGTCGGTTCGCTCATCGCCGCGCGGTTCGGGCCGGCTCGTAGGATCCGCGCGGTGGATCGTCGGACGGTGGGATGGGCATTCGTCGCCGGTCAGGTCGTGTTGCTGGTCGCCCTGGTGCTGCTGCCGGGACGCGACGACTGGCCGACACCCTCATGGGTCTGGATGGTCGGTCAGGTGCTCGTGCTCGCGGGATTCGTGCTGATGATCGTGGCGTCGCTGCGTCTCGGGCGCGGGTTGACCGCGACGCCGGTCCCGGCCGCCCGCGGTCAACTGGTCACCGGTGGGTTGTACCGGTACGTGCGGCATCCGATCTACACCGGTGTACTGCTGATCGTCGTCGGACTCACGCTGCGCTCGGGAAGCTTCGTCACGCTGGCGGTGGCAGCGGTGACGGTCGTGTTCTTCGACCGCAAGGCCCGCTGGGAGGAGGCGCAACTTCGTGAGCGCTACCCCGAGTACGCCGATTACGCCGCACGCACCCGCCGCTTCGTCCCCGGCCGGCCGCACCGCTGAGGGGCACGGCTCGGCTGCGTCACGCTCGGCGCTGCTCGACGTGATGGACGAACAGCCCTGTACTGCTCGGTCGCGTTCCGTGCAGCGTGGAGGCATGGAAGCGGATCCGAGCGCCTCAGCGGATCCGGTCGCCGCAGACCGGCCGGACCGGATCGGCGTCGTCTCCGCGATCGCAGCGGCGCTGCTGCTCGTCCTGCTCGGCGCCGTTCTCCTCGTCCAGATCGAGGTGACCGAGGCCGGCGTCACCCGGAGCTGCGGTTCGGTGTTCGACAGCGCCGTCGATCGCTCGGGATGGCAACAGTGGTGGGCGGCCGACCTCGACGAACCCGACGAGGTCCGATCGGCTCTGGTGCGCACCACCCGTTGCCCGGACGCGGTCAACCAGCGCGTGGCGATCGCCGCTGCGCTCGGAATCACCGCACTGGTCCTGGGTGTCGTCGCGACGGCCAGGAGACGAACGGATCGATCACCGGATGCGAACGCATCGGCCACCGGCCACCGCCTCGTGCGGATCGGTCGGTTCACCTCGATGCTCGGCGGGGCCCTCACGGCGCTCGGGATCATCGCCATCGTCGTCCTCGTCGCGGACGCCGACTCGACGCTGTTCCTCTACACGGACCGACTCGTCGTCGCGGTCGTCGGCCTCATCGTGCTCATCCCGACGATCACCCTCTTCGTGATCGGACGAGTGCTCGTCCTGCTCGGGGAGAACCTGGAACAGTCCGAACGGGATCGATCGGATGCGTAGCGCCCTTCGCTCCGTGGTGATCGTGGCGACGCTGCTGGCCGGGTGCGCCTCGCAGGCCCCGAGCGAGATACGAGAACAGACGGAGCGCTACCCGACGGTCGTCGACCTCCCGGCACCGGACGTGACCGGATCTGTCCCGCTGGAGCACGTGCTCCACGACCGACGATCGGTGCGCGAGTACGCCACCTCCGTCCTGACGCCGGCCGACATCGGTCAGCTCCTCTGGGCCGGCCAGGGAATCACCGACGACGAGGGCCATCGAACCGCACCCTCCGCCGGGGCCACGTACCCGCTGGAGTTGTACGCACTCACCGCCGCCGACCTCATGCACTATCTGCCCGTCGGCCATCAGGTGGAGCAGCGTGCGGACACCGCGACGCTGGAGGCGCTGCCGGACGCCGCGTTCGACCAGGAGTTCGTCGGCCGCGCCCCGCTCGTGCTCGTCATCGCCGCTGATCCGACGCGAACCGAGCAGGAGTACGGCGCCGTGGCCGACGACCTGGTGAACCGTGAGGCCGGCCATGCCGCGCAGAACATCCTCCTGCAGGCGACCGCGCTCGGGCTCGTGGCGGTTCCGGTCGGCGGTTTCGATCCGGCGGCAGTGGCGCGCCTGCTCGCACTGCCGCCCGGTCAGACGGTGCTGTACCTGATCCCGGTCGGCGAACCGATGAACTGACCCGGGGCGTGGAGCGGCCAGGGGGCTGCCTGTTCGAAGATGCGCGCGAGGCGCAGGCAGATGTCCTCGCGGTGGCGGCGCGCGGTGATCATCAACCCGATGGGCAGGCCGTCGGCAGTGAGCCCGGCCGGCACCGTGATCGCCGGCAGGTTCGCGACGTTGGCGAACATCGTCAGCAACGCCGCGGTGCCGGCGTGACAACGCTGTCCGCCGATCTCGGTCGGCATCGGGCCCTCGGCGGCGAACGGTGGGCACGGATTGGTGGGCGTGATCAGCACGTCGATGTCGTCGAAGAGTTCGGCGACCTGCATCTCGAGGCCCTGACGTGCCGCCTCGACCTTGGCGAATGTCGGCAGCGTGATGTCCTTGTTGCGGCGCCAGCCACCCACCACGAGCGGATCGAGTTCGTCGAGACGCTCCTCCCAGTCGGCCGGCACGTCGACGAACTGGTCGGCCGACTCCATGAACGCGTAGATGCGGATGAAGTCGTCGATCCGCACGTCGAGCCCCGTGTCGACGAGCCCGGCCGCGTCGATCAGCGTGTCGCTCGCCCGGTGGGTGATCGACTCGACCTCGGGGTCCATCGTGACGAAGCCGAGATCGGCCGACCACGCGGCCCGCAATCCCGACACGTCCAGCGCGTCGATCGCCGCGGCGTAGCTGATGCCGGGTTCGGGCAGGCTCGTGCGGTCGCGCATGTCGGGCCCGACGGTGAGGTCGAACAGCAGCGCCGTGTCGGCGATCGTGGTGGCGAGCGCGAAGTTGACCGCGTTCTGGGCGTGACGGGTGACGCCGAAGGTGGGGATGCGGCCGTAGGTCGGCTTCAGGCCAGGGAGGCCGCAGGATGCGGCGGGGCCGCGGATCGACCCGCCGCCGTCGCTCGCCGTGCCGAACGGGATCGCCCCCACCGAGACGGATGCGGCGGTGCCTCCACTCGATCCGCCGGGCGTGCGGTCGGTGTTCCACGGGTTGCGTGTCACCCCGTGGAGAGGGCTGGCGGTGTAGCCGAACGCGCCGAACTCGGGTGCCGCGGTCTTGCCGATCGGGATCGCGCCGGCGGCCCGGAGGCGGGCGACGTGGATGTCGTCGCGCTCGGCAGGCGGGGCGTCGGCGTACCAGCGTGAGCCGCGGGTGGTCGGCATGCCGGCGCAGTCCTCGAGGTCCTTGACGCCGAAGGGCACCCCGGCGAGTGGGCCCAGTGGCTCACCGGCGATGCGGGCCCGGTCGACCTCGTCGGCAGCGGCGAGCGCGCCCTGCGCGTCGACGTGGACGAACGCATTGAGCGCGTCCTGCGTGGCGGCGACCCGATCGAGCGAGTCCTGGACCGCCTCTCGCGCCGAGATCTCCCCGCTGCGTATCCGCTCCGCCGTCGTCCGAACGTCCATTCCGCCGATGGTACGCATCCGCTCCGCTCCGCTCCGCTCGCCTGCCCAGGCCACCTCTCGGTTTGTGTTGCGGTTCTGTTGGCCCGGCCCAACCGAAGTGCAACGCAAACCGGAGATTTGGCGGTGGTGGAGGCGCGGGCGGGGGCGGCGGGAGAGGGAGGTCAGCGGCGGCGGGCGAGGCCGACGTGGAGTGCGGACGACGGCACGACCCGGAAGACCTCGGCGTGGGTCGCTGCGTCGGTGGCATTGGCCCGCTCGTAGCGATCCATCGCCGAATGCAGTTTCGTGAGGCCGTCGGCATCGAACTGCGCCCGATAGCAGTCGAGCGCGGCGTGGCGCTCGGTCTGCACGGCGGAGGTGTCGACGATGTCGTTCGGCTCGACCGTGTAGTAGTACGCGATCTTCGCCACGGCGAATGCTCGGTCGCCGGTCTCGCGCCGCACTCGCGGGAGACCGCTCAACAGGACCGCCTCACTCACGGCAGCGGCGGTGATCAGGTGGTCCTGGTGGGCTTCGTCCGGCAGGGCAGGATCGATCGTCAGCACCAGGTCGGGTCGGAACTCGCGGATGAGGTCGATGATCTGATCGCGCAGCGCGACACGGTCGATCCCCGCTGCATCCGGCCAGTCGAGGTCGACGAAACTGCTCACCCCGACGATCGCTCCGGCTTCCCGTGCCTCGTCGAACAGCTGGCGCCGGGCGACGTCGTCGGCCAGATCAGGGTCGAGCACGCCGGCGAGATCGTCCGTGACCGTCACGTAGCAGACCTCGGCACCTGCCCCGGCGAGCAAGGTCAGCGTGCCGGCACAGCCGATGTCGTTGTCGTCGTAGTGCGGCTGTACTGCCAACACCCGACGAGCCTCGAGGATCCCCATCCCGCCGACCGTACCCCTCCCCCCGACCACCGTTTGCGTTGCAGTTCCATTGGGGCGTCCCAACCGAACTGCAACGCAAACCGGAATGGAGCGCAAGCCGGAAGGGGGCGCCAACCGGGTGATCCTCCCCTCGCGCGCCTCAAGTTCGAACGGAATCTGCCGATGGACGCGTATGGCGTCCGATCAACCCTCGCCCCATCCCTGGGTCACCTGGCGTGCGCATGCGTGGTGGGCGGCGCTCGTGCTGCTGCCCTTCCTGGTGCCGCACGTCGTCATGACGCTCGGCACCGAGAGCGAGAGGGCCGGTTCGACCCTCCTGGTGTACGGCCCGTTCATCGCGTCGGTCTGGATCGCCGGCCATCTGACCCTGCATCACCTCCGCCGCCCTCGGCAGCGTGAAATGACGAACCCGGCGTGGCTCCCTCAGGAATCCAGGCTCGGGAAGTAGATCTGCCAGGCGAGGAGTGACTTCGCCGCCAGGCTCAGCACGAGGTAGGCCTTCTCGCCGTAGATGTAGTCGCTCCACCGGCCGATACCGCGGTACTGCAACCACTGGTTGAGCCCGAAGCTGAAGAACAGCACGAACTGCACGATCACGATCCCGTAGACGAAACCGGGCACCGTCTCGGAGCCCAGGATCTGCACGGCGATCGCGATCCACGGGGCGATGCCGGCGATCGTGCCGAACCAGAACGGCAGCATCGTCGTCGTGGTGCGACCGGGAGGATTCATGCGTTCCTGCAGCCAGCCGAACAGGATCATCGCCACGTTCGCACCCGCCACGGCGATCACCGAGGTGATGTTGGTGATGCCGCTGTAGAAGCCGATCAGCAGCACCATGAGCGTCGCGCTGAACGAGTACTCGACCCACCGGAACCGGTTGATGCCGCCGCGCAGATCACGCTCGTACGTGCCCCTCGCCACCGTCGCGGTGACGAAGTGGTCGATCGCCGCCATCGCCAGGAACACGGCGATGGCGACGCCGATGCGCACGTCGAACAACGGCTCTGCTGCGGGCACCCGCGTACCCGGAGGGCCCTCGGGGAACGTCGACACCACCTGGATGACGAAGTCGCCCGACAGGACCAGGATCAGCACTGCCTGCAGCGCGTGCGCCACGGTCAGTCCCAGGTTCCACGAGCGCAGGTTCGCGAGGCGTTCGGGGGTGACGCCGGTGGCGCCCGACGGTGCGTCGGCTGATGTGTCGACTGCGTTCGATGTCATTCGGTGAGCCTTCCCGGTTGTCGTCGATCCTGAACGATCGCGTCGGGTGAAGTCTTCACCACCCGTGGCAAGCTGGCGTTGATGAGCGCATGTTGTTCGCCCTCGAACGAATCGCCGACGTCGGTTCGTGACGACGCGACGGTCACGACCGAACAGGATCTCGACGTCGACCTCGTCGACCTGCCGGGCGGCAAGTTCTGGATGGGAGCGCCCGCGGAGATCCGGCGCAGGGTTCATCCTACACCTGGAACGCATTCCTGAACGACAAGCCGGTTTTCGACAAGGCCCTTGATCTGCCTTTTGCGCGGCTGCCCTCGCGCGGCAGACCGCCAGGTCCGCAGCCCTCAACCCACGGACGCTATGAGGACCCATCTGACGCACGCACACTTTCGGAGCTCATCTTCACACCGGACGTGGCCATCGACGCCTCCTCACCTTACGTGCCCGTCGACATACCCAGTACGCTCAGGTCGATCCTGGAGGAGAACGACGGTTACCTGCGCGTCCAGCTTCGGATCGGCGGTGCTGACAGCGAGGTGCACGATCTGCCTTGGGAATACCTGGCCCTGCCATGGTCCGATGGCGGACCGCTGGCTGCGGATGACCGCACGCCCTTTGCGCGCACGATTGGCAGACGAGCGCCCGGCTTCCGGCCGCTCGATGTGTTGCCGATCCGAATGCTACTGGTGCTTGAAGAGGCGCTTGTCGAGGACCCCCGTGCAATCGAGAAGCCAGAAAAGACAAGGGCTGTGGTCGGGCAGGCCATGGATGCGCTTTCCGATCTCACAGCACGAAGTCCGCTGCATCTGACGCTGCTGACCGGCCCTGGCTTCGCTGCCACCGATACGCACTCATCGCAGATCAAGATTGCCAGCATCTCATTGAGCGCCTTCCGGACGCAACTCGGGCAATACCAGATTGCACACTTCGTACCCGGACTCCCCGCAGAACACAGGGAGGAGTGGTCGGTGCAGAAAGGCCTTCGTGCGTTCTTCGGCTTTGATAGAAAGGAAGAAGCAGAAGGAGTTTCTGTGAACACCGAGGATGCCTCTGTGGTCCCCGGTTTTGAGAGCCTCGGCATGTCGCTAAGCGCCGCTCGGCGCCTGCCACCTTTCCTGGTCTTGCCGACGGAATTTGCACGCCAGGGTCAATCTGGCCAATTGGTGGACTTCATGGGCCAGGGGGTGGCGGCCATTCTTGAGTTGCCGGAGACCGCCACCGACCGCTACTGGACAGGGATGCAACTTTTCTATAATTCGCTCTTTGAACACGGAATTCTGGATATCGCAGCCAACCAACTGCGGCGGTTTTGGCTCAGAATGCCCGAACGTCTTCTCCGCAACTGCCGATCCTGTGGGCCGCCGTCGATGATGGGCGGCTGGTTCGCGGCCGGCGGAACCTGCCGTCGGACCTTTCGCCGCTGGCGCCGCGAAAGCCTCCCACCGAGGAGAAGACGACGTCTCGGGCAGGTGACCAGGCGACACCTACACCCCCCCAGCCCGACACCGGCCCCGCGCAGAAGCCCGAGGCTGAAGAGACACCGCAACAGGCGGCAGAACCACAGCAGCCGGCACAGCCTGGCCCTGAGGCGGGTCAGCCCGACCGGGCAGCGCTCGCAGATGCTGAAGTAAAGCCACCACAGGAAGAAGCCCCCACGCAACGCTTTGGCGCGATCATCATGGACGCAAGTCGCGAAGAAAAGCCATCGCAGGAGGAAGCCCCCGCGCAACGCTTTGGCGCGATCATAATGGACGCAAGTCGCGAAGAAAAGCCACCGCAGGAGGAAGCCCCCGCGCAACGCTTTGGCGCGATCATCATGGACGCAAGTCGCGAAGAAAAGCCACCGCAAAAAGAAGCCCCCCGCAACGCTTTGGCGCGATCATCATGGACGCAAATCGCGAAGAGGAGCCATCGCAGAAAGGAGCTGCCCCTGTCGAAAAGCCGGCGCCCCCTGAAGAAGCTGTCCCTGCCGAGAAGCCCACGGCGCTCGAAGGCGCGGCGGAGCCAGAGGAAGCGGCTAAGACACAAGAGACCAAGCCGCCCAAATCCACACAACCTCCCAAACAGCCGAAGAAACGCGCAGCGGACGGACAAAGGCCAGGCCGCACCGGTACCACCGACGCCATCCGGTGAACCGGGGCAGCAGCCGGCGCCCGAACCGAAAGCAGCCGCCCCTCCCACCGCAGGCAGGAGTCCCGGCGGGTCCCCCTGCGCCGGCGGCCGGCGGCGTCACCAACGTGCAGGTGGGCGCCGTCAACATCAACCAGGTCGTCTTCCCCATGGAGCGCTACGAGCCGCCCGCGCCGGACAACGTCATGACGATCCGCGTCGGCAAAGATACGGTGCTGCTGCAATTCGACGCCAAAGACGGCACGCCTACCGACTACACCAGCCGCAACCTGCTCGCCGACGAGACCTATCGCCAGGAAATCCTCAAGGCCAACAACGATCCGCGGCGTTATGGTAACTTGCTCTTCAACGCCATCATCCACAACGACCCGGGTCCATTCGGCCAGAAGCAAGTTACGACCGAGGAAGGCTGGGATCTCGCCCTGCGGATAACCAACGAGAACCTGCGCATCGAGTTGATCCTGGACAAGGGCAGCCCCGACAGTCTCCAAATGCACGAGTACCGGTGGGAGTATCTGCGCCACGATGCGCGCACGCCGGTCGCCCTCCTGCCCGCTCGCCCTTCTACCGTCGCCTGGCGCAGGCCGGCGGCCCGCTGTTGGTCGACAAGAACCAGCAGAAACTCAAGGTGCTGGTAGCCATCTGCAGCCCGTCGGCCCAGGCGCGCGCCAGCTTCGGTCTGATCGGTGCGCTGCCGCCCATCCAGGTCGGCATGGAGAAAGAGATCGCGACCCTGGCGCTGGATCGTTTGGAGCGAGCGGGTCTGGTCGAAAAACGCATCCTGCCTGAAGATCCCGAGCAAGCCGTCACGCGCCAGATGCTGCTGGCCGCCGTCAAGGATGATTTCCACGTGCTGCACCTGGTCTGCCACGGCGTCTTTGTGGGCGACAACCCGCCGGGCGATTACTTCCTGGCCATCGAGGGCGCCCAGGGTCAGCCGCCGTTCGTCGGCGCCGAGGATGTGGGCGTGTGGATGAATGCGGCCACGAAGCTGCGACTCGTCGTGCTGGCCGCGTGCCAGAGCGCGGTTAGCTCCAGCGGCGATGCGCTCGCGGCTTGGGACCCCGGCTGGTGCTCAACGGCCAGGCTCCGGCGGTCATCGCCATGCAGCAGAAGCTGCCTTTCCCCACTGCCCAGCTTTTCATGCAGAGCTTCTATGACGACCTGGCGCGCAGCGGCCGCGTCGACATGGCCCTGGAGCCACCCGTCAGACCGTCTTCGACCAGGAAGGCGGTGACAGCGGCACGTGGGCAATCCCCGTGCTCTTCATGAGCGCACCAGACGGCCAACTGATCGAGACCGACAAGGACCGGGCGGGCAGCTTGCTCCCGCCGGTGCCCGACATCCGCACCTACCGCCAACTGGGCGCCAGCGAAGACCCACAGTTGGCCGCCCTCAACCAGACGCTGACCAACGAAGCCCAGGCCATCGGCGCCCAGCATCTGGTGGGCGCGTTCGAACGCGCGGCGCGCTCGACGCTTGCCGGTCCCTCGGCGCCGCTGGCGATGCGACAGGATCGCGAACGACTGACCAGGGACCTGAACCTCAAAGCGCGCGAGTTACTGACACCGAGATGCGTGATTTCGTTAAGAGAGCGACGGGCAGGGTCAAAGTGGAAGCCGGCGTGGAACGCCGCGTCGGCGGCCTGGAACTGCCTCTCGACGCCTATGACCAGATTGCGGCGACGTTCAACACCGGCAAACACATCATCCTCATCGGCCCGCCCGGCACGGGCAAGACGTCGCTGGCGCACGCCATCTGCACGTATGCCCAGGCAAAAGGCTTTGCACCGGCGCCACGTGACCACGGCCACGGCCGACTGGACGACCTTCGACACCATCGGCGGCTATGCGCCCGGCGCCGACCAGACGCTGCAGTTCAAGCCCGGCAGTTTTCTCGACGCCATCGGCAAGGGCGAGTGGCTGGTCATCGACGAGATCAACCGCGCCGAGATCGACAAGGCCTTTGGCGAGCTGTTCACGGTGCTCTCGGGCCAGCGGGTGGACCTGCCCTATACGGTGGGCGCGAACCGCGTGCGCATCCTGCCCGCCGATACGACAGAACGATGGCCCTCGAGGCTGGATCCCGACCTCCGCCCAGCCGGCCGGCTTCGATTACGTGTCCATCCGCAATGGCGCATCATCGGCACCATGAACGTCTACGACAAGTCGTCGCTCTTCAGCATGTCGCTGGCCTTTATGCGCCGCTTTGCCTTCATCGACATCGGCCTGCCGGCCAACTACATCGCCCTGTGCGGTGAATGGATCGGCGACGATGGGCGCATCACATCTGAAGCCGACCGCACCGCGCTTCAAGATTCCCTGCGAGATCTGCTCGACCGGGGCTCGGTACTGATGCAGCGCCGTCGGGACGAGCCATCGGCCGCGATATGATCGGTCACGTGGGTGAGCGTTATGCGCCAGGCGAAGATGTAGTCGCCCTGCTGGCTGAAGCGTTCCTGCTCTAGCTGCGCCGCAACTCGATGGGCTGGACCCCACTGCGATCCAGGAGATTCACAAATGGCGCAGAAGTCTTCGGCGGGGCAACGGAAGATAAACACATTCTGAAACGTATTGCCGACCTGTATCCGTTCGTGCTGTTTGCCAAACCGAAGACAGCCGCGGGCAGGAGATCATAATGGCCGATTCGGCGTGCGTTTTGCCGGCGAAGCGGCCGTCTTGCGTCGCTTTGTCGATTGTCGTTGAGCACGCCGGACAAAGAGCCGCTGGCCGCAGTATCGGCCGCCGCGGAGGCTGCCCTGGCCGCCACTTCGGGCTGGCCGACATGCGTGAGGGGCGCGACATGTTGCGCTTCGCCGAGGATCCACTCAACCGCATTCTGCTCCACATGACCCGCCGCACCGAGCAGTTGCGCGTCGAGCAACGCAGCCGTGTGCGCGGACGTGTGGCCTGGCCGGCAACTTACAAAGCGCGCGACGGTGAGGATTACGACCCGACGCGCTTCGTCTGCTTCGAGGTGCGCCACCAGTTCGACACG
>CAWHJD010000023.1:0-135442 GCA_963829585.1 Ilumatobacteraceae bacterium | reverse complement strand
GACGGGCAAGTCTCAGTGACGACGCGGTCTTGCACATAGGTTGCCGTGAACGTCGCCTGGTGTGAACCTGTGATCGAGGTCGAGACCTCCGTCGTGATCGCTCCGGTCGTCGGTTCGCTTGCCAGGGCGGTCATCGTGGCGTTGGGTTGACCGGCGATGAAGGTCGGCGCCGACGGGCACCCGATCATGGGCCCTGTTGGGTGGATCGAGTTGGCCGTGGGAGATCCAGGGTCGTTGATGCGTCCGGGGTGGGCCGGCATCGCCGATCCCGTTGTCGGTGATCCGGATCTCGTTCCAATCCTCGACCTTGTCGATCACCACGCGGTCGGGCGGGGGCGGCGACCAGGTCCACGTGAATACGGACCGGATTCCTCGCCTGCGGGCACGGCGGGGATGTCGAACTTGACGAGCCCGAACGGCAAGCTAGCGGTCGATGGTGCATTGGCTGGCGGTAGCACCGTGGACATTGGCCAGCGTCAGCGTGGCGTCGACGGCCAGGCTGATGTACGTGCCGGTCTGCGCGCCGTTGAGTGGCAACGCGGTGAGAACGAGCGGAGAAGCGCAAGCCAAAGACGGCGTCGACCCTGTCCAGCGAGAGGTGACATGAATCACCCTCGGTGTGGTGACACCAGGGCCGAACGACTCTGACGAACCGTTCCTGTCCGAGCGGACCGTTGTCTACAAAGAGGTGATTGTCATGGCCACTCACGTTCGGGATTCCAAAGGCTTTCTTGGTTTGACCGCACGGAGCGGTCTGAGTGGAAGGAGCGGTGCAATGTCCTCACACAAGCCTCGACGGATGATCTTCGTCGCGCTCATCTCTCTCGTTCTGGGCTGTTTGGTGGTCGGTGTCCCGGACGCTGCACGCGCTGAGCCGTCAACGGACCCCGCAGCGGTCGGGATCGATTCGGTATCATCGCCGCACCTTCGGGTGACGGTGACGAGCAACCCTGATCGGGTGGAGGGCTTCAACTTCGCGCCCGACACTGCGGTGACGTTGACGGTCAACGGTGTTGCGGTCACGGATCCGTTGATGACGGATGGTGGAGGCAACTTCTTCTACAGCCCTTCCGGCTTCGATCTGACTCCCGGTCACGTGGTTGAAGTGTCCGATGGGATCGCTGACCAAGTCGTTGACGTTGGTGGGGTTGACGTTCGACGTGATCAACTACGACGCGAATACTGCGTCGGGGACCTCGGATCAGGGGGACGGCACCACAGTGAACGTCGGTCTGGGGAACCAGAGCGGCGCCGGTGAGGGCGTCTCCACGACGGTCAGCGGCGGTGCTTGGACTGCAGCGTTCACGATGGACGTCACGTACGACATGGGTGGCGACGCATCCATCCCGGATCCCGACGGCGACGAAACTGTCGCCGGGGCTCCGCCGTTCCCGACAATTCGGGCGAGTGCGTCGGGCAATCGGGATCGCGTGGCAGGTTTCAACTTCGCGGCCAACACCTCGGCCACCTTGAAGGTGAACACCGTTCCCGTCACTGACCCGCCGACGACGGACGGCTGGGGCAACTTCTTCTACAGCCCTCCGGGCTTTGATCTCGAAGTCGGTGACGTCGTCGAAGTCACCGTTGGCGCTCAGACCAAGTCGTTGACGTTGGTGGGGTTGACCTTCGATGTGATCGACTACGCGTTGGATACTGCGTCGGGGACCTCGGATCAGCCGGACGAGACAGTCGTGAACGTCGTTATCGGTAACCAGAACGAAAGTGAACTCGTCACGACGACGGTTACCGGTGGTACCTGGAACGTAGCGTTCACGATCGATGTCACCCCCGACATGGGTGGCGAGGCTTCGATCAGCGAACCCGACAATGACCAGACGGTGGCGGTCCCGGCACAGATGCCGAACATTCGCGCGACTGCGTCGAGCAATCAGGATCGGGTGACAGGATTCAACTTCGCGCCCAACACTGTGGTGACGTTGAAGGTGAACTCGGTTGCGGTCGCTGACCCGCCGACGACGGATGGCTCCGGCAACTTCAACTACATGCGACCGAGCTTCAACCTGAATGTCGGTGACGTCGTCGAGGTCACGGTGGGCGCTCAGACCAAGTCGTTGACGTTGGTGGGGTTGACCTTCGATGTGCTCGACTACGCGGCGGACACTGCCTCGGGCACATCGGATCAGCCGGACGGGACAGTAGTGAACGTCGGTGTCGGGGACCAGAACGGTTTCGAGAACGTCACGACGACGGTTACCGGTGGTACCTGGAACGTAGCGTTCACGATCGACGTGACCACGAACACGGGTGGTGACGCTTGGATCAGCGAACCCGACAATGACCAGACGGTGGCGTTCCCGCCGTTCCCGCCGAGCATTCGGGCGAGTGCGTCGAGCAACCCTGATCAGGTGCAGGGCTTCAACTTCGCGCCCAACACTGTGGTGACGTTGAAGGTGAACTTGGTTCCGGTCGCTGATCCGCCGACGACCGATGGCAACGGCAACTTCAGCTATATGCGACCGAGCTTCAACCTGAATGTCGGTGACGCCATCGAGGTCACGGTGGGCGCCAGGACCAGGTCGTTGACGTTGGTTGGGTTGACGTTCGATGTGGTCGACTACGACGCGAACACTGCGTCGGGAACTTCGAATCAGCCAGGCGCGACAGTGAACGTGAACGTCGGCAACCAGAATGCGACGACGACGGTGAGTTCGGGCGCTTGGAGCGTCGCGTTCGCAGACATCGCCCCGCCGATGGGTGGTCAGGCGTCGATCAGCGAGCCCGACGGTGACCAGACGTTCGCGAACTCGCCGCCCCAGGCTCAGATTCGGGCGAGTGTGTCGAACAATCCTGATCAAGTGTCGGGCTTCAACTTCGCGCCCAACACCCCGGTGACGCTGAAGGTGAACTCGGTTGCGGTCGCTGACCCGCCGACGACGGATGCCGGCGGCAGTTTCAACTACATGCGCCCGACTTTCAACCTGAATGCGGGTGACGTCATCGAGGTCACGGTGGGCGCCAAGACCAGGTCGTTGACGTTGGTGGGATTGACGTTCGATGTGGTCGACTATGAAGCGAACACCGCGTCGGGGACCTCCGATCAGGCGGACGGCACGCCAGTGATGGTGTTTGTCGGCAACCAGGCCGGTGGTGCGAATGCCACGACGACGGTGAGTTCGGGCGCTTGGAGCGTCGCGTTCACCACCGACGTCACGACGGGCATGGGCGGCATGGCATGGATCAGCGAGCCCGACGGTGACCAGACGACGGCGAGCTCCCCAGCCCCGCCCCCGCCTTCGCTGAACATCGTCCCTTCGGCAGAGCTTGTCGATGCGCAGGCCGTCACGCTGACCGGTGCCGGTTGGCCTGCCGGCAAGACGCTCTATGTGACGCAGTGTCGGCTCGATCAGCCCCTCGGGTATCACTACCTGTGATGCGTCGACCCAGCAGACGTACACGGTGCAGCCTGATGGCACGATTCCGGTGAGCCCAGCACCTTCACGGTGAAGGAGAACATCTCGACCACCTCGGGCAATGTCGACTGTGGCGCCCTCTGGAACAGCTGCGGTCTCGTCGGCGTCGTCTGGCCGGGCGAAGTCGGCGTCGGCAACCCGATCGCGATCGACTTCCCGAACAACAACGCCATCAACTTCGCCGGAGCGACTCCGCCGCCCACGACCTTCTTCGCTCGGAATCTCGCCGGACTGGTCCGGCGTCGAGCCCTGCGCAACTGAGCGGGAACAACTGGACCCCGAACGCATTTGTGACGATCGATGTGGATGCGACTCCGCAGTCACCTGACGCACGGCATTGGTGAGTTGTAACGGCTGGTTCCAGATGCCTGGTGTTGGTCTGACGGTGGAGGCCGGCGATCTCGTGACGGTGAGTGACGGGACGTCGACGAAGACGTTGGTCGTCTCGCCGCTGACCGTGACCGGGGTCGATGTCAACGCTGACACCGTAGCGGGGACCGCCGACGGCGCCGGTCTCGACCCGATGGTGGGCGTTCAGTCACCTGTTCCTGGTTCGCCGTTGGCCGCGGAGACCGCGGCGAGCATGACGGCGGGCGCGTGGATCGCTGACTTCTCTTCGACGGGTTCCGACCCGTATGACATCGTTGCGAGCATCCTTCGGGTACGTCTTCCAGTACGACGCGGACGGCGACGCGACGCAGACGTATCTGGGGAACACAGCCGACAGGTCCGACGATCAACCTCGATCCTGCGACGAACCTGACCGACGGTCAGAGCATCACCCTGACCGGTTCCGGTTGGCCCGCTGGCAAGACGCTCTACGTGTCGCAGTGCCGGCTCGACATTCCCATCGGGTTCAACACCTGTGACCTGTCGACCCAGCAGACGTACACGGTGCAGCCTGACGGCACGCTTCCGGTGAGCTCTGCCAGCACCTTCACGGTGAAGCAGAACATCTCGACCGCGTCGGGCAACGTCGACTGCGGTGCAGCCCCCGACAGCTGCGGTCTGGCCGGCTCGGTCTGGCCCGGTGAGTTCGGTGTTGGCAGCCCGATGGCGATCGACTACCCCAGCAACAATGTCATCAACTTCGCGGCGTGGCCGGTCTTCACGCTGACTCCGGCCACTCACATCGGTGTGACGACAGTCGAGACGGGCATGATCGGCAACGGTTGGGCGCCGGATGCCCAAGTCACCATCGAGATCGACGCGACAACGTTGTCGCCGGACGCGACCGTGCCCACCGACGGCGCAGGTTCGTTCAACCTGGCGCGTGGCCTGCTGGTCGTGAGCGCCGGCGATCTCGTGACGGTGAGTGACGGGACGTCGACGAAGTCGCTGATCGTGCCGCCGCTCGCAGTGACCGACGTCGACGTCGACACGAACACGGTTTCGGGCACCGCTGCCGCTGGTACGGTCGAAGTGACACTCTTCGGTACGCCCTCCAAGTGGGTCGCCGACGTGACGTCCGGTGAATGGACGGCGGAGATCTGGCCCAACGACCTCGTGATCACCGACTCCGGGTTCGTGTCCCAGTACGACGAGGATGGCGACGGGACCATGATCTGGTGGACTGCCCCGAATCCGACCTTCAATCTGGGGCTGATTCCCGATGGTCTTGCGAACATGTACGGCAACGGTTGGGCGCCGGCTACGGAAGTGACCATCGACGTGGACGCCACGAAGCGGTCGCCGGACGCGACGGCGACCACGGATGGCGTCGGTGCGTTCGCCCTGCCGGGGGAGCTGACCGTCGTCGCCGGCGATTTCGTGACGGTGAGTGACGGGACGTCGACGAAGACACTGATCGTGCCGCCGCTCGCAGTGACCGGCGTCGACGTCGATGCCGACACGATGACTGGAACCGCTGCTGATGGCGTCGCCAGTGTCCGAATCGGCGGGAGCTACCCGTGGTCCGCAGAGACCATGGTCGACGTGACCGCCGGCACCTGGGCCGCTGACTTCTCGGCGTCGAGCGCAAGCCCCTACGACCTCGTTGGTGGCACCTTCGGCTTCGTCGGACAGATGGACGAAGACGGCGACTCGGCCCAAATTCCCTTCGTGGCGCAGACGGTGCCGGGTGCGCCGCAGGCTGTGTCGGCGAAGTGGGTGACGACGTCCAGTGTGCAGGTGTCGTTCGAGGCGCCGGTGTCGGATGGTGGCAGTGCGGTCACGGGCTATGTCGTGGAGTGCACGAGCAGTGATGGCGGGGCGCCAAGCAGCACGTCGGGTGCGTCGAGTCCGTTGACGCTCACCAAGTTGACGGTCGGCGCGACCTATCAGTGTCAGGTCCGGGCGATCAACGCATTGGTGATGGTGTGTGGAGCGAGCTTGTCCCCGTCTCCGCGCCGACGGTGCCGGGTGCGCCGCAGGCTGTGTCGGCGAAGTGGGTGACGACGTCGAGTGTGCAGGTGTCGTTCGAGGCGCCGGTGTCGGATGGTGGCAGTGCGGTCACGAGCTATTCGTGCAGTGCACGAGCACCAATGGTGGGGTGACACGCACTGCGTCGGGTGCTTCGAGTCCGTTGACGCTCACCAAGTTGACGGTCGGCGCGACCTATCAGTGTCAGGTCCGGGCGATCAACGCGGTTGGTGATGGTGTGTGGAGCGAGCTTGTCCCCGCTCGTGGTGCCGACGGTGCCGGGTGCGCCGCAGGCTGTGTCGGCGAAGTGGGTGACGACGTCGAGTGTGCAGGTGTCGTTCGAGGCGCCGGTGTCGGATGGTGGCAGTGTGGTCACGAGCTACTTCGTGCAGTGCACGAGCACCACCGGTGGGGTGACACGCACTGCGTCGGGTGCGTCGAGTCCGTTGACGCTCACCAAGTTGACGGTCGGCGCGACCTATCAGTGTCAGGTCCGGGCGATCAACGCATTCGGTGACGGTGTGTGGAGCGAGTTTGTCCCCGTTTCCGCTCCGACGGTGCCGGGTGCGCCGCAGGCTGTGTCGGCGAAGTGGGTGACGACGTCGAGTGTGCAGGTGTCGTTCGAGGCGCCGTCGTCGGATGGTGGCAGTGAGATCACGGGCTATGTCGTGGAGTGCACGAGCACCACCGGTGGTGTGACACGCACTGCGTCGGGTGCCTCGAGTGCGTTGACGCTGACCAAGTTGACGGTCGGCGCGACCTATCAGTGTCAGGTCCGGGCGATCAACGCGGTTGGCGAGGGTCCGTACAGCGAGCCTGTTCCCGCCGTGGCGCCGACGGCGCCGGGTGTTCCGCAGGCGGTGTCGGCGAAGTGGGTGACGACGTCTCGTGTGCAGGTGTCGTTCGCGCCGCCGGTGTCGGATGGTGGCAGTGCGGTCACGAGCTATGTCGTGGAGTGCAGGAGCACCGACGGTGGTGTGACACGCACCACGTCGGGTGCTTCGAGTCCGTTGACGCTGACCAAGTTGACGGTCGGCAAGACCTACGAGTGTCGGGTCCGGGCGATCAACGCATTCGGTGACGGTCCGTACAGCGAGTTTGTTCTCGCCGTATCACTTGCGTAAGGGCTCCG
Source organism: Ilumatobacteraceae bacterium (assembly GCA_963829585.1). GTDB lineage: Bacteria > Actinomycetota > Acidimicrobiia > Acidimicrobiales > Ilumatobacteraceae > Sva-07. The sequence continues at coordinate 128,518 of CAWHJD010000023.1, read as the reverse complement.
CTGACAGCGGCGTCACCTACGGGTGGCGCCGCCATCGCGTCTCGTGTCGCACAGAGTGCGGCATCTGAACTCTGCGTGCCGAAGGTGGGCGACGCCCGCCACCTCGTTTGGTTGCATGACCGACTGTGCCAGACGATGTATCACGGCCCGATGGCTACTTTGCGCTGACGCACACGGTGATCGTCGCCGTGTACCAACTCGGGTCGCCCCGGGGTGGGTGCCACCGGGTTCTGGTTGCAGATCGTGACCCGCGCTGTCTGGGTGTTGGTGATCGGTGTGTTGTTCCGCTGCGGGTCCCACGGACCGCCGCTGGACTTCCCGGTGACCAGCACGAGCGTGGGGCTCAAGATGGTGGTGACACCGGTCCCCTGAGCGTTGAGGTGCTGCGCCGACGTGCTGCAACCCCCTCCGCCGAGCGTCACCTCCGGTGGCATCAGCTCGGCCCACCCCGAGGCGGTGGTTTCGGCCGTCGTGTGGGCAGCGACTGGGAGGTATGGGATGGCGCCTGTGTTCGTGTGTCTTATGATGACCACACCGCCGCGTCCTCCCTGCTAGTCACGCTGGGAGGAAAGAATCCACTACACCGTTAGCGTGGTTCCTCATGTCGAAGAAGACCAAGAAGAAGAAGGCCAAGATGCGCCGTTCGAAGGCGAATCACGGCAAGCGCCCCAACATGGGTCGCTGACGAGCTGATTCCTACCCTGTCGGATCCCGTCGCCGCATCGTGAGCCCCCGAGTCGAGTGGCTCACCGTGTCGGGCGATCCCGACGCCTGGAGATCGCTCGGTCTGGTCGTCGCCGACGACGGTCTCCTGCCGCTCTACGGCACCTCGCTGCGTATCGCGGCACCCGACGATCCTGCTGTTCCGTCCGGCATCACCGGTTGGACGTTGAGCGGCATCGACGTCGATGTTTCATCGATCGACGGCCTGCCGACAGCGCAGGCGCCTGCCGGCCCTCCCGTCTTCGCCGAGCATCCGCTCGGAGCGATCGGGCTCGACCACGTGGTGGTGATGACGGCCCAGCTCGACCGCACGAGCGCGGCGATCGCCGAGGCGACCGGCTGTGAACTCAAGCGGATCCGCGAGGTGGGCACCATGCGGCAGGGCTTCCACCGGATCGGCTCGGGTGGACTGATCGTCGAGTTGGTCGAGCGTCCCGAGATTCCCGATGGTCCTGCCGCGTTCTGGGGCATCGTGATCAACGTCGACGATCTCGACGCGGCATGCGCGCTGATCGGCACCGATCGGATCTCGCCGCCGAAGGATGCCGTGCAGCCCGGCCGTCGCATCGCGACGATCCGCAACGAGGTCGGTCTCGGCCTGCCCGTCGCCCTCATGACCCCCTGAGGACCGCCGTCGCGGAGGTCGGTCAGGTCGGTCAGGCTCGTCAGGTCCGTCGTACCGTTCGTGCGAGCAGCACCAGACCCGCACCGACCATCAACGTCGCGAGCGCAGCGGTGGCGACGTCGCGGGCACCGTCAGTCCCGGTCCGAGGCAGCGGACTCGGCCCGGGTGGCGTGACGGCGGGTGCGGTCGTGGTCGTGGAGAGGATCGTCGTGGGTGCGGAGGAGGTCTGTGTCATGGCCGTGGTCGGTGTCGAGGTCGATGTCGTGGTCGGTGTGGGTTCGGCAGGTGCTGTCAACCCGCAGCGTCTGGGCGACGTCGTCGCAGTCGTCGTGAGCGGCGACCTCTGTATCGCCGAGCATGAGATGTTCGAAGGCCACGAACACGCCGGGGCCGGGAAGCTCAGCGCCCCGTACCTCGACCATGCCGGCCGCTGCCATCGGTTCGAACTCGACGCTCGCCCTGACGTCGGTCGGCATGCACGTGCCGTCGGCGAGGCGTTCGTCGAGGGTCATCTCCATCCGGTAGCGCTCGCCGATCGCCAGGCCCGAGAAGTGCACGACGTCGACGATCGGGTCACCCGACTTCCGCCTCGGTCCCGGATGTCGGCGCGCCGGTGTCGAGTTGCAGACTTGAGGTGAGCACGGGGACGTAGACGGTCTGGTCGAGGTCGTCCGGGTCGGCGTGCTCCGCGACGAGCCGGCCGCTCGCGGCCACCACGATCCGTTCGAACACCACCGCCACCACACCGCTCGCCATGTCGCCGGCCATGTCGTCAGGCAGTTCGATGCGCACCTCGACCGACCCGTCGGCGGTGTCGGGCACGAACGCCGTCTCACCGGTGATCGGGTCGCGCGGGCGATGGCAGCGGTCGCACGTGTCGTCGTGAACCATCAGTTCGCCACGAACGATGTACGCGGTGCCCGGGACGAGGCCTCGGTAGCCGACAGCGTCGACGATCGTGGCGGGAGTCGCATCGGCGGTCGCGCCGGACGTCGTGCCGGGCGTCCGGAGTTGCATGTCGATGTACTTGTCGCCGTCGGCCGCATCGGACGCGCGGGTGGTGATCGTGGGCGTCGGCACGATGTTGGTGTAGATGAACTCGGCCTCGACCCTGTCGGGCGGTACCGCACCCGTCGGATCGAACCGTGCGTCGATTGGGCCGCCGTCGATCAGCCCGGCCGCCCAGGCGGGGCGTCCGACCTCCACGATCCGGTAGTCGCCGGCGATGGCGTCGATCGGCGGCGTGCGGCCGTCGGCCAGCGTTGTGACCGTTGCGACCGTCGAGCCGCCGGACTGCACGGCGAACACGAACCCCGACATGTCGCGGTCGCCCTGAATGTCGCTCTCGTCGAGCGCCTTGCGCACCACGAACTGTCCGACCACGGGGGCGGCGACCACCTGGTGCACCGAGGCCGACTGCGGTGGACCGCTCCAGGTGATCTGGCCCTGGACGCCCGTACCCGAGTACAGGTCGACGTTCGCGGTCGGCGCCTGCGTGTGGAAGGCGAGTTCCCAGTCGGGCCCGGGGATCGCCACGTCGAAGCGGGCGACACCGGCGACATCGGTGACGTCGGCGCCCTGTGGGTTGGCGGCAAGGGCGAACCGGGCGTCGGCCGCCATCGAGCCGACCATGTCGAGGGTCGGCCACCCGGTCAGTTGGGCGGCGTTCCATCGGGCGAGGTCGTCGGCGGTGTCGCCGGTGTTGTCGACACTGGCGATGGCACCCACCGATCGGTCGACGCCGATGCCGATGTCCGACAACTGCGCCACCGGCACCAACCCGACCGGCTTGCCCGTCGAGTCGGTCGCCCGCACGTGGAGGCGGTACGTGCCGGCGACGGTCGGGGCGGCTCCGTCCGGGCGTGCCCCACACCATCTCGAGTCGCACACCGCCGACGGCGTGCTGGAGGTCGGCGACGTCCGCCATCCGCAATGCCATCTGGTAGCCGTTGCGGAGCGCCGAGAGCTCGCCGCCCGAGCCGTTCACGATCGAGGTGTCACGGGCGAGCTTGCGTCCGGCGATGACGCCCGACGGGCTGACGTCGTCGACGAACATCTTCACTCCGAAGCCGACAGCGACGTGTCGTCGGCGGGTGTACTCGCCGCCGCCGAAGAGTGACGGCTGCTGCCACTCGCCCGATGGCACGTCGTACGCCCCGCTCGCGTCGATGCCGTACGGGACGACCCGGTCGCCGCCGAACGCGGCCATCAGCGCGGCGGCTCGGGCCATCTCGCCGGCGTCCCAGGTGGCAGGGTCGGGCTGCAACGCCACCGTGCCCTCGCCGGCGATGTCTTCCATCACGCAGTATCCGACGCTCATCGAGTTGTTGGCCGACGGCGGGATGCTCCACAGCGACCCGTACTGGGCACCGATGAACGCGAAGGGGCCGCCGTTGCCTCCGGCCCCCGTGCCGGGCCACGACTCGATCGTCGGCGACGGCGCCACCTCGCCGCCGAACCCGTTGCGGGCAGTGCCGGCGGCACCGTGGGCGAACCGACCCGCCGGTGGGGAAGCTGCGTCGCTCGAGGGTGTGGAACCCCTGCCGCCGAAGGACAGCAGTGCCAGGACCGCAAGAGCGATCACCGCAGTGATCGGGTCGCGAAAGCCTGATCGGCGGTGTTGGCCGGCTCGATCGCGACGGCTCGCGCGGTTGTGTGCGGCCGGATGTCGAAGTCTGCGCATGTTGTCGCCTCCCGCTGTGGTCGTTGTCCGCCAGTGGGCGCGCGCGACGGGCTCGTGAGAAACGTCTGTGTCTGGGCGTTGACGGGCGCCCGACTCGGTCCGTCGGGACGTTGATGCCCGGGTCGTCCTGGCCGCCCACCCGGACGCGCTGGCGCCTCTACCGCGCGACCGGTGAACGGGCTCCCCGGCGTCGGCGCGGATCGCGCGTCAGGCTGCTCGTGTTGGCGCTGGGCCCTGCGGCTGGCGGTCGGTGGGGCCGAGGTCTCGCCACCACCATCGCACGTGGTGGGCCGTGCAGGCCGAGAACTTGACGGTGCAGTCGGGGTGGCCGCATGTTCGGTACATGGCTCGCAGTGCCCGGCGCTGGCCGCCGGCGCCAGCACCGATGGCCGCATCGGCGAGAACTGGGACTTCAGTGTCAACCTGATCCCGCTGGCGATGAAGGCATCCCTCCTCGACGGCCACCGTCTCGGGATGTTCGGCGCCGACTACGACACGCCCGACGGCACCTGCATCCGCGACTACATCCACGTCGACGACCTCGCCGATGCGCACCTGAAGACGCTGCAGTACCTCGGCGCCGGCGGCCCGACGGTCGAGGTCAACGTAGGCACCGGCGTGGGCTCGTCGGTGTTCGACGTCATCCGCGCGATCGAGCGGTGTCGGGGCGTTCGCTGCCCCACGACGTCGTCGACCGCCGTCCCGGCGATCCGGTCGCGGCGTTCGCCGATCGGCGACGGGCTCAGGAGGTCTTCGGCTGGAGCGCCGAGTGCGGTCTCGTCGAGATCGTGCAGACCGCATTCGACTGGCACCGCAGCCGGCTCTGAACCCAGCAAGTTCGACCGCTCGTTCTTGAGGGGATCTTCATGCCCGGTTCGGTGCACCTTTCCGAAGTTCGCACTATTCTCCACCGAATTGGTAGACAATGTTGGATCGGGAGCCCTGGATGACTGCGACGACGACACCTGCAACAGGTGGCCGGCTGAACGCTGGCCGGCTGACGCACCTGCAGCGGCTGGAGGCCGAGGCGATCCAGATCATGCGCGAGGCGGTGTCGGAGGCCGAACGCCCGGCCCTGCTGTACTCGATGGGCAAAGACAGCTCGGTGCTGCTGCGCCTGGCGGTCAAGGCGTTCTACCCGTCGACGCCGCCGTTCCCGCTGGTGCACGTCGACACGCTGTGGAAGTTCCGCGCGATGTACGAGTTCCGAGATGCGATGGCCGCCGAACACGGCCTCGAACTGATCGTGCACCACAACTCCGAGTGCATCGAGAAGAACATCAATCCGATCGATCACGGCTCCGCGGTGCACACGGACATGTGGAAGACCGAGGGTCTCAAGCAGATCATCGACGAGCGCAGATTTGACGTGATGTTCGGCGGCGCCCGCCGTGACGAGGAGAAGTCGAGAGCGAAGGAGCGGGTGTTCTCGATCCGCAGCCCCCAGCACCAGTGGGACCCGAAGCGTCAGCGCCCAGAGCTGTGGCAGCTCTACAACGGTCGGCGCAGCAAGGGCGAGACCGTGCGCGTCTTCCCGATCTCGAATTGGACCGAGCTCGACGTGTGGCAGTATGTCCACCTCGAGCAGATACCGCTCGTCGACCTTTACTTCGCAAAGCCGCGTCCGGTCGTCGAGCGTGACGGCACGCTGATCGTCGTCGACGACGACCGGATGCCGCTCGAGCCGGGCGAGGTGCCGCAGATGCGCATGGTGAGGTTCCGCACGCTCGGCTGCTACCCGCTGACCGGTGCGATCGAGTCGACGGCCGACACGCTGCCGGGGATCATCCAGGAGATGCTGCTCGCCACCACGTCGGAGCGTCAGGGCCGTGTTGCCGACCACGACGGCATCAGCTCGCTGGAAAAGAAGAAGCAGGAAGGGCACTTCTGATGGCGAATGCAGGACTGGGCACGACCGCGAACCAGGAGTTGATCGCGGAGGACATCGAGGCGTATCTGACGTCGCATCAGTACAAGAGCCTGCTGCGGTTCATTACGTGTGGCAGTGTCGATGATGGCAAGAGCACGCTGATCGGGCGGCTGCTCTACGAGTCGCATCTCGTGTTCGAGGACCATCTCGCCGCGCTCGAGGCCGACTCGGCCAAGGTCGGCACGCAGGGCGGTGACCTCGACTTTGCGCTGCTGCTCGACGGGCTGTCGGCCGAACGTGAGCAGGGGATCACGATCGACGTCGCTTACCGGTTCTTCTCTACTGAGCACCGCAAGTTCATCGTTGCCGACACTCCTGGCCACGAGCAGTACACCCGCAACATGGTGACCGGCGCCTCGACCGCTGACGTGGCCGTGATCCTCGTCGACGCCCGCAAGGGTGTGCTCACCCAGACCCGCCGGCACAGCTTCCTCGTGCATCTGCTCGGGATCGAGCGGGTCGTCGTGGCGATCAACAAGATGGATCTCGTCGGCTACTCCCACGAGGTGTTCTCGGCGATCGAGGACGAGTACCGCGAGTTCGCCGCCCGTATCGGGCTCGAGGAGATGACGTTCATCCCGCTGTCGGCGCTGAAGGGCGACAACATCGTCGTGCCCAGCGCCAACACGCCCTGGTATCACGGCCCGACGTTGCTCGGGTTCCTCGAGACTGTGCCGGTCGACGACGATCTCGCAGGGCAGCCGTTTCGGATGCCGGTGCAGTGGGTGAACCGGCCGAACCTCGATTTCCGGGGGTTCTCGGGCCGCGTCGTCGGCGGATCGATCAAGCCGGGCGACCCCATCCGGGTGCTGCCGGCCGGCACCACGAGCACGGTCGAGCGGATCGTCACGATGGACGGCGACCTCGACGAGGCCATCGCCGGTCAGTCCGTCACGCTCACCCTCACCGAGGAGATCGACGCCAGCCGTGGCGACGTGATCTGCGCCGGCGACGATCCCGCCGAAGTGGCCGACCAGTTCGAGGCCCACATCGTGTGGATGCACGAGGACGCGATGCTTCCGGGCCGGCCCTATCTGATCAAGATCGGCGCGCGCACGGTGGGGGCAACGATCGCGCATCCGAAGTTCCGTGTCGACATCAACAACCTCGACCATTTGGCGGCGAACACGCTCGAGCTGAACGAGATCGGGGTGTGCAACATCAGCCTCGATCGGCCGATCCCGTTCGACCCCTACGCCGTCAACCGTGACACGGGCGGCTTCATCGTGATCGACAAGCTGACCAACGTCACCGTCGGCGCCGGTCTGCTGCACTTCGCCCTGCGTCGTTCGCACAACATCCACTGGCAGGACGTCAAGGTCGACAAGGAGGCCCGGGCGAGCCTGAACAGCCACGCGCCGGCGGTGCTGTGGTTCACGGGATTGTCCGGGTCGGGCAAGTCGACGATCGCCAACATCGTCGAGTCGAAGCTGCACTCGCAGGGCGTGCGAACATATCTGCTCGACGGCGACAACGTCCGCCACGGCCTCAACCGCGATCTCGGCTTCACCGACGCCGACCGGGTGGAGAACATCCGCCGTATCGCCGAGGTCGCCGCGTTGATGGTCGACGCCGGCCTGGTCGTGTTGGTGTCGTTCATCTCCCCGTTCCGCGCCGAGCGCCGCCTGGCGCGCGAAGCGGTCGAGGACAGCGAGTTCATCGAGGTCCACGTCGACACGCCCCTCGCGATCGCAGAGGAACGCGACCCGAAGGGTCTCTACGCCAAGGCCCGCCGCGGTGAACTCACGAACTTCACCGGGATCGACTCACCATACGAACCGCCCGAGCACCCCGAAGTACACGTCGACACCAGCGTCATGTCCGCCGAGGAAGCCGCCGACGCCGTCATCGCTGCGTTCGGACGCTCGGGCTGACCGTGACCTGGTGGTGGGCGTTACGACTGAGAGTGGAGGGCCAAGGTGCTCGCGGCGTCGAGAAGCATGAGCACGGCGACCGCCGCTGACGCCCCGGTGGGCTGAGGGCCGGGGCCATCGGGGTGCCACGCGCCTGGAAGGAGTGGATGATGGCTCTGCCGCGGGGCCGAAGCGCCATTGCCTTCTTCGAGCCGGAGGCGCCGCGTCCGGGGTCGTGTGTCAGCAGCGCACCCTTCGGATCGTCGGTGGTTTCCAGCGCAGCTGAAGGAAGTCAGCGCACCCCTCGCCCGCCCGACCCAGCGCTGGCCCCACCTGCACGTTCTCATGTCTTCCTCAATGTGGCCGCCTTGTGAGCCGAAGGATAAGGCGTGGATGAGGGCAACATGAACAGCGGCGCGCGTGCGGGTGTCTTAGGCCGGGTGGTCGTGCTCGAGTCGGTTGACCGGTCGGGCGAGATCGTGGAGGCCCTGAGAGCTCACGGCTTCCGTGTTGACGTCGCTGCCGACATCAACTGCGTGGCCAGCTTGGTGACCTTCGATGAGTACTTCGTCGTGGTCGCCGACGCAAGCCAACCGAGATGGGTCCGTGGAGTGTCGGATCTGGTGAGTGTTCGATGCGGGGCACGTACGCTCGTGCTCGCCGGTGTCAGAGGACCCGATGAGATCTTGGCAGCGTTGAACGCGGGAGTTGCCGGCTTCGTTTCGCCGAACGCTGACACGGACGCGATCGCCCGCTCCGTTCACTCCATCTTCGACAGCGGCGTTGCGATCCCGCGTGGCATGGTACCTGCGCTCGTCGCTGCGGTCACCTTCGCACGGGGGCATTCGCTTGAAGACGCCGGCGGGACGGATAGGTCTCACCGACCGAGAGTGGGCCATCCTGCAGCTCTTGATGCAGCGACGTACAACCCGCGAGATAGCCCAGGCGCAATACGTGTCGGTCGGTACCGTTCGGAGCCACGTCAGTGCCCTCCTCAGGAAGATGGGTGCCCACGATCGTGACCACCTGGTCCGGCTGATCGAGGAGCGCGATCGCCGGAGCGCATCGTGAAGTGACCGTCGATCGGCCACTTGTGGGCGAGATGACCGACCGGTCTTGTATGCGTGGTCGGTGGAAGCCGAGCGGACGCTCGCGTTTCGGGCGGTAGGGGTTCGATGGCAGTGGCGATTGCGTCCGACCGCGGCGTCCTCGCCGCCCTCCCATCTGGTCATCGTGGCACGTCACCGTGTGATCCGGAGCGCTCCGGTATGTCTGTCGGCCCGCCAGACCTTCGACGTCCCAGCGGCTTGTCCGACCGCGTCGCTCACGCCACGTCGTTGAGATATCTCCGCGCAATTGGCATTTCTCATCTTCTTTGCGTCGCCTATGATGACTATTCGGCGAACGCAGACTGGACAAGCGGTTAACGGACTGTTCAAGGTTCGCCGCATACTCACTACCTGTACAGTTAAGGCGGAATTATGGCGACGAAAGCCTTACCGGTTCCTGCGAGCGACATCGCTGTTGCCTCATGGCGCAGGCACACGAAGATCCTGATGGCAATGCGCCGTCATCCAGCCTCGAGCAGTGTTCCGAACGACTTGCGGCTAGCTGTGGAGATCGTTGGAGCCGAGATCGATCGCGCCCGACGCTACAAGCGCGCCCTGAGTCTGTTGTGCCTCCCCGTCAGCACGCCCGAGCATGTTGATCTCCTTCGGGGTGTGGTCCGCGAGACGGATCAGACCGCATTGGGAAGGCACGGGCTGATCGTCGTGCTTCCGGAGACAGACGCCCTGGGCACTCGTGTGTGCATTGAGCGATTGGCTGCTGTCGTGGGCGTGCCGGTGTCGTCGGTTGGAGCGGTGAGCTTCCCCGACGATGCATTGACCGCGGGCCACATGTGGGAGCTCCTGGACGAGCGAACGAGCGCTACCCGATCCGGGCACAGCCGTCGAGGGGTAGCGGACCCGGCGGCCTGACCGGTCGGGGCCCGAGGATCGATCGGCTGTGTACAGGCCACGCAAGCGTTACCTGGTGACCAAGCGGGTCGTCGATATTGCTGCAGTCCTTGCGGTGGCTCCGCTGCTCGTCCCTGCCGCGGCGTTCATCGCGTTGGCCATCCGGATCGATTCGCCCGGTCCTGTGGTTTTCAGTCAGATGAGAACCGGTCAGCATGGCCGACGGTTCCGCATGTACAAGTTCCGTACGATGGTTGCCAACGCCGAGGAGTTGAAGGCCGAACTGGCCCATCTCAACGAACTGCAGTGGCCGGACTTCAAGATCACGGATGACCCGCGGGTCACCCGTGTCGGCAAGTTCCTTCGTGTCACGAGCCTTGACGAACTACCGCAGCTCGTCAACGTGCTCCGCGGCGACATGTCTCTTGTCGGTCCCCGGCCGACCAGCTTCTCTGCGGACACCTACGATCTCTGGCATACGGTCAGGCTCGAGGTTCGGCCGGGGCTCACCGGTCTGTGGCAGGTCCGTGCTCGCCACACGTCGGAGTTCGACGACAGGCTTCGCCTCGACGTCGAGTACGTTCGCAACATGTCAGTTGCGACCGACCTGAGCATCCTGCTGCAAACCGTCGGCTCGGTCCTCCACCGGTCCGGCGCCTGAGCATTCGGCTCACGCGTCAGTCGCGTCGGGTGCGGTGCCACTCGGCCTGCAACGCGATGCCGTCGGCCAGCTGGCACTGAGGCTCCCAGCCCAACACAGCGCGGGCAAGGGAGCCGTCGCCGCCAGTCCGCTGGACATCGCCTGGTTGCTCCGGGCGTCCGTCGACGGGTACCGGCCGACCGACTGTCTCTCCGACCGTCGAAATGAGTTCGCTCATCGTCGTCGATCCGCCGGCGCAGACGTTCAGGACGACACCGGGCTCGACGTCGGCCGCGCCCGCCGCCACGTTGGCCGCAACGACGTCGCCCACGAACGTGAAGTCACGAACGTGGGAGCCATCCCCGAAGAGGGGGAACGGTGAGCCGTCGAGTGCGGACTCGATCAGGCGATGAATCGCCATGTCGGGCCGCTGGCGAGGACCATAGACGGTGAAGTATCGAAGGCTGACCGTCGACAGGCCAAAGTTGGCGGCGTACAGAGTGCAGAGGTGCTCAGCGGCGAGCTTGGTGACACCGTACGGGCTTTGTGGACGTGGCAGTAGGTCTTCGCTGACCGGGTACGTCTCTGCGTTGCCGTACACGGAGGAACTCGAGGCGTACACGATCCGTTCGACGCCGACGCGGTGAGCGGCCTCCAACAGGCGCTGTGTCGCCAACACGTTGCAGCTCACGTACGTCGGGAAGCCGTCGTCCCAGGACAGGCGGACGCCGGGCTGAGCTGCCTGATGGAACACGACGCTCGCACCGTCGAGCAACGCGCGGAGGTCGGCAGTTCGAAGATCGGCTTCGATGAACTCGAACGCAGGGTGTGCCATCGCCTGGCTCAGGTTCGATCGCTTGGTCGGGACGTCGTAGTAGTCGGTCAAGCAATCGATGCCGACGACGCGTTCACCCTTGTCGATGAGCGCATCGACCAGGGTCGAACCGATGAAGCCTGCTGCCCCCGTCACCACCGCCGTCATTCGACTGCCTTTCCTCGCCCATCTGATGAGGTGTCGATGCTATCGAGCTGCAGAGCTGCGGGGAGCGCGCTCGGGCGGAACCGTATGCGGGAAAGCTCGGCCAGAGCAACGATCATTACCTCCGAAGGGCAGGTGGGTGCCGCTCGATCTCGACGCGGATACCCTGACGGCGGCCACGACGGTAGCCGCTCGCTCATCAGCCGTCATCGAGGGATTCAGTGGGACAGCGCGAGATGGATTGGCATTCCGTGACATGGCAGGGAGGACCGCAGTTGGTGATGGTCCTGTCTCGGCACTCACGCAACGGACTTTGCGGGCGTACCGAGCCGTTCTCCTCCGAGATGGCGCAGCGGCCCCAACTCCGCTGTGTCGTCGGCCAGGCGGTCGCCGAGAGTTGCCTCCCCTGTCCCAGCCCTCGGGATGTTTGAGCAGTGGCGCTGCGGCATCGTTCCCTGCTCGACTCGATGCTCTCGAGTCGCGTCACCGGGTCCGCACTCGGTGTGGCTGAGCGCCTCGCGCGGTGGCCCGCGGGCCGACTCACGGTGTTGACCTATCATCGAATCGACGACGTCCGTCCCGATGGCCGCGATCCATCGTTGATCAGTGCGACACCGGCCGAGTTCGAGCATCACGTCTCATTTCTCCAGGAGCATTGCCAGTTGGTGTCGATCTCGGACGTGGCCAACGCTCGAGCTGGGATCGCAGCGCTGCCGGAGCGCGCTGTACTCCTCACGTTCGACGATGGCGTGGACGACTTCCGCTCCGCTGCGTTACCGGTCCTTCGACGTCATGGGGCAGCGGCGGTCGTCTTCGTTCCAACGGGGTTTGTCGATGATCCGATCGCATGGTTCTGGTGGGATGCTGTTTATGCAGCGATCGTCACGACCAATCGGAACACCGTCGACGATTCGCTCGTCGGGCCGCTGACGCTCGGGTCGTTCGAAGACCGGGCGAAGAAGGTACGGCACCTACGAGCGGAGCTCAAGGAACGGCCGTGGCAGGAGCTGCTCGACCATGTCCGGCGCTTGTGCGACGACCTCGACGTGGAACCACCCCCTGCGAATGTGATGTCGTGGGCGACCCTGAGGGATCTGGCAGGGCACGGCATCGCCGTGTGTCCGCACACACGGACTCACCCGCACCTCGATCAGGTTCCCCTCGACGTCGCGTATCACGAAATTTCCGGATCGATCGACGACGTCCGGACGCAGCTCGGCACAGTGCCGCAAGGCTTCGCATATCCCAGTGGCCGCTGGAGCGCTGCTGTCACGAGCTTGGTGGCGGATTGTGGTGTGCCGCTCGCCTTCACGACCCAACGCGGATCTCATCGGATCATGTGCGAGCGCCCGCTGCTCATTCGCCGGATCAACGTGAGCCGCCGGACAGGTTTCCATGCGGCGCGGGCCTTCATGCATCCGTGGGCTGACTCGATCACGGACCGACACGACGAGGCTGCGCACGGTAGCGCTCGCGAGCGACGACTGATGTGGAGATGACGATATGACCATGCGCGACGACCCAGCGCCGATTCGAGAGTCGGCGGGTTGGTGGCGGGTCCGCTGGGCGTACCCCGTGGTCGGCCTTCTCATTGGTCTCAGCTTCGGTTGGATCGTCGGCCAATCCCGACCGGCCCTGTACGACACGACTGCTCAGCTGCTCGTCGGCCCGATTGGCGCCGACCGGTCGACGCTCGACACCGCCGGACTGCTGAGCCGCACCTACGCCGACCTGTTGACGAGTCGGTCGGCGGTCGAGCGGGCGGCGGAGGCGACGGGCATCACGGCCGATGACGTCACGGTGACGGCGATTCCCGACGAGCGGTCAAGAACGATCCGTCTGGTGGTCGAGAGTTCGGATGTTGACGTACCGCCGGCACTCTCCAGGGCCCTCATCGACGAACTCCTGGTGACCGTGAATGGCGCGGAGGGCGGCGACCCTTCGACTCCTGAGCCGGCGACCTCTGAGCCGGATCAGCTGCGCGTGCTCGACCCACCGAAGGAACCCGCAACCGAGAGAAACAGTCTCCCACTACTGGTCCTGGTCGGCGCTTCCCTGGTGGGTCTCATCATTGGCTGGTGGCTGAGTCGGTTGTCCGGTCGGGGAGGCTCCTACTCGGAAAATGCACAGGAGAGCGAGGCGTACGGGTTGCGCGTCGTGCCGGTTGGCTTGGCGGCTGCGTCAGCGGCAGGAGGCGCAGACGACGCGACGTTCCGGTCACGCCAAGCCGATGTTGACGATCTCGCATTGGTCTCGGTCCTGATCCAATGTCACCGCGGTGGCGCCTTCACGACAGTGCTGCTGGCAGGCGGTGAGGACGAATCGGACACGGTCGAGGTCGGCCGACGATTCGTTGCGGCCGGTCGACGTATCGGGCAGCGAGTCGTGATCGCAGCGGCTGATGCTCAGCGAAGAGATGTCATTGCGTCCGGTCTTGGCGACCAGGATGTGGTCGACATCGAAGCGGGCTTCGACGAGAGCGGCATGAGTAGGGTCCGAGCCCTTGCCAAGGCCTGTCCCCAGGATGCGATAATGATGATCGTGGCGGAGTCCGGCATCGAGCGGGCGCGCCTGACCGCAGTAGCTGCGGCGAGTGATCGCGTGGTGCTGGTAACCCGACCACGATCTCGGCAACGGGAAATGGTGGAGAATGTCGTCGCGCAGCTGCGCTCGGTCGACGCACGACTCGTCGCTCTGGTCGAGGTCGACGACGCGGAAGCTGGAGGCGGTTCAGCGGAATCTGCGCCGGTCGCTCAGGGCGTCGATGAGCAGCAAGGCGGACGGCATCCCAAGAAGCGCAACGAGGTCGGCGTCGTGCGAGTCGAAGTCTCGGAGCGATGACGAGATTGCGCCCCCGGCGGTCGCCCATCCCGACGGCCGTGCGGTCCATCCCGGACTCCGACGGCAACGAACTGCATGGCGTGGCTGAGGCAATGCCACGATCTCGACCGGCGTCGATGACGACGGCTCCGATAGCCGTTGTCATGTCTCGATTCCCCAAGTTCACCGAAACCTTCGTTGCCAACGAGATCGTGGGTCTCGAGCGCCTCGGCGCGACGATCGAGATCTTCCCGTTGCTCTCAGAACAGAGTGGGCGTCGGCACCCGGCGTTCGAGCCCCTTGTCGAGCGAGCCCGATTCGGGTCGCCGTGGGGTGTCAGGGCGTTCTCGGGTCTCGGAAGTGTACTCGTCCGCCGTCCCGTGACGCTTCTCGGAATCGTGGGTCGGCTTGTCCGAGACACGTGGCATTCCCCCGGAATGCTCGTCAAGGATCTCGTGCTCCTGCCCCGAATTTGCGAAATCTCGAGAGAGATCTCGTCGCTTGGCGTTCGCCACGTACATGCCCACTTCCTCACACACGGCGGCTTTGCCGCGTGGTGCCTCGGCAGGCTGACAGGTCTTCCGTACAGCGTGGTCGCCCACGGATCCGATGTCCATCGACACCGAGCGATGATGCGGACCAAGGTCGTCGAGTCGTCGTTCGTTGCGGCGGTGTCCGATTTCAATCGCGGCGTGATCATCGAGGAGTGCGGACCCGACGTCGCGGACCGCGTGGTCACCGTCCGCTGCGGGATTGACCTCGATCGCGTCATCGTCAACGAACGCGCACTACGGGGAAGCACGACGAGGCTGCTCTGCGTCGGCACCATGCACGAGGTGAAAGGCCAACGGTTTCTCATCGAGGCGGCCGCACTGCTCGCATCCCGCGGGCATCCGGTCGACGTGGAACTCATCGGTGACGGGCCTGACCGATATGGCCTCGAGTCGCTCTCGGAAGATCTGGGCCTGGGCGAGCGAATCCACTTCGCCGGTGCCCTCGCGCACGACGACGTACTCGCTCGATACGCGCATGCCGACGTCGTGGTCGTTCCGAGCATTGCGAGCAGTGACGGTCGGCGCGAAGGGATACCGACGGTGCTGATGGAGGCCATGGCGTCCGAGGTTCCCGTGGTCGCGAGCAGACTCGCTGGCATTCCAGAACTCGTGGAGGATGGCGTCACGGGGGTGCTGGCCGACCCGGGCTCACCAAGTTCATTGGCCGATGCCGTGTGCTTTCTGCTCGCGTCTCCGGAACGAGCTGCGGCCATCGCGGCGGCCGGTAGGCGCAGCGTCGTCAAGGAGTACGCGCTGGAGCAGACGGCGCATCGGATGCTCCACTTGATCGACCTGGTGGGATCTCACGGGGACACGTCCACGCGATCGACAGTTCGTTGAGCTGACTGCTAGCGTGCGCGCCATGGCGGACGGCGCAGAGCTGGCGAGACTCGAACGGCACATGCACGCTGTGGCTCTACTCCAGCTCGAAACGTACAGTCATCTCGTGCCGCACGAAATCGTGCTCGACCGGGTTTGGCGTAAGCGGTTCTCGGTGGTGCACCGATACCGGATCGAGGGTGAGCTGGGATCCGAAACCTTCTTCGCGAAGTTGCCACTCGAAGCCGCCGATCAGAGCGAGAGCCATCATGTCCGCCTCATCACCGTGCAACCTCACGTGAGCCGCGCATCGCTCCAGCGTGCGGCGCTCAGCGACCTCGCCACTGCGGTCGAGTCTGCGGGAGATCGACAGCTCGGGGCCGTCCGGCTGCTGCCTGGAACGGACGACCAGGTCGTCGTGATGACGGCTGCGCGAGGCGTCCCGTTGCGGGAGCTCGTGGTCGGTGAGGTTCGGTGGCGGCGCCGTCATCGGGACCTCGACGAGATCTTCGAGCGTGCGGGAGCGCTTCTCCACGTGTTCCACGAACATGTTCATCGCCCCGACGCGCCGGAAGCGCTCGTCGACCGGGAGGAGATCGTCACCCGAGGGCTCGAGATCATCGCTCACCTCACTCGAACAACGAGCGCTGGTGAGCCGTTGCGCGCCATCGGGCCACGCCTGGTCGCGGCCGTCGAGACACACTTGCCCGAGCGTTTGGTGACGCGGACTCGGTTCGGTGACTTCGGACTGACCAACGTACTCGTTGATGAAGATGGAATGGTCACGGCGATCGACACGCTGGGCGCTGTTCGAACTCCACCCCTACACGACGCGACCTATTTCGTCACGGCGGTGACCTCCCTGCGACCCCAGCTGATGAGCCGGGGTCTCGCAATCCCCCCCGAGAGGCTCGATGGGTGGCTGCGGTCGTTCTGGAGTGGCTACCTCGGTGGCCAGCCGATCCCCCGTGGCGCCGTCGAGTTGTGGTGCACCCTCCGATTGCTCGAGCGTTGGGCCGCCAAATCGAAAAGGAGGATGTCCAGGACGACGCGCCTCTCCACGGGGGTTGCGCTGGACCGTCCTATGATCGCACTGATCGATCGTTCACTTCGCGTCGCCGAGGAGAGCGAGCCACAGCACGGCCTCGTCAACGCCTTCGAGTCGACGTGACACCGAGTTCGGCGTTCGGCACTGCCACGACGCCGACGACCACCCGCGCTGCATGCTGAACCCCTGCCAGGACCATGACTACACGACATCGGTCACACCGCTCGTCAACCCACGACCATTCGACTGAGCAGCACCTGTACGCGTCGACCGAGCTGCCTGTGGTTCCGGATGGCGATGAGGACGACGTCGTTGACCTGATCGTCGTCGTGCGCGCGTGGGGGCTACCAATTGCGATCGCGATGGTCGTGGGTGCACTCGTCGGCTGGTACTGGGCGGGTCAGGTCCCTCTCTGGTACCAGTCCGAGGCGACCGTTCTTGTCGGCCCGGTCGTTCCGAACACCGATCTCCTGGAGGGTACCGCTGACCTGGCGCGCACGTATGGCGAAATTCTTGAAAGCACTGGTGTGATCGCACTCGCTGCGGAGGGCACGGGACTGAATGCCGGCGATGTTGCGGTGTCGGCTCAGGCCGGGCGGGGCAGCGCCACGCTCACGATCAGAGTGCGTACACCGTCCGGTACCACGTCATCGCTGATGGCGAGCCGGTTGATCGACGAACTCCGCGACATCGTTGCCGACAACCGAGCGCTCGTCCCGACATCCTCATGGGGAACGGTCGAGAGTGCCGACGACGCGCCTGCTGGAGCGGAAACTGTTACGTCGTTCCCGATCGGCGCGTCGATCACGGTGCTGGACGATGGCGCACGCGCGACCAAGACGTCACTTGATCCCGCACAGGGCGCAGTGCTCGGGGCGCTTGCCTCCGGGTTCCTGGTGGTCGTGGTCGCGCTGACGGTCGAATCTCGACGTCGTGCTCGTTCGACGAGTGGAATTCGGGCGGGACTGGTCTGCGACAACCTTGGGGCCATCCTCGGACCACCAGCGCTCGCAGGTCTACTTCGTTCTTCGCGATGGCGGACGATCGCACGTGATCAGCGGGCGCGCACTGCGATTCAGCCGGCAGTCGACGCCGTCTGGCTGTGTGCGATCGAGGCGAGCCAGCGCGACGGCAACGCGCCGGTCGTCGTTGTGACCTTGCCGACCGCTTCGCGCACCTGTCTGGCTGCGTTCTGGCAACTTTGCGACAGCCTGTCGAGCACAGTCGTCGTGATCGATCCGACGGGTGCAGGCACACGATGGTTGTCGGGACAGCAAGATCCGGGAACCGAGCGTGCCGACGTCGTCGTGGACGGTACCTCGATTGGGTCGGTCGTGACCGGGGACGTTGAGATGGGCGCACTCGACCGCAGGAACTTGGCCGTCGTTCTGGTACCCGGGGGCGAGAGCCTGTCGGTCTGGTGGCCTGTTGCACAGCACGCAGATGGCATCGTGGCCTTGATGCCCGAATCGAACCGCACCTCGAGTGCCCTCGGATTCGGTGTCGACCGACTGCGCAGGCACGGGGTTCCGCTTCTCGGTGTCGTCGTGGCCACGCGCAGGTGGTTCGGTCCTCCGGCGGCACGGATCGGGCTGATTCCCGTAGACGCCGTCGCGGAGGATGAGTCGCGACCGGACGCGGTCCGAACATCGCGGGGGCATGTGAGATGAGGCGAGGGGTCTTCTGGGGTTCGATCGGGGCGATCGGTTACGCCTACGCCGGTTTCCCGTTGCTGCTCTGTGTTCGGGCCGTCGTGGCGCCACGACCCTGGACGTCGCACGACCGTTTACAACCATCGGTCACGGTGGTGATCGCGGCGCACAATGAGGAGCGAGCTATCGCCTCGAAGGTGCGAAACGTGCTGGATCTCGACTATCCGGTGGAACTCCTCGATTGCGTCGTCGTGTCCGACGGGTCGACCGATCGTACGGTCGAGTCCGCTCGAGATGTCGGCAGCGATCGGGTCACCGTGCTCGAACTGCCCCGAAGCGGGAAGGCGACTGCACTCAACCGTGGAATCGGGCGCGCAACTGGCGAGATCCTCGTGTTCACGGACGCGAACTCGCGGCTCGCGACCGACGCGATCACTCGCTTGGTCGCACCATTCGGAGATCCAGACGTCGGCGGCGTCGCTGGCGACCAGCGTTATGACGATGGCGTCGATGCGAGCGGCGAGCGCGCCTATTGGAGCTTCGACCGGCTCCTCAAGGTGGCAGAGAGTCGGGCAGGCAACGTCATCTCGGCGACCGGAGCCCTCTACGCGATTCGGCGTGAGCTGGCGGTCGTCGTACCAGACGGTGTGACCGATGACTTCGCCATCTCGACTGGCGTCATAGAACACGGTCGGCGACTGGTCTTCGAACCGCGAGCGATTGCCTACGAGCCTCCTGCGGTCAAGCTCGGAGGCGAGTATCGGCGCAAGGTTCGCGTCATGACACGTGGGCTTCGATCGGTGTACCTTCGGCGCCGACTGCTCGACCCTCGCCTGAGCGGCTTCTATTCTCTGCAACTCGTCTCGCACAAGGTGATCCGGCGACTCGTCGTGGTCCCGCTGGCCCTCGCTCTCTGGAGTTCGCTGTCGCTGCGGCGTCGATCAGTGATCTATGGCCTGGCGGCGCTCGGCCAGCTTGCTGTCTACGGCGTGGGAACCGCGGGGTTGGTCGCCTCGCCTGCACGTTGGACGCAGCGGCGAGTCGTCGCGATCCCCGCGTTCTTCGTGCTCGTCAACGCAGCGTCCTTGAATGCGGTCTGGAATGTCCTCACCGGCCGCCGTATCGATCTTTGGACCCCCGAGCGGTCGACGCTCGAGGATCCACGCGCATGACTGGGCTGCCCGAAGCCGAGAGAGCGCGCTGGCTCCTGGCTGCGGCTGGACTCGCGCTCGGTGTCGCCATGGTGGTGGGGTCGCTGGAGCTGTTGGCCGTAGCGGCCGTCTTCGCCGGGCTGTCTGTCGCCGGCGCTCTGCCACGAGGAGGTCTCACGCCAGCGATCGCGATCGGTCTCCTCTGGGCGAATGCGGGAGTTGTCGCGTCGAAACAGCTGGGTGCGCCGGGCGTGTTGGGACTCTTGCCCCATTTGTTGCTCGGGGCAGTTGTGGTGGGTCGCGTCGTGGTGCACCAGCGGCCGATCGTGGTCACGGCGACGTTCAGGGCGCTGCTCGTCTACGGCGTTGCGCTCATGATCGCGGCGCTGGCGGCCCTCGATGCTGCGCCGGTGCAAGGCGCTGTGGTCACGTTCGTGATCGAGGGGTTGTTGTTGTGGTTCCTGGTGATCAACGCGATCGACGATCTGGACGGTCTCGAGAGAGTGATGTTCGCACTGCTGCTTGTATGCGCATTCCTCGGCATCTTGTCGATCATCCAGTTCACGACCGGCACCTACGCCAACGACTACCTCGGATTCGCGCAAGTGGGCCCGTCCCGCCTTGATCTGCTCGAGAGTGGAAAGTCAGCCTTGCCGCGGCTTGCAGGATCGATCGGCGAGGAGAATCGGTACGCGCAGTCACTCCTGGTGGTCATACCGATGGGTGTTGCACTCGTCCGAAGCCGTCGCCGATTCCCGTTGCTCGCAACAGGACTGCTCGTTCCTGTCGTGGCGGGCGTGGCATTGACGGGTTCCCGAGGCGCGGTCGTGGGCCTTGGAGCCACCATCGTGGTCATGACGGCGATGCGGCTGATCACGGTTCGAGCGGTCGGTCTCCTGGCCGTTGTTGTGGTCTCGTTGGTGCTCGTCATCCCGGGATACGGCGATCGAATCTTCAACACCGTCGAGGCTGGGCTCTCAGAACGCGCGGCCGAGGAGACGGACTCGTCCACGTTGAGCCGTGTGACCACCAACCTCGCGGCGCTCAACATGTTGGAAGACCATTTGCTGCTCGGCGTCGGTCCTGACGGATTTCCGGAACTCTACGAGCCGTACGCGGAGCGCGTCGGGCTCAACGTCAAGGACGAGGCTCGGCGGCCCCACAACCTCTATCTGGGCGTCGGAGCCGAACTCGGAATCATCGGATTGGTCGCGTTCATGGTGATGCCGCTGATGTTGTTGGTCAGCCTGACTCGCTCCTGGCGGGCGCTCCGTGACTTCGACCCGTCGGCGGCCGCCATCACAGCGGGCCTCGTCGGAGCGATCGTTGCGTACCTGGCGAGCGGCGTCTTCCTTCACCTGGCCTTCGACCGGTACTACTGGACGTTGCTGGCGATTTGCGATGTCGGCGCCAGGGTCGCTCGACGAAGGATTGGAGCGCAGGTTCGCTCGGGGCGATCGAACGAACTCATCGCGACAGGCGCCACATGACCGAGCCGCCGAATCCCTCGGACGGAGACCAGGTCGACCGGTCGAACGCGGTGGCAGTACAACGTGGGCATCTTCGCGGTTCCAGTCTCATGATGGTGGGACGCGTCATCTCGATGACGATCAACCTCGTCGTTCAGATATTCACCGTCAGATACCTGGGAAAGTCCGACTACGGCATCTTCGCCTATGCGTTGGCGGTGGCGAGTCTGGGCGCGAGTGCCTGCCTCCTCGGCCAGGATCGGGCACTCTCGCGCTATCTCGCGATGGCCGACGACGATGAGGACTACGGTCGGGGCCAGGGTGTGATCGCCGTCGCTGTCGTCACGGTCTTCGTCCTCGGCTGCGCCATCGCGGCACTCGCAGTGGGCCTGCACGTCTTCGGCATCGATCTCAGTTCGGACAGTGCCGCGATCACCACGATGCTCATCATGTTGGCGGCATCGCCATTCATGGGTCTCGATACCGTGTTCTCGAACCTGTTCGCTGTGATTGCGAAGCCGACAGCGATCTTCTGGCGACGGCATGTCGTCACGCCGATGCTCCGGCTGGGTTCGGTGTTGTTCATCATCGTCACTGCTGGGTCGGTGGAGCAGCTCGCCGCGGCGTACCTGGTGACCGCCATCATCGGCGTCGGCCTCTACGTCGTGTTCGCTCGCCGACTGTTCCAGCGCCATCCGCTCGGACAGCGGCATTCGCGTTCGTATCCGGTGGGTGACATGCTTCGGTACGGCACCCCGATGGTCACGAGCGACATCGCACAGGCGCTCCGCGCCACAATCGTCATCATTCTGCTCGAAGCCATGCACTCGATTGACGAGGTTGGGGCTTTCCGAGCCGTCCTGCCGATCGCCCAGTTGAACGTGGTGGCGCTTCAGAGCTTCAGCATTCTCTACCTTCCCGCGGCCTCGCGCCTGTTCGGTCGTCGCGACCAACGCGGCGTGTGCGATCTCTATTGGCAATCGGCGGCATGGCTGGCAATTGGCACCTTCCCCATCTTCGTCGCAACGTTCTCGTTGGCCGGCCCGACGACGCAACTTCTGTTCGGCGACGATTTCGCCTCCTCGGCGAACATCCTTGCCGTCTTGGCGTTCGGCTACTACTTCAGCTCTGCCCTCGGTCTCAACGTGTTGACGTTGAAGGCCTCGGGAAACGTTCGGACCGTCGTGGCGGTCGACGGGATCACTTCAGTGGTGGCATTGGGGTTGAACATCGTCTTGATCTCACAATTCGGGGCGATGGGTGCCGCCGTCTCGACAACGTGCATTCTCCTGTTGCAGAACGTGCTCGTACATGTCGGGCTTGGTCGTGTGATCGATGACTTCCGGTTCCCGTCCTCGCAGGTCGCGGTGTATGCATGGGTCACCGGAGGCGCTAGCTTGCTGCTCGCGGTCGAGACGCTGATCGGGCCTCCGCCGCTGGTTTCGTTCGCGCTCGGTATAGTGACGGTGGCGGTGGTCCTTATGGCAAATCATCATGTCCTCTCGATCGGAGAGGTGTATCCGGAGGCTGGCGGCCTACCGCTCATCGGTCGGTTTCTGGTGGCACGGTGACTTCGATGTTGCCCAATCTCATCATCGCCGGCGTTCGCAAGGGCGGAACGACGTCGCTTGCGAATTATCTGGCGCAGCATCCGGACATCTGCTCGTCCGAGCTCAAGAAGGTGGGCTACTTCCTGCCGCTGAAGTATGGTCAACCTGTCGGCGACCTCGCCGATTATGCGTCGCATTTCACGCACGCCGCTGGTGAGCGATACCGCATGGAAGCGACGACCGGGTACTTCCTCGGAGGCTCGGCGATCGCTGATGCGATGGCCGACACCCTCCCGGAGGCTCGCGTCATCATCAGCCTGCGCGAACCCGTCGATGCGTTGTGGTCGCATTATCGGTTCGTGCGGTCCCATCTCCGCATCGATCAAGATCTCGACTTCGAGGGCTACGTCGCTCGCTCGCGTTCGATGATGGAATCCGGCGCTGACCTGCTTCGGGAGAACAACGCGTATGTCGCGTACCGAGGCGGGTTCTACGATGTGCCGATGGCCGAGTGGATCGAGGCGTTCGGTCCGCGCCTGAGGGTCGTGTTCTTCGACGATCTTCAATCCGACTCACGATCGATGCTTGCCGAGTTGTGTCGGTGGTTGGACATCGACACTGACGTCATCGACGGATTCGACCTGGATGTCCACAACAAATCGGTTCAGGTCAGGAACACCAAGGTGCAGCATCTCGCTCTTCGTGTGAACGAGTCGACCAAGAGGTTCTTCCGGAAGCACCACGGGATGAAGAGAGCGCTTCGTGGGGCGTACTACCGAGTGAACCAAGACCGACGCCCGTCTCCCGCACTCGATCCCGCCTTCCGCGAACTGTTGACAACGGAGTACGCCGAGTCCGTCGAGCGAACGGCAGAGTTGCTCGACCGCCACGGAGTCTCTGGAGCGTTGCCGAGCTGGCTGCGCCCCAGCACGGTGCCGTGACAGCAGACCGTCCCGAGGAAGCCTTGGTACTCGAACGGATGGTCGCCCGGTCGGTTGCTTCGGGTGCCCCTGGGCCGCTGAGTGCGCACGTGCTGCGCAGACGAGATCATCGTGGCTCCACGAATCTCGATGTGAGGCTGGCCGGTCCGGGTTGGCGACGTGATGTCTTCGTCAAGCGACTCAAACCTCATGCGTTCGATCGATATCGAAACGCCGTGGCGTCGGGCGAGGTGCACGGTCTCACCTTGGTCTCGAACCCGGACCGTCGGCTCGCCGAGGAGGCGGTGGCCCTGAGGGCCATCGAGAACATGGTGAAACGTTCGGGGCGGAACGAGTGGTTTGCTGTCGAGGTCGACGATGCGCTCTCGGATCACGAGGTGCTCGTCCTCGGTCGGGTGAGCCGGCCTACGCTCGCCGAACTCATGGCGGTCGGAGACCGAAGTGACACTGCGATGCTCGCAGCACGCGCCTTGGGCGCGTGGGTCCGCGCTTTTCACTCCTCGGACCCCCTCGATCACGCAATACCCCACCTCGACGGTCGTGAGAGCGTGATGGCCCTCGCTGATCGAATGATCGCTGCGATCGGCGAGGCGGTGCCGACCGGGTGGCACGGGCAACTCACGGAGGCCATGCTGTCATTGCCGGCCGACCTGCCGGTCGGACCGAGCCACGGGGTACTGCGGGCGAGCAACGTCTTCGTCGATGAAGAAGGCGGTGTGGCGGTGTTCGACACATCGGCGGACGCATTGAGTCCGGCACATGCCGATCTAGCGCGTCTGGTGGTCGACCTCGAGTTGGACGCGGCGGAGCCGATGTGGTCTCGAGCGATCCGGCGGAGCTGGGCAGTCGATCTCGCGAAGGCTGCGCTGGATGGGTACGGTCCGACGGCGCCACCCGAGGGCGAGCGCCGCATTTTCGAAGTGCTCGTGCTGCTGGACCGGTGGGCATCGATCACGGGGCGAGGGTCCGCTTCGATCATGCCGATACAGTTGGCCAAGCGAGTCCGGCGGGATCTCGTTGTGCGTCGAATACGCGGAATGATTCTGGAACGTCTGGTCGTGGAGCGGTGATGGACGAACACCAAGCGTTGGCCAGTGTCGACACCGATGTAGTCGTTGCAGCGCTGGCGGCCAATGCGGCACGGTGGCTCGGCGGCCGTGAGCCCGGAGATTGCGTGGTGCGGATCGAACGCCATCGGGCTCAGTCCACTCTGATCTGGGCGCGCTTGACCGCCGGGCAGATGTCTGCCGATGTCGTGGCCAAGGTTCCCCGGGCGACGGCAATCGACGGCGTTGGTGGCAGGTTGTTCGCGCCCGTCGACGATCCGCTCCGGAAGGCGGAGTACGAGCAACGAACGCTCGCGACCGTGTGTCAGGGGCTCGGCGGAGTCGACGATGGGAAGTGGGGGGTGGCCGAACCGGTTGGATACCTGCCCGAACTCGGTGTGGTCGTCACACGTGAACTCACCAGCCCGACGTTCGATCGCCTGTTGCGAGGACATGCTGGTCCTCTGCTCGTTCCTCCTGCCCAGGTCATGTCGAACCTGGGATCCTGGCTCGGGATGTTTCAGGGGTTGCGGACCGAGCACATGGAGCCTCGTGACACGACGCCCGACCAACTCGTCGGGGGAGTGATCGGTCTCGTGGAGGCCGTGCGCGTTGCGGGGCGTGGATCAAGACTGCCTCCCGAGTTGGACGCATTGGTCGAGCGCTGCCGGGCGGAGCTTGCGTCGTCCGGGCTTTCCACTGGTCTGGGGCATGGGGATCTGGCTCCCAGGAACGTGTTCGTCGACGAGGCGGGTCGTGTGACGGTGATCGATTCGCTTGGGCGGTTCACGGTGCCAGTGCATGAGGACCTCGCGTACCTCTTGGTCGAGCTGACGGTCGGTGCGAGTCGATATGTCCGGCGAGGTCTGCCGAGAATGCCCGGTGAGGTTGCCGAGCTTCGCGCTGCGCTACTCGCAGGCCACGGCGCCGAGGACGATGCAGTGCTGTGGTTCTTCGAGCTCCGTGCATTGCTCGACAAGTTGCGCGCGCTGGTGCAACGTCGTCCGACGAACCGTTCGAGTTCACTCGTCGCGTCGGCCCGCGAACTCCTTGTTGTGCGGCGACTCAACCAAGTCACACGTCGGCTGGGTGCCGCGTGATGATCCGTGTTCGCCGGAGAACTGCTGCTGCTGGGCCGCCGGCAGTGGTCATCGGCCTCGACAGTGCGACGGGTCTCCAGGTGGCGCGCATTCTGGCGAGCGGCGGTGTGCAGGTCATCGGCCTCGCAACACATGCCGACCATTGGGCGTGTCGCACGCGCGTCGTGGATCGCGTCGTCGAAGTCGCAGACTCTCCGGAGGCGCTCGTGTCGGCGTTGTGCGACGAGGGCCTCGTCCCTCCCGGCTCGGTCTTGATCCCGTGTTCGGATCACAGCGTGCTCGCCGTCGCCCACGCAGCCGACCGTCTGGGATCGCTCCATCGGTTCTCGAACCCGCCACTTGCAGCGCTCGAGTCCTTGCTCGACAAGCAACAGTTCGCTGCGGTCGCGTCGGCCGCGGGAGTTCGGACCCCGCGAACTGCAGTAGTGACAGGATCGTCCGATCTCTCGGAGGCGCTCGCCGGCCTGCGCGCCCCGCTGCTGGTCAAACCGCCCGTGAAGGAGGCCCGCTGGCTGGCTGAGGCGCCGGCGAAGGCGATCAAGATCGATGCCGACGATGACGTGCATTCCATGGTTCGTCGAGCGCTCCTGTGGGCCGACCGATTACTGGTCCAGGAATGGGTCGACGGACCGGACTCGGCGCTCGTGACATGCAACTGCTACATCGATCGTTCCGGGCGCGTGGAGTCGGCGGTGGTGTCGGCGAAGCTCCGACAGTGGCCACCGGAGACCGGGACGGCGTCGGCGGCCGTCACGATCGATGATCCCGAGGTGGCAGCAACGGCCGCTCGGCTCTTGACGTCGACGGGCTTCTATGGCCTCGGCTACGTCGAATTCAAGAGGCTGAACGGTGAACTGACAGCGATCGAAGCCAACGTAGGGCGCCCGACCGGTCGTTCCGCCATGGCTGAAGCGGCTGGGGTCGAGATGCACATGGCCCTCTACCGCGACCTGGCCGGGATCGCTCGGGCGGAACTCGGGCCGCCCTCGCCGGGTGTCGTCTGGGTCCACCTTCGTCGTGACCTCCAAGCCGCGCTGTGGAACTGGCGGCGCCGCGACCTCACCCCCGTGTCGTGGGTGCGCAGCCTCTCCGGCCGACGCATCGGGGCGGTCGGCCGTTGGAGCGATCCGATGCCTTTCCTCGGCGATGTGTGGTACGCAGTGACGAAGGCGAGACGGAACGGCACGAAAGGGAAGATCCAAAGTGGTTGAGACGCGTGCGACGGATTTCGACCTTGCAGGATTCGTTCGTGTGCGCGTGATCGGGTCACAGTCCGACACTGACGCCGTTGCCCGACAGCTCGGATTGCCTCGATCGACAGCAAGCGGAGATCCCGACGTGACCGTGGTGTTCGATCCGACGATGGAACCGACTGGTCCCCTCCGGTTCCTCGGGTACGAGGACGCCGCGTACGACGACGATGACTTCTTCGTGCTGCGTGCGAAGTCCAAGGCCCGGGCGCTCGTGAGGATCCCGTTCGGCGACGTCGGACGGAACATCACAGTGACGTGTCACCCGGGACTTCCGGCGGTCCCCCTGTTGATTCCGCTGCTCGCAGTGACTGCGCTCAACCGGGGCCTCGTGCCGCTCCACGCCGGCGCGCTCTCGTGGAACGGATCCGGCATCGTCGTCACCGGGTGGTCAAAAGGGGGCAAGACCGAGACACTGCTCGCCGCGACCGAGGCAGGTGCGCGGTACGTGGGTGACGAGTGGTGCTACATCGACCCGGGCGCAGGACGCGTTGTAGGGATCCCCGAACCGGTGACACTGTGGGCGTGGCATCTTCGCCGCTTTCCACCCGTCCGCGGAGTGGTTCCACGGGGTGATCGAGCGCGCATGGCCCTGCTGGACGGTCCCGACCGGCTCGAGCGTCGACTGCCGGGCGTCGTGAAGCGGTCCTCGGTCGGTCGGATGTTCCGGCGTGTCGCATATCAACTCCGGCTACGTGCGAACGCGTGGGTGTCACCGGCGACCTTGTTCGGTGTGACCGATGCCGCATCCGTGCCGTTCGAGCATGTGGTGCTCGTCACGAGTGTTTCGGTCGACGACGTCACCATCCAGCCCACAGCCGCTTCGGACATCGCTGCTCGCATGGCTCACTCGGTGCGACACGAGCTCGAGCCGCTCATGCGTGCGTACGAGATGTACCGGTTCGCCTTCCCTGATCGACGGTCCGAAGCGCTCGATCGCCTGGATCGTGATCTGGACGTCGCGATCCACGAGGGGCTCGACCAGCGAATGGGATGGACCCTGCAGCATCCGTACGAACTCGATCTTCGGCGGCTCGCCGACGCACTCCGCACGGTCTTGTCACACGACCCGGTGCAGGACCTGAAGCCATGAACCGCGTGAGTCGGCGGCGCGGTGTCACGGTTGCTCTGGTCGGACCTGACGGTGCGGGCAAGACCACCATCGCTCGGCGGCTCGAGCGCGAGCTCGACCTGCCGGTCGCGTACGTGTACATGGGCGTCAGCGCCGAGTCGAGCAACCATTTGCTCCCGACCACGAGGCTGATCCGCGCTGCACGCCGTCGTGCCGGCATCGTCGAACGCGGGCCCAGTGCTCCGAGGGCCTCGGCTGACAACGGTCAATCCTTGCTTCGAAGCCTTCGCGCCGCGCTCCGCCTGGCGAATCGGATCGCCGAAGAGTCCTATCGGCAGAGTGATCGTGTCGTGGCACCGCGCCGCCGGTCGAGTCGTGCTCTTGGACCGACATTTCTTTGCCGACTACTACGTCCATGACATCGAATCGTCGGAGCAACTACCACTGAGCAGACGGTTGCATGGCCTGTTCATCTCGAAGGTGCTTCCACGTCCCGAGCTCATCGTTTATCTCGACGTGCCGGCCGATGAGCTCTTTCGGCGTAAGGGAGAAGGCACGATCGAGCTCCTGGAGGCAATGCGGGCCGGGTATCGACGGCTCGAGGCTGCCGCTCCCCGATTCGTCAGCGTGGACGCGAACCGGCCGCTCGACGATGTTGTCGACGACGTGATCGCTCGTATTCGACAGCACGCCGAATCGGCGTAGTTTCGCGCTTCGAACACCCGCCCTGGTCGTGTCAATTGGTCTGCCGATTGTGCGGCGTGGCTGTAGACGCGTAGGCTGCTCGCAGGTCGGCGCTCCGGGAACGCAGCGTGGGCCTGGCTCCCGGCGACGCAGGGAGTGACCTCGGGGCGGAAGGCAACAGAGTGGGCACTGAAATCGTATCATTGAGGGGTCTGGCGATTGCGGCGACGGTGGCGATCGCCAGCGTCGTGGCCATCCCGACGGCGACAATGGCAGAGAGTCCTGAGGCGCCTGTCGTCCAGGTCGAACTCCATCGGACATTCGAACTGGATGACGTCGGTGTCGGTCGGCCGACCAGGCTGGCTGTCGAACCCGACGGTCGTACGCTGTACGTGGTCGAGGCGGGACGGGCGGATCGCGCGTCGGTGATCGGCTTCGCAGAAGATCGGCAAGGGACGGTGGTCCTGCCGCCCGGACTTCGCGACAAGGCTGTGGTTTTCGATGCTGCGAGCGGCGGTCTCGTACCCGTCGACGTCCAGGGCACGGTGATCTCCCTACCGGGTCGCTCGATCGACGTCCGTCCGCTCGGGATTGCCGGCCCGGTCGAAGCTGCGATCGACCCGTTGAGCGGCGAATGGTATGTTGCCACGGACCAGGATCCGCGTGTTTTCGTGCTCGATGAGAGCGGTGCGCTTCTGCGAACACTGGACTTGAGCCAGACGGGTGTTCGTCGCATCGCCGGCCTTGCGGTCGCTCCCAGCGGCGACCAGACCGACGACCCGGATCAGCTGAGCATGTATGTGCTGGACGAGCAGCAGGCCGGTTCGACGACGCTGTTGAGTGAGATCGGAACGACCGCGCCCCTGGCGGTCACGGCCACCGCTGCGGACGTCTCCGGCACACTCGTGCAGACGATCGCGGGGACCAGTCTGACCCCGAACAGCCCCGACTCGTCGGGGATCGCGTGGTTGGCGGCGAAGAATCTCCTGCTGCTCGCTGACAGCGAGGTCGAGGAGTACTCGTACTACGCCAACGCGAACTTGTGGCATCTCACCAGAACGGGTGGCGTCTCCTCGACCGGCAACACGTTGAACTGGTCGAATGAGCCGACAGGGGTCGCGGTCGACTCCGCCGGGAACCGGTTCTTCACCACTGACGACGACGCCAAGCGGATCACCGAGGTGGATCTCGGCCCGGACGGTCTGCCGGGCACAGCTGACGACAGCGTCGTGCGCTTCTTCTCGACGCTCGGCTACGGCAACTCGGACCCCGAAGACCTGGCCTACGACACGACACGCGGTTGGCTCCACGTTGCTGACGGTTCGAACAAGGAGGTCTTCTCGATCGACCCCGGACCCAACGGAATCTTCGAGGGCGGCGGCGATGACATCATCACCCAGTGGGACACATACGTCGGTGGTGTCAACGATCCGGAAGGGATCGCGTATCACGCCGCCAACGACACCCTGACCTTGGTCGATTACAGCACCGGCGACCTGGCAGCCGTCGAGTACACGGCGCTGGGCAGCAAAGTTCGTGAAGTCAGTCTGGCCGCAACGCAGGCCGTGCACCCGGCGGGTGCGACCTGGGCACCGGCGAGCAGTGGTACCGGACTCAATCTGTGGGTGGTGGATCGCGGCGTCGACGGCTCGTCGCCCCGCGACGGTCAGTTGTACGAGGTCGCAGTCCCCGCATTGGGTGCCGTTTCGCCGGATGTGGATGTGCCGGGGTCGGTGAGTGTGGGTTCGGTCGCGGTCGGGCAGTCGGGTGCTGCGTCGGTGGTGGTGTCGAATCTGGGGTCGTCGACGTTGTCGGTGTCGTCGACGGTGGTGTCGGGTGCGGATGCGGGGGCGTTCGTGGTGTCGGGTGGCGGTGGTCCGTTCACGTTGGCGGCTGGTGCGTCGCGGTCGGTCGAGGTGACGTTCTCGCCGACGGATGTTCGTTCGTATTCGGCGTCGTTGGTGGTTGCGTCGGATGATCCTGATGAGCCGTCGGTGTCGGTGGGGTTGTCGGGTTCGGGTGTGGCGGTGCCGACGGGGTCGGTGTCGGTGGGCGCGTCGTACCGGGGTGGCTCGACGGGGGTTGCGTCGGTGTCGACGTCGTCGTCGGTGAGTGTTCCGGCTCCGGGTCGGGTGTTCGTGGCGTATGTGTCGACGAAGAGTCACACGTCGGTGACGGGTGTGTCGGGTCTCGGTGGGACGTGGACGCGGGTGGCGTCGTTGTGTGCAGCTCGGAGTCAGACGGGTATGTCGGTGTTCGTGACGACGTCGGCGACGTCGGCGAGCGCGGTGACGGCGGCGTTCGGGAGTGCGCCGTCGAGTGCGGTGATCGCGGTGGTGGAGTATCTCGGTGTTGATCTGGTCACGCCGATCGGTGCGGTGGTGTCGGCGAACACGAACGGTGTGAACGGTGGCTGTTCGGGGGGTGTTGATTCGGCGTCGTATTCGGTGCCGTTGTCCACGACGTCGCCGTCGTCGCTGATCTCGAGTGCGGTGGGGATTCGGAGTCGGACGCATACGCCGGGAGTGGGGTTCACCGAACGCCTCGAATTCTCGGCCGGCTCCACTTCGAGCAGCGCCGCGGGGCTTGCGGTCGAGGAGCAGACGCCATCGGCACCTGGTGCTGTGACGGTGACCGGTCAGATGTCGGGCACGGTCGACTGGTCCGTCGTCGCCATCGAACTCCGTGCCGGCGGGTCATCGGAGCCAGGGTCTCCGGATGTGGATGTGCCGGGGTCGTTGAGTGTGGGTTCGGTGACGGTCGGGCAGTCGGGTGCTGCGTCGGTGGTGGTGTCGAACGTGGGCTCGGCGACGTTGTCGGTGTCGTCGACGGTGGTGTCGGGTGCGGATGCGGGGGCGTTCGTGGTGTCGGGTGGCGGTGGTCCGTTCACGTTGGCGGCTGGTGCGTCGCGGTCGGTCGAGGTGACGTTCTCGCCGACGGATGTTCGTTCGTATTCGGCGTCGTTGGTGGTTGCGTCGGATGATCCTGATGAGCCGTCGGTGTCGGTGGGGTTGTCGGGTTCGGGTGCGGCGGCGCCTGCGCCGGATGTGGATGTGCCGGGGTCGTTGAGTGTGGGTTCGGTGACGGTCGGGCAGTCGGGTGCTGCGTCGGTGGTGGTGTCGAACGTGGGCTCGGCGACGTTGTCGGTGTCGTCGACGGTGGTGTCGGGTGCGGATGCGGGGGCGTTCGTGGTGTCGGGTGGCGGTGGTCCGTTCACGTTGGCGGCTGGTGCGTCGCGGTCGGTCGAGGTGACGTTCTCGCCGACGGAAGTTCGTTCGTATTCGGCGTCGTTGGTGGTTGCGTCGGATGATCCTGATGAGCCGTCGGTGTCGGTGGCGTTGTCGGGTTCGGGTGTGGCGGCGCCTCCGAGTCTGCCGGATGTGGATGTGCCGGGGTCGTTGAGTGTGGGTTCGGTGACGGTCGGGCAGTCGGGTGCTGCGTCGGTGGTGGTGTCGAACCTGGGCTCGGCGACGTTGTCGGTGTCGTCGACGGTGGTGTCGGGTGCGGATGCGGGGGCGTTCGTGGTGTCGGGTGGCGGTGGTCCGTTCACGTTGGCGGCTGGTGCGTCGCGGTCGGTCGAGGTGACGTTCTCGCCGACGGATGTTCGTTCGTATTCGGCGTCGTTGGTGGTTGCGTCGGATGATCCTGATGAGCCGTCGGTGTCGGTGGGGTTGTCGGGTTCGGGTGCGGCGGCGCCTGCGCCGGATGTGGATGTGCCGGGGTCGTTGAGTGTGGGTTCGGTGACGGTCGGGCAGTCGGGTGCTGCGTCGGTGGTGGTGTCGAACGTGGGCTCGGCGACGTTGTCGGTGTCGTCGACGGTGGTGTCGGGTGCGGATGCGGGGGCGTTCGTGGTGTCGGGTGGCGGTGGTCCGTTCACGTTGGCGGCTGGTGCGTCGCGGTCGGTCGAGGTGACGTTCTCGCCGACGGAAGTTCGTTCGTATTCGGCGTCGTTGGTGGTTGCGTCGGATGATCCTGATGAGCCGTCGGTGTCGGTGGCGTTGTCGGGTTCGGGTGTGGCGGCGCCGACGGGGTCGGTGTCGGTGGGCGCGTCGTACCGGGGTGGCTCGACGGGGGTTGCGTCGGTGTCGACGTCGTCGTCGGTGAGTGTTCCGGCTCCGGGTCGGGTGTTCGTGGCGTACGTTTCGACGAAGAGCAACACGTCGGTGACGGGTGTGTCGGGTCTCGGTGGGACGTGGACGCGGGTGGCGTCGTTGTGTGCAGCTCGGAGTCAGACGGGTATGTCGGTGTTCGTGACCACGTCGGCGACGTCGCCGAGTGTGGTGACGGCGGCGTTCGGGAAGGCGCCGTCGACTGCGGTGATCGCGGTGGTGGAGTATCTCGGTGTTGATCTGGTCACGCCGATCGGTGCGGTGGTGTCGGCGAACACGAACGGTGTGAACGGTGGCTGTTCGGGAGGTGTTGATTCGGCGTCGTATTCGGTGCCGTTGACGACGACGTCGCCGTCGTCGCTGATCTCGAGTGCGGTGGCGATTCGGAGTCGGACGCATACGCCGGGAGTGGGGTTCACCGAACGCCTCGAGACCTCGGCCGGCACCGGTGGAAGCAAGACCGGCCTGGCGATCGAGGAGCAGACGCCATCGGCACCTGGTGCTGTGACGGTGACCGGTCGGATGTCGGGCACGGTCGACTGGTCGGTCGTCGCCATCGAACTGCGTGCCGCCCAGTAGACAACTCGACGGTGCTCGCTTCGGAGCGACTCGCCCGAACCGTCCGGATGCGCTCCACCTCGCGGTTGCGCTGAACAGGTGCGGGGATCGGCCTGTTTCGGCGTAGACGTCGTTGCTGCTTGATCGTGGCCATCCTTCGGCCGTTCGCCATCTCCATCGTCGCCTGAACGAGGTGTCCCCAGCCTGCGAGAGCAGACCTGGTCAAGACTCAGACGTAGTTCGTGACGGGGCCGTGCGCAGGCTTGTCTGAGTTTCGTCAAGACTTCGTCAAGGTTGAGCTGGAGTGCTCAAGGAGCTCTGGTCAGAGCCCGATGCGTCCGATATGCAACCGCTCACGCCTGCGTCTCTGGGTCCTCGTCGGTCATCGATCTTGCACGATTCGTCGGCTCGCCTGCGTTACGGGTGCATGTTGCTCGTGGTGGTGTTGTTGGCCGGGGTGGGGGTGGTGGCGTCGGGTGTTGGGGATCGTGCGGTGGCGTTGGATGCGTCGTTCGGGCCGTCGAAGGGGATTTGGGTCGAGCGTTCGGTGGTGCAGTCGTTGCCGACGTCGGGCAATGCGTGGGATCGACTGGTCGCGGACGCGGTGGGGGACTGGGGGGTGGCGAGCCTGGCGTATACGGATTCTCGTCATGACGTGTACACGTTGGCTGGTGCGTTGTATGCGGTGCGGATGAACGACACGGCGATGCGTGCTCGTGTGGTGTCCTCCATCGAGAGCGCGATCGGGACCGAGGATGGCGGGACGACGTTGGCGTTGGGCCGCAACTTGACTGGTTATGTGCTGGCTGCTGATCTTGTCGGGTACGGGTCGGCTCGGTTCTCTGGGTGGCTTGATCAGGTTCGTGTCGAGGTGTTGGATGGTCGCACGTTGTTGTCGACGCACATGGATCGTCCGAACAACTGGGGAACGCATGCGGGTGCTGCTCGGATCGCGGTGGCTCGTTACTTGGGTGACGAGGCGGATCTGGCGGCCGCGGTGCGGGTGTTTCGCGGGTATCTGGGTGATCGCGGAGCCTACGCAGGGTTCAAGTTCGGTGATCCGGAATGGCAGGCCGACCCGTCGGCGCCGGTGCCGATCAATCCGGCCGGGTCGGTGAAGAACGGCTATGTCGTCGATGGCGCGATCGTGGATGACGTTCGCAGATGCGAGTGTGTGGTGACGTCGCCGGCTCCGAAGGAGAATTATCAGTGGGAGGCGATGCAGGGCATCGTCACGCAGGCGACGTTGTTGGATGTTGCCGGTTATGACGATGTGTGGCGCTGGTCCGATGCTGCGATCGCGTGGGCGGTTCGGTTCTTGTACGAGCAGGCCCAGTTCCCGGCTGAGGGTGATGACAGGTTCTTGCCGTATCTGATCGATACGGGTCTCGGCACCGGGTATTCGGTGGGTGTCGAGGCGCGAATGGGCAAGAGCATCGGATACACCGACTGGACCCATGTCCCCGGCACCACGACGACGGTGGCGGCTGCGACGATGGTGGCGGCTGCGACGACGACGGTGGCGGCTGCGACGACGACGGTGGCGGCTGCGACGACGACGGTGGCTGCGACGACGACGGTGCGCTGCGACGACGACGGTGGCTGCGACGACGACGGTGGCGGCTGCGACGACGACGGTGGCTGCGACGACGACGGTGGCTGCGACGACGACGGTGGCTGCGACGACGACGGTGGCTGCGACGACAACGGTGCCGGCTGCGACGACGACGTTGGCGGCTGCGACGACGACGTCGGTGCCGGTGGGCTTGTCGGGTTCGGGTGTGGCGGTGCCGACTGGGTCGGTGTCGGTGGGCGCGTCGTACTCGGGTGGCTCGACGGGGGTTGCGTCGGTGTCGACGTCGTCGTCGGTGAGTGTTGCGGCTCCGGGTCGGGTGTTCGTGGCGTATGTGTCGACGAAGAGCCACACGTCGGTGACGGGTGTGTCGGGTCTCGGTGGGACGTGGACGCCGGTGGCGTCGTTGTGTGCAGCTCGGAATCAGACGGGTATGTCGGTGTTCGTGACCACGTCGGCGACGTCGGCGAGCGCGGTGACGGCGGCGCTCGGGAAGGCGCCGTCGAGTGCGGTGATCGCGGTGGTCGAGTACCTCGGTGTTGATCTGGTCACGCCGATCGGTGCGGTGGTGTCGGCGAACACGAACGGTGTGAACGGTGGCTGTTCGGGCGGTGTTGATTCGGCGTCGTATTCGGTGCCGTTGTCCACGACGTCGCCGTCGTCGCTGATCTCGAGTGCGGTGGCGATTCGCAATCGCACGCATACGCCGGAAGTGGCGTTCACCGAACGCCTCGAGACCTCGGCCGGCACCGGTGGCAGCATGACTGGGCTTGCAATCGAGGAGCAGACGCCATCGGCGCCTGGTGTCGCGACGGTGACCGGTCAGATGTCGGGCAAGGTCGACTGGTCGGTCGTCGCCATCGAACTGCGTGCCGCCCAGTAGTCACCGGCAGTGACGGTCTTGGGGCGACGAGCCCCAACGCGCTGGTTGCGCTCGAGTTCGCGCGTTCACTGAAATGGTTGTGGGCAGCGGGCCGCTTCGGCGAAGACATGGGTCCTGGTCGAGTGGTCGACGACGAGCTGAGCTGGATGCGATTGCCTTCGTTGCGAGCGCCGAGACCACTTGATCACGTGTGGTGTAGTCGTGGTGCGCGTCGAACAGATCGTCGTTGCCGGATTCGGTTACGTGACGGGGAAAGTGCACTGCTGAGCGAGTTGCTCTGCGGTCGTCGTCCCTCGTGCGGTTGCGCGAGCTAGCATTCCCCGGCAACGACTTACTTCTTGTCTCGTTGCCCGGACGGTATGGCTCTCCCTCACGCAGTCGCTCGATCCAGGTCTGGTGGCGCTCTCCTCTTGGTTGTGGTGGTGGTGTTGGTCGGGGGGGTGGTGGTGGGTGTTCGGCATCGTGGGCCGGCTGTTC
The DNA here is from genome assembly GCA_963829585.1 of Ilumatobacteraceae bacterium. Classification (GTDB taxonomy): domain Bacteria; phylum Actinomycetota; class Acidimicrobiia; order Acidimicrobiales; family Ilumatobacteraceae; genus Sva-07. The sequence goes on along the minus strand of CAWHJD010000023.1, from coordinate 92,371 downwards.
GGGATCCCGCGCCGGGTGTTCGGGGTCGTGCGGTGGCGTTGGATGCGTCGTTCGGGCCGTCGAAGGGGATTTGGGTCGAGCGTTCGGTGGTGCGGTCGTTGCCGACGTCGGGCAATGCGTGGGATCGACTGGTCGGGGACGCGGTGGGGGACTGGGGGGTGGCGAGCCTGGCGGATGAGGATTCTCGTCATGACGTGTACACGTTGGCTGGTGCGTTGTATGCGGTGCGGATGAACGACACGGCGATGCGTGCTCGTGTGGTGTCCTCCATCGAGAGCGCGATCGGGACCGAGGATGGCGGGACGACGTTGGCGTTGGGCCGCAACTTGACTGGTTATGTGCTGGCTGCTGATCTTGTCGGGTACGGGTCGGCTCGGTTCTCTGGGTGGCTTGATCAGGTTCGTGTCGAGGTGTTGGATGGTCGCACGTTGTTGTCGACGCACATGGATCGTCCGAACAACTGGGGAACGCATGCGGGTGCTGCTCGGATCGCGGTGGCTCGTTACTTGGGTGACGAGGCGGATCTGGCGGCCGCGGTGCGGGTGTTTCGCGGGTATCTGGGTGATCGCGGAGCCTACGCAGGGTTCAAGTTCGGTGATCCGGAATGGCAGGCCGACCCGTCGGCGCCGGTGCCGATCAATCCGGCCGGGTCGGTGAAGAACGGCTATGTCGTCGATGGCGCGATCGTGGATGACGTTCGCAGATGCGAGTGTGTGGTGACGTCGCCGGCTCCGAAGGAGAATTATCAGTGGGAGGCGATGCAGGGCATCGTCACGCAGGCCACGTTGTTGGATGTTGCCGGTTATGACGATGTGTGGCGCTGGTCCGATGCTGCGATCGCGCGGGCGGTTCGGTTCTTGTACGAGCAGGCCCAGTTCCCGGCTGAGGGTGATGACAGGTTCTTGCCGTACCTGATCGATACGGGTCTCGGCACCGGGTACTCGGTGGGTGTCGAGGCGCAAATGGGCAAGAGCATCGGATACACCGACTGGACCCATGTCCCCGGCACCACGACGACGGTGCCAGCCACGACGACTGCGCCGGTGGTGACGACTGCGCCGGTGGGCTTGTCGGGTTCGGTTGTGGCGGCGCCGACGGGGTCGGTGTCGGTGGGCGCGTCGTACGGGAGTGGCTCGGTGGGAGTTGCGTTGGTGTCGACGTCGTCGTCGGTGAGTGTGGCGCCTCCGGGTCGGGTGTTCGTGGCGGTGCTGTGACGGTGACCGGTCAGATGTCGGGCAAGGTCGACTGGTCGGTCGTCGCCATCGAACTGCGTGCCGCCCAGTAGACAACTGACGGTGCTCGCTTCGGAGCGACTCGCCCGAACCGTCCGGATGCGCTCCACCACGCGGTGGCGCCGAACCGGCGCGGGGATCGGCCTGTTTCGGCGTGTCCCCAGCGGGGCGAGAGCAGACCTGGTCAAGACTCAGACGTAGTTCGTGACGGGGCCGTGCGCAGGCTTGTCTGAGTTTCGTCAAGACTTCGTCAAGGTTGAGCTGGAGTGCTCAAGGAGCTCTGGTCAGAGCCCGATGCGTCCGATATGCAACCGCTCACGCCTGCGTCTCTGGGTCATCGGCGGTCATCGATCTTGCACGATTCGTCGGCTCGCCTGCGTTACGGGTGCATGTTGCTCGTGGTGGTGTTGTTGGCCGGGGTGGGGGTGGTGGCGTCGGGTGTTGGGGATCGTGCGGTGGCGTTGGATGCGTCGTTCGGGCCGTCGAAGGGGATTTGGGTCGAGCGTTCGGTGGTGCAGTCGTTGCCGACGTCGGGCAATGCGTGGGATCGACTGGTCGCGGACGCGGTGGGGGACTGGGGGGTGGCGAGCCTGGCGTATACGGATTCTCGTCATGACGTGTACACGTTGGCTGGTGCGTTGTATGCGGTGCGGATGAACGACACGGCGATGCGTGCTCGTGTGGTGTCCTCCATCGAGAGCGCGATCGGGACCGAGGATGGCGGGACGACGTTGGCGTTGGGCCGCAACTTGACTGGTTATGTGCTGGCTGCTGATCTTGTCGGGTACGGGTCGGCTCGGTTCTCTGGGTGGCTTGATCAGGTTCGTGTCGAGGTGTTGGATGGTCGCACGTTGTTGTCGACGCACATGGATCGTCCGAACAACTGGGGAACGCATGCGGGTGCTGCTCGGATCGCGGTGGCTCGTTACTTGGGTGACGAGGCGGATCTGGCGGCCGCGGTGCGGGTGTTTCGCGGGTATCTGGGTGATCGCGGAGCCTACGCAGGGTTCAAGTTCGGTGATCCGGAATGGCAGGCCGACCCGTCGGCGCCGGTGCCGATCAATCCGGCCGGGTCGGTGAAGAACGGCTATGTCGTCGATGGCGCGATCGTGGATGACGTTCGCAGATGCGAGTGTGTGGTGACGTCGCCGGCTCCGAAGGAGAATTATCAGTGGGAGGCGATGCAGGGCATCGTCACGCAGGCCACGTTGTTGGATGTTGCCGGTTATGACGATGTGTGGCGCTGGTCCGATGCTGCGATCGCGCGGGCGGTTCGGTTCTTGTACGAGCAGGCCCAGTTCCCGGCTGAGGGTGATGACAGGTTCTTGCCGTACCTGATCGATACGGGTCTCGGCACCGGGTACTCGGTGGGTGTCGAGGCGCAAATGGGCAAGAGCATCGGATACACCGACTGGACCCATGTCCCCGGCACCACGACGACGGTGCCAGCCACGACGCCGGTGCTGGCCCCTGCCACCCGTCTCGGAGTCCTCGAGCGAGTACCCCCGGGTTGACCCTCCGAGTGTGCCGTTTGCCTGGTGGTGACTGACGCCAGGACGGCGGCGCGATTTGAGACGTGAACTGGGAACGCGGTGACCCGACCCACCTTTGCGGTGACACTCCGGCTGGGGCAGGGTCACCGAATTCCGTGCACGAACGTCCATGGAGCGATGACGCAGCCGAACGGTCCAAGCGCTGACGCCCGGGAGGGCGTCGGAAGAGGGCGAGGTCGCTCTCGCGACTCCGAAGCTAGTCTGTGCCACCGTTGTCTACCTGCGTCACCGCCCCACTCCGCCCCCTCCGATGGGAATCGTCAATGCTCACTCGACCAGTCGTCAGCGTGATGCCGGCCAACGACGCTGCGACGTTCCTGGAAGATGCAGTTGGCAGCGTCTGTTGCCAGAGGTGCGAGCCGTTCGAGCTCACCCGACCTTGTCGGTCGCCGTCAGCGCCGTCGGACGAGGAGCTGAAGGAGCTGTTCGCAAGCGGCGCGCGTCGCTGTTCCCCGGCCTGGAGGACTTCGGCATGGTCCCGGTCGAGGCACAGGCGTGTGGCACGCTGGTGGTCGCCCGGGACGACGGCGCTGCTCGGGAGGCGCTGCTCGACTGTGTCACCGGGGCCTGCTATGGATGACACGTCAACCCGCGAGGCGACGTGATCGACACCCAACGTTCCGTGCGTGGCAACCGCGTCGACGAACGCGCCGCCGGTGCGATCGCCATCGTCGCAGGGCTGCTTGCTCTGGCGTCCGGCGCCGAGCCCACTGGCTCGACGGCGATCGACGTGATGTTGGTCGTCGGGTCGGTCGCCGCGGTGGTGTGGGCGTCGGCATCCGCTCCCTGGTGGGCACCTGCGGGGGCCGCCGGTGTCGCTGCCGTGGTCGCGCTCGAACCGATCCTCGTGGTGATCGCAGCTGCGGGGTTCGTCGGTGGGCTCGTGATCGGTGCCCGTCGGGACGATCGCGCCGAGCTGCGCGCTGTGGTCGCCGCCATTGCGCTGAACGTGCTCATCCGTTCCGAGCTCGGCGGGTTCCTCGGGTTGTCGGCGATCGTCGGGGTCTCCATCGGTCTCGCGCTCTTCGTGATCGGCCTTCGCGCCCGCCCGGCTGCAGTCCGCCGAGTGGGCTGGATCCTCGCGGCGACCGTCGGTGGGATCGCGGTGCTCGCGGTGTTCGCCGCCGGCGTGTCGGCGATGTCGGTGCGCTCCGATCTCACATCGGCGACCAAAGCGGCCCGCCGGGCGGTCGACACCCTCAACACCGGCGACTACGAGCAAGCGGCGACGCTCTTCGACGAGGCGTCCCAGGCGTTCGAATCTGTCGATGAGGGGCTCGGCGGACCACTCAGCCGGATGTCTCTGCTGATCCCTGGAATCGCGCAGAACATGGCCGCTGGGACCGACCTGGCCGCCGCTGCCGGCCGTTCCACTGGCGAGGTGGCCACCGCCCTGGGTCAGGTCGATGTCGAATCACTCCGGGTGGTCGACGGGGCGATCGACGTCGAGGCCGTGCGGGCCATCGAACAGCCGCTCAGTGATGTGCAGGACAGCCTGGTCGAACTGCGTTCAGTGATCGACGAAGTCCGGTCACCGTGGCTCGTGGGCAAACTGCAGGACGAGCTCACGGAACTGGACGCCGACTTCGAGGACAAGGAGCCCCGTCTCCAGAACGCCATCGACGCCGTGCGGCTCGCTCCCCAGCTCCTCGGCGCCGACGGACCGCGCCGCTACCTTGTCATGTTCAACTCACCAGCCGAGCTGCGGGGTATCACCGGCTTCATGGGCAACTACGCGGACGTCACGATCGACAACGGACGCATCGACGTCACCGAGTTCGGTCGCCGGCGCGATCTGAGCCGGTTCGTCGACGAGAACGGGGCCACCTGCCGCGGTTGTCCTCAGGAGTTCATCGACCGGTACGGACCGTACAGCCTCGCCGTGGGGCCCAATCTCGACGTACTCCGCTACGGCTGGCAGAACATCACGATGCCTGCTCACTTCCCGTACACCGCGGCCGCCGCGAGCGTCTTGTATCCTCAGAGCGGCCACGCACCCATCGACGGGGTGATCGCCCTCGACCCGTACGTGCTCCAGGCGCTGATGAAGTACACCGGGCCGGTCGAGGTCCCCGAATTCGACGTGACCGTGCGGCCGAAGGACGCGGCGAAGTTCATCCTCGAAGACCAGTACCTGCTCGGACAAGCCGCCGGCAACGCCATCCGCATCGATGCGCTCGACACCATGGGCGAGCAGGTCATCGGGTCGCTCCTCGAGGGATCTCTGCCCGTTCCGAGCGAGCTCGCTCGTGATCTCGGCCCGCTCGTCGCCGAGAACCGGCTGCTCGTCTGGACGACCGATCCGGCCGAACGAGATCTGTTCGGGCGGATCGGCCTGCTCGGGGCCCTCCCGGAGATCGGTGACGACGGTGGCTTCGGGTTCACCGTCGTCAACGGCGGCAACAGCAAGATCGACGTGTTCCTCGAACGGGAGTCCGACGTGCGGATCGAGACCGGTGCTGACGGTCAGCGACTGCTGGTCGCCGACGTTGCGCTGACCAACCGCGCGCCCTCCAGCGGTCTTCCGCCGTACGTGCTCGGGAACTCCTACGGGTTGCCCGACGGCACCAGCCGCATGCTGGTCACCATGTACGGACCGTCCACGCTGCGCAGCCTGCTGGTCGACGGCGAAGCTGTCGAGTACGACGTCGCTCCCGAAGCCGGCTGGACGGGATACAGCCACACCGTCGACGTCGGCCCCGGAGCGACGGTCAGGTTCCGTGTGGAGTTCGAGCTCGGTGCACCGATCGACGAGGTCGACGAACCGGTGATCTGGGAACAGCCGCTGGCCGATCGAGAGCAGTAGCGGCGGCCCTGCACTGGCGCCGCCGACGAATTCGACACAGCCGATGACTTCGAGTATGATGTCGACGACCCTCAGGTCCGCTTGGAAAGGCATCTATGAAGAAGCTCGTAATCTCGCTGATCGTCGCTTCGGCCGCACTGTTTGGTATGGGTTCTGTGACATCCGCGCAGTACGGCAGTACGACGACGACGACCACTACTGTCGCTAAGGACAGTGGCGCCGTGGCCCCCGCGGCCCCCGCGGCCGCCGCTCCTGCCGCCGAGACACCGAGCGCGGGGCTTCCGGCGACCGGCTCCGATGGGATCGGGACGACGACCGGCATCGCATTCGGCCTGCTTGCCGTCGGCCTCGGCCTCTTCATCGTCACCCGTGTTCGACGGCGTCATCCCGACGCCGCCGCCTGATTCACTCGGCACATCCCACAGCACGGCGGCGCCGCCGAGGCAGCGCTCGTACCGCTTTCGGGTCGGAATGGGCGCTCGTTTTGGATCGCACCAAGCCCGACGGCATGCCCGACTCGGCGGCAGTTGCCTGACGTGCCGGTGACGTGACCGGGTACACGGTGCCCGTGGGCACCGTCGATGATGCTGTCGCGAGCGAGGCCGCTGGCCGGAGAGTGTCACCAGCGACGTGACCGTGTTGCCACCAACCTCGGACGACGTCAGCGACATGACCCTGAACGGTGGCGCGACCGGTTCGGACGGCTGAACCGACCCTCCACGGCGTCGGCCATGCTCGTCGTCAACCGTCGGTCGTCGGGCCCTGACTCGGGCATACCGGTGTGAACCGATTCCAGTTCCGGAGCCGTGCGCCTCGCGTCGTCAGCCGACGGTGGTAGGAGTGTCGATGCCGCGCAGGTCGTGCTCACCGGCTTGCTGGTCGAGGAACCACTTGTAGGTCGAGCGGATGCCGGTTTCGAGGTCGATCTTGGCCGTCCAGCCGAGATCGTTGAGCTTGGTGACGTCGAGGACCTTGCGGGGGGTTCCGTCGGGCTTCGACGTGTCGAAGCGGAGGGTGGCGTCGGGGCAGACGATGTCGCGCACCATCTCGGCGACGTCGCGGATGGAGATGTCGACGCCGGTGCCGACGTTGATGTGCTCGGCGTCGCTGTAGTTCTCCATCAGGAACAGGCAGGCGTCGGCGAGGTCGTCGACGTGGAGGAACTCCCGCATGGGTGAGCCGGTTCCCCACACTTCCACCTCGGGCCGATCCATGGTGCGGGCGTCGTGGAACTTGCGGATGAGCGCCGGCAGGACGTGGCTGGAGGTGAGGTCGAAGTTGTCACCGGGCCCGTACAGGTTGGTGGGCATGGCGGAGATGAAGTCGCAGCCGTACTGGATGCGGTAGGCCTGGCACAGTTTGATGCCGGCGATCTTGGCGATCGCGTACGACTCGTTGGTCGGCTCGAGCGGTCCGGTGAGGAGTTCGCTCTCCTTGATCGGCTGGGTGGCCTGACGGGGGTAGATGCACGACGAGCCGAGGTACAGGAGTTTGCGGACGCCGTACTGCTTGGCGGCCTCGACGACGGTGCCGTGGATCATCATGTTGTCGTAGATGAACTCGGCGGGCCGGGTGCTGTTGGCCATGATCCCGCCGACGGTGCCGGCGACCAGGAACACGTACTCGGGTCGGTTCGCCTTGAACCAGTGCGACACTTCCGCCTGGTCACGCAGGTCGAGTTGCTGGCGGGTGGCGGTCAGGATGTTCGTGAACCCGGCGGCCTCCAGGCGACGTGTCACGGCCGAGCCGACGAGGCCGGCGTGGCCGGGCACATAGCAGCTCGCGTTCGGATCCATTGTGGAGGACACGGTCGTGACGATACTTGCTCGGGTCGCGTGAACGTGTCGGGTGCGTCGCCTGGCCACCGTCGCATGGGCTGCGTCCGCTGTGCCGGTGGGTCAAGAGGCGCCGAATTCCCGGGTTCGTTCGCTCAGGTTCGGGCCGGGTGGTGCCGATGATCTTGACGTGACCAATACGATTTCAGTGCTCGAGGATCTGACGTCACCCGTCGGGGACGAATCTATCGCTTCGAGCTTCGGGCCAGGTACTGTCGCAGGGAGTGATGATTCTTTGCACGCGCGTGGCATGTCGCCGATGAGGCCGATCTTCGAGGCGGCGCGCCGGCGCCTCCCGCTCGTGCACTTCGTGGTCGACAGCGCCATCTGGGCGTTGGCGATCCCGTTGGCCGTGTGGCTGCGGTACGACTTCAACGTCGACCGGCTCGGGAGCAATGTCGTCGTACCGGTCACCCTCGCGATCGTCCTGCAGGGCCTGTTCGGCTTTGCGTACGGGCTCTATCGTCGCCGCTGGCGCTACGGCAGCTTCGACGAAGTGCGCATCGTCGCGCTGACCGCTGCGTCGGTTGGCCTCGTACTGACGGCGCTGCTGTGGGGGCGCGTCGGCGTGCCCCGATCGGTGCCCGCGCTGGCGACGGGCCTGAGCCTGCTGGGGCAGATCTCGGCGCGGTCGATGTGGCGCCTCAAGAACGAGCGGGCGCGTCGCCCGAACGGCGACCATCTCGAGCGGCTCCTCGTGGTCGGTGCCGGCGAGGGCGCCGAGCAGATCCTGCGCACGTTGCGGTCGTCGTCCGACTCGAAGTACATCGCGGTGGCCTTGCTCGACGACGACCCCGACAAGCGCAATCTGCGCCTGTCGGGCGTCCGGGTCGAGGGCAGGGTGGAGGATCTCGCCGACGTCGCTGCCCGTCACCATGCCGACTCGGTGCTCATCGCCGTGCCGAGCGCCGACAGTTCGCTCGTGCGACGGGTGGCCGAGGTGGCCGACCCCCTGAAGTTGAAGGTGCTCATCCTCCCGTCGGTCGACGCGCTGTTCGGCGGTGTCGGCGAGAGCGACATCCGCCCGATCGGTGAGGCCGACCTGCTCGGCCGTCACCCCGTCGACATCGACACCGACGCCGTCGCCGGCTACATCACGGGCCGACGGGTGCTGGTCACCGGCGCCGGAGGATCGATCGGCAGCGAGTTGTGCCGCCAGCTTGCCCGGTTCGAGCCGGCGAAGCTCTTCATGCTCGATCGTGACGAGAGCGGCCTGCACGCCACGCAGCTGTCGATCGAGGGCCGGGCGATGCTCGACGACGAGGGGTTGATCCTGGCCGACATCCGCGATGCGGAGCGCGTCGACGAGGTCTTCGCGAAGGCGCGGCCCGAGGTGGTGTTCCACGCGGCGGCGCTCAAGCACCTGCCGCTGCTCGAGATGCACCCCGAGGAGGGGTGGAAGACGAACGTCGGCGGCACGGTCAACCTGCTGAACGCGGCCCGCAAGTACGGCACGGCCCGTTTCGTCAACGTGAGCACCGACAAGGCGGCGAACCCGACGAGCGTGCTGGGGTGGACGAAGCGGATCACCGAGCGTCTCACGGCGAATGCCTCCGAGCAGGGCCCGACCGAGTGTGTGTCGGTGCGCTTCGGCAACGTACTCGGTTCCAACGGTTCGGTGATGCGGTCGTTCGAGTCGCAGGTAGCGCAGGGTCTGCCGATCACGGTGACCCATCCCGACATCACCCGCTACTTCATGACGATCGCCGAGGCGTCACGGCTCGTGGTGTACGCCGGGGCGATCGGCGATCCGGGCGAGGTGCTGATCCTCGACATGGGCGAGCCCGTGCGGATCATGGACGTCGCCGAGCGCTTCGCCGCCCAGCACGAGCCGCCCTTGGAGATCGTGATCACCGGGCTGCGTCCGAACGAGAAGCTGCACGAGGACCTGATCGCGTCCGACGAGGTCGGCGAGTGCAAGGTGCACAAGTCGATCACCCACGTCACGACTGCCGGCCTCGAGCCGACCGACGAGATGTCGGGTGGCCCGGTGCCCGATGCCGACCGCATGCGCTCCATCGCCCTGACCGGCCTCCCGGCGGGAGTCGATGGGTGACGGTCGGCCGGGCTGCGATGCAGTCGCCGCATTCCACACGGATCTGAGGGCATCGACGTCCGAGTGCCGCAGCGGCGGCGTAGGGCGGGATCAGGCGGGGGCGTGGGTGGAGCGGCGGCGACGCACCTGCGACACGATCAGCAGGAGTGCGCCCGCCGACAGCAGCACGACGGCAGCCGTCGACAGCGTGGAGAGCCCACTGGCGCCGGTGCGGGGAAGCCCACCGCCCGGAACGGTCGCCGGCACGGTGGGCGGGACGCGCCGCGTGACCGGACCTCGGCCAAACTCGACGTGCAGACCGTACTGGGCGGGTGATGCCTGCGGGCACGGTTGCGCCGGAGCCGGTGAGGTCTGCGCACACCTGGTAGGTGCCGGGCCGGGCCTCGGCTTGGCAGCGAACGTCGAGGCGCTCGCCTGCAGGGTCGTGGAGTTGCAGGTGACGGTCGTCGACACACCCTGGAAGGTGTATGACGATCAGTCTCGCCGGGCAGGCAGTTGCCGACGGTGACGGTGAAGTTCCCGCCTGGCGGGACGCTGGGCACGTTGACTGGTGATCCCGGTTGTCCCGCGGCGGATACTGGGCAACGGCGACACCCGAGGCCCGAGCGCGGAGACACCGCAGCAGGGTGGCCATGGCGACCATCAGTGTGAGTACGAGACGCTTCATGACCCAGACCCTTCGTGGATAGACGACCGAACGCTAGCAGCCGAAGGGCGTTGGTACGTGGAACGACGACCGTTCGAGGGATTCGATCGACGCAGCGGAGTCAGTCGCAGGGGCGATCCGCGAGTGCGGCTGGGTGTCAGCCGCGGTCCTGGCCGAGGTAGACGACGATGTCGGCGTCGTCGAACTCCGCGTCGATCGGGATCTCGCCGTCGACGGGCACGACGAACGGTTCGGCGAGGTCGAGGTCGTCGGCGAGTCGATTGGCGGCTTGGTCGAAGCCGTCGGCGTAGTAGACGACGGTGCGGCCGAAGATCTCGGTGCCGGTGGTCTCGCGGACGTCGATGTACCCGAGCAGTCGCAGTTCCGCGGCGGTCTCGGCGGCGAGCCCGGCGATCCCCGCCCCGTTCGCCGACACGACCGAGATGTCGGCGCGGTCGGGGATCGGCGCCACGGTGGTGGTCGTGGTCGATGCCTCGGTCGTGCTCGGAGTGGTAGTGATCGCTCGGTAGTGTCGCCTTCGGTGGTGTCCGACACCTCGGTGGTGTCGGTGTTGACGGTCGGTTCGGAGGAATCCGGTGACTCGTCGTTCGATTCGCCGGGCACGGTGGTGGTGATCGTCGTGGCGCTCTCGGCCGAGAGGTCGGGCACCCCGGCGACGAGCACGCCGGCCAGGGCACCGAGCACGGCGACGACGGTGTATGCCAACCAGGGCCTCTTCATGACGAGCCGAGGGTAGTCAGTGGCGCGTCCGCGATGGGGGAATGGCGTCGCGGTGGGGGTGGTGCGGCCATCGCGATCTGTCGCGTTCGAGCGTGTGGGCCTACGATGCCCCGGATGAGTTTCCGGGACACCGCTGGTGCGGCGCGTCGTCGCGCCTGGTTGGTGGTGATTCCGGTCGTGGTCGCAGCGGTTGTGGCGCTGGTGCTGTCACTGCTGTCGACGTCGCACTACCGGGCGACGGCCGACGTGCTGATCGCCGGCACGGACGGCGGTGTCGAGCGGGTGGTGGCGACCGAGCTCGTGGTGGCGTCGGGTTCCGAACTCCTCTCGGAGGTCCGCGCCGTGGTCGGCGACGAGCCGGAGTTGTCGGTCGACGCGGCGGGCGACGCCGACGTGTTGCAGTTCACCGCCAGCAGCACGAACGCCGACAACGCGGCGACGGCCGCCAACGCGTACGCCGACGTCTACGTCGACCAGGCGCCGGGCACCGAGGTCGTCGACCGTGCGGTGCCGCCGTCGGATCCGTACGAGCCGAACGTGGCCCGCTCGGTGCTGCTGGCCGCGCTCGCCGGCCTGGTGATCGGCGTCGTCGCCGTCCTGCTCGCGGCGTGGCGTGACACCACCATCCGATCGGAGCGTCAGCTCACGAAGCTCACCGGGGCGGCGAACCTCGCCGTGATCCCGCGTCATCCGCTCGGTGAGGTGCGTCCCGACGACGTGGCCGTACTGCGTGATCCGAACTCGATCGAGTCCGAGGCGTATCGCACCTTGCGGACGGTGCTCGACTTCGTGGGCCAGGACCGCTCGTTCACGGTGTTGCTCGTGACGAGCCCGCGCCCGGGTGAGGGCAAGTCGTCGGTGGCGGCGAACCTGGCGGCAACGGTGGCGCAGTCGGGTCGCAAGGTGGTGCTCGTCGACGGCGATCTGCGCCGCCCGCAGGTGCACCGGTTGTTCGTGACCGGCAACGAACGCGGCCTGTCGTCGGTGCTGACGGGCGAGGCGCACCTCCAGCAGTGCGTGCAGCGGGTCGACCGTGATCGCAACGTGGCGCTCCTGACCGCCGGCCCGCCGCCGCCCGATCCGGCCGAGCTGCTGTCGCACGAGCGGCTGAAGCTCGCACTCGCCTCACTGGCCGGCGCGTCCGATCTGGTGGTGATCGATGCGCCGCCGGTGCTGCCGGTGGCCGATCCGATCATCCTCGCTCAGCTGGCCGACGCGACTCTGCTCGTGGCGACGGCGGGGTTCAGCGACCGCCGGGAGTGGACCGAGACCCTCGACCGCCTGCGCAAGGTCGACGCCGACGTGATCGGCACGGTGCTGTTGCGCCCCGATTCACGGGTGCACGCCACGCCCGGCTACCGCTACGCGCCGAGCGCGGCCCCTGCCCACTGGTGGGTGACCGAGGCGTCCCGCCGAACCGATTCGACCCCGGCGCCGGCGGGCGCTGACGCCGGTGGTGCGTGCGGACGCTTCGGCTGAGGAGGTCACGGTCGACGAGGTGGCGGTCGAGGGGTCCGGTCGACGAGGTGGTGTCGGGCTGCGGAGCCGGCGAGCGTCGAGGCGTATCCCTGGGGCGTGTCGGCGGAGTCGGACGACCTGGTGTGGCAGGACTCGAGCGGCGACGGTGCCGACGAGGGCGACGGCCAGGCCGTCAGCCCCGGCGATCCTCCGCCGATCTGAGCGAGCCGACGAGCAGCGCCACCGCCAGTGAGGTCGGCAGTGCGATCGCCACGGCGAGCAGCGCGGGGCCGATCGTCGGCTCCAGTGCACCGGTTCGGGCGACCGCCACGGCGGCGATCCCGCCGATCAGCTCGATGATCCATCGTGTCGTCGGTCGGGGTTCCGCACGGCCCGGCCAGTGGCAGACGATCACGACGAGCACGAGCGGCCAGAAGGCGAACAGTGCGCCGACGATGGCCGAGTCGCGTCCGGTCGCCCCGTAGAGGCCCGACCACAGCACGATGCCGGCAGCAACCAAGTGCACGATCGGCGCCGATGGCCGGCGGGCGACGAGTTCGATGAGGAACAGCGAGGCGAGCATCACGCCGATGCCGAACATCTGGTCGGTCTCGGGCACGCATCCGTAGATGGCGATGGCGCTGAGCCCGAGCAGCGCCGGCACCTCGCCGGGTGTCCAGTCGATCCCGAGCGTGCGGCCGTCGGTCATCGGCGGCAACGGCGGTCAGTGCCCGCGGGAGGGGAGCGGTGTCACCGGCCGGCGACCGGCGGCCTCGTCGGCGGCGCGGACGCGGGCGCCGGTTCGGGCGTCGATCTCGGCCCGGGCGCGTTCGCTGGCGAACACGATGGGCGGCAGGCACCAGAACACGAGCAGCAGGGGCAGGACGAGTGATCGCTGCCGGGTGAGGATGCCGAGGTTGCCGATGCTGGCGAACGCCACGCCGAAGGTGACCACGCACAGCGCGGCGAACACGAGGTAGGGGGTGGTGAGCATCAGCTTGGGCGCGTGGGCGAGCCGTCGCCAGCTGACGATGCCGACGATCAGCAGGGCGGTCATCTCGAGGGCGGGGAGTGCCGCAGCGAGTCCGCGGGCTTCGAAGAGCAGCGGCCGGGTGAGGGTGCGGAACGCGGCGAGGGCCAGTCCTGCGGGCCGTCGATGGAGATCGGCGTCGAACGACGAGCCGCCCTGGGTGGTCCGTTCTTCGACCTTGTCGAAGATGTCGGACAGCCGGTCGGTGACGACCTCCTCGCCGGCGGTCTCCTTGGCGGCGTCGTCGGCGGGGTCGAGGTAGCTGAGCGTGACCTGGGCGACGACGAGGAAGCCCACGCCGGCCACGGCGAGCAGCAGGATCGTGCCGACCTGGCTGCGGCGTCGTTCGTCGGTGCCACGGTCGGAGCGGCGCATCACGTCGAGGGCGACGCGGGCGACGAGAGCGATCATGATGGCGCCGGCCCAGATGGCGGCGAAGTGCGGCCGCACGTACGCCGCGCCGACGAGCCCGACGGCGAGCAGCACGAACGCCGCGCACGGCTCCACCGCGGCGGGTGAGCACGAGCGAGGCGCCGTAGGCGCACACGCCGAGGCAGAGCCCGACGAAGGCTTCCTTGCCGATGCTCGATCCCCAGTAGACGAGGCTGGGGAAGAAGAAGCACGGCGATCGTGTACCGGCGGGTGGCGAAGCCGCCGATGGCGTGGTGGGCGGCCTTCACGCAGAAGACGAGGCCCCAGAAGCTCATCCAGGTGAACACCATGAACCCGCCGAGGCGGCTGGTGCCCGACACGGCGTAGACGAGGCCGGTGAGCTTCTCGAGGAACTGGGTGCCGGTGCCGCTGGGGATGAGACCGAAGATTCCGATCGTGCCGTCGTGGAAGTCGCCGGCGATCGCCTTGCCGGCGTTGTGATATCGGCCGGCGTCGGCGCTGCCGCCGTAGGCGTCGAAGCGGAGGTTGTAGCCCGCGACGGCGCCGGCGAACTTCACGGCGAGTCCCGCCCACACCCACGGCCGCAGTGGGGCGAGGTCGTCGGCGAAGGCGCGGTTGATCAGCGGGATCGAGATCGAGCGCGAGGACGGGGGCGACGACGAGGGCTCCCCAGATGTCGTACGACAGCGACTGCATCGCCCAGCCGAGCACCACCAGGTAGGCGGCGCCGGCGGCGACGACGGCCGCCTCGAACGCCTTCACGACCCGACCGTCGTCTCCTCGGCGAGTGCGATGGCGTCGCGGCCCTTGCGGCGCCCGAAGCGTCCGGTCTGCGAGGCCGGGGTGGGCCGGGAGTAGTAGTAGTACTTGCCGGCGTCGCCGGTGTCGCCGCCGACGAGCACGAGCAGCAGGTTGCCGCTCGACAGGGCACGGACCATCTCGATCGAGCGGCGGGCGGTCTGGGCGGTGGTGTGGCCGAGGCGGACGACCATCACGACGTTGTCGGCGAGCGGCAGCACCTCCAGCACCTCGGCGGTGGCGCCGATCGGTGAGGTGTCGACGATCGACGGCGTCGGCCACGTTGGCGACCCGTGGCAGCAGGCGGGCGGTGACGCGGGCGAGGTCGCCGGGGCTGTTGCCGCGCATGCCCGACAGGTCGAGCATCGCCAGGCCGGGATCCTCGCCCGGGGCGAGGACGAGTTCGAGCGGGGCGTGCTCCACGTCGTGCAGGCTGAGCCCGGCGGGTTCGGCGTTGACCACGCCGAGGCGGTCGCTGAGCGTGGGGCGGCGGAAGTCGGTGTTGACGGCGACGGTGTGGCCGCCGGATTCGACGAGTGCGGCGGCGACGTTGGCGGTGACGGAGGTCTTGCCGTCGGACGGGCCGGGCGACACGACGACGGTGATGCTGCCGCGGTCGCCGAGTGCGTCGTTGCCGGCGTCGAGGAAGGCGATGAGGCTGCGCAGCGTGCGGTACGAGTCCGACAGCGGGTCGTGGCGCCCGGGGACCACGGCGAGTTCGCCGGAGCGGTGGCGCTTGACCTTGGGGATGCTGGTGTTGGGTTCGAGGCCGAGCAGTTCGGCGGCCTGCTCGCTGGTGCGGATGCGACGGTCGGCCCGGGCGAGCAGGAGGGCGACGCCGAAGCCGACGGCGGCACCGGCGAGCCCGCCGAGTACGGCCCGGCCGACGCGGGAGCGGGGTGCACCGAGGCCGGTCTCCTCGATGGCGACGGGCTGGGCGCGCTCGAGGGTGGTGAGGACGAGCTGGCCGGAGTCGGCCTGGAGGTTGTTGAACTGTTCGAACACCACGCTGTACTGGCGAGAGAGTGCGTCGAGCTGGGCGCGGGCGACGGGGTCCTCGGTGGGCACAGCCAACGGGTCCTCCGGGTCGGCGGGGGCGATCAGCACCTGCTGCTCGACCTCGTTGATCTCGGCTTCGAGGTCCTCGAGCCGCTTGAGCGTCGAGTTGAGGCGATCCTCGCGGAGCTGGTCCTGGCGTTCGGAGAGGTAGCCGACGAGTTCGTCGGCGATTGCGTCGGCGTATTCGACGGCGTCGTCGGGGTTGCTCTGCGTGGTGGAGATGCGCAGTGCGCCGCTCTGCTGGTCGGCGGTGACGGTGACCTGCGCGGCCAGCGCGGCGGGTGGCCCGTTGAAGTCGATCGCCTCGGCAGCCCGCTCGGGGACTTCGCCGGTGGTGGCGAACAGCTGGAGCTGGTTGAACGCCTGCGGGTCGGTGAACACCGAGCCGGCCCCGGTGGAACTCGACACGAGCAGCGTGTGGTTGGCGTTCCAGGTGGTGACCGAGTCGGCCGCCTGCTCCGGTTCGGGAAGCCCGGCGATGGCGGCGCCAGCGATGGTGAAGATCACCACGATCCACCAGAATCGTCGAAGAGCGTCGGTGGGTCGCGTGCCGTTCACAGTGGGCCGAGATTACCTCTTGATCATGCTCGGTGCCGGCTATCTGCGGGGCCATGGAGCGGCGCAGCGATATCTTTCATAGCCATCCGGCTGGCCTTGCAGCAGTTGCGGGCACCGTTCGGCGCCGTCAGGTCACTGCCGTGTTGCGAGACCGGCTCTCCCTCGGAACGAAAAAGCGCTGAAGAGCGCGTGGTGGATAACGCCATTGCAATGCGACGGTGCCTTGGAGATCCGCTTCCTGACTTCGTTGTAATCGGGGCCCAGAAGGCCGTTACGACATCGCTGTTCCGCTACCTCACCAATCTGCCCCAGTTGCTCGTCCATTCGGAAGGAGCAGATCTACTTCGCCACGGATCAAGTACGCAATTGGGTGGCGAGTTTCTGCTGCCAATTTCCCGCTTCGGGCGGCGTTGCGGGCAGAATCGCCGGCGAAGCGCTCCGGCGACTATCTCTACTATCCGGCGCCCCCGAGCGGATCGCCCAGTTGTTGCCGGCCGCACATTGATTGTTGTGCTCCAGAGATCCGGTCGATCGAACTTTGTCGCAGTACTTCCACAACGGGCAAGATGGGCTCGAGGAGCTGAGTCTCGAGGCGGCAATCCATGGGTGTACTTCTGGCATGATCAGCGGGACAGAGACAGGTCCTGCCGCATCGGAGTTTCGGCACCTTGGCGACTGGTGCATGGTGACTCGGCAGGAGTTTGTACGCCGAGCATCTCTCACGGTGTTGGCCCGCTTCGATGAGTCGCATCAGCTCGTGCTCAGGCGGAATCGCTATACGTGGGTCCGAGGAAGACAGGCGTAGGTCTCCGACTTCCTTCGGGTTGCACGTGCCGATTGGACTCGGGCGCATTCATCCCGCACATCGCTGTCAGCGCACGGAATCGATAGCACCAATCAGCGTGGCTCGCAACTCGGTTGTTCAGTGCCCAACAGGATGCTCGAAGCTCCTTCGCAGACCCTCGTTGAACGGGCACCAGTCTTCGTTGGATTCGATGAGTCTTCCAGACTCGCTGAACGATGCGGTCCGTATCGCAGGAAGCGACTGGTGGGTGAGCTGACTGCTCTCACGTTGATCGGTTACGGCCTCGTCATCGAAGTCCCGACAACTTGAGCGCCTCGCGATAGAAGTCGTTGTCCTTCTCGAGGTTGTCGGGCGTGTCGAACGCCTTGAGCTCGCCGTCGTGGATCACCATGAGCCGGTCGCAGCTGTCGAGGGTGGAGAGCCGGTGGGCGATGATGATGATCGTCATCTCGTTGCGCAACCGGTCGAGTGTCTGACGGATCAGGTGCTCGGAGCGCACGTCGAGTGAGCTGGTGGGCTCGTCGAGGATCAAGCACGTCAGGGTGTTCGACGAGTGCCCGGGCGATGATCAGGCGTTGCTGTTGTCCACCGCTCAGATGGCTGCCCCGTTCGCCGACCTGTCGGTCGTAGCCGTCGGGGAACGCGCTGACATCGTCGTGGAGGTTGGCCAGTCGGGCTGCCCGTTCGATGTCGTCCTGGCTCACGTTGTCGCGTAGGAAGCGGATGTTGTCGGAGATGGTGCCGGCGATGAGATGGGCATCCTGGGGCACGAATGTGACCTTGCGTGCCCACTCGGTTCGGGAGAGCACGCGGATGTCTCGTCCGTCCGACAGCACCGTGTCCGCTTGTGGGCGTCACGTAGCCCGAGCAGCAGCTGGACGAGGGTGGACTTGCCGCTGCCGGAGGGGCCGATGACACCGACGATCTCGTGCGGGTCGATCGTCGCGCTGACGTCGCGAAGGACAGGCGTGCCGGTGATGTACTCGAAGGAGACGTCGTCGAGGCGCAGTGCGCCGATCGAGCCGATCGGTTGCCCGTGGTCGATGACCTGGGCGTTTCGGTATCGGGTGAGTTCATCGTCGAGCGAACCGAGGAACGGCAGGGTCGCATGGATCGAGGTGATCGAGGTCTGCATGGCCTGGCCGTAGCTCAGTGACCGCAGCATGATCAACATGACGGCGCCGACGGACGTCAAGCTCGCCGAGTCGATGGCGGCAACGACGGCGAGTGCGCCGACGAGTGCGAGGTAGGCCATTCCTGTGTACACCGCCGGCACCAGACCTCGGAGGAACGTGAGGCGTTGCGCGGTGGCTTCGTTGCGGTCGATCAGGTCGACGATGCGCTCGGTCGCCTGAGGCTGCACGTTGAACACGTGCATCTCCATGCCGAGCTGCGAGGTCTCGCTGAGCGATGTCGCGAAGTCCATCCCGGCCGTGCGGCTGTATGACGGGCCTCCCGCTTGACGGCTGCGCGCAGCGGACGCAGCACCGAGCCGAGCACTGCAACCGCAGCGATGACCACCAGCGAAGCAGTGGGGTCGATGACGATCGCCGAGACGAGCATGGCAGCCAGGCTGCAGCCTGCGGTGATCGCGAGCGTGGTGGAGTTGACGAGTTCGGAACCCCGCTGCGCAAACGTGGTCAGCAACTCCTGCAGTCGACCGGAGCGTTCGCCGTGCTGTGATGACCATGACGCTTGCATGAACGCCTTCGCCAGATCCCGACGAACATTCGCGATCACCGAAGCACTGAGCCGCGACGACTGCCACGTTGCGCCAGAGCTAGAGCGACCCGTATCAGCACTAGCGCAAGTGAGAGAAGCCTCCGCGGTGGTCACGCTGACCTTCCGCCAGCGACCAAGCCGAATTCGTCCTTCCCTTCGGTGATGGCGAACGCAGCACGTGTGATCGAAGACGAGGAACAGCGCCTCGACCAGCCCGCCGAGTACTGAGGTGGCGGCAAGGCCTACGACGGCTGAGCGCCGCGCTCCAGGAGCGGCCAGACGCTGGTCCTTTCCTCGGTCCTTCCTTCAGAGTTGGCTCCTACTGGATCAGGCTGTGGCTGCAAGGACACGTCCGAGCTTGTCACGCGATGCGTCCGATCCCGAGCATGCTGTTCATTATCCTTGAAGGGAAACCAATTCTTGGTCAGCTGCGACCACCTTGCTCCTCAAGGTCGTGATGCGAGCGGCGATCTCGTTGCGTAAGAAGAGCGAGTCTCTCCCAAGTGCCTCCAGTCGTTCCCGAAGCGTCTGGATCACGATCCCCGCCTTCTCCGGTCCGACGGAGACTTCAGCGAAGCCAACAGATCCGAACAGATCAAGCGCCTTGGTGCTGTTGGGGCACAAGACGAGCGCCGGTGTACCGACGAGCAGCACCATGATTCCGCCGTGTACCCGGGCTGTTACGACCACATTGGCTTTTCGGTAGAGACCAAGTAGCTCTTCAACACTCAACGGGCCTAGGAGCCGGCACGCGGCAACCTCGGCACATCGTGCTGCAACCTGGGTGGTGAATGCGAAGTCTGCGCGCCGTTGGCACCGGATTGGGCGGTGACAACGACGTGATCGACGAGAGCAGATTGAACTCGCGTTGTTATCAGGTCAACGATGGAATCCATGCCGTCAGGGCCAAGCTCGGCAGCGAGGCTTGCTGCAACGAAAAGCACGTCATAGCTCTCCTCTGACTCGAACGCCGGATCCACCAGGTTGGTCACGTCAACGCCGAACACGGTGTCCCGGATCTGGACGACGTGCCGGGCACCGAGTTCCGATGCAATGTGCGCAGACCTTCGTTGCGAGCGAGCACGACATCCACCCTCTGCAAAACGGCTGCTGCGGCTCCCTTGGCCCCGCGCCGCTGTACGGTCCGATTTGAACTCCGTAGAGCGCTGTTGGCACTGATTCTATTGCCGCGATTACAAACGGCGAGGAAACGAGGGCGAATCTCCGGAGGCCAGCGCCATCAGCGTAGTCTCGGAAGAGCTGCCCACCCTTGCCGACCACCAGTTGGGCAGAGCCGACAACGTCGTAGCCCTTGCCTCTCGTCCTTCGCGGTAGCTTCGCCGAGAGGGTGCCTACGCACCCTCTCGGCGACCGCCGAGTTTACAATTCGAGCGCTCCCGAGTCGCAATGGATGTTCCGTTGCGACCGAGACTTGCTCCATCGCTTCGAGAGTGAATCCGAAGTCGTCTTGGTGTTGCCCGGTGTTGGTTGGAATCAAGGTGATTCCCTGCCAGGGGCGGTCCGTTCGAGCGCCTTCGCGGAGGCATACGTGAACAGGGCGTCACCACGATTGCTGTCGTTGTACACGTTGGGGATTGCACTGTGACCCGACACATTCACGAATCATGCACCCCAACTTGTGAGCCGCTGGGCTCCACTCGACCAAGAGTGCTGGCTCCGAGCGTGATCCTGTGGAGAGCGTCACGCGTGTTGGACTTATGTACAGCCATGACGTTCCGTCCGGACCAGGCCGGTTGATCGGTTTCGCCAATCGGCAATAGCTGTCCGCTCGCGTAGTCGATCGCGAAGAGGTCGTACTGACTGCTGAGCGCTGCCGCAGTTGGGGCGAAGCTGGAATGCCCGAGCCGCTCCCAATGGGTGGGCTCGTACTCAAACATGATCAAGGCCGGATGTAGTTCTTCATCGTCGCAGGCCATGACGCTGGCGAGCACTTCGGGCTCTGCTCCTTCGACGTCGACCTTCAGGAGATGGACGCCATCCATGGAGTGTTGGGCCAGGAGGTCGACGTAGCTCACGGCACGCACCGGCGTTGTCGGACCGTTCGACGTCGACCCAGTTGTCGGCTCGAGGTGGTTGAGCGCCGGCTCGGCACTCAGGCTCAAGATGCGTTCCCCGGAATCTGCAGCCACCGCCGCTGCGACGATCCTGAGGACGCCGTCAAGGTGATTGAGCGTTCTGACGCTCTCCAGCCGTGCCAGCATCCGCGGGTCGGGTTCGACGGCCAGCACCGATCCGCTCTCGCCCACCCGGGCGCTGAACATCAACGAATACGAACCGCGATTGGCGCCCACATCGATCGCCGTCATACCCGGTTGGAGGTACCGCGCCAGCAATGCCAGCTCGAGGGGCTCATCGGCGAACGGGGCGAGCAGCCTCACCTCGTTCGCCTCCAGAGGCAGGAGCCCCCAGGCGGTCTGCACATTGATCGTGTGCGGCCGGTGCAGCGTCGTTGCCGCTCGCCGCACCCGACCACGCAGAGGCTTCGGGAATCGAGAAGAAAAGGACGATGTGGCGCCGACCAGGGTCGAAGCGTACGCCTGTCTGCTCTCTGCGGTACCCCGCACCAATGGCTTGAGCTGGCGGGCGCGCAGGCTGCTCATCGGTGGTAGCGGGAGCGTGGAGATCGGAGGAACGGAATGATTGGGGCGGGCCGCCTCACGCCCAAGTCGAACGGCCTCTTTCCCAGCGAGTGCAGTCGGGTGAGCCCGGATCGAGCGTCGTAGAGCCCGCCATGCGAGCGACACGTTGCCCTCCCGCTTCTCCATAACCGCGATGCGAAGCCAGCGGAACGCCCTCGCTTCAGAATGTCGCTCGTAGAAGTCGGGGTACTGTTGGAGAAGTGCATAGCTGAAATCGAGCCGAGCCGTTGGTGAATTCAGGATTCGGACTCGCTCGTCGCTGTCGACGAGGTAGCCGACCTCGGAGATCGATCGGAACGAGCCACCCCGCTCGATGGTGCGAATCCACCACTCGACGTCCTGGCAGGCCAGAAAGCGATCGTTGAGTGGAAGGCAGAGTTCCCGCAGGATCGTCGTCGCGCCAAGGGACGGGCTGGTGCGATCCAGAACTCGTTGAAGTGTCGCAGGAACCGACGCATGAACATTGGGATCGGACGCACGACCTTGGCCGACGACGACGATGTCCGCGTCGCCGTGCAGTCGTTCGGCGAGTTCGAGTCGGTCCGGCGTGAAGAAATCGTCGCTGTCGCACCAACCGACGATCTCTCCCTCGGCGTTCTCGAGCCCGATGTTCCGTGCAACTGCCGGACCACCGGCAACGTCCCGCCTGAACAGTCTCACGCCGCGAGTCGTCGACCACGCACAGCGGTGGCTGACTGCCGTCATCGACGACGATCACCTCGATATGGCTGATCGTCTGGTTCAGCACCGAGCGCACGGCACGGTCGAGGCCCGCCTGGTCGTCGCGGCAGGGAATGACGATCGAGAACTTCACGGCGTTGAGTCTTGCCGACGCTAGGACCGATCGGAGGACACTAGGTCGTACGCAAGTGTTTCTTGGATGTGTGTCACTCTGGCCGAGTCATGCGAATGGCACACCTTGCGTACTCGTCCGATACCCGATCGAGCATGAAAGGCGCCAGGTCGGAAACGAGCGGCCCTTGCTCGCTGTGACTCTGGTGAAGCGCATCCGTGATGCCAGCAGCCAGCGCAGTTGGTTCGGCACACTCGACGAAGTTGACCAAGCCGTCTGCATTCGCTGCGTCGGCCACCTCGCGCAGCACCGGCAAGTCGGAGCACACGACCGGGCACCTGAGCATCATTGCCTCAATGATCGACCCTCCGAGCCCCTCCCAGAGCGACGGGAAGACCATCACGTCGCAGGCCGTCAATAAGTTGGCCACATCAGGACGATGCCCCAGCAGCCGCACGCATTCAGTCAGCCCCAGCTCGGCGATCTGGCGCTCTAGGCTCGGGGTGACCGATCCGCGACGTCCAGCGACCAGCAGTAGAGAGCGTGGCTCACGAGCCCGCACGGATGGCATCGCCGTGAGCAGTCGGTCGAGGCCCTTCTGCGGTTCGTGACGGCCAACGGCGAGGAGCACGGGTACGTCGTCGGGAATCCCAAGACCTCGCCTGACTTCCTGCCGGCGGCTCGGAGTGCGGTGGCCCAGTTGCTCGAGGTCTCGACCTCGATAGATGACAATGATCTTCGAGCGGTCGATTCGAAGGCGTGGTGCCATCACATCCGCGACCGTGTTGGTGATTGCGTGGAACTGCTTCACGAATCTGGCTGTCAGGATGTCGAGCGCCTGACCCAGCCTTACTTTCCACGGGTGCCGCGAGACCGCGAGCTGCTCAGGCCCGTACATCTCGTTGATGATCGACGACATCACAGGCACGCGGGCCAGGAACGCGGCAGTTCTGCCGATGATGTCCGCCTCGAACACCATCGTGTGGACGAGATCGGGCTGGCGTTCCTTGATGACTCGCCTGAGGCGCCAGACCGTCAGCAGACGGCTTCGGCCGTGAGGAACATGGATGAGCGGAATGCCTGCGTCGATGAACTGGTTTTTGACTCCGGGGCGGTCGTGGAAGAACGCCACCTCCAACTCGACACCGTTCTCGGCCATCAGTGGGGCCATTGCCGCCATCGACGTTTCGGCTCCACCTGGACCTGTGCTGTCCATCACTGCCAGAACCCTGATCATCGTGCAGGCTCGGTGTCCGCGCTCGGCATGGACGTCGGCCCGATTGAGGGGTAACCGTCGTTGGCAATCACTCGTCGATTGACCACGGTTTCCTCACGATGTGGCTCCGACACGGCTTTCAGACGGAATTCGCACTTCATCCTCGAGTTGTTCGATCCATCTGGACGTCACCGCGGGCCATCCGAAGTCGCCCGCTGGCGACGTCGGCGACCGTGGCCTCTCGACGAGGACGGCCCTGACCACCGCACCGATGGACGTGGCATCACTCTCCAACGGCACGAGTGCCCCAGGGATCCCGGCAGCGAACATGTCGCTCAATGCGCCGACCTGTGTCGCGACGACCGGTACTCCGCTCATCGAAGCCTCCAGAACGACGCCTGGCATGCCTTCGGTGCGACTTGTGACCAGCAGTACGTCGATCGCTCGGTAAGCAGGCACCACGTCGTCGAGGGTCCCTGCGAACGTCGCTCGTTCGCCGAGCACATCCTGGGCATGTTGCTCGACGTCAGCTCGTTCCGGACCGTCGCCGACAACGAGCAGATGGACGTGCTCGAGTCCTGCGACCGCGTCGACTGCGAGATGCAGTCGCTTCTCGGCGGCGATCGACCCGACGCAACCCACGATCCGTGCGTCCATCGGCAGACCGAGGGATGCACGTGCCTTGAGAGTTTCGACGTCGGTCGGTGGGCGGAACTCGTCGCTGGAACGAGCATTCGGGATCACCGAAATACGGTCCGCATCGACCGAGTAGAGCCTCTGGATCGCCTCGGCAGCGTCGGGCCACAGAGCAACCACGCGGGCAGCGCGGCGAATCAGTACGCCCGTTCGCCAGCGATGCAAGCGCCCTCGGACCCATGCAGACGGATCACCGATGCTCCGGTAGATGAACGGAACGCCGGTCGCAGCGAGCGACAGCGGCGCATGCTGGAAGCGACGACGATCCGTAGGCGATCACGACGTCGAACTGGCGAGCACGGGTTCGTAGGACCCGAAGGGTCGACGCGCCGAGTGGCTTGCGTCCGAGCACCGGAACCTCCAATAGTGATGAGCCCGAGCCCGGCCCCAACGCGACCACCTCTGTATGAACGCCCCGCTCGCTGAGTTCGCGGGCAAGGCGGGACCCCTCGATTTCAGCACCGCGACGGCTGTTCGACGTCAGCACGACGAGCACCCGCATCGGCGGGTCATCCGGCGACGTGACCATCAGAACAGCTCCACGTCGCCCATTGCGAGCTGCCAGTTGGGGAGCGGTGGCATCGCATTGGCGCACACTGACCGCCACGTGACGACCGGGCCTCCGGGCGTTGGCAGGAACCCATGATGGAGGTCCGCCGGACCGATGCGAAGGGCATGGTCGAGCCCGTGTGGGCGCAGCAGACGCCCGGCGGCACGATCAGCCGCCGACAGCGTCAAGCCGGGGGCATCGAGCATCACCAGTTCTTCGGCGTCGCCCCGCTGCCGAACGCGAACGACGAGGTTCCCGCCGTCCGTCGGCACGACGCGGTAGCCGAGGAAGGCGGCACCGTAGCGCCATCGGTAGAACGCGTTGCTCACGTTCGTTCTGATCGCGGCAAAGTCGTCCGGCTGTTCGACGGCGTTGGCGAGGTCGGACACCACCGCCGAGAGCGGGACGCCGACATCCTTCTGCGATGGCCAGTGCGACGACGCCACTCTCGACCTCGCCACCTTGATCGCGGCGATCGGGCCCGCGACCCGGATCGCCACTGGGAGCTTTCCGACCTGCTGCCAGCCCATCTTCAGATAGCCGAGGCGGCTCTTGTCGTTGGGGGTGTTGAACACGAAGTCGATGCCGTCGTCCGTGATCACGTCGAGGCCGTGCATCGTCATCGCCGTGAACAGGCCCTTGCCCTGGTAGCCGGGGTGGGTCGCGGTGTCGACGGCGCGCACGGCGTGGAGCACTTCGCTGCCACGGACGAACTCCCAGCGCATGAACGCCCGCAGGCCGACGACCTTGTCGCCGTCGGTCGCAACCCACATGTACGACGGGCCGAACGCGTTCTGGTCGTGCTTCCACGAGAACAGCTGCTCGAAGCGGGGATCGTCACCCCAGCCGAGCGAGGCACGGCACAACTCGATGATGGCGGGCCGGTCGTCCGGCGTCGCCTCACGGATGTCGAGCCCCTTCGGGAGTGGGCGTCGCGCCGGTGCCGGCTCGGGTACTGCACGTTCTGCCGCAGCGTCGGGTGCGAGCTCGGCGTAGGCGCTTTCGATGCGGTCGACGGCGCGGTGGACGTCGAAGTCGACGGCCCGGGCGAACGACGCAGCGCCGAGTTGGTTGCGCAGGGCCGGGTCGGTGACGACCCGCCCGAGCGCGTCAGCGAGCGCCGGCGGATCGCTCGGGCGGACGAGGAGGGCGTCGATGCCGTCGTGCATCTCCTCGGCGACGCCGCCGACGTTCGTCGCCACCACCGGCAGGCCAAGCGCCAGCGCTTCCATCAGGGCGACGGGCAGGCCCTCCCACTGCGAGGCCAGCGTGAAGACGTCGCAGGCGCCCATCACCCGCACGGCGTCGTCACGGAACCCGGTGAGCGTCACGGTTTCGACGAGGCCGAGATCGTCACTGAGCTGGCGGACCTCCGCTTCCTGCGGGCCCTGGCCGACTGCGACGAACCGCACGGGCACCCCGCGATCCGCCAGCAGGCGCGCGGCCTGGAGGAGATTCGGGTAGTCCTTCTGCGGGCGGAAGTTGGCGACCGTACCGACGACGATCTCGTCGAGCCCGATCCCGAGTTCGGCTCGCACCGCATCACGATCGGCCGACGCCTTGGCTGTCGACTCCACGTCGATGCCGTGCTGCAGGGTCTCCACCCGTTTGGTCAACGGGCCCGTCATCGACTCGCGGACCTCGTCGGTGACGGCGAACGACACGTCGTCCCACCGGCTCGTGAACCCGTTCAGCCATCGGGTCGGGCCTCGATGGGTGGCCCAACGGTTGTGTTCGGTGCTCACCAGCCGCGGGCGGTCGGCCTCGCGCATCGTCCGGGTGGCGAGGCGGGCCACCGAGCCGGGGAGCGGGGAGTGGACGTGGACGATGTCCCACTCACCGTCACGCACCAGCTCGGCCAGGCGCAGTGGCCACCGCCGGTCAGTGCGCTTTCGGCTCATGCAGTGCGACTTCACGCCGGCTCGTTCGAGTTCCTCGGCGAGATGGTCCTTCCACGGCAGCACGAAGGCGCACTCGATGTGGAAGCGCTCGCGGTCGTGAGCACGAGCTGCTGCACACAGCAACCGCTCCGCCCCACCCGGCCCGAGCCCCTTGATCACCCAGAGGACACGTGCCGGCACGACCGTGAGAGTATCCGACGGCGAGGTCGAGTACCGGGAGGTGGACCGTGACCGCCTCCCGGTCCGGTGCACCTCCCACTGACTTCAGTCGTCGTTGTTGATGTAGCCGAGTGTTCGGGTGACGGGGACTGTGGCGTTGGTGGGGTTCTGGAGGTAGAGGTAGAAGCGTTCGTTGGGTTCGATGAGTTCGTCGCCGATGGTGTTGATGGTGACGGTCTGGGTTTGGGTGGTGGTGGTTGATGCTGGGAACGTGAGGGTTCCCGATTTGCCGAGGAAGTCGACACCGGCTGATGCGGTGAAGTTCGCTGTCTTGTAGGTGACGGTGACCGGGAACGGTGTTTCACCGTTCAACGTGACCGTGAAGGTCACCTGGTTCGACTCACCGAGATCGCCCTCGTTGGCGGAACCGCCGCTCATCGTCAGGGTGGGTGTGGCGACGACACGCACGTTCACGGTTCCGATCGTCGTGGCTCCCAACGGGTCGCTGGCGGTGTAGGTGAAACTGTCGGTGTACGGCGCTGTCAGCAACGCATCGGGGGTGTATGAGCACACCCCTGCGGTGGTGCAGTTGACCGATCCTGATGCGCCCTGGCTCCAGGATGTCACCGACAGGACGCCGGCTTCAAGGTCGGAGTCGTTGCCGAGCACGTCAACTGACTTGATGCGATTGGCCAACGTCACCAACTCATCGTTGACGATCGTCGGTGGCTCGTTGGGTGTATCGGTGATGGTGACGGTCACCGTGGCGGGTGTCGAGTTGTCGCGTCCGTCGTTGGCGATGTACTCGAAGGAGTCCACCCCTGCGCCCGTTGCGGCGGGGATGTAGGTGGCGACACCGTTGGTCGCGGTGACCGTGCCGAGTGTTGCTCCGCCGTTGTCTCCCACGAGGCTGAACGTGAGGTCGTCACCGTCGAGGTCCGAGCCGGACAACACGATGTCCACGCCGACCGAGTTGCGGTAGTCAACCTCAGCGGCGAGGTCATCGGCGACCGGGACGTTGTTGCGCGGATCGTCGTTGTTGATGTAGCCGAGTGTTCGGGTGACGGGGACTGTGGCGTTGGTGGGGTTCTGGAGGTAGAGGTAGAAGCGTTCGTTGGGTTCGATGAGTTCGTCGCCGATGGTGTTGATGGTGACGGTCTGGGTTTGGGTGGTGGTGGTTGATGCTGGGAACGTGAGGGTTCCCGATTTGCCGAGGAAGTCGACACCGGCTGATGCGGTGAAGTTCGCTGTCTTGTAGGTGACGGTGACCGGGAACGGTGTTTCACCGTTCAACGTGACCGTGAAGGTCACCTGGTTCGACTCACCGAGATCGCCCTCGTTGGCGGAACCGCCGCTCATCGTCAGGGTGGGTGTGGCGACGACACGCACGTTCACGGTTCCGATCGTCGTGGCTCCCAACGGGTCGCTGGCGGTGTAGGTGAAACTGTCGGTGTACGGCGCTGTCAGCAACGCATCGGGGGTGTATGAGCACACCCCTGCGGTGGTGCAGTTGACCGATCCTGATGCGCCCTGGCTCCAGGATGTCACCGACAGGACGCCGGCTTCAAGGTCGGAGTCGTTGCCGAGCACGTCAACTGACTTGATGCGATTGGCCAACGTCACCAACTCATCGTTGACGATCGTCGGTGGCTCGTTGGGTGTATCGGTGATGGTGACGGTCACCGTGGCGGGTGTCGAGTTGTCGCGTCCGTCGTTGGCGATGTACTCGAAGGAGTCCACCCCTGCGCCCGTTGCGGCGGGGATGTAGGTGGCGACACCGTTGGTCGCGGTGACCGTGCCGAGTGTTGCTCCGCCGTTGTCTCCCACGAGGCTGAACGTGAGGTCGTCACCGTCGAGGTCCGAGCCGGACAACACGATGTCCACGCCGACCGAGTTGCGGTAGTCAACCTCAGCGGCGAGGTCATCGGCGACCGGGACGTTGTTGCGCGGATCGTCGTTGTTGATGTAGCCGAGTGTTCGGGTGACGGGGACTGTGGCGTTGGTGGGGTTCTGGAGGTAGAGGTAGAAGCGTTCGTTGGGTTCGATGAGTTCGTCGCCGATGGTGTTGATGGTGACGGTCTGGGTTTGGGTGGTGGTGGTTGATGCTGGGAACGTGAGGGTTCCCGATTTGCCGAGGAAGTCGACACCGGCTGATGCGGTGAAGTTCGCTGTCTTGTAGGTGACGGTGACCGGGAACGGTGTTTCACCGTTCAACGTGACCGTGAAGGTCACCTGGTTCGACTCACCGAGATCGCCCTCGTTGGCGGAACCGCCGCTCATCGTCAACACCGGTACGGGGATGGGTGGTGTGGCGCACTGACTGCTGGAGAAGCCTGAGGGTCCTCCGGTGTTGGTGGCCTGGATCTTGTAGCAGTACTCGACGCCGGCGGTCAGTCCTGTGGCCGGGTAACTGGTGGTGTTCGCGGCGAGTGGCGACCCGGCCACGGCAGCGAAGGGCCCGCTGTTGGCGCTCACCTGGAGTTCGTAGGCGGTCTCGCCGGTGACGTCGTTCCATGACACGGCGAGTTCGGTGGCCGACACGACCCCAACGGTCAAACCCGTCGGAACGGGCGGCCCGGGCGGCAACGGCGTGGCGCATTGACTGCTGGAGAAGCCTGAGGGTCCTCCGGTGTTGGTGGCTTGGATCTTGTAGCAGTACTCGGTGCCGGCGGTCAGTCCTGTGGCCGGGTAGCTGGTGGTGTTCGCGGCGAGCGGCGAATCGGCAACGGGCGCGAAGGCTCCACCGTTGGCGCTCACCTGGAGTTCGTAGGCGTTCTCGCCGGTGACGTCGTTCCATGACACGGCGAGTTCGGTGGCCGACACGACCCCAACGGTCAAACCCGTCGGAACGGGCGGCGCAGACGGCAACGGTCCGTCGAATTCCCGCAGACGAAGCAGCACAGGGGCATACGAGCGATCGGAACCGCCGGACAGGAAGAGGTCGGACGCCAGGCTGAACGCTCCGTCGGCGCCCGGATCGATCGAAGTCCAACGAGCGATGTCGCCACGCGCGGTGTTGTTCCTGGTCTGCAGTCGCACGAGTGACGGTGACACCACGGTCGTCGTGCCGCCGGCGGCCTCGACCGATGCGTCTGCGCCGAGCAACTCGACCTCCGTCCAGCGCTCCGGCGAGACAGCCTCGTCCCGGTTGCTCGAAACGACGACCTCGTACCGCTTCGACGGGTTCAACCCGGCGATGTTCAGTTGCCAAACGGCGGCGGCGTCAGCGTAGGAGTAGACACCCTGCGCATCCACGATTCCGTCGAACACGCCGAAGGCCGGGCCGGCCGAGAAATCTGCACCGTTGTCGGACGAGATGCCCATTCCGCTGTTGTCCACCTGCAGCGTCGCATCCACGGGTGCACCCGACTGGATGTCGATCAGCGGGAACACCGTCGCTGCATTGATCGGCGAGGGAACCGCACCGGACGGAATCTCCAGCACGTTCGCAGCGTTCTGGTCGCCGACCGACGACCGGAGATCGACGTAGGCAGCCCAGTTCGGGTTGTCACTGGTGAAACTCCAGGTCGGGCTTGCGATGGCTGCCCGGCCGTCGTCCACGACCGCGTACCACTCGTACTCCTTGTTGCGGTCGAGCCCTGGCCAGTACATCGACGCCGTCGAACCTGAGGCACCCGTGACGGTCCCGATCTGGGAGAAGCCGGCGGAGCTCATGTCGTAGGCCAGTGTGAACTCACTGTTCGAGTCGATCTCGAACTGGTTGAGCTTGGGCGAGTAGGTCGTCGCCTGGATCAGGTTCTCCGACGGCTTGAACGTGTAGTAGCGCAGCCAACCGTCTCCGCCATTCAGTCGGCTCTGGTAGTCGGTCACGACCTGGTGCACCGGCCGGCCACAGCTGTTGTTCGTCGTGGCCCGGCTTTCGCCCGGGTAATGGCCGTTGACCACCATGAACACGTTGCAGTTCGGGCTGATCAGCTGGTCCCAGACCTGCGAGGCCGACAGTCCGTCGGAACGCCCGGTGACGGTCGAGGTCCCACGGCTCCCCGAGGTGCTCAGGAACGCATGGGTGCTGACGATGACCTGGCGCTCCGGGTACCGATCGATGATCTCGTTCGCCCACGTCACCGCGTAGGTCGGCATGTCGATTTCGAGGTGAACGATCAGGAAGTCGATGCCCCCGGCAGTGAACAACTCGTAGTTGTTCCGGTTCAAGTAGTCGGTCTGCCCCGGCTCCTCGCCGAGCCATCCCCCGTACCACGGGTTCTGAGGAAGGTTGTAGCGCGATGGTGGGAAGTACTGGTCGAAGAAGGTCGAGGTCGTTCCACCCGCACCCAGGTCGTGGTTGCCGGGCGCGAGGTTGTTCGGGATCCCGGCATTGTCGAGGATGTCCATCGCCGCATCGGCGCGCTGCCACTCGACCTCGCTGCTGTCGAAGCTCTCGGTGACGTCGCCGAGGTGACTCACGAAGGCGATGTTGAGACCGGCCGCGTTGTCGGCGATCCACTGTGTCTGCTGCGTGTAGTAGCCGGCGCGATCGGCACTGTCGACGTAGTGCTGGGTGTCAGGGATGACCACGAAGGTGAAGTCGTCCCCCGGAGGCGTTCCGACCTCACGCCCGTAGAACGTTGTCGTCAGCTGTCCACCGTCCGGATCGCTGACCGCGACCTCGAGCTTCGGAGGCGACGCAACGCCGATGGCACCGTCGGCCGGCGACACGAGTGTGGGGACGTTCGGATCCGATGTCGGAACGACGACGATGTCGAACGGGGCGCCTTCGATCCACGTCGAGCCAGAGCCCTGGATCGTGCCGTTGGCAGTGGGTGCAATCGAGTCCGCGACGGTGGTGCCCGTGCTGTCGTCGAGGCCCCATCGGGCCACGAGGCCGGTGCCCGTCGTCAACTCCGAATTGACGTTGGCTTGGATCTGTGCGGGCGAGAGCGCCGAGTTCCAGACCCGCGCCTCGTCGAGTGCACCATGGAATCGGGCGGTGTTGGCTGGAGTGCCGGCCGACAGCAGCATCGCGCCGAGACCGGCGTGCTGGGTGGAGTCCGACCGGACCGGCTGACCGACAACCAGGGTCCGCTCGAGGTTGCCGTCGAGATAGAGTTTCCACGTCGTGCCGTCATACGTGGCTGCGGCGTGGTGCCACACATCGTCGGTGATCGGGGTGACGCCGTAGACCGGATGGTTGAGACCCGGAGTTCCGCCAGTGGCTGCCTCCTCGAAGTCTGCAGCGAGCACATCGCTGCCGTTGGAGATGCCGAGCACCCAGTTGGCGTCCACCGCCGAATTGTCGGCCTCCGGCGCCCCATGGGTGACCAACGGAATGAAGTCCGTGATGCCACCGGAACCAGTAGTGCCCGCAACACCCTCGTCGTCGCGACGGAACCACGTCTCGACGGTGAACGCAGCTAGGTCCAACTTGGATGGATCACCGAATGTCGCGTAGGCGCCGGCGGTGCCGAGGTCGAGTGCGTCGAGAACGCCTGGCACGACCGGAACGACGAAGCCGGCCACGCGCGTGCCGTTCGACAGAACCCCGTTGTTCGTCCCGATCGAGTCCGGCACCGCGGCGCCCGAGTCCTCGTTCATGCCCCATCGGGCCACCAGGCCGGCCGTCGCCGTGCTGATCTCCTGGTCGAACGACGCTTCGATCTCGGCTGCGGATCGGGCGACGTTCCAGATGCGGGCCTCGTCGATCGATCCCGAGAAGGCTCCGTTCGCCGCAACGACTGCACCCGACGTCTGGTACGCGGTGCCGATCCCGACAGGGGCGATGTTCACTGCGTTCGCAGGAATCGCCGTGGTGGGCGACGTGGCATCCAGTTGGCCATCGACGTAGAGCGCCCAGGTCGAGCCGTCATACGTAGCGGCGACGTGGTGCCATTCGCCGACCGGGATGACGGTTGTCCCGGTGATGGGCCGGTTGGTGCCCGGACCCGATTGTTCGAAGTCTCCCGCGACCCTGCCGGCGGCGTCGATCCCGAGGAAGTAGTTGACGTCGGCATTCGCAGTCTCTGCCTCAGCACGCCCCTTCGCGATGATCGGATACGCGACGACGCCACCTGTTCCGGTGCTCGCGGTCACCCCGCCCGCGGCGCGATTCACCCAGGCCTCGACCGTGAACGTGGCTGTGTCGAGCGCGTTCGCATCGGGCACCTTGATCGCCGTGCTGGTGCCGTTGAACGCCACCGAGTAGGGCCCAGGGTTCGGTGTCGGCTCGACGTAGTTGAAGCCGTTCGCCCAGGTGGGTCCCGTCGCCGCCGGCGACAGCGTGCCGTTGGATGCCGGGCTGATCGAGTCGGCAACCGTCGTGCCGGTTCCCTCCTCGAGCCCCCAACGAGCGACGAGACCGCCCGGATCCGAGGTGATCTCGGAGTTCATCGTTGCCGCGATGTCGGCCTGGCTTCGTGCGCTGTTCCAGACCCTGACCTCGTCGAGATGTCCCCTGAAACGTGCCAGCGAGTTGGACGTCGTGCCCGATGAGTTCAGCATTACTCCGAGGGCGGCGTGCTGAATGGTGTCCGACCGGGTGGGCTGCCCGACCAGCAGTGTCGCCTCGAGGGCGCCGTCGAGATACAGATTCCAGGTCGACCCGTCGTACGTGGCGGCGGCGTGGTGCCAGACGTCGTTGGTGATGACCGTCGTTCCCCTCACGGGATGGTTCAGTCCCGGGGTGGTCCCGCCGGAGCCCTCTTCGAAGTCCGCCGCGAGCACATCGGTCGCATCGTCGATGCCGACAAGCCAGTTCGCGTCCACATTGGAACCATCCGCCTGGGGGCCGCCGTGCGTCACCAACGGAATGAAGTTTGTGATTCCGCCCGTGCCCGTGGTGGCTGCGACGCCGGCTCCCGTGCGCTTGAACCATGTCTCGACGGTGAACTGCGCGAGGTCCAGCTCGGCCGGATCCCCGAACGTCACGTAGTCGTCGACACCGTCGAAACTGAGTGCAGACGCAGCCGCGAGGGAAACGGAGGGCGTCGAGACCACGGCGACCGACGCAGCGAGCGAACTCGCGAGCAGGAGCACCCACGACCGACGGACGGTGCCGCGACGGCGGAATCCGACGCCCGAAATCGCGTCACCGGCTACCGACCTTCTGATACTGCCCGCGCTGTGCATGTCCCCTCCTACTGCTCGGACCCCGATCCTTGCCAGCGCGCCAGGTGCTGTCAATCAAGATGTCAGGACCCGTTCGACGCACCGTGGCCGGCTGCCCACGCACTGTCGACCTGTCCGGGAATTGACGCAACTGGTGCTCGTTCGAGTGCTGAGCGTGAGCTACCGCAGTCAGCGCGCCTCGCAGCATCACATGCGAATCCTGACGCCCAGAATTGTCCCGTGTCGGCTCGGGTCAGACCGGCGCGACGTTCATGCTGTGACGAGTTCGCGACGCCAGCGGTACACGCGGAACTCGTCGCCCCAGCGCGAGAGCTGGAGCGCACCGATGCGGTCGTGCAGATCAGACTGGTGCCGACGATGCGGAATGATCGTGAACAGCCGCGTGCACGCACGCGATCCCCGCACCACGGCCAACGGCTCGATGCCCAGGGTTCCGTGAATGTCGGTCATTCGCGCCTTGACCAATGCCGGCAACGCCTGCGTGGGATCGACGAGTTGATGTGTCACCACACTCTGTTCCCGTTCGAGCAGCTGGGCGACTTCCGACATCGAGACGTCGTCGTCGGCCCGGTCGCGCCACGGCTGTTGCGAGTCGTCTTCAACGAGACCGTTGTCCGAGTCGAGGAACACGAGCGAGCACGGATCAACCGCCACCATCGCCTCGTGGAACCACCGCTGCCGGCTGACCACGCGAGCGGCACGATCGCTTCGCATCAGGGCGTCGAAACGTTGAGAACGGTCGAAGCACACGGTGCCCGTCGGCAACGCGCCGCACGACTCGCGTACCGACAACGGTCGGCCGGACTCGGCAACCATCAGCCGCAACCGGTCGGACAGCTCGGGATCAAGCGAACGGAGGTCTTGGCCGGCGGCGCTCGACGGATCGAGAGGCGCTACCTGCTCGCCGTCGATCAAGTCACGCTCGCTCGGCGCCGGCACCCAGATCACGCCGAGCCGATGCCCGTGGCCGAACGGCGATGGAGAGGCCAGCCAGCGCAACAGCCCGAGCTTCAAGAACTGTCCGAAATCGTCCGCATATCGATCCTGCACGCAGATCTATCGGCATGTGGCACGTGACCTGAAGAAAGGATCGTCAGCGGCTGTCCTGGCCCGTGTTCACGAACTTGATGCACTGACCCTGATTGGCGAACTCGAAGGTCACCCACCCGCCATTCGTGCAGTCGGCCCTGGTCGTCGGGCTCGGGACGACGTAGAAGGTGGTCCAGTCGAAGTCCCAGTCGCGCTCGCCGCCGAGCGCGAGGCGAACCTCGACCGTCGCATTGGCAGTGAACGTCCGGTGATCACGCCGGATTCGCACGGCGGTCAGAAGCTCGACGTCACCATTCGACGCAGACGCCGGGGTACTGATACGTCACCGACTCACCGAGGTCGGATGACACGACCGGTCGACGTCGACGCCGTCGATGCGGTATTCGAAGTACGCCAGCCAGGACGTGGGGTTCACGAACTCGAGCGTGACCGTCCCCGGCCCACTCGACACCTGGTTGACATGCGGCTTGCTCCGCCAGTCCGGTTGGCGTCGTTCGTGCTCGGGAAGTCGTAGGCAGCGGCAGTACCGGCCGAGGCGACGATCATCAACAGCCCGGCGAGGGCGGTGGCCAGGCCAACAGCGGTGCGTGTGCGGAAACCCATGTCGGTGCTCCTTCGTCGTGGCGGACGCGTCAGACCGACATCGGCAGGTTCGTCAAGAAACTCGAGAAACGTTCACGGTTGTGCGGGAAGACCGCGCAGGCGATTCGCGGGGGTGCCAAACTGGCCGATGTGAACTCCCGGACGCTCGTGAAGCAGGTGCTCGTCCAGGGCGACCGGATCATGAAGCCCGCGGCCGGCGTGACCGTGCTGATCTACCACCGTGTGGGCGGGGGGTCGGGTGGCGAGGTCGACCTCGATGTCGATGCATTCCGGGCTCAGCTCGAGCACCTGCGCACGCGCCACACGGTCATCGACCTCGACCACGCCGCCGCCATTTTCGCCGGAGGCGCCGATGGTGGACCGGTACTGCCCCCGCGTGCCGTCGTGGTCACCTTCGACGACGGGACCGACGACTTCTGCGACGTCGTCGTGCCGGCATTGGTCGACCACCGCATCCGCGCCACCTTGTACGCCGCCACCCACTTCATCGACAGCGGGGAGGCCTTTCCGTGGGGAGCGCGACCCGCCAGCTGGGCAGGCCTACGCGACGCCGCCTCCACCGGGTACGTCACCATCGGTTCGCACACCCACACCCACGCCCTGCTCGACCGAGCCGATCCGGCCGAGATCGGCGCCGAACTCGACCGTTCCATCGAGCTGATCGGCGAACACATCGGCACCCCGCCCGCTCACTTCGCCTACCCGAAGGCCCTGCCCGGTTCCGAGGCTGCCGAAGCCGAGGTCCGTCGCCGGTTCACCACCGCCGCCCTCGGCCGCAGCCGCGTCAACGAGCCCGGCACGACCGACCTGCACCGGCTCTGGCGTACTCCGATCCAGCGCAGCGACGGCCACAACTTCTTCGTCGCCAAGGCCGCCGGCGGGCTGCGCCTCGAAGGCGAACTCCGCGAACTCGTCGCCCGGATCAAGTACCGCGGCGCGACCCGCTGATCGTGCGCGTTCTGCTCGTCACCAAGGGCCTCGACCTGGGCGGGATCGAACGGGTTGTGACGGATCTCGCACTTGGTCTGGCCAGCGAAGGCGTCAACGTCGAGGTCGCCCTCGTGAACTCTGCTCGCGACCGACTCGCCCACGTCATCGAGGCCGCGGGCATCACGGTCCATCGGCTGGACGGCAGTGACACGATCGGAATCGCGGCGACTCGACGGCTCGTCGGGCTTGCTTCGGATCCCACCTACGACATCGTCCACGTCCACGGTCCGCTGCCGTCGGCGCTCGTGCGTCTGGCCACCCGGGGGAAGCGGACGGTCACCACGTCGCACACACCATGGAGATCTCTGCGCTCGCCGACCCGGCTCGCGTGGCGAGCCACCGCACGGCTCGACGCCGCGACCATCGCCGTGTCGTCAGCGGTCGCCGAGTCACTCCCTCATCACATCGCGCGACGAGTGGTGGTGCTGCCGCACGGCATCGACCCGGCCCGAATCGATGCCGCACTCCTCGCCGCCGGCCGCCAGGGCAAGGTGCGGTCGTGCCAGGCAGTCGGGGA
Organism: Ilumatobacteraceae bacterium; assembly: GCA_963829585.1. Taxonomy (GTDB): domain Bacteria; phylum Actinomycetota; class Acidimicrobiia; order Acidimicrobiales; family Ilumatobacteraceae; genus Sva-07. The sequence goes on along the minus strand of CAWHJD010000023.1, from coordinate 55,461 downwards.
GGACGTCATCGTGATGACGGTCGCCAGCCATCGGGACGCGAAGAACTATCCGAACCTGTTGCGAGGGGTGCAGCGAGCCCGTCAAGCCGGTGCGCCCATCCGACTGATCACCATCGGCGAAGGACCCAATCTCGACGTGCACGTCGAACTCGCTCGCACGCTGGGCCTCGCCGACGTGGTGTCCTTCGAGCCGACCACGGAGGACATCCTCGCCGAGATCGCGCGGGCGGACATTCTTGCTGTTGCGAGCGATTACGAGGGTCAACCCATCGTTGTCGCCGAAGCGCTCGCTCTGGGGCTGCCGGTCGTGGCCACTGCGGTGGGGAGAGTCCCGGAGATGGTGACCAACTCAGTGGGCAGGGTCGTACCTCCGCGTGACCCCGACGCGCTCGGAGAGGCCCTCGCCGAGCTGGCGACGTCACCGAACCTGCTCGCCGAGATGTCGGCCAACGCACGCAGGGAACTGCACGCCTGGACGCTTCACGACGTCGTGACTGCCCACCTCTCGCTTTACTCCGACGTCGTTGCCGGGGCAGGTCCGGCGGCGGTGTCCTGACCCGGAGCGATCGACGCCGGTAGTGTCGACCCCAATGCGGGTACTCGTCACCGGAGCCGCCGGCTTCATCGGATCACACGTCTGCGAACGGCTCTTCGCCGACGGTCACGGCGTCGTCGGCATCGACGACCTCTCCACCGGATCGATCTCCAACCTCGACGGCATCGGCGTACGACTCGTCGAAGGGTCGATCCTCGATGCCGACGCTCTGGCGGAGGCGATGTCCGGGGCCGACGCCATCGTCCATCTCGCAGCTCGGCCGTCGGTGCCCCGGTCGATCATCGATCCCGTCGCCAGCCACGAGGCCAATGCCACCGGCACGCTGCGTGTCCTGGAGGCCGCCCGCACGCTCGACGATCCGATCGTGGTCGTCGCCTCATCGTCGTCGGTCTACGGCGCCAACCCGACACTGCCGAAGCGTGAGGACCTCGCCGTCCAGCCGCTCAGTCCCTATGCCGTGAGCAAGCTCGCCACGGAGCAGTACGCGCTGGCGTGGCAGCACAGTTACGGCCTGCGGACGTTGGCGTTCCGGTTCTTCAACGTGTTCGGGCCCCGCCAGGCACCCGGCCATGCGTACGCCGCAGTGATCCCGGCGTTCACTCACGCCGCCCTCACCGGTGTGCCGCTGACGATTCACGGCGACGGCACGCAATCGCGCGACTTCACCTACGTCGGCACTGTGACCGAGGTGATCGTGGACGCAATCACCCGAGGCGTCACGTGTGCGACGCCGGTGAACCTTGCGTTCGGGAGCCGGACCAGCCTGCTCGAAATTGTCGACCGCCTCGGTGCGATCACCGGGTTTGCTCCGCTGCCGTGCGAACACAGCGAGGTGCGGGCCGGTGACGTGCCACACAGCCAGGCCGACAACACGCTGCTGCGATCGCTCTTCCCCGAGGTCGAACCGGTACCGCTGGACGACGGATTGCGCGCCACGGTCGCCTGGATGCGTGAGCATCTCGGCGAGCCGGTCGCCACCGTCACGTGAGTGGGCGATGAACGGGCCGGTCTATTCGCGTCTGCCCGACGTCGTCTGGCGCCTCGGGCCTGACCGGGTTCTCGTGCACCCGGTGGACGCTCTGCCCGAGCATGCCGTCATGGAACTGATCGGTCCGGTAGCGCTCGTCTGGGTGGCGCTTGACGAGCCGTGCACCGTCGATGAACTCGCAGACCGTCTCGTCGACGCGGGCCTCGAACCCGCCGACCTCGACGCCGACCTCGACCGGCTGGTGGATGCCGGCCTGGTCAGTCGGGCCGGGTCGTGACACAGGTACATACCGATCTGGGTTGCCATGTGGTGTACGACTCCGTGTTCACCATCAGCGTGAGTGAGCCGCTCGGCGGCCAACTGGCGGACTGCCTCGCCGACCTGCGTGCCGGTGAAGAAGCTGGGTCACCGACGCATCACCTCGAGGTCAGGAACACTGCCGGGACGTGGACGGTCAGCTGGGACGGCGACGAGCGCTATGCGGGGCCCCTTGACCATCTCGCGTTGTACGACGCGCTCATAGCGATCAACGAGCACACCGCCGAGACCGCCGTCGCCAGCGGCTGCGCCGTGCTGCACGGTGGTGCCATCGGAATTGCCGGCCGGGGAGTGGCCTTCGTCGGCCACAGTGGAGCTGGGAAGTCGACGCTGACCGCTGCCATGAGTCGAAGGGGCCACGCCTACCTCGCCGACGAGGTCGTCGCGGTGCAGGACCCACACCGAACAGACGGTGAGGATGTCATCGTGCAACCGTTTCACCGACCAGTCGGGCTGCGCCCATCTGGCGCAGCAGCCCTCGGCGTCCGCCTCCCCGTTGGACCGTACGAGACGACTTTTCCCGTATCGGGTCAGCGGACACGGCGCGGTGGGTGGTCCGACACCGTTGCGGCTGGTCCTCCTCCTGCGCCGCAGCGATGTGGATGCAGCGCTCTACCCCGTCCAGCCGGCGCAGGCCCTTTTCGAGCTGTCGAATCAGACGCTCGGTGGGGCCGACGTCAAGCGTCAAATGTTCCGGCGGCTCGAAGCGCTCGTTCGCCGCGTACCCGTCGCCGAACTGCACTACCGCAGCATCGACGAAGCGATCCCCGTCGTCGAAGCAGCCGTCGGCGCCGCACTCCGCCTTGATGAGACCGCGGAGCGACAACGTGCAGATAGCGAGACCGAGAGATGACCGAACTGAGCCCAGCCCAGCTTGCCGTGCTCGCATCAGGGCTGACGCTCGACTTGCCGGTAGCGAGGCGGCCCGTTGCGGTGTCCGCCCACCAGTGCGCCGAGCTTGGGCAGTGGGCGGCGGTTGAACGCCTCGACGGGCTCCTGTGGAATGCGGTCGCCACGGGTGAGATCGCGGTGCGGCCGGCCGACGATGTCGAGGCCGGAATGGAGAAATGGCGCAAGGACATTCGCGACTGTCATCTCGCCGGGCTGCGGAGTTCCCTGGCCGCAGAATCCACCGGAGCGATTGCCGTCTCAACGTTGCAGCGCAAGGGCATCACGCCGCTGCTGTTCAAAGGGCTCGCCAACGCCCATCTCGACTACCCCGACCCGTCCTGGCGCACGTTCTTCGATGCCGACCTGTTGGTTCCACGCAGCGACTTCGCCCGCTCGATCGAAGTGCTCATGGCAGCGGGATTCACGCGTGCCATGCCGCCGCTGCGTACCAGGTGGGAAAGACGATTCGGTCGCGCCGCAGAGCTTCGCTCGCCGCAAGGAGTGGAACTCGATCTCCACGCGTCGCTGTCCACCGGCTATTTCGGGGGAATTCTGGATCACGACCAACTGCGAGCCGACACGGTGAACGTCGAGATCGGCGGCGTGCGCTGCGCCGCCTTCGGTGCGTCGGCTCGACTCCTGATCTCGGGATATGCGATGGTGCTGTCTCGCGGCGCCGGTCTTCGGCTGTATCGCGATTTCGCACAGCAGCTCCTCGTCACAGGTGCAGACTGGGCGGAGGCCGTGCAGCTTGCTGGTGAAGGTGACGCTGTTCTCGCCGAGGCCTTCACCGCGTCTTGCTCGAGTACTCGGCATCGTGCACGAGGGCGCCGCCTGGGCGGAGCACGTCAGGCTTCACCCACCGCCCGTCGGGCGCTGGAGTATGCGGAGCGGGCCGTCGACGAGGGGTGGTCGGCCGATGCCCGCAGCGCCATGCTGGGCATGAACGCTACAGACCGGGTTCGGTTTCTTGCCGGTGTCGCTCTGCCGAGCCGCAGCAATCTCCGGGCCAGGCGGCGAACCATCGTCGGTCATCTCGCACTGCCAGCGTCTCGGGGGAGGACCGATTCGGCCGGTCGACGATGACACGTCGATCATCGCGTTTACGGGCGTGTCCCGGAGGGCATCTGTGCGCACCGGTCGACGTTCGTGTACCCTCGATGATTCGACGATGACACAACGCCAGGAATGAGACATGGATCGTAGAGAAGCTCTGAAGAAGCTCGGCGTCGGCGGCGTCGCCGTGGCCGGAACGTCTCTCGTCCTATCGTCGCCCGCGTTCGCATTCACGGGGCCAACCTTCATCGGCACACCGGCCCCGATCACGTTCACGCTGACGAAAACCGGGAGCTCGACTGCGACCCTCGCCGCGTCGGGCTTTCCAGCCGGAACGTGCCCGGCGAGCGCTTCGCCCACGACGCCCAGTCAGGGTACGCCGAGCTACACCTGGCAGACGGCAAACACGACCGGCACGGGCACCGCTGTGTCCCGAACGGGCCCCTGGGTCAGTGGTGGCACCGTCACGGCCACAGTTACTGTGATCTATACCTGCACGTACACCGGTGGGTCGGCACCGCGCCCCTACCAGTGGAGCACGACGTTCACGTCGTCCGGCGCCGGTAACTCTGGCAACTTCACCACTGGGACCATCGTCGGTCCGGTCTGACCCGGCGAATTCGTCGCATCTCGCCGTGACCCGGCGACGTGCTACGTGCAGGACTGGCTCGACACAGCCTTCGGATACCCCGGATACGGCTGCCAGTTGGGGTTACCGTTGGCCTGGTTGACGTAACGGTAGGTGTAGTCGACCATCTGGCAACCGGTCACCACCCCGCTGACGATGCACTTGTACTGCACGTGCCATGTCACCTCGAACCAGTCGCCCAATCGGAATGGGGAGTTGCCGGGCCAGAGCCCTATGACCGTCAACGTGGCGGTGTTGCCAGGCGCGTAGCCTCCGAACGGAGTCATCATGACGTTCAGGTTCGGGCTCATCGGGCCGACCGTGGCGTACGACATGACCTGTGGGGCCGCCCCTGACGAGCAGGTGCCGGTGGGGGCGGTGAACAGCCAGGTGTTCGAACGCTTGTCGTTGGCGATCGCCCCCGGTGGGGGAGGCGTGGTCATGCCCGGGACGACCGGTTGGCCAGAGCCGACACTGCCCGCTGCGAACACTGGCGACGACGACACCATGGACGCGCCGGCTATCACTGCGCCGCCGGCCATCATCTTCTTGAGTGCTTCTCGTCGGTCCATCGCTCGGTCTCCCGACCATCCCGTTCGGACGGTCGTCCTCGCGAGTGGTCATCACGACGCCTTGGCCCATGCGTGGTATCGATCGACGAGGCCTGACCACAACCGTGCCCGCTCGAAGTTCTTCACCACCCATGTGGCTTCTTGACGTCCGCTTGAAGATCGGTCGATTCCGGCCTCTACTTGAGCGACGATTTCCCGGCTGAGCGCCTCGACGTCACCGACCGGCACCAGCGCCGAGCCCGGAGCCACGGCATCGACCGTGCCGGTGGCGGCGTACCCCACGACCGGCACGCCACAGAGCTGCGCCTCCAGCGGCACGTTCGGCAGGCCCTCGCGGTACGAGGGGAACGCCAGCACGTCCATCGCCCGGTACGCCACGCCCGGGTGGTCGAGCCACGGCACGATGACGATCCGCTCCTCGTGTTCTATCGTCGCCCGAACGGCCGGAGGCACGGGATCGCCCTCCTCGAACTGGCCGACCAGCAGCAGCCACACATCCGGCCGCTGCCGAAGCGCCGACGTGAAGACGCTGGTCAGATCCGCGATGCCCTTGTCGCGGGTCAAGCGCCCGACGAACCCGACCACGGTCGCCTCGGCCGGCAACCCGAACCGTTCGAGGGCCTCGGCCCGGGTCGGCAGGACGCTCGTCGGCGAACCGGGAGACGTCGATGCCGTTCCCCGAGCCGCCACCGATCACCTCGCCGTGCCCGCGCCTGATCACCCCCTCGCGCTCGCCGACCGCCATCAGGCTGCGGCTGTTGAACACGACGTGGTTCGCACACCGGATGGCCACCCACTCCAACGATTGGAACAGTCGTCGCCGCCATCCCGTCGCCGTCTCGAAACGGAACCCGCGCACCACGTACACCCGCACCGGCACCCGGCACAGCCAGGCGGCCAGCATCCCCGACAACCCGGCCTTCGGGGTCGACGCGTTCACGATCGTCGGTCGCAGCCGGCGTATCAGCCGGATCGTCGCCCACAGCGCCCGGAGATCGGCGAGCGGCGACGGCTCACGCACGAAGGGGAGGTGCTCCACCGTCACGCCGGCATCCCATCGGTCACCCGACGGCTGTGCCGGATTGCTGAGGTGGGTGGCAACGGTGACGTCGAAGCCCGCCCCGACGAGGTGAGCGAGCTGACCGCGCACCAACACGCTCGAGATCTCGTCGGTCAGTAGGTACAGCACCCTCGTGCGCGGCGCACCCGCCGATTCGCCGCTCACCGGTTCAGAGGAGCTCACCGCGGAACTCGTGGCCCTTCAGCAGGTTCTTGGTGTCGAACACGAGCGCCGAGTGCTCGGCGATGAGTGCCGGGTCGAACTCGGGATGATCGACCAGCACGATCACCACGTCGGCCGCTGCGAGCTCGTCACGTGAGAAGGGCGCCAACGAATCGGCCAGATGGAGCACGTTCACTTCGGGGATGTACGGGTCGCAGAACCGCACCTCGGCGCCGCTCGCCGTCAACCGTGCGGCAACGTGCACCGACGGGCTCTCCCGCCAGTCGCTCGTCGCCTTCTTGTACGCCAACCCGAGCAGCAACACCCGGCTGCCGTTGACCGCCTTACGTTCACCGTTCAGCATCGCCGTCACCCGGTCGTGCACGTAGTCGGGCATGTGCTCGTTGACGTCGTTCGCCAACTCCACGAACCGGAACGTGTGCCCCAGGTGCTGCTTCACCCGCCACGCCAGGTAGCTCGGATCGATCGGCAGGCAGTGGCCACCGACCCCCGGGCCCGGCGTGAACTTCATGTACCCGAACGGCTTGGTCGCCGCCGCGTCGATCGCCCGCCACACGTCGACACCGAGGTCACGGGCGAACATCGCCAGTTCGTTGACGAGCGCGATGTTGACGTGGCGGAACGTGTTCTCCAGCAACTTCACGAGTTCGGCCTCGGCACACGACCCGACCGGCACCGTCTGGTCGACCAGCGCCGAGAAGAACGCGTCGACCACGGCGAGACCGTCGGGCGTCGAGCCGCTGACCACCTTCGGAGTGTTCACCAGACCATGGGTCGGATTGCCCGGATCGATCCGCTCGGGGGAGTAGCCGAGGAAGAACTGGTCCTCCGCCAACCCCGACCCCTCCGCCAGGATCGGGGCGAGCAGCTCGGTCGTCGTGCCGGGATAGGTGGTGCTCTCGAGGATCACGCAGCATCCCGGACGCATGTGACGGGCGAGGTCGCGTCCGGCGTGCTCGATGAACGACAGGTCGGGCAGGCCCTCACGCAGGGGAGTAGGCACACTGATCACCGCGACGTCGAAACCCTCGAGGCCGACGGGGTCGGCCGTGGGGACGTAGCCCTCGTGGAGTGCCCGCGTGAGTTCCTCGTCGGAGATGTCGCCGACGTAGCTCTCTCCCGCGAGCAACGACTTCACCCGGTCGGCGGACGCCTCGAAGCCGACGACCATGAAGCCGACGTCCACCGCACGCATGGCCACCGGCAGCCCGACGTAGCCCTGCCCGACCACCACAACCTTGGCCGTGCGGTCGTTGATCTGCTGGATGGCGTCGTCGGCGTTCATCGTGCTCCTGGTTCGTGGGGGTGTGGGTTCGCGGGTGTGGGTTCGTTCGTGGTGACGGTGATCAGCGGGTGGTGGGTCGGGCCGGGGCGCCGACCACGGTCACACCCGACTCGACGTCGGCCGTCACAACCGCACCGGCACCCACGAACGCGCCGGCTCCGATCGTGACGCCCGGGAGCACGTTGGCGCCGGTACCGATCGTGACGCCCTCGCCCAGGTGCACGTTGCCACTCACGGTGGCCCCTGGGTGCACCGCTGACGTAATCATCGAGAACCGCATCGTGACCGACCGTTGAGTTCAGTTCAGCTGAACATGTCGCCCGAGCGTGATGTTCGTCGTCACCCTGGCGCCCGCGGTGAGGATGCATCCATCGGCCAGCCGGTTGTCGACCCCAAGGTCGCCATCGGATGCACCAGAGTCGCAGCTCGTCGGCCGACGGCTGTCAAGCGTTCGTCGATCGCGCCGTCGAACGTCTCCGGCACCCGATGCCGATCACGAAGCCGACGTCGGAATCGATCCGTTGGAGGCTGTCCGAGTCACAGAGGGAGTCGACGTCCCCGAGCCGAGAGGAACCTCGACGAGCAAGCAGTTCATCGGACCCGCCGGCGTCGTCCACGAAGCCAATCAGCCGCACATCGGCACCGGCGGACGCCATCGCCACGACGACGTCGTGGACTTCGCGCCCGAACCCACCGGCCCCGACGATCACGAGACGGGTCGGTGCAGTCACGGGCGAGACGCTACTGCTCCACCTACGCTCACCCCGATGACCCCCGCCCGATGGCTGCACTCCCCGGTGAAGCGGGCCATCGACGCGGTCGTCGCCGCGGGCGTGCTGCTGGTCGCCAGCCCGATCATCGCCGCCACCGCCATCGCCGTCCGGTTCCGGCTCGGCACACCCGTGCTGTTCCGTCAGGCTCGTGCCGGCCGCGACGGGCATCCGATCGAGATCGTCAAGTTCCGCAGCATGAGCGACGCCCGCGGCGCCGACGGTGAGCTGCTGCCCGACGACCAGCGCCTCCCAAGATTCGGCCGGCTCCTGCGCGCCAGCAGTCTCGACGAACTCCCGCAGCTGTGGAACGTGGTGCGCGGCGACATGAGCCTCATCGGCCCTCGCCCGCTCCCGCTCACCTACGTCGACCGGTACAGCCCCGAGCAGCGCCGCCGCCTCGACGCCGTGCCGGGCATCACCGGGTGGGCGCAGGTGCACGGCCGCAACGCGCTCGACTGGCCCACCAAGCTCGCCTACGACGTCTGGTACGTCGACCATGCCTCCCCCCGCATCGACCTGAAGATCATCGGACTCACCGTGCGGGCGGTACTCACACGCGGCGGTGTCAACGCCATCGACCACGTGACCATGCACGAATTCCTCGGCGACCAACCCGAGCGATGAGCGAAATGCCCCGTATCCGGTCGTCTCGCTCATCGCTCGCACCAACCGGACCCGGGCGATGAGCGAAAGACCCCGTATCCGGTCGTCTCGCTCATCGCTCGCGGGGCTGCGAGCCGATGGTCGTTGACGCCGACCGCCTGGCCGGGCATCCTGGCGCGGTGACCGAGCCCGGATTCGCCCCGAGCGACACCCCGCTCGGCGTCGACGGGGTCGAGACCGCAGTGTTCGACGGTGAAGCGGTGCTGTTCCACGAGAGCGCGGCGATGGTCCACCGTCTCAACGCGGTCGCGGGCGCGGTCTGGCTGCTGTGCGACGGCGAGACGACCGTCGCATCCATGCCCGACGAACTCGCCGGGGTGTTCGATGTGCCGGCTGCCGACCTCGTCGGCCCGATCGACGAGGCACTCGACGGTCTCGCCGCCGCCGGCCTGCTCGTGGGCCGGGCCGGGCCTGTCCATCTGCCGCTCGTCCCGGAGCCGTGGCGCGCCGCCGACGGCACCCCGATCCTCGTCGCACCACCGGACCCTTGAGGTACACCCGACGACCGCTCCGTGTGGGCGGACACCGTGACCCTGCGCGTCGGCGACCAGCTCGTCGGCGTGCGCGCCGACACCGACTCCACCGCGGCGACGATCCGCACCGTGTTCGCCGCCTGGGTTGATCCCGACGCCTCGATGGCGGGGGATCAGGGTGATCCCGTCCCCTGGGCGTTCAGCCTGCGACTCGACACCGACCGCGACAACGATCGCGACAACGACCGCGCCGGTCGGGGCCCGAAGGCGGTGCCGCAACTGCGGATCGGCCGCAGCCTGCTCGCCCGATCACGCCAGCCTGATGACATGGTGACCGCACTCGACCACGTGCTCGGCGGGGTGCTCGCCCGCCAGGACGACACCCGCCGCTGGCTCGGGCTTCGCACGTTCGTCGTCGGTAACCGAGCCGTGCTCGTCGACGCCGCACCGCCGGCGCTCACCGCCGACCCGCGGCTCGCCCGCGCCGGGGTCACCGAGCTACCCACCTGGAGCGTGGCCATCGACGACGACACCGTGCTCGTACCGCCGCCGCTCACGGCCACCCGCGTATCGACGGAGGCTGCTACCGATCCCACAGCTGATTCCGATTCGTCGGTCACGAGCGCCGCGCCGGCGGGGTCCAACTTCGAGCTGGTCGGACTCGTCGGGCTCGACGCGTGCAGCCACCCGACCGACGCCGGTGCCGCGCAGCACGATGCCATCCACCATCCGAGCAACCCCGGCGCGCTGCTCGCCCGCTTCGCAGCACGTCATCCGTCGAACGAGTGGTTCCACACGGTCGAGCAGCTCGTCGCCGACGACCGCGTGCACGCGAGCACCGACCGGGCCACGGCCGCCGAACAGATCCGCCGACTCCTCGTCGCCGACGGTTCGACCGGCTGACGGCGCCACCAGCCGTGGACACGAGAACCTTCGACGCCCATGGCGTGACCTTCACGGTCTCGTCTCCCGATGCCGACGTGGTCGCCGTGTTCGACGACCTCCTCGTCGACTTCGGGTCGGGGCGGGTGGCGCAGGAACCGCCCTCCATCCGTTTCGCGGTGGAGGCGACACGGGCCAACAGCACCGACCAGGCGTGGTACCGGGTGACGGCCGGTGACGATGTCGTGTACACGTCGTTGCTCGAGGGCTCGCTCGTCTCGCACCTCCTGATGGACGTCAACGCACGGGCGGCCGCCGCGTGCCGCAACGACGGGACGGTGCCGCTGCACGCAGGAACCGTCGCCGGTGCGTCGGGCGCAATCGTGCTGCCGGGCGCGTCGCACTCGGGCAAGACCACGATCACCACAGCGCTGGCGGCGTCGGGGCATCGATTCGTCGCCGACGAGGTCAGTCGCCTCGACCCCGAGCGACTCACCATCACCCCCTACGGCAAGCCGGTGGCGCTGCGGTCGGCTTCGGTCGAACTGTTGGCGCCGACGATCGCCCGACTGCGTCGTCCCGGGAGTCGCTTCGAGACCGACGAGCGCTTCGTGCCCCCGTCCGAACTCGGCACGTCCAAGACGGGCGGTGAGCCAGCCGACTCCGGTGGCGTGGCCACTCAGCCGGTGGAGGTGTCGGCCATCGTGTTCCCGCGCTACGACGCGACCGGGCCTCACCGCTTCGCCCCGCTCGGCCCGGCCGAAACACTCGAGCGGCTGATGCAGTGCACACTCGGCGACGCCTCGACGCCGATCGGTGCCGACGTGTTCCGCATCCTCGAGCGCCTCGTTCGCGCGGTGCCGGGCCACGAACTCGTCTACACCGAACTGCACGCCGCGCTCGGCGACCTCGCCCCACTGATGGCCGACGGTCCCACGCCCACGCGACCCGACTGATCCCTGCGACGGATTGCGGCGCGCGGGCGAGTCAGGCCGCGCGGATGACGGACACGACGCGGTCGACCTGTGCGTCGGTGAGGACGCTGCCGCTCGGCAGGCACAGGCCGTGGCCGAACAGTCGCTCGCTCGTGCCGTTCACCCGGGCCGGCATCGAGGCGAAGACCGGCTGCAGGTGCATCGGCTTCCACAGTGGCCGGCTCTCGATGTCGGCGGCCGACAACGCGGCCTGCACCCGGTCACGATGCGCCGGATCGTCGAACGTCACGCACGTCAGCCAGCCGTTCCAGTGGCCGCTGCGGTCCGCCGTCGACCACGGAGCGATCGGCATGAAGGCCAGGCCGGGAACGTCGGCGAGCTCACGTCGGTAGTACTCGTTGATCGCCAACCGGCGCGCCGACATCTCCGGCAACCGCCCGAGCTGCGCCCTGCCCATCGCCGCCAGCAGATTGCTCAAGCGGTAGTTGAAACCGATGTCGGTGTGCTCGTAGTGGACCGTCGGCTGACGCGCCTGCGTCGCCAGATACCGCACACGATCGGCCACCGCTCGGTCGGGTGACAGCAGCGCGCCGCCGCCGGACGTGGTGATGATCTTGTTGCCGTTGAACGACAGGATCCCGATGTCGCCCAACGTGCCTGCGGCGTGCCCCCCGTGCGACGACCCCAGCGCCTCGGCGGCGTCCTCCACCAACGGCACGCCGTACCGGGCGCACAGCGGCACGATGACGTCGTAGTCGGCGCACTGGCCGTAGAGGTCGACCGCCACCACGGCCGCGGGCAACCGGCCCGCTGCGTCGGCCGCGGCCAGCTCGTCGGCCAGCAGCTGCGGATCCATGTTCCACGACACGCGCTCGCTGTCGACGAAGCGGGGTGTCGCTCCCGTGTACGTCACGGCGTTCGCCGTCGCGGCGAACGTGAATGACGAGACCAGCACGTCGTCGCCTGACCCGACGCCGTGTGCCAGCAACGCGAGGTGCAGTGCCGCCGTGCCGCTCGACATCGCCACCGTGCCCGGCCACCCGGTGAACGCTGCGAGGTCGGCCTCGAACGCGTCGAGTTCCGGCCCGGCCGGGGCCACCCAGCCGCTGTCGAAGGCCCGCAGCAACGCCTCGCGTTCGAGCGGCCCGACGTCGGGCGGGCTCAGCAGGATCCGGTCGACGTCACCCATGGTCAGCGGGCGCCTGGAAGTCGGACGCGGCGAGCGGGAGGATCGGTTGCAGTGTCGGCACGCCGTGTCGCATGGCTGGCGAAGCTACTCGCCGAGCACCCGGGGCTGGGTCGATGGACCCTCGAAGCTGACGAGTGCGCGGCCGTCGGTGTCGACCACCGACACGGCCAACTGTTCGTCGATGACGATCGGCTGGGGACGCACGGCGAGCGAGTAGCCACCGTCGAGCGGCAGGGTGCCGGCCAGTTCGTAGACGAGCGTGACCGACTCGCCCGGCGGGACCACGAGGAATGACGATCCGGTCACCCAGCCGGCCTCGGTGCCGGCCTCCACCTGGAACTCCTCGCTGGCGCCGTCGGGCGTCTGAACCGACGCCGACGTGACCGGCAGTGCCGAGTAGAGCGACACCAGGATCCGATTCGTACCCGGCGCATCGCCTGTGTAGTTGCCGAGCACGCCGTCGGGCAGACCGGATGACGGTGCACCGTTGGAGAGTGTGACCGTGGCCGTCGCCGTCGTCGCCCCGGTGACGGTGTCGACCGTGGCGTCGTAGCTGACCTCCCGCTCGAGGTACACGTCGAGCTTGTTGGCGCCCGCGTTGTTGAGCACCACCGCCAGCCCGTCGCGGCCGGCGACACTCGGCATGGCGCCCGTGAGGCCGATGTCGGCGAAGTACTGCTGCTCGTCGGGGGTCGCTGCCCATCCGGCGATCCGGCCCTCGTCGACGAGTGGGCCGAGGGTGTCGGCGACCTCGACGGGTCCGGGCAGCGAGCCGGTGAGCAGCAGTGCGATCGTCCGTTGCGACACGGCCTCGAGGAGATCGAGGCGTTCGTCGTTCTCGTTCTCGTACTGGTCGATCAGCAGGAACTCGACGACGTTCTCCGCGGTCAGCGGCCCGTCGACACCATCGACGCTGATCGGTCCGGTGAAGCTCAGCAGTGCTGCGAGCGCGAAGGGATCCAGTGCGAACACGCCATCGAGGGAGCGTCCCCCGCTCTGCGGATACAGCTCGGCCATGACCTGGCCCGTCGACGGGAACTCGGGCGAGATCGTGATGTTCGACCACGGGACCGCGCCAGTCGTGCCCCCCGGGCCGTTGTCGAACCCGTACCGACCCCACATCGCCAACCAGTCGTCGGGACCGGTGATGACGCGGGAACCGTCACCGCTGAGGTTCAGGTCTCGTGTCCGACCCGATGCGGACACTCCGATCCGTCCTTCGTCGGCGGTCAACTCGATCCAGTTGCCCATGAACCCGCCGAGCCCACGGGTCTCCGCAGGTGTGGTGAAGGCGATGAGATACCGACGCGGTCCGTCAGCGCCCAGCAACCCCGGCACCCGTTCGATCGCCTGCACCACATTTGCGAGTTGCGGTCGATACTCGGCAAGGTCCTCGTCGAGGTCGTCCAGGCGCTCGCTCAGCGGCCCCGCGAGCCACGGCGAATCGACATCGGCGATCGTGTCGGACAGCGAATCGATCGAGGCGCCGACGTCGCCGAGTGGATCACTCAGCAGCGCGATCGCGTCGACGTCGAAGCGCCCGTTGCGCAGGGTGAGCTGATCGACATCGATGACCGCGGACGCGTCGGCGATTGCCGACGACGCCTCCGCTGCGGCCGCAGCAAGGTCGACTGCCGCCGCGCGGTTCTGGGCGACGACGGGGATCAGCATTGCGGCGCGGGCCCACGGCGCGTCCAACGTGGAGCTCGCCGACTCGAACTGCGTGGCCGCCTGGGCGAAGCTGTCGGCAGCGCTGCGGTAGTCGCCGTCGCTCAGCTGCGACACGGCGTCGCGACTGCTGACGTTGCCCGCCCGCAGGTCGCCGGTCGCCGCTGCGACCGAGATGGCCGCCCCGGCCACGGCGACGAGCGCGAGGGCGCCGATCGCGATGCCGGCCACGCTCACCCAGCGGACGGTCTGTCGCCCACGTCGCCGGACGCCCAAGACCACCACGAGCAGCCCGCACCCGATGCCGACGAGCGCGCTGAGGCCGACGGCCGGGTCGACCTCGGCGCGGATCAGCACGTTGAAGGCGAGTGCAGCGACCACGGCCCCGCGACAGCGAGGTCGCGTCGCTGGAGACCGATCCACAGCGCACCGGCGAAGGCGATCGCTCCGACCGCGAGCAGCCACACATCGCCTGCCATCGCCATGGCAGCAGTCGCGGCGACGGCCAGCACCCACCATGGCGCCGATGCGGCACTCCAGACGACGAGCGCGACGGCACCGAACGTGAGAGCAGCATCGACGATGGTGGTGCCCGCCGGCGATGCATCGGAGAGCGCGGCAACGATCCCGGCGATGACGGCAACGACGAGGACGGGTCGCTCGTCCACCCGGTGCTTTCTCGCCATCAGCCGACCATGCCTGCCATTCGGTGCGGGACACTACCGGCCGGTCGCCGCGCGCCACGTGGCACCTGATGCGTACTGCCGCTGGGTTGTCGACGAGTCGGCGGATGCTCGTGGTCGGGCATTGCCGTTCCGGCCGCAGTGGCTGGTCACCCACTGACGTGACGATGCGCAAGGAGTACTGTTCGGCGATGACACGTGCGGGGAACGTGCTCGGCGCCGCCGCCGGCGCCCCGCATCGTGCCCCGCGGGGTGCCTCGCTTGGTGCGCTGGTTTGCGTGGTCGTCGTCGGGCTGCTCGCCGCCGGATGCTCGAGCGACGAGGCTGCTCCCGCCACCACGATCGTCGAGCCCGCCACCGTCGAGACAACGTCGCCCCCGCCAACCATCAACCCACCCACGACCGAGCCGACGACCACGCTCGCCCCCACGACGACCCTCGACCCCACCGCCGCCCTCGCCGCCCAAGTCGAAGCCGACTTCCTTGAGGCCGATCGCCTTGGCGCGCGAGGCGTCCAGGATCCGTTCAACGCTGAGAAGGAGGATGCGGCTCTCGATCGACGCCTGGGTGTGCATCGCCGACAACTTCAGCGCAACCGATTGCTGGACTACCGCTCATCGCAATCTTGCGATCCGCCCGAACGAGGACATCCCCGCATCGGTCACGGTCGAGGTGCCCGCTGTTCTGTTGGCGCAGACACGATGTCGCCAAGGTCCAGGTCTGCGAAGTTGACTCGTGGATTCTCGTCGAGGTCGGCGCCGGCCCGAACGGCACGGACGCAATCGTCAATCCCGGACGTAGTGAGCTATCGGCTCGACTTCTTCCTGCGGAACGTCGACGGAGTCTGGAAAGTCGAGGGAGGCAACGAGATCGCCCGCTGGGACGAGGTCGCGACGGCATGCGCCGCCGAGTACATCGTCGTATTGACGGCGTTGCTGACCATTGCGGTCCCTCATGTCTCACGTGCCGATGGCGCCAACGAGGGCATCGACAGTGACCGTAGCCGAGCGGCTGCACGCGACACCGTCACGCCGACTCGGTCACGGTCGAGTGTGCGGATCCGGCGCCGCCGCCGACGCGGCCGGTCGGGGTGGTGGGGGCACCGGAGCCTTGTCGGTGGGTGCCTGCCACGGCGGCGAATGGGTGGGACCCGGGTGGGTACGGCGACATCAGCCGGTCGGGGTACGTGTTCTTCGAGTCACCGAGCGGTGAGATCGGGCGCCGCTTTCCGGACGGGCGCGAGGAGATGGTCTTCAACCGGGTGTGCCCCGATGGTGCCTCGGGCTTCACGTGGGTCGACACGACGGTGACGGTGCAGGACGCCATCGACGACGCAGTCGACCGTGCGCGGCGGGCGGTGCCGTCGCCCCGTCTCGACGTCAGCCCGCCACCCGAGGTCGGTGGCATCGTGAACCTGGGGTTGTGGTTGGCGTTGGCGGGCCAGGATCCGGTGACGGTGCGGGCCGAGGCCGGGCCGCACTGGGCCGAGGCGACTGTCACGTTGGCGTCGACCTCCTGGGACATGGGCAACGGCGACGTCGTCGAGTGCGACGGGCCGGGGTGCCGATCACGGATCCCGACACCGTGGAGCAGGGGCCGTGCGGGTACACCTACCGTGCGTCGTCGCCGGAGGATGCGCCGTTCGAGCTGTCGGTGACCGCCACGTGGGACGTGTCGTACCGCTCGTCGGGTCCGTCGGGCGCCGCCGGCTCGATCGATCGCACACTGAACGTCGCCTACGACGTCGACGAGATCCAGACCGTCGGCATCTCCAACTGACGTCGGTCCCGCTCCGCCCTGCCTTACCTCCGGCGCAGTTCTCTGCGGAATGAGTTGCAAGGGTTGAGAAGTATTCCGCAGAGAAGTGCACGGCGCCTGGGCCATTCGCCGATTACAGGTCGCGATCCCGCCTGAGCGTCACGGTTTGACGAAAATTCACCCTGCCGCTGCGGGAGCGGTTTCGGATTCCTCGATCGTCAGCACATCGTCGGGGGCGTGCGTGATGACCAGGAAGAACGGAGCGCCGGAATCCACGTCGACGATCGGGAACGAGAATCCGTTGGCCACAGCGACCGGATCGCCCGTGATCTCGCTGTCACCGATTGCTGCGAGGATCGGGTCGAGCCAGCCTGCAACGGTGGTTGCGTCGAACGGCTCGCCGGTGATCGCGATCCAGACACCGGTCGGCCCGAGGATCTTCTCGATCGGTACCACGTCGTCGGCGTTCCACGCTGCGACGACCTCCTGAGCGATGAGCGCCGCTTCATCCTGCGTCAAGTCGGAAATGGGAGCCTCCGTGGTCGACGGCTCGGTCGTCGGCGCATCCGTGGTGGGCGCTTGGGTCGTCGGCGCCTCCGTGACGGCGACGGTCGACACTTGGGCGGCCGAGGTATCCGCCGACGAATCATCGTCTGAGCCGCACCCTGCGCCGACGAAGACGAGCAGGCTCAGCGACACGGTCGCGACGGCGGTCCGCAGGTGATCCGAATGGAGAGTGTGGCCCATGCCCAACGGTAACACCGATGCTCCGGTCCAGCCCTCGTAGCCCTCCGTGATCGCCGGCCACACCGCGGCCGGAGACGACCTCCGGCACAGTCCGACGCAACGGCAGGAAGCACCGCCGGCGCCGCCGGTCAGTCGTCGCCCAGGTGGGCCGGCCGGAGAGGTAGGCCTGGCCGTCGTCGCACGAGTCGGCGAGGGGGCACCAGCGGCACGTCACGCCGGGGCGGCGGATGGGCGGGCGGCCCTCGGCCTGCAGCTCGACGATCGCGTTGATCCCGTCGAGCGTGCGACGCACCGACGTGCGCAGCAGGCGCTCGCTCACGTCCTCGGCCTGGGCCTCGGCGGCGTCGAGGTAGAACGTGGCCAGCCGGCGCGGCGGCACCGATCGCACGAGGGTCTCGAGCAGCGCGTAGAAGCCGAGATCCTGGCGGTGCTTCACGTTCGGACGCCCGGTCTTCAGGTCGATGATCACCTTGCTGCTCTCGGCCCCGCGCGGGCGACCCATCACGAGGTCGACCTTGCCCGACAGCACGATCGGGCCGTCGTTGGGCCAGCGGATCGACGACTCGGTCATCGGGTTCGACCGCTTGTCGAGCGGTGGAAAGCACTCCATGAACTTCGTCAACCGCTCGACCGACTGACCTCGTAGATCGGACTCGTCGGCAGGGGAGAGGCCCGCAATCCACTGGCCGATGCCACGCTCCTCGTCGGCCAGACGAGCCATCGCTTCGTCGACGAGGTCGGTCGGGTTCGCCTCGCCCCGCCACGACAGGCTCAGCTGGATCGCCCGGTGCGCCACCTGCCCCTTCGCCGTGGCTGGCTTCCACTCGAAGTCGTCGGGGACGAGATGGAACTCCTCGCAGTCGAGCACCGTGGCGATCGCATGCTTGTTGATCCACACCTGCTGGTTGGGGCGCAGTCGTTCGGCGAAATCGTCGAGCGCGCCGCGCATCTCGGTGCGGATGTCGGCGATCAGGTCGGGGTCGAACAGCAGTGGCTCGGGCGCCCGCCGCAACGCCTCGAGCGTCTTGAGCTGCGTCGGCGTCAGGCCTTCGGTGCCGCTCGTCGCCGCCTCGCTCATCACAGCGACTGTACCGACCCAGCGCGACGCCCTACCTCCGACAAGGCCCTCGATCGTCGCACTGGGCGCATCGAACGGGCATCTGTCGGAGGTCGGCGAACCCTGACGCACCCCTTCGTCATGATGAATGGCGTATGGAAGCCGCAACCACCGTCGAGTTCGCCAGCGCCGCCCGCGCCCTCACCCGCGAGGCCAGGCGACGAGGGCTGGTCGCGCCGAGCTTCCGGTGCCCGCCCCGACTCGTGGGTGTCGACCGCTCGATCCGTCGGCGCCCCGACGGTGCGGTGGTGTCGATCCGGCTCAAGGGTCGTCCTCGAAGCGCGGTGATCGCCGACATGATCGAAGGCGTGGTCGTCGCCAACGGCCTGCGTCCGCCCCGAGCCGACCGCCTGCGCACCGAACTCTGGACCGCACTCGAAACCTCGAGCGCCACCCGCTCCGCCGCCGCCTGAGCGCTACGTCCGGTGTTACATCCGGGGTCAGACCCCGGATGCAACACCGGACGCCGGTTGGGGTTCGGTGCCGGCGACGCTGGTGCGGAACAGCTCGCGCCGGGCGCCGGGATAGTCGTTGATGGCGAAGTGCTGCGTCGCCGAGTTGTCCCAGATCGTGAGCATGTCGCGCTCCCACCGCAGGCGGCACGTGAAGTTCGGGTGGGTGGCGTGCATGGTGAGGCGGCCCAGCAGCGATCGGGCCTCGTCGGGGTCCATCCCCTCGATGCCGGTCGTGTACACCGAGTTCGCGTACAGCGCCGGACGTCCGGTGCGCGGATGGCGGATCACCAGCGGGTGCGTCTCGGTCGCGTACGCGTCGGGCGACGGTTCGACCTTCATCGAACTCTTGTCGGCCACCGCCTCCAGATAGCCGCCGGACCCGTACGCCATCCCCGCGGAGTGCGTGCCCCGAAGGTTGGCGATCTGCTCCTTCACGCTGTCGGGCAGCGTGTCGTAGGCGAGGTACTGGTTGGCCCACATCGTGTCGCCGCCGGCGGCCGGCACGTCGTAGGCGTGCAGCACCGTGTACGCGGGCGGGGCCGCGAGATACGACAGGTCGGTGTGCCAGGCGTTGGCGAAGTTCAGCTCGTCACTCGGCTCCTTGATCACACGGATCACGTACGGCCGCTCGTCGACCGGGGTCACGTACGGGGTGACATCGCGTCCACCCAGTTCGTCGGTGAACGCCTCCAGCCGGTCGAGATCCATGCGCTGTCCCGGAAGGCGCGATCACCAGATGCTCGTCGAGCAGCTGCAGGATCGCTTCCACGTCGTCCGGCGACTGCGGCCGCGTGACGTCGATGCCTCGCACGATCGCGCCGCACGACCCGCCGAGACGCTCCACGGTGACCTGATCGATGCTCATCCGCGCGACCGTACTCCTCGACTCAGGCGGACCGCGGCTCGCACACGACCACGGGAATGCTGCGGTCGGTCTTCTTCTGATAGCCGGCGTAGCCCTTGTAGGCGTCGACGATGCGCGGCCACATCTCCGCCTTCTCGTCGTGGGACGCGATGCGGGCGGTCATCTCGAGCGTCTCGCCGCCGACGGTCAGTTCGATGTCGGGATTGGCGACCAGGTTGCGGTACCAGTCCGGATCACGATCGTCGCCGCCCTTCGACGCGACGAGCACGTAGGTGCCGTCGTCGTGGATCGGCGCCGTCAACATCGTGGAGCGCCGCTTGCCGCTGGTGCGCCCGATCGTGTGCAGCTCCACCACGGGCATCGTTCCGAAGCTGCTGAGCAGCCGCCCGCCCGACAGCTTGAGCACCGACTTGTGCGCGGCGTTCATACCCTTCATCTGGAAATCGGCGAGTGATTCCTTCAGTGTCATGCCGTCGATGGTAGGCGAAGGCGGATACCCCGGGTCCCGAGGCGGGCAAGCGGTAGCGTCGCTGCGTGATGGGGCTCGACCGATGAGGATCGCACGATGAGGATTTCGGAGCGGGTCGACAACGCCGTTCGTGCCATGGCCGAACTCGCTGCCGCCGAAGGGCCGTCGATGAAGGCCGAGGTGATCGCCCGTCACCAGGACATCTCGCTCAAGTACCTGCTCGACATCATGCGTGACCTCAAGCGGGCCGAACTCGTGCGGTCGAAGCGTGGTCCCGACGGCGGATTCTCCCTGTCGCGCCCGGCGACCGAGATCTCGCTCGCCGACATCTTCAGGGCCATCGACGGGCCGCTCGCCGATGTCCACGACGAAAGCCTGCGAGGCCTCGAATATCCCGCGCCGGCCGAGGCGCTGCCCCGTGTGTGGATGGCGATTCGGGGCAGCCTGCGTAGCGTGCTCGAGACGGTCAGCGTTGCCGACCTCATCGCGGGTGACCTCCCACCCGACGTCGCCGGGCTCGCCGACACCTACCAACGAACCACGGAGGCCCGTCATGGTGGCTGAATCCGACATCGTCGCGGCACTCCGGGCCGTGCGGGCAGCATCTGCACTCTGCGCGAGGGCCCAGGGGCGACTCGCGGCCGGCGACACGCTCACCAAAGGCGACGCGAGCCCGGTCACCGTGGCCGACTTCGCCGCCCAGGCAATCGTGTGTGCCACCCTCACCGACGCCCTCGGCGGCATCGAGATGGTGGGTGAGGAGGACTCCGGCGACCTCCGCTCCGACGACCGCTCGGCGCTGCTCGACGGTGTCGTCGACCTCGTGCGCGCGCAGCGCGGCGACGACGTGTCCTCGGCGACCGTGCTCGACTGGATCGGCGTCGGATCCGCCGATGGATCCACCGATCGGTACTGGACACTCGACCCGATCGACGGCACCAAGGGATTCCTGCGCGGCGACCAGTACGCCATTGCGCTGGCGCTGATCGAAGGCGGCGAAGTGCGCCTCGGCGTGCTCGGATGCCCGAACCTGCCAAACCCCGACGGATCGACCGGCGCCGTGTTCCTGGCAACCGCCGGCCGGTGCGAGGCCTGGTTCGGGTCGGCCGTCGACCCGCTCCCGATGCGTGTCGCCGCGCCCGCCACTATCGCCGATGCACGGTTCTGCGAGTCGGTGGAGTCCGGCCACTCCGACTCATGACGACTCCGCCCGGATCGCCGCCCTGCTCGGCATCACCGCCGAGCCGTACCGCATCGACAGCCAGTGCAAGTACGCCGCCGTCGCCCGCGGCGACGCCTCGATCTACCTTCGGCTGCCCACCCGTGCGGACTACCGGGAGAAGATCTGGGACCACGCTGCGGGCAAGTTCGTCGTCGAACAGGCCGGCGGCCGCGTCACCGACGTCAGGGGCGCGCCGCTCGACTTCGCCCACGGCGCCCGGCTCGAGCGCAATCTCGGCGTGGTCGCCACCGACGGCCGATTCCACGACGAGATCCTCGCCGCCGTCGCCACCGTCCTCGCCTGAACGCTTCGCCCCGGTCCCCAAATCCCGGTTTGCGTTGCACTTCGGTTGGGGCGGGCCAACGGAACTGCAACGCAAAGCGGAAATTGCCCGCCGAGGCGAGTTGGGGGTGGACGCTGGGCCGCAGTTGTGCCTATTCTCCGTGGACTTGATAGACAATGCGGGAAGCAGACGCGAGGAGTGAGCGGCACATGACGACCAGATCGACAACGGCATCGGCGGGACTCGTCTCGGCGGGGCGGCTGACGCACCTGCAGCGGCTCGAGGCCGAGGCGATCCAGATCATGCGCGAGGCGGTGTCGGAGAGCGAGAACCCGGCCATGCTCTATTCGATCGGCAAGGACAGCTCGGTCATGCTGCACCTGGCGATGAAGGCCTTCTACCCCTCGAAGCCACCGTTCCCGCTCGTGCACGTCGACACGACGTTCAAGTTCCGGGACATGTACGCCTTCCGTGACAACACGGCGAGGGAACTCGGACTCGACCTCATCGTCCACCAGAACCCCGAGTGCGTCGAGAAGGGGATCAACCCGTTCGACCACGGCTCGGCCTTGCACACCGACATGTGGAAGACCGAAGGCCTCAAGCAGGTCATCGACGCCAACAAGTTCGACCTGTGCTTCGGCGGCGCCCGGCGCGACGAGGAGAAGTCACGCGCCAAGGAGCGCATCTTCTCCATCCGCTCGGCCCAGCACCAGTGGGACCCGAAGCGGCAGCGGCCCGAGTTGTGGCAGATCTACAACGCCCGTCGCAGCAACGGCGAGACCGTGCGCGTCTTCCCGATCTCGAACTGGACCGAGCTCGACGTGTGGCAGTATGTCCACCTCGAACAGATCCCGATCGTGCCGCTCTACTACGCGGCGCCCCGCCCGGTCGTCGAGCGTGACGGCACGCTGATCATGGTCGACGACGACCGCATGCCGCTGCGCGACGGCGAGGTGCCCGACATCAAGTCGGTGCGATTCCGCACGCTCGGCTGCTACCCGCTCTCCGGGGCGATCGAGTCGGAGGCCGACACGCTGACCGGGATCATCCAGGAGATGCTGCTCGCCACCACGTCGGAACGTCAGGGCCGGATCATCGACTTCGACTCCTCGGGGTCGATGGAGAAGAAGAAGCAGCAGGGGTACTTCTAGTGGCCCACTCATCGGAGTTGATCGCGGAGGACATCGAGGCGTATCTGACGTCGCATCAGTACAAGAGCCTGCTGCGGTTCATTACGTGTGGCAGTGTCGACGATGGCAAGAGCACGCTGATCGGGCGGCTGCTCTACGAGTCGCATCTCGTGTTCGAGGACCATCTCGCCGCGCTCGAGGCCGACTCGGCCAAGGTCGGCACGCAGGGCGGTGATCTCGACTTTGCGCTGCTGCTCGACGGGCTGTCGGCCGAACGTGAGCAGGGGATCACGATCGACGTCGCTTACCGGTTCTTCTCTACTGAGCACCGCAAGTTCATCGTTGCCGACACCCCTGGCCACGAGCAGTACACCCGCAACATGGTGACCGGCGCCTCGACCGCTGACGTGGCCGTGATCCTCGTCGACGCCCGCAAGGGTGTGCTCACCCAGACCCGCCGGCACAGCTTCCTCGTGCATCTGCTCGGGATCGAGCGGGTCGTCGTGGCGATCAACAAGATGGATCTCGTCGGCTACTCCCACGAGGTGTTCTCGGCGATCGAGGACGAGTACCGCGAGTTCGCCGCCCGTATCGGGCTCGAGGAGATGACGTTCATCCCGCTGTCGGCGCTGAAGGGCGACAACATCGTCGTGCCCAGCGCCAACACGCCCTGGTATCACGGCCCGACGTTGTTGGGGTTCCTCGAGACTGTGCCGGTCGACGACGATCTCGCAGGGCAGCCGTTTCGGATGCCGGTGCAGTGGGTGAACCGGCCGAACCTCGATTTCCGGGGGTTCTCGGGCCGCGTCGTCGGCGGATCGATCAAGCCGGGCGACCCCATCCGGGTGCTGCCGGCCGGCACCACGAGCACGGTCGAGCGGATCGTCACGATGGACGGCGACCTCGACGAGGCCATCGCCGGTCAGTCCGTCACGCTCACCCTCACCGAGGAGATCGACGCCAGCCGTGGCGACGTGATCTGCGCCGGCGACGATCCCGCCGAAGTGGCCGACCAGTTCGAGGCCCACATCGTGTGGATGCACGAGGACGCGATGCTTCCGGGCCGGCCCTATCTGATCAAGATCGGCGCCCGCACGGTGGGAGCAACGATCGCGCATCCGAAGTTCCGTGTCGACATCAACAACCTCGACCATTTGGCGGCGAACACGCTCGAGCTGAACGAGATCGGGGTGTGCAACATCAGCCTCGATCGGCCGATCCCGTTCGACCCCTACGCCGTCAACCGTGACACGGGCGGCTTCATCGTGATCGACAAGCTGACCAACGTCACCGTCGGCGCCGGTCTGCTGCACTTCGCCCTGCGTCGTTCGCACAACATCCACTGGCAGGACGTCAAGGTCGACAAGGAGGCCCGGGCGAGCCTGAACAGCCACGCGCCGGCGGTGCTGTGGTTCACGGGATTGTCCGGGTCGGGCAAGTCGACGATCGCCAACATCGTCGAGTCGAAGCTGCACTCGCAGGGCGTGCGAACATATCTGCTCGACGGCGACAACGTCCGCCACGGCCTCAACCGCGATCTCGGCTTCACCGACGCCGACCGGGTGGAGAACATCCGCCGTATCGCCGAGGTGTCGGCGTTGATGGTCGACGCCGGCCTGGTCGTGTTGGTGTCGTTCATCTCCCCGTTCCGCGCCGAGCGCCGCCTGGCCCGCGAAGCGGTCGAGGACAGCGAGTTCATCGAGGTCCACGTCGACACGCCCCTCGCGATCGCAGAGGAACGCGACCCGAAGGGTCTCTACGCCAAGGCCCGCCGCGGTGAACTCACGAACTTCACCGGGATCGACTCACCATACGAACCGCCCGAAGCCCCGGAGGTGCGCATCGACACCTCGACCACCAGCGGCGAAGAGGCAGCCGACCAGATCATCGCCACCCTCCGGCAGCGTCGAATCATCGAGTGACCGGGTCGTCGAGCAGGGCGGGGAGTCTCACATGACGGTCGATGCGTGGATCACCCTCGTCGTCCTGATCGCAACCTTCGTCGCCGTCGCGACCGAGCGGGTTCCGACCGTCGCCGCCATGGGCGCGGCCGTCGGGACACTGCTGCTGGTGGGGGTCGTGGATCAGCAGCAGGCGCTGTCGGGTCTCTCGTCGAGCGCCCCGGTCACGATCGCGGCGCTCTACGTGCTCGCAGGGGCCGCGGGCGTGACGGGCGCGCTGAATCCCGTGATCGACAACCTCATGTCCGCAGGGTCCAAATCCGAGCGTGGCCGGCTCGCCCGGTTGTGCCTGACCACAACGGCGATGTCGGCAGTACTGCCGAACACGCCGCTCGTCGCGCTGACCGCGCCGCGGGTCGTCACCTGGTGCCGGCGCGCCGGTGTTTCCGCATCGACGTACCTGATGCCACTGTCGTACGCGGCGGTCCTCGGTGGTGTCGTGACGGTGATCGGTACCTCGACCAATCTCGTCGTGTCCGACCTCCTCGTGGCAGGGGGCGGCGAGCCGCTCGGCATCTTCGAGATCACCAGCGTCGGTCTGCCAGTCGCCCTCCTCGGCGTGTTGGCGCTCATCGTGACCGCTCCTCGGCTCCTCGCGAAACGAGGTGGTCGCGAAAACGATCGACCCATGTCGCAGAGCACCTACACGCTCGCGATGCGTGTCGTGCCGGGTGGTGAGGTGGCCGGTCGCACCGTGCACGACGCGGGCCTCCGCTCCTTGCACGGGGTGTTCCTCGCAGGAGTCGAACGGGCCGGCGGTCTCGTCACCGCACGACCCGAGACGATGCTCGGCCCGGGCGACGTGTGCTACTTCGCGGGCGATGTCGATGATGTCGTGGACGTCCTCGAGGCGCCGGGACTGCAGAGCGCCGAACTGGCGCATGTCGCGGGAACAGGTGATCGACCCGACGCAGGGCTCTACGAGGTGGTCATCTCCGAACGGTCGGAACTCGCCGGGAGCACGATGCGTGACGTGGGGTTCAGGGCCCGTTACGACGCGGCGGTGCTGGCCATCAAACGTCACGACGACGAACTGCCCGGCAAGCTCGGCACGGTCACCCTGCGACCGGGCGACGTGCTGCTGGTGCTGGCGACCCCCGAGTTCGAGCGTCAGTGGAGGGGCCACGGCGACTTCAGTGTGATCGCCTCGCGCTCCACGTCGCCGCCGGTGCGACGCGCGCATGGCTGGGTGGTGCTCACCGCGATCGCCGGGATGATCCTGCTCACCGTGACCAACCTCCTCGATCTGATGGAGGCGTCGCTGCTCGCTGCGGTGCTCCTGGTCGTCCTGCGGGTGATCAGCGTCAACGAGGCTCGGCGGGCGATCAACCTCGACGTGGTGCTCACGATTGCGCTGGCGGTGAGCCTCGGCACAGCGGTCTCGGTGAGCGGGCTCGCCGTCGAGGTGGCAGACGTGCTGGGCGGTCTCGGCGACCCGTTCGGCGACATCGGCAGCATCGTGGCGGTCCTGGCCGCAACCATGCTCCTGACGGAGGTGCTGTCGAACAACGCGGCCGCCGCGGTGATGCTGCCCGTGGCGACGTCGTTGAGCATCGAGAACGGGCTCGATCCGCGATCGATGGCGATCGTGGTGCTGATCGGAGCGTCGTGTTCGTTCCTGTCACCGATCGGCTACCAGACGAACCTGATGGTGTACAGCCTCGGTGGCTACCGGTTCAGCGACTTCACCCGGGTGGGAGCGTCGCTCACGCTGGTGACGTTGATCGTGACCCCGCTCATCGTGCCGTTGACCATCGGGATCTGAGCGGCACCTACCGTCGTTGGACCCTTGCCACCGACCGCATCGAGGGGGAAGCTGGACCATGGTCGGCAAGACCGCCGGCAGGATCCGTCAGATCCACCAGGTTCAACCGGAACGGAAGGAGACGACCATGGTGTTCGAGGAAACCGTCGTGCTCGATGTGCCCTTCGACGATGCACTCATGGCGACCAGGGCAGCGCTCGCCGACAGCGGCTTCGGGGTGCTGACCGAGATCGACATGCAGAAGACACTGAAGGCCAAGGTCGACAAGGACATGGGTCGCTACGTGATCCTCGGCGCCTGCAACCCGGGGCTCGCCAGTGCCGCGCTCGACGTCGAACCGAACGTCGGGGTGCTGCTGCCGTGCAACGTGGTGGTCCGCGAAGTCGACGGCAAGGTGCAGATCGACGCGCTCGATCCGGGGCTGATGGTGTCGATGACGAGCCGCGACGAACTGGCACCCATTGCCGCCGAGGCCCGCCGGCTCATCGGCGCCGCCCTCGCCTCCCTCGGCGCCTGAGTGGCGATTGGGGTCTGACCCGATCGCGACGGTCGCTAGGTTCGGCGCGGTGAACGATCTGTCCCATCACGACGCCCAACGAGTGCTCGCCGTCGCGCAGGCCGAACTCGATCGAACCGGGAGGGGAGCGGCGGTCGCGGTCGTCGACCACCACGGCGAACTGGTCGCGTTCGTGCGGACCGACGGGTGCCGGCTGCCGTCGATCGACATCGCGATCAACAAGGCGTTCACCGCCGCCCGCCAAGGCATGCCGTCGCGGGCGGTCGGCGACGCCTCACGTGCCGAGGGCTTCCCGATGACGAACTTCGGTGACCTCCGCTACGTCGGTTGGGGTGGCGGCGTCCCGCTCGTCGTCGACGGCGTCGTGGTCGGCGCGATCGGAGTGAGTGGCCTCCCCGAAGCCGACGACATCGCCATCGCCGAACTCGCCGCCGCCGCCCTCCCGTCCTGACCCCCAACTCATCCTCACCCCCATCGCTGTGAGCGATATGCGCACCTTTCGCGCACCTCGCTCACAACAGACGGTCGGTCGGCCAACCCGGAGACACCCGTTCTGGAAACGGCAGATGCGGGCAGCCGCCCAACGTTCCGTCGCCGAACGCCTCGACGAATGGCAGCAGATGAACGAGGCCGTGACCCGAATGGAGGCCGACGGGATTCGGCGTCGCCAAGCCGACTACGACGACCGTCAGGTACTCCTCGCGGCCGTGCGACTCCGCTACGGAGACGACCTCGTTCGTGCCGCGTGGCCGCGCAAGGCAGTCGACGCGTTACTGAACTCGCTCGAGCGAGACGACCTGTATGTGCCGTCAGCAGATGTCCGACGAGTCGTCGCCGCCGGCCGATCGCGTCGGAGGTGTTCGGCGTGTCGTCGTGGATCTCGACGCCTGAGGATGTCGTCTTGTCGAAACTGCGCTGGCGCCTCGAGTGCCGCTCGGAGCTGCAGTGGCGCGATTGCGTGGAGATCGCAGCGGTACAGCAACTCGACCGTGACTACCTCGATCGCTGGGCACCGGAGCTCGGTGTGGCCGACGACCTGACCGAACTGTTGGACGCGACGAGCTGACTCCGGGGGTCGTCGACCCCCCCAATGTTGTGAGCGGTATGAGCATCTTTCGCGCACATCGCTCACAACAGACCGGTGGACTACGGGTCGACCCAGGGGCCGATGCCGCTGATGCGCTCGATCTTGACCCGGACGACGACGCTGGTGGGTGAGTCCCGTACGGCCAACGGATGCCGGTGAAGACCGAGGTACTTCTTCGCCAACCGATCCATCAGCTCCGGATCGGGGCCGGGATAGATCCGGGCGCGTCCACGAACCACGAGGTGACGCTGGAATCCGCGTGCATTGCGTTCCGTGTCTTCGATCGACAACACGATCCGGTTGTCGCGCCGCAGGTTCTTCGCCTTCTGGCTGGCGGTGTCGGTGCCGAACGCGATCTCGTCGCCCTGCGCGATCACCCAGACGACCGACACCTGGGGAGTTCCGTCGGGATTCGTGGTCCACACGTGGGCAACGGCGTCCGATCCGAGCAGTGCGTCTGCCTGCGCCAACATGTCGACCACGAGCAACCCCCTTTGCCGGACGTCAGCTTAGTGCATTTGTGAATCGACGGGAATCCGCCGTGGCCATACCGGTCGCAGATCTCCCAGTCGAGGGTCGGACGGTCGAAACGTCACGTTTGACCCGGCACGGTGTGACGTTCGGGGTTCTCTACAGTGGCCGACGTGCAGCCCCGCCCCACCTCCTTCTCCTCGTACGCGATCAACCGGCGGAGGTTCCTCATCGCGGGCGCCGGAGCGACCGCCGCCGTGGTCGCCGGCTGCTCGAGCAGCGACGGCGAGTCGGGTGACGCCGCCACCGAGACGCCCGAGGCGACGGGAACCACCACGGCCGACACCGTTGCGGCAGACACCACCGTTGCGGCCGAACCGCTCAGCCCCGCCGACGCGGCGCTGCTCGCCCCCGGATCGCCCGGCTTGATGGACGAAGCCACGTATCAGGCCCGCGTGGACGAATTCCTCGCCTTCGCCACGAGCGTCGACCACTCCTCGAACCCGTCGGGCATCAACGCCCACCTCGGCCGCGCCCACCGGGAGCCCGACTACGTGTGGAACATCGACGACGTCACCGTCGAATCACTCGGCGCCGTCTTCGAACAGATCGACGCCTGGGAGGACACGCGTGACTTCCAGCTCATGTACCTGCACTGGATGCTCGCCCTCGGCCAGGGCGACACACCCATGACCCAGCTCTCACCCGAGGTCATCGCCGCGATCGACGAGCGCATGCTCGCCAACCGCTATCGCTACGACGACCCGCTGCCCGCCGACCGCCTCGACAACCTGTGGTTCTGGTCGGAGAACCACCGCATCATCAACCTTGCCATCGAGTACCTCTCCGGCCAGCGCTACCCCGACGAGACCTTCGCCGTCACGGGTCTCACCGGCGCCGAACATCTCGAGCGCGCCGCGCCCGACATCATCGACTGGATCACCGAGCGCGCCGACCTGGGCTTCTTCGAGTGGCACTCCAACGTCTACATGCTCAAGAACATCACGCCCCTGCTGATGCTCGCCGAGCTCGCCGACGACCCCGAGATCGTCACCGCAGCGGCGATGGCACTCGACCTCTGCCTCGTCGACATGGCGGCGCACAACCACTCGGGCGGTTACACCGCGCCGCGAGGGCGCACCTACAAGAAGGACAAGATGACCTCGCTCGACGAGGACACCTTCGGCACCGCCAAGTTCGTGTTCGACGACACGAAAGAGGCCTACCAGTCGACCAGCGACACGGGCGTCACCTACTTCGCGTCGGCGCATCGGTACCGCCCGCCGCAGGCGGTCGTCGAGATCGCGACCGACGACACACCCAGCGTGGTACGCGAACGTCACGGCGTGTACTTCGACGGCAGCAGCCCGCTGGAGGACAACCCCGAGGCCCCCTACGGCAAGGACTTCTCCGACCCGGCCAACCTCTCGTTCTGGTGGAGCCTCGGAGCCCTCGGCATGTGGCCGTTGGCCGAAGTGAGCGTCGCCACCGCCAACGAGTTCCGACTGTGGGAGACCTCCGAATTCGAGGAGATCAACCTGCTCGCCCAACTCAACGACTACGACCCGGCCAAGATCCGGGTGTGGGAGCAGGAGCGCGCGGCGGTCATCAACTTCGGGTTCCTGTCGGAAGCCAACACCTACGCCTACCGCCAGCCGAAGGTGTCGATGGCGTCGGTCCTCGACCATCGATTCGGCGAGATGCGCGACCAGGGGCACGCCTGGCAGGCGGCGATCGACGAGAAGGCGATGGTGTTCACCAACCATCCCGTCACCGACACGCCGCAGTCGACCGTCTGGGCGGACGACGGCGAGCCCGGCTACTGGACCGGCGAGGCGGCGATGCCACGGTCGGCCCAGTACCAGGGCACGGCGGTGCACATCTACCAACCGAAGTGGGACGAGTCGACGGACCCGCTCGTGTGGGGTGTGTTCGAGTACCGGCCGTTCACCCATGCCTACGTGCCCCAGGACCACTTCGACGAGGTGCGCCAGGTGGGCAACTGGACCATCGCCGCGAAGAGCGGTGCCTACATTGCACTGTGGTCGTGGCGCACGCCGACGTGGCGCGAATACGACCCGGCGGTCGTGGCGACCAACGGGATGACCAAGCCGTTCGACCTCGTCGCCGAGGGTGGGCCCGACAACGTGTGGCTGGTGGAGATCGGCAGCGACGACGGCGGCACGCTCGACGACTTCGTCGCCGCGTTGACCGCCGGTGAGCCGTCGGTCGTGCGCGATGACGCCGGCTTCACCGTGTCGTGGACGTCGCCGTCGGCGGGGATCGTCGACTTCTCCAGCACCGGCCCGTTCCTGATCGAGGGCGAGGAGCAACAGCTCGCCGACTTCCCCCGCCACGAGTCGCCGTGGGGCGGCATCGAACATCTCTCGCGTCAGTACAACCTCACCGCCGGCGACTCCACCTGGTCGAACGACTTCGACGCCATGACCCGGTCCGTCTCATGAACTCTTGCATCAGGGGTCAGACCCCTTCTGCAAGGTGTGCGCGCCACCACGGTCACTGTCACAAAAGGGGTCTGACCCCTGATGCAAGGGGGTGCGTATGCGACTCGGAGTGAACGGGCTCGATCATGCCCATGTGTTCGAGATCGTCGACCGGTTGGTGAAGGCCGGGGCGGAGGCGGCCGCCCACGTGCAGGACGGCGGGCTCCTCGAGGCGTACGAGGGGTGGCAGACGGAGTCGCGGCCCGTGACGTTCGAGGAGATGCTCGCCGACGATTCGATCGACCTCGTCGTGACCGCCGCGATCCCGAACCGGCGCGCCGACATCGCGCTCGCCGCGATCACGGCCGGCAAGTACGTCGTCACCGACAAACCGGGCCTCACCACGATGACGCAGCTCGACGCGATTCGCGCGGCGGTCGCCGGCAGGCCCGGGCGCCCCTGGACCGTGCTCTTCACGGAGCGCTACGAGAACCGGGCGATCGCCGAAGCGGTCCGCCTCGCCCGATCGGGGGCCGTTGGTCGGATCGTCCACGTGATCGGCTCGGGGCCGCACACCATGTGGGCCAAGCGCCGACCCGACTGGTTCTGGGATCCCGAGGCGACGGGCGGCATCCTCGTCGACATCGGCTCGCACCAGGTCGACCAGTTCCTGTCGATCACCGACCTCACCGCCGCCGACGTGGAGATCGTCGCGGCCGCCGTCGGCAACGTGGCGTCGCCCGACCACCCGACGATGCAGGACATCGGCTCGATGACGCTCTGCGGTCTTTCGGGGTCGGGTCCGGAAAGACCGGGCGGTCTTTCGGGGTCGGGTCCGGAAAGACCGGGGGTGGTGGGGGATCATCGGCTCGACTATCTGACCGCGAAGGGGCTGGGCACGTGGGGCGACTGCCGCCTGACGATCGTCGGGGTCGACGGCACGATCGAGGCCCGCGCCAACGTCGACGTCGCCGGCGTCGAGGGGGCCGAGCACCTCATCGTGGTCGACGGCGAGGGAACCCGCCGCGTCGACATCTCGGGCGTGGTCGTCGACTGGGGCGAGCAACTCATCGCCGACCTCGCCGATGCCGGTGAGCGCCTGATGACCCAACAGCACGCGATCGACGTGACCGACGTGTGCCTGCGCGCCCAGGCCGCCGCGGGACGGTGGGGACTGGCAGGATCGCGACCATGACGGATCTGCGAGCAGACGATCTCCGCATCGGCGTGGTCGGCATGGGGATCGGCCAGAGCCACCTCCTGAGCTGGCTCGACGTCGGCGGTGCGTCCGCGACCGTGTTCGCCGAGATCGACGAGATCAAGCGAGCGCAGGGCGAGGCGGCCTGGGGGATCCCCGGCGTCGCGTCGCTCGACGACCTGCTCGATCCTGGCGGTCCAGATCAGGTCGACGTCATCGACCTCTGCACCCCACCGTCGATGCACGAGGACCAGATCATCCGCTGCCTCGAGGCCGGCAAGCACGTGATCTGCGAGAAGCCGCTCGTCGACTCGGTCGCCGCGTGCGACCGGATCGCTGCCGCCGTCGAGCGGGCGGCGGCCACCTCGGGCGCACGCTTCATGCCGATCTTCCAGTACCGCTTCGGCGACGGCGCGGCCAAGGCCCGGGCGCTCATCGACGCCGGGATCACCGGGCGTCTCTTCACCGCGTCGGCGTCGACCTGGTGGCGCCGCGGCAAGGGCTACTACGCCGAGGCGCCGTGGCGCGGTACGTGGGCAGGGGAGCGTGGGGGATGCGTGCTGAGCCACGCGATCCACAACCACGACCTCCTCACCTGGATGGCCGGACCGATCGTCGAGTTGCGGGCGATGACGACCACCCGGGTCAACGACGTGGAAACCGAGGACTGCGCCGTCGCGATCGGCCGCACCGCCGACGGCGCACTGCTCACGATGAACGTCACGCTCGGCGCGGCCGGCGAGTCGTCGCAACTCGTGTGGCACTTCGACAACGTCGCGATCACGTCGTCGACCGAGGCGTACGACCCTGGCGCCGGGCCGTGGAACTTCGAGTTCCGCCGATCGGCATTTGCCGAGGAGGCCGAGCAGGTGTGGGCCGACATGGTGCCGTCGGCCAGCGCAGTACACCGGCCAGTTCCAGGGCTTCGTGCACGCGCTCGCAGCCGGCGGCGAGTTCCCGGTCACCCTCGCCGACGCCCAGGCATCGCTCGAACTCGTCACCGCCTGGTACCACTCCGACCGGACGGGATCGGTCGAGACCCTCCCGCTCGCCGCCGACCATCCCGCCCGCTCCTCCTGGCTCCCCGCCGCCTCCGCATGAGCCGCCGTTCCCATCCCCATCTCCATCTCCATCTCCATCCCCATCTCGGTTTGCGTGACGGTTCGGTTGGGACGGGCCAACAGGACTGTCACGCAAACGGGTTTGGTCGGGGGGAGGGGTGGGGGCGGTGGCCGTGACGACGCCGGGGGAGCGCTTCGGGATTCCGCTGCCGGGTGGGACGTCGGTGAGTCACGTGAAGGTCTACGACTCGGTGGGCCCCGACGGGTTGGCCGGTGGATCGCCGCACCTGCACACCGTGTGCACCGAGGCCTACCTCGTGATCGCCGGCGAAGGCATGGTGCAGACCCTGTCGGGGGAGGGGTACGGCGAAACTCCGCTCGTCGCCGGCACGATCGCCTGGTTCTCGCCGGGCACCATCCACCGGTTGGTCAACCTCGACGGGCGGCTCGAGATGTACGTGCTCATGTCGAATGCCGGGCTGCCCGAGGCCGGTGACATGGTCCTTGCGTTCGAGCCCGGCGTGCTCGCCGACGAGGTGCTGTACCGATCACACGCCGACCTCCCCGCCGACGGGACCACCACCGACGGTGCACCCGACGCCGCGATGGCCCGCCGCGACCTGGCCGTGACGGGGTTCGGCCACTGGAAGTCGCAGGTCGACGAGCACGGCGCGATGGCCGGACTCGATCCCTTGTACTCGGTCGCCGTCGAACTCGTCGGTGATCGAGCGCGGACCTGGAGATCGATCCTCGATGGTGACCCGACGGCCGATCTCGACGCGTCCCGCGCCCAGGTCGACGCGCTCGCCACCGGGCGCGCCGCGATCGATCGGCTCGCCGGATCAGCCATCCGGTCGCACTCGCTGCTGCCGGACACGCGCCGCATGGGGTGCTGCGGCACGCTCGGCACCGTCATCCACTGATCCGTCCCCGGGGGGATGCGTTTGCGACGCGATCTCGTTGGACCGCTCCAATCAGAGTGTCACGCAAACGGACGTGGCAACCGGAGTGTCGCGCAAACGGTCGGGGCGGATCAGGAGGTGGGGGCCGGTGTCCTCGCTTCCTCGCCGGCATGGGGGAACATGATCTGGCCGGCCAGCACCTTGGACACGCCGGAGAGTTGCTCGGCCACGAACACCGAGATGTCGTCGAGCGAAACGAGCCCGACGACCCGGTTGTGGTCGACGATCGGGACGCGTCGAATCGCATGGTCACGGAACACGTGGAGCAGGTCGTCGAGGTCGTAGCCCGACGTCGAGAGCGATGAGGCCCATGCTCATGAGACCGTCGATCCTCCCGTCGCTCGGATACTGGCGGGCGACCCCGCGGGTCACGATGTCGCGATCGGTCACGATGCCGACGGGGGCGTCCCCATCGACGACGATCACGCAACCGACGCCCGTCGTCGTCATCAGCGCGGCGGTGTCGGCGACAGTGGCGTCGCATCCGATCACGACGGGTGCTCGCACGGCGAGATCTGAGACGTTCATGACGAGTCCTTTCCGTTCCCGGTCAAGTGCTCGATGCGACAGTCCGGCCCGGGGAACAGCAACGTCGCTCGACCGGTGTCGTCCCAGCGAACCAGGTACGGCGGTCCGCCGTTCTCACCGCGCACCTCCTCCACCTTTCCCGCTCGACGAGGTAGGCCGATCCGGTGGCCTTCGATGATCAATTCGTCTCCGACATTGGCGAACACGTGCGGACCCCCTTTCGAGGTGATCGAGATTCCAGTTCGAGCATTTCAGGCGTCCACTCGTGACGGTAGAGAACAACGTCCCGGTGCCACGCCAATGGGTGACGTCCGGCCCTGGTCGTATCGCACGTGCGGTTCGACAGTGGATCCATGGACACCTATCAAGCACATGCCTGGACACTCAGGTTCGAGACTCGTGAGGACGAGGACCACTGCGAGATGGTGGTGCACCTCGACGCCGGCGACCGGTCACTGGCCGGCTTCGGACGGTCTCGTCGCAATCCCACCGACCCGGCGATGCCCCAGGTCGGCGAGGAGCTGGCGGCGGCGCGAGCGCTGACCGACCTGGCGCGACACCTGACCGACGACGCCTGGAGGATGATCGAGTCGTACCCGTCGGACACCTGAGTCGCCCGGTCCCCGACGTCAGACCGGCTGTCACAACCGGTGGGCCATCGGCTGTGCTAGCTTGCGCGCCGACCGAAAAGGGGGCTTTGGGTCATGGAAACTCGACTTGCCGAGCTGCTTGCGCAGTATTTTCCGGAGGCGGAACACATCGAGATCGTCGGGCTCGAACCGATTCCCGGTGGCTACTCGCGTGAGACGTTCCGTTTCGATGCCGTCGTGCGGACCGCTGAGGTCGAGGAGGCGCACGCGTTGATCCTGCGCAAGGATCCGCCGGCCGCAGTGTCGATCCTCGAGACGAGCCGGGCCATCGAGCACGACCTCATCGAGGCGCTGCGGATGCACACCAACATCCCCATCGGCCGCAGCCTCGGGCACGAGCCCGACCCGGCCCGCTTCGGCGAGCCTGCCATGGTGATCCAACGGATGCACGGGAACTCCCAGACGTCGGACCTGTTCAACGACGGGCCCGACAGCCACCACGCCGACGACGTGATGCGTCACCTCTGCGAGGTGCTCGTCGAACTCCACACCACCGACGTCTCGACGATCGATCCCCACGGTCGGCTGGCGGATCCTCGCGGCGTCGGTATCGACGCCAGCTCGTGGGACGCGTACATCGACACGACGAACGACTACTACGTCCGGTCGTTCCCCGACATCGACTACGACCCCACCGTCATGATCATCCTCGACCTGTTCCTGACGCTTCGTCGCGACAAGCCTCGACCGCTCCCGCTCGTCCTCGTCCACGGCGACTTCAACCCGGCGAACTTCCTCTACGACGGGCCGAAGGTGACCGCGTTGATCGACTGGGAGAACGCCAGGATCGGCGACCCTCGGGAAGATCTCGGGTGGATGACGACGATGGACATCCTCTCGAACACCCACGTCATGGATCATCCGGTCGACGAGGGCGGATTCCTCGCCTACTACAACAAGCTGACCGGCTTCGACATCACCCAGGACGAGGTCGACTACTTCACGCTGTTCGGCACCGCCAACATCGCGGTGCCGGTCCAAGCGGCGATCAAACGCCGCATCAACGGTGAGAGCACCGAGTTCCTCCACCTCTACATGGTGCAGGCCGCCGGTGCCACGATGCCCAACCTGCTCCGCCTTCTCGACTACCCGGGGGTTCCCCAGTGAACACTTCACCGAGCATCGATCAGATGTTGGAAGGCGTGATCATCAGCATCAGCACCGACATCGTGCCGAATCTCCTGAATCCGAAGGCGCACGCCACGGCACAGATGATGCAGTCGATCCTGCAGGGTGTCCGCCAGCTCCTGCCGGTCTACGACCAGTACCTGGCCGAGGAGCACAACCAGATGTTGGGTGTGCTCCGCGAGGTCGCCGCCACGGTCGGCGAATCGACGGGTCCGGCGGCCGAGCGGATCCGGGAGCGGGCGGCGACGCTCGGGCAGGGCGATGAACTCCCGATGCCGCTCGATCGCGATGCCGTGATGGCGGCCCACCGCGCGTTGAGTCTCGCGTTGCAGTCGAACATGGTCGATCTCGACGAGCTCCAACGCGCTGGTGATGCCGACGCCGACGCCGCACTCGACGTCATCCGGGGTCACATGGGGCCGCGCCTCGTGCGCGACGTCCAGACCTTC
This sequence comes from Ilumatobacteraceae bacterium, assembly GCA_963829585.1. Classification (GTDB taxonomy): domain Bacteria; phylum Actinomycetota; class Acidimicrobiia; order Acidimicrobiales; family Ilumatobacteraceae; genus Sva-07. Next base: position 18,388 of record CAWHJD010000023.1, on the reverse strand, counting down.
ATCGCCGGTGACGCAATGGTCGGCCGCGGCTGACCCTCGCCCTCCCACCCGGTTTGCGTTGCACTTCGGTTGGCCCGTCCCAACGGAACTGCAACGCAAACCGAGTACGCGGGGAGGGGCGCTGTCGGGGTGATCAGGCTCAGGGCGGCTCAGGGCGGGGTGTTGATCCCGCCGCGCAGCCCGTCCTCGACGCTCGCGAAGGTGTGGGCGGCGAGCCACAGGCGCAGCAGGTGGCGTCGCTCGGCCGGATCGTCGAAGTCCTCGTACGCCTCGCGGGAGTGCAGGATGCGGCCGTTGTTGAGCAACTGGACGTCGCCCGGCTCGAAGTCCATCTCGAGATGGATGTTCGGATCGTTCGCGATCGACTCGAGCAGCTCCATGGCCGCGACCTGATCGGCGGTGAGTCTCGGCACGTCGGGATGGCGTTGCGCGTCGCGGATGTACCAGCCGAGATAGAAGACGCGCGGGACGCCGTCGAGATCGGTGATCGGAGCCAGTGAGAACCACGGCCGTTCGCCGGGAGGCGACTCGCCCTGACGGTCCCAGCACATCGGCTGGTAGAGCACCTCGAGCAGATCGGGCCGTCGGCGCAGGATCTCGTTGTACACCGCGCCCGAACTGACGATGCGGCTCTCGCCGCCGCTGCGGGCCCGGTGCAGGCACAGCAGGCCGATGATGTCGGCGCCGTCGGTGTGGAAATCCTGACGCTCTCGGGTGCGGTACAGACGCACCTGGCGGCCGTCGTGCGGGAGCCGTTCGTCACGGATGTGGGTGAGCAGGTCGCCGCTCGCGTTCTGGCCGACCGGGCGTCCGAGGTGGGTGCCGAGCCCGACGTAGGCGAGCTCGACTTCGGCATCGGAGAGCACGTCGATCGGGAAGCCACGCAGGAGGAGGAACCCGAGTCCACGTTCCAGCATCGTCGACCACGCCGCGATGTCGGCCGTCATCGACGGGAGGGGGAAGTCCGCTCGTTGCACCGAACCGATCGTCACGCCGGCCTCGATCGACGCGCGGGTCGCCGTGATGATCGCGTCGCGCTGCTCCGGCGTGAGTTCGATCCGCCACGAGTCGTCGGCGAGCTCCGCCGAACGCCAGACGGCGGGGGAATCCTGCGCGCTGCGCTGCGGTCGAACGGTGGGCGTCGGCATGAGCAGAGTCTGCCCGCAGCCCGCTCCGGCCGGCGACCGCTGCGGCCTCGACCCCGCCCCACCTCCTCCCTCCGGTTTGCGTGACGGTTCCGTTGGACCGGCCCTATCAATCCGTGACACAAACAGCAGAGGCGGAGACCCGTCGACCCGATCGCCCACCCTGGGTCGTACGGTCATCACGTAACCTCGTTCGCGCACGCACCCGCCCGGGTGGCGGAACTGGCAGACGCGGGGGGCTTAAACCCCCCTTCCACTCACGTGGAGTGCGGGTTCGAACCCCGCCCCGGGCACATGGTGTGGGCTGGGCTGGGCTGACGCGTCCACGAGGTGTCGTGCGGTCGTCAGCGCGGACGTCGGATGTGCACCAAATGTTGCTCCGGCTCGGTGGGTCGACCAGCGACGTGCCGCTCTACGAGATGACGCTCGAGGTTCGCCCGGCCGCCCGGACCAGCCGGCCGCCCGATTTCTTGGCGAGCTCACCTCGTTCGCTGACCCCACCCCGGGCAGCGCTCGGCGTGCTCCGCGCAAGCCCTGCCGCCGGGGACAGGTGTGAGAAGATGAACGGATAGAAGGGCAGCGATGATGTACACCGTCGGATGCGTCGTGGGCGTCGAGCGTGTCGATTGGTCGCGGGCGACGCTCGAGCAGGGTGAGGCCTCGGTCGGCGCGACTGGTTCGCTGCGTTCCGTCGTCGGTATCGATGCCGACGGTCAGTTGCAGGTGGTCGGTGACGATTCGGGTGGACTGGCAGAGGAGACATTGGGGTTCGTCGCTGCGTTGGGGGGGAGTGACCCGATCATCGTCGGGGGCACGCCGTACGGCCCTGAAGCGCTCGTTGCCGTGGTGCTGGCCGCGATCATCGACGTCAATGTCGCGGCGACGGGCGTGCGACCCGATGCCTTGGCGATCGTTCATGCTGATGATCTCGATCCGTTCCAAACTTCGTTGCTGATCGAGGCGGCCCGGCTCGCTGGTCTCACGAACGAGCGGGTGGTGTTGGTGACCCGTTCCGCTGCGCGCGATGCCGCGCCGGAGGGCGATGAAGCGTCGGGAGGGGCGTTGGTCGCGTTGGGCGGGCTGGCCGCCGCTGCTGACGGTGGAGGTAGTGCCGGTGGTGCCGCTGGTGGTGAGACGGCATTGGCGGCCGGTGCTGCTGGTCTGGCGGCGGGCGGAGCGGCTGGGCTCGGTGTGCATCTTGGCGACGGCGGAGTTGCCTCGGCGGCAGGACCCACGGTTGGGCCGGCAGGAACCCCGGTGACCGCTGCCGGCCCGTCCGGCGTGTCGATGGGTCCGACGGGTGGATCGCTCGGACCCGCCGGGCCGGGCGGGAGTCCGTTGGGCGCAAGCGGACCGGCAGGGAGTCCGCTGGGATCGGCCGGACCAACCGGAACACCGCTCGAAGGCGCCGGCCCGTCCGGAACACCGCTCGATGCCGCCGGCCCGTCGGAACACCGCTCGATGCCGCCGGATCGGAGACGTCGAAGGTTTCCGTACCGAAGCCGCGCCCACGCTGGCTCGTTCCAGCGGTTGCCGGCGGGGTGGTCGCCGTCGTTGCGGTCGCTGGTGTCGTCGTGCTCGCCCAGGGCGACGACCCGCCTGACGCCGCTGTGGCGGTCACAACCACCGTGGTCGCTGGCGACGAGCCGGAGCGGGCCGCTGCGCCCGCCGAATCGGCCGACACCACGCAGGCCGTTGTCGTGACGACCGAGGCCGCGGCGGCCGCGTCGGGGTGGGTGATCGCCGAGCAGATCGGGGAGGTCGTGCTCAACTCGGTGAGTTGTGACAGCGAGCTCGGCCCGTGGACGATCACCTTCGACCAATCGGTGCTCGAGGGAACCATGACCGGGACGCTGCTCCTCACCTTCGACGAGCAAGGTGTTGGAACAGGCGATTACTCGATGGTGCTCGTGGTTCCGGGTGAAGGCAGCGTGGAAATCGGCGGCGACCAATGGCCGGCACGCATCGAGCCTTCGGGCGACGGCTACACCATCACGATGGAAACGGGCCCCGTGAGTGGAGTCGCCACCGTGGAGGGTGGGAGTTTCTCGTTCGGCGGCGACCCGTCGGAGACCACCACGTTCGCAGTGCGGCCTGCCACGGGCGAATGTGGCGACTGAACGGGTGAGATCGGTCCTACCCCATCGATCGAAGAGCCCAACCCCTCGCCGGTCCGGCGAAGCCGACTCTCTGAATGGTCGTTTGGGCGTGTGCGACAATGAGTGCGTGCAGACGTCGCCACTTGACTCACGATGGTCGACGCCGCGTTCAACATCGTCCTTCCCTAACGGGTGCGTCGGCTGAGGGCGAACCTGGTGACATCGCTGGGTGCTTCGGCGACGGAGCGGTGGTGGAGCACGCTGTTGCGGAGCTCGACGACGTGGATGGTGTCTTCGTCGGTGTCGTCGGCGAACACGAGGTGCTTGCCGAGTTCAGCGCAAAGAAGGCCGTGCACCCGTTGCTGCGTCCAGCGATCGAGGAGCAAGCACGGACCGTCTATGCGGCGTGACGGCGTTCTGCTTGCCGAGATCGTCGAGGCCGGTGAGCGAATCGTGGTGCTGGTGGCCGATCGGTCGTCGGCCGACTTCGAAGGCGCCCCCGATCGACGGGACGCGCTGCCGTGGAACTTCACCGTTCGGTCGGTCAGTCGTCCGACGTGGTCACCGCAGTTGAATCGGACGCCATCGAGAGGGCATACAACATCGCCGGCAAGCCGATCGCGCAGCTGGGTCGAGAGGGTCACTGGCTGTTTGACGACGCGAGCCCACAGGACCGGGCTCGCGTGCTCGGCCTGGCGCCTCACGCGAGCGCACTGGACGGGCTGGACGGACCGAGGGTCCAAATCAGGTGTCTCGGCTCGCGGTCACCTCGCTGCCCTCGACGAGTCGAGTCACGTCGCAGACCTGCGATCGGAGAGGTGAGCTGCCGCTGATCGGATCGCTCGGCGTCTGGCCGAGAACGAGATTGAGGTTGGCGCTGCCCGGACCGAACGGTGCGAAGCCGGGCAGGTCGAGCTCCTCGCACGGTTCGAACCAGCCGTGCTGGCCACACGCGACGTCGAGGGCCAGCGTGTCGTTGAACGACGCGCGGGCACGCACGCCACCCAGTGGCGTCCTGATCTCGACCCAATCGCCTTCGTCGATGCCGCGTGCTGCTGCGGTGTCCGGGTGCAATTCGACCTGCGGATCCGGGACGTGGCGGCGCAGGGCGGCAACCTGACGATGTTGCGTCTCGCAGAAGTGCAACGTCTTGGCGCTGGTGAGCACCAGTGGGAACGCGGCCGCGAGGTCGGGACGCGAGCGGGGGCTCAGCGCCGGCTCGGTGAAGGTCGGAACGGGTGGCTGACCGATGTCGAGGAAGCGCTCCACGTACAGCTCGATGCGTCCCGTCGGCGTGTCGAACCCGGCGGGGATGCCACCGTCGTCGACGAGCGCGTACTTGTGGTAGCGGGTCTCGAGCGGCAGCCGGACGCCCTCGGGCGAGGCACGGAGCTGCTCGACGCTGACGCCGGACGGCGCGAGGTGGTGATCCCAGCCTGCTGCGACGTCCCCGCCGAAGAAGTGCTCTCCGAGACCCAGGCGAGTGGCGAGGTCGAAGATGATGGCGATGTCGGAGCGGGACTCGCCCACGGGCGGTACGAGTGGAGTGCGCAGCTGCACGAGCGACTGCGCGTCCTGCGAGATCTCGAAGCCGACCTTCAGGCCCTCGGCCTCGAATGCACCGGTCACCGGAAGGACGATGTCGGCTTGCTCCGCGGTGGGGCTCATGAACGGGTCGAGGTGGACGTGGAAGTCGAGCGTTTGCAGTGCGGCACGACCGCGGGCGCTGTCGCCGTGGGCCATCAGCAAGTTCGATCCGAAACTGACGAGCCCGCGGGGCCGGTAGGGGTGGCCCTCGAGCGCCGCGGTGTAGAAGTCCTCACCCGTGACGTGCCCGAAGCGAGCGGGGCCGAGCGGCCGCTCGGCGAGGCCGATCGTCTTGGCCCACTGCGCCCGGTCGAGCAGCTCGGCTCCGGCGATCGGGTTCGTGGGCGGTGGCGTGAACGCGACATTCCCGCCCGGGGCGTCCAAGCAGCCGGTCAGGGCGTAGAGGACGTTGACGGCCCGGATGATCTGGGTCGTGCCGTTGTGCTGCTCGAGGCCGCTCCACGTGTAGAAGGCGACCGGACGGTGCTCCCACAACACCTGCGCGGCGCGCTCGATGTCGGCGGCCGGCACGCCGGTGATCTCCTCGGCGACCGTCGGCGAACACGTATGGGCCTCCTCGACCAGGAGGTCGAACGCCGGCCGGCAGGCCACTGGGCCGCCCGTGGTGGAGACCTCGATCGTGCCGGTCAGCGCCAGCCGGTCGTGGTCCTCGACGTCGCCGCCGCGAGCGGCGGGATCGACGACGATCGGTCGCCCAGCGACCTCGTCCCAGGCGACGTGACCCCCGGTCGTCGCGTCGCCGGACACGTCGTCGGCCCGGAGGAATCGGCCGTTGTCGCTGCGGACCAGGAACGTCGCGTTGGTCCAGCGGCGGACGAAGACCTCGTCGTACCAGCCGCGCTCGACCATCACGTCGATCATCGCCAGCGCCAGTGCCGCGTCGGTCCCAGGACGGACCCGCAACCACGGATCCGCCTTGGAGGCGAGTCCGACGCGGCGGGGGTCGACGACGATGAGCCTCGCGCCCCGTTGGAGCGCGGCCCGCGTCGCCGTCGCGTGGGCCAACCGGGAGATCGCAGGGTTGTAGCCCCAGAACAGGATGCACCCGGCCCGGTCGAGATCGGGCATGTACTGCCCCGGCACCGAAGCGCCGTACGTGTACTGCGACGCCAGATGGCGGCCCCAGCCGCACAGCTCCATCGACACGACGAGGTTCGGGCTGCCGAACGCTCGCTGCAGCCGCTGGATCCAGTCGATGCAGTCGACGATCGTCGACGTCGAGGGTGACGCCGCGCTGAACACCACCGACTCGGCGCCGTGGTCACGCGCCAGACCCGCGAGGCCCTCGGCGACTTCGCCGAGGGCCTCGTCCCAGCTGATTCGCTGCCAGCCGGGGTCGGCCGAACCCTTCGGGTTGGTGCGCTTCACCGGGTATCGCAGCCGATCGGGATGTGCGGTGATCGCCGGCGCCTCCTTGCCCTTGACGCACAGCACCTTCCCGGTCGGATGCGACGGGTCGCGGTTCAGGGTGAATGTGCCTCCGGTGACGGTCGCACGGGCACCGCACCGCGAGACGCAATAGGGGCAGTACGTCGCGACGTCGATGGATGTCGACGTGTCAGCCATCGATCACCTCCTCGTATTCGGCGGCCCGGCGCAGTCCCGTCTGCCTGCCGAGCGAGCCGCGAAAACGCCGGGGAGTCGCACATTACTCGCACGCGAGACGAAGTGCCATGGCCTCGAACCCCGCACAGGTCCGCGACAGATGCCGACGCCGGGGTGGGGTCACGTCTCGCCGGTGCAGCCGGTCGCCGAGGGTCGATCAGCCCCGGGCCATTCGTCCCTGGCCCGGAGACGTCCCTTGCGAGCACGATCATTCCATGGCTCCGGGTCGGGCGCTTCGTGGACCCCGCGGCCGCCAGCGTGTTCCACGCATGGTGCGACCCGCTTCGATCGTCGCGTTGGCCGGCTACGCCTGGCTGCAGTGGTTGGGTCGCACATCGGGTTCCACGCACCGCGAACGCGCCGCTCAACGGCCCGGCGACGAGGTCGTCGAGCGGCCGCATTTCGTGACGGACCACGCCGTCACCATCGACGCTTCGCCGGATGAGATCTGGCCGTGGTTGGTGCAGATGGGTTGGCATCGTGCCGGCTGGTACACGGCTCGGTGGGTCGATCTGCTGCTCTTTCCGGCGAACGAGGCGTCGGCGGACCGCATCCACGACGAGTGGCAGAGCCTGGCCGTCGGTGACGAGGTGCCAGATGGAGCGCCGGAGACGGAGTGCTTCTTCGTGGTGCGCGAACTCGAGCCGAGCAGACATCTGGTGCTGCACTCCCGATCCCACCTGCCCCCGGACTTCCGCGACCGATTTCGGGCGTCGATCGACTGGACCTGGTCGTTCTCTCTCGAGGATCTCGGCCAGCGGCGCACACGGTTCCACTTCCGCAGTCGCGCCCGGCTGGAACCGTGGTGGCTCAGCACCGCCTACCTGCTCGCGATCGTGCCGGCCGACCACGTCATGGGACGCCAGATGCTGAGCGGCGTCAAGGCGCGGGCCGAGAACCGCCACCTCGGTTCGGATTCCCGCGGCGCCCGCCGCGCCGCCGAGACGCTCGGCGGGCTCGGGCTCATGCTGGTGTCACCGCTGATCCGCCCGCTTGCACACGCGGTGGGGTGCGAGTTCTGCCGAGTTGCATGCCGCGATGCCGGGCGACGAGCTCGTTCCGAGCGCACAGTTCGTCGCCACACGAGCCATCACGATCGACGTGCTGCCGGCGTCGGTCTGGCCCTGGCTGATGCAGGCCGGCGCTGGCCGCGCGGGGTTCTACAGCTACGACCTGTTGGACCACCTCGGCCGCCCGAGCGCCACCAGGGTGCTGGAGGAGTGGCAGGACCTGGACGTGGGTGACGTCGTCGCACCGATGACCGACCCGTCGGCCACCGCGACGTCGTTCGTGCTCGCCGAGCTCGACCCTCCGCGCCACATGGTCTGGTCGAAGCCGGACTCGACGTGGTCGTGGACGCTGCGCCCGGTCGATGGCGGGCGGACTCGCCTGGTCACGCGGCTGAAGGTCCGATACCGCCTCGCGCCGAGCGCACTCGTCACCATCCCGCTGATCGAGTTCGGTGACTTCGCCATGATGCGCCGCATGCTCCTCACCATCCGCCGTCGAGCGACCAGCGTCGCGCGTTGACGCGAGATCACACTGGTCCGTCGGCATGTCGGGTCGACGGGAGAGGGACCGGTCAGGTGGCGGGCCGGCGGCGGACGGCGATAAGCAAGATGAGCGAGCCCAGAGCGATGAATCCGGCAGCGGCGAGGCCGATCCCGGTGCTCTCCGCCGGACCAGTCGCGGGGAGGATCGGCGCCAATGTGACCGTGGGAGCGGTCGTTGGCGCCGCTGTGGCCGGTGCGTCGGTCGGCGGTGCATCGGTCGTCGGCGCGTCGGTCGGCGCGCTGGTCGTCGTTGTCGTCGTGGCCTGGACGGCAGCGACCTCGACGGCACCGGAGTCGCAGACCGCGACTGCATCTCCGTCGCCGTCCGCCGGACGCTCGAAGCCACGCTGATCGACCGGCGGACAGCCATTGACCACCCCGCCGTCGATCGCCGGGCTGCCGGCCAGCGGCAGAATGGTCCGGGTGCGGCCGCCGTTGTCGGCGAGGGTGCCGAGCGAGGCGACGGTGTCCTCGAGATCGCCCGGCTGAGTGAGACCACAGGTGGCGTCGTCGGTGATGTTGCCACCGCCGGACGTGATCGCCAGGGAACCGGAGCACGAGCCGCCGCGGTGTCGGCGACGATTGCGTTGGTCAGCGACACGGGCACCTCGAACGCCTCGCCGACGCTGACGATCCCGAATCCCTCGACGTTACGGATCGTCACGTTGACGAGGGTCGTCGGCCCGTCGACTCGGATGCCGTCCTGCCCGTCGCCGATCCCGGTGACAGTGCTGTTACGCATGAGCAGGGTCGCGCCGTCGAGGACCGTGACGCCGTCGTCGTCGATGTTGGCGATCAGTGATCGCTCGACCGTCAGCGATGCCCCGACACCCAGCACGGTGATGGCATCGCGGAAGGAGTTCTCGACGCGGCTCTCGGTCATCGTCGCGGTCAGCGAGCCCTCCCCGGCGCTCTCGAGGACGATCTGGCCGTTGTCGACGACGTCGGCCCGTGTGAGGTTCAGCGTCGCCGCACCGACCGACCGGACCAAGACGAGCCCGTTCTGGACGTGGACGTCCTCGAGCACGATCGTGGCGGTCGCACCGGGGTTCACCGCCGCAATGATCCCGCCGTCACCGTCGCCGCGAATGGTGAGGTCCGCGACCGCGACCGTCGCATTTCCCGCTGCGATCTCGATCACATTCGTACCGGGCGTCTCGATGATCGTCTGGCCCACGCCGTTGCCCTGGATCGTGATCGACCCGGGGACAGCAGTCGCATCGGTGGTGATCTGCGGGAGACCGTTGCCCACGATCGGCAACCCGTTCGTGACCGGGTCGAAGGCGATCACGGTGTTAACGCCGGCGGCGGACGCAGCGTTGGCGTAGAGGATGGCCTCACGGAACGAGCCCGGACCGCTGTCGGCGGTGTTCGACACGATCAACGTATCGGCGTGCGCCGGAGGTGCCATGACAGCACTTCCCGCACCGAACGCAACGAGGGCCAGGACGATCAAGAGACGACGGTGATTCACCGGGCAACCCCATTCGCGGACGGGGCGCCCGATGCGCCCGTGTGAGCGCAGAGTAGCCCGGCTCGATCTCCCCGGCGCGCCCGGTCGCAGAGGCACGTGAGTGCGCGCGGGCGGAGTTGGCTGATCTCGGCTGTCAGTCGACCGGCACGCCGCATTCGGCGGCGACGTCGAGGAACGCCTGGTCCGACTCGCCGGGCATCTCGACGCCGAAGTTGCCCGCCGCGAAGAAGTCGCGGAGCGCGTCTTCGGGCAGGTTCTCGGCGAAGCATTGCGCCGCTTCGTCGCCGACGCCGGCGGAAAGGTTGGCGACGGACATCGACACAGTCGAAGTACACGTCGACCATCGTGTCGATCTCGTCGTCGGTGAAGTCGGCGTCCTCGATCATGTCGACGTTGTCGGGCGTGAAGCCGAGTTCTTCGATCCGAACCGCGCCGACACCGTCGACGATGCCGCCGGCGACGCACCGGGCTTCCTCCTCACTCGTGATCCCACCTTCCTGGAGGAACTTCTCGGTCAGGGCTCGGCCGATCGTTGTCTCCGCAGCGTCGTCGCCCTCCGATGAGCAGCCCATCGCAGCGCTCCCCGTGACGAGGAGGGCGACAACAGCCATTGCACCGAGGGTGTGAGTTCTCATGTGCTCTCTCCTTGCTCTCGTGTGGCTCCCACCGCGCGATGCACGCGGGCGCCGGCTGCCCGCGCCCGGGTCTTCCCATGTCGGCGTGAATCGGCCATCGTCGAGCGGGTACGTTGGGGTCGTGTTGATAGCGGAAGAGCTGTTGCTGCTCGCTCTCGACCCTGCGAAAGGCACGGTTCACCTGGCGACGCGAAGCGAGTTGCACCGTGCCGTCGCGCTCGCCCTGGCGGCGGAGCTCGCGATCGGCGGCCGCTTGTCCTACGACGGCAAGCAGCTCGATGTGGTGCCTGGCGAACCCCCGGCGGATCCACTGCTCGCCGAGGCGCTCGGCGCCATCACCGAGCGGTTGGATCAGGGCAGGAAGCCCATGCGTGTGCTGGGATCCCTCGACAAGCATCTCGGCGGAGTCTGGGCCCGGTTGATCGACCGCCTGGTGGCGGCCGGAACGATCGTGGAGGAGCACCATGGGGTGTTACCGGCCCGGCACCCGGTCGCCGACAAAGTCCTCCACGCCGAGGTCCTGTCGCGGGTGCAGGCGACAGCCGCGGGCGACGGGCCACTCGATCCGCGTGACTCCGTACTGTTGGCGTACGGGTTGCTGTGTGCGCTCGTCGACCGAGTGGCGCCCGAGCGCTCGAACCGTCGACACACCATCGCTCGGATGGAAGAGGCGATGCAGGTCGCACCGTTCGCCGGCATCCTGCGAGCGATGACGCAGGTGACGCCTGACTACGCCCCCGGCGTCTGAGGCCGGCCGTCGGTCGATCGCGCACTGAGATCGGAAGGGATGATCATGCAGACTCGGGTGGAAGTCCGAGGTGGGCGTCGAGCACGGACGGCTCTGAAGGCTCTGACTGCTCTGATCGCTGGGATCGGGCTCGTCGGGTGCAGCGGTGATGGCGACGAGCGGGATGTGCTGTGGCGGATCGATCCGGTGGTCGAGGACGTGGACGCAACGATCGAGGTCGGACCGTCCCCGATGGCGGTGGCGGTTGGGCACGGCATGGTCTGGGTCGTCAACGGTGACGGCACCGTCATGGTGGTCGACCCTGCGACAGCCGAGATCACCTCGACGATCACCGTGGGCCCAGGCCCGGTGGACCTGGCGATCGGTGATGACGCGGTGTGGGTCACCACGGCCGGTGACCGCGAGACATCCTTCGCTCTGGTGTCGAGGATTGACCCTGCAGCAGTCACCGTGACCGGCACGGTCGAGGCCGGTGGCACCCCGGCAGAGGTGGCGGTCGGCGACGGTGCAGTGTGGGTCACCGACGACACCGCCGGCACTGTGTCGCGGATCGATCCGGTGACGCTCGAGGTGACCGCAACCTTCGACGTCGGCGGGACGCCGACCGACATCGCCGTGGCGGGAGGTCGAGTGTGGACCGCCGATGCCGTGACCGATGTACTGAGACTCGTCGATCCGGCCACCGGTGCCGTGACCGTCGTCGGGGACGTCGGCGAGGGACCCGGTGGTCTGACGGTCGACGACGGCGAGGTGTGGGTCACCGGCATGTTGGATGGCAGCGTGACGCGTCTCGATGCCGAATCCGGCGAAGTGATCTCGTCGTTCGACGTGCCGTGCACGCCGGACGACGTGGCGGTCGGACTCGGCGCCGTCTGGGTGTCGAGCAGTGCCGACGACATGGTGGTGCGTCTCGACCCCGGCTCGGGCGACTGGAGCGTCGTCGTAGCGGGTGGCTCGTCGCCGACCGCACTGGCGGTCGGCGAGGGCGCGGTGTGGGTGGCCGCTCTCAGAAGGTGACGAGGGATTGGAGGGTCGCTCACATCGCCTCGCATCACGCCGACGGGGCCGAACTCGGGCCGGACCGAGCAGCGCGACGCCGACGGTGGCCCGATCCGGCTCGTGACGGATGCCGTCGAGGCACGGCGCGCGGTCACTCGCGGCTCACTGCGGCCGAGTTCGAGTCAGTGTGGGCAGAGCGCTGTGAGGAGGCGTTCGAGGTGGTGCAGTTGGTAGAGGCTGAACCCGGCGGTCGCTGCCAGGCTCGACCACAATCCGACCAAGTGACCCCTGTGCGGTGTCGGCACGGGCGGCTGGAGCAGAGCACCCATGCGGGCGGCGACGCCGAGTCCGGAGAACCCGGCGACGGTGGGCGGACTGGCGTGCAGGGCGACCTTGCCGAGGGTCATGGCGACCAGTTCACGATCGCCGCACACGGCTGCGGCTGCCTCATCGGCCCATCGCTCGATCGAGTACGTGACGCGCTTGGCGAGTGTTCGCAGCGGAGGAACGGCGGCTGCCGCGAGTTCAGCGGTGAGGAGGTAGCGGTCGTGGCGGTAGCGGGCGTGGGCTCGTTCGTGGGCGACGACGACGCGTCCCTCGGCGTCGTCGAGCAGGTCGACCAGTGCGGTGGAGATCACGATCTGGCCGGCCCGGCCGGGCAGCGTCACGGCGTAGGCCCGGTGACTGTGGGCGATGTGGATCGGGTGGGCGTCGTGGAGCCGCAGCTGGCGGTGCTGGCGGAGCAGTCGGGCGGTGCGCACGGCGCCGAGGACGATCAGCGCGACGGTCGGCACACCGATCCAGGCGGGCACTGAGCCGTGCAGTCCGATCGCCTGGGCGCACCATTCGAAGCCGAACCCGATGACCGGGGCATGCGCGAGGAACGCGACGGCGACCACGAGTGCGGTGGGGATGACGGCGATCGCCGCGAGCACAAGGGCGATCGTGACGAACCGGGTGGCGAGGCGGGGCGGGAGCCGGTGATGCGCCGAGGTGGTGAGCGCCGCGATGACCAGCGTGACCAGCAACGGAAAGGCGATAGACCCCGTCATCCGTGTTCCGCCTTGTTCGTCGCCCTGTCGAGAGTCGCCCGGATGGCTCTGGCCTCGCGTGGGGACAGCTCGTCGATGAATCGGCTCAGCACCTTCGCCCTGTCCGACGACGAGTCCAAGAGCTCGGTGATGCGACGCACTGCGAGACCGGCTTCGTCGACGGCCGCCTCGTAGACGTACGCGCGTCCGGCCGGGCTGCGCACCACGAGCCCCTTGGCCTGGAGGCGAGTGAGGATCGTGGCGACGCTGGTGTACGCGTACCCGCCGTCGAGCCGTTCGTTGATCTCACCGGGGAGCAACGGCCTGTCGGCTGCCCACAGGATTCTCAGCACGTCGGTCTCGAGGGCGCCGTCGGGGCGTCGTGTCATGCGAATCCTCCAGGGGGTGGTGCCCGGACCCGAGCGAACGCCAGTATATTCCTACATCGTGTAGTTGCTCTGTCGCCCGGGCGCTGCCGCTCCGGTCAGCCCATGCCCCGATCGACGACCTGCCGCCTTCTGCTGTTCACCATGATCGTGTGCGGCGCGCTCGTGGCCATGTTCGGCGTGTCGTCGGCACCGGTGCTGGCACACAACTCGCTGGTGTCGAGCGATCCCGCTGACGGTGCCACGTTGTCGGTGGCACCGACCGAGATCGTGTGGGTGTTCGACAAGTCGGTGCCGCTCGACACGCTGACGGTCACCCTCATCGACGCATCGGGTGCACGTAGCGAACTCGCCGGTTCCGTGCACGGAGCTGCCGGCGACACCGAGGTCGTCACTCCGCTGCCGGCACTGCAGCCAGGTGATGTGTCGATCCGGTGGCGCCTCGTCGGCCCCGACGGACATCCCGTCACGGGTCGTGTCGACGTCGCGATCACACAACCCGCTGTGAACGCCGCGCCCGAGGTGGCAACGACGACACCAGCGGGTGCCGACGCCGCACCGTCGTCCCCGACCGCGCAACCTTCCGAGGCGACCGCTGTCGACGACGACGAGGCGTCCTCGACTCCGTCGTTCGTCCGGTGGCTGCTCCGGTACGGCTCGTACCTGGCGATCATGGCCGTGGTCGGCATCTTGTTGACGAGCGCCTACGTGTGGGCAGGCGCCGGCACCCACCCGCTGCTGCGCCGAATCCTCAGCGGCTCGCTCCTGGCAACGGCTGCACTGGGATTCCTGCAGTTGCTGGTCATCGCCTCCGACATCAGTGGCGACGCCGTGTGGGCGTCGTTCGGCTCGATCGATGCCGCGATGTCGACCGATGCCGGGATGGCCCTCGCGATCCGCATGGTGATCGCGATCGCGATGTGGCTGGTGCTGTTCCAACATCGAATCGACCACCCCGACGTGTACTGGACGGTCGTGTCGCTGCCGAGTCTCGGCCTGCTGGCAACCTGGGCGTTCGCCGGCCACTCGAGCTCGATGCGCTGGCCGGAAATGGGTGTGATCACCGATGTCGCGCATCACGCCGCCGCCGCCGCATGGATCGCCGGGCTCGCCATCGTCGGCTGGATCGTGATCCCGACGACCGCACCGGCGGTACTCGTCGTTGCGGTGCGTCGCTTCTCTCGGGTCGCTGCCGTCAGCGTGGTGGTCCTGGTGGTCACCGGGCTGATCCAGGCCGCCAGGCTCGTCGGCAACCCGACGGATCTCCTCGACGCCGACCACGGTCGTTACCTGGCGGTCAAGCTCGTCCTGCTCGCGGCGATGCTCGCCGTCGCCAACATGAACCGTCGCCGGGTCGACACCCGGCTCGACGATCCAGCCACAGTCGGGCAACACCTCGGGCCGCTCCGTCGTGCCGTCGTGGCCGAATTCGCGATCGGGCTGGCCATCATCGCCGTCACCGCGGCGATGGTCGTCTCGCCGCCATCGACCAGCGAGTCCGCGTCAGCTGCGCCCACTTCGTCTCCCACCGAGATATTCTACATTCTGTAGTACTTCTCGACCCGTACTCCTCGACGAAAGGCCCCCGATGAAGCTGCGCCGCCTCGCTGCACCCGTGATCGCCGTCGCGTTGACCGCGACACTCACCGCCTGTGGATCCGACGACACCACCACGGCCGACACCATCACGACCGACTCGGTCGCCGTGACCGACGGGTCATCGACGACGGGCGAGGTGACGCTGAACGCAGCGGACATCGAGTTCGCCCAGGGGATGATCGCCCATCACGAACAGGCCATCGAGATGGCTGAGATCGCGCTCGACCCCAACGCCGGCGCAAGCGCGGAAGTGGTCGACCTCGCCACCCGAATCCAGGCGGCGCAAGATCCCGAAGTGGAACTCATGACCGGTTGGCTGACCGCCGCCGGCGAGTCCGTCACCATGGACACCTCCGACGGCCACGACATGTCCTCGATGGAGGGCATGATGACGGCCGACCAGATGGACGAGCTGGCCGCGATGACCGGCGCCGAGTTCGACCAGATGTGGTTGGAGATGATGATCGCCCACCACGAAGGAGCCATCAGCCAATCCGAGACCGTCAAGGCCGACGGATCCAACGCCGATGTGCTGCTCCTCGCCGACCAGATCATCACCGCCCAGCAGGCCGAGATCGCCGAGATGCAGGCCCTGCTCGAGAGCTGACGTTCCGGTCATATCGTTGGGGACAGCGATTCGAGACGGAGGTCCGACATGCATGACGGCAACTGGCACAACGGAATGGGTGACGGCGCCGGGTGGTGGTGGTTCCTGATGGTGATCATGATGATCGCCTTCTGGGGTGGCCTGATCTGGATCGGCATCGCCGTGCTGCGGCACAACCGCCAGGCGCCTGCGATGACACCACCGAACGTCGATCAGTCAGTACAGGGCCGTTCGGCCCAGGACATACTCGCCGAGCGCCTTGCCCGTGGCGAGATCGAGATCGAGGACTATCGCCAGCGACTCGCCGCGCTCCGCGAACCACCACCGAACTGAGACGCGGCCCGGCCGGCGCGATACGTCGCCCACCGGGAGATCACAGCAATCGGACCGTGCCGTGCTCGGGATCGACCTCGACCTGGGCGCCGTGAGGGATGCGGGTGGTGGCTCCGTGGGCGCCGATCACCGCGGCGATGCCGAACTCGCGCGACACGATGGCGGCGTGGCAGAACGCTCCGCCTTCTTCCACCACGAGGGCGCCGATCGCGGGCAGCAACGAGTTCGTCGACGGTCCGGTGAACGGCGCGACCAACACGTCGCCCGGCTCGAGCTGATCGAAGGCGAGCATGAGGTCGCGCACCACGCACGCCCGCCCTCGGTAGGGGGCGGTGCCGATGCCGATCCCACTCACGGTGCCCGGTTGGTCGTCCGAGGGCGGTGGCGTGGCGTCGGCGACGAGGTTCGTCATCATCGCCGCGGTGGCGCGGGCCATCGCCGTCGGGAACGCGTCGAGGGAGGGAGGATCCTCCGGCGCACCGAGCACGCGGGGCGGCGGTGTGGCCTCGATGCGGTCGCGCTCGGCGGCACGCTCGGCGAGTTCGTCGGCCGACGGACCGCCGGCGCCTGCCTGCACACCACCGCGCAGCAGACGGTCGAGTTCGTCGGGGAACAGCTCGACGACGTGCTCGACCTCGTGCACGCCTCCGGCTGCGTTCAAGCGTCGTCCCGCCTCCAGGAGGGCGCGGCGCACCAGGCCACACGGCCAGTTCCAGCACAGGCCGCGGATGTCTTCGCGTTGGCGATGTCCGTAGCGGGCTTCGACCAGCAGCTCGTCGAAGAGCGCTCGATGCTCGGCAGGAACGCGGGCGCGCACGGCAGCGTCATCCGGCTCGGCGACGTCGAGATGCTCGGTGGCACCGAGCAGGGCCGCGAGCTGCAGCGCGGGAACCTCGGCCAGCGTCGGCCGGTCGACGTCGTCGCTGGTGACCGTGCGCCACATGTGCAGCTCGAGCCAGGCGTCGACGGCGGCTCGGACGTCGGGCCCGAGTCCGCGCACGTCGTCGACCGATTCCAGCGACGCCATCGACACCCCGCTGTGCCGGATGGCGCCGGCCACCGGACCCAGCATCACGGCCGTCTCGACCGTTGCGGGTGAGCTGCCGGTGAGCAGGCCGGCCGCCTCATTGGCGCTGATGCCCCACTTCTCGCAGTGGGCCAGCAGATCGCCGGTAGGCACCAGATCGCCGCCGTGCGTCGCCAGGTTCCTGCGTGCCGACTGTTCGAAGTGCGACAGCGCACTCGCGATGTGTGCCGTGAGCCCGACGTCGTCGAGGGCGCCGGGCTCGACGGCCTGCACCGCACGGGTCTTCGCCAGCTGCTCGGACCGGTCGTGGTCGAACCACTGGTCGACCTCCTGACGCCAACGCCGTTGCGCGAACGCCTCCTCGGCAGTCTTGGCGCGTCGGCGCAGCTCGGGGTGCAAGCGGACCATCAGCTTCATGACGAACGCCGGCGGCGGTGCCTTGGGCGTGGACCCGGGCTTCTCACCGACGGCCAGCGGGCGCATGTACAGGCAGCCGTGGACGAACTCGGCCTGGACGGTGGCGAGCGGGAGGCCGTAGCGCTGCATCGGCTCGACGATCCCGGCTTCGAATGCCTGTCGGTAGGCGTCGCGCAGGAAGGGGGAGAGGGGACGGAGCCCGTGGTGGGTCGTCTCCAGTTCCCATTGGCCCGGCGCCGGCGGCTCGAACGTCACGGCGGGTGGCGCGGTGTGGGTGGTGCTGTCGGTCATGGTGCCCCCTTCGGCTCGCCACCGACTCAACCATGTCAGTTAACTGCCGTCAAGACATTATGTGGACATCATGACGGCATCTCTGCCAGAATGCCGGTGGAGGGACCGATGAGCCAGTCACCGAAACGATCCGCGGGCAAGCCCTACACCTCGACGCTGCGCGATCGCCAGGTCGCCCAGACGCGCGAGTTGATCCTCGACGCCGTGACCACGCTGCTCGGCGATCGACGCGCCGACGAGATGACGACGCGTGACATCGCGGCAGCAGCCGGTGTGTCGGAGCGCACGGTGTACCGCCACTTTCCCGATCGCAACGCGCTGCTCGACGGGTTGTCACAACGGTTGCCCCTCCTCGACGGAGCCAGACCATCGTTCGGGGCAGGGGGTCTCGACGACCTCGCTCCGACCAGCCGTCGCCTGATGGAGTTGCTCGACGAGCATTACGTGACCGCCCGCGCCGAGGCGGTGTTCAACGCTGATCCGCGCCGCTTCGCAGCCGATACCCAGGCCAACACACGCGAGATGCGTGAGTTGTTGGCGAATGGACTTCCCGAACTCGACAAGCGCGATCAGCTTCGGATCGCGGCGGTGATCCGCTGTCTGGTGTCGACCCAGGCATGGCTGCGGATGCGCGAGGAGTTCGGCGTACCCGGCACCGAGTCGGGCCCGGTGGTGGCCTGGGTGATCGAGACCATCATCCGCGAGTCCGCCCGGCAACACCCCGACCAGTGCGTAGGTCAGCCGTCACCTGATTCCCGCGTCGCGGAGTCAGCCGCCGCACGATCTCGTGAACTAGGTGCGGACCATGTGCGCAACAAGTTCACGAGATCG